>CBIHQW010000017.1:0-145854 GCA_966212285.1 Massilia kyonggiensis
TGGTCACGCGGCATTCCAGGCGCAGGTCGCCCAGCCGGCGGACGTTGTCCGGCAGCCCGGCCGTGCGCACCTCCGGATGTCCCGTGTACAAGCCGTTCTTCTGGTTCAGGATGAACGTGGCGTCCGCATCGTAAGCGGCCTGGTTGCGGTCCACGGTGAGGAGGCCGGCGGCGTCGATGGGCACGTCTTCCTGGAAGCTGCCGTCGTCGCTCGCGAGCCGCAGCCGCAGGCCGTCGCCCGCGTTCGCCGGCGCGCCCTCCGCGTGGCGCATGCGGAAGCGGAGCAGGGCGGCCGGCGCCAGCGCGCGGTGCGCGTCAAACGCGTCGAGACCGGCGGCGACACTCCTGTAGGAGCGCATTTCCGGATCCGCGATGCCTTTCACCTGTACCGACGATACGGGTTCGTCGGCGTGCGCAGCCGGCAGGATGCAGGCGAGCGCGAACGACAACGCGATACGTTTTGCTGTCATGGCGCGGCTCCTTCGGGCGCGACGAACGCCAGGTCGACGACGTCATCGTTGCCCCAGCTCGTGTCCCGGTCCTTGAAGAAGCTGCACCAGTCGCCGGTCAGGAACACCGTGTTGGCCAGCGCGACGAAGACCTGGCATTCGAGCCGTAGGTCGCCCAGGCGGCGCTGGTTGTCGGCCAGGCCGGGCGTGCGCACGTAGGGCCAGACCCGGACCTCGTTGCGCTTGCGCCTCAGTACGAGCTCCGCGTTCGCATCCCACGCCTGCTGGCTGCGCGGGACGTCGAACAGGGCATCCGAGCCTACCGGCAGCGCCAGCGTGTGCCGCGCGTCGAAGATATCGAGGCCGGCTGGGTGCATGGTCTCAGCCTTCATCGCGCCAGCGGCGCATGCGGATCGCGGCGTACAGCATCGCGACGCCCATCGCCACGCCGATCCAGGCATCGATGCCGGCCAGCGACAGGTAGGATTGGGAGACGAGTCCACCCATGTCGAAGCCGTTCGGGGACGGGTGCATGCCTCTCTGCAGTCCGGGCTGGAACGTGAACCAGATGCCGGGCACGATGCCGCCGAGGATGCGGGCCACGACGTCGCTCGCGTAGTGCGACAGCAGCAGCGTCTGGCCGGAGAAGTTCTCGAGCGCCGCGTTGATCCACTTGATGATGACGAGCGCGACGACCGGCACGCCCACGGCCCACAGGAACGGCTTCGATTTCGCCCAGCTCGACACGAGGATCAGCCAGCCCACCGTCGGCAATGCCCACACGACGTACACCGGCAGCAGGGCAACCAGGCGCAGCGGCGACAGGTACAGGTCGGACGACGCCAGCAGCGACGTGAACAGGTTCAACCCCTGCGTGCTGAGCGCCATGCAGGCGACGAACAGCAGGGCCAGCGAGGCGACGATGGCCAGCACGAGCGTGATCGCGGGCGCCACGACCATCGCCATGACGGCTTTGGACACCACCGTCATCGGATCGGACACGGGCAGCGATTTCCAGAACAGGATGCTGCGGTCGCGGCGCTCGTCGTACAGGGCGCCGAGGCAGTAGAAGAACACGACGCCGGTCAGGATCGCGAACAGCGGCGCCGATGCGCCCGCGTAAGCGCCGTTGGCCAGCATCGAGGCCACCATCGTCGTTTTCGGCAGGGCGGCATCGAGGCGCGGGTCGTCGATCCAGTGGCCGTTGACCGAAATGTGCGTCGGAATCCCGTGCGCCATGATGCCGTAGGTGATCGTGCAGCCCAGCAGCACGACGAGCAGCGATCCGACGATGAGCGGCGCCCAGAACATCGAGCCCTTGTGCTCCCAGAACTCGCGCCGCAGCAGCCATTTCATGGTGTTCGTATTCATGCGTAGGTTCCTTTCATGGTCGCGACGAACAAATCGGCGACGGACGGATTACGGGTTTCGCCGAGGGCGGCCAGCTGCTGGCGCGACGCGCCGCCGGGGCCGGCATCGAACAGCAGCACGGCCTTGCCGAACACGGTGCGGCGGTCGAGCGGCTGCAGCGCGTTGGCGGCGCTCAGTTTTTCCTGCGGCACCATCACCTCGACATAGCGCTCGCCGATCTCTTCCATCGACGCCGCCAGCACGATGCGGCCGTCGCGGATGAACATCAGGTCGGTCAGGATGTGCTCGACTTCCTCGACCTGGTGCGTCGTGATGACGATCGTCTTGTGTTCGTCAAAATAGTCTTCCAGCAGGTTCTGGTAGAACTGCTTGCGGTAGATGATGTCCAGGCCCAGCGTCGGTTCGTCCAGCACGAGCAGCTTCGCATCGATGGCCATCACGAGGGCCAGGTGCAGTTGCACGATCATGCCCTTGGACATTTCCTTGACCTTCATGCCCGGCTGCAGCTTCGTGTTCGCGATATAGCGTTCCGCCTTCTCGCGGTTGAAGCGCGGGTGCACGCCGGCCACGAAGTCGATGGCGTCGCGTACCCGCAGCCAGCGCGGCAGGATCGCCACGTCGGCGATGAAGCAGACGTCCTGCATCAGCTCGTCGCGGTGGGTGCGCGGGTCGAGGCCCAGCACCGAGAGCTGGCCTTCGAACGGGATCAGGCCCAGCGCGGCCTTCAGCGTCGTGGTCTTGCCCGAACCGTTCGGGCCGATCAGGCCGACGATGCGGCCGGCGGGGATGGTGAAGTCGATGCCGTTCACCGCCGTGCGCTTGCCGTAGCGCTTCGTCAGGTTTTTCGCTTCGATCACGGCGCTCATTTCCCGCCTCCGACCGGTTCGCGCAGCAATTGCTCGATGTTGAGACCGAGGCGGCGGATCCGTTCCAGCATCGCCGGCCACTCCTCGCGCAGGAAGCGCTCCCTTTCGCTGGCGAGCAGTTTCTCGCTCGCGCCTTCCGTGACGTACATACCGATCCCCCTTCGTTTTTCTACTAAGTTGTCGTCGACCAGTTCCTGGTAAGCCTTCGAGACCGTGATCGGATTCAGCTGGTATTCGGCTGCGATCTGGCGCACGGAGGGGAGCGGATCCCCGGCCTTCAAAGCGCCATCGAGCATCATACCGATCACCCTGTCCTTCAACTGCCGGTAGATCGGAGAGTTGTCATTCCAGCCGATGGTCATTGCCGGCCTCCTTTCGTCGCAGTGCAGTCCATATCATGCCTGCCTCCATGTTGGTGATGTAGAGTCGTGGTGTTGTAGTGAAGTATAACACCATGTCGGCAGTGGTCAATACAGGGTCGACCTAGTAGAAATGAGGGGGTTAGGTTAGATGGTGGCCGTCGAGGTCGACACGCAGGATGCGTCCATGCTCGTCGATCGCGATCCAGCCGCCGCGGACGGGATCCGCGTCGAGTTCCCAGTCGGGCAGCACGTAGCGCCGCTTGCCGTCGGCCTCGTGCAGGGCGGGGCGGTGGGTGTGGCCGTGGATGATGACGTCGGTGCCGGTGTCCGCATGCAGCGCGGCGACGGCGGCCGGGGTGACGTCCATGATCTCGTACGATTTTTCGCCGTGCGCCGCGCGGCTGCCTTCGCGCAGGCCGGCGATGATCGCCTTGCGCTGGGCCAGCGGCATCGCGAGGAACTGGCGTTGCCACGCCGGGTCGCGCACCTGGGCGCGGAAGGCCATGTACTTGACGTCGTCCGTGCACTGGGCGTCGCCGTGCACGAGGACGACCTGGCGGCCGCCGATGGTCGCCACGTGCGGTTCGGGCAGCACGGTGAGACCGGCCGCGTCGGCGAAGCCGGTGCCGACGAGGAAGTCGCGGTTGCCGCCGAGCCAGTAGACGGCCGTGCCGCCCTCGCTCACGCGGCGCAGCGCGGCAGCGACGCTGCGGTTGAACGGGTCGTCGAGGTCGTCGTCGCCGGCCCAGTATTCGAAGATGTCGCCGAGCAGGTAGAGCCGCTCGGCACGCGCCGCGCGTTCGGCCAGGAAGCGGAAGAAGGCTTCGGCCGTACGCGGGTGGGATGCCTGCAGGTGCAGGTCGGAAATGAAGAGTGCGAGCGTGCGCGCGGTCATGTGCTGCCAGGATCAATCGCCGGAGCAGGGCCCGCGCGTCATGCCTGCCTGTTCAGATTACTGGACGACTTCGATCTTTTCGATGACGACGTCTTCGCTCGGCACGTCCGAGTGCATGCCTGCGCGGCTCGTCTTGACGTTGTTGATCTGGTCGACGACGTCCTGGCCTTCGACGACCTTGCCGAACACGGCATAGCCCCAGCCGTCCTGGCCCGGGTAGTTCAGGAAGTCGTTGTTCTTGGTGTTGATGAAGAACTGGGCCGATGCCGAGTGCGGGGCCATCGTGCGGGCCATGGCGATCGTGTACTTGTCGTTCTTCAGGCCGTTCTTGGCTTCGTTCTCGACGGTCTGCTCGGTCGGCTTCTGCTTCATGCCCGGCTCGAAACCGCCGCCCTGGATCATGAAGTCCTTGATCACGCGATGGAAGATCGTGTTCGAGAAGTGACCCTTGTTCACGTAGTCCAGGAAGTTGGCAACGGTCTTCGGTGCCTTGTCGGCGTCCAGTTCGACCTTGATGTTGCCCTTGTTGGTGGTCATGAGTACGGTGGTCATGTTTTTATCCTATCGTTGGAGTTGCGAGTTCGTTATTTTACCGCCTTATCACCCTTGAGGAGGGTGGCGGACTGGATCGTGACGGGCGTGACGGGCACATTCTCGAGGCCGCGGATGTCGTCCACGACGACGGCCTTGATCTTGTCGACGACGTCCTGGCCCTTCACGACCTTGCCGAATACGGTGTAGCCGGAGCCCTGCATGTTCGGATAATCGAGTCCGGGATTGTCGACCACGTTGATGAAGAATTGCGAGGTGGCCGAGTCCGGATTCCCTTCGCGCGCCATGGCGACCGTATACTTTTCGTTCGACAGGCCGTTGTTTGACTCGTTCTTGATCGGTTTGTTCGTCTTGCGGCCATGGAATTGGGCATCCATGCCGCCGGCCTGGATCATGAAGCCGTCGATCACGCGGTGGAAGATCGTGCCCTTGTAGAAGCCGGCTTTGACGTACTTGAGGAAATTGTCCACGGTGATGGGCGCTTTTTCCGGGTTCAGTTCCAGCACAATCTCGCCCATCGACGTTTTCAGCGCGACTTGCGGGTCGGCGGCAAATGCGGCTGCGGACAGGGTCAGGCCGGCCAGGCCGGCTATCAAGCGGGCAGTAAAGCCGGCGCCGGGCGATTTCAGGACGTGCATCGTAGCTTCCTCTCGGTGGATATAGCGCAAAGGGCTGTCAAGGGTTTTGCAGAAAAATAAACCTAAGGCATATGCGGCCAGTCGGGATTTTATCAATGCTATACTTTGCGACGGACTGCCGATTCTATCAAAAAGAACAAGGTTCCCAAGATTCGCCGTCCTGCTCCAACCCTCTAGCAAACATCCGATGAGCCAACTCAAGATCTACAACACGCTCGCGCGTGACAAGCAGGTATTCGTTCCCCTCCAGTCCGGCAAGGTCAACATGTACGTGTGCGGGATGACGGTTTACGATTACTGCCACGTCGGTCATGGCCGGATGATGATGGCGTTCGACGTCATCTACCGCTGGCTCAAGGCATCGGGCTACGACGTCAAGTATGTCCGCAACATCACGGACATCGACGACAAGATCATCAGGCGCGCCGTCGAGAACAATGAAACGATGACGTCGCTCACGACCCGTTTCATCAAGGCGATGGACGAGGACACTGCTGCTTTGGGCATCCTGCCGCCCGATTTCGCGCCGAAGGCGACCGAATACGTGCCGCACATGCTGTCGATTATCGAAAAGCTGGAAACGAAGGAACTCGCCTACCAGGGCGAGGACGGCGACGTGAACTATGCCGTGCGTAATTTTCCGGGCTACGGCAAGCTGTCCGGCAAGTCGCTGGACGACCTGCGCGCCGGCGAGCGCGTGGACGTGAACACGGGCAAGCGCGACCCGCTCGACTTCGTGCTGTGGAAGGCCGCCAAGGAATCCGAGCCGGACGAGGCGAAGTGGGATTCGAAATGGGGCAAGGGACGTCCGGGCTGGCACATCGAGTGCTCGGCCATGTCGTGCGCCATGCTGGGCGAACACTTCGACATCCACGGCGGCGGCGCCGACCTGCAGTTCCCGCACCACGAGAACGAGATCGCCCAGTCGGAAGGCGCGTTCGGGCCGCCGATGGCGAACTACTGGATCCACAACGGCTTCGTGCGCGTCGACAACGAGAAGATGTCCAAGTCGCTGGGCAATTTCTTCACGATCCGCGACGTCCTCAAGAAATACGATGCCGAGGTCATCCGCTTCTTCATCCTGCGCGCCCATTACCGCAGCCCACTGAATTACTCGGACGTCCATATCGACGATGCGAAGGGCGCGCTGACGCGCCTGTACACGGCTTTGTCGGAAGTGGACGTCGGCAGCGGGCCGCTTGCCGTCGACTGGGACGAAGCCCACGCGCAGCGCTTTCGCGACGCGATGGACGACGATTTCAATACGCCGCTCGCGGTGGCCGAACTGTTCGACCTGGCCACGGAAGTCAACAAGAGCAAATCCGTCGCGGCCGCGCGCCAGCTGAAGGCGCTGGCGGCCGTGCTGGGCCTGCTCGAACGCAGCCCGCAAGCCTTCCTGCAGGCCGGCACGCCGGGCGAGGGCGGCCTGGACGAAGCGGCGATCGCCGATGCGATCGCGCGCCGCGCCGCCGCCAAGAAGGCACGCAACTTCGCCGAGTCCGACGCGATCCGTGCCGAGCTGAGCGCAGCGGGCGTCGTGCTCGAGGACAAGCCGGACGGCAGCACCAACTGGCGTCGCGCCTGACCGGCCCTCCGCGCACGAGCATGGCACTTTCCAAGGACCTCGCGGGCGCCGTCCCGGCGCCGCCGGACGTTCAGCCTTCCGTCCCACCGTACTGGGCGGAGGCGAAGGCCGAGCTCATGCGTCGGGACCGCATCATGAACAAGCTGATCCCGCAATTCGGCGACATGCACCTGCGCGGCCATCCCGACCCGTTCACCACGCTGGCGCGCTCCATCGTCGGCCAGCAGGTGACGGTCAAGGCCGCCGAGGTCGCCTGGACGAAACTGCGCACGCTGTGTCCGAAGATGACGCCGTCGCAGGTCATCAAGGCGGGCGCGGAAGAGCTGGCGGGCTGCGGCCTGTCGAAACGGAAGACGGAATACATCCTCGACCTGGCCGACCACTTCAAGGCGAAGCGCGTCCATGCCGACCAATGGTCGCAGATGGATGACGAAGCCGTGATCGCCGAGCTGGTCCAGATCCGCGGCATCACGCGCTGGACAGCCGAGATGTTTTTGATATTTAATCTGCTCAGACCGAACGTCCTGCCCCTGGACGATCCCGGCCTGATCCAGGGCATCAGCCAGAATTATTTCTCCGGCGAGCCGGTCTCGCGCAGCGATGCGCGCGAAGTCGCGGCGAACTGGGAACCCTGGCGGACAGTTGCCACATGGTATTTATGGCGTAGCCTGGACCCGGTTCCGGTATAGAATAACGCCCTTGCCGCCGCGCGGATGATCTTCCGCGGCCACGAACACACCCGGAGGTACAATGAGTAAAACAACTTTCCTCAGTTTCGAGCAGCCGATTGCCGAGCTCGATTCGAAGATCGAAGAGCTGCGCTTCGTGCAGGACGATTCCGCCGTCGACATCTCGGAAGAAATCGACCGCCTGGCCAAGAAGAGCCAGCAACTGACGAAAGACATCTATGCCAAGCTGACCCCCTGGCAGGTTTCCCAGATCGCCCGCCATCCGCAGCGTCCGTACACGATGGACTATGTGAACGCGATCTTCACGGATTTCCATGAACTGCACGGCGACCGTACCTTCGCCGACGACCAGTCGATCATCGGCGGCCTGGCCCGCTTCAACGGCCAGTCCTGCATGGTCATCGGCCACCAGAAGGGCCGCGACACGAAGGAACGCGCGGCGCGCAACTTCGGCATGCCGCGTCCGGAAGGCTATCGCAAGGCCATGCGCCTGATGAAGCTGGCCGAGAAATTCAACCTGCCGATCTTCACGTTCGTGGACACCCCGGGCGCATTCCCCGGCATCGACGCGGAAGAGCGCGGCCAGTCGGAAGCCATCGGCCACAACCTGTACGTGATGGCCGAGCTGAAAGTGCCGCTGATCGCCACGATCATCGGCGAAGGCGGTTCGGGCGGCGCGCTGGCGATCGCCGTCGGCGACGCCGTGCTGATGCTGCAGTACGCGACGTACTCCGTGATCTCGCCGGAAGGCTGCGCGTCGATCCTGTGGAAGACGTCGGAGCGCGCGGCGGAAGCGGCCGACGCCCTCGGCCTGACGGCGCACCGCCTGAAGGCGATGGGCCTGATCGACAAGATCGTCAACGAACCGCTGGGCGGCGCCCACCGCGATCCGGCCCAGATGGCCCAGCTGCTGAAGCGCGCGCTGGCCGACACGCTGCGCCAGTTCCAGGGCATGAAGACGAAGGACCTGCTCGACGCCCGCCACGCCAAGCTGCTGGCCTACGGCAAGTTCAAGGAAACGACGCCGCGCGAAGAGTGAGCCGTCGTACGCAGGGCGCGGCCGCGATGGCCGCCCAGTTCGCGCAGGCCATCGAGGCCCTGCGCGCAGAATGCCTTCCCGATGCCATGCCTCCCGTCGCGGTCGCCCTGAGCGGCGGCCTCGATTCGATGGTGCTGCTGCACCTCGCGCACGCGCAGGGCCTGAACGTCTGCGCCTTCCACGTCCACCATGGCCTGAGCCCGAACGCCGACGCATGGCGTGACCATTGCGCGGCCGCCGCCGCTGCGTTGGGCATCCCGTTCGACTGGCGCGCCGTCGTCGTCGCGAAAGGGAAGAGCGGCATCGAGGCCGCCGCGCGCAAGCAACGCTACGCGGCGCTGGGCGAGATGTGCCGGGTCCACGGTGCCGGCGTGCTGCTGACGGCCCATCACCTCGACGACCAGGTCGAGACAGTGCTCCTGCAATTGCTGCGCGGTTCCGGTCCGGCCGGCCTGTCCGGCATGGATCCCGCCAACCGCGCGCCCGGCCTGCTGGGCGACGAACGCCTGGCCATGGCGCGCCCGCTGCTGGGCGTCGCGCGCGCCGACCTCGAACAGTTCGCGCGCGAGCAGGGCATCACGTGGGTGGAAGACGAATCCAACACCGATCCGCGCTATGCCCGCAATGCGCTGCGCCATCAGGTGATGCCCGCGCTGGCCGCGGCGTTTCCCGGCTACCAGCAACGCATCGCGCGCAGCAGCGCCCACACGCGCTCGGCCCAGCGCCTGCTGGATGAGCTGGGCGAGCACGATCTGCAGGCCTGCCTGGCCGGCGATGGGCTCGACCTGGTCCGCGTCAGAAGTTTCAGCCGCGACCGCATCGACAACCTGCTGCGCCACTGGTTCGCCGTACGCCGCCTCGCGATGCCGTCGACGGCGTGGCTCGCGCAGATGGTGGCGCAGATCCTGTCCGCACGCGAGGACGCGCAATTGCTCGTCGAACACCCGGACGTCGACGTGCGCCGCCACCGCGACCATTTGTACCTCGTGCCGCGCCTGCCGGATCTTGCCGGGATGCGCGATCCCGAGGATGCAGGCATCATCGACAAGCACGCACTGGCGTTCCGCTGGAACGGCGAGGCATCCATCGCATTCCCCGATTATGGCGGCGTGCTGCATTTCGATACGGCCGAGTACGGGTTCGATCCCGCCTGGCTGCGGGCGCAGGGACTCGAGATCGATTTCCGCAAGGGCGGCGAACGGCTGCGCCTGGCGTACAACCGTCCCACGCGCAGCCTCAAGATGCATTACCAGGCGAGCGGCATCCCGGCCTGGGAGCGGGGGCGCCTGCCCATCGTGAATGCCGGCTTCGACCTGCTGTTTGCGGCAGGGCTCGGCATGGATTGCCGGCACGTGACCGAGGGGCCAGGGCGCGTCGCGCTGCGTTGGGAAAGCGCGACGGCAGCCATCCCGCGTTAATACCCTTTCCGTATTACCATATTCCTATTCGGTATAGATTTCGCATCTTGACGGCTTGTGATTCCGCGCCGCAGCATGTAGAGTAAAAGGCTCATTTGATTTTTTACAAGCGGAAATCCCTTCAGTCATGGCCTTAATAGTCCACAAATATGGCGGTACGTCGATGGGTTCGACGGAACGCATCAAGAACGTCGCGGCCCGCGTCGCCAAATGGCACGACGCCGGCCATCAAGTCGTTGTCGTCCCCTCGGCAATGTCCGGTGAAACCAACCGTCTGATCGGCCTGGCGAAAGAGATTATGTCGCAGCCGGACCCGCGTGAACTGGACATGATTGCATCGACCGGCGAACAGGTGTCCGTCGGCCTGCTGGCCATGGCACTGCTGGCGCGCGGCAAGGATGCCGTGTCGTACACGGGCTGGCAGGTGGGCATCAAGACGGACTCGGCCTTCACGAAGGCCCGCATCCAGTCGATCGACGACACCCGCGTGCGCGCCGACCTGGACGCCGGCAGGATCGTCATCATCACCGGCTTCCAGGGCATGGATGAGGACGGTAATATCTCCACGCTGGGCCGTGGTGGTTCGGACACCTCCGCCGTCGCGATCGCGGCCGCGCTGAAGGCCGACGAATGCCTGATCTACACGGACGTCGACGGCGTCTACACGACCGACCCGCGCGTCGTGAGCGAAGCGCGCCGCCTGTCGAAGATCACGTTCGAAGAAATGCTGGAACTGGCGTCGCTGGGCTCGAAAGTCCTGCAGACCCGCTCCGTGGAATTTGCCGGCAACTACCGCGTGCCGACGCGCGTGCTGTCGTCGCTGACCGACCCCCTGATGTCGCTTGAAGAAGAAGCCAACTCGGGTACCCTGATTTCGTTTGAGGAAGAAAGCAACATGGAACAAGCCGTCATCTCGGGCATCGCCTTCCACCGCGATGAAGCCAAAATCACCGTCCTGGGCGTGCCCGACAAGCCGGGCGTCGCCTTCCACATCCTCGGGCCGATCTCGGAGGCCAATATCGAGGTCGACATGATCATACAGAACCAGTCGGTCGACGGTAAGACCGACTTCACGTTCACCGTGTCGCGCAACGATTACCAGCGCGCCATGGGCGTCCTGGAAGGCGTGAAGGCCGAGATCGGCGCCGCCAGGATCCTGGGCGACGCCAAGGTCTCGAAGGTGTCGGCCGTGGGCGTGGGCATGCGCAGCCACGTGGGCGTCGCCTCGCAGATGTTCCGCACGCTGTCGGAAGAGGGCATCAACATCATGATGATCTCGACCTCGGAGATCAAGATCTCGGTCCTGATCGACGAGAAGTACATGGAGCTGGCCGTGCGCGCCCTGCACAAGGCGTTTAACCTGGAACAAGCTTAACTTTTTTCAAAAAAATGGCCGTGCTTCCTTGACCAAAAAGGGTGTGGCCATTAATATGCGTGCACTCAGCGCTGACGCATAAACGTTGAAGCTGACTGGAGGCGTGGCCGAGTGGCCGAAGGCACTTCCCTGCTAAGGAAGCATACGGGCTTAAACCTGTATCGTGGGTTCGAATCCCACCGCCTCCGCCAGAACATCGTCCTGGTATGTTTAGGGACATCAAAGAACCCGCTGTTCTCATAGAGACGGCGGGTTTTTTGTTGCCTCACTGTCCAGCGATATCTCCGAACGGCTTGCCGCTTTGGGGGGCGTTTTTCGGGGCATACCGAGCCCCTCAGTGGACAGGATGCCCCCAAAATGCCTAAACAGGTACAGTCCCTCACCCAACTGCACGTGCGCAACGCCAAGGCGAAAGACAAGCCCTACAAGTTTGCTGATGGAGGCGGCCTGTACCTTGAAGCCATGCCGACCGGCGGCAAACTCTGGCGTATGAAATTCAGGCAACCGGGCGGCAAAGAGAACAGGCTGAGCTTTGGTTATTCTCCTGAAGTCTCTGGCCGCGGGCGCGGATCCCGCGCGCGCCAGGGCCGAGAGGGCGCGACAAGCTCGCCTGCTGTGATGTTTCAATAGGTTGTTCATTCGGATTGGACTTGAGAAACTGGAAATCGCCAAACCCCCAGTTCTCAACGAAGCCAACCGAATGAACATCCATAAGAATGCCCGATTGACCTTCATCCGTTGAGTCGAAATGGTCGAAGACGTTATCAAGGGCCGCCTGCCGGCCAGCCACGTGGCGCAGCTCTACGGCGTCAGCGCGCCGACTGTGCGCAAGTAGGTCGGACGGTTTCTGGCTGAAGGCAAGGCTGGATTGACCGATCGTTCATCGCGTCCCCATCGCAGTCCACGTGCCATCGACGAATCGAAGGCGCTCTCGATCGTTGAACTACGCAAGAAGCGGATGACTCAGGCACGCATCGCCGAATACCTGGCGCTATCGAAAGCCACCGTTAGTCGGGTGTTGGGACGCGCTGGCCTGGCGCGTCTGTCCGATCTGGAGCCGGCCGAGCCTGTGCAGCGCTGTGAGCACGACAATCCGGGCGATCTCATCCATATCGACACGAAGAAGCTGGGCCGCATTGAAAAGACCGGGCATCGCGCTACAGGCGATCGCCGCGACCGCAGCCGTGGTGCCGAATGGGAAGTGCTGTTCATGGCAGTCGACGATCATGCGCGTGTCGCCTACACCGAACTGTACCCGATGAGTCGCAGGAAAGCGCCTGCCGCTTCCTGACCAATGCGCACGCGTATTACTGCTCGCTGGGCGTCCGGCCTAAACGTCTGCTGACCGATAACGGCTCGCCTTTCCGTGCAAAGAGTTTCAGCCGGATTTGCGCAGGCCTGGAACTGAAGCACCGCTTTACCAAGCCCTATCGGCCACAGACCAACGGCAAGGCCGAGCGCTTCATCCAGTCAGCGCTGCGTGAATGGGCTTACGGCTTCGTGTACAAGACCTCGAGCGAGCGTGCCGAGATGTTGCGCGACTGGATCCATCATTACAACTGGCATCGCCCGCATCAAGGCATCGGCGGAAAGGCACCGATGTCCGGGCTCTCAACCAGCCGAAACAACCTCTTGCGACTTCACAGTGTCGCTGTTGACGCAGTTCATGCGCGTCCAGATGACGTATGGGGCTTCCTTGACGGCCGCCGCCACGTCGCTCATGTAGGAAATGATCAGCGATGTCGGGAAAGTCAGGTTGTTGTAGCCGCGCACCTCGTTGACCGACCTATACGTTTTTCATGCGCCGGCATGCGAATTTCGGGATAGGTCCCGACCGCTTAAACGCTTGCCGTGCGGGCTCGTAATATTTTAGTATCCAAGACGTTGCTCACTTCGTCGATAGTGAATTCCACACTGTCCTCCACCATGCCGATATCAATCCGGGTCCTTGCCCTGTTCGCCTGTCTCGCCATGCCCTGCGCCGGCGCGGCACCCTTCCTCCTGGCCGCGCCCGGCGATCCCCCCGTCATCGTGCATGGCGGCGGCAAGACGCTGGAACTGGCGGCGGGCCTGTTGCGCCACGACCTTCATGCCGTGTCCGGCGTCGACGCGGCCGAGACGAGCGACCTGGCCGAATGCCGCCGGGTGTGCGTCGTCGTCGGCACCGCCGCGTCGCCCGTAGTGCAAGAGCTGGCCCGGCAGGCCCGCGTCGACTTGCGGCCATTGCAGGGCCAGTGGGAACGCTATGTACGGGCGGCCATCCGCGACGATGGCGGACGGCGGATCCTGCTGGTCGCCGGATCGGATCCGCGCGGCGCCGTGTATGGTGTGGTGGACCTGGGCCGCGAACTGGGCGTCTCGGCCTGGGAGTGGTGGGCCGACGTGGCGCCGCGCCGTAACGGGCGTCCGGAAGTCGACGGCGCCATGCGGTTGTCGGCCGCGCCCTCGGTCCAGTACCGCGGCATCTTCCTGAACGACGAGGACTGGGGCCTGCAGCCCTGGGCGGCCACGCGCGACCCGTCGGGGGATATCGGACCGGCCACGTATGCCCGCATTTTCGAACTGATGTGGCGCCTCAAGGCCAACCTGATCTGGCCGGCCATGCACGACTCGACGAAGCCGTTCTACCAGATCAAGGGGAATGCCCGCACGGCGGCCGACTACGCCATCGTCGTCGGGACCTCGCATGCCGAACCCATGATGCGCAATAACGTGCGCGAATGGGACAGCCGCAAGAACGGCCCGTTCAACTTTTTCACCAACCGCGCCGCGATGGCGGACTATTGGCGCCGGCGGGTGGTCGACGTGAAAGATGGGGAAAACATGTATTCCGTGGGTCTGCGCGGCGTGCACGATTCGGCGATGGAGGGCGCCGCCACGCTGGCGCAGGCGCGCGAAGGGACACAGGACGCCATCCGGCTGCAGCGCGACATTCTGGCCGCCAGTCTCGGACGCCCGGCCGCAAGCGTGCCGCAGGCACTGACCTTGTACAAGGAAGTGCTGGACGTCTACAAGGCCGGGCTGAAGGTGCCGGATGACGTCACGCTCGTCTGGCCGGACGATAACTACGGCTACCTGCACCAGCTGAGCAACGCGGACGAGCGGCGCCGGGCGGGCGGGGCGGGCATCTATTACCACATCTCGTATTGGGGCCGTCCCCACGACTACCTGTGGCTGGGAACGACGCATCCGGCCCTGATTCGCGACCAGTTGCAGCGCGCCTGGACAACGGGCGCGCGCAAGCTGTGGGTGGTGAATGTTGGCGACATCAAGCCGGCGGAATATCTCGTCCAGTACTTCCTCGACAGTGCTTTCGATGCGCGCCAGCTGGACCAGGATCCGCAGCGACACCTGGCAGCGTGGAGTACCGTGCAGTTCGGTCCCGAAGCGGGAGCGGAGGCGGCGCAGATCCTGCGCGGCTATTACGACCTGGCCTGGGAGCGCCGTCCCGAATTCATGGGTTTCGGCCAGGTCGAGCCCATCACGCCGAACCGCCGTACAGCCTATATGGCGTCCGGCGGCGAGGAGGGCGTGCGGCGCCTGGAGCGCTATTCGGCGCTGGCGGCAGAGTCCGATGCGTTGGCGCAGCGCATTCCGGCAGAACGGCGCGCCGCCTATGTCGAACTGGTGTCGTATCCCGTGCGTGCGGCCGCGAACCTGAATGCCCGCATCCTGAAGCTCGACCTCGCGGCCGAGGCAGTGCGCCAGGGCCGGCCGTCCGCGCCGCACCTCGTGGACGAAGCACGCGAGGCGCACGCACGGCTGGTGGCCGATACGGCTGCGTACAACGCCCTCGCCGACGGCAAATGGCGCAACCTCATGGACATGGCGCCGCGCCGCCTGCCCGTGTTTGCGGAACCCGCGTGGCCGTCCTATGCAGTGGACCGCGGCAGCGGGTGCGGCATCGTCTACCCGTTCCCGTATTCCGGGGACGCCGACCGCCTGGTATTCGTCAAGGGCGAGCCGGCCACGCTGGCCATTACGCTGGCCGCGCATGGCGGCCGGGCAGCCGACTGGCGCGTGGGGGACGACACGCGCGGCGTAGCGGCGGCGGTGGGGTCCGGCACGCTCGACGCCGGCAACGGGTTCGAGCAGCGCATCGGCATCCGCTACGACGGATCGGACAATCCGGCAATCACGCTGCGGTGCGGCGGGCAGGACCTGCGCGTGAACCTGCACCTGGCTCCGCCGCGTGCGCCCGGTGTGCCGGGAGAGCATGCGCACATCGTCGCCATCGCCGCAGGCAGCGCCGCGGCCAACCCCGACTGGGAACTGCAGCCGGGGCTCGGCAGTAGCGGGCGCGGCCTGCGTGCGCGCCTGGATCTGCGTCCGCGCGAACCCGGGGAGTTGGGCAAGGTCCAGCCGCTGACGTATGCGTTCGACACGACGACCGACGGCGGGGCCACGGTGCGCTTCGTGGCACTGCCCGAGCACCCGCTGACCGGCGACGGCCGCGTGCGCCTTGCATACCGCCTGGACGACGGACCCGTTGCCGTGGCCGATTTCGGCACCAGCGGGCGCAGTGACGAGTGGAAGCTGAACGTCCTGTCCAATACTGCGGTACGAACGGTTAATGTATCCAGGTTGGCGCCAGGTCGCCACGTGGTCCGGGTCTACGCCCTGGATCCCGGCGTCGTGCTGGACCGGATAGACGTCGTGCTCGACGGCGCCCCGGTGCTTTACGGCACCGACTTGGAGCGAAAGCGAGAAGACCAATCCAGGTGACTGGCTGGACCGATCGCGGGGTTGTTCGTGCCATGACGGGCGAGCGAAGGGAACGGTGTGGTAAGATTGCAATAAGATACTAAAGTTTCACGTCTTGCAGTTTTGCCCGTTGTCCACCATCGCCTCTGGATTGCCATGAATATCTCCGTGCTCGCCGGCGCCTTCGCGCTGGACAAGTCGCAAGGCGCGGCGCAGCAAATCTACGATTACCTGCGCGCGGCGATCGTCAGGCTGAAGTTCAAGCCCGGCATGGACCTGGACCGGGCCGAACTGGCCAATTACTTCGGCGTGTCCGTGACGCCCGTCCGGGACGCGCTGCTGAAGCTCGAGGAAGATGAGCTGGTCGATATCTTTCCGCAGCACGGCACGCGCGTGCGCGCCGTCGACCTCGAGTCGGCCCGCAATGCCCACTTCCTGCGCCTGACCCTCGAGCTGGAAATCGCGCGCACGCTGGCCCAGCGCCGCGACGACGCCCTCGTGCACGAATTGCAAGGCTTCGTGCAGCAGCAGCGTACCTGGTTGGAGCGTGGGGACCTGGATGCGTTCGCCCAAGCCGACCAGGCCTTCCACGAGCGCATGTACGTTGCCGCGCGCGCTGAACAGTTGTGGCGCCTGATGCGCGGCAAGAGCGGCAATATGGACCGCCTTCGCCGCCTTCACCTGCTGGAAAGCGGCAAGACCGAATCCATCGTGCAGGAACATGCGGACATCGCGGCGGCGATCGCGCAGGGCGATCCGGAGCTGGCCGAGGCGAGTGTGCGCAAGCACCTGAGCGGCACCCTGTCGCAATTGATGAGCCTGCGCGAACGTTATCCCGACTACCTGCCCGGACATGCGGAGCTCGGACGTCGATGACTAAATTATTCGTGCCGGGCAGCTTTCGGTTGGACCGCATGCGCAATGCGTCGGCGCAGGTCTTCGACCATTTGCGTGAACGCATCATTTCCCTCGACCTGAAGCCCGGCGTGCAACTGCAGCGCGACGAACTGGCCGCGTACTTCGAGCTGTCGTCGACGCCCATCCGCGACGCGCTGACGCGGCTGGGCGAGGAGGGCCTGGTCGACATCGTTCCGAAACAAACCACGGCCGTGCGGGCGATCGACGTCGAATCGGCGCGGCAGGCCCACTTCCTGAGGTTGTCGCTGGAGCTCGAAATCGTCCACATGCTGGCACGGGAGTCCGGCCCGCAGCTGGCCACCACGCTGGAAAATATCGTGTCCCAGCAGGCGCTGGCGTTGTCTCACCGCGACTTCGCGACGTTCGCGCAGGTCGACCAGGCCTTCCATCGCCAGATGTTCGTCGCAGCCCAGGCCGAAACCCTGTGGCACTGGATGCGCCGGCAGAGCGGCCAGCTGGACCGGCTGCGCGGGCTCCGCCTGTCGATCCAGGACGAGGCGGCCACCGTGCTCGTCGATCACGCGAGCATCGTGGCGGCCATCGCGGCCGGCGACCCCAAGGGGGCGCAGCGCCACGTCCGCAAGCACCTGTCCGGCACACTGGCGCAGCTGGACGCCATCCGCGCCGAGCATCCGGACTGCCTCCTTTCGTAGCGGCAGGCGGGTAGGCGGGCATTGTCCCGTCGCTGTTGGCGTTATCGTAAAATATTAGTGCAATATCAGAACATCTCGGGTAGCATGCGGAGCTCTGTGCCTCACTAATGTTTTAGTGCGTTATTACGCGCCTTCCCAACTTCATCCCGAATGACGAGCCTACGAACATGACATTCTTGACGACCTCCAGCACGCCCGTTATCACCTCGATGCAGGCGATTCCCGTCGCCGGACGCGACAGCATGCTGCTCAATCTCTGCGGTGCGCACGCGCCGTTTTTCACGCGCAACCTGGTCCTGCTGACCGACAACGCCGGCCACGTAGGCATCGGCGAAGTGCCCGGCGGAGCGGGCATCCTGAATGTGCTGGAGCGCGTCATTCCGCTCGTCGTCGGCACGGAGCTCGCACGCTGGCAGCGCACGCTGAATGCCGTGCGCGCCGCGTGCGGCGCGCCGCGGCACCACGTGAGCAATGCGGCCGAAGAGGCGGTGCTCCGGCAGCCGCACGAAATCAACCTGCGGCTGGAAAACGTCATCACGGCCATCGAGGCGGCGCTGCTCGATTTGTTCGGCCAGCACCTGGGCGTGCCCGTTTGCGAACTCCTCGGCAACGGCCGCCAGCGCGACAGCGTGACGATGCTCGCCTATCTGTTCTACGTCGGCGATGCCGCGCGGACCGACTTGCCGTACGGCCGCGGCGTGCGGGCCGACGGCTGGTATGGGTTGCGCGACCGCGAGGCGCTGACCCCGCAGGCCATCGGCGACCTCGCCGACGCCGCCGTCGATCGCTACGGCTTCCGCGATTTCAAGCTGAAGGGAGGTGTCATGACGCCGGCGCTGGAGGTAGAGGCAGCCGCCACCATCAAGCATCGATATCCGGACGCCAATGTCACCGTGGACCCGAATGGCGCCTGGTCGCTGGCCCAGGCCGTCGCCGCGTGCAAGGGCCAGGGCCACGTGCTGACCTACGCGGAAGACCCGTGCGGACCGGAGGACGGTTACTCCGGACGCGAGATCATGGCCGAATTCAAGCGTGCCACCGGCATCCGCACGGCGACGAACATGGTCGCGACGGACTGGCGCCAGATGGCCCACTCGCACCTGCTGGGCGCCGTCGACATCCCGCTCGCCGATCCGCACTTCTGGACCATGCAGGGCTCCGTGCGCCTGGCGCAGCTGTGCCACGACTGGGGCCTGACGTGGGGCTCGCACTCGAACAACCACTTCGACGTGTCGCTCGCAATGTTCACGCACTGCGCCGCGGCCGCGCCGGGTGCCATTACGGCGATCGACACGCACTGGATCTGGCAGGAGGGCCGCGAGCGCCTGACGAAGGAGCCGTTGTGCATCGTGGGTGGCCAGGTCGCCGTGCCGGACCGTCCGGGGCTCGGCGTCGAGCCGGACATGGGACAGATCGAGGCCGCCCATGCGTTGTACAAGCAGGTGGCGGGCGGCGCGCGCGACGACGCCGTGGCGATGCGCCACCTCGTGCCCGGCTGGACGTACGATCCGCGCCAGCCGAGCCTGATGCGTGGCTGACCTCGAGTAAAGCGATATACGAAACCCGAGAAAACGTATAGTTCAGCGCCTAATGTATTAGTGTATTCTGAGCTTGCCACATGGAATGCCTAGCCGAATGACCGATATTCCTCTGTTTCCGCGCCATCCAGTCCCCTGCAGTTCGCGGCCTGCCGCGCTGCTGGCCACGATGCTGCTCGTCTCCAACTGCGTGTCGGAAGCGGCCGCCCAGGTGCGCCTGCCCGATGCCTACCAGTCGGCCACGGCGCCACGGGAACGCCTGCCGTTCGACGCGGGCTGGCGCTTCCACGAGGGCGACCCCGCCGATGCCGGCACCGCCCTTGCCTATGAAGTGCGCAACGGCGCGGCATGGACGGAAGGCCAGCCGGAGGAATGGACGCCGCGCGGGCCGGACGTGAAAGTGGGCAAGGGCGGGCTGACGGACTGGATCCTGCCCGCGGCGAACCAGTTCATCAAGGATCCCGGCAAGCACCACGCCCGGCCCGACGGCCATCCCGGCGCCGGGATCTCTTTCGTCCGTCCCGATTTCGACGACGGCGGCTGGCGCAGGGTCGACCTGCCGCACGACTGGGCGATCGAAGGCCCGTTCCTGCGGGACGGCCCCTACAGCAATATCGGACGGCTGAAAAGCTGGGGCCCCGTCTGGTATCGCAAGTCGTTCGACCTGCCGGCGGCCGGTCGCGGCAAGTCCGTGTTCCTCGACGTCGACGGTGCCATGTCGTACGCGACTGTCTGGTTGAACGGCAAATTCGTCGGTGGTTGGCTGAGCAGCCGCGGCGAATACATGTTCCCCGTTCCCGGCGGCTACTTCGGCCATATGATCCGGCCCGGCATCGGCGGCGACGACACGCGTCACCACGTCAGCGCCTACGAATTGTTCGCGACCGACCCCGGCGTCGCGCCGGACCACCAGTTTGCCGTCGACGATCAAAATCCGTGGGTCGCCGGAGAATTCGTCTGGACGGGCTGGGACTACCTGGGCGAGCCCACGCCGTTCAAGGAGGCGCGCGGCGCGTACTTCGGCATCGTCGACCTGGCCGGCTTCCGCAAGGACCGCTTCTACCTGTACCAGTCGCGCTGGCGGCCTGCGCTGAAGATGGCGCATATCCTGCCGCATTGGACCTGGCCGGAGCGCATTGGACAGGTGACGCCGGTCCACGTGTTCTCGTCCGGCGACGAGGCCGAGCTGTTCGTCAACGGCAAGTCGCAAGGCCGGATCGCGAAGGCGACCGAGCGCTCCCCGTACGAATACCGGTTCCGTTGGGACCACGTGAAATACGAGCCTGGCGAAGTCGCCGTGGTTGTCTACAAGGACAAGAAGGAGTGGGCGCGCGATGTCGTGCGCACGGCCGGACCGCCCGCGCGGCTGGCGGCCAGCGCGGACCGTGCGCACATCCGCGCCGGGCGTGACGATCTCGCATTCGTCACGGTGCGGATCGCCGACGCGCGCGGCGTGACTGCGCCCCGTGCCGGCAACCGCGTCCGTTTCCGCGTCGAAGGGCCCGGCGCGATCGTGGCAACCGACAACGGCGACCAGACCGACATGGCGCCATTCCAGGCCGGCGAACGGCGCGCTTTCAACGGTCTTTTGCTGGCGATCGTGCGCGCACAGCCGGGCAGGGCGGGCCGCATCACCGTACACGCCGAAGCGGAAGGACTCGCCGCGGACACCGTCGACATCGACGTAGACCAATGATAAGAAGGGAGCAGCATGCGTACTACATTTGCGAAGGGACTGGTGTTCAGCCTGTCCATCCTGGGAGCCTGCGCGCATGCAGGTGAGGCGAAGCCCGTGCGCTTTATCCTCGTCGGCGATTCGACCATGGCGAAACGGAGCGGCTACGGCAATGCGTTCTGCGAGCGGGTGATCGTCGCCGATACTTGCCTCAACCTGGCCAGCGCAGGCCGCAGTTCGGCCAGTTTTCGCAAGGAAGGGCGCTGGAATGAAGTCGAAGGTTTGCTGCGTGGCGGGGCCGCCTATCGGGCGACGTACGTCCTGATACAGTTCGGGCACAACGATCAGCCGGGCAAGCCCGGGCACAGCACGGACCTGGTCACGGAATTTCCGGCAAACATGGCGCGCTATGCACGCGAAGTCAAGGCGCTGGGCGGCGTGCCCGTCCTGGTGACGCCGCTGACGCGCCGCACGTTCGTCGCCGGGAAACTCGACAACAATCTGCGTCCGTGGGCGGACGCCGTGCTGAAGGTGGCGCGCCATGAACACGTGCCCGCGCTCGACTTGAACGCCGACAGTGTCGCGGCCGTCCAGGCGATGGGGCAGGACGAGGCGGACACACTCGCCGTCGAGTCGCGTCCCGCGGGCTGGGTCGGCCCGGCCGTACTGCCGGGGGCGCCCGGCTACGGCCCCGGCACGCCGGAAAACGTCCAGCGGCCGTCCATGCCTAAAACCGCATTCGACCGTACCCATCTGGGGCACAAAGGCGCGGAGTATTTCGCGCGCATGGTCGAAGCGGAATTGAAGAGAGTATTGCCTGGATCGGGTTCTGAGTTTTCTTCAGGCAGCACCGACGGGAATCGGCCGCTTCGATCGGGCCGCTAGTCTTGGCCATTGCCCGGCCGCGCTTACTGCGCGGCCACCCGCGTCCCATCCACCGTCCGCGTCAGCTCCAGCGGATTCCCATTGCGCTGCGCTTCCGGCAGCAGCGCCGCCGGCAAGTCAGGTCTGGTTCAAGCCGAAGAAGCCGTGCCGAGCCGGAAATTGTCCCGAGCCCATGCTGCAAATGGTGTCGGCGTCTGGCCCGCTACTTTGTTCGCCAGCGCGATCTCTTTGTCGTGCGAGCCTGGGCCAAGATAGGTATAGGCCTCGTAGTAGCCCAGCGTCTCACCTATCGCATCAGCGCCTGGGAAGAATCCTGCGAACACCTCCCGGGGAACGCGGGTGAACGAAATCTGATGGCCCAACTGATTCAATGCGCCGACGAGCTCGTTGAAGCTCAGGAAGTCACCGACCAGCGGCAGATAGGCGCCATCGCCCGTTTCATCCGGGTGCGCGAACGCGCCGGCCACGATGTTGCCCAGCTCGTTGATGTCACCCGCGTGGATGCAACGCACGGTGGGATCGATGGGCAGCACCCAGCCAAAGCTGCCGTCCTGCTGCTGCTGTGGACCGTATGGTCCGGCGAAGTTTTGATAGTAGGCGGGCGGTACGACGAAGGTGTGACGCGGAAAGCCGGCATCCTTGACGATCGCATCGACCCTGGACTTGCCCGTGAATTGGGGGAGTTTGAACTCGCCGCCGCTGATTGCCTCGACGTTGGGGAGCGTCGACCAGATCAGATGATTGACGCCTGCGGCTTTCGCAGCCTGGATTGCCGCCGTTGCCTGCTTGATCTCATCGGCGCCTTCCTGCCAGAAGTTGGTGACGAGAAAGACGCCGTGCACGCCTTTGAGCGCTTCTGCAAGCGTCTCCGGCCGTTCCAGATCGGCTGCGGCCACCTCGTCGGCGCCGCCCCGGTACTTGCCCGGGTCGCGGGAGAGCGCGCGCACCTTGAACTGGCCGCCGGCCTTCAGGGCACGCACCACGCCGCCGCCCTGGTTTCCCGTTGCGCCGAACACGGCAATCAGTTTTTTTTCGTTCGATATCATTTGCACCTCTTTCGGTTTTGATCCAGGGCGCCAGCGCGGAGGCGGGAGCGCTTCTGTCGGTTTATCGTGGGCTGGATCTTGCGCCGGATCGGTATTTGAAGCAATACTGCAAAAGTTGACATCATCTGCCAAGATTTGATCCATATGAGCGATCCCGTCGAAACATCCGAACTCGTCGCCTTCACCAGGACGGTCGACGCCAAATCCCTCTCACGTGCTGCTGCCGAGCTGGGCGTGCCGCGCGCGACGGTGAGCCGTCGTCTCGCTCGCCTTGAGGAGCGGCTGGGCGCGCGCCTCCTCCGTCGTACGACGCGCAGCCTTGTCCTCACCGATGTCGGTGAGGTGTTCTACCGGCAGGCCAGCATCGCGCTCGAGGCCGTACGACTCGCCGAGCAGAGCGTACGCATGAGTGACGACGTCGTGCGCGGCGATCTGCGCGTCTCGGTACCGCCAATGATGGACGCCAGCTTCCATACGATGCTCTGCGAGTTCGCGGCGCGCCACCCCGCGCTGCGTGTCCACGTCCACACTTCGAACCAGCACGTTGACGTCCTCAACGGCTATGACGTCGCGCTGCGTGCCAGCAGCCAGCTCCAGCCTGGCCTCATCGCGCGCACGCTCTTCCGCGACCCGATGATGGCCGTAGCGGCGCCCACCTATCTCGCCGAGCGCGGCGCCCCCTGTACGGAAGGCGATCTCCGCACCCACCGCTGCCTGCTTGGCTTCGCGCGCGGCGAGCTGCCGCTGTCCCACTGGCCCCTGGTCTCCGGAGGCAAACTCCACGTTGACGGCACGCTCTTCTCGAACGACATCGCCCTGTTGTGCGAAGCCGCGGTAAGCGGGCTTGGCATCGCGCTCCTGCCGCATAACCTCGTTTCGCCGCACCTGAAGAGCGGCGCGCTCGTGCAGGTGCTCGCCGGCGTCGTCGGCACCGAAATGCAGATCGCGCCGGTTTACCCCGAGCGCGCATTCATGCCGCCTCAAGTGCGCGCCTTCATCGAGGCGGTCGCTGACTGGGTGTCGCGAGAGCTTGCCGAGACACAGCGCGCCTCGATACGTTGAGCGCGCTGGCGGCCCGCACCGGTGACGGCCGCGGCGACGATCATGGTGAAGAACTGGTAAGTCGAGGACCTGCCTGGCCATGCACACCGGCGGGGAAGATGACGCGGGCTCGCAGTCCCGGCTGGCCGTCCGGCCGGTCCAGCAGGAAGATGGTCGCGCCGATCCGGTCGACGATCGACGCCGTGATCGCGAGCCCCAGGCCCGACCCGATCTCACCGCTGCCGAGCACGCGGTAGAAGGGATCGAACACGCGCTCGCGCTCGGCGGGGGCGATGCCCGGTCCGGTGTCGTCGACGTCGAGAACGACGCGGTCGCTCGCGGCGGTCACGCCGATGTCGATGCGTCCGCCTTCCGGCGTGTAGCGAATCGAATTGTCGACGAGATTCTTGACGAGGATCCGGATGTCCATGGCGCGCCCGGTAACCGACGCATCGGCATCGCCTACCATCCCGAGATCGATCGCCTTGGCCTCCGCCAGCGGCACGAGGTCCTCGAAGGCGTCCTGGATCGCCTTCTGCAACGGTACCTGCGTCAACGGCTCGCCGCCGCCCTCCTGGGAGCGTGCCAGCGTAAGCAACTGGTCGAGCAGGATGCGCGTGCGCGCCAGGCCTGCCGACAGGGCATCGAGCCTGGCGCGCGCCTCGCACGGCATCTCGGTCGCCGCCAGGCGTTCCGCCTGCAGCGACATGGCCGTCATCGGCGAACGCAGTTCATGCGCCGCGTCCGCGATGAAGCGCCGCTGCAGCGCCAGTGCGCGCGCGGTGCGGGCAATCAGTTTGTTGATCTCGCTGACGAAAGGCCACACCTCGGACGGGAGCGGCGTTCGGTCCAGTTCCCGCAAGTCGTGGCCGCGGCGCTTGCCGAGCTGTACGGCCAGCCTTTGCAGGGGCAGGAACATCGTACGCACCAGCAGCGCCGCCAGCAGGATGAGGACCGGACCGAGGAACAGGATGGGCATCACGGTGCGCAGGGCGCTCGAGCGGGCCGCGGCGTCGCGGACCGCCGTCTGCTGCGCGACGGCGACGCGTACGCCTTTCGCGTTGGTGCGGACGAAGACGCGCCATGTTTCGTTGCCGATGGCAACCGTCTGCAACCCGTCGGGCAGGGAGGGGCCGAAACGCGGGGGTCTTTCCGGTTCGGGAATGCGCGTGCCGGGCGCGTCGATGAAACGCACGACCAGGCGGGCGTCGAAATCGACGTCGCCCACCTTTTCGCGCGCCATCGGCGATGTCGGCACGGCGTCCAGTCTGCTGATGAGGTAGCCGACCTGGCGCAGCTGCGTGTCCTGGCCGCGGTGCGCCTCGGCGGTGGCGGCCATGTAGGAGTAGAGGCCGGCGGCGGCGGCGCCGATCAGGATGGCCGCCGAGATCCACAGCGACAGCCTGAAGCGCAACGACGCCGTCAACGGCCCTTCGCGACCATCCATCCGACGCCCCGGACGTTCTTGATGATGTCGCTGCCCAGCTTCTTGCGGATCGAATGGATCAGGAACTCGATCGCGTTGCTCTCGATCTCTTCGTTCCAGCCGTAGACCCTGTGTTCGAGTTCCAGGCGGGAGAGGATGGCGCCTGGCCGTATGAGCAGCGCCTGCAGCAGGGGGAATTCGCGCGCCGTCAGGCGCACGGTCGTCGTGCCGGCGCGCGCCTCGTGGGTCGCGGGATCGAGTTCGACGATGCCGTTGCCCAGCACCGTGCTGCCCGTACCCTCGGCGCGGCGGCTCAGCGCGCGCATGCGCGCCAGCAGTTCGCTCATCGCGAACGGCTTGACGAGATAGTCGTCCGCGCCGCCGTCGAGGCCGGCCACGCGGTCTTCCGTCGTCTCGCGCGCAGTCAGTACCAGCACGGGAACGCCGTTGTGCGCCGCGCGAATCCGGCGGAGCACCTCCATGCCGTCCATGCGGGGCAGGTTCAGGTCAAGCAGGACCAGCGCGTACTCATGCACCAGCAGCGCCGTCAGCGCGGCTTCGCCGTCGCATACCCAGTCGGCCGCGTAGCTGGCGTCGCGCAGCGCATGCTGCACGACGCTGCCGATCATGGGATCGTCTTCCACCAGCAATACTCTCATTGTTCCACTTTCCGTCCAGGCATCTCCGGGCTGTCGAACATCGCGCTCGCCAGCCGCGCCAGGTCATCCGGCCGGGCGCCGGCGGCCATGTGCGCGGTCGGCCAGCGTGCCTGTCCACCATTATGCAGCAGCTCATGGATCGATACACCCGCGGCCGGGAAGTGCGGATCGTCCGAGCGTGCCGCCAGGCCGGCGAGATCGTATGTCTCGACCGCAAGGATAGGGGGCCTCACTTAGCCAATACTTAGCCCGCGGCGCATGTGAATCACGCACCCTGCCGTAGCGGTAAGGCGGCATACTGATGGCGCTGCCGGCAACCGTCGTGCTGCGGGCCAGCGGGGCCGCTGGATACAATCCGTATAATTTCCTGACGCTAAGGGTTTGCTAAGTCGGCTTGCCCACCATTGCCGGGTTCCCCCAGTTGCCGATCCGGCGATATGAAATTTTTTACATCTCTCATCCTGGCGCTGGCGTTCCTGTCAGCGCCGGTATCCAACGTCCAGGCGCGCGACGCGCGCACCGTCAAGGTCGTCAAGACGAAACCGGCACATACGCACCGGCATGCCAGGCCGCACAGGCGCCATCGGGCGCCGCGGGCGCGGGCGGCCAGGATGGTGGCGCTCAAGTCCAGCGCCGTCCTCGTCCTCGATCCGAAGACGAAGGCAGTGCTGTACGGGAAGAATGCGCAGGCCGTGATGCCCATCGCTTCGCTGACGAAGCTGATGACGGCCCTGGTCGTGCTGGAGGCCCGGCAGAACATGGCCGAGATGCTGACCGTGACGGATGCGGACGTCGACCGTCTCAAATACTCGTCGTCGCGGCTGCATGTCGGTACGCGCCTGTCGCGCTCGGCCATGCTGCACATTGCACTGATGAGCTCGGAGAACCGCGCGGCCTCGGCCCTCGGGCGGCACTACCCGGGAGGAACGAAGGCATTTGTCGCGGCCATGAACGCGAAAGCGCGGGCGCTGGGCATGCGGCGTACGCATTACGTGGAGCCGACCGGCCTGTCGAGCGCCAACGTCTCCACGCCGGAAGATCTGGCCCGCCTCGTCGTTGCCGCCGAACGCCATGCGCTCATCCGGCGGTATTCGACGGACCGGCATTTCACGATCCGCCAGGGCCGGCAGCATACCGAGTACCACAACACGAACCGGCTGACGGCGAATCCGCGCTGGAAGATCCGGCTGCAGAAGACGGGTTACATCGCCGAGGCCGGCCGTTGCATGGTCCTGCACGCCACTGTCGCGGGGCGCCCGACGGTCATGGTGTTCCTCGACGCGCAGGGAAAATTTTCCCGTGCGGCCGACGCCAACCGGGTGAGCGCATGGTTGGCCAGACACCGGCTCGCGGGGCGCGGCTGATTCGTTCAATGAATGTTTTATTGATAATATATTTGTGCAAATGCATAAAAATTGATAGCATGTAAGCTTCTTTGAAGGAATCGCGCATTTCTTCCGACGCGGCAGGCCTCGACCTGCTCGCGTATCACTCTGGCAATCGCCGCCGACGCAAACGCGTCGTGCCGCCGCCGATTGCGTTCGCCCTGTGCCGCGCCGGCACGCCGTCAGGCCGTGCCGCGCCGCCTTCCGCATCGCCAAGAAAGGACGAAGACGATGACTCTCGTATATCCCCGCCGACTGGCCGCGCGCCCGTCGCCCGACAATTTTGTGCTCGCCACCGACCTCGACGGCACGCTGCTGGCCGGCAGCGTCGAAGGCCGGCGCCGCATCCGCGACCTGTTCGCGGCTGCCGCGGCCGGCGTACGCCTGGTCTACGTGACCGGACGCGGCCTCGAATCGATCCTGCCGCTGCTCAGCGACTCCACGATTCCCGCGCCGGACTACATCATCGCGGACGTCGGCGCCACGACCGTGCACGGCGACCTGCGCCCGGTCGACGACGTCCAGCAGGAGATCGCCGCGCGCTGGCCGGGCTCGCAGGCCGTGCTGAAGGCGCTGGCCGGCTTTTCCGGCCTGCGGCGCCAGAGCGTGCCGCAGGAACGGCGCTGTTCCTTCCTGGCGGGCGAGGGCGACGTCACGCCCCAGCTGCGCGCAGCCGTCGACCGCATCGGCTGCGATCTGCTGCTGTCGGCCGGCTGCTATCTCGACGTGCTGCCGCGTGGCGTGAGCAAGGGCGCGGCCGTGCTGCGCCTCGCGCAGGCGGCCGATATCGATCCGGCCACGATCGTCGTCGCCGGCGACACGCTCAACGACCTGTCGATGTTCGAGACGGGGCTGCGCGGGATCGTCGTCGGCGGCGCCGAGCCGGAACTGGTGGAGCGCGTGCGCAAGCGTCCGCTCGTCCACATCGCGACGGGCGAAGGCTGCGACGGCATCATCGAGGGACTCGTGCATCACGGCGCCGTCGCCCGTGCGGCGCCGGCGCGGGAGGAGCAGGCGCGGGGCCGGGCCGAACTCGTGATGGTGTACCACCGCCTGCCGTTCGACGAAGTGGTCGAGGACGGCGTGGCGCAGCGGCGCCGCCCGCGCAGTCCGAATGGCATCATCCCGACCCTGCTGCGTTTCTTCGCCGGCGAACGGGCCGGTTCCTGGGTCGCGTGGTCGCAGCAGCCCAGCCGCGACCCGGACGGGTTCGAGCCGAACGTCGCGGTCGATCCGGAGCGCTACCCGCAACTGCAGGCGGCGCGCATCGCGCTGACCGCGGACGACGTCGACGTCTTCTACAAGAAATTCTCGAAGGAGGCGTTCTGGCCCATCATCTTCTCGTTCCCGGACAAGGCCGAGTTCAACCAGGCGCACTGGGAGCGCTTCCTCGAGGTGAACCGCCTGTTCGCCGAACGCACCGCGCACGAGGCGGCGCAGGACGCCGTCGTCTGGGTCCACGACTACAACCTGTGGATGGTGCCGGCGTTCCTGCGTCCGCTCCGCCCGGACCTGCGCATCGCGTTCTTCCACCACACCGCCTTCCCGTCGAGCGACGTGTTCAACATCCTGCCGTGGCGGCGCGAGATCATCGGCAGCCTGCTCCAGTGCGACTACGTCGGCTTCCACATCCCGCGCTACGTCGAGAATTTCGTCGACGCCGTGCGTTCGTTCGCGCCGGTCGATTTGTGCGGCAGCGTGCCCTGCGCGCCGCGCTTCCTCACCTACGGCTGCGCGCTCGGCGTCGACACCATGACCACCGCGATCGAGGCCGGCGGCCGCCGCGTCAGCCTGGGCGCGCATCCGGTCGGCACGGACGCGGCGCTGATCGGGCGCATCGTGGCGTCGCCGCAGGTGCGGGCGCAGGCGGAGGCGATCCGCGACTATCTCGGCGGCGCGGCCGGCATCGTGTCGATCGAACGGCTCGACTACGTCAAGGGCACACTCGAGAAACTGGAGGCGTTCGAGCGCCTGCTGGAAACCCACCCCGAGCACATCGGCAAGGTCACGCTGCTGAACATCATCACGCCGGCCGCGCCGGGCATGGAGATCTACGAGAGCCTGCGCGTCGAGGTCGACCGCACTGTCGGGCGCATCAACGGCCGCTTCTCGACCTTGAACTGGGTGCCGGTGCGCTACTTCTACCGCGCGCTGCCGTTCGAGGAGGTCATCGCCCATTACGTCGCGTGCGACGTCGCCTGGATCACGCCGTTGCGCGACGGGTTGAACCTGGTGGCGAAGGAATTCGTCGCGGCCAAGAAGGCCAGCGGCGGCACCGGCGTGCTGATCCTGTCGGAATTCGCCGGGGCGGCGGTCGAGCTGCACGGCGCGCTGCTGACCAATCCGTACGACGGACACGCCATGACCAGCGCGCTGCACCAGGCGCTGACCATGCGCGAGGACGAGCGCGCCTACCGCACGGCGCGCATGGCGATGATCGTCGCCGAGCACGACGTCGCGCGCTGGGGCGACGATTTCCTGGCCGCCGTGGAAACGGCCTGCGTCCCGACGCTGGAGGAGGCGAAGGCGGCATGAACCACGTCATCCTCGGCAACGACCTGGCCGCGTGGACGGCCGCGCTGGCGACCGCAGCCGTCGTGTGCGCGCTGCTGTACGGCGTGCGCCGCCTGGTGGTCTCCCGCCTGCGGGCCTACGCGCAGGCGACGGCCACTCACCTGGACGACCTGGCGATCAAGGTGCTGTGCGCGACCAGCCCGCTGTTCGTGCTCGCGATGGGCCTGTATGCGGGCGCCCAGTGGCTGGTCCTGCCGGGCAACGGCGCCGCCGTGCTGGCGCGGCTCGCGATCGCGGCGGCGCTGCTGCAGGTGGCCCGCTGGGGCGACGTCGGCATGCGCGACTGGCTGCACCATTACCGGCAGGCGCGCAGCGCGCTGGACGTCGCCAGCACCACGTCGACGGCGGCACTGGGCTTCGTGGCGCGTACGCTGCTGTGGCTGGTCATCATCCTGATGATCCTGGATAACTTCGGCGTCAACATCACGACCCTGGTCGCCAGCCTGGGCATCGGCGGCATCGCCGTGGCGCTCGCGATCCAGAACATCCTCGGCGACCTGTTCTCGTCGCTGTCGATCGTGCTCGACAAGCCGTTCGTCGTGGGCGACTTCATCACCGTGGACGACATCGCCGGCACCGTCGAACACGTCGGGCTGAAGACGACGCGGATCCGCGGCCTGGGCGGGGAGCAGGTGGTGTTCTCGAACAGCGACCTCCTCAAGAGCCGGATCCGCAACTACAAGCGGATGCAGACGCGCCGCATCGTGTTCACGATCGGCGTGGTCTACGAGATCGACAAGCGGCAGTTGCTGGCGATCCCGGAGATCCTGCGCGAGGTCGTGTCGGCCCAGCCGCAGGCGCGCTTCGACCGCGCGCATTTCAAGAGCTATGGCGCGTCGTCGCTCGATTTCGAGACCGTGTATATCGTGGAAACCCCGGACTACGCCGTGTACATGGACATCCAGCAGGCGATCAACGTGGCCCTGTTCGACAGGTTTGCGCAGGAAGGCATCGCATTCGCCTATCCGACCCAGACCGTGTATTTCGCACAGGCCGGAGGCGCGCCGCGCAGCTTCAGCCACGCGTAGCCCAGCAGCCCCGATGCCAGGTTCGCGATGAAGATCGACATGGTGAAGCCGATGCCGCCCAGCAGGCCGGCACCGATCACATGACGCCAGGCGAGGTCCAGCGGAAGGCGGCACAGTCCGGCACGGACGGCGATCGGGCTGGGCAGGACGATGCCGACCGGCTTGTCCACTGCGAGGCCCAGCATGAACCACTGACTCAGCTGCCGGCGCCGGCCCCTGATCGAAACGCGCCAACCCGCGTCGCGGCGCATGGATCCGCTCAGTGATGGCGATTCATTCCGTTCCTCCAAACTTACGCAAAGCTAACCATAGTTAACTTTGCCGTTGAATTCCTGCTTCGCAGGGGCTGGTTTCACCCTGCGTTCACGCGCAGGGCCAGCGCCTTCCCCTCCACAGGCCGATGCGGTAGAACTCACCGCCATGTTTCTTAGATTGGTTGCGGCGTTCACGTCGCGGTCGTGGGATGCCCCGCAACTCGGGCAGGTCCAGTGACGCACATCGAGGCCGAGCTCATTCAACCGGTATCCACAGCCTGAACACAGTTTGCTGCTCGGGAACCAGCGATCGGCCAGCACGACCTGCCCTCCGCGCCAGGCCGCCTTGTAGTCGAGCTGGCGGCGCAGCTCGTAAAAACCCATGTCGGCAATGGCCCGCGCCAGATGCCGGTTGCCCAGCATGCCTTTGACGTTGAGGTCTTCGATGCCGATCGTGTGAAAGCGGCGTGTGATGCTTGTACTCAACTGGTGCAGGCTGTTGCGACGGATGTCGGCGATGCGCGCGTGCAGCTTCGCAAGCTTCAGCTTCGCCTTGGCATGATTGCGCGAGCCTTTTACTTTACGGGACACGGCACGCGACAGTTGTCGCAGGCGCATCAGTAAGGCACGCAGCGCCTTCGGCCCTTCGAACGTCTCGCCGGTCGACAAGGTGGCCAGCGCCTTGACGCCCAGGTCTATCCCGACCGAGCCTTGGTTCTCGGCGGGCGGCGCGGGTAGATCGGAGGTCTCGACGGTGATGCTGGCGTACCAGTGGTTAGCGACACGCGCGACCGAGGCGGAGACGATGCGACCCGCGAAGCGCAGTGTCTCACGCATGCGGACCCATCCCAGCTTTGGGATGCGGATTCGGCGCCTTTCGACCCGAAACTGATCATTGGACAAGGCAAAGCGGTCGTCCTGTCCTTTCCTGCGAAACCGCGGGTAACGGGCGCGCCCGGCGAAGAAGTTCTCGAAGGCTCGTCCGAGCTGCATGATGGCCATCTGCGGCGCGTTCTTGGTGACCTCCAGCATCCAGGGAAACTGCTCGCGCTTGATGCTGTTGAGTCGACGCCGTAACGCCGCTTCGGACGGCTTAGGCAGCGTCGAGTCGGTCTCGCAGGCTTCATACTGTTTCCGCCATTCGCTCAATGCCCAGTTATAGGCGAAGCGAGCTGTACCAGCCGCGCGAGCAAAGTAAGTCGCCTGCACGTTGTTTGGGTCCAGTCGGATGCGGTGCGCTACGAGCATTGTGTTCTTATACTGGTATTGGTCGAGGCTCCGGGAGCTTTGGTAGCCGTACTGAACGAACAAACCTGCTTGTTTTGCATAAGATCGCAGAAAGCTAACTAAGTTCCGAACTAACTGTCGCAACCCGCGCGGGGCCGCCCTGGTCGGTCGACAGATCGGCGATCACGCTCCTGAGCCACTGGTTCCCCGGCTCCTTGTGGTACTTCGCATGCCAGAACAGGTTAACGTCGAACTCGGGAAGCGGCACCGGATGCGGGAGATAACGCAGCCTGAACGGCGCCATCCCTTCGCGCGCGTAGCGCTCGGGCACGGTGGCGATCAGGTCGGTGCTCGACAAAAGATGTCCTAGCGCAACAAAGTGCGGCACACTGAGCCGGACATTGCGCCTGACCGCGCGTTTTTCGATGATCTCGTCGACGATCGCGTGGCCGGTGCCCCCCGCCACGACAGCGATATGCTGGGCCGCTTCGAAGTCCTCTAGCGACAGCGTGTCCTTGTCCAGTGCATGTCCTTCCCGGAAAATGCACACATAGCGTTGCCGGAACAGATGGCGCTGGAAGAATCCCGCCTTCAGTTGTGGAAGCAACCCGATGGCGATGTCCACCCGGCCAGCCTCCAGTTCATCGCTCAGGTTGACAGCGGCATTCCGCACGGTACTGATCGTCACGCCCGGCGCAATGTCTGCCAGCCTGCGCATCAGCCGCGGCAGGAAGTGGATTTCGCCCAGGTCGGTCATCGCGATCGTGAACCTGCGTACGCTGGCCATCGGATCGAACTCCAGCTGGCGTTCGAGCGTGTCGCGAATCGTCGTCAGGGCGACATCGATCGGCTCCGCCAGTTGGACCGCATACGGCGTCGGCTCCATGCCGCGCGCGGTGCGCAGGAACAGTTCATCCCCCATCATCTTGCGTAGCCGGCCGAGCGCATTGCTGACCGCCGGCTGCGTCAGGCCAAGATTCCCGGCCACCACCGACACCCGGCGTTCCTTGTACAGCTGCTGGAAGACCACAAGCAGGTTGAGGTCGACGTCACGCAGGTTCAGCATATTATATTCACCAAATCTATTTTACTGATTCACGGGATTTTGTATTTTTATTTTACACCCGTTCATATAATCAACTCCAAGAACGAGATATAAGTTTTTTGGAGACAGCATGAAGTTGCATATCCTGCCGCTCGGTCGGACGATCTCCGTGGACCCGGGCGCCAACCTCCTGGCCACCCTGCGCGAGAACAACGTACCCATCTCTTACAGTTGCACGGCCGGCCGTTGCGGTACCTGCCGTTGCAAGGTTGTCAAAGGCAATGTAGTCGACGCCGTCGATCCGGGACGTGTCACCGATGTCGCGGGCGGCCAGTCCATCCTCGCCTGCACGAGCGTCATGAGCGGGGATTGCACCATCGAGATTCCGGAACCGGACGAGGTCATCATTCACCCGGCCAGGATCCTCAAGGCGACCGTCAGCGCCGCCGACCGGATGACGCATGACATTGTTCGGCTGCGACTGCGCACGGCGAAACCCCTCGACTACTCTCCCGGTCAATATGCGACGCTGCAGTTCACGCCGGAGCACGTGCGCCCGTATTCGATGGCTGGCTTGCCCGGCGACGACGAACTCGAATTCCACATCCGCATCGTCAAGGACGGTTGGGTGAGTGGCTACGTCGACCGGCACCTGAAAGCAGGCGACACGGTGCGCGTGAGCGGTCCCCTTGGGACGTCCTACCTCCGTACCAAACATGAGGGGCCGATGCTATGCGTGGCCGGCGGCACCGGCCTGGCGCCGGTCCTGGCGATCGTTCGGGGCGCGCTCGAGTCGGGCATGCGCAACGACATCCACGTGTATTTCGGCGTACGCAGCGAGCGCGACATCTACTGCACCGATGTGCTGTCCCGCCTCGCCGAACGCCATCGCAACCTGACCGTGCACGTCGTGGTCACGGAGGGCAGCGATAACCCTGCCTTGCGCAGCGGCGTCGTCACCGGGGCGGTGGCCCGGGACTGGAATTCGCTGGTCGGATGGCGCGCCTACCTCTGTGGAGCACCACCGATGGTGGATGCGGCGACAGTGGTGGCGCGCGAGCGCGGCATCGAGACAAACCACATCTACGCCGACGCGTTCTACGCGAAAACGGCCTGACCCGAAGGAGATACGAATGGACATGCAAGGTGGCGCGGCCCTGGCGGCGCAGGATGGCGTGAAGCAGCAGCGCGCCGAATTCTACCGCCGCATCAGCGGCAATCACCTGACACCACTGTGGGAAGTGCTGGGCAGCCTGGTGCCGAAGTCGCCGACGACACCCGTGGCGCCGGCCCTGTGGCGCTACGCCGAGGTGCGCGGGCACGTGATGGAGGCAGGGCGCCTGATCACCGCGGAGGAAGCCGAGCGGCGCGTGCTGGTGCTGGAAAACCCTGCACTGCGCGGCAATTCCTCGATCACGCAAACGCTGTATGCCGGCCTCCAGTTGATCCTGCCGGGCGAAGTGGCCCCGGCCCACCGCCACACGCAGTCGGCGCTGCGGCTGGTGCTGGACGGCGAGGGCGCCTACACGGCCGTCGACGGCGAGCGCACCACGATGCGCCGCGGTGACTTCATCATCACGCCGTCCTGGACCTGGCACGACCACGGCAACCTGGGCGATCAACCGGTGGTCTGGCTGGACGGCCTGGATATTCCGACCCTGCGTTTCTTCGATGCCGGCTTCGCGGAGCATGGCAGCGAGGCATCGCAATCGACGTCGCGGCCGGAAGGCGATTCGCTTGCCCGCTACGGCCACAACATGGTGCCGGTGGATCTGAAGCAGGAAGCGGTCGACCCGACCAGGGTCTTCGTCTATCCGTTCAGCGAGACCAGGGAGGCCCTGGAGGGCATCGCCCGCACTGCCCCGGACGCGCATTTCGGTCACAAGCTGCGTTATGTGAACCCCGCCACCGGCGCGTCGCCGATGCCGACCATCGGTGCCTTCGCGCAGCTGCTGCCGGCCGGTTTCGCCACCGCGCCGTACCGCAGCACGGATGCCACCGTCTACGTCTGCCTGGAAGGCGCGGGCAGCGCACGGATCGGCGACGAGACCTACACCTTCGGTCCGAACGACGTGTTCGTCGTCCCATCCTGGCACACGCTGCGGCTCCAGGCCAACGACCGGACGATCCTGTTCAGCTTCTCGGACCGTCCGATGCAGCAGGCGATCGGCCTGTGGCGCGAAGAAAAGATGCAGTAACCCTCATTGGAGAACACCATGAAATACGCAGTACCGCCCGCACCCGTGTACACCCTGCCGGTTGCCGGCAGCGACGAGCAGTTCCCCGTCAACCGCATCTTCTGCGTCGGCCGCAACTACGCGGCGCACGCACGCGAGATGGGCAAGGATCCGGACCGCGATCCGCCGTTCTTCTTCATGAAGCCGGCCAATGCGACGGTCGCGGCCGGTGCTGGCGAAGTGACGATCCCGTATCCGCCCAAAACCGCCAACTTCCACCACGAAATCGAACTGGTGGTCGCCATCGGTACCGGCGGCGCCAATATTCCCGCCGATAAGGCATTGGATCACGTGTATGGCTACGCGGTGGGCCTGGACATGACGCGCCGCGACGTGCAGCTGGAAGCGCGCGACAAAGGCCGTCCGTGGGAATTCGGCAAGTCGTTCGCGAAGTCGGCGCCGATCGGTGCAGTCCACAAGGCGGTCCACGTGGGCCACCCGGGCGAAGGCGAGATCGCCGTGACCGTCAATGGCGAACGGCGCCAGCATTCCGATATCGCCAAGCTGATCTGGTCGGTGGAGGAGTCGATCGCCTTCCTGTCCGAATACGAAACCCTGGAGCCGGGCGACATCATCATGACCGGCACGCCGGAAGGTGTGAACGCCGTGCGGCCGGGCGACCTGATGGTCGGCACGGTCGCCGGCCTGGGCGAGATCCGCGTGCGCGTCGCGGGCTGAGGCGCGCCACGCTACACAACAGGAGACAGACATGGGAGACATTCTGTGGGAATCCAAGGATAGCAGCAGCCGCATTCCGTTCTCCGTCTACACCGACGACCAGATCTACAAGCGCGAACTGGAGCGGCTGTTCTACCACGGCCACTGGTGCTATGTGGGCCTGGAAGCGGAGATTCCGGAGCCGGGCGATTTCAAGCGGACGGTGATCGGCGAACGTTCGGTGGTCATGGTGCGGGGCGCCGACGGCGCGGTCAACGTGGTCGAGAACGTGTGCGCCCACCGCGGCATGCAGTTCTGCCGCGAGCGCCATGGCAACAGGAAGGAATTCGTGTGCCCTTACCACCAGTGGAACTACAAGCTGAACGGTGACTTGCAAGGGGTGCCGTTCCGCCGCGGCGTCAAGCAGGACGGCAAGGTGCAGGGCGGCATGCCGAAGGAATTCAGGCCCGAGGAGCACGGCCTCACGAAGCTCAAGGTCGCGACCCGCGGCGGCGTGGTGTTCGCTTCGTTCGATCACGACGTGGAGTCGCTCGAGGACTATCTCGGCCCGACGATCCTGAATTACTTCGATCGCCTGTTCAACGGCCGCAAGCTCAGGATTCTCGGCTACAACCGCCAGCGCATTCCGGGCAACTGGAAGCTGATGCAGGAAAACATCAAGGACCCGTACCATCCGGGCCTGCTGCACACCTGGTTCGTCACCTATGGCCTGTGGCGCGCCGATAACAAGTCGCAGCTGGTGATGGACGAGCGCCATCGTCACGCGGCGATGATCTCGACACGCGGCACGGGCGGCACGAAGTCGGAAGTGACGTCCGGCGTCACCAGCTTCAAGGAAGGCATGGAGATCCAGGACAAGCGCCTGCTCGACATCGTGCCCGAGGCATGGTGGGGTGGCCCGACCGCGGTGATGTTGACGATCTTCCCGAGCGTGATCTTCCAGCAGCAGGTCAACAGCGTGTCGACGCGCCACATCCAGCCGGACGGCAATGGCTCGTTCGACTTCGTGTGGACCCACTTCGGTTTCGAAGACGATACCGAGGAAATGACACAGCGCCGCCTCATTCAGGCCAACCTGTTCGGCCCGGCCGGTTTCGTGTCCGCCGACGATGGCGAAGTGATCGAGCTGTCGCAATACGGCTTCGAGCAGAAGCCTTTCCACCGCGCCGTGGCGGAGCTCGGCGGCTACGGGGTCGAGAACACCGACCACATGGTGACGGAAACGCTCATCCGCGGGATGTACGAGTACTGGCGCAAGGTCATGGAGGACTGAATGAGCGCGAACGAACCTTATCTGGCGCTGGCCCGGCTGTACGCCGACTATGCGGCCTCGGTGGACGCCGCGGACTGGGACCGCTGGGTCGATTTCTTCACCGAGGACTGCGAATACAGGATCCAGCCCCGGGAGAACCATGAGCGCGGCTTCCCGCTCTCCACGTTGGCACTGCTGAGTCGCGGCATGCTCAGGGACCGGGTCTACGGCATCAGGGAAACCTTGTTCCACGACCCGTATTACCAGCGCCACGTGGTCGGCCTGCCGCGCATCCTGCGCCACAACGGCGACGTGATCGAGGCGGAGGCGAATTACGCGGTGTTCCGCACCAAGCTGAGCCAGGAGACGACGGTGTTCAACGTCGGCCGCTATCTCGACCGCGTGCGCGTCACGGCCCAGGGGCTGAAGTTCGAATCCCGGCTGTGCATCTACGACACCGAGATGATCCCGAACTCTCTGATTTACCCGATTTAACGCAAAGGTGGAAATCATGGCAAACAACTGGACCGATGTCGGCGCATTGGACGACGTGCCGGACGAGGACGTGATCGGCGTCCAGGCGGCAGGCAAGGATCTGGCCCTCTACGGCGTCGGCGGCGAGGTCTACGTGACCGACAACCTGTGCACCCACGGGAACGCGCGGCTGTGCGACGGCTTCCTGGACGGCTTCGACATCGAATGCCCGCTGCACCAGGGGAAATTCGACATCCGCAACGGCCGCCCGATGTGCGATCCGGTGACCGAGGCGGTGCGCACCTATCCGGTAAAGATCGAAGGGGGGAGGGTATTCGTCGACCTGGGCTGACGCCCTGTCAATGACTCCAGGGCCGCCAGGCCCCGGGGCCGGCACCGGAAGGCGGCACGAGACCGCCTCCGCTCACAACGACCAACTGGAGACAACATGTCAACCACGCACCAAGTCGATGTACAACAACTGATCGATTCCGGGCGCTTTTCGCGCTACCAGTTCCTCATCGCTTTCCTCTGCTTCATCATCATCGCCATCGACGGGTTCGATACGGCGATCGTCGGTTTCATCGCGCCGTCGCTACGCGGCGAATGGCATCTGCTGCCCCAGCAGCTTGCGCCGTTGCTGTCCGCCGGCCTGGTCGGCCTGGCGTTCGGGTCGTTCCTGGCCGGGCCGCTGGGCGACCGCATCGGCCGGAAGACCATCCTCGTGTTGTCGGTGCTGTTCTTCGGCATCTGGAGTCTCGCTTCGGCATACACCGACTCGCTGTTCACGCTGACCCTGTTCCGCTTCCTGACCGGCCTTGGGCTGGGCGGCGCGATGCCCAACGCGATCACCCTCACGTCCGAATACTCGCCGCAGCGCACCAGGTCGACGGTGGTCACCATCATGTTCTGCGGCTTCACGCTTGGGTCCGGACTGGGCGGCGTGCTCGCCGCGCACATGATTCCAGAGTATGGCTGGCGCAGCGTACTCCTGCTCGGCGGTTACGTGCCGATGGCCTGTGCCGTGGTGTTTTACTTTCTGTTGCCCGAGTCGGTCCGCTTCCTCGTCCTGCGCCGTCCTGGCAGCAGCCAGATCGAAGCGACCCTGCGCCGCATCGCTCCGCAGGCGAAACTGGCGGGCGCCGGTTTCTTCATTCCCGAGCCGCCGATGGCCGCACGCCGTTCGCCGGTCGCACAGCTGTTCGCCGGTCCGCTTGCCTTCGGCACGCTGGCGCTGTGGGCGGCGTTCTTCATGAGCCTGCTGATCGTCTACCTCCTCACCAACTGGCTGCCGACGTTGTTCAAGGAGGCCGGCTTCCCGCTCGCCAAGGCCGCGCTGGTCTCCGCCATGTACCAGGTCGGCGGCACTGTCGGCGCCATCGTGCTCGGTCGCCTGATGGACCGCTTCAATCCCTATCGCGTGCTGGCCATTGCCTACCTGTCGGCCATCGCGTTCATCGCGCTGATCAGCTTCAACTACACCAACCTGGCCATCCTGAACTTCGCCGTTGCCGGCGTGGGCTTCTGCGTGAGCGGGTCGCAGATCGGCGCCAACGCCCTGGCCGCCGCGTTCTACCCGACCAGCAATCGCGTGACCGGCGTGAGCTGGGCACTGGGCGTCGGCCGCTGCGGCGCAATCCTCGGCTCGATGATGGGCGGCGCGCTGCTCGGCGCGGGCCTTGGATTCTCGGCCATCATCCTGCTGTTGGCGATTCCGGCGCTGCTGGCATCGATCTCGGTCTTCGCCATGTTCAAACGCTATCCGCGGCAGGGCGCCGATACCGCTTCCGCCACGGGTGGGGCCACGTCCGTCCCGGTTACGCACTGATTTCCCGCTACTTGCCAGAACCATGAAACTCTACAGCTTCTTCAACAGTTCCACCTCCTTCCGCGTGCGTATCGCGCTGGCGCTGAAGGGCTTGCCGTACGACTATGCCGGCGTCAACCTGCGCGGCGGCGAGCAGGGCAAGGACGCCTACCTTGAATTGAGCCCCGCCGGTCTCGTGCCGGTGCTCGTCGACGGGGATGTCACGCTGACGCAATCGCTCGCGATCATCGACTATCTCGACCGGCGTCATCCGGCCCCGCGCATGGTGCCGGAAGACCCGCTGTCGCGCGCGAGGGTGCTGGAGATCGCCCAGACGATCGCGTGCGAGATCCACCCGATCAATAACATCCGGGTGCTGAAGTACCTGACCGGCAAGCTGGAAGCCAGCGAAGCGGACAAGGCCGCGTGGTACCGGCACTGGGTCGACGAGGGCCTGGACGCGGTGGAGCGCCTGCTGGCGAAGCTGCCGGCCGGCGACTACTGCGTCGGCAACGCCCCGACACTGGCCGACTGTTGCCTGGTACCCCAGGTGGCGAACGCGCTGCGCATGGGATGCGACCTGTCGCGCTTTGCGCGCGTGCGGAAGGTGTACGAGCACTGCATGACGCAGCCGGCCTTCATCCAGGCGGCGCCGCAGAATCAGCCGGACTACGTGGACTGACCGGTCCCCGGATCCGCCGCCGTGGCGCGGCGGGCATAAAACATCACGACAAGCAGGAGACACACATGAACTACGTTGCAGCCAAACGGCGCGGCGCGCTCGCGGCCGCCCTCGTGGCGAGCCTGTGCGCAGGCACGGCATCCGCCCAGACCAATATCACCGTGTACGGCATCATCGATGCCGCCTTTGCCCATACTGGCAACGCCGACGCGGCGGGACACGCCGTGACGAAAATGGCAACGCTGACCGGCAGCGTGCCGTCGCGCCTCGGCTTTCGCGGGTCGGAAGACCTGGGCAACGGCCTGTCGGCCGTGTTCGCGCTCGAGAACGGCTTCAGCCCCGACGCCGGCACGCCGAGCCAGGGAGGGCGCCTGTTCGGACGCCAGGCCTGGGTCGGACTGAAAGGCGACTGGGGCATGTTGCAGCTCGGACGCGTGCCGAACATGACGTTCTACGCGGCGATCAAGAGCGACGTGCTGGGGCCGAACCTGTTCTCGATCAGCAGCATCGACCTCTACATACCGAACGCACGCAGCGACAACGCAATCGCCTACATGGGAACGTTCAAGGGCCTCACGGTCGGCGCCACCTACAGCCTCGGCCGCGATGCGTCGGCGGCCGGCGGTCCGGCGGCGACCAATTGTGCGGGCGAGGTCGCGAGCGATGCGAGGGCGTGCCGGCAGGTCACCGGCCTCCTGGGCTACGACGCGCAGAACTACGGGATCACGGCGTCGTACGACAAACTGTACGGTAACACGGGCGCCGCATTCGGGCTCACCAGCAGCAGCCGCTACGACCGCCGCACGACACTGAATGGATACGTCATGCTGGGCCGGACCCGGATCGGAGGCGGTGTGATGGACCGCAAGACCAGTGCGGCGACCGGAATTACCGGGTCGGACCTGTACTACCTCGGCGTCAGCCAGCCTGTCGGCGCGGCCCTGACGCTCGACGCACAGGTGGCGCGCAAGAATGTCGAAGGCTCCTCCGACGACACCAACATGTACGTGGCGCGCCTGACCTACGCGCTCTCGAAGCGCAGCGCCGTCTACGGTGCCGTCGGACGCATGGACAACCATGGCCAGGCCGCGATTGCCCTCGACGCCGGCGGCACGGTGGCGCCGGGCCGGACACAGAACGGCGTCATGGCCGGGATCAGGCACGTGTTCTGAAGCCTACGCAGCGGACACCGGAGGGCGATGCCACCTCTCCGGATCGCATCAACAGGAAGCATGCATGACACTCTCATTCCGGACCAAACTGTTCCTCCCGCTCGTGCTCAGTTGGCTGTGCCTGCTCGCTGTCGTCGCTGCCGGTAACCTGCATGAACGCACGTTGCGCATGGACGAGCGCAAGACGCAGATCGCCAACGCGGGCGACATGGGCATCTCGATCGTGAAGGAATACGCTGCCATGGCCGCCGCCGGCAAGCTCTCCGAAGCGCAGGCACGGGAACAGGCGCTCGCCCGCCTCAAGGCGCTGCGGTACGGCGACACGGGCTACCTGCTGGTGATCGATTCGAAGCAGATACTCATGCATCCGCTCAAGCAGGACCTGGTCGGGCGAAGCGTCGCGGACATGCGCGACGCCGAGGGGAGGCAGATGTGCCTGGAAGCGTTGAAAGTGGTCAGGGAGTCGGGCATGGGCTACACACAACTGTTGTGGAACAAACCGGGCTCCGTCGAGCCGGAACGGAAAATCAACTACGACGTCAACTTCCGGCCATGGGACTGGACGATCATGACGGGACTCTACGTCGGCGACGTGGAAGCGGCGTTCCGGCAGTCGCTGCGCCGGTCCGCGCTGGTGCTGGGGGTGGCCGGTCTGCTCCTGTCGATCCTTGTCGTGGCGATCGTACGCAATATCGAACGTTCGCTCGGCGGCACGCCGGAACAGGCGACGGCACTGGCACGTCGCATTGCGCAGGGCGACCTGGCTACGCCGATCGAGACGCGCGGCGACGATACGACCAGCCTCATGGCGTCGATGAAGACGATGCGCGACGCCCTGGCAGGCATTGTCGGCCGCGTGCGCGTCGGCACCGCGACGATCGCCGGCGCGTCGAGCGAGATCGCGGCCGGCAATGCAGACCTGTCGGCGCGCACCGAAGACCGCGCGGCGTCGCTCGAGGAAACGGCGTCCTCGATGGAGGCGCTGGCTTCAACCGTCCGGCAGACCGCCGACAACGCGGACGCGGCCAACGTGCTCGTGCGTTCGGCGTCGGACGCGGCCGGCCGGGGCGGCGCCGTCGTTGCGGAGGTCGTCGATACGATGGCGTCGATCGACGCATCGTCGAAGCGGATCGTCGACATCATCGGCGTCATCGATGGCATCGCCTTCCAGACCAACATCCTCGCGCTGAACGCGGCGGTCGAAGCGGCGCGCGCCGGTGAGCAGGGAAGGGGATTTGCGGTCGTTGCCGGCGAGGTCCGCAACCTGTCGCAGCGCTCGACCGCGGCAGCGCGGGAAATCAAGGCGCTGATCGACGAGTCGGTCTCCAACGTGGCCGTGGGTACGAAGCTCGTAAGCCGGGCCGGAATGTCGATGGATGAGATCGTCGAGGGTGTAGGCAGGGTGGCGGCCATCATCGGCGAAATCACGCTTGCGGTACGTGAGCAGAACGTCGGTATGGAACAGATCAACCGCGCGATCGGCCAGATGGACCAGGTGACCCAACAGGATGCCGTGCTCGTCGAGCAGGTCGCGGCCGCGTCCGGGGCCATGCGGGACCAGGCCGCGGAACTGGGGCAGGCCGTAAGCATCTTCGGGCTGGCGGAAGACGGTGGAGGTCGAGTTGTCCAGTCCCCGGTCGACCGTGCCGGGGCGCGCGGCGCCACACCGAATCAGGCCCGGCCGGCGTTACAGTAGCCGGACTGCCGCCGCATGATCGAGGCCTCGCCATTGACGACCGGCGAGGCCGAATTTCCCGTCATCTGCCGTTCGACGTTCCTGCGCACCCGGTCGTTTGTGATGCCTGGCAAGTGAGGTGATTGAGGAAGCGGTATGGATTCGAGAATTGTTCTTTCAGCCAAACAGGAATTATTAAAGGCGAGTCGTGGTCTTGGAAGACAGGCCTCGCCGACAATGGCCGACACTCACAGCCGGAAGATGCGGAAACGATGGGCCTGCACGGTCGTCCTGCCTGTGGAATCGGTGACGCGCACAACGATGTTGTAACTGCCGGCGCGGGCATAGGTATGGGTCGCGCTCAGCTCGCCGCGACCCGCACGCTCGCTGATGGCGGCCGCCTCCGGTCCGCCGCCGTCGTCCCAGTCCACTGTCGCGCTGTGGACGTCGCCTGTGTTGCGGTCGCGGAAAGACAACGCGAGAGCGACGGGCTCGGCCTGACGCACGATGTCCGGGATCTGGATCGGCCCCAGTACGGGGGCGTCGGTGCCGCCGCTGCGGCGCAACAGCACCAGTCCGGCATTCGAATTGGCGATGATGTCGCCTCGAGGAGAAATCTTGAGCGCCTGGGTCACGACCAGGCCTCCCGGCGGTTCGACCAGGTGCGCGTTCAGGTCGACCGCCTCGCCGCTGCGCGACCACCGGTAGGCGCGCCGGGCGTATGCCCCAGGAATCGTGCTGGACATCTCGCCGACGACGGTTCCGTTGTCGTCCACGTCGATAGCTTCGGAGGAAGTAAATGGCGCCCGGTGCAGGTCCACCAGCCCGCGGGCGCGGGAAAATACATAGGCATGGTTGGTGCTGGTGCCGGGATCGTAAATGCGCCCGACCAGTTCGCCGGCGTTGTTCAATGCGCCAGGCAGCGTATGCAGGCCGACGCGCGTTGCGCCCTTGCCTGGGCTCCACAAGAACGACTGGAAATCCGGCCCATAGAGATCCAGCCATCCGACGACATCGCCCCGTTTGTTGTTGAGCCGCGCAACCGCCGCCGTCGCCCAGAATGTGCCGAGGTCGGTCGGGACACCGGTGTTATCCCACAGGAAAGCGTGAAACGCGCCGGCAGGATCGGTGGCGGCGCCCACGATGACGCCGTGCTCGTTGATGTCGCTCGCGTAGGAGTCCGTGAAGCCGGACGGCGTCTGCAGCCTCACGAGATTGTTGGTCGCGGTCCAGCGCACGGCACGGTAACCGTCCCCGGCGACATACGACTCGCCCACGATGACGCCGCGATCGTTCATGGCCGCGGTGAGTGTGCTGTCGGTGCCCAGGGCGGGCAATGCTGTCCAGCCTGCGGCAAGGGACCAGCGGAAAGGTACCCGCGCGAACCCGTCGTTGGCGGGCAGGGAGGCGTACATGGCAACTTCACCCTTTTCATTCATGTCGCCCAATCCGGTCGCATCGGACGCGGGCGGGCTGATGTCGCTCACCCGTTCGCCATCGAAGAAGCCGACGCGCAGCCTGTCGGCGAAGCTGACGTATTCGAAAGCCGCGTGCCCGCGCGCATCGAAGTGCGACCCGTACCCGATTCCCGGCACCAGGTTCACGATGTCGTATGTATCCCCGTTGCCGTGACCGTTGCCGGTCATGCGATCTCCGCCGTAACCCGGTACACCCGCCATGAACAGCGCTGCTCCCAGCGCCGCGCCCGCCACTCGGGGGACCTGTCTCATCCGCACGATTTTCATCATTGCTCTCCACAGTCGCTCATGCGTTGTGCATGCGAAGGTACAGTAGAGTGCCCGCGGCCAGGGGAGGATGAGTTAAGACAAAGTTCGGCCTCGGCCAATCCATACCTTTTATGAATCAATGGATATAAACATAACATTGGTTTTGGTTAATTGATTGGCATAGAGTGGCTGACTCGCAATCTCGGGAGCTCGAAGCCAAATGAACACATATTCCATGCGGGCCGTGATGCTGTGGGGAGCACTGGCCCTGGGGGCCGCCTCTTCCATGGCGGTAGCAACTGCGGCAGACGCTCCCGGCGCGACCGTCGCGCGCTTCGAGCGGTTCTCCTATCAGGGACGGGCCCAGGAAAACGTTCGGCCGCGTGACGGCGAGTTCGTCAACCCGATATTGAGCGGCTATTACCCGGACCCGTCGATCACGCGCGTCGGCGACGATTACTACCTGGTGAATTCCTCGTTCACGAATTTCCCGGGACTGCCCGTCTTCCACTCCAGGGACCTCGTCAACTGGACGCAGGTCGGCAATGCGCTCGACCGGCCCGGCCAGGTCGATTTCACCGGCGTGCGCGGATCGCAGGGCATTTATGCGCCGGACATCTCTTACCACGACGGCACGTTCTATATCGTCACCACGTGTTCGAGCTGCCCGGGCGGCACGGGGAATTTCGTCATTACGGCGAAGGATCCGGCCGGCCCGTGGTCGCAGCCGGTCACGATCCGGGGCTTGCAGGGTATCGATCCGTCCCTCGTCTGGGATGACGGCAAGCTCCATGTCGTGTACAACAATGCGCCGGAAGGCACGCCGCGCTACGACGGGCATCGCGCGATCTGGATCGCGGAGCTGGACCCGCGCACGCTGCAGTTCGCCGGCAAGCCCAGGGTCCTCGTCGATGGCGGCGTGGTGCCCGAGAAGCGGCCGATCTGGATCGAGGGGCCGCACATCTTCAAGAAGGACGGCTACTACTACCTCATCTGCGCCGAAGGCGGGACTGCCGACAACCACTCCGAAGTCGTGTTCCGCGCCAGGGCCGTCACGGGACCCTATGTGCCTGGGCCCGTCAACCCGATCCTGACGCAGCGCGACCTCGACCCGAAACGTCCCGATCCCGTCACCACGGCCGGCCACGCCGATTTCGTCCAGACGCAGAACGGCCAATGGTGGGCCGTCTTCCTGGCGACCCGGCCTTATCCGGGCAATTTCTATAACATCGGGCGCGAAACCTTCATGCTGCCCGTCGACTGGAAGGACGGCTGGCCCCTGATGCTGGAGCAGGGCAGGACGGTGCCCCATGCCGTCGCGAAGCCCGCTTTGCCGCCGCAACCGCCTGCAGCGGTGCCCACGAGCGGCAACTTTGCGTACGTCGACGAATTCGACGGCCCCCTGTCCGCCGCCTGGATCGGCATCCGTATTCCCCAGGCACCCCTGTACACCGTCGAACGCGGTGCACTGGCGCTGCGCTCCGGCGCGCCGCTGGGCGACCTGCGCGGCGTGCCCGCCTTCGTCGGCCGGCGCCAGCAGCATCACGTCGCCACCGTATCGACCGTGGTCGACTTCGTGCCACGACACGACGGCGACCGCGCGGGCCTCGTCGCCATGCAGAACGACGACAACCACGTGTTCCTCGGCGTGACGCGCAGCGCCGGGAAGAACATGGTGGCGCTCTACAGGACGGAGGGCGGAAAAGAGACGCTGGTCGCCAGCAGGCCGGCCGCGTCCGGGCGGGTCGAGCTCGTGATGGACATGAACGGTGGCGAGGCCAGCTACCGCTACCGCGACGGGAACGTGACGACGACCCTCGCCGACAAGGTCGATATCCGCTTCCTGTCGACGCAGAAGGCAGGGGGATTCGTGGGCGTCGTGATTGGCCCCTACGCGGTCGACGCGGGACGATCGGGGGCAAGCGGGCAGAGGGACTGATGTGCTCCCGTCGGCCGGTGAGGAATCCGCTGCGTCTGTCCTGAACGACTTGGCAGCGTCACGTGGCAATCGATGCCTGTTCATCCTCCATGAAATGCCAGACCGCGTAAAGTTCATCGACTGGAACTTGTCCAGATTCGTATGCATAGAAGTTCGCCGCTATCTTGCGCGGCTGCCCCAACCAGGGCGTGGTTGGCTTCTCGGCACTCCTGGCGAAGTATGTTCGTGAACGCTTCACGAAGCGTTCACAAATGTCGCTCTCGATACTCTGGTGGTTGGACATCAGGTGCATGCCCAGTGGCCGAGGGAACGCGACCGCGGCCAGTCCGTTGTTACGGGCAATCTGGATAGCAACATTGAAGTAGCTGTCGACAATTGAACGCACACTGTGCGAAGCGAGAGCATCCGCCATCGGATTGATCGCGCGAATCACCAAGCTATCCCGGTTCGGGTCCAGTGCGGTGATGCGCTCGAAATAGAGCAATGCCATCCCGACCAAACGTTTCTGGTCTGGAGCAAACACAAGCAGATGGGCGTTCCTGGACTCCTGCCACATGGCGGTATTCGCTCTCGTGCAGATTGCCGCTGCTTCTTTTGCGAAGAATGCTGCGGGCGACTTGGAAACGAAGGCCTGCATTGAAGTATGAGCCCCGTCTATATCCTTTGGCGCAAAGCGCTTCTTTTGCCTGGCGGTCCAGCGGAGGAAGACTTCCAGCACAACGTCTCGCGTTTTCCTGAGCGCGCCCATGAGACCATCTCTGGCCGAGAGAGCGTCTACTGCCGCGTGCATATCCAACCGGGAGGCCAGGACTGCCGCATCGTTCTGCGTGAGCCCCTCCACGAAACCGGCCGCGAGATCGTCCAACGCATCCCCCAATTGAACATCGAATAGTTCATGCAGGGATTCGACCTGTTGATGGACGAGTGGACCGGCTTCCGTCATTTGCCCGATCCACTTATCGCCTTGTTCGAGCCATTCGCGTACGTTCGAGTCTGCTGCCGCGATGGCCATCAGTATTCCCAGGTGCGGAGCCAGCGACCAGACGTCGGCGGCTGGATCATGCAACCGCTTCGGGCTCAGGTGGCGACATGCGTCATGCATATCCGCCCGCCGTCGCGTTCCAAAGCGCGCTGCAAATTGCAACGCCTCCTGCATTGACTGGAGCCCACGAGAATCCAGCAGCCCATCCAATTGCTGCTCCGTCCGGTTCCAGCTCATCGTATAGGGAACAGCCGCGGTGAGCCATGCAATGTCATCCGCTCGCCCGAGCACACGCGGCCAGTGACTGCGAACCGTACTTGGTGCAGTTCGGTACACCACGCCGATGAGATCGGCTTCCAGGTCACTCAAGGTTTGGCCAGATGGTCCACCGCCCGTACGCAGCTTGACCAGCTCTGGCATGAATCGTCCAAGCATTCCTTGCAGCTCTTCCAGAGGCGAATCGATATGTACCAGCAGGCTCAGCAAAAGGAGGCCATCAGTCTCGTCGAGCAGGGTCCTCAGCCGGGGCGCAATCTCGTTGCCGATCTCTTCGTGCATTTTGCGGCTGGCCAGGCGGTATGTTTCCCGGGTTGACTCGTCGGAGTGGTATGGAAAGCGGCCCAATCTGGCCTCGATGCGTTGGTCGATCACTTCGCGAACGCAGCTCAGATTGCCCTCGAGCAAAGTGAAATCCTTGCGATCGAAGGCGTCGTCCAGCAGGATCCTTGTCACGACATCGAGATCACTCCGAAGCCGGACGTCCTTGATGCCGGGAGCGTCGCGGTAGTACCACCTCAATAGCGTGGCAACGCTTTTCAGGCCACGTTCCTCGCGAACATACCGTATCAGTGACGTACCCAGCGGTGCGAGTTTTAACGCCTGTTGCAAGTGGGCGAATGTTCGCAATTCGCCAGCCTGCAACAGGTAATCAAACGCATCGACATGCCCCGCCTTGCCGGCCTGGACGGCCCAGTCCGCGATCACGGTAGCGGGCTGGCCCTTTGTTCTCTCGCCAGCAATGCCCAGCCAACGATCGAGTGTGTTTGTGCTCAGCTGCTTGTAGCAGCGTTGGAAAGCCAGGATGCCTTGTGCATCGCCAAACCCATGCCGGATCAGCACCTGCAGATAGGTCGCCAGATCATTGCCGCCCAATAGATAGTCTTCAGCGGTTGCCAATTGTGCGAATGTGAGCAAGTGCGGCGGATGTATGAGCTGATGCAACTCGGCGATCGGCGGCGGCGTGCCTTGCCGGGCTCCGATGGCCAGGATCAGCGGCTGGCACGCCTCCAGGCCTGCGACATCAGCGCCAGCCGCGCGCAGTGCAAGCGCGAATTCCTTGCTGGGCGTCCGTCCGGAATCGAGCAAATCCTTGAAGCGCTCGAGGTCGGAAGGCAAACGAACATCCAGCACTTCGTTCAGGAATCGCCATCGCTCTGGCTTCGCCAGCATCACCTGTTGACCGAGCACATCGAATAGTCTGGATAGATCCAGGCCGTTGAGCTGGAGCGCGTCGAGCGTTGTCTTTAGCTGATGCGGATCGAAACGCCTTGCTTCGAGCTTGAGCAGGCGAAGGATGCTTGATGCCGCAACGCCGGCGCACTGTAACTGTTGGACAACCTCGCGGAATTTTCGCACGTCCTCTTGGCGCAGTTGATCACCTCCGTAGCGCCACCCGCCGGGCTGAGGTAGTTGAGCCAGAGTATCGACGTGGATAATGACTCCCAACTCCACCAAAGCAAGCACCAATGCCCCATCGACCCGATGACCCGGCTGGGACATGATGAGCCGGTCGACGTCGTCCATCCGCCGTACCCCGAGTCGGTGGCACGCTTTTATCCAGTCGACCTCAAAGAAATGCAGGTCGCGGAAAGTTTCAAACTTGTGAGGTGCCTGAAGCTCGCGCAGCGCGAAATCGAGGCCTCGGGAGAAAAAATGTTGACCCGGTAGAGTCCGTTTGATCTGCAGCGCAAAGACCAGGCTGCGCCCTTCGTGGGTGCCGACACGCCGAAGCAGCGCTTTTGCTCGATGAACCGCGACCCGCACCGGCAAGGCGAACATCAGATGCTGCAAGAATTTCGCACCTCGCGTCGGCAGCAGCGGCACGTTTGCGGATATCCGCAATGCCGCACGTACTAGTGGCTCGGAACCCGGGTCATCCATCATCATCTGCTCGCCATGGAATGCAAGATGCTCACGAAACGCCGTGATTTGCTGGCGAAGCTGCTGTACGGGGTGCGGATCCTCGAACGTGTAGTCCAGATACGGCCGCCGTGGCGGCTCGAGGTCTTGGATGATGCGTGCACGAAACATGCGATATGCGTTCTGCGTGAAAGCTTCTGAATCTCTCAATCGGCCCCCTGACGGTTCTTGAAAAACATTGGCGTGTCTCTCATCTTACCCATGTATTGCAGTAGAGCAAGTGCGTCCGCCGGAGCTTGTTCTTTTTCGCGGCAGAACAGGCGAGCACGACACCCGTCTAGCGTCCTCGGGCCGCCCCAGCGCCCGAACGCCGGATCGCCCTCGCATCACGCATGCATCCCACCACTATCGCACTTGCCACCGCCGCCGCCATCCCCGCCGCCAGGAAGCCCTGCGCGAACCCGGATTCGACACTGCGCCGCAGCAGCCCGGCCAGCCCGGCCGGCAGGACGCCGACGTCGCCCGCGACCAGCCGCTCGACCAGGTCCGGTGGGATCGTCACGCCGGCTTGCTGCAGGCCCGCCAGCAGGGCCGAGCGCGTGCCGCTCGCCAGCACGGTGCCGATGCCGGCGAAGCCCAGCAGGATGCCGCAGAAGCGTGACGTGGTGCTGATGCCGGAGGCCATGCCCGCGCGCTCCGGCGGGACGGTGCCCATGATGGCCTTCTGGGTCTCGCCGTTCAGCAGTCCCCCTCCGGTGCCGAGGATCGCCATGCCGACGGCATCCAGCAGCCGGTTGCCCGGCAGGTGCGCCGCCCACAGCATGACGAGGTTCCCGGCCGCGACGACCATGAGGCCGAGCGCCAGGATCAGGTAGCCCGGCATGAACGCGGCCAGGCGCCGTCCGGCCATTGGCAGCAGCAGCATCGCGAGGGCGAAGGGCAGCATGCCGACGCCGGCTTCCAGCGCCGTGGCGCCGCGGGCATTCTGCAGGTACAGCGGCAGCAGCGAGGCCATCACCTGGGCGCACGCCGCGTAGGCCAGCATGGCCGCGACGGCGCCGACGAAGCGCCGCTGCGCGAACAGGGACAGGTCGAGCATGGGCGCGCGCACCCGCCGCTCGGTGGCGACGAATAGCGCGAACAGGCCCAGCGCGGCGGCACCACGCGCCAGCACCGCCGGGCTGGCCCAGCCCTGGGCGGGTCCCGAGATCAGGGTCCAGGTGAATGCGAACATGGCCGCCGCGAACAGGACGATGCCGGGCAGGTCGAGCGCGCGCTGCGCCGCGCCGCGCGATTCGGGTACCTGGCGCAGGACGGCGAGCGCCAGAGCGGCGCAGACCGGCAGGTTGACGAAGAACGCCCAGCGCCACCCGAGCCAGCGGCCGATGACGCCGCCGATCAGCGGCGAACACACCATCGTCAGGCCCATGATCGTGCCCCAGACCGCCCAGACGCGGGCGCGTTCGCGCTCGCCATGGAAAGCATGCCCGATCACGGCCAGCGACGGCGCCAGCAGGAAGGCCGCGCCGACGCCCTGTGCGGCGCGGGCGAGGCAGAGCGCCCGGGCGCCCGGGGCGGCGCCGCACGCGAGGGAGGTCGCGGCGAAGATGGCGAGGCCCAGCAGCAGCACGCGCTTGCGCCCGGCCCGGTCGGCGATGGCGCCCGCGGGCAGCAGCAGCGCCGCGAAGCACAGCAGGTAGGCGCTCACGACCCATTCGATGTCGGCGAACGTCGCCGCCAGGTCGCGCGCGATGGTCGGCAGGACGATCCCGACCACGTTCGTGTCGAGGACGGTGACGGCGCAGCCCAGCGAGGCCGTCAGCAGCAGGGGTGTCGACGACGGGCGCAGCGGAGAGTCGGCATGCATCGTGGGGTTCCAGGCAACGGATGAAGTTGCATTACAACGTATCCGGCAATTTCATTCATTAACGGAAAAACGTGAAATAATTCGGTGTTGCCGAATATTGATACCGCCTGGAGGCCGATGGAGCTGCGACATTTTCGCTATTTCGTGGCGGTGGCCGAGGAATTGCATTTCGCCCGCGCCGCCGAGCGGCTGGGCATCGCCCCGTCCACGCTGACCGTGCAGATCCAGGAAATCGAGCGGACGCTCCAGGCCCGGCTGCTGCAGCGGACCAAGCGCAGCGTGCGCCTGACCGGCGCCGGCGAACTGTTCCTCGAGCAGGCGCGCGCCAGCCTGTTGCGGTTCGACCAGGCCGTCGGCGTCGGCCGCCGCGCCGGCCGGGGCGAGCTCGGCCGGATCGTGGTCGGCTACGTGGGTTCCGCCGCCCTGGCCGGCATCCTGCAGCAGCAGATGCGGCGCTTCCGCGCCGACTGGCCGGACGTCCAGCTGCAGGCGAGCGAACTGCCGATGGGGCGCCTGCCGGGGATGGTCGCGGAGGGCCACGTGGACATCGGCTTCGTGCGCCTGCCGATGGCGCTGCCCGACGAACTGCGCGTGCACGTCGTGCAGCGCAACCGTTTCTGTGTCGCGCTGCCCGCCAGCCACCGCCTGGCCGGCGCCGCCGCGGTCGACGCCAGCGCGCTGGCCGACGACGATTTCGTCGTGCCCGAACAGGACCTGGGCACGCGTGAAGTCGGCCGGCGCGGCCGCTTCGTGCCCCGCGTCGTCTCGGTGCCGGGCAACCTGCTGACGGTGCTGACCGAGGTCTCGTTGTGGATGGGCGTCGCGGTCGTGCCGGACGTCGTGGCCTCGACCCTGGTGCTGCCGGACGTGGTCTACAAACCCCTGGCCGGCGAGCCCGTCACGTCCGAGCTTGCCGCCATCTTCCGCCGCAACGAAGGTGCGCCGGCCGCGAAGAACCTGATCCGGCAACTGGTGGCGGAGGTGGCGCCATGCTGATCGCCGACCCCTTGTTCTATGCCGTCGCCGTGCCGGCCGTCCTGCTGACCGGCATCTCGAAAGGGGGCTTCGGCGGCGTGCTCGGCGGCGTGGGCGTGCCGCTGATGGCGCTCGCGATCTCGCCCGTGCAGGCGGCCGCGATCCTGCTGCCGGTGCTGTGCCTGATGGACCTCGTCGGGCTCGGTGCCTATTTCGGCAAGTGGGACAAGCCGACGCTGCGCATCATGTTGCCGGGCGCCTTGCTCGGCATCGGCGCGGGCTTCCTCACGTTCGGCATGCTGGGCGAGGACGTCATCCGCATCCTGATCGGCGGCATCGCGGTGGCCTTCACCATCAACAACGTGCTGGGCCTGGCCGCCCACCAGCGCCAGGCCGGCCCCTCGATGGCGAAAGGCACCTTCTGGTCCGCGGTGTCGGGGCTGACCAGCTTCCTCGCCCATGCCGGCGGACCGCCCGCCATGGTCTACCTGCTGCCGCAGCGCATGGACAAGGTGCGCTATGTCGCCACCATCAGCGTGTTCTTCGCCGTCGTCAACGCGGTCAAGCTGATCCCGTACGCCTGGCTGGGCCAGCTGTCGCTCGACAACCTCGGCACCAGCTTCGTCCTGGCGCCGCTCGTGCCGCTGGGTGTGAGGCTGGGTATCTGGCTGCAGGACCGGATCAACCTCGTGTGGTTCTACCGGATTTCGCAGGCCTGCCTGTTCGTGACGGGACTCCAGCTGGTCTGGCAGGGCGGCGCGCATTTCCTGTAGTACCTAATGCATGCCGGCCGCACGCATGACCAGGCGGATGAGACCGGCAACGGCGGCCAGCGCGGCCACACCGGACGCCCACAGGACGACCATCCAGCCGAGGCGGCGCAGCCACTGTCGCGAGGCGCTCGCCATCAGTGGTAGCCCGCGTCGGCCTTGACCTTGCCGCGGAACACCCAGTACGACCAGATCGTGTACATCAGGATGATCGGCAGGATGAACAGCGTACCGACGAGCGCGAAGCCCTGGCTGGCCGGCGGGGATGCCGCTTCCCAGATCGTGATCGTCGGCGGCACGATATGCGGCCAGATGCTGATGGCCATGCCGGTATAGCCGAGGAAGACGATGGCCAATGCGGCCACGAACGGCCAGCGATGCGGATCGCGCTTCAGCGAGCGCAGCAGGACGGTCAGGAACAGCAGCACCAGCACCGGTACCGGCGCGAGGAACAGCAGGTTGGGAAAGGAGAACCAGCGCTGGGCGACGGCCGGGTCGCGCAGCGGCGTCCAGATGCTGACCACGACGATCGCGCCCAGCAGCATCAGCGCGAACGGGCGCGCCACCTGCACCATGCGCCGGTGCAGGTCGCCTTCGGTCTTCATGATCAGCCAGGTGCTGCCGAGCAGGGTGTAGGCGATCATCACCCCGAAGCCCGCGAGCAGCGGGAACGGGGCGATCCAGTCGAGCAGCCGGCCGGCGTAGCTGCGGCCCGAGACCGCGATCCCGTCGAGAAAGGCGCCCAGCGAGACGCCCTGGAAAAACGCCGCGGCGACCGATCCGCCGATGAACGCCTTGTCCCACAAGTGGCGCTCGTGCTCCTTCGCCTTGAAGCGGAATTCGAAGGCGACGCCGCGGAACACCAGCCCGATCAGCATGAAGATCAGCGGCAGGTACAGGCCCGACAGGATGATCGAATAGGCCAGCGGGAAGGCCGCCAGCAGCCCTTCGCCGCCCAGCACCAGCCAGGTCTCGTTGCCGTCCCAGACCGGGGCCACCGTGTTCATCATGGTGTCGCGGTCGCGCTTGTCCCGGGCGAACGGGAACAGCATCCCGATGCCGAGGTCGAAGCCGTCCAGCAGCACGTACATGAACACCGCAAAATAAATGATGACGGCCCAGATGGCCGAGGTGTCGATGCCCATGTGTCAGCTCCGCGTCGTGACGTCGTCGTCGTCGTCGTCGTTGCCGACGTCGGCGGCCGACAGCGGCCGCATCGGCGTGCGGACCTCTCCGGGCCCGCCCTCGGGCGCCCGGTGCAGGGCGAAGGCCTGCGGCCCCTTGCGCATCAGGCGCAGTACGTAGGCGGTGCCGGCGCCGAACACGAACAGGTAGGCGATCACGAACAGGCCCAAGGTCAGCGCCACCGCGCCGGCGGCGTGCGGCGACGCCGCTTCGGCCGTCCGCAGCACGCCATACACGACCCAGGGCTGGCGCCCGACTTCCGTCGTGACCCAGCCCGCCAGGATCGCGGCCAGGCCGGCCGGACCCATCCAGCGCGCGGCGTGCAGGAATGGACGGGTGACGAACAGGCGCCCGCCCCGCCGCAGCAGGAGGCTCCACACGCCCAGCGCGATCATCAGGAGGCCCAGGCCCACCATGATCCGGAAGCTCCAGAACACGATCAGCGAGTTGGGCCGGTCCTGCTTCGGAAATGCTTTCAGGCCCGGGAACTGGCCCGCCCACGTGTGCGTGAGAATGACGCTGCCCAGGTGCGGCACGTCGACCGCAAAACGGGTGGTTTCGGCCTCCATGTCCGGGATGCCGAACAGCGTCAGCGGCACCGATTCGCCGGGCGTGTTCTGCCAATGGCCTTCCATGGCGGCGATCTTCGCCGGCTGGTGCTCGAGCGTGTTCAGGCCGTGGAAGTCGCCGATCACGGCCTGGATCGGGGCGACGATCAGGATCATCCACATCGCCATCGACAGCATCTTGCGGACCGCCGGGTTGTCGCGCCCGTGCAGCAACTGCCAGGCGCCGGTCGCCCCGACGATGAGCGCGGTGGTCAGGTAGGCGGCCACCACCATGTGCATGAACCGGTAGGGCAGGGACGGATTGAAGACGATGGCGAGCCAGTCCGCGGGCACGAGCCGGCCGCCTTCGACGGCATAGCCCCGCGGCGTCTGCATCCAGCTGTTCGCGGCGAGGATCCATGTCGCGGAGATGAGCGTGCCGATCGCGACCATGCAGGTGGCGAGGAAGTGCAGGCCGGGGCCCACGCGCGTCCAGCCGAACAGCATCACGCCGAGGAAGCCGGCCTCCAGGAAAAATGCGGTGAGCACTTCGTACGACAGCACCGGACCCAGGATGCCGCCCGCGACCTCGGACATGCGGCTCCAGTTGGTGCCGATCTGGTAGGCCATCACGATGCCCGACACGACGCCCATGCCGAACATGACCGCGAAAATCTTGAGCCAGAAATGGTAGAGGTCGACGTAGACCTGGCGCTTCGTCCGCAGCCACGACAGTTCGAGGACGGCCAGGTAGCTGGCGAGCCCGATGCTCACGGCGGGGAAGAGGATATGGAACGACATCGTGAACGCGAACTGGGCACGGGCGAGATCCAGGGCGGACAAGGCGAGCATGTAAGGACTCCTGATTCGCGTTTCGCTCAGCCTAGCATGGGATGCGGCGCGCACGATTGACTGAACAGCGTGCGCACGACAGCGCACGCATGGGCGGCCGGATCAGGGTATGGCCGTGCCCGGCAGCGCCAGTGCCTGCCCCACGGGTTCCAGCCGGCGCAGGCGCAGCGCGATCAGCAGGGCGGCGCCGAGCAGCACGCCCTGCAGCGCCACGACGGCGCCCCAGCCGCCGTGTGCCCACAACACGCCGCACAGCCAGCCGACGAGGCTGGAGCCGAGGTAGTAGAAGCACAGGTACAGCGCGGAGGCGAGCGCCTGCTGCGTGCGGGCGCGCCGGCCCACCCAGCTGCTGGCGATCGAGTGCGACGCGAAGAAGCCGAACGTGAACACCGCCATGCCGGCCACGATGGCGGCGACGTTGTGGGCCAGCGTCAGCAGGAGGCCCGCGAGCATCGTGCCCATCACGGTCCACAGCACGTGGCGCCGGCCCAGGCGGTCGGCGCGGCGGCCGGCCCACACGGAACTGAAGATGCCCAGCAAATACAGCAGGGAGATCCCGCCGACCACGCTCTGGCGCAGCCCGAACGGCGCGCCCAGCAGCCGGAAGCCGATCACGTTATAGGCGCTGACGAAACACCCCATCAGCAGGAACGACAGCGCGAACAGCCAGGGCAGGCCGGCGTCGCCGAAATGGCCGCGCAGGCCGCGCAGCAGCGCCGGCACGCCGCCGGACGACGGCCGGAAGTTACGCGACGCGGGCAGGCTGCGCCAGAATTCCCACGCCGCCAGCAGGCCGGCGACGCCCATCACGGCGAACGCGGCGCGCCACGACACGAAATCGGACAGCACGGCCGCCAGCACCCGCCCGACCATGCCGCCGAACGCATTGCCGCTGATGTACAGGCCCATCGACACCCCCAGCGACGCCGGTTCGATCTCCTCGCCCAGGTAAGCCATCGCGACGGCCGGCATGCCGCCCAGCGCGAAGCCCAGCAGCGTGCGCGCCGCCAGCAGTTGCGGATAGGTGCGCGCGTACGCCGCCAGCACCGTCATCAGGGCGGCGACGACGAGCGCCACGACCATCATCGTCTTGCGCCCGAGGCGGTCGGACAGGATGGACGAGAACAGCAGCGACACGGCCAGCGCGCCCGTCGACAGCGAGAGCGACAGGCTGCTCTGCGCGGGCGTGAGCCCGAAATCGTGCGCCAGCAGGGGCATCAGCGGCTGTACGCAATACAGCAGGGCGAAACAGGAAAAGCCGCCGAAGAACAGGGCGCGGTTGGTGGGATTCGTCATGGCCTTATCCTAGGATTGCCGGATACGACCGTCCAATATATATTTGTGGCGTTACTTATCGTTTGAAAATATAAGATGGAACTCAGGCACCTGCGTTACTTCGTGGCCGTGGCGGAGGAGCTGAGCTTTACGCGCGCCGCCGGGCGGCTGCACATCGGCCAGCCGCCGCTGAGCCAGCAGATCCAGGCGCTGGAACACGAGATCGGCGCCCGGCTGTTCGAGCGCAACAGGCGGCGCGTGCTGCTGACGGAAGCGGGGCGATTGTTCCTCGCCGACGCGCGGCGCATGCTGGCGCTGTCCGAACAGGCCAAGGAGACGGCGCGCCGCGCCCACCTCGGCGAAACGGGCGAGCTGCGCGTCGGGTTCACCTTTTCCACGCCGTTCACGCCGCTGTTCGCGCGGGTCGTCCGGCGCTACCGCCAGCAGTATCCGGGCGTGCGGCTGACCTTCCTCGAGATCCCCACGCAGCCGCAGCTCGCGAAGATCGAGGCGCGCGACCTGGACGTGGGCTTCGTGCGGCCGGGCCCCATGCCGCTGCCGCGCACGGTGGCGCTGACGATGCTGCGCCAGGATCCGCTGCTGCTCGTGCTGCCGGCCGACGCGCCGCTGGCGCGGAAGAAGAAGATTGCGGTGAAGGACCTGGCCGACCAGGCGTTCGTCGTCTTCCCCGAAAAGACGGGCACCGGTATCTACCACCAGATCTTCGACCTGTGCCGCGCCGCCGGCTTCGTGCCGCAGATCGCGATGGAGGCGGGCGAGCCGTCGACGATCATCGGCCTCGTCGCCGCCGGCTGCGGCATTTCCGTGCTGCCCGGCTCATTCGAAGGCATCCACATGGAAGGCGTCGTCTACCGGCCGCTGCTTGACCCCGACGCCACCACGGCGATGCTGCTCGCGCGCCATGCCGAGGGCGGGGGGCCGCTCGTCGACGCGTTCGTGGCGCTCGCCCAGGCCGCGGCCGAGGCCTAGTCCGGCAGCACGGCGCGGAACGTGATCTCCACCAGCTGGGCGGGGAAGGCGAGGCGCGACACGCCGATCAGGTTGCTGGCGAGCTGCGGCTGGCCGGTGCCGTACGCTTCCTTCCGCACCTTGGCCGCCGCCGGGAAGGCCGCGTCCACGTCGAGCACGTACAGCGTTTCTTCGACCACGTCGTCCAGCGTCGCGCCGAATTCCGCGAGCAGCTCGACCGCGTTGCGGTAGGTCTGGCGGATCTGCGCTTCCATCGCGTCGTAATTCGCCGGCTTGCCGGCCGCGTCCAGGTCGGCCGGCGCGACCAGGTTGCCCTGACGGTCGTGGCTGAGTTGTCCGGACAGGTAGACCGTGTCCTTGACCTGGATGCCCTGGACGTAGCCGAACAGGCCTTCCCAGGCGACGCCGAAATTCACGACTTTCTTGCTGACCATATGCCCTCCGATGTGTTGTAGGCCTGGCAGCGTAGCGGGAGCGCGGGCGATCCGCCACTGGCCGATGGATAGGGGGCAGCGGCGTATCAATCCGCGTAGCTGATGCGGTCGCGGCCCGCGTGTTTCGAGCGGTACAGCGCCTCGTCGGCGCGGCCGAGCAGGGCGACCGGATCGGGCGGCGTGCCGGGCCTGAAGGCGACGACGCCGAAGCTGGCGGTGACGGCCAGCGTCTTGCCTTCGCCGATGTCGACGGGTTCGCCGCGCACGACGGCGCGCAGGGCGTCGATGCGGCACGCGTCGGCCGGCAGGTTCAGGCCGGGCAGGACCACGACGAATTCCTCGCCGCCGTAGCGGCCCACCGCGTCGTAGGGCCGCACGGCCGCGCGCAGGCGGCGCGCCGTTTCGACCAGCACCGCGTCGCCCGCCAGGTGGCCGTGCGTATCGTTGACGCGCTTGAAGTAATCCAGGTCCAGCAGCACGAGCGCCAGTGCGTCGCCCGAGCGCAGGCATTTTTCGATCTCCCGCTCGATGATTTCCATCGTCGCGCTGCGGTTCCAGCAGCCGGTCAGGCCGTCCTTCAGGGCGCGGATGCGCATCTGCTCGCGCGACTGCTCCAGCTCGTGCGTGCGTTCCTGTACCAGCGCCGCCAGCCGCGCTTCGCGCCGCGCGGACGCCCGCAGGCGGATGCGGTGGAACGCGAAGAGCGCGCCCAGCGTCGCGGCGGCGCAGAGCCCGTAGAACAGGGGGCTGCGCCACCAGGGCGGGGCAATCGAGAAGGCCAGTTCGGCCGGTGCCGACTGGGCCCCGGTGTCGTTGTCGATCGTGACGAGCTGGAAGCGGTAGTCGCCGCCCGGCAGCGCGGCATACCGCACTTCCGGGCGCACCGTTTCGTTCCACCGGTCGTCCACGCCGAGCAGGCGGAAGCGGTAGCGGAAGCCCTGGCGGTCCTCGTACTGCAGGTTGGCGAGCTGGAACACGAGCTGTACCGGCAGCCACGGCTGCGCGGCGGCGCCCGGCGGCAGCGGACGGTCGCCGCGCAGCACCTCTTCGATCACCGGCTTGCTGGCGGCGGCGTCGAACAGGCGCTCGGGGCGCAGCACGTGCGACAGGCCGTTGCTCGTGATGAGCCATACCGAGCCGTCACGGTCCTCGTAGGTACCGCGGCCGTTCGAATCGTTCCACGCCAGGCCATGCGTCTGGTTCAGCAGGCGCCAGCGGCTGCCGTTCCAGATCGCGAAGCCCTCGTCCAGCCCGGCCCAGATCCACCCGCGGCTGTCTTCGTAGATCGAATGGAACGCGCGGCCGCGCAGCACCGGCGCGTCGATGCGGGCGGCGCCGCGGCCGTCGCGCGTCCGGAGCCGCCACAGGCCCTCATGCGTGATGGCGAGCAGGGTGTCGTCGCGGGCGCACGTCAGCGCCTCGATGTCGCGGCCATGCAGGCCCGCGCCGAACGGCAGGACCTCCCACGCTTCGCCGTCGAAGTGCAGTATGTCCGTCATGCTCGCGAACCACAGGTGGCCGTGCCGGTCGGCGCAGCCGCTGCTCACCGGGTTTTCCGGATGGCGGCCGGGTACTGCGGGAATGGGCGCCGGCTGCGGTTGCATGCCGGCGGGCGCCGTTTCGGACAGGACGCGCACGCCTTTCCCCGTCGCCAGCCAGATCCGTCCATCGTGGGCCAGCACCTGGCTGATCATGGGCTGCCGCGCGACCAGCGTCGTCGTTCCCGTGTCGCGATCGCGGCGCAGCAGCAGGCCGGAATAGGTGCCGGTCCATAACCGGTCGCCGGCGTCGACGGCCATGCTGTCCCACTGGTGTCCGCCGAAGGAGGCGGGGCCGCCGTCAGTCCGGAAACGGCGCTCGCCGGGCTCCAGCTGCGCATGGCCCGAGCGCGTGCCTGCGTGCAGGGTCCCATGGTGGTCGCGGTAGACGGCGATGACGACGTCGTCGGGCAACCCCTGGGCCGACGTCCAGTTTTCGAGGTTGCCATAGCCGAGCCAATGTACCAGGCCCCGTCCGAGCGTGCCGAGCCAGACGCCGCGCTCGCGGTCCTGCAGGACGGCCGTGACGCCACCGCCCGCGTCCAGGCCGTGTTCCTTGTCGAACGCCTGCCACGTCCCCGCCGCCCAGCGCACGAGGCCGGAATCGGTATTGATCATCACGCGGCCATCCGCGTCCACCTGCAGCTCGGTACGCAGCGCGTGCTTGCTCAGTCCGGCCGGCGTGCGGTCTTCGAAGCGGACGGCGCGCGCCGGCAGCGCGAAGACGCGGGTCGCGCTGCGGGTCCAGAGCGTGCCGTCGGCGTCCCGCGCGATGTTGGTCCACCGGTCGGGCGGCAGGGCGGCGGCGGACCCGGTGACGGTCACGCGGCCATGGTCGACGGTGCACAGCGCCTGCATGCAGCCCAGCCACAGGCTGCCGTCCGCATCGGCGTGGATGCTGGCGATTTTCGCCAGTTCCGGACGGGCCTGTATCTGCGCGGGACTGAAGTACGCGCGCACGCTGGTGGCGGCACCGTCCCGTGCGATCGCCAGCAGGCGGTTTTCCGTGACGAGCAGGACGCCGCCGTGCGCGTCTTCGGCGACGACCTGTCCCGGCCAGACCGCGATCGGCTTGCCCTCGTACAGGACGGGCGCCAGGCGCTCGCCGTCGAGACGGTAGAAATTCTCGTAGGTGCCGGCCCACGTGCCCGTCGCGCGGCCGGCGAACAGTGCGGTCACGACGGCATCGGTCAGCCCCTGCGGCGCGGCGTAACGGCGGAATTCCGCACCGTTGAAGCGGTACAGGCCGTTTTCCGTGCCGATCCATAGATAACCGGCAGTATCCTGTGTCAACGCCGTGACCGCCAGGTTGCCCAGGCCTTCACTCTGGCCGAATTGCTTCAGTGATAATTGTTGCGCAGGCGCCTGCATTGCCAGGCAGGCCAGCGCTGACGCTAACAGGTAACGGATCGGCGTAGGATTCATAACGGGGTGAGCGACACGACATTCCCCTCCATTATTGCACGATGGAAATCATTGATGCTCGGAATTTATGTTGCAGTGCAACGCAGCGAACTCTCGCGGGTTTTAAATTTATAGAATACAATTGGCGGGTTACCCAAGTCAGCCTTAAAGGATCGTCATGTCGAGCACCACCCCAGCGCAGGCGGGCAGCCTCCTGCTCATGTCGCGCGAGGATAACTGCCTCATCGCGCGCGTCGACCTCAAGGCCGGCACCATGGTCGCCATCGACGGCCGCGAGGTCGCGCTGCCCGGCGACGTCCGCCTAGGCCACAAGGTCGCGCGCCGCGACCTGGCGCCGGGCGACAAGGTGCTGCGCTACGGCGCCATCATCGGCACGGCCACGGTGCCCGTCGCCATCGGCGCGCACATCCACACGCACAACCTGGAAAGCGACTACATCCCGACGTTCACGCTGGACCAGGACGGCCACCATTTCATCGGAAGCAAAGCACCATGACCACCTCCACCGACATCACCCTGGCCGCCCTGTCCGGTTATCCACGCGCGGACGGGCGCAAGGGCATCCGCAACGTCGTCGTCGTCGCCTACCTCGTCGAATGCGCGCACCACGTCGCGCGCCTGATCGTGAATGCCTTCCCCGGCCAGCCCGTGCACCTGATCGGCTTCCCGGGCTGCTATCCGAACGAATACGCCGACACGATCATGCGCCGCGTGCTGACGCACCCGAACGTGGGCGCGGCGCTGCTCGTCTCGCTCGGCTGCGAGAGCTTCGACAAGAACGGCGTGGCGCAGGCCGTCGCCGACAGCGGGCGGCCGGTCCACACGGTCACGATCCAGGACGTCGGCGGCACGCGCTCGGGCGTGAAGAGCGGCGTCGAATGGGTGCAGTGGGCCGTCGAGGACCTGGCGCGCCAGGAGCGCGTGCCGATGCGCCTCGACGAACTGGTCGTCGCGACGATCTGCGGCGGTTCGGACAGCACGAGCGGCATCACGGCCAATCCGGCCGTCGGCGCGGCGTTCGACCGCCTGATCGCGGCGGGCAGCGCCTGCGTGTTCGAGGAGACCGGTGAACTGGTCGGCTGCGAATTCCACATGAAGCGCCGCGCCGTCACGCCGGAACTGGGCGACGAGATCGTCAGGACGGTCGAGAAGGCGTCGCGCTACTACACGATCATGGGCCATGGCAGCTTCGCCCCCGGCAATGCGGACGGCGGCCTGACGACGCTGGAAGAAAAGTCGCTGGGCGCGTACGCGAAAAGCGGCGCGTCGCCGATCAGCGGCATCATCAAGCCGGGCGACCAGCCCCCCACCGGCGGCCTGTACCTGCTGGACGTGGTGCCGGACGGCGAGCCGCGCTTCGGTTTCCCGAATATCTCGGACAACGCCGAGATCGTGGAACTGATCGCGTGCGGCGCGCACGTCACGCTGTTCACGACGGGCCGCGGGTCCGTGGTCGGCTCGGCGATTTCTCCCGTCATCAAGGTGTGCGCGAACCCGGCGACGTATGAACGCCTGGCGGACGACATGGACGTCAACGCGGGCCGCATCCTCACGGGCCACGCGAGCATCGAGGAGGTCGGCGACGAGATCGTCGACCTCGTCGCCCGCGTGGCGAACGGCGAGTGCACGAAATCGGAAGACCTGGGCCACCAGGAATTCATCCTCACGTACAAGCAGTTCGAGCCGATCGGGCCGCGCTGCCTGCCGCTGAAGGCGGCCTGACATGGACGTCACCAAACTGGGCCTCGGCTGCGCGCAACTGGGCGGCCTGTACGACCCGATGGCGGAGGCGGACGCGTACGCGCTCGTCGCTGCCGCCTGGGACCTGGGCATCCGCTATTTCGACACGGCGCCGTACTACGGTTTCACGTTGTCCGAGCACCGCCTGGGCGCCGCGCTGCGTGCGCGGCCGCGCGGCGAGTACACGATCAGCACGAAGGTCGGCCGCCTGATGTTTCCCGATCCGGGCGTGCAGCCGGGCGAATGCGGCTGGGCCGCGCCCCTGCCGTTCCGCCCGCATTACGACTACACGCACGACGGCGTCATGCGCTCGCACGAGGACAGCCTGCAGCGCCTCGGCCTGGACCGCGTGGACTACCTGTACGTGCATGACATCGGCCGCGTCACCCACGGCGAACGTCACGCGCACTACTGGAAGCAGCTGACGGAGGGCGGCGGTTTCCGCGCGCTGGCGCAGCTGCGCGACGAGGGCGCCATCAAGGGCTTCGGGCTCGGCGTCAACGAGTGGGAAGTCGTGGCCGACGCGCTCGACGTGTGCGCGCTCGACTGCGTGCTGCTGGCCGGGCGCTACACCCTGCTCGAGCAGGCGTCGCTGGCCCCGCTCATGGACCGCTGCGCGCGCGCCGGGACGGCCGTCGTGATCGGCGGCCCGTTCAACTCCGGCATCCTCGCCGGCACGAACAAATTCAATTACGAGGACGCCCCGGCGGCCGTCGTCGAGCGGGTGCGCGCCATCGCCGCCGTCTGCCGCGACTTCGACGTGCCGCTGCAGGCAGCGGCGCTGCAATTCCCGATGGCGCATCCGGCCGTCGCGTCGTGCATCCCCGGCGCCCAGAACATCGACCAGCTGCGCCGCAACGCGCACTGGTTCGCCCAGCCGCTGCCGGCCGGCCTGTGGACCGCGCTCAAGGACGCCGGCCTGCTGGACCCGGCCGCGCCGGTGCCGTCGACTTAATCTCCTGCCTGATCTTTCAATACCACCGTACCCAAGGAATACCATGAAACTGCTGCGATTCGGCCCGAAGGGCGCCGAGAAACCTGGCCTGATGGACGCCAACGGCGTGATCCGCGACCTGTCCGGCGTGCTGCCCGACCTCACCTCGGCCCAGCTGGCCGCCGGCGCGATCGCGCGCCTGGCCGACGTCGACCCGAGCCGCCTGCCGGCCGTGGAACAGCCCGTGCGCTACGCGCCCGTCGTCGCCGACATCGGCAAGCTCATCTGCGTGGGCCTGAACTACTCGGACCACGCGGCCGAATCCGGCATGGCCGTGCCGGCCGAGCCGGTGCTGTTCACGAAGGCGACCAGTTCGATCATCGGCTGCAACGATGCCGTGGTGCTGCCGCGCGGTTCCGTCAAGAGCGACTGGGAAGTGGAACTGGGCGTCGTCATCGGCAAGCGCGCGCGCTACGTCGACGAAGCGGACGCCCTCGACTACGTGGCCGGCTACTGCGTGGTGAACGACCTGTCCGAACGCGAATACCAGCTGGAGCGGGGCGGCCAGTGGGACAAGGGCAAGGGCTGCGACACGTTCGGCCCCGTCGGCCCGTGGCTCGTGACGACGGACGAAGTGCCCGACCCGCAAAACCTCGACATGTGGCTGGAAGTGAACGGCAAGCGCTACCAGACGGGCAACACCCGCACGATGGTGTTCACCGTCGCGCACCTGGTCAGCTACATCAGCCGTTTCATGACCCTGCAGCCGGGCGACGTGATCAGCACCGGCACCCCGCCGGGCGTGGGCCTCGGCCAGAAGCCGGATCCGGTGTACCTGGAACCGGGCGACCGCATGCGGCTCGGCATCGAAGGCCTGGGCGAGCAGGAGCAGACCGTCCACGCCTGGAACGAGGCGCTGATCGACGGCTGATCGTTCGTAAAACGTTCGTAAATAAAAGGCGCATGAGCGCCGACACGGAGACTTGGCAGACATGACGGACCCCTCGACGCGGCAGTACCGGTTTTCCCTCGTGATGATCACCTCGCTGTTTTTCATGTGGGGGTTCGTCCATAATCTCGACCCGATCCTGATCCCGCATCTGCGGCGCTCGTTCAGCCTGAGCGTGCTGCAGTCGGCGCTGGTGGATTCGGCCGTGTTCATCGCCTACTTCGTGATGGCGCTGCCGGCGGGCCTGCTGATCCGCCGGGCGGGGTACAAGGCCGCGATCATCTGCGGGCTGCTGCTGTTTGCCACGGGCTCGTTGATGTTCATCCCGGCCGCGAACACGCAGCAGTACGTGGTGTTCCTGGCCGCGCTGTTCACCATCGCGTGCGGCCTGACGATCCTCGAGACGGCCGCCAATCCGTACGTGACCCTGCTGGGCCGGCCGGAGCGCGCGGCCCAGCGCATCAACCTGGCGCAGTCGTTCAACGGCCTTGCCGCCACCCTGGCGCCGATCATCGGCGCGCGCCTGATCCTCGTGCACGGCGCCGACGACGCGCAGCTCGCCGCGATGCCGGAAGCGGCGCGCCAGGCGGCGCTGGCGGCCGAAGCGGCCAGCGTGAAAGGGCCGTACATGGTGCTGGGCCTCGTCATCATCGCGCTCGCCGTCGTGTTCTGGTTCCTGAAGCTGCCGGAAGTCGGCGGCAGGTCGGACACCGCGCCGGCCAAGAGTTCGCTCGGCGAGGCGCTGGCCGTGCCGTCCATCCGCCGCGGCGCGATCGCCCAGTTTTTCTACGTGGGCGCGCAGGTGTGCGTGTTCAGCTTCTTCATCCTGTACGCCACCCGCTCGGCGGGCGTGTCGCCCGTGACCGCGGCGGACTACCTCGGATGGGGCTGCGGCATGGCGTTCATGATCGGCCGCTTCGTCGGCACGGGCCTGATGCGCGTCGTGGCGCCGGCCCGGCTGCTGTGGATGTACGCGCTGGCCTGCGTGATCCTGGCGGGCGTGGCGATGGTGGCGCAGGGCGTCGCCAGCCTCGCGGCGGTGATCGGCATCGCGTTCTTCATGTCGATCATGTTCCCCACCATCTTCTCGCTGGGCCTGCAGGGTGCCGGCCACCACGCCGACATGGGCAGCGGCCTGATCATCATGGCCATCGTGGGCGGCGCGCTGCTGCCGCTGCTGTTCGGCTACGTCAGCGACGTGACGCACAACGTGCAGTACGGCTACGTCGTGCCGCTGCTGTGCTTCGTCGTCATCGCCTGGTTCGCGCGCGCCTCCCTGCTGCAGGACAGCCGGGAAGCCCGCACCACGCCATCTTCAATGGGAGTCACGAAACGTGTTTGAACTGAACGACAAGAGGGCCGTCATCACGGGCGGCGGCAGCGGCATCGGCAAGGCGATCGCCCAGCTGTTCGCGCGCCAGGGGGCGCATGTCCACGTGGTCGACCTGAACGACGCCGCCTGCATGCAGGTGGTGCGCGAGATCCGCGAGGAGGCCGGCCGGGTCACCTCGCACGCCTGCGACGTGGCGCGCCAGGCCGACGTGGAAGCGCTGATGGCGGCCATCGGCCCGTTCGACATCCTCGTCAACAACGCCGGCATCGCCCACATCGGCAAGGCCGACACGACGAGCGAAGACGATTTCGACCGCGTCATGAGCGTCAACGTGAAAGGCGTCTACAACTGCCTGCACGCCGCGATCCCGCAACTGCGCGCGAACGGCGGCGGCGTCATCCTCAACATGGCGTCCGTCGCGGCCTGGGTGGGCATCAAGGAGCGCTTCGCGTACTCCACCGCCAAGGGCGCCGTGATGGCGATGACGCTGTCGGTCGCCAAGGATTACCTGCAGGACGGGATCCGCTGCAATTCGATCTCGCCGGGCCGCGTGCACACGCCGTTCGTGGACGGTTTCCTCGCGCGGAATTATCCGGGCCGGGAAGCGGAGATGTTCGAGCAGCTGTCGAAGACGCAGCCCATCGGCCGCATGGCGCAGCCGGACGAAGTGGCCGCGCTCGCGCTATACTTGTGCAGCAAAGAGGCTGCCTTCATCACGGGAACCGATTATCCGATCGACGGCGGCTTCATCACCCTGAACACGTAAAGCCGCTCGATGATCATCTCTTCCGCCACCGACTATCGCGAGGCGGCGCGCCGCCGGTTGCCGCCGTTCCTGTTCCATTATCTCGACGGGGGCTCCGGCACCGAGTCGACCCTGCGGGCCAACGTCAACGACCTGCACGAGGTCAGGCTGCGCCAGCGCGTGCTGAAGGGTTCCGAAACGCTGGACCTCTCGACCGAATGGTTCGGCGTGAAGCGCGGCCTGCCGCTGGCGCTGGCCCCGATCGGCCTCGCCGGCATGTATGCGCGCCGCGGCGAGGTGCAGGCGGCCCGGGTGGCGGCGGAGCGCAACATCCCGTTCATCCAGTCGACCGTGTCCGTGTGCCCGCTCGCCGAGGTGGCGGCGCAGTCGTCGCAACCGCTGTGGTGCCAGCTGTACGTCCTGAAGGACCGCGGCTTCATGCGCGACTACCTGCGCCGCGCGCGCGAGCTGAACATCGATACGCTCGTGTTCACCGTCGACATGCCGGTGCCGGGCGCGCGCTACCGCGACGCCCATTCCGGCATGAGCGGCCGCCACGGCCCGCTGCGCCGCGTGCTACAGGCGATGCTGCATCCGCGCTGGGCCTTCGACGTGGGCCTGTTCGGCCGGCCGCACGATCTCGGCAACATCTCGGCCTACCGCGGCCATGCGACGGGCCTCACGGACTACATCGGCTGGCTGGCCGCCAACTTCGATCCGGGCATCAGCTGGAGCGACTTGCAATGGATCCGCGACGAATGGCAGGGCCCCATGGTGATCAAGGGCATCCTCGACGCCGACGACGCGCGCGACGCGAAGGCGTTCGGCGCGGACGGCATCGTCGTCTCGAACCACGGCGGGCGCCAGCTGGACGGCGCGCTGTCGACGGCGAAGGCGCTGCCGTCCATCGCGGCGGCGGTGAAGGGCGACCTGACGATCTTCGCCGACTCCGGCGTGCGCACCGGCCTGGACGTCGTGCGCCTGCTGGCGCTGGGCGCGGACGGGGTCCTGATCGGCCGCGCCTTCATCTACGCGCTCGCGACCGGCGGCGCGGCGGGCGTGCGCAACCTGCTCGCCATCCTGGAAAAAGACATCCGGACCAGCATGGTCCTCACGGGCGTGCAATCCGTCCGCGACATCGGGCCGGACTGCCTGGCCTGAACGCCTTCGCCGGCGCCCCGCGCGCCGGCTAGGCAATTTCATACTTGTCCCTGGCGCTTTTCGTTTGCTTTACGCCTATAAATGTATTAAATTTATAGAATACAAAACGAAAGGCAACAACATGAGTCAGATGAAGTGCGTAGTATGCGAATCCCCCGGCGACCTGCAGCTCGGCTTCAAGCCGGTGCCGGAGGCCGGTCCGGGCGAGGTGCTGCTGCGCGTGCGCCGGATCGGCGTGTGCGGCACGGACATGCACATCTTCCGCGGCACGCAGCCGTTCCTCGCGTATCCGCGCGTGATGGGACACGAGCTGTCCGGTGAAGTGGTGACGGCGCCGGCGGGATCAGGCCTCGCGGCGGGCGACGAGGTGTTCGTGATGCCCTATCTGTCGTGCGGCGAATGCGTCGCCTGCCGCAAGGGCAAGACGAACTGCTGCACGCGCATCCAGGTGCTGGGCGTGCACCGCGACGGCGGCATGGCCGAATACCTCACGCTCCCCGCGCAGTTCGTCCTCAAGACGGAAGGCATCTCGCTGGACGATGCCGCGATGCTGGAATTCCTCGCCATCGGCATGCACGCGGTACGCCGCGGGGCCGTCGGCGCAGGGCAGCGCGTGCTGGTGGTCGGCGCGGGGCCGATCGGCGTGGCCGTCGCGCTGTTCGCGGCGCTGAAAGGCGCGCAGGTCACGGTGCTCGACGCGCGCGCGGACCGCCTCGGGTTCTGCCGCGACGTGTTGAAGGTCGCGCACACGGTGACGGCCGGCGAGGGCGACGTCGACGCGCTGCGCGAGGTCACGGGCGGCGATTTCTTCGACGCCGTGTTCGACGCCACCGGCAACATCAAGGCGATGGAGCGGGGCCTGGACTTCGTCGCGCATGGCGGCACGTACGTGCTCGTGTCGATCGTGCCGGAGCGGATCTCGTTCGCCGACCCGGAATTCCACAAGCGCGAGACGACCCTGCTCGGCAGCCGCAACGCGACCGTGGAGGACTTCCGCGAAGTGCTCGCGGCGATGAAGGCGGGCCTGGTGCCGACGCGGGCGATGAACACGCACCGCGCCACGCTGGACGAATTCATCGACACGCTGCCGCGCTGGATGGACCCGGCCAGCGGCGTGATCAAGGCCATCGTCGAGGTGTGAATGATGCCGCTTCCCAGCGCGGCGGCGAGTTCCGGTAGAATGAGGGATTGTCTACCCGGCCTTCACGACTCCGGACTTCATGGCCCGACCTCCAACCATCTTCAAGCGCAGCGCGAACCTGCTGCTGCAATACATAGCCGACCACGTGGGGGTCGGCGAAGCGCTTCCGACCGAGCAGCACATGGCCGAACTGGGCGAGGGCAGCCGCACGGCGATCCGCAGCGCGCTGGCGCACTTCCACGAGTGCGGCCTGATCAGCGACCTGAAGGAACGCCGGCTGCTGCGCAAGCCCGTCCGCACGGACTACTTCGACCTGGACGAGTTGCGCACGGGCGCGGACCGCATCCGCGAAGTGCTGATGGAGCGCATCTATCACAGCGACCTGCCGCCGGGCGCCGAGTTCTCGGAGACGGAACTGGCGCGCGCGGCCGGGACGAGCACGATCAGCGTGCGCGAATTCCTGATCGGCTTCTCGCACTCGGGCCTGATCGAGAAGAAGCCGCGCGGCGGCTGGCGCCTGTGCGCGTTCGACCGCTCGTTCGCGATGGAGCTGGCCGACGTGCGCCAGATGTTCGAGTTCGCCGCGATCGACCGCTTCGCCGCGCTGCCGCCGGATTCGCCGGCCTTCGCGGAGCTGCGGCAACTGATCGCGCGGCACGAGCAGCTGGGGTCCGTCATGCCGACGCATCACAAGGACTTTCCGGCGCTCGACCGCGATTTCCACGCGTTCCTCATGGGGCAGTTGGACAACCGCTTTGCGCAGGGCTTCTTCGACCTCGTGTCGCTCGTGTTCCACTACCACTACCAGTGGGACAAGACGCAGGAAATGGTGCGCAACGAGTATGCGGTGCACGAGCACCTGGACATCCTGCGGGCCCTGGCGCGACGCGACGTCGCGGGCGCGCGCGAGGCGATGCGCGTCCACCTGAGTTCCGCACGCAGCACCCTGCTGCAATCGATCCGTGTCAGGGAAATGAAGGCGCACCCGGGCTGACGCTCCCGCGGGCGCGGGAGGGAGAATGATGCTCGTCGACGCCCATCAACACTTCTGGCGGCTGGCCGACCGCAACGGCGCGTGGCCGCCGCCGGACCTCGCGGCCATCTACCGCGATTTCTTCCCGCCCGATCTGGCGCCGCTGCTCGCGCAGCACGGCGTCGCGCGGACGGTGCTCGTGCAATCGATGCCCAACGAGGACGACACGCGCTTCATGCTCGGCCTGGCGCACGCGTACCCGTTCATCGGCGGCGTGGTCGGCTGGACCGACCTGAAGGCGCCCGATGCGCCCGCGCGGATCGCCGCGCTGGCCGCCGACCCGCTGCTCAAGGGCCTGCGGCCCATGCTGCAGGACATCGAGGACGACAACTGGATCGCCGACCCGGCGCTGGCGCCCGCGGTCGCGGCCATGCTGCGCCATGGCCTCAGCTTCGACGCGCTGGTGCTGCCGCGCCATTTGCCCGCCTTGCATGCGTTCGCGCTACGTCATCCTGACCTGCCCATCGTGATCGACCACGGCGCCAAGCCGCTGATCGCCGCGGGCATGCTGGAGCCGTGGCGCACCGACATCGCACGCCTGGCCGCGCTGCCGCAGGTGAGCTGCAAGCTGTCCGGGCTCGTCACCGAAGCGGGCGGCGACTGGGACGTCGAGCGCCTGCGGCCGTACGTCGACCACCTGCTGGCGTGCTTCGGGCCGCGCCGCCTGATCTGGGGCAGCGACTGGCCGGTGCTGGACCTGGCCGCCGATTATGGGCGCTGGCTCGCCGCCTGCGCGTCCCTGCTGGACGGACTGTCCGGTGCCGACCGGCTCGCCGTGTTCGGGCTGAATGCCCTGCGTTTCTACCGTATCGATTGAGGAGTCTTGTATGCAAAGAATGGGAATGGTCATCGGCGTCAATCCGGAAAAGATCCCGGAATATAAAACGCTGCACGCCGCCGTGTGGCCGCAGGTGCTGGCCCGCCTTGCGGAAGCCAATGTGCGCAATTACACGATCTTCCTGCGCGAGCCGGAAAACCTGTTGTTCGGCTATTGGGAATATCACGGCACGGATTTCGCCGCCGACATGGCGCATATCGCGGCGGATCCGGAAACGCAGCGCTGGTGGACGTTCTGCAGCCCATGCCAGGTGCCGCTGGCCAGCCGGGCCGACGGCGAGCACTGGGCGATGATGGAGCCCGTGTTCCACATGGACTGACGTCTGCCGCCGCCGGCCGCATCCCCTGCGGCCGGCGTATCACCTTGTTCCGCCTTTCCTTCTCCGCCGCGCAATGCGGCGTCCGCATCCGTCCGATCCACACGTGAAAATATGTGAAAAATGTCCGCCGTGGAGGGATTGCGGGATCTTTGAATTTAACAAAAACACTCGATTATCTCCCACGCATATCGTGGTTTCGTTTTGATCGATTTCATGACGACTGTTATTGAATTTAACATTGTCATGGAATATGCGGCTGATTAGCATCGATACGATTCGGATGCATAAGGCAGAGATTTTCCAGCGCCGGAGTCGTTGCATCCGATGACGAATCGTTGTGGTGTTCCTTTGAATTTTTTCAGGAGTCAACCCGCATGAAAATCTCTTCCAGCATGTCGTTCAAGCTCCTCGCTCTCGCCGGCGCGATGATGGTGTCGACGGCGTTCGCGGCGAGCTACGACGCCTGCGATGGTGCCTGTACCAGGTACGCGCAGGACGCCTATGCCTCGGCCAAATCGTATTACACGACACAGCAGACCAATTACTGCAACGGCCTGGCGGATCCGAACGCCCGATCCGCCTGCCTGGCCAGTGTGCCGGCGTCCGCGGAGCAGCAAGCCCAGGGTGTGTACACCTACGTGTACAACGAATGCACGCGCAGCTGCAGGGCTTCGCCGTAAATCTTAATAACCCAGGAGGATGGTCGTATGAGGATTCTGTCCGGAATGCCACTCAAATCCCTGGTCGTTGGCGGCGTCGTGGCGATGGTCGTCTCGACCGCGTATGCGGCGACTTTCCAGCAGTGCCTGCCGTCGTGCACGCAGAATGCGCAGGCGGTCGCCAACCAGGCTAACGCCGCTCATACGACGCAGCAGACCAATTACTGCAACGGCCTGGCCGACCCGGCGGCCAGGTCCGCCTGCCTGGCCGGTGTGCCGGCCTATGCCGAGCAGCAGTCGCAGAACGTCTACACCCAGGCGTTCAACGCCTGCATGCGGGACTGCACGAGCGTCTGAGCGCGCCAGCGCGTTGTCCTCGGCGTCCCGCCCGGCAGGCCGGTCGGGGCGCCTTTTCATCGAACCCTCCCACGGAGCAAAGATGCGCCGCAAACTGTTCACAATCATGTCGATGTCCTGCCTGTTTCCCGCGGCCGCCTGGGCCGCGCCCGCGCCGTGCAGCCTGGTCGACCAGGAGACCCTCGTGGCGCTCGCGCTCGGCGATGCCGTCACGAAGGTCGAACACAAGACGGTGCCGGCCAGGGGGCAGGTGCCCGAGCAGCATGTCGACATGTGCACGATCACGCCGCGCGTCGGGGCGTCGCCGTCCCTCAGCATCATGGTGATGCCGCTGCCCAGCAAGACCTCGTCGGCCAAACCGGCCTGCCACGACAACACCGTGAAGAACGTCGGGATGGCGTCCTGCTTCGGCGTCGCGCGGGGGAACATGGTGAGCGTGTCGCTGGTGTCCCCGCTGGCGACCTTCGCCGCGCTGAACGCGACCCTGCGCGCGCGGTTCGGGCGCCTGGTCGACGGCGGCGCCGCGAAGTGACCGTCAGCCGTCGCTGCGCAGCGCGGCGATCGGGTCGAGCGCCGCCGCCTGGCGCGCGGGGTAGACGCCGAAGCCCAGTCCGACCGCCACGCACGCCAGCACGGCCAGCAGCAGACTCACGGGCGACCACGCCACCGACCACCCGGCCAGCGCCGCGATGCTGTAGGCCGCGACGGCGCCCAGCACGAGGCCGAGCAGGGCGCCGCTGACCGCGATCACGAGCGCCTCGGCCAGGAATTGTTCCACCACGTCGCGGCGGCGCGCGCCCAGTGCGCGCTTCAGGCCCACTTCGCGCCGGCGCTCCAGCACGTTGGCCAGCATGATGTTCATGATGCCGATGCCGCCCACCAGCAGGGATACTGCCGCGATCGAACTCATGACGATCGTGAAGATGCGCTGCGTCTGCTGGTTCTGGCGGTACAGCCCCATGGGCACGATGAGGTTCGTGTCGTCGACGCCGCCATGGCGCTGGTGGATGACCGCCTGCAGCACGCGCGCCGCGTCGTCCGGCGCGACCTTGTCGTCCAGGCGCACGCTGATGCCGTCCACTTCATCCTCGATGCGGCGGAAGCTGAAACGCGCGCGGGCCGTTTCCCACGGCACGAACAGGCGTTCGTCGTCCAGGCCCAGCTTGACGCCTTCGAACTCCGACTTGCTGGGCGTGCGGTCGGCCAGCACGCCGACCACCTGCAGCCACACGTGGTTGACCTTGACGCGCTGGCCCACGGCCGGCGCGGCGCCGAACAGCGTGTGCGCCAGGCGCGCGCCCAGCACGCAGACGGGAGCCAGCGTTGCGCCGTCGGAGGGCGCCAGCCAGCGCCCGACCTTGAGCTGCAGGCCGCCATGGTCCGCATAGGCCGGCGACACGGCAAACGCGCGCCCGCTCACCACCTGGTCGCCGACGACCAGCTGGTCGACCTTGATTTCCTTCTTCAGCGCCACCGATTGGGCGCCCGGCACGACGGACAGCGCCGCCGCCGCATCGCCGGCCGACAGGCCCAGCGAGCGGGTGCGGATGTCCTTCAGCTGCTCGGCGTCGATGCCCTTGCTCTCGACGATGACGTTGTTCAGGCCCAGCTCCGCGACGAGGCGCAGCGCCTCGCGCCGGCTGCCTTCGCCCACGGCGAGCATCGCGACGATGGCGCCCACGCCGAAGATCATGCCCAGCAACGTGAGGCCGGTGCGCAGTTTGCGGCGTTTCAGTTCGGCGACGGCTTCCAGCAGGAGTGCACGGTTCATGTCTTGTCGTCTTTCGGGGGAAGGAGCACGACCTGCGCGCCGGCCGCGAGGCCGCTCCTGATTTCGCTGCGCACCGGGCCGCGCTGGCCCAGTTCGACCTTGTGCTTCACGGCGCGGCCGGCGTCGACGGTGTACACGGCATACGCGGCGCCATCCTGCACGAGCGCGATGTTCGGCACCGTCAGCGCCGCCGCCTTCGTCACCAGTTGCACCGTGCCGTGCAGCGCCTGGCCGGGCTTCAGCCCCAGCTTGCGTGCCGTATCGGTGCCGATGGCGGCTTCGAAATCGCTGTACTTGACGGGCGACTCGGGCGAGATGACGCCGGCGCTGCTGCCGACCCGCGTCACCGTGAGGTCCAGCGCCAATCCCGTACCGGCCAGGCGCACGCGCACGGGCAGGCCCGGCTTGAGTCCGTAGGCCTGGCCCTCGGCCACGGTGAAGTGCGCCACGAGCTGGTCGAGGTCGGGCAGGGCGCCGAACGGCTCGCCGGCCATCTGGTTGGCACCGACCTGCGGCTTGGCGCCGTCCCAGCGCGCCGCGAGCAGGAACACGCCGTCGTGCGGCGCCACCAGTTCCAGCGCGTCCAGGCTCTTGCGCTGCTGCGCCGCGTTCTGCGCCACGCTGTCGCGCTGGGAGTGCAGCACGGCGTCCTGCGCGGCGGCGCGGGCCTGCGCCTGGCCCCCTTTCCAGTCCAGGTAGGTGCGCTTCTTCGTGAGGAAGCCGACGTCGGCCAGCGCATCGAGGATCTCGTTGCGGGGGAACAGGGAGAGGTCGACGCCTTCGTAGCGGCGCGAGAGCCCGAGGTCGTCCTCGACCCTGGCGCGCTCGCCGGCCAGTACGTTCTTCTCGACGTCCGCGTTCCGGCGGTTGGCTTCCTCGGCCAGCGTCTTGCGCAGCAGTTCGACGTCGGCCTGCGACAGGTCCGCGCGTGCCTGCGGCGCGTCGAAGCGGGCCACGACCTGGCCTTTCGTGACGCTGCTGCCGTCCGGGATCATCTCCACCAGCACGCGGCCGGACCAGCCGCTGCCCGGCACCGTGAGCGGCGTGTTGGCGGCGGCGCGGATCTCGCCGTCCGCTTCCAGGGTTTCGGTCCACGCGCGCGGCGCCAGCGTCTCGGCCGGACCGCCGGCCGTCGACGACGCGCTGCCGCAACCGGACAGCAGGGCCGCCAGCGCGGCGGCGAACAGACATGGGCGTAGCATCGGAGGTCTCATGGTCGGATTGCGGCGAGGCGGCGCCCGGTGCCCGGCAGCAGTTCCACCTGCACGGCGGCGCCGGGTTTGACGTCTTTCGGCGGCGCGTCGAATTCGAGCTGCACGTCGCGCACGATGGCCGCCTGCGATGCGGATTTGCTGTGGAAGGCGCGTCCCAGGCTGGTCACGTGCGCGGCCAGCGTCTGCCGCGTGCCGGCCACGGTCACGCGCGCCGCCTGTCCCACCTGCACGCCCGCCGCCTGCGCTTCCGGCACCTGGGCGTTGACGGCCAGCTGGTCGGGATCGGCCAGGGTCGCGACCGAGAGGCCCATCCAGACCTGGCTGCCGATGGTGAACTTGTCGCCGTTAAAGCCGATGCGGTGCAGGACCAGCCCGCGCCGCGGCGCCAGGACGGTCAACGCCGCCTGTCCCTTGACCAGGGTGGCGATCTGCGCCCGCAACTGCGCCACGTCGGACTGCAGGCCGGCGCGTTCGGCCTGGCGCGCCCGCCGTTGCGCCTCGTACTGCGCCTGCATCAGCTTCACCAGCTGCGCCTTTTCGGTCCGGTCGATCACGAGCTTGTCGTAGTCGACGCGGCGGATGAGTTCCTTCGGCATGGTCGCCTTGCGCGCGGCCTTGTCGGCATTGCTCTGCGCCTCGGCCTGCGCCAGTACGCCGGCGCGGTCGGCCTCGGCCTGGTCCAGCTGCAGTTTTTCCAGTGCCCGTTCACGCTCCTTCAGCGTGCCTTGCAGCGTGATCAGGCGGTTCATCACTTCGGTGGATTCGAACACGGCGATGGGCTGTCCGGCCTGCACCATCGTGCCTTCCGGTGCGAGGAACGCGAGCTTGTATTGCCAGATGTACGGGATGGTCGGCGGCGACACGGGCATGGTGCGGCGCGACGCGATCTCGCCTTCGACCGCCGGCACGGCGGGGGCCACGGCCCTGGCCTGCCGGATGTTGGCCGCGGCCGCGCCGGGTGCCAGCGGTTCGACCAGCACGCTCATCCCGCCGACGAGCGGCAGTCCGTGATCGTCGGGCAGGGCGATCCGGGCCCGGAAATAGCGGCCCAGCCCCCAGCGGGGCTTCGCTTCCGGCGCGCTCGTGATGCCGGCGAGCTTGCCGGTCACGACGACGCCAGGCAGCGCGTCGAAGCGCAGGCTGACGGCCTGGCCGTCGCGCAGGTGGGGACGGTCGGCCTCCAGCACCCAGGCCGTGACGACCATGTGGCCGTCGCCCAGCACCGTGCCGGCCGCGTTGCCCGGCCATGCTGTCGACCCTTCGTCGATCCGCTCGCCGTTGAACGGGCTGTAGCCGTGGACGACGACGCCGTCGCGCGCCGCGCGCACTTCGGATTGCGCCAGCTGGGCGAGCTGGAACGCTTCGTTGATCTGCAGTTTTTTCACTTCGAGCGCGCCGTCTTCCTTGCGGCGGGCGACGGCCGCGCGGGCGTTCCTGAGGCTGTCCTGCTTGATCGCCAGCTCGCGCGTGGTGCGGCCCAGCTCCGCCTGGTGGCGGTCGTAATCCAGCGCCGTGATCTGCTGCTTCGGCAGCGCCGCGTCGACCTTCGCCTTGGCAAGCAGCGCCTGGGCGTTGACGAGCGCCTTTTCCGCCTCGATGGCCGCGACTTCGAGGGTGGCCGTCTCGCTGTCCGTCTTCGCGCGGGCACGCTCCCGATCGAGCCGGAGCTGGTCGACATTGGTGGCGCCGGGGGACTCGATCCGCAGGACCACGTCGCCTTTCCTGACCTGCGTGCCTTCGGCGAGGAAGTTGCGCAGCACGACCGGCGACGCTTTCGACGGCGGCACGAAGATCGTCTGCGAATCCAGCGCTTCCACTTCGCCGGTGATCAGGACGGGGCGCGTGTCCGCGGCGGTGGCGCCGATCGCGACGAGGGCCAGCAGCGGGAACAGGCGCTTCATGGATGAAAGGCGACGCGGCCGTCGCGCAGGTGGATCGTGCGCTGCGCGCTGGCGGCGATGGCCGGATCGTGCGTCACCATCACGAGCGTCTGGCCGCCCGCGTGCAGTTCGCGCAGCAGGGCCATCACGTCGGCCGCGCTGGCGGAATCGAGGTTGCCGGTCGGCTCGTCCGCGAGCAGCAGGTCCGGTTCGTTCAGCAGCGCGCGCGCGATCGCGGCCCGCTGCAGCTGGCCGCCGGAGAGCTGGCCCGGCAGGTGGTCGAGGCGCTGGCCGAGGCCGATGCGTTCGAGCAGGGCGCGCGCCCGGCCGGCCGCCTGCGGGTCGGGCTGGCGCGCGTAGCGCTGCGGCAGCAGCACGTTTTCCAGCACGGTCAGGCGCGGCAACAAGTGAAAAGACTGGAACACGAAGCCGATGCGGCGATTGCGCACGTCGGACGCGGCGTCGTCGTCGAGGGCGCTGATCTCGTCCTGCGCCAGGCGGTAGCGGCCGCTGTCCGGGCGATCCAGCCCGCCCAGCACGTTCAGCAGGGTCGACTTGCCGGAGCCGGACGGTCCCATCACGGCGACGAATTCGCCGCGCGCCACGTGCAGGTCGATGCCGTCGAGGGCGTGGATGTCGCTGCCCCCCAGGCGGTAGGTCTTGCGGATGGCATTCAGTTCTATCATGTCGAAAAGTATTTCTTACGACACAACAGTTTGTCAATTGTCAAAACCGTCAACCGGTAGATTATTTTGTGATGGCAGCAAGCTCCGCCAGCCGGCGGCAATCGGCCACGAGCCGGCGCCCGTCGACGTTGGTCACGCCGAGCAGCAGGCCGCGCGTGGCGGGCATATGCACATACCACGGCGACAGCGGCACGGGCGCAAGGCCGGCCTGCAGGGCGCGCTCGGCCACGTCGACGTCGGACGCGTCCGTGCGCAGCCGCGTGACGACGGCCATGCCGGCCGTCGCCTGCACCTCCAGCACGTCGGCGGCTTCCTTGCGCAGGCAGCGCAGCAAGGCTTCGCGCCGCGCCGCATACAGACGTTTCATGCGGCGCAGATGGCGCAGGTAGTGGCCCTCCCGCAGGAAGTCCGCGACGGCGCGCTGGACGGGGGCGCCCGGTGCCGGTGCGAGGCAGGCGGCGACGTCGCCGAACCGGCGGGCCAGCTCGGCCGGCACGACGAGGAAGCCGAGGCGCAGCGCGGGGCTGATCGTCTTGCTGAACGTCCCGATGTGCAGCACGCGCCCGCCCTGGTCGAGCGACGCGAGCGCCGGGGCCGCGCGGCCTTCCAGCTGCAGCTCGCTGAGATAGTCGTCCTCGACGATCCACGCCCCGTTGGCGCCGGCCCAGTCCAGCAGGGCGCGGCGCCGCGCGAGCGTCATCGTCATACCCAGCGGCGCCTGCTGGCCCGGCGTCACGACGGCCAGCCGCGCGTCCGGGGCCATGCGGATGCCGGCGGCAACCATCAGGCCGTCCGCATCGACGGGGACGGCCGTCACCGCCATGCCCGCGAGCGACAGGGCAGTGCGGGTCAGCGGAAATCCCGGATCCTCGAACCACGCGCCGCGGCCTTCCAGCGCGAGCGCGCGCACGACGAGCCCCAGCGCGCCCGCGAAGCCGGCCGTGATCAACACCTGGGAGGGGCTGCAGCAAATGCCGCGCGCGATGCCGAGATAGGCCGCGACTTCGCGCCGCAGGTCGGGATCGCCGCGCGGATCCGGGTAGCCGACCGGGCTGGCCGCCGTGTGCCGGGCCGCGCGCACCATCACGCGCGACCACAGTTTATAGGGGAACGCGTCCTGCGCCGGGACGCCCATCTGGAACGGCAGCGGCGTCGCGCCGAAGCTGTGGAACAGCTCCGGGATCGGAGACGTGTCCGGCGCGCGGTCGGATGTGACTTGCGTGGCCGGCCGCCCGTTGACGCGGGTGCCGGCCGCGCCAAAGCTCGTCGCGAGCTGCTCGTCGACGAGGCGTTCGTACGCGATGCGCACGGTCCCCCGCGACACGCCCAGTTGCGCCGCCAGGTCGCGCCACGACGGCAGTTTCGCATCGGCCGGAATCTGCCCCGATTCGATGCCGGCGCGGATGGCCGCGTAGATCTGCGTGGCGAGCGGGGTCTTCTTGGCCCGGTCGAGGCCGATGGACAGGGTGGTCATCGGCCGATGGTATATTAAAAATGATCAAACTTGGCACTGTTTTTTGGCCACCAGCCGGCGCATCATGTCGTCTTTCGGTTCAACCAGGAGAATGAAAATGACGCAACGCATGGATTACAACGCGGCGACTCCGGCCGGCATGAAGGCACTCGGCGGCGTGTACGGCCACATCATGGGCAGCGGCCTGCCGAAGGTGCTCGTCGATCTCGTCTACCTGCGCGTGTCGCAGATCAACGGCTGCGCGTACTGCATCGACATGCATTCGCGCGACCTGCTGAAGGAAGGCGTCAACGTCGAGAAACTCGTGCTGGTGCCGGCATGGCGCGAGGCGGGCAGCCTGTTCGACACGACGGAGCGCGCGGCCCTCGCGTGGGCCGAGACGGTGACGAAGGTGGCCGAGACGGGCGTGCCGGACGCGGAGTATGCCGCCGCCGCGGCCGTGTTCAGCCAGCAGCAACTGGCCGACCTGACCATCGCCATCGGCCTGATGAACGCGTACAACCGCATGGCGATCAGCTTCCGCGCGACGCCGGCCGCCGTGACGGCGGCGCGTTGAGGCGGTGGCGATGAAGCGCCGGATCGCCCGGTGAAGGTCTACCGCACGGGCGAGTCGTGGTACGAGGATCCGGGCGCCCGCCGCATACCCATGATGCCGTCGCCCATGCGCCGGCCCCAGTCGACCAGATTGCGGCCGGCGCGCAGCTGCAGGACTTCCCATTCCTTCAGGCGCGTATCGATCGGTCGATCGGATCGTTGCAGGGCCTGGGCGAGCGCCAGCGCATTGGCCGCCGCCTTGGCCGCGCCGCCGGCCGTGTGCGGGCGGGGGACGAACGCGGCGTCGCCCAGCAGCAGCACGCGGCCGGACACCATGCGCGGCACGGCGAGGTCGAGGATCGCCTGTACGAACGGTTCCTTCGTTTTCTGCACGAGCGCGTTGAACTGCGGCGCGAGCAGCCCGCGGGCGTCGGCACGCAGCATGGCCGCCCGTGCATCCGGCAGCGCGCCCGGCGGCAGCGAGAACGCGTGCGTGCGGCCGGTGCGGTCGGTCAGCAGCGCGGGCAGGCCATCTTCCGGCACCTTGCGATACCACACCCAGTTCCAGCGCCGGTGGCCGGGTGCCGTGGCACCGTCTTCGCCGGGCACGAGGTATTCCAGCAGCATCTGTTCGCCTTCGTCGTGCTGGAACGCGAACACGCCGTCCAGCACCGCGCGGCTGGCCGCGTCGAGATCGGGTTCCGGCACGAGGCCGCGCCACGCGACGTAGCCCGGGTAGTCCGGCCGCACGTCCGGCAGCATCAGCGAGCGGACCGTCGACCGCGCGCCATCCGCACCGATCAGCAGGTCGCCCGTCTCGACGCGGCCGCTTGCGAACACGGCGCGCACCTGGCCGCCGGCCTGCTCGATGCGGGCCAATGTCTCGCCCGGGTGGCTGCAGTCGTCGGGCAGTGCGCGGCGCATGGTCCCGTGCAGCATGTTCCACGAGGTCTGCGTCTGCGGCTGATGGTCGCGCCGCACGACATTGCCCGCGCGGTCGAGGTAGATGCGGTCGCGCGACGCCACGCCCAGCGCGCCCACAGGCCGGATGCCCGCGAAGTGGAAGGCGTGCAGCACGTCCGGCTGCAGCACGATGCCGCCGCCGCGGCTGTCGAGCGCATGGGGCGAGCGCTCGAACACGTCGACTCTCCAGCCGATGGTACGCAGCGTGTTCGCCGCCAGCAGCCCGCCGAGCGAACCGCCGATGATCAGGGCGCGCGGGCTCACGATGCGGTCGCGCCGGTGGTGGCGCCGCGGCCGGCCAGTTCGCCGAACCAGACGAGCAGCGCGGCGGCCGGGAAGGCCATGCCGGTCAGCAGCGCGGCGTGCCAGCCGTGGTGCGCATAGACCCAGGCGCCGGCGGCGGAACCCAGCGCGCCACCGGCGAAGAACAGTGCAAAATAAATGCCGTTCAAACGGCTGCGCACTTCGGCGCCGAGGGCGAAAATGGCGCGCTGGCCCAGCACGAGGTTGGCGGCGACGGCCATGTCCAGCACGATGGACGCGACCACGAGGATGCCCAGCGCCAGCACGCGGGATTCCGGTTGATACAGCGGCAGCGCGAAGCCGGCGATGCCGAGGACGAGCGCGGCGGCCGTCGCCATCAGGGTGTGGCCGGCGTCGGCCAGGCGTCCCGCCACCGGCGACGCGACGGCACCGGCCATGCCGACGAGGGCGAAGATCGCGATGCCGGTTTGCGACAGGTGGAATTGCGGGCCTTCCAGCATCAGCGGCGTGACGGTCCAGAACAGGCTGAACGAGCCGAACAGGCCGGCGTGGTAGGCGGCGCGGCGGCGCAGCACGGGCGTCGTCGCCAGCAGGTGCCACAACGATCCGATCAGGCGGCCGTACGACAGGCTGTGGACGGGCACCCGCTGCGGCAGCCTGGCGCGCAGGACGAAGGCGAGGACGAACACGGCGACGGCGGCGCCGCCGAACACGACGTGCCAGCTGCCGTGGTCCGCGACCAGGCTCGCGGCCGGGCGGGCCAGCATGATCCCCAGCAGCAGGCCGCTGACGACCTTGCCGACGGCCTGGCCGCGCGTCGCTTCGTGCGACAGGTGCGCGGCGAACGGCACGAGGATCTGCGCCGCGACGGAGCCGAGGCCGATGCCCAGCGACGCGACGAGGAACATCCACGCGTTCGTGCTGAACGCGGCGGCGGCCAGCGCGGCGGCCGTGGCGAGGAGGGCGGTGAACACGAGCTTGCGGTTCTCGAGCAGGTCGCCCAGCGGCACGATGAACAGCAGGCCGAGGGCGTAGCCGACCTGCGTCAAGGTGACGATCAGGCCGGCCGCTTGCGGCGACAGGCCGGTCGCGGCGCTGATCGGGCCGACCAGCGTCTGGGCGTAATAGAGGTTGGCGACGATCAGGCCGGCGGACGTCGCCAGCAGCCGGACCATGCCGGGGGCGATGTCGGGTGCGTGTCTGGCAGGGGTGTGCATGAAAACTCCTTGTGATGGTGACGGAATCTACGCCCGTGTGAAAACAGGCGCGACTTCCTCTCGGTCAGGCGGCGAGCGGCTCGTAGTCGAGATAGCCATGGACGCCGCCGCCGTAGAACGTGAACGGATCGGGCGTGTTGTACGGGCCGCCGCGGCGGATGCGGTCGACGAGGTCGGGGTTGGCGATGAAGCTGCGGCCGAACGATGCCAGGTCGGCCATGCCGGATGCGATCAGCGCGTCGGCCGCGGCGGGATCGAGGCCGCCGTTGGCGATGATGGCGCCGCCGAAGCTGGGACGCAGCACGGCGAGGATGCGGTCCATGTCCGGCGTCCCGGCCCACGCGTTCGAATCGGCTGCGTGAAGGTAGGCGATGCCGGCCTCGCCCAGCATCCGGGCGACGTAGGCATACGTTTCTTCCGTGGCGGGGTCGGTGGCATTGTTATAAGCGGCGAACGGCGACAGGCGCACGCCGATGCGGCCGGCCGGCACTTCGTCCAGTACGGCGCGCAGGACCAGTTCGAGGAAGCGCGCGCGATTGGCGGGGGAGCCGCCGAACGCATCGTTACGGCGGTTCGTGTGCGGCGACAGGAACTGGTGCGGCAAATAGCCGTTGGCGGCGTGGAGTTCGACGCCGTCGATCCCGGCGCGCATTGCATTGCGGGCGGCGACACGGAATGCCTCGATGGCCGCGTGAATGTCCTGCACGGTCATGGCGCGTGCGGGCGAGGCCGCGATGCGCGTATAAAAGCCGTTTTCCAGCGCGGCGTACGGCTGCAGCAGGTGCAGGTCGTCGTTGACGGCGGACGGCGCCAGCGGGGCGCGGCCGTCCAGCAGTGCGTAGGAGCTCACCCGGCCGCTGTGCCACAGCTGCGCGAACAGGCGGCCGCCGGCCGTGTGCACGGCGTCCATCACGCGGCGCCAGCCGGCGACCTGCGCGTCGTTATGGAGACCCGGCGCCAGTTCGAACGCGGCCGAATGCGGCGACACGTTGGTCGCTTCGCCGACGATCAGGCCCGCCGCGGCGCGCTGTGCATAATACGCGGCGTTGGCGGCGGTCGGGACGCCGTCGGTGCCCGAGCGGGCGCGCGTGACGGGCGCCATCGCGACGCGGTTCGGCAGGGTCAGGTCGCCGAGACGGGTGGGTGAAAGAAGGTTTGCCATGCGAGGACTCCGGTGAAAAGATGGTGTCACTGTAGCGGGCGGGCCCGCCTGCGATAATCCGGCGGCGGCCGGCAAGACTTTTGCGTGGCGGGCAAAGCCGGTGTTGCCTGTTCAGAATGAATTAGGTAACGTTGTCGTTACGGAGTGGGAATCGGAATCGGAATCGGAATGCAGAAAACAAGTACGTTGACGGAAGTGGCCGCAGAGGCGGGCGTGTCGCTGATCACGGCGTCGCGCGCGCTGCGCGGCGTGGGGCGGGTCGCGAAGGAGACGCGGGAGCGCGTACTCGCGGCGGCCGCGAAGCTGGACTATACGCCGGACATGATCGCGCAGAAGATGCGGGGCGGGAACTCGGGCCTCGTCGGCGTGTTCGTCAACGGCTTCCGCTCGCTCGTGCTGCACGAGCTGCTCAGCGCGATCAACGACGAGGCGCGCCGGCTCGGCTTCGACCTCATCGTGTTCAACGCCGACCACTTCGACGACGCGCGCCGCGCCGGCACGGCCGAGATGCTGCGCAAGCTGTGCGACGGCCTGCTGCTCCTGCTGCCGGACGCGAACGACGGCCTGCTGGACAAGCTGGAACGCACGCACGCCCCGTGCGTGCTGGTGAGCTTCGCGGCGCGCCCGATCGACCTGCCCGTCGTCCTCGGTTCCAACCGCCTCGCGGCGAAAAGCGCCGTCGAGCACCTGCTTGGGCTGGGCCACCGCCGCATCGCCTTCATCGCGGGCACGTCGTTCACGGGCCAGAGCGAGGAGCGCCAGCGCGGCTACGAGGATGCGCTGCGCGCGGCCGGCATCGCGATCGAGCCGGCTTATCTGCGCCAGGGCGATTTCAACGACGCCAGCGGCTTCACGGAGACGCGGGCGCTGCTCAAGCTGCCCGAACCGCCCACCGCGATCTTCGCCGCCAACGACGCGATGGCGTTCGGCGCCATGGACGCGATCTCGGATGCCGGCCTCAAGGTGCCGGACGACCTCTCCGTCGTCGGCTTCGACGACGTGATCCGCGCGGCCGTCGTCTTCCCCAAACTGACGACCGTGCGCCAGCCGCTGAACGAGATCGCCGTGCGCGCGGTGGGGGAGCTGGTCGGCGCCATCCGCAACGGCCGGGCCGAGGGCTTCCGCATCGAGCTGCCGGCACGCCTCGTCATCCGCGATTCCACCGGGCCCGCGCCGAAGGGTTGACGGCCCCGATGGCATCGTTACCACCAAATCCCGCTCTCTGAATCGACCACCGGGTTGAGCGAAAGCCTATTGTCTTTTGCGAACGCGAGTGGTAACGTTGTCACAACTCATCAGGGAGACGACATGAACCGAAGGAATGCGCTGACCCGCGGACTGGGTGCGCTGGCGCTGCTGGGCGCGCCCGGCCTGCGCGCGGCGGTCCGGCCGGCGGGGGAGCAGGGCGGTGCGGCGGCGTCGCCGCGCGTGCCCAAGCGCTACCTGCGTTCCGTCGTCGACGAGGCCCTGCTGCGCCGGCGCCTGTTGCCGCCCGGGGCGTGGCATCCGTATCCGCGGGCGGGCGACCGCGCCGCGTGGGCGCAGGTGCCGGCCGACGTGGCGTCGGCACTTGTCGCCCGGGCCGACGCCTGGCTGGGCACGGAATGGCCGCAGCTGCCGGCCAGCCTGTTCCTGGAGTTTTCGGAAAACGGCAACCGCACCCGCTACGAACAGCGCTATTTCGAACGCCGGAGCCGCCTGGCGGGCCTCGTGCTGGCCGAATGCGTGCAGGGGCAGGGACGCTACCTGCACGCGATCGCTGACGGCGTCTGGCACGTGTGCGAGGAAACCTTCTGGGGCCTGCCGGCCCACAGCGGCATGCAGAAGCGCGGCGTGGGCCTGCCCGATGCGGACGAACCCGTGATCGACCTGTTCGCGGCGGAGACGGGCGTGACGCTGGCCTATGTTCATGAACTGGTGGGCGAGCAGCTGCGCACGGTGTCGCCGCTGCTTGCCGTGCGCATCGCGGCGGAAGTGAAGCGCCGCATCCTCGACCCCGGCCTCGCGCGCGACGATTTCAAGTGGATGGGCCTGAAGGACAAGAAGGAGCCGCTGAACAACTGGACGTCGTGGATCGCGTCGAGCTGGCTGGAAGCGAACCTGCTGCTCGAGCCGGATCCTGCGCGCCGCATGGCGGCCACCCTGAAGATCTGCCGCTGCCTGGACGGCTTCCTGGAAGATTATTCGGACGACGGCGCCTGCGAGGAGGGGCCGGGCTACTGGACGCTGTCCGCCGGTCCCTATCTCGACAGCCTGATGGCGCTGGACTCCGCAACCGGCGATGCGGTCGGCCTGGCGGCGGACCCGTTCGTGCGCCGCATGGGCCACTACGTGCTCGACGTGCACGTGGCCGGCGACTGGTACGTGAATTACGGCGACGCGCACGCGAAGGTGCACCATTCGCCGCCGCTGCTGCACCGCTTCGGCCGCGCCACGGGCGACGCCGACCTGGCCGCGTTCGGCGCGTTCCGTGCGCCCGCGCGCGGCATCACGCTCTCGGACCAGGGCCGGCTCGCGCGCGACGTGGCCGACGTGCTGGAGGTCGCGCGCATGCGGGCGACACAAGGCCGCGACGCCCTGCAGCGCGCGTCCTGGTATCCCGCCCTTGGCCTGATGACGGCGCGGGCGCGGGGCGGATCCAGCGAGGGGTTCTTCCTCGCCGTGCAGGCCGCGTCGAACGCGCGCAGCCACGGCCACCACGATTCCGGCAGCTTCATCGTGTTCCACGACGGCCAGCCCGTGTTCGTGGATCCCGGCGTCGAAGCCTACACGGCCAAGACGTTCAGCAAGGACAGGTACACCATCTGGACCATGCAGTCGGGCTGGCACAACCTGCCGCTCGTGGGCGGCCGGATGCAGGCCGGCAGGGACGCGCGCGACCGGGCGAGCCGGGTGCGCGCCGAAGATGGGCCGGATGCGACGGGCATGACGATGGACCTGGCCACCGCGTACGGCCCCGAGGCGGGCATCGAGGCGTGGGAACGGCGCATCGCGCTCGACCGCGCTGCGGGCGCGGTGAGCCTGCGCGAGACGTTCGCGCTGGCCCGTCCCGCGCCCGTGGCCCTCGTCTTCGTCACGCCGCGCAAGCCCGGCGCGACGCAGGCGGGCGTCGTGTCCCTTCCGGTGGACGGCGGCCGGACCGTGCACCTGAAATTCGATCCGCGCGCGCTGCGTGCCGACGTCGAACGGCTGGCGCTCGCAGACGCGGGCCTGAAACATGAATGGGGCGACGCGCTGTACCGCATCCGGCTGGCGTCCGCGCAGGCCGTCGGTAGCGGCGACCTGAACGTAACGATAGCGACTTGAAACCTGAAGGAGTGACATGAAGAAGCGAACGATGGCGGCGGTTCTGGCGGGTGGCATGCTCCTGCTGGCCGGCTGCGCGGATATGGCGAGCAATCGCGCGGCCGTCCCGGCGCAGGAAGCGCGCACGACGATCCCGACGCGGGCCGAGGCGCTCGCTGTCATCGACAAGGTGAACGGCTACTGGCAGCGCACGACGCCGGCGACGGAATGGTCGTTCTGGAACGTGGCCGTGTACCACACGGGGAACCTGGCGGCCTACGAGGTCACGCGCAACGAGGCGTACCGCCAGTATTCCGAGCGGTGGGCCGAGTACAACGGCTGGAAGGGCGCCAAATCCGACAACAAGGCCGAGTGGAAGCTCACGTATGGCGAGACGGACGATCACGTGCTGTTCGGCGACTGGCAGGTCTGCTTCCAGAGCTATATCGACCTGTATCGCCTCGGTCCGCAGGATCCGCGCCGCGTCGCCCGTGCACGCGAAGTGATGGGGTACGAGATCGGCACGGACCGCGTCGATTACTGGTGGTGGGCGGACGGCCTGTACATGGTCATGCCCGTGATGACGAAGATGTACCACCTGACGGGCGACCGGCGCTATCTCGACAGGATGGTCGCGTATTTCGAGTACGCGAACAACCTGATGTACGACCCGGAGACGCACCTGTACTACCGCGACGCGCGCTACGTCTATCCGAAGCACCGGAGCGTGAACGGCAAGAAGGACTTCTGGGCGCGCGGCGACGGCTGGGTGTTCGCCGCGCTCGCGAAGGTGCTGGCGGACCTGCCGCGCGACGATCCGTACCGGCCGATGTTCGAGGAGCGCTTCCGCGCGATGGCGCAGACGCTGAAAGGCATCCAGGCGCCGGAGGGTTACTGGACGCGCAGCCTGCTCGACCCGGCCCACGCGCCGGGCCCGGAAACGAGCGGCACCGCGTTCTTCACCTACGGCATGCTGTGGGGTATCAACAACGGCCTGCTGGACCGCGGCACGTACCTGCCGGTGGCGGCGAAGGGCTGGGACTACCTGACCCGCACGGCCATCCAGCCCGACGGCAAGGTCGGCTACGTGCAGCCCATCGGCGACCGCGCGATCCCCGGCCAGGTGGTCGACCGCGATTCGACGGCCCATTTCGGCGTGGGCGCCGTGCTGCTGGTCGCGTCCGAAATGGCGAAACTGGCCCACTGATTTCTCTCCTTCGCGGGCCCCCGTGCCCGTGTTCGGCCTGCCCAGGGATGGCAGGCTTTTTTTTTGAATTCGGGGTCAGAGCACGTTTTTTTCAAAATTCGGGGTCAGAGCACATTTCCGATCAATTGCGTAGACTGCAACAACTCCGACGGCGACCGTGGCGGCACCGACATGTCGACGAGCGCGTCCGATTCGGCAGACTGCGAAGTGTTGCTTTTGGGCTCGTGCACAAAAAAGGGCTCTGACCCCGAATCGCGCGCGAAATGTGCTCTGACCCCGAATTAAAAGCTTGCGCTTTTTTTACGCTGCGGCGATGCTCTAGCTCTTGTTAGTGGGAAACGCGTCCATGTTGGAAGACAAAAGCGCCCACGCCGTCGGTACGTTGCGCTACACGACGGCGGGCCTCGCCATCGTCGTGTTCTGGCTGCTGTTCGGCGAGTTCGCCATCGCCTTCCGCGACCGCTCGGCCATCCCGGGCGTCATGGAACTGCTGCGCCAGCACCACGCCAGCGACACGATGATCGCCGTGCTCGTGTCCGCGCTGCCGGCGCTGCTGGGCGCCGTGCTCGTGCCCATCGTCGGCTTCCGCTCCGACCGTTTCCGCAGCCGCTGGGGCAGGCGGCTGCCGTTCCTGATGGGGATCACGCCCGTCGCCGCGCTCGTCCTCATTGCGCTCGGCAACTGCGCCACGTTCGGCCGCGTCACCGACCAGTTGCTCGGGACGCTGTCGCCCGGCGTCGACACGTGCGTGCTGGCGTGGTTCTGCCTGTTCTGGACCGTGTTCGAAGGCGTCGCACTGGTCACGCTCGCGCTCTACGCGGGCCTCGTCAACGACATCGTGCCGCGCCCCGTGCTCGGGCGCTTCTACGCGGCGTTTCGCATCGTCAGCCTCGCCGCCGGCATCCTGTTCAACCTGTGGTTCTTCCGCCTGACGGAACACCACCTGCGCGAAGTCTTCCTCGGCATCGGCCTGTTCTTCGGCGTCGCCGTGATGCTCATGTGCCTGCGCCTCAAGGAGGGGGAATATGGCCCGCCGTCGGTGGAGGGCCAGGATGCCGTGACGTGGCGCGCGATGGGCCGGGCGTACTGGCGCGAATGCCTGTCCGACCGCTACTTCCTGCTCGTGTTCTTCGCCCTGACGGCGTCCGAGCTGACCTTCATGCCGTTCAATACGTTCTCGCAGCTGTACGCGGAATCGATCGGCATGGACAAGGCCACGCTGGGCCGGCTGCTGGCCCTGTCGTACACGCTGTCGATCGGGCTGTCGTCCGTGATCGGCTGGCTCGTCGACCGCTACAGCGCCGCCAGCGTCACGGTGTGGTCGATGGGCCTGTACCTGTGCGTGGGGGCCGGCGGCTTCCTCGCCGTGCACGACATGCAGAGTTTTGCGGTCGTATACGTGCTGCACGCGGTCGTCGCGGGGAGCTACTACACGGCGTCCGCGTCGCTGCCGATGGTGCTGTTCCCGCGCGCCCGCTTCCTGCAGTTCGACGGCGCCAAGCGCTTCCTGTTCTCCACGTCCAACATCGTGCTGAGCTTCCTGCTCGGCCCATTACTCGACACGACGGGCCACTTCTATGGCCTGACCCTGCTCGTGGGAGGCCTGCTGGCGGGGACCAGCCTGGTCATGTTCCGGACACTGGCACGCGCCGCGCGCGGGCGGGTCGGCGCGGCGTCGTCGGCATAGACTCCGCCCGCGGTGCGGGCCCGGTCGAATCGCGCACCGTGAGCTTTGCGGGAAACGCGATGCGCGCGGCGCCGGTCGTCTCGCCCGCGATCATGCCCACCACTTCGCGCACGGCATAGGCGGCGATCGTATCGAACGGCTGGTGCATCGTCGTCAGCTTCGGGAACACGCAGCTCGCGGTCGGAATGTCGTCGAAGCCGATCACGGAGATGTCGTGGGGGACCTTCAGCCCGCGGCTGTTGATGGCGTCGATCGCGCCGAACGCCATCTCGTCGTTCGCGGCGAAGATGGCGGTCGGCGGGACGGGGAGGGCGAGCAGCTGCTCCGTCGCCGCATAGCCGCCCGGCTGCACGAACGCGCCGTTGACGACGAGCGCCGGATCGGGTGCGATGCCGGCTGCCTGCAGCGCATCCACGTAGCCCCGTTCGCGCTCCACGCTCTGGCCCGTGCCCGGATTGCCGGCGATGTATGCGATGCGGCGGTGGCCCAGGTCCAGCAGGTGGTTCACGGCCACGCGCGCGCCGAGGCGGTTTTCCGCCGCCACGACGGGCACCGCGAGAGGACGCGCGTCGAAGCAGATCACGACGCTGGCCACCTGCTGGCGTTCGATGGCGTCCAGGAAGCGGTCGTCCGCACCCGGCATCACCACCATCAGCCCGTCGCACAGCTTGCCCAGCAGGTCGCACGTCGCCATGCGGTCCGGGCTGTCGAACCGTTCCGCATTGAACAGCAGCAGGTCGTAGCCCTGGGCGCGCGCGTGCGTGGAGAGGGCGCGGATGATCTCGTGCAGCACGACGGGACCGTAATTGTTGACGAACACGCCCAGCAGCCGGCTGCGCTCCCCGCGCATGCGCCGCGCCAGCGGATCGGGCGTGTAGTTCAATTGCGCGGCGGCGGCCATGATGCGCTCGCGCGTCTCGGCCGACACATAACCCGCGCCACGGATGGCGCGCGACGCCGTAATCGGGGCCACGCCCGCGAGCCGGGCGACTTCACTGAGTTTGCTGACTTTACGCATGAGGGGCAGTCTGACGGAAAAATGAGACAACGTACATCACAAAATTCGTCAAAGGTATGACCGTTTGACATGGCTGTCGTTACGGCGAGACACAAGATTTGCCGACAAGGTGGCCAATATCCTGTAAAAACAAGGAGTTATGCGCCGGTTCGCTTCATGCGTGCACTATTGCCCTTTAATAATCGCTTGTGGTAACGTGACCACCAGCCGGCGTAAAGACCACAGCAATCGTGCCCCAGACCGGCACCCCATGTTCCAATAACGACACAAGAATGGAGACAAGATGAACAAGAAGTTGCTCGCCACGCTGCTGCCGGTGGCGCTGGCCGCCGCCTATGGGAACCAGGCCCTGGCACAGGATGCGTCCGCGCCCGCCGCACCCACCACCGAACCGGCGCCGCCAGCCGCCGATGCGCCCGCCGCGACCACCGTCGTCGTCACGGGCTTCCGTTCCAGCCTGCAGAAGGCGCTGAACCTGAAGCAGCAGGCCATCGGCGTGCGCGATTCGATCGTCGCCGAAGACATCGGCAAGTTCCCCGAGGCGAACGTGGCGGAGTCGCTGCAGCGCGTGCCGGGCGTGATCCTGAACCGCGACGAAAGCTCGGCGGAAGGCCAGCGCATCTCGATCCGCGGCCTGCCGACGGAATACACGGTGACCACGCTGAACGGCGCGCCCGTGAACACGACGTCGACGAGCACCATCGGCAGCGCCGCGCGCGGCTTCAACTACGACGTGTTCGCGTCCGAACTGTTCGGCCGCGTCGACTTCTACAAATCCCCGCTGGCCGAACTGCCGGAAGGCGGCATGGGCGGCGTGGTCGACCTGCAGACGCCGCGCCCGTTCGACAATCCGAAGCGCACCGTCCGTTACGGCGTGTCGGCCGCCTACAACACGATGTCGGAAAAGACGGACCCGAACCTGTTCGCGCTGTATTCGAACACGTGGGGCAACTGGGGCTTCCTCGCCGGCGCGTCGCATTCGAAGGCCGTCAACAACCGGTCCGGCTTCGAGGCGACCGGCGGCTACAACAGCTCGCGCCGCGGCAGCGCGTCGCCCGTGCTGGGCAACTTCGCGCTGCAGCTCGACTATGACGATCCGCGCGCGAACCTGTCCGGCTACACGCGCGACCAGATCGACAACGCGCTGCTGCCCCGCATCTACCGCTTCTACGGCTCGCAGAACCGCCGCACGCGCGACGGCCTCGTGACGTCGCTGCAGTACAAGGAAGGCGGCCTGAATATCAGCCTGGACGGCCTGGCCTCGCAACTGAAGAACAGCCGCGACGAACTCTATTACGGCATCCTGATCCGCAACAGCAAGACGACCAACCGCAACGCGCCGGCCGGGCAGGCGGGCCACAACGGCCTCGTGCCGCTCGACGTGCACATCGACCCGGCGTCGAACCTGCTGACGGGCACGTTCGGCAACACGTCGTACAGCAGCGGCGTCACGTACGGCGAGGACCAGACCAAGTTCGGCTACCTCGCCCTGAACGGCCGCTGGGAAGTCAAGAAGGGCACCGTGCTGACCGGCCAGCTGTCGGCCAACAACAGCGACGCGAAGAGCTACCAGGATACGCTGTCGGGCCAGATCTTCGGCGTCGATTCCACCATCGACTATGGTTCGGACCACGTGTACCCGTCGATGTCGTCGAACGTCGACTACACGAATCCCGCCAACTTCACGGGCTTCGACATCAACACCGGCTGGACGCGCGAGACGGACAAGGGCCGTCAGGCCCGCCTTGTGCTGGACCAGGACTACGACCTGTGGGGCGACTGGACGGGTCACTTCAAGGGCGGTCTCGTGTACGTCGACACGACGAAGACCATCGAGAAACGCAACGGCACGACCGCCATGGTGGCCAAGCTGAAGTCGTTCGGCGACGCGGGCCTGCGCAGCAACATGGTGTCGACCCTGCCGATCCCGAACCTGGACATGGGCGACGGCTGGCCGCACAAGTTCGGCACGTTCACGCGCGCCTACACGTACTCCACGTACGACCCGCTCGCGTTCAACACGCCCGCCGCCTTCACGCCGGCGCAGAGCTTCGGCGCGGAAGAGAAGGTCACGACGGGCTTCGTGCAGTCCGACTTCAAGGGCGAGGTGCTCTCCCGCGAACTGCGCATCAACGCCGGCGTGCGCTGGGCGCAGACGAAGCTCGGCATCGACAACTACAAGAAGTCGGGCGCGGGCGGCGCCTACCTGCCGAACCAGGAACACGGCAAGTACACCAACGTGCTGCCGGCCGTCAGCGCCGCGTACGACCTGACGGAAGACCTGATCTGGCGCGCGTCGTACGGCAAGACGATCAGCCGCGCATCGCTGTCGATCATCGCCGCGCAGACCGTCATCCCGAACCCGTTCGACAACACGGCCACCGCCGGCAACCCGAACCTGAAGCCGCAGCAATCGAAGAACCTCGACACGAGCCTGGAATGGTACTTCAAGCCGGGCAGCCTGCTGTCGGCCGCGTATTTCAGGAAGGAGCTGACCGACGCCACCGTCTCGAGCACGACGCAGACCACGTTCGGCGCACTGGGCCTGCCGGATACGGCGCTCGGCGCGATCTTCCAGGACAAGAACGGCCACGTCGACCCGAACCTGCCGATGACGCTGCGCACCTACGGCAACGCGGGCCAGCAGACGCTGAAAGGCTACGAGCTCGCGTACCAGCAGGACTTCAACTTCCTGCCCGATCCGTTCAAGGGCCTGGGCGCGCTGGCCAGCTACACGCACATCGACCCGTTCAACAGCCAGAAATGGATCACGACGGCCGGCAAGGAGATCGAAGTCAACTCGGTGCCGAAATACGCGTACAGCTTCACGACCTATTACGAGCGCGGTCCGCTGGCGATGCGCCTGTCGTACAACTACAAGGGCCGTTCGCTGCACGGGGATAACCCGAAGAACAACGGCGATGACCTGATCCGCTGGCGCGCCGCCCGCGGTTACCTGGACGGCACCATCAGCTACAAGCTGACCGAAAACCTGGAACTGCGTCTCGATGCGCTGAACCTGACCAACACGCTGTCGTACGATTACTTCGAGGACGCGACGGGCCAGTACGGCGACGGCCACCGCACCCGCATGGACTATGCGAAGTATGATGGCCGCACCATCAAGTTCGGCCTGCGCGGCAAGCTCTAATTCCTTACGATCGACGACCACATGACCATCAGTTTCCAACGCCGGCGCCTGCTGCAGGGCGCGGCGGCATCCGCTGCACTCCTGCCCTTCACGGGCACCATTCACGCGGCCGCCTCGCAACGCTTCGCGATCGGCGAGAACGACTTCCTGCTGGACGGGAAGCCGATCCAGATCCGCTGCGGCGAAATGCACTTCGCCCGCGTGCCGCGCGAGTACTGGGCGCACCGCCTGAAGACCATCAAGGCGATGGGCCTCAACGCGGTGTGCGCCTACCTGTTCTGGAATTACCACGAATGGAGAGAAGGCCGCTACGACTGGGCCTTTCAACGCGACGCGGCCGAATTCTGCCGGCTCGCGCAGCAGGAAGGGCTGTGGGTGATCCTGCGTCCCGGCCCGTATGCCTGCGCGGAGTGGGAGATGGGCGGCATGCCGTGGTGGCTCCTCAAGCACGACGGCGACGCATTCCTGCGCACGCGCGACGAGGCGTACCTGGCCCCGGCGCGGCGCTGGCTGAAGGAGGTCGGACGCGTGCTCGGGCCGCAGCAGGTCACGCACGGCGGGAACATCCTGATGGTGCAGGTCGAGAACGAGTACGGCTTCTACGGCGACGACGTCGGCTACCTGCGCGTGCTGCGCCAGGCGCTGCTGGATGCGGGCTTCGACGTGCCGCTGTTCCAGTGCAATCCGACGAATGCCGTCGCCCGCACGCACATCCCGGAACTGTTCACGGTCGCGAACTTCGGCAGCGACCCGGCCGCCGGCTTCAAGGCGCTGGACGCCGTGCAGAAGGGCCCCCGCATGTGCGGCGAGTATTACTCCGGCTGGTTCGACACGTGGGGTTCGCCGCACCGCCGCGGCGGCGTGGAGGGCGCGACGAAGGACATCGCCGCGATGCTGAAGGCGAACGGTTCGTTCAGCCTGTACATGGCGCACGGCGGCACGACGTTCGGCCTGTGGGGCGGCTGCGACCGTCCGTTCCGGCCCGATACGACGAGCTATGACTACGATGCGCCGATCAGCGAGGCGGGCTGGATCGGCGAGAAATTCGATGCGTACCGCGCCGCGATGACCCCGTTCCTGGCGCCGGGCGAAAAGCTGCCGGCACCGCCGCCGCGCAATCCGGTGATGACGATCGCTCCGTTCGCGCTGGCGGAATCCGTCCCGGTGAAGGCGAGCCTGCCGGCACGCGTGATCAAGGACGTTTCACCCAAGCCGATCGAGCAGTACGACATCAGCCGCGGTCTCGTCTCGTATCGCGTGACCTTGCCGGCCGGCCCGGCGGGCGTCGTGGAAGTGGCTCGTGCGCGGGACCTCGCGTGGATCACGCTCGACGGCAAGCCGATCGGCACGTTCGACACGCGCTACCGCCGCTACAAGGTCGACGTGCCGGCGCGCAGCAAGCCCGCGACGCTGGACATCCTGCTGTACACGATCGCCCGCGTGAACTTCGGCGTGGAGATCCATGACCGCAAGGGCATCCACGGTCCGGTGACGTTTACCCCCAGGGGCGGTGCCGCGCAGCCGCTGGAGAACTGGGAAATCCGCGCGCTCGACTTCGACGCGGACGGCGCACTGCCGAAGCTCGCTTTCAAAAAGGGCCGCGGCAAAGGCGCGGCGTTCTATCGCGGCAGCTTCGATGCGGCGCGCACCGAGGACACGTTCCTCGACATGTCCGCGTGGGGCCAGGGTGTCGTCTGGGTCAACGGCCGTTGCCTCGGCAGGTTCTGGAGCATCGGCCCCACGCAGACGATGTATCTGCCGGGCCCGTGGATCCGCAAGGGCCGCAACGAGGTCGTCGTGCTGGATCTCACCGGGCCGCGCGGGCAGGGCACGCCGACGATCGCGGGATTGGCTACGCCGATCCTCGACCAGCTGCACCGCGAGCGCGACCTGCCGCGTCCTCCGAGCACCGTCAGCCTGCAGCTGGACGGCGTGAAGGCAGCGCACGAAGGCGAATTCGCGCCGGGCTCGCAGACGCAGGACGTGCGCTTCGCCGCGGCGGTCAAGGGCCGCCAGTTCTGCCTGGAGGGGCTGGACGCGTTCGACGGCAAGCCGTATGCGGCGGTCGCGGAACTGGCCCTGCTGGACAAGGACGGCAAGACGCTGGACCAGTCCAACTGGACCATCGCCTGGGTCGACAGCGAGGAAGCGACAAAGGAAGACGGCGGCGCGCTGAACGCCATCAATGGCCAGAACAGCGACTATTGGATCACGGCCGACAAGGCCGCGTATCCGCACCGCCTCGTGATCGACCTGGGACGGCCGATGGACGTGGCCGGCCTGCGCTACGTGCCGCGCCAGGGTCCGGACGGCACCGCGGGACGCATCCGCCATTTCCGCGCCTACGTGGGCGATACGCTGGTCGTGGATAAATAAACAACGAAGGAGACGCATGAAACGACGACACTTCATGGGCAGCTTCGCGGCCGCCGCCGGTGCGATGGGTTTGAAGGGCGCCGACGCGGCGACGCCGGCCCCGCGCACAGGGAACGACCGCGACTGGATGCTGAACCTGCTGCGCCGGATGGCCGAGCCGGTCCTGGAAGCGATGGCGAAGGGCGAGCTGAAAAAACGCTTCGCGCTGGAGCTGAGCCCTACGTGGGACGGCCGCAGCCCGCAGGTCGCCTACCTGGAATGCTTCGGGCGGCTGATGTCGGGCATCGCGCCGTGGCTGGCGCTGCCCGACGATGCGACGCCGGAAGGCCGCCTGCGCGCGCGCCTGCGCCAGCTCGCGCTGCAGTCGTATGCGCATGCCGTCGATCCGAACAGCCCGGACTACCTGTCCTGGCGCGAGCATGGGCAGGCCCTCGTGGACTCGTCCTACTTCACGAACGCGCTGCTGCGTGCGCCGAAGGCCTTGTGGGATCCGCTGGACGCGACGACGAAGCAGCGCATCGTCACCGAGATCAAGGGGCTGCGCCGCGTGGAGCCGCCGTACATCAACTGGATGCTGTTCGCGGCGATGAACGAGGCGTTCCTGCTGTCGGTCGGCGAGCAGGCGGACCCGATGCGCACGAACGTCGCGATCCGCAAGGTGAACGAGTGGTACGTGGGCGACGGCTGGATCAAGGATGGCGAGACGTTCCACTTCGACTACTACAACTCGTACGTGATGTACCCGATGCTGGTCGAGATCCTCGAGGTGCTGGAGCGGCACAATGCACCGTTCTGGAACGGCAAGCCGGCGGACCTGCGCGTCCAGGCCATGAAGCGGATGCAGCGCTACGGCGAGCACCTGGAACGCTTCATTTCGCCGACGGGAACGTATCCGCCGATCGGGCGCTCGCTCACGTACCGCACGGCCGTGTTCCAGCCGCTCGCGCTGCTGGCATGGCGCAAGCAGCTGCCCGCCAGCCTGCCGGAAGGGCAGGTCAGGGCGGCCATGCGGGCCGTGCACGACGCCGTGTGGTCGGACCCGACGAATTTCACGAAGGACGGTTACCTGACCCTCGGCTTCGTCGGTCACCATCCGGAACTGGCCGACATCTATTCGAACAACGGCAGCATGTACATCGCCTCGGAAAGCCTGCTCGCGCTGGGCCTGCCGGCGGGCGATTCCTACTGGACGAGTCCCGCCCAGGACTGGACGCAGAAGAAGGCGTTCGCGGGCAAGGCATTCCCGAAGGATTACGCGGTCAACTATTGAGGCACCGCCATGCAGTGCGCATCGTCTTATATGTTTTTGGCATGCCAGAGCGTAAAGAAGCCATAGTGGCAACGATCGCACTGCTCCGTACAATAAATCCAGCGGGCGTATGGACAACGGCGATCACGACGCTATGCCCCCCCTTTTTTGCGTCGTTCTGCGACAACGTTGTCGCCGCCCAACTATTCATATAACGGAGATAGGGAGACATATATATGATCAAGAACCGGATCAGCAAGACCGTATTGGCGACGGTGATCGCCGAACTGTGCGTCACGGCGTATGCCGGCGCGCAGACCACGAACGAACAGCCTGCGGGCGGCGAAGTGCAGCAGGTGGTCGTCAGCGGCATCCGCGCGTCGCTCAGCTCGTCGCTGATGACGAAGCGGCTGCAGGACGGCGTCGTCGATGCCGTGTCGGCCGAGGATGCCGGCAAATTCCCGGACACGAACATCGCCGAATCGCTGCAGCGCGTGACGGGCGTGCAGATTCAGCGCAACAACGGCGAGGGCCGCTACATCTCCGTGCGCGGCCTGGGCCCCGAATTCAACAACGTCCTGATCAACGGCCGCACGATGACGAGCGATACGGGCGGCCGTGAATTCTCGTTCGACGTGCTGTCGTCCGACCTGATCTCGAAAGCCATCGTCTATAAAACGTCGCAGGCGTTCCTGCCGGAAGGCGGCATCGGCTCGACGGTCGACATCCAGACGGCGCGCCCGCTGTCCGGCAAGGCCGGCAGCTCGACCGTCGTCAACTTGTCGGATTCGTGGGATTCGAATTCGCGCAAGAACACGCCGAACCTCAGCGCCCTGTACTCCTACGCGAACGCGGAAAAGAATTTCGGCGTATCCGGCTCGCTGTCGTACACCGACCGCAAATCGCGCCAGTACAAGGCCCTCAACGACGCGTGGAACCTCCTGGACGTGAAGACGATCAACGGCGACCTGAATTCCAAAGGACTCACGGCCGCCGACGTCACGACGAAGAAGCTGCTCATGCCGCAAAGCTACGGCTTCCAGAACGAGGACGAAAGCCGCAAGCGCCTCGTCGCCAACACGACGGTGCAGTACAACCCGACGCGCGACTGGAAGATCACGGCCGACGCCCTGTATTCGCGCCTGAACCAGCGTAACAATGTGATCGCGATCAGCGACTGGATGAATCCGACCCAGCTGAACGTGAAAACCGACGCGAACGGCCAGGTGACGGGCTTCGACCGTCCGGGTTCGAACTTCGTCGCCAACAATCCGGGCCTGAAGGCGGCGGGCATCCTGTCCGAGGCCAATTCGAACGACATGATCGTGAAGGGCGGCGACCGCCTGTCGACCACGCTGGCCTACGGCATCAATTCGAAATGGAACCTGACGCCGGACTGGAAACTGGAGGCCGACCTGTCGACGTCGCGCACGGCGATCGGCTATCCGGACCTGTGGATCGTGGCCGGCATGGTGCCGAAGAACGGCGACGTGCTGACCTTCGGCTCGACGCCGACCGTGACCTTCGGCGACGGTATCGCAGATCCGACTGCCGTGCGCGCCCACGCCGTCGGGAACACCATCGCGTCCAACCACGACAACCTGCACGAAGGCCGCCTGAACGCATCCTGGGCGACGGACATGGGCTGGTTCAAGGGCCTCCAGTTCGGCACGGCGTACTCGCAGCGCAAGGTCGAGCACGTCCAGTGGAGCTCCGATTCGTGGAACGCCTTCTCCGGCTACCACGTGTCGCTGCCGTCGTCGCTGTTCACCGTGACGCCGCTGGGCAATCCGTTCGGCGGCGGCGGCGGCGTGCCGGCGAACTTCCTGAGCTTCGATCCGTACGCCTACATGGCTTACCTGAACCAGCCGTCGCTGATCCCGCAGTCGAACGACCCGGCCCATTACGCGGACAAGTCGGTCTTCCCGAACGGCCCGATGGCGATCGACTACACGAAGCCGTCGCTGTGGGCCGTGCGCGAGAAGGTGGCGAACGCGTTCGTCCAGTCGAAGTGGGAAGGCGACGGCTGGTCCGGCGACCTGGGCCTGCGCTACATGCACGTGAAGTCGCAGTCCTCGGGCACCAGCCGCATCCTGCTGTCGGCCGTGCAAAGCCCGAACGACACCACGTATATCCAGAACTGGGGCCCGATGCAGACGAATTCGGTCGACAACAGCTACAACGCGTGGCTGCCGTCCGCCAACCTGAAGTTCGACCTCACGTCCGACATGCTGCTGCGCTTCGGCGCATCGAAGACGCTGACCCGTCCGACGCTGAACCAGATGGGCGTCAGCAATTCGTATGGCGGCCGTACCGGCTATGTCACGAGCGGCGGCGGCAATCCGTACCTGAAGCCGATGCGTTCGAATAACTTCGACGTGTCGTACGAATGGTACCTGTCGAAGACGAACTACGTCAGCGCCGCGCTGTTCATGAAGAAGGTGTCGGACTTCCTGGAGACGTCGCTGCAGGACACGAAGCTGCCCCAGTATCCGAACGAGATCGTGCACGACACCCGTATCCGCAACGGCCAGACGGGCACGATCAAGGGCGCGGAACTGGCTGGCCAGTACGCGTTCGACAAGATCCATCCGCTGCTGGAAGGCTTCGGCGTGACGGCGAACTACACGTACGTGGATGCGGAAGCGAACCGCGATTCGTCCGAGGGTCCCGTGACCTGCGGTTATCCGGGCCTGTCGCGCCAGTCGTACAACGCGTCGCTGTTCTTCGAGAACAGCAAGTTCCAGGCACGGGCCAGCTATAACTGGCGCAATCACTTCTCCATCGATTGCGGCGGCGGCAGCACCCTGCCGCGCAACCGCGCGGCCTACGGCCAGACGGATGCGAGCCTGCGCTACAACCTGACCCCGCAACTGTCGCTGTACCTCGATGCGATCAACCTGACGAACGCGAAGGTGCACGAGTACGCCAACAACGACAGCCAGTTCCTCATGCTGGAAAACGACGGCCGCCGCATCAACGTCGGCCTGCGGATGCAATTCTAGGCAACCGGGGTATGATTACTGCGCGATCAGCTTGTGGTCGCGCAGCCATTCCTCGGCACGGCGCGGCCACCGCGAAAAGTCGGCGGGCCCGCCCATGCCCGCGCCATGGCCGCCGTGTTCGAACAGGTGCATCTCGGCCGGCACCTTGGCGCGGGTGAGGGCCTGGAAGAACAGGATGCTGTTCTCGACCGGGACGGCGCCGTCGTCCTGCGCGTGGACGAGGAACACGGGCGGCGTCTGCGCGGTGACGCGCGTTTCCACCGACATCGCCTTCACCTGTTCCGGCGTCGGATGCGCGCCCAGCAGGGCGTAGCGCGAGCCTTCGTGCGCGGCCGGCGGCGTCAATGTGATCACCGGGTACACCAGCAGCGCGAAGTCGGGCCGTGCGCTGACGGCGTCGAGCGCGGCGCCCGTGCGGCCGGCCGCGTCGTCGAACAGCGTGGCCGCGCTGGCGGCGAGGTGGCCGCCGGCGGAGCTGCCCATCACGCCGACGCGGTCGGGCGCGACGCCATAATCGGCCGCATGCGCGCGCACGGTGCGCAGCGCGCGCAGGACGTCCTGCAGCGGCGCCGGGTGGCCGTAGTCTGCAAGGCGGTACTTCAGCACGAAGGCGGCGACGCCCAGCTTCGACAGCCATTGGGCATACTGCTTGCCTTCATGGTCGGACGCGAGGAACTGGTAGCTGCCGCCCGGGCAGATGATGACCGCGGTCCGGGCCGGGTGGTCCGACGCGGCGGGGTAATACGTCAGCGACGGTTGCGAGACATTGCTGATGAACGTTCCGTCGATCTTTTCCGGGCCGGGATTCGGCTTTGCGTTCGGTACGCCTTCCGGCCAGAGCGGAATCACGGTCGTCTGCGCCTGGGCGCCGGCGGCGATGAGGAAGAACAGTGTCAGTAACAGCGTGCGCATGGTGAATCCTGTCGAAGTGTCTAGAAAATTGATTGTGGGCACTGGCGCGGGCGCGGCGCAATTATGAAAATGGCGGAAGGCGCGAACAATTTTTTCCATTGACGCGATTTCATGCGCGGCCCTCGCGAATTTCGTAATTGCCGTCGCGGCGCGCGCCGGCCACCATCTCCTTTTTTGCCCGAGGATATGCAAGTGGACCGTCTCGCCACCGTCAGGAACAGAATCGCGCTTCTGTGCGCCACCGCCGTCTGCTGCGGCAGCGCGCTCGCCGCCGAGCCATGGATGAACGCAAAGCTGCCGGCCGACGAGCGGGCCGCCCTCGTGCTGCGCGAAATGACGCAGGACGAAAAGCTCAAGCTGGTCTTCGGCCACTTTGGCGCGGACAATGACGGCAAGAAGACGAAGCGCCCGGCGCCGTCGCACGACCAGTCGGCCGGTTTCGTCTACGGGGTGCCGCGCCTGGGCATTCCGCACCTGTGGGAAACGGACGCCGGCCTCGGCGTTGCGAGCCAGGCCGGCCCGAACGTGCGTCACGCGACGGCGCTGCCGTCCGGCCTGAACACGGCCGCGACATGGGACGTGGGCACCGCCTTCGCCGGGGGCGCCATGATCGGTGCGGAAGCGCGCGCCTACGGTTTCAACGTGCTGCTGGCGGGCGGCGTCAACCTGATGCGCGACCCGCGCAACGGGCGCAATTTCGAATACGGCGGCGAGGACCCGCTGCTGGCCGGCCGCATGGTCGGCGCGCAGATCCGGGGCATCCAGTCGAACCACGTGATCTCCACGCTGAAACACTTCGCGCTGAACGACCAGGAGGCGGGCCGCACGACGCTGAACGTCCTGATCTCCGAGCAGGCCGCGGTGACGTCCGACCTGCTGGCGCTGCAGATCGCGAACGAGGAGGGCAATCCCGGCGCCGTGATGTGTGCCTATAACCGCGTCAACGGTGCCTACTCGTGCGAGAACCGCTGGCTGCTGACCGACGTGCTGAAGGGCGACTGGGGCTTCAAGGGCTGGGTGATGTCGGACTGGGGCGCCGTCCACAGCACGGTGCCGGCGGCGAACGCGGGCCTGGACCAGCAGTCCGGCATGCCGTTCGACCTGGCCGACTATTTCGGCGCGCCGCTGAAGGAAGCCGTGGCGAACGGCTGGGTGCCGCAGGCGCGCCTGGACGACATGGCGCACCGCATCCTGCGCACGATGTTCGACCACGGCGTCGTCGATCACCCCGTGGCGCCCGCGCCGGCGTCGATCGACTTCAAGGCGCATGCGGCCGTGTCGATCAAGGACGCGCAGGAAGGCATGGTCCTGCTGAAGAATGCCGCGCGCGCGCTGCCCCTGGGCCCGGCCGTGCAGCGGATCGCCGTCATCGGCGGCCACGCGGACAAGGGCGTGCTGGCGGGCGGCGGCTCGTCGCTCGTGTATCCCGCCGGCGGCAATGCGGTGCCGGGCATCGCGCCGACGTCGTGGCCCGGTCCCGTGATGTACTACCCGTCGTCGCCGCTCGAGGCGATCCGCAGGCGCGCGCCCGGCGCGACCGTCATGTATGCCGACGGCGCCGACCGCGCCGCGGCGGCTGCGCTGGCGCGCGGGGCGGATGCCGTCGTCGTGTTCGCGACCCAGTGGACGGGCGAGGGCGTGGACGCGCCGGACCTGTCCCTGCCCGGCGGCCAGGACGGTCTGATCGCGGCCGTCGCCGCAGCCAATCCGAAGACGGTGGTGGTGCTGGAGACGGGCGGCCCCGTCGCCATGCCGTGGCTGCCGGACGTGGCGGCCGTTCTGGAGGCGTGGTATCCGGGCACGAGCGGCGGCGAGGCCATCGCGGGCATCCTGTTCGGCGAGGCCAATCCGTCCGGCCACCTGCCGGCCACGTTCCCGGCATCGACGGCGCAACTGCCGCGCCCCGAACTGGACGGCTATCTGGACGGGAACGACCGCCGCTTCGACGTCGATTATCACGAAGGCGCGGCCGTCGGCTACAAATGGTTCGATCTGAAAGGCCTCAAGCCGCTGTTCCCGTTCGGGCACGGCCTGTCGTACACGGACTTCACGCTGTCCGGCCTCAAGGCGACGGTCAGGGACGGCGTCGTGACCGCGTCGTTCACCGTGGCGAACACGGGCGAGCGGGCGGGCAAGGAAGTGGCGCAGGTCTACGTGGCGCCGGTGGGCGCACGCTGGGAAGCGCCCAAGCGCCTGGGCGGCTTCGCGAAGATGGACGTGCAGCCCGGCGCCGCCGCGCAGGCGACGGTGACGATCGATCCGCGCCTGCTGGCCGTCTATGATCCGGCCACGAAGCGGTGGAACGTGGCGGCCGGCGACTACCGGGTCATCCTCGCCGCCAGCGCGGCGGACGAGAAGGCCAGCGAGACGACGGTGCGCCTGGACGCGGCCGCGTACGACGTCCACGGCAAGCCCCTGCGCACGCGCGCGGCGCCCTGACGGGTGGGTGTCGCCGCGTTGCATAACTACAACGCGGCGACGAAAACGCGATCCGGCGTGGGTGGGCTGTTATGATTCCAGCGACGTCCCCGTGAGAGGTGACGGCCGGAGACAACCACCCCCCATGCCATATGCAAGAGTTTTATAAGAAGGCGTTGTACGCGTTCATGCTGATCGTGCTCGCGGACGCGCTGCTGGCGATCGTGCTCGTCGACCGCAGCTACCTGTCGCAGCCGCTGCTGCCGGCGCAGGAGGCCGGCGATGCGGGCGCGCTCCGCTGGCGTGTCGGCTTCACGGCGAAGCAATGGTACCCGCCGATCATCCAGGTCGACGACAAGGCCACCGACAAGCTGCGCTTCGACCTGAACCTGCCGGCGGGCGACCAGGATCCGAACGCGTCCGCGGACCTGCTGGCAAGCGACGGCAAGGGCAGGCCCCTGCAGGTCGACCTGTCGAAGTACAGCTCGATTTCGTTCGTCGCGAAATGCGCGCCCGCCAATTCGCTGATGTTCATCGTCTCGAGCTTCGACGAGCACGTGTCGCAGCGGGGCAACTACCTGACTTATCCGCCCGCCACGACCTATTTCTCGTGTAACGAGGCGGGCGTGCCGGTGTCGCTCGACCTGACGCGGCTGACGATTCCCCCCTGGTGGTTCGATACGCTGCACCGCGACCTCGCGCGCCAGGAATATACGCTGGACCGCGTGGAGCGGCTGGTGTTCGGGGCGACGCCGCAGAGCCCCGGCGGGGTCCGGGCCCACGTCGAGATCAGCTGGATCACGCTGCGCGGCCGCGACTACCGCTACCTTGCCTGGCTGGCGGGCCTCGTGGCGGCGGGATGGGTCGCGTTCGGCGTGTGGTTCTTCCGCGGCCACGCGCGCGCCATGCTCGCGAGCGTGGATACGCAGCTCAAGAAGGACCTGCCGCTCGTCGCCTACCGCCAGCTGACGCTGGAGCCTTACCGCGACAAGGAAAAGGCGGCGGTGCTGAAATTCATCGCGACGAACTACACGAATCCCGAACTGGACCTGGAAGGCGTCGTCGCCGCGACGGGGACGAACCGCACCAAGGTCAACGAGGTGCTGAAATCGGAACTCGGGATGACGTTCACCAGTTACCTGAACAAGCTGCGCCTGACCGAAGCGGCGCGGCTGCTCACCGAGAAGAGCGACACTACCGTCGCGGAAATCGCGTACTCGGTCGGGTATGCCAACGTCTCGTATTTCAACAAGCTGTTCAAGGAAGAATACGGGTGCACCCCGAAGGCCTTCCGCACGCTGGCGGACCAGCAGGACCCGCCCGCCGAACATGCGCAGGAAACAGCGGCGCCCTGAGTCAAGTCGTTGCGCAGGCAAGACACATCGCAATTTTCATGTGCCGCGCTGGTGATTTTCAGAATTGTTGCATTGGTTGCTCCTGATCAAAATTGTTGCACCGCCATTACGGGGTACTTGCCGTCTTTCGGCATTCCGATAAGAACGGACGCACAAAAACGCAGAGGAGAATACCAAGTGAAGCAGTTTCAGAGAACCGCGATCGCCACCGGCGCAGCCCAGTTCGTGCTGATGGCCAGCGGGGCCATGTTCGCGCACGGCGCGCATGCCGCCGACGCAGCGAAGAAGGATGAGACGACCACGGTCGTCGTCGTGGGTCAGCGCGCCGCACTGGAATCGGCCGCCGCCCGCAAGAAGAATGCGGACGAGATCGTCGACTCGATCGTCGCCGACGACATCGGCAAGCTGCCCGACAAGTCCGTGACCGAGGTGCTGCAGCGCGTCACCGGCATCACGATCGACCGCACCCTGAACCGCGTCGACCCGCAGCAGGGCGTCGGCGACGGCATCCAGCACTTCGCCGCCGAAGGCACGGGGGTGGCCATCCGCGGCCTGACGTACGTGCGCTCGGAACTGAACGGCCGCGATTCGTTCTCCGCGAACGGCGGCCGCTCCCTCAGCTTCGAGGACGTGCCGCCCGAGCTGATGACGGGCCTGGACGTGTACAAGAACCCGTCGGCCGAGCAGATCGAAGGCGGCATCAGCGGCCTCGTGAACCTGCGTACGGCGCTGCCGTTCGACTACAAGGGCAGCAAGGGCGCCGTGTCGGTGGAAGCGTCGCGTTCGCAACTCCGCGGCAAGAATGCGCCGGCGTTCTCCGGCCTGCTGTCCAACCGCTGGAACACGGACTACGGCCAGTTCGGCGCGCTGGTCGACGTCGCCCATTCGCGCATGCGCACGCGCAGCGACGGCACCAGCCTCAGTCCGTACATGCCGCGTACCAATGCCGTCGTGGGCGACAACAGCGGCGCCACGCGCTGGATCACGAACGGCGCCAGCTGGACCACCAATAACTTCGACCGCGACCGCGACGGCCTGTACGGCGCGCTGCAGTGGAAGAAGGACCGGCTATCGTCCTACCTGACCTATTTCCGCTCGAAGTACGAGATGACCACGACGGAAACGTCGGTGTCCCAGAACACGACCCCGTCCTCGGCAATGCTGGACGCCGGCGCCGAATTCGACAGCCGCGGCGTGCTGCTGCGGGGCGTCGTGCGCGATCCGTCGAATCCGGGCGTCAGCATCGGTACCCAGAGCCGCATCGCGGCGCGCAAGTCCGATACGACCGACATCGCATGGAACACGCAATGGCGCGCCACCGACCAATGGACCGTGACCGCCGACCTGCAGCATACGTCCGCCTCGTCGTACGGGTACGACAATACGCTGGGCACGGGCACGTTCCTGCCGAAGCTGACCACGAACCTGACCACGTCGCCGCCGACGCTGTCGTTCGACGCCGCGGACACCGCCTACCTGGCGGATCCGAACCACTACTACTGGAGCTTCACCCAGGAACACCGCGACGAGTCGATCGCCACCCAGAACGCGGCCCGCCTGGACGCCAAGTTCACGTTCGACAGCACCGTGCTGAACGACCTGCGTTTCGGCGTGCGCTTCACCAACCGCGACGCGAATACGCGCTCGACGCACGACAGCGACTGGGCCCAGATCTCGCAGACGTGGTCCGTCGATACCGCCGGCGGCGGCTGGCAGCCGCTGTCCGATTTCGCCTGGCTGAGCAAGCCGAACCTGCGCCTGCCGAACGACGTCGCGATGGCACAGTTCGCGAATTTCTTCGGCGGCAAGGCCGGGATGCCGCCCGCCGTCGTCGTCCCGAACCAGGGGCTGCTGGCGGGCGGCCCGCCGGCGTCCTTCACCACCCTGCACAGCTTCACGCAGGCGGTCTGCAAGCAGCCGTGCTCGCAAACCTGGACCCCGGCCGCCTACGGCGACGACAAGGGCCTGAACGGCCAGCACGAGAAGACCAAGGCCGCGTACGCGCAGCTGCGCTTCGGCGTCGACACCCTGCGCTTCCCCGTGGACGGCAACGTGGGCGTGCGCGTCGTGCGTACCGACATGTCGGCGACCGGCTATACGCTGTTCGATCCGCCGCAGAACCCGTTGCCGGTGGTGCCGCTGATCCCGCGCCTGGCGGACAAGCGCGACTTCAACAACAAGTACACGAACGTCCTGCCCAGCCTGAACCTGCGCATGAAGGCCAGCGACGAGCTGCAGTTCCGCGCCGCGTACTCGAAAGGTTTGACGCGTCCGGACTTCTACCAGATGCAGGCCTACACGACGCTGGAACAGAAGGTGAACACGCACCAGGAAAACGGCAAGTCGGTGGTGGACTCCATCGATTACCAGGGCAGCGCGCGCGGCAATCCGACGCTCAAGCCCGTCACGTCGACGAACTTCGACCTGACGGCCGAGTACTACTTCGGCAAAGGCAACTCGTTGACGCTGGCGCTGTTCAACAAGCGCCTGAAGGACATCATCATCGGCAAGACGTCGGCGTACACGGTGAACGACACGACGGGGACGCCGCACGACTTCCTGATCACGTCGCCGGTCAACGGGGCGTCGGGCCGCCTGAACGGCGCGGAAATCGGCTACCAGCAGTATTTCGACAAGCTGCCCGGCCTGCTGTCGGGCTTCGGCGTGTCGGCCAACTACACGTACGTCGACAGCCGCCAGAACATGGGCAAGTCGCTGGTGAACGGCTGGTGCACGCCGAAGGGCACGCTGAACGCGAACCTCGCCCGCGATCTCTCCGGTTGCGACACGGACGGCCGCCTGCTGAACGCGGACAACACGCCGCTGATCGGGCTGTCGAAGAACTCGTACAACCTGGCCCTGCTGTATGACAAGGGCCCGTGGTCGGGTCGCCTGGCCTACAGCTGGCGCACGAAGTACCTGCAGGCCGTCAACGCCTTCGGCACGAACGGCACCGACGGTATCGACGGCAATCCGAACAGCCCGACCTACCACCAGGGCAGTTCGGTGGGTTATGCGCTGCCGGTCTGGGGTGGTGCCTACGGCCAGCTGGACGCCGGCATCCACTACAACTTCGACGAGCACCTGAACATCTCGGTGGAAGCGTCCAACCTGACCAATGCACTGTACAAGCAGTACATGCAGCAGAATATCGGCATGATGGAACGCGGTAACTTCTACACGGGTCGCCGCTACACGGTGCGGATGGGCTACACTTTCTGATAGCCGCCCCGTGAGTCATATGCCTCCCGCGACCCGGCCGGTCGCGGGAGCATGACTTTAGTCGAATTAAATGTGAACAGGCGTGTCCAACGGTGATCATGGAAAACACGCTCGGCATAGCATCGGCCGCCAGGATACTGGAGGTGTCGGTTAAAACCTTGCAGCGCTGGGAGCGCTTGGGCCGGTTGCGCCCGGCGGCCCGCACCACCACTAATCGGCGCCGCTACACGGAAAGCCAGTCACGCGCGGCCCTGGAGAATACACATGTTGCTGGCACACCGGATACGGATTGACCCGAACCCGGCGCAGCGCCACTATTTTGCGCGCGCGGCCGGCACCGCGCGCCGCGTCTGGAACTGGGCGCTGGCCGAGTGGAACCGCGCACTGGCCAGCGGCCGGCGGCCCGACGCGATGGCGCTCAAGAAGCGCTTCAACGCGATCAAATATTCCGATCCGGACTGGCTCGACGCCGACGGCAACCCTTGGCTGCGTACCATCCACCGCGATGCCCATCCCCAGCCCTTTGCCAACCTTGCCAGGGCGTGGAACCGGTATGTCGAGCAGCGCCGCACGGGCCAGCCGGCGAAACCGCCGCGATTCAAGAAAAAGGGACGCTGCCGCGAGGCCTTCTATGTCGCCAACGACAAGTTGCGCCTGGAGGGCGCAGCCGTCGTGCTGCCGAAGGTCGGCCGCATACCACTGCGCGAGACGTTGCGCTGGCCCGGCCGCATCATGGGCGCGAGCGTCAGCCGCGAAGCGGATCACTGGTTCATTGCGCTGCAGGTCGAGGTACCGGACGGCGTGGCGCGACTGCGCGCTGGCGGGGAAGGCGTTGTCGGCGTCGACCTGGGCGTGAGCAGCGCGGCTACGCTGTCCAGTGGCGAGAAGATCGTGGCGCCACGGCCGCTGAAGGCGGCGCTGCGGCGATTGCGGATCCGGTCGCGCCGCCTGTCCCGCAGGCTGGAGGCCGCCAAGGCGGCGGCCGGCATCGCAGGACGCATCCCGGCCGGCATGCGGCTGCCGGTTTCGAAGAACCGGGTGTGCGGCGCCCGCGCGCTCGCGCGCCTGCACGCGCGCATCGCCCGGGTACGCGCCAACTTTACGCACCAGCTGACGACGCGGCTGTGCCGCGAGAACAAGGCGATCGCGATCGAAGATCTGAATGTGAGCGGCATGCTCGCCAATGCGCGTCTGGCGCGCGCGATCGCCGACGTCGGCTTTTACGAGTTCCGCCGCCAGCTGATGTACAAGGCGGCGCGCTACGGTACGAGGATCGTGCTGGCCGACCGTTGGTACCCGTCCAGCAAGCTGTGTTCGGCGTGCGATGCACGCCACGGCACGCTGGCGCTGTGTGAACGTGCCTGGACCTGCCGCAGTTGCGGCACGCACCACGACCGCGACGTCAACGCGGCCATCAACTTACGACGGCTCGCCACCGGCGCCCTTGCGGTGCAACCGGCGCTACCCGTGGCGAGTCGGGCGGTAACGCCTGGCGCTGCCGCCGGCCTGGGGCCAGCGGCAGTCGGGGAAGTGACGCCTGTCAGGCACGAGCACGGTCAGCAAGACGGCTCGGGGCAGGAAGAGAACGCTGCACATTTGTGTGCACGTTTTCGATAGCAGGTTTTTGCGTTTCCGAACTGGAGAAGATCATGCCCGACAAGGCCATTCGTAAAATCGTCATCGTGGGCGGCGGCACCGCCGGCTGGATGACCGCCGCGCCGCTGGCGCTCAAGCTGGGCGCGTCGTGCGAGATCGTCCTCGTCGAGTCGCCGGAGATCGGCACCGTCGGCGTGGGCGAATCCACGCTGCCGACGATCCGCTACTACAACCACGCGCTCGGCATCGACGGCGCCGATTTCGTCCGGCGCACGAAGGCCACGTTCAAGCTGGGCATCGACTTCCGCGACTGGGGGCATCTCGGCAACCGGTTCTTCCACGGCTTCAGCGATTTCGGTCCGGCCATCGAAAACCGCCCGGCCTTCATGTACTGGCTGCGCCTCGCGCGCGACAATCCGGACATGCCGTCGTACGAGGAATGGTCGATCTCGACGGCGATGGCGCACGACTACCGGTTCGTGCCGCCGCACGGCGACCAGCCCGGCCCCACCAATGCGTATTCGTACGCCTTCCAGTTCGACGCGGGCCTGTATGCCCAGTACCTGCGCGAGTACGCGATGGCGCGGGGCGTGCAGCGCGTGGAGGGCACGGTCGGCGAGGTCGAGCAGCACCCGGAGACGGGCTTCATCACGGCCCTGCAACTGCGCGACGGCCGCCGCATCGAGGGCGACCTGTTCGTCGACTGCACGGGGTTCCGCGGCCTGCTGATCGAAGGCGTGTACAAGGCCGGCTACGAGGACTGGAGCGCCATGCTGCCCTGTAACAGCGCCCAGGCCGTGCCCAGCGCGCTGGCCGACAAGCTCACGCCGTACACGCGTTCGACCGCGAAGAGCGCCGGCTGGCAGTGGCGCATCCCGCTGCAGCACCGCAACGGCAACGGCCACGTGTACTGCGACGCGTTCATGTCGGACGACGAGGCGGGGCGCGTGCTGCTGGACGGCCTGGACACGGAGCCGCTCGACACGCCGCGCCAGCTGCGCTTTACGACCGGCCGGCGCCGCAAGTCGTGGATCAAGAACTGCGTGGCGGTGGGCCTGTCGAGCGGCTTCCTCGAACCGCTCGAATCGACGAGTATCAACATCATCGAACTGGCGGTCGGTTGGATCATCCAGTATTTCCCGGACCGCGACTGCAACCCGGCGCTGGCCGACGAATTCAACCGCCTCGTCGCGCAACGCTACGAATTCGTGCGCGACTTCATCATCCTGCACTACAAGCTGACGAATCGCACCGATTCCGAATTCTGGCGCTATTGCGCGAACATGACTATCCCCGACACGCTGCGGCACCAGATCGACCTGTTCCGCACGTCCGGCCGCATCACCATCTACGACAAGGAAGGGTTCCAGGCCGATTCGTACGCGTCGATGATGCTGGGCCACGGCATCCGTCCCGAGCGGACCGATCCGCTGATCGACCGCATGGACCCGGCGGCCCTGGCCGAGCACTTCCGCAAGGTGCACGCGACGATCCGGCAGGTGGTCGGCACGATGCCGGACCATGCCGCGCTCGTGGCGCAGATCACGGGCGAACCTATACGAAAATCGTAATGGCTTCTGGCAGATTTCATAATTGCCGGCACTGGAGGCCGCGGGCACCATCCCGTGGATAAACGAAGAGCCGCCCCTCGAGCGGCCGTCACCTACCTTGGAAAGATACCGATGAAACGACGTGAACTCCTCCAGCACATGGCGGCCGCCATCCCGGCGCTCGCCATGTCCCCCTATGCCGGCGCCGCCGGCGCCCGCGTGCCCATGGCCACCGGCCCGTTCGAGCCGACCTGGCCTTCGTTGTCGAAATACGAAACCCCGGACTGGTTCCGCAACGCGAAGTTCGGCATCTGGGCGCACTGGGGCCCGCAATGCGAGCCCGAACACGGCGACTGGTACGCGCGCGGCATGTACGAGGAGGGCAGCGATCACTATAAATACCACGTCGCGAAATACGGTCACCCGTCGAAGTTCGGTTTCAAGGACGTGATCCGCCGCTGGAAGGCCGAGCGCTGGAATCCGGACGAACTCGTGGGCCTGTACAAGAAGGCCGGCGCGAAATACTTCGTCGCGCTCGCGAACCACCACGACAACTTCGACCTGTACAAGAGCCGCTACCAGCCGCAGTGGAACTCGACGAAGCTGGGACCGGGCAAGGACCTGGTCGGGGGCTGGCGCGACGCGGCCCGCAAGCACGGCCTGCGCTTCGGCGTGTCCGTGCACGCGGCGCACGCGTGGAACTGGTTCGAGACGGCGCAGGGCGCCGACAGGACCGGCCCGCTGGCCGGCGTGCCGTATGACGGCCGCCTGAAGAAGGCCGACGGCAAGGGCCAGTGGTGGAACGGGCTGGACCCGCAGGCGCTGTACGCACAGAACCACCCAGTCAGCCGCGACGGCGGCAGCAACGACCAGCGCTGGGCATGGGGCGGCGGCGTCCTGCCACCGGACAAGGCGTATGCGGACAAGCTGTACAACCGCACCGTCGACCTGCTCGACAACTACGACCCCGACCTGGTGTATTACGACGATACCGTGCTGCCCCTGTATCCGGTCAGCGACATCGGCATGCGCCTGGCGGCGCACATGTACAACCGCAGCGTCGCGAAGCACGGCAAGGTGGAAGCCGTCGTCAACGGCAAGATCCTCGACGACGTGCAGCGCCGTTCCATGGTATGGGACATCGAGCGGGGCCAGAGCAACAAGATCGAACCGCTGCCGTGGCAGACCGATACCTGCATCGGCAGCTGGCACTACGACCGCCGCGTCTACGACAACAAGTCGTACAAGAGCGCAAAGACCGTGGTGCAGACGCTGATCGACGTCGTCAGCAAGAATGGCAACCTGCTGCTGTCCGTCCCGGTGCGCGGCGACGGCACGATCGACGAGCAGGAACGCGCCATCGTCGAGGAAATCGGCCGCTGGATGGCCGTCAACGGCGAAGGCATCTACGATTCGCGTCCGTGGTCGACGTGCGGCGAGGGACCTGTGTTCGAAGACGCGGCGGCGCCGCTGTCGGGGCCCGGCTTCAACGAAGGCAAGGGCAAGCCGTTCTCCGCCGCCGACATCCGCTTCACGGCCGGCAAGGATGCCGTGTACGCGTTCGTGATGGGCTGGCCGGACAACGGCACCGTCACGATCAAATCGATGCGCGCGGGCGGCGAACACCTCAAGAAGGACGTCTCGCGCGTCGAACTCGTCGGCGGCGGCGCGCTCGCGTTCCGCCAGACACCCGACGGCCTGCAGGTCACGCTGCCGCAGGCAAAGCCCGCACTCCCGTATGCAATTGCCTTGAAAGTGGCTTGAACATGAAACACGTACACCTGATCCCGGCGCTCGTCGCCGTTGCCGCCGCCTTGCCGGCGCACGCCGCCGCGCCGTACACGGTCGTCTCGCCCGACCACCGCACCCGCATCGAACTCACCGCCACCGACGGCAAGCTGGAATACACCGTCATCCGCGACGGCGTGACCGTCATCGCGCAATCGCCCCTCGGCCTCTCGACGACCCAGGGCGCGCTGGACGGTACGACCCTGCGCGTCACGGGCGTCGAGAACAAGACCGTCGACGAGACCTGGCGTCCCGTCGCGGGCAAGGCGTCCAGCGTGGCCGACCGCTACAGCCAGGTCGAACTGCAACTGGCCGGCAAGGACAAGCCGGTCAAGGTCAATCTCGTCGCCCGCGCCTACGACGACGGCGTCGCCTTCCGCTACGTGCTGCCGCGCCAGCAGGTCGCCGACCTGGGCATCAAGGGCGAGGCCACGCGCTTCGACTTCCCGGCCGACTACCGCTGCTGGGGCTTCAACCCGGGCCGCTTCGACAGCTCGCACGAAGGCGAATTCGACGCCGTGCCGGCATCCACGATCAGGCCGCACCACTCGTTCGACGCGCCGCTCGTATGCAAGACCGGTAACAAGAAGACCACGTTCGCCATCGCCGAAGCGGACAAACGCGGCTATGCGGGCGCGTATTATTCGGGCCGCGGCGACGGCGGCCTGGGCGTCGCGGTCGTGCTGACGCCGCACTACGACGGCGACGTCCAGGTGCAGGGCCCGGCCGTGCGCACCGCGCTGGCCGAGGCGCCCCTCGCCACGCCGTGGCGCGTGGTGATGGTGGCCGACACGCCGGGCGGCCTGACGCAATCCAGCCTGATCGCCACCCTGGGCAGCCCGTCGGCGATCGCGGACACCAGCTGGATCAAGCCGGGCAAGGCGTCGTGGGACTGGTGGAACGGCTGGGGCGTCGACATGCCGGGCGCCGGCGTCAACACGGCGACGTATAAAGCCTATACCGACTTCGCGGCCAGCCTGGGCCTCGACTACATCCTGATCGACGAAGGCTGGTACGAAGGCAGTTCCGAACAACCGCTGCCGTCCAATCCTTTGAAGCCGATCCCCGCGATGGACATGAAGGAGATCATCGGGTACGCGAAGCAGAAGGGCATCGGCGTATGGGTCTGGCTGCAGTGGAAGCAACTCGACCGCCAGATGGACGACGCCTTCGCGCTGTACGAATCGTGGGGTATCAAGGGCGTCAAGGTCGACTTCATGGACCGCACCGACCAGGACATGGTCGACTTCTACCACAAGATCCTGTCGAAGGCGGCGAAGCACCACCTGATGGTCGACCTGCACGGCGCGTATCCGCCGGACGGCCTGACGCGCACCTATCCGAACTACATGACGCAGGAAGGCGTGATGGGCGCGGAGTACAACAAGTGGAGCGCGCGCGTCACGGCGACCCACAACGTGACCCTGCCGTTCACGCGCATGATCCTCGGTCCGATCGACTACACGCCGGGCGGCTTCCGCTCGATCGCGGCGAAGGACTTCATGGGCCAGCGCCGCAACGTCAAGCCGTTCGTGCAGACGACGCGCGGCCAGGCCGTCGCGATGTACGTCGTGTACGATTCGCCGTTCGGCATGGTGGCCGACAGCCCGGACGCCTACCGCAACGCGGATGGCACCTGGGCCGACGGCGCGAAGTTCATCGGCGCCGTGCCGACCACGTGGGACGAGACCCGCGTGCTGGACGGCGACATCGGCCAGTACATCGTGACCGCCCGCCGCAAGGGCAGCACGTGGTACATCGGCGCGATGACGAACGAGTCGGGCCGCACGGTCGACGTGCCGCTGGACTTCCTGGCGCCGGGCGCGAATTATTCGGCCGAGATCCTGGAAGACGGCAAGGACCGCAACCACCTGGCCGCGCGCGGCACGCGCGTGACGGGCAAGAGCCGCCTGAAGCTCAAGCTCGCCGGCTCGGGCGGTGCCGTCGTCACGCTGACGCAAGCCGCGCAATGATGCGGCGGCCGCTGCGGGCCGCGCTGGCGGCGTCCGTGCTGTTGCTGTGCGGGGACGCCGCGTGTGCGGCGATCCGGGACGTGCGCGAGTCCGGCAGCGGCATCGAGTACCGGGTGGACGACACCCGCGTCAGGGTCGATTTCGTCACCGATCGCATCGTGCACGTCACGGCCACGCGCAACGGGGAGTGGTCGGCGTCCGCCCACCTCATGCGGGCGGAGGTCGCCGACAAGCCGGGGGCGATCACGGCGCGGGATGAGGGCGACGTCCGCGTGCTGCGTTCCGCGCAGGTGGGCGTCGCGGTGAACCGGACGACGGGCGCGCTCGCGTTCCGCAACGCGGCCGGCGCAGTGCTGCTGCGCGAGGACGATGCGGCGCCGCGCGCGTTCCAGCAGGTGCCCGTTCTCAAGTCGGCGCCTGATCCGGCGACGGTGTCGATCGTCAAGACGGTCGACGGCGACCGCCAGGTGGCCGGCAAGTATATCCAGAAGAAGGACCGCGACGCGTGGAAGGCGACCGCACGGTTCCGCCTGCGCGACGACGAAGCGCTGTACGGCCTCGGTTTCGACGAGACGGCCGACCTGAACCTGCGCGGCACGACGAAGCGGCTGTACCAGCACAACCTGCGCATCGCCATCCCGTTCGTCGTGTCGACGCGCGGCTACGGCGTCCTGTTCGACAGCTACAGCGCAATGACGTTCGCGGATGGGAAGACGGGCATGTCGGTCGCGAGCGACGTCGTCGACGATCTCGATTACTACTTCATCCTCGGACCGTCGATGGATGGCGCGATCGAAGGCTATCGCCAGCTGACCGGCGCCGCGACGATGCTGCCGCGCTGGGCGTTCGGCTACGTGCAGTCGAAGGAGCGCTACAGGACGCAGGACGAAGTCGTCGACACGGTGAAGGAATTCCGCAAGCGCCGCATCCCGCTCGACGTCATCGTGCAGGACTGGAATTACTGGACGCCGGACCACTGGGGCAGCCCGGTGCCGGAAGCGGCGCGCTATCCGGACCTGGCCGCGATGACGAAGGCGGTGCACGACCAGGACGCGCACGTCATGATCTCGATCTGGCCGAATCCGAGCCCGCTCGATGCGCCCGGCAAGGAACTGAAGGAGGGGGGCTACCTGAGCGGCGGCACGCCGTACGTCGATTTCTTCCGGCCCGAGGCGGCGGACGTCTATTTCCGCAATGTGTGGAAATACCTGGGCCGGCACGGCATCGATGCGTGGTGGTGCGACTCGACCGAACCGGAAGTCGCCGACTGGACGTGGGACTCGAAGCGCTCCGACCGCGCCGACGAGATCAACATCGACGGCCTGTCCCGCGTCATGGATCCGCAATACCTGAATGCCTACGCGCTCGTCGACGCGCAGCATTTCATGCGCAACTGGCGCAGGCAGGCGCCCGAGCGGCGTCTCGTGAACCTGACGCGGTCCGCCTATCCCGGCAGCCAGGCGGCGGGCGTCGTCGCATGGACCGGCGACATCTCGGCCAAATGGTCCGTGTTCGCGCAACAGGTTGCCGCGGTCCAGAGCTACAGCGCGTCGGGCAACCCCTACATCACGTTCGACGTCGGCGGCTTCTTCACCGCGCACGGGAAGCCCTGGTTCATGGACGGCGATTACGACAAGGGCGCCGCCGACCTGGGCTATCGCGAGCTGTACACGCGCTGGCTGCAGTTCGGCGCCTTCCTGCCCATGTTCCGCAGCCACGGCACCGATACGCCGCGCGAGCCCTGGCACTTCGGCGCGCCGGGCACGCCGTTCCACGACGCGATCGTGGATGCCATCCGGCTGCGCTACCGCCTGCTGCCGGCGATCTATTCGCAGGCCGGTCTCGTGCACCTGCGCGGCGCATCGTTCATCCGCCCGGTGGCGTTCGCGTTCCCGCACGACCCGCGCACGCACGACCTCAAGTCGCAGATGCTGTTCGGCGACGGCATCATGGTCAGCCCCGTGACGACGCCGATGTACTACGCTGCCGGCTCCACGCCGGTCGACGGCGCGGCGCGCACCCGCGACGTGTACCTGCCGGCGGGCACGTGGTTCGATTTCTGGACGGGCCGACGCGTGGCCGGCGGCCGCTCGGTAACGGTGGCCGCCCCGATCGACCGTATCCCGGTGCACGTCCGTGCGGGCAGCATTGTCCCGCTGGGACCTGTCGTGCAATATGCGTCCGAACAGCTTGAGGCGCCGATCGAACTGCGGATCTACCCGGGCGCCGATGGCGACTATACCTGGTACGAGGACGCGGGCGAGGGCTGGGGCTACGAGCGCGGCGAATACGCGCTCACCGGCATGCACTGGGACGACGCGGCGCGCAAGCTCACGATCGCGCAGCGCCGCGGCGCGTTCCCGGGCATGCAGGCGCGGCGCCGGTTCAAGGTCGTCATCGTCGGCCAGGAGGGCAAGGCGGCCGATCTCGTGTACGATGGCCGCGCCGTGACAGTCAAACAATAATCCATTCAGGTACCGAGACATGAAGATCAAGTTTGCCGCCGCCCTGGCGGTCGCCGTCCTGTGCACCACCGCCCGGGCTCAAGCGAACGACGTCAACGTCAAGGTTAACGCAGAAACGGCCCGCACCAACTTCGCCCGCCCCATCGTCCTCGCCGCCGACGACGTGCGCGCGTTCGCGCCGCCGCCGGCCGGATTCGCGGATGCGCAGCCGGGCCGCGCGCAGGGGAAGGTGGACACGTTCACGTACGCGTCCAGCGTCACGAACAAGCGCCGCACGGCCAACGTCTGGCTGCCGCCGGGTTACGACAAATCCCGCCGCTACCCGGTGCTGTACCTGTTGCACGGCATCGGCGGCAACCAGGACGAGTGGCGCGGATACGTGCGCGCCACCGAGGTCCTCGACAATCTCGCGGCCGCCGGCAAGATCGTGCCGATGATCGTCGTGATGCCGAACGGCCGCGCGCTGGCGGACGACCGCTCGCCGCCGGAGAACAAGGTCTTCACGCCGGAGAATGCGGCGGGCTTCGCGCGCTTCGAGCGCGACCTGCTGGATTCGCTGGTCCCCGCCGTCGACGCCGCGTATTCCACGCTGAAGGACAGCGGCCACCGCGCGATCGGCGGCCTGTCGATGGGCGGCGGCCAGGCGCTGAACTTCGGCCTCGGCCATCCGGAGACGTTCAACTGGGTGGCGGGATTCTCGCCCGCGCCGAACACGGAGGCGCCCGCGAAGCTGGCCGGCGAAGCGGTGCAGGCGAAGGGCAGGCTGAAACTGGTGTATCTGTCGTGCGGCAACCGCGATGGCCTGATCAACGTCGCGCAGGGCGTGCACCGCCAGCTGCGCGAGCAGGGCGTCGCCCACGTGTGGAACGTGGACGGGTATGGGCATGACCGGGACAGCTGGGCGGAGAACCTGTACCACTACGCCCAGCTGCTGTTCAGGTAATCAGTTCTCCTCGACGATCGCGAGATCCCACGGCGCCAGCGTGACGGTCTCGTCGCCCTTGACGGCGCGGGACGCCAGCAGGTCCGTGCCGGCCTTGTGGCGGTACGTGAACGTCGCGGGATTGCCCGAGTAGTTGAAGTAGTAGCGGATCGTCTTGCCGAAGCGGTTGACGCCCGTGCGCGCCTGGATGTGCGACGGCAGCTGCTGGTCCGGTCCGATCAGGCCCTTCTCCTGCAGCACGGATTGCAGCACGGCCTTCTGCAGCTTGTCCGACAAATACGTGCCTTCGTAGACCGCCTTGCCCGCGCCGAACTGGTTCGCCGTGATGGCCGGCCAGCGGCCGAAGAACGGGTGGTCGTACCAGGCGAGGGCCTTCGCCGTGTCCAGCTGCAGGAACTCGGCCCAGTGGCGCACCTTGTTGTCGTCGCCGGCCTGGAACGGGTCGCCCTTCAGCGCGAGCGGTTGCGCGAGGTTCGAGAATTCCTGGTAGTGGAAGCCGAGCACCTGGCGCAGCGGGCCCGGCGCCATCGTCCAGCGCACCGCAGCGTTCTCGTTCGCGAAGCCGCTCTTGAAGCCCATCACGACGTGGCCACCCTTGCGCACGAACTCCGCGATCCGTTGCAGCAGGGCGTCGTCCGCGATGTACAGCGAGGGCACGATCAGGACCTTGTACGCGGACAGGTCGGCCGTGTCCGGGAACACGAAATCGGTGCCCACGTTCAGGTCGTACAGCGCGCGGTGGATCTGGCGCACCTCGGAGCCGTAGTCGGCGTTGCTGCCCGCCGAGCCCCATTGCGTCTGCTTCGCGAACGGCATGTCGTTGATGGCGTTGAGGGAATCCCGGCTCCACAGGATCGCCACGTCGTTACGGATGCGCAGGTCGACGAGGCGCTGGCCGATCTTCTGCAATTCCTTGCCGGTGCGGCTCATTTCCGCATACGCGCGGTTCGGCTCCAGGTCGTGCGACAGGACGCCTTTCCAGTACGTCTCCTGGTTCGCATGGATCGACGCCCAGTGCCAGTATTCGACCATGTTGGCGCCGTTGGACAGGTGCGTGTAGACGTCCTGGCGGAATTGCCCGTCGTACGGCGGGTACTGGAACGAGGAGCTCCAGTCGGTCGTCTGCGCATTCGTTTCGGTGACGAGGAAGTTGCCGCCCTTGAGCGAACGCGTGAAGTCGCCGTCCAGCTTCTGGGCCGCGCCGTTGTACTGGTCCTGCGTGCCCCAGTGATAGATGTTGACGCCGGCGACGTCGAGCTTCTTCGCCACGGCTTCCTCGTTCACGTCGCCATGCAGGGAGCCGGCGAAATCGTGCGTGACGAACTGGCGCGGGCCGGCGCATTCGCGTACGAGCTGCGCCTGCCAGTGCAGGAAGTCGGTCACGCGCATCTGGCTCCAGCGCGACCATTCCAGCTTGTAGCCCGTGCTCTGGGCGCCGTCAGGGCGGGGCAGGTCCGTCCACGAATGCAGGTCCTGGCCCCAGTAGTTCAGGAACCACGCGCGGCTGAGGTTTTCCGGCGTGCCGAATTTCTTTTCCAGGTAGTGCTGGAAGCGGATGAAGACGTCGTCGTTGGCCGCGCCGTAGCTGGCCGTCTCGTTGTCGACCTGCCAGCCGATGACGTTCGGATTGTTCTTGTAGTGTGCGACGATGCGGCGGATCAGGCGTTCCGCGTAGAAGCGGTAGGCCGGGGAATCCGTATTCATGTTCTGGCGCATGCCGTACGTGTTCTTTGCGCCGTTGAACTTGGTCGCCAGGATTTCCGGATGCTGGCGCGCCATCCACGCGGGGATCGAATACGTGGGCGTGCCCATGATGACCTTGATGCCGGCCTTGCCCATCGCGTCGACGACGCGGTCCATCCACGCCGTGTCGAAGCGGCCGTCCTCCGGCTCCCACAGGCTCCATGTCGATTCGCCCAGGCGCACGACGTTGAAGCCGGCCGCCTTGATCATCTGGACGTCCTTGTCCAGCCGCTCGTAGGGCATGTATTCGTGATAGTACGCGGCGCCGTACAGGACGGTCGGGAAGTCCGGCTGCGCGGCCGCCGCGGGGGTGCAAGCGCCGCCTGCGAGTGCGCACGCCAGCGCGAGCGGGAAAAGTCTCCGTGTGAACATTCGTTGCCTTTCTTGTGGATACAGGTCTGGATAATCAGGCATTCTGACGTGTCGGGGCAGGGGGAAGCAATTACGAAATTCGCTTCCCGCCATACGATTTGTCGCAGGTATCCGCGTTGGGCAATTTCGTATCGTGCGCTGGCAATTTTCACAATTGCGGCGGCGCGTCATGGCTTCCACAATGGCTGGGTAGTCTCCTACCGCCTGGCATGGTAGGTTTTATGGGGCGGCCCTGGGCCGCCCCTTTTTTTTCGCCATTATATTAAGCGGGCTGCTATGATCGATGCGAGCGCCCCGGCAGAGGGGGGCATGGGGACACTATTTCGCTGTACGACGATGCAAGAGTTTTATAAGAAGTCGCTGCTCTTCTTGATCGCGCTGCTGATCGTGGATGGGCTGCTCGCGGCCCTGTTCGTTTTCCTGAGCCAGCCGACCTATATGCTCTCGCCGACGCTCCGGGACGGCATCCGCTGGGACGCCGTCGCCGTGTCCGACAAGGAGCTGGGCGGCACGTCGGCGGTCAGCCTGCGCGGTGCGGGACCCGGCGCGGCATCCTTCGACTACCGGCTGACGCACGACGGCAAGTACCCGTTTGCCGGCACGCGCTTCATGGCCAAGGACGCGAAGGGCAATCTTGCCACGGTCGACCTGCGGGGCTACGAGACCATCACGTTCACCGCGCGCTGCTCGCCCGCCTACCCGATGCTGTTCGGCATGACCGTCTTCGACGACAAGGTCTCGGTCCCGGGCCAGTACATCACCTACCGGTCGCCGGGTACGTACTTTCCTTGTAACGAGCAGGGCGTGCCCGTGTCCATCGACATCCGGCGGCTCACCGTCCCCGGCTGGTGGCTGTCGATGATGAAGCTGCCGCTGTCGTCCCAGGATTACAAACTCGACAAGGTTGTGCAATTTGCATTCGGATCGAGTTCGCAAACGCCATTCGACCTCGATGCGCATGTGGAAATCAGCAATATCAAATTGCACAGGCAGGATTATGGGTATATCGTCGCGCTCGCCGTGATTCTCATAACGGGCTGGATCATGTTCGGCATCTGGTTTTTCCGCACTCATACACGGACATTGGCTGCCAGCCTGAATTCCAGATTGAAAAAGGATTTGCCGCTGGTCGCGTATCGCCAATTGACGTCGCAACCCTATCGGGACGAGGAAAAGGCGTCGATCCTGAAATTCATCGCGACCAATTACACGAACCCCGAACTGGATCTGGAAGGCGTGGTGGCCGGCACCGGCGCCAACCGGAATAAAGTGAATGACCTGCTGAAAGCGGAGCTCGGCATGACGTTCACCGGTTATGTGAATAAATTGCGGCTGACGGAAGCGGCGCGCCTGCTGACGGAAAAAAGCGCCGCTACCGTGGCCGAAATCGCCTACCTGGTCGGCTATGCCAACGTGTCGTATTTCAACCGTTTGTTCAAGGAAGAGTACGGCTGCACACCGAAGGCGTTCCGGACCCTGGCGCACGACCAGGGATCGGCCGGCGTCGAGCCGCGACCCAAAATGGTGGGAAACGGCTGATCCAGCCTTCCACTCCCTGCAAAAGTGATCGTACTTTCTGCACGGTGAAAGAAATCCGCGTACTGACGTTATAGGCGCCCCGGGGTGGGGTCCTATTCTTGAGCTGAAGGGGCGCCGCCACCGGCACCCCGGTCACGCTACGAGGAACCATCCCATGACTGCGCATGTCCCGTGCCCTTCCCATTCCAGCCGCGCGCTCGCAATGAGCGTATTTCCCCGGCTGCTGGAACCCACGATTCATTGCTTGCCCCGATTTGCCGGCCATGATGCCGCCTGATCTCCTCGTTGCTGCTCTATTTGTTTACTAAACATGCCATACCGGGGCCGTTTAGCCCGGAAACAAAATAAAAATAGTTTCACAGGGAGACGACAACAGTGAAAACCACCAAAGCCTATCGGATAGCGCTGCTATTCAACGGGAACAAAACCTTCGACCGGGAAGTGATTGCCGGAATTGCCGGCCATTTGGGCGGTACGCGCGTGGCCTGGGATTTGTTTTTGGAAGAAGATTTCCGCCTGCGCCTGAATGGAATGGATCGCTGGCAGGGGGATGGCGTCATCGCCGATTTTGACGACCCGGCCGTCGTCAGGGCATTGTCCGGCTGCACGGTGCCGGTGGTCGGCGTCGGCGGTTCGTATGCGAACGAGGACGCGTACCCGCCCGGCGTGCCATATGTCGCGACCGACAATTACAAGCTCGTCAAGCTGGCCCGCGACCACCTGATCGACGTCGGCCTGCAACGTTTTGCCATGTTCAGCCTGCCCGAAGCGCAGGAGAGCCGCTGGGCCCAGGAGCGCGAGCGGGCGTTCCGCACCCTGATGGCGGAAGACCGGATGGAAGCCGAGATCTTCCGCGGCTGCGAGACGAACGCGGCGTCGTGGGACGCGGCGGTGCAGGGCCAGATCGACTGGCTGCGCAGCCTGCCCAAGCCGGTGGGCGTCATCGCCGTCACGGACGCGCGCGCACGCCAGTTGCTGCAGGCCTGCGCGATCGCCGGCATCTCGGTGCCGGAACAGGTGGCGCTGATCGGCATCGACAACGACCCGCTCGTGCGCATGCTGACCCGCATCCCGCTCAGTTCCGTGATCCAGGGCGCGCACGAGATGGGGCGCACCGCCGCGCACCTGCTCGAGCAGATGCTGCACGGCGTGCGCCTGTCGAACACGCGCATCCTCGTGCCGCCGGCCGGCATCAACGTCCTCGCGTCGAGCCGCTTCCAGGCCGTCAAGCATCCGCATGTGATGCGGGCCTGCCACTACATCCGCCAGTACGCGTGCCAGGGCATCAAGACGCACCAGGTGGCCGAGTACGTGGGCGTGTCGCGCTCCTCGCTGGAGGTCTATTTCCGCCAGGAGCTGGGCTGCAGCGTGCACGACATGATCCTCAGGTCGAAGCTGGAAGCGGCCAAGGCGGGACTGGAAAGCGGCGAACGCAGCATCGCGGACGTGGCGCTGGGCTGCGGGTTCACGTCCACGCAATACATGCACCTCGTGTTCAAGCGCGAACTCGGTTGCACGCCGCGCGCGTGGCGCGACCGGGCGCTGGGAGAACGCACCGCGGCGTAGCATCGGCGAGAATCGTTCGGCCCGCTGGTGATTTTCATACTTGAAACACCATGCGCGGGCCCGGAGAATGGCTTCCTATCGGAACTCGGGAAGCCATACTGCAATGACGATCCACCTCATTCCGGGCGCCCCGGCAGCAATGGCCGGCGAACGCTCGTTCACGCTCGAGAACGCGGCCGGCATGATCGTGACGATCGGCGAGCGCGGCGCGCAGCTGCGCGCCTGGGTCGCACCGGACCGTTACGGCCGCATGGCCGACGTCGTGCAGTCCGACGCCGGCGGCTCGCCGTCCGGCGGCCGCTCCGCCCGCTGGGAGGGGAGGCAGGCGGACGGCGTCGTCTCGCTGGCGCTCACCTCGGGCGGCGACGGAGCGGGGATGCTCGTGCACTACCGGCTGGACGACGACGGCGGCCTGACGATCGAGTACCAGGCCGTGGCCGGCGTGCCGATCCCGCTCGCGTCGCTGGCGCATCCCGCCTTCAATCTCTCCGGCAGCCCGGCCGACGTGGGCGACCACATGCTGCAGATCGACGCCGACTATTTCGAGGAAACGGGGCCGGCCGGCACGCCCGCCGGCGTGGCCGCCGTGGGCGGGACGGCATTCGACTTCCGCCAGGCCGCCGCCATCGGCCCGCGCCTGCACTGGACCGACACGCAGCTGCAGCGGGCCGGCGGCTTCGATCACTGCTTCTGCGTGCGCAACCACTTCGCCGGCGGCCAGGGGCAGCTGCGCGAAGCGGCCCGCGTGTTCGATCCGGCGTCGGGACGCCGCCTCCAGCTCTACACGACCGAAGCCGCCGTGCGGTTCAGCAGCGGGGCGGGCGCCGCGGGCATGCCGCGGCTGGACGCGTTCCGCGTGGAAGCCCACGCCCGTCCCGGCCTCATGAGCGCGGCGTGGCCGCGCGTGATGCTGCATCCGGGGCAGGTGTACCGGCAGACGACGGTCTACCGGTTGTCGTTGCAGGGCTAGTCCGAACACGGTCTCCGGCAAAGGTGGCATGATAGTGAACTTTCAACTATCGTGCGCGCTTGCGCCGGAAGGAACCCATTGATTTACGAGATCGCGACCATCCAGGTCAAACCCGGCGTCCACGCCGAATTCGAAGCCGCCATCGCCGCGGCCGTGCCTCTGTTTAAGCGTTCCCGCGGCTGCCGGTCGCTGCGCCTGGAGCGTTCGATCGAACAGCCGGACAGCTACAAGCTGGTGATCGGCTGGGACACGCTGGAAGACCACACCGTCCACTTCCGTGAAAGCGAAGAACTGCAGGAATTCCGCCGCCTTGCCGGCGCCTTCGTGGCCGGCCCGTCGGCGATGGAGCACGTGGAAGTGGTGTTGACCGGGTTCTGATCCGTTACGGCAGCGTGATCGTCAGGTTGGCCGCCCGCGGCGCCATCTTGACGACGTCGCTGTACGCATTCATGCGTGCCTCGCTCGTGCGGCCGAGCGACGTGCGCAGTCCCACATAGCCCAGCACGCAGATCAGTCCGAACACCGAGTACAGCACCCACAGCGGCAGGTCGCTGCGCAGTTTGTGGCGGACCTGGTCCGGACGTTCCGCGTGCGGCGCGAAGCCGCCGCGCTTGCCCTTCATGTGCGCGATCTCGTCGCCCAGGCGCGACGTCAGGTAGTTCAGCTTTTCCGTACCCTCCAGGATGTAGCGGCCCTGGAAGCCGAGCAGGAGGCACATGTGGAAGACTTCCAGCGCTTCCACGTGGGCGCTGCCGCGCGCGCGCAACTGTTCCAGCCGCTCGAAGAAGTGCTCGCCCGCGAGCTGGTCGCCGAACAGCTGCAGCTGCAGCGGGCGGCGCTCCCACGCGTCGCGGATCGTGAAGTGCGAGCGCAGGATGATCTCGTCGACCGCTGCGCAGAACGCATATTTTGCCGCGTCGACGTCGTCCGGCGACGCGTTCTGCTTGCGCGCGTTGCGGCCGAAGTCGTCGAGGAATTGCGTCATCTTGCGCGCGAACGCGGCGTCGTCCTGCGGGCCGTTGCCGTTCTTGAGCATGAACAGGGCGTAGAAGCCGTCGTACATCAGGTCCAGCAGCGTCTGCGGCGCGGCCGGCGCGGACGCCGGGCTGCCGGCGGCCATGAGGGAAGGTGCGGTTGCGGTGGTCATGGTGGGTCTCTCGGGTTCAGGAGGTCACGGCGACGAGGTCGGGCTTCACGTCCGCCATGCTGCCGGGGACGTAGATCGAGATCGATTGCGCCTGCAGCATGCGCTCGTACATCTGGCCCTTCGCTTCGATGGCGAAGTAGACGGCGTCCGGCCGCACCGGCACGGCGGCGGGCACCTGCGGCGCGTGCACGAGACGCACGCCGGGCATCGCGGACAGCACGAATTTTTCCACGTCGTCCGGCGCGCCGATCTTCAGGCGCAGCGGCACCACGTCCACCAGTTCGCTGGCCGGCATGTCGCCCGAGACGGCGAGGTAAAAGGTCGTCTTGTCGTCGATTTTTTCCGAGTCCAGCATGCCGTGCCAGTACGATGGCTTCACTTCGCGCAGCGCGATGGCGAAGTAGCGCGACGAGATCACGGTGTCGAGCAGTTCGCGGATGATCTGGTGCAGCGTCGCGAACGCGGGGCCGGGGTCGGCATGCTGGTACGGCGGCAGGTCGGCCAGGGTCCAGCTCTTCGAGAACGTCATCAGGCTGCCCGCCAGCGACAGCAGTTGTTCGTACAGCCGTTCCGGATGCAGCGACGGATGGTGGAAGTAGTGCGACAGGCTCGCGCACGCCGTGCTGGCCGTGTGCAGCAGCCAGAACGACGACATGTCGCCCGAGCGGAATTCGATCACGTGCCGGCTCGGTTCGCGGTGGTGGCCGTACAGGGCGCTCACCTTCGCCTGCAGCGCGTCCAGCAGGCGCCGCAACTGCAGGAACAGCACGGGGGCGCTCCTGATCGTCAGGCTGGGCGGCACGAACGACCCATCGAGCTCGAAGCCGCCGGTCGCCGCGCGGCGCAGGCGCAGCACGGGTACGTGGACGTAGGCGTCCAGCGGTTCCCCATCCGACACGAGGCGCACCGTCTTGCGCAGGTACGTCAGCTGCGCGCTCGCGGCCTGCGTGTACAGGTCGGGCGTGTCGCGGTCCAGCTGCGAGAAGCGCGCGCCGTGCGTGCCGTCGTCCCCGTTCGTCCGCAGGCCGCTGAAGTTCGCACCGTAGGGCTTGAAGCCGGGCAGGGCGGCATGCCACGTCACGGTCTGCACGGATTGGGGCAGCTGGCTCAGGTCGATGGCGTCCGGCAGCTCGTCGCCACCCGGCGCGGAATACAGTTCGCCGTCGGGAAAACGCAACGACAGTTCGAGCAGGCGCAGCGTGTCATTGGCCAACGCGTCGCGGTCGACCTGGAGCGCCACGACGCCCCAGGCATACGGGTGCAGCAGGCCCGCCGTGCGGTGCAGGCGATCCTCGTGGTACTGGTCCTGTTGCTGGAAATGCTGGGGCCGGAGGAACAGTCCCTCGCCCCATAAGATTTTGCCGCTCATGCGTTGGTCATCCCTTGGCGCCGCTGAAAATGAAAATGGCAGAACAGTAACATTTCTTATGGAAATGTAGCGCACAATTATGACACAAATTTTCTTTGTGATAATTCGTGATATTTCTTTGGCATAACGTCAAATGCCGTCAGGTTACAAGGCAAATCGATGGGAAACAGTGGAAATTAGTGAGTGTTTCACTCGTCAGAGACCCGCGTACGATTGTAAATAAAATTGAGGTTGATCAATAAAACAATTCTGATACTATAAAAAAAGTTTTACAAAGTTAACACCAGAGCATTGCCCAGTTCACCCTTTGCGAGGACCCGCATGACCCCTGCATTTCCCGTTGGCCGCATCAGCCGCCTGAGCCGCATTTTCGGCGCCACTGCCTGCGCCATCCTCCTGACCGCCTGCGCGTCGACGAAGCCGGAGCTGGCCGAGAAGCCGCCCGTGCCCACGATGGACGAGCTGCTCGCCAAGGCCACCGAGGCCAGCACCGCCGGCCGCAAGGAAGACGCGGTCACGCTGTGGAAGGAGGCCGCCGCCGCGTACCCGGCCGACAAGGCGCCGTGGACGAGCATCGCCCAGACCCGCTACGACGCCGGCCAGTACGGCGAAGCGATCGTCAGCGCCCAGGAAGTGCTGGTGCGCGACCCGAACGACCGCCTGGCGAACAGCATCATCGCGATCAGCGGCCTGCGCCTGTCGACGCGCGCCCTGGCCGACCTGAGCCGCCAGAACAACCTGTCCGGCTCGATCAAGACGGAGTCGCAGGACCTGGCCAAGCTGCTGCGCGAAAGCCTGGGCGAGCAGATTCTCGTGCCGCCGCCCGTGCAGGCCGCGCCGCCGGCCAAAGCCGTCGCGAAGGGCCGCGCGAAGCAGAAAGCGAAACAGGCCGTCGCCGCCGGCGCGTCCGGAGCCGATCCGTTCGGCGCGCTGAAATAACACGTCCGAAACAACCCACAGGGGAACCCCATGTCCAGAAATTCCAGTGTGCAGAAAAAGCTGCAGAAAGTCCGCCCGCCGCGCGTGCAAATGACGTACGACGTGGAGATCGGCGACGCGATCGAGAACAAGGAGCTGCCGCTGGTCGTCGGCGTCGTCGGCGATTTCGGCGGGAATTCCGAAGTCCCGCAAAAACGCCTGAAGGAGCGCAGCTTCGTCGGCATCGACCGCGACAACTTCGACGAAGTCATGAAGGGCATCGAGCCCCGCGCCACGTACCGCGTGAACAACGAACTCACGGGAGAAGGCGGCCAGTTCGCCGTCGACCTGACGTTCCGCTCGATGGACGACTTCCGTCCCGAGTCGGTCGTGAACCAGGTCGAGCCGCTGAAGAAGCTGCTCGAGGCCCGCACGAAGATGGCCGACCTGCGCAACAAGCTGGCCGGTAACGACAAGCTCGAAGACCTGCTCAACGACGTGTTGAACAGCACCGAAACCCTGGCCAAGCTGGGCCAGCCGACGACGAAAGAGTGATCATGTCCGCACTCCAGAACGCGGCCCTCGCGGCCGACACTCCCCTCGCACCCGAGGCCGACCTGCTCGACCAGATCGTCGAGCAGAGCAAGGTGGCGAAATCCAGCGCCGAGCATGCGCGCGCCCGCGACCTGATCGCGGAACTGGTCAACCAGGTCATGGACGGCACGGTCGTCGTGTCCGACAACCTGGCCGCCACCATCGACGCCCGCGTGGCGGAACTGGACCGCCTGATCTCGGCCCAGCTGTCGGCCGTGATGCACGCGCCGGAATTCCAGAAACTGGAGTCCAGCTGGACGGGCCTGAACTACCTCGTCAGCAACACGGCGACGGGCCCGAACCTGAAGGTCAAGATGCTCAACGCGACCAAGCGCGAACTGGTGAAGGACTTCCAGAGCGCCATCGAGTTCGACCAGAGCACCATGTTCCGCAAGGTCTACGAAGAAGAATTCGGCACCTTCGGCGGCGCGCCGTTCGGGGCGCTGCTGGGCGACTTCGAGATCACGCGCCAGCCGGAAGACATGTACTTCATCGAGCAGATGTCGCACGTGGCGGCGGCCGCGCACGCGCCGTTCATCACGGCCGCGTCGCCCGAGCTGTTCGGCCTCGAAAGCTATTCGGACCTCGGCAAGCCGCGCGACCTGTCGAAGATCTTCGACACCGTCGAATACGCGAAGTGGAAGGCATTCCGCGAATCGGAAGACGCGCGCTATGTGGGCCTCACGCTGCCGCGCTTCCTCGGCCGCCTGCCGTACAACCCGGCCGACGGCGCCACCACCGAAGGCTTCAACTACGTCGAGGACGTGGACGGCACCGACCACCACAAATACCTGTGGTGCAACGCGGCCTACGCATTCGGCACCAAGCTGACGGGCGCGTTCGAGGACTATGGCTGGTGCGCCGCGATCCGCGGCGTGGAAGGCGGCGGCCTCGTTGAAAACCTGCCGACGCACACGTTCAAGACGGACGAAGGCGAGATCGCCCTCAAGTGCCCGACGGAGATCGCCATCACCGACCGCCGCGAAAAAGAGCTGTCGGACCTCGGCTTCATCTCGCTCGTGCACTGCAAGAACACGGACTACGCGGCCTTCTTCGGCGCGCAGTCGGCGCAGAAGGCGCGCAAGTACGCCAGCGACGCGGCCAACGCGAACGCCGTGCTGTCGGCGCAGCTGCAGTACATCTTCGCCGTCTCGCGCATCGCCCACTACATGAAGGCCATGATGCGCGACAAGATCGGCAGCTTCGCCGCCGCGTCCAACGTCGAGGACTTCCTGAACCGCTGGCTCACGCAGTACGTCCTCCTGGACGACAACGCGAGCCAGGAACAGAAGGCGCAGTTCCCGCTGCGCGAAGCGAGCGTGCAGGTCCAGGAAGTGCCGGGCCGTCCGGGCGTCTACCGCGCCGTCTCGTTCCTGCGTCCGCACTTCCAGCTCGACGAGCTGTCCGTGTCGCTGCGCCTCGTCGCGGAGCTGCCCGCATCGGCCACCTGATTCACAAGTTTGTAGTCCCCCCGTATCAACTGAGAACTGAAAGGAAGAACACAACATGGCAATCGACGTCTACCTGCAAATCGACGGCATCAAAGGCGAGTCCGCCGACAACGCACACAAGGACTGGATCGAAGTCAAGAGCGTCCAGTGGGAAGTCCTGCAACCGAAATCGGCCACCGCGTCGACCGGCGGCGGCCACACCGCCGAGCGCACCGAGCACAAGGACATCGTCGTCTCGAAGCTGGCCGACCTGGCCACCCCGATCCTGCTGCAGACCTGCTCGTCGGGCAAGACCATCCCGAAAGCGAAGTTCGAGTTCCTGCGCGCCGACGGCCAGGGCGAGCGCGTCAAGTACTTCGAGATCGAGCTGGAAAACGTCCTGATCTCCAGCGTGTCGCCGTCCGTCGAGCCGGGCAACATCCTGACCGAAGACGTGTCGATCAAGTACTCCAAGGTGAAATGGAAGTACACCCAGCAGAAGGTCAACGGCGGCACGGGCGGTAACACGTCGGGCGGCTGGGACCTGTCGGCCAACAAGATCGCGGCCTGATAGCGCGCCGGCACGATGTCCGCCAAGGGATTCATGCCGGGCCTGTTCGATCGCCTGATCGACCGGCCTGGCCAGCCCCAGACGGGCACCGTGCCGCGCGTCTCGCTCGAGGAAATGAAGGATTCGGTGGCGCGCGACCTGGAGGCGCTGCTGAATACCCGCGCCGTGATGCCGGAAGAGGCATTCCGGCGCTTTCCCGAATGCGCGCGTTCCATCGTCGCGTACGGCCTGCATGATTTTGCGGGCCTGTCGCTGTCGAGCACCGACGACCGCGCCTTCATCTGCCGTAGCCTGGAAGCGGCGATCGCGCGCCACGAACCGCGCCTGCGCAACGTGCAGGCCAGGCTCGAACTGCGCGAGGATGCCGTCAACCGCCTGAATTTTTCTATCACCGCGCTGATGGTCGTGAGCGCGGCGCACGAGCCGGTCAACTTCGACGCCGTGCTGCAGCCCTCCAGCCAGCATTACACCATCAGCAAGGCCCGCCGTCCGGCGGCGCCGGGAGCCTGAGTTGGACCAGTTATTACCGTATTACGAGCAGGAACTCGGTTTCCTGCGCCGCCATTCGCGCGAATTCTCCGAGCGCTACCCCAGGATCGCCGGCAAGCTGCTCATCGGCGGCGAAGTGTGCGAAGACCCGCACATCGAACGCATGATCGAATCGTTCGCGCTGCTGAATTCCCGCATCGCCAAGCGCCTCGACGACGACTACCCCGAATTCACCGAAGCGCTGCTCGACGTCCTGTATCCGCACTACCTGCGCCCGTTCCCGTCCTGCTCGATCGCGCGCATGGACTTCGCCGCCGCCGCGCAGCCCGGCGCCGCCGGCACGATCCCGCGCGGCACGCAGCTCGCGACGCGCCCCGTGCGCGGCGCGCCGTGCACGTTCCGCACCGCGTACCCGGTCACGGTGGCGCCGCTGGACCTGGCGCGCGCCCGCTTCGACGCCATCCTCGACGCGCCCGACGCCGTGCGCCCGCCGCCGCAGGCGACGTCGAAGCTGTCGATCACGCTGGCCGCAACGGGCGCCAGCTCCATCGCGGGCCTGAAACTGGCGAGCCTGCGCGTGTTCATCGACGGCGAGCCGTCGTTCTGCGCCGCGCTGCGCGACGCGCTGTTCATGCGCGGCGTGTGCGCCTATGCGGAAGCGGACGGCAACGGCCGCTGGATCCCGCTGTCGAAGATCCCGCTGCAACCGGCCGGCTTCGGCGAGGACGAAGCGCTGATCGACTTCCCGGCCCGCTCGCACACGGCCTACCGCCTGCTCACGGAATACTTCTGCTTCCCGGATAAGTTCAACTTCTTCGACATCGACCTGACGGCATTGACCGCCGCGCTGCCCGCGGGCACACGCACCATCACGCTGCACCTGGCCCTGTCCGGCCTGCGCGCCGACTCGAACGCCGCGCGCATGCTGGGCACCTTGTCCGCCACGAACCTGCTGCTGGGCTGCACACCGGTGGTGAACCTGTTCCGCCAGCGCGGCGAACCGATCCGCCTGACCCACACGACGGCCAGTTATCCGGTGCTGGCGGACGCGCGCCGCGCCTTCGCGTTCGAGGTGCAGTCGATCGACAGCGTGCGCCTCGTGCGCCAGACGCCGCAGGGCGAATCGATCGTGGAATTCCGGCCGTTCTATTCGCTGCGCCACGGCCAGATGCCCGACAAGAGCGGCCATTACTGGATCATGCGGCGCGACCCGCTGCTGGCCGAACGAAGCCCGGGCTACGAGACGCAGATCTCCCTCGTCGACATCGATTTCGACCCGGCCGAGGTGGAGACGGACACCCTGAGCATCGAGCTCACATGCACCAACCGCGACCTGCCGGCGCTGCTGTCGTACGGCGTGCGCGGCGGCGACCTGTTCATCGAGGGGGGATCGACGGTGCAGTCGATCAGCTTCCTGCGCAAGCCCACGACGTCGTACCGCTTCGAACGCGGGCGCGGCGCGCACTGGCGCCTGATCTCGCACCTGTCGCTGAACCACCTGTCGCTGTCGGGCGGCGGCATCGCCGCGTTCCGCGAGATGCTGACCCTGTACGACCTGCCGCGCTCGCCCTCGACGCAGCGCCAGATCGGCGGCATCCTCGCAGTCGACCACCGGCCCGCGACGGCGTGGCTGCCGGGGAACCCGTTCGCCTGCATGGTGCGCGGCATCGAGGTGCGCCTGACGATCGACGAAGAGGCGTTCGTCGGCAGCGGCGTCGACGCGTTCGCCCACATCGTCGAACGCTTCCTCGGCCTGTACGTGCACGCCAACAGCTTCACGCAACTGGTGATCGTTTCCAACAAGACCGGAGGAGAGCTGCTGCGATGCACGCCCCGAAGCGGCGATTTGAGCCTGCTGTAATCGAGCGGCTGTTCGCGCAGCCGTACCGCTTCCAGTATTTCCAGGCCGTGCGCATGATCGAGCTGTGGCTGCGCCGGCGCGGCATGGCGGAAGAGGGTGCACTGGCGAACTTCCTGCGCTTTACCAATTCCACCTCGCTCGCCTTCCCGGCCAGCGAGATCGAGGCGCTGCAGCCGGAACCGCGCGCGGTCGCGCCGACGAGCGCCGCGCTGGCCGCCGCGCTGCAGTCGCAGGAGCTGAAGTACGTGCGCCTGACGCCCACGTTCATGGGCCTGCTGGGTTCAAGCGGCGCGCTGCCCGCCCATTACACGGAACGGGTGGCCGCGCAGCAGATCGCCGAGCGGGACGACGGCCCGCGCGCCTTCCTCGACACGTTCTCGACCCGCACCCTGGCCCTGTTCTACGAGGCGTGGCGCAAGTACCGGCTGGAGCTGAAATACGGCGGCCGCAAGGACGGCTTCCTGCCGCTGCTGCTGTCGCTTGCGGGCATGGGCCACACGGCGTTGCGGCGGCGCCTGTCCGACCATGGCGACGGCGTGCTCGACGAAACCGTCGCCTACTTCGCCACCGCCATGCGCCAGCGGCCGGCGTCCAGCGTGCAGATCGCGCGCGTGCTGGCCGAATATTTTGGACAGGACGTGCGTGCCGAGCAGTTCATCGGGCGCTGGTACGACGTGCCGGCCACGCAGCAGACGGCGCTCGGCCTCGGCAACGCCACCCTGGGCGGCGGCGCCATGGCCGGCACGCGCGTGTGGCAGCGCGACCTGCGCCTGCGCCTCGTCATCGGCCCGCTGGACCTGAAGTCCTACGAATCCTTCCTGCCGGGCGGCCGCGCGGCGCGCGCGCTGGGCAACATGGTGACCATGTTCACGGGGCTGTCGCTCGAATACGAAGTGCAGCTCGTGCTGCGCGCGGACGAGGTGCGGGGCAGCACGCTGTCCGGTACGCGGACTGCGGGCGCGCGCCTGGGCTGGGACGGCTTCCTCGTCGACGGCCCGCAAACAAGAGACCGCGCCGACGTGCGCTATGAAATACACGCAAACTAAGTCACGCCAACTGAAAGAGGACACTCGATGAGCATCAACCTGAAAACCCTGATCGGCAAACTGGACGACACCTGCCGCGCGGCCGCCACGCGGGCGGCGGGCCTGTGCGTGTCGCTGGGACAGTACGAGGTCGACATCGAGCACCTGTTCCTCGCGCTGCTGGAACAGCCGGCCTGCGACGTGGCCGTGATCGCGCGCCGCTGCGGCGTGTCGATCGAACGGCTGGAAGCGGACCTGCACGCCGAAGTGGCCGGCTTCAAGAGCGGCAACTCGCGCACGCCCGTGTTCTCGGAGCGCCTGCCGAAACTGTTCGAACACGCATGGCTCATTGCGTCGCTCGACCTGCGCACGGGCCAGCAGGCGGGCATCCGCAGCGGCCACCTGCTGCAGGCGCTGCTCAGTTCTCCCGAACTGTCGCAACTGGCGCACCGCGTGTCGCCGCAGTTCGCGGCATTCGACCTGGACCGCATCAAGCATCATTTCGACGACGTGACCGCGGGTTCCGACGAGGCCCCGGCCGTCTTCGCCGCGCCAGTACAGGGCGGGGGGGCGGACCCGGTGGGCGAACTGCAGCGCCAGGGTCCGTCGAAGACGCCGGCGCTGGACCAGTTCACGACGAACCTCACGCAGCGCGCGCGCGACGGCAAGGTCGACCCGGTGATCGGGCGCGACGCGGAAATCCGCCAGCTCGTCGACATCCTCATGCGCCGCCGCCAGAACAATCCGATCCTGACGGGCGAGGCGGGCGTCGGCAAGACGGCCGTCGTGGAAGGGCTCGCGCTGCGCGTCGCGACGGGCGACGTGCCCGACGTGTTGCGCGGCGTGGAAATCCACGTGCTGGACCTAGGCCTGCTGCAGGCCGGCGCCAGCGTGAAGGGCGAGTTCGAGAACCGCCTCAAGAACACCATCGACGAGGTGAAAAAGAGCCCGCACCCGATCATCCTGTTCATCGACGAGGCGCATACGATGATCGGCGCGGGCGGCCAGGCCGGCCAGAACGATGCGGCGAATTTGCTGAAGCCCGCGCTGGCACGGGGCGAGCTGCGCACGATCGCGGCCACCACGTGGAGCGAATACAAGAAATATTTCGAGAAGGACCCCGCGCTGGCGCGGCGCTTCCAGGTCGTGAAGGTCGAGGAACCGGGCGAGGAACTGGCGTGCGCGATGCTGCGCGGGATGGCGCCGCTGATGGAGAAGCATTTCAACGTCCGCATCCACGACGAGGCCATCACGGAAGCCGTGCGCCTGTCGCACCGCTACATCAGCGGCCGCCAGCTGCCGGACAAGGCCATCGGCGTGCTGGACACCGCGTGCGCGAAAGTGGCCCTGGGCCGCGATGCTGCGCCGGCCCGCATCGAAGACCTCACGCGCCGGCTGGAGCGCCTCGATGCCGAACGCGCCGCGCTGGAGCGCGAGCAGGCGGCGGGCGAGGGCGCGCACGACGCGCGGCTGGGCGAACTGTCGGCGGCGCGCGGTGCCGCCGAGGATGAACTGGCCACGTTGCGCGCGCGCTGGGAACGCGAGCACGATCTCGTGGGCCGCATCCGCGAGGCTGCCGATGCGCGCGGCCTGCGCGACGAACTGAAGGCCGTGCAGGGCGAGACGCCGCTCGTGCCGCTGCAGGTCGATGGCCACGTGGTGGCCGGCATCGTCGCCGGCTGGACCGGCATCCCGCTCGGCAAGATGGTCAAGGACGAGATCCGCACGGTGCTGAATCTGCGGGACTTGCTGGAGCAGCGCGTGCTGGGCCAGTCGCATGCGATCGAGGCCGTCGCGCAGCGCGTGCGCACGGCGCGCGCGAACCTCGACGATCCGAACAAGCCGCAGGGCGTATTCCTGTTCGTGGGCCCGTCCGGCGTCGGCAAGACGGAGACGGCGCTGGCGCTGGCTGACGTGCTGTACGGCGGCGAACGCAAACTCGTCACCATCAACATGAGCGAATACCAGGAAGCGCACAGCGTCTCCGGCCTGAAAGGCTCGCCGCCGGGCTACGTGGGCTATGGCGAGGGCGGCGTGCTGACGGAAGCCGTGCGCCGCAACCCGTACAGCGTCGTGCTGCTGGACGAAGTCGAGAAGGCCCACCCGGACGTGCTCGAGCTGTTCTTCCAGGTGTTCGACAAGGGCGTGCTGGACGATGCCGAAGGCCGCGAAGTCGACTTCCGCAACACGATCATCATCCTGACGTCGAATGTCGCGTCGAGCACGCTGATGCAGGCTTGCCTGAACAAGGATCCGGAGGAGGTGCCGCCGGCCGAGGAACTGGAAGCGCTGATCCGCCCGGCGCTGATGAAACAGTTCAAGCCGGCGTTCCTGGGCCGCCTGAAAGTCGTGCCGTTCTATCCGATCCCGGACGACGTGCTGGCCGGGATCATCGAACTCAAGCTCGGACGCATCGGCCAGCGCGTGGCCGCGAACCACAAGGCGGCGTTCGCGTACGACGAGTCGCTCGTGGAGGCCGTGCTGGCCCGCTGCACGGAAGTCGATTCCGGCGCACGCAACGTCGACAACATCCTCAACGGTACCTTGCTGCCGGAGATCGCCGAGGCCGTGCTGGCGCGCATGGCGGAGGGGGCGGCCATCGAGCGGATCGCCGTGGGCGCCGACGAGAACGGCGACTTCACGTACGCGATCGCGTGACCGATTATTGGATATGAAAGATCTCTTGTCTCTCACGCAAGCGCTCGTCGGGCAAGAAAATCGTCTGATCAGGTTAACGACGCCTCTCGGCGAGGATGTCCTGTTGCCGCAGCACGTGATCGGCCATGACCGGTTGGGCAGAGGCTATGAGTACACGATCGATTGTGTGTCGGTACGCCCAGACCTCGATCTCAGGACGCTGATCGCGCAACCGGTCACGTTGTGGGTGCAGCAGGCCGGTCGGACCTATTTGCCGGTCCACGGCCATGTTCATACCGCTAAACGGCTCGGTAGCGACGGCGAGCTGACCTACTGCCAGATCGCGTTCGCGCCATGGCTGCATTTCCTGAAATTCCGCAAGGATGCCCGCATCTGGCAGGACAAGCGCGCCGACGACATCTTGGCGGATGTATTCGGCGGACATCTTCAGGCCCAAGGGAACTATCGCTTCGACCTGATCGGGACGCCCGAGCCGCGTTCCTATTGCACGCAATATGAAACCGACTGGCATTTCGTCCAGCGCCTGATGGAAGAGGAGGGCTGGTATGGTTACCACGAGCAGTCCGGGGACGGCACGGCGCATGTGCTCGTGATCACCGATTCCACCGACCGGCTCAAGCCTGTCACGCCGGGCCACATTGCGTTTCACGGCGGGGGCACAGGCGACGAAGTGCACAAGATCGTGCACTGGAGCGCCAGCCGTCGTCTTGGTTCGAGCCATTTCACGGCCCGCACCCACGACTACAAGGCGCCCAACCAACCGAAGCAGAGCAGCATGACCGTCCTGCCCGAACATTTCGAACTGCCCGCCCAACTGGAAGTGTACGAATACACCGGCGCCTACACCTATTCGAAGCAGGAGCAGGGGGACAGGCAGGCGCGCATCCGCATCGAGGAATGGGAGTCGAGCATGCAGCGGTCCTACGGCGCGTCCAGCGTACGCGCGCTGCCGGCAGGCACGTGGTTCGTGCTCGAAGATCATCCGGCACACCAGGCGGATGCGCCGGAAGATCGCCAGTTCGTCGTGATCGCCGTTGAATGGGCTATCGAAAACAATCTGCCTTTGTCGCGTCAGGCCAGGGATTTTCCGGGCGGCCTGCGGCCCCGCGTCGAAGAATTCAGGCGATCGACAGGGCAGGGCCGGGAACCGGTGCAACCTGGCGTGGGCAACGAACTGACCGGCCATTGTTTCAACCGGTTCGAAGTCCAACCACGCAGGATCGCCTTTCGCAGCCCTATGGAGCATGCGAAGCCCGATATGCATCCGCAGACGGCGGTCGTCGTCGGCCCTGCCGGCGAAGAGATCTACACGGACGCGCTCAACCGCGTCAAGGTCCGGTTTCGTTGGGACAGGAAAAACGCCGGCGACGATAAGGCGTCGTGCTGGGTGCGCGTCAGCTATCCCAACGCCGGCCAGGGATGGGGCGGCGTTCACGTGCCGCGCGTCGGACAGGAAGTCATCGTCACGTTCCTGGGCGGGGATGGCGACCGGCCCGTCATCACCGGACGCCTGTACAACGAAGAACAGGCGCCGCAATGGCATACCAACGGTACGCTGTCGGGTTACAAGTCGAAGGAATACAAAGGCGGCGGTTTCAACCAGCTCGTCTTCGATGACAGCACCGGCCAGAACCGGGCGCAGCTCTACAGTACGAGCACGAATGCGCAACTCAATCTTGGCTATCTCGTCACCCAGCAGGGTAATGAACGCAGCCGCTTTTACGGATCGGGTTTCGCGCTGAGCACCGACGATTACGGCGCCATCGTGACGCACAAGGGTCTGTACCTGAGCACGTTCGGCACGCCGGGCGCCCAGGGCACGCAGCTCAGCGCGGCTGAAGCGACCGCCCAGCTCAAGGCCGGCGCAACGCTGGGCAAGACGTTGTCGGACACCGCGTCGAAGGCCGGGGCCGATCCGCTTGCCGGCCAGGAGTCGCTCGGTCGCTTCATCGATGCCACGCAAGACCGTTACGAGGGCGCGGATCAACAGGACGCCAACCGCTTCAAGGAACCGATCCTCCTGGCGGGATCGCCCGCCGGCATCGGCCTGGCCAGCGCGACCGGAACCCACGTCCACGCGGGAGAACAGGTCACGCTGTCGTCCGGTGCGGACACGAACATCGCGGCCGGGAAAAGCCTGCTGGCGAGCGTCGCTGAAAAAATCAGCCTGTTCGCATCGAACGCCGGTGCCAGGCTGTTCGCCGCCAAAGGCAAGGTCGAAGTGCAGGCGCAAAGCGATGACCTCGACATCGTCGCCGAAAAAGTCCTGCGCCTGCTGTCGACGACGTCGCGCATCGAAATCCATGCAAAGGATGAAATCACGCTTTCCGCCGGAGGTTCATCCGTGAAAATCGACGCGTCTGGCATCACGAACAGCACGTCGGGCAAGTGGATTGCGCATGCATCAATGCACACGATGCCCGGACCTGCGACCACTTCCTACGTCATGCCGCATATTCCGAAAACCGATATCCGGAAATCGGACCTGGAATTCCGTCACCTGACGAATTGGGGAGAGCCGTTCGCCGGCGCCGCCTACAAGGCGATCTTGAGCGACGGCAGCGTGCGCAAAGGCACGCTTGACGCGCAGGGCATCGCCCGTATCGCCGGGTTGCCGCCCGGGGTCACGGCGAAGATCGAATACGACTACAAGCCTTTGCAGGCCGGTTCCACCGTCGATACCGAGATGCACGAGGACGTGCACGAGTTCCTGAACTGGACACCTGCAAATGCGGGAGGCGGAGGTAAGGCATGAGCGGCGTCGGTCCAAGCCATCAATCCATCCTCGACGACGCCTGGGACGACGTCGTCGGCGGCATGAACTGGCTCAAATCCGTGATCCTCGGCGAGTTTGCCGATCATCGTCCGCTCTCCGCTGTCGTGGCCGACATGCTGGTCAGCTTCGTTCCCGGTGTCGTGATCGTGACAAGTGCGCGCGACGCGGTCGCCGTGACGCTGCGTCTCGCCAATGATCCAGAAAAGCGTGAAGAACTCATGGAATGGGTATTGTTGTGCGCATGCCTGATCACGATCGCCCTGCCGCTGGCCATCGCGGCAGGGGGCGCTGCGGCCGCGGGCGTGGGCGCGGTGGTCGGCGGCATTGCTGGCACCGAGTTGGGGGCGGCCCTGCGGGCGGTCATGCTTATGCTGATCAAGGAGGCGTCGAAACTCGTTGAGCTGGTGCGGTTCCTGCAAAAATTTATCAAGGGCGACATTCTGAAATTCCTGCGCGCCGTGAAATTCGCGGGCTATGAAAAAGCGTTGGTGCAGGCATTGAGCAAGGTATGCGGCAAACTGGTCGAGATGGTCAAGTCCTTGCGGCTGCACCTAGAGAGCCTGCGTTACTTCGATACCGTCAAGACGACGATCGCCAACCTTGCCGAATTGGAGCGCAAGTTCTACGCCGTACAGCATGCCGCTCTGGCGAAGATTCCCCTGGCAATGGCGGAACTCGACGCCCGGCTGGCAAAGGTGCTTGCGCAAACCGCGCCCAAGGAAGTCCATACCGTCGCCGCCGGCGTCGCGGCCGACAAGGGCGCCGCAACGCTGCCGGCCAAGCAGGCCGTCATGGACACCCCGGGCAAGGTATTGGCGACAGGGGACGATGGCGCCGCGGGCGTCGTGGCCAAGACGGCGGACAGGAAAGCGGCGCCGAAAGCTAAACCCAAACGGCCCGCGGCAACGCCGCCGAAGCCGCACCCCGATCCGGTGAAACCACCGGATGGGGGAACGGGTACGAAAGTCCAGGATGCCGCCGATGCCGCGGTGATGGCGGACCGTGCACGGATCACGCGGCTGTCCGAAGAAGCGCGGGAAGCATTGGCAAGTGGTGACAAAGCCCTCGCGGACAAAAAGATCGAGGAATGCCGGAACATCCTGCGCCCCTACCTGCCGAAAAACCCTGGCGACAGCTGGGATGGCGTCATCAGCAGGCTGGACGTGTCGTCGCCAAAGGATGGGGCGGTGTTCTGGTCTGGCACGGCATACCAAGCAAAAGTGACGGGCCAGGCCGATGCGGCGCGCGAATTCGCCAGCAAGATCGGCGGGGTCACGCTCGAGACGACACCGGGCGGCCGTGTGATCGACGGGTGGGACGAAGTCAACCGAGGCTATCCGTGGAACAAGGACGATGGCCCGGGGCCCTGGTCGAGCGATTTATGGAAAGGCGTTTCCAAAAAATATGCGCAGGGCGCAGTGGGCGACGTCAACGTCATTCAAACTCCGAACAAGCTGTGGGATCCGACAACCGTATGGCATACTCAGGAAAAACCCGCTCTTCTGGATTTGCAGGAACTCGGCCAGATAGGCGACATTAAACTGCATGTCGTCGACGGCAGTTCCGCAACCCAGGAGCTTCCCAAGGGGTATATCGATCAACTTCTCGAATTCGATCAAAGACCATGAGTGCGTATCAGAATTTCCTCGATTTTTTCTCCATGCGCAATAAAGAGCGCCTGGACGGTTTGAGTGAAAGCTATTTCACTCCGATGACCCGGGAAGAACGGGGCATGGCTTTCGAATTTCTTTTGAAACGCGTCGAACAAGGTGGGACGGAAGAAAGCGTCAACGGACTTTTCAGGGCGGACGAACGTCGCGCAATCGAACCCGTCAAGCGCCTTCTTGCGAGCGGCGCACTGAATGGCGAAGCACAAATCGCGGCGGCGTGGAATTTGTACAGAATCGAACGCGACCCCGCGCTCCTGTCGATTTTCGTTCGCTTCATGTCCGATCCCGACACCGAATTACGGGAAAAGGCCGCATATTACGTTCCATCGGACCAACTCACGGATGAATTGAAATCTGCGCTGCAAGGCATGATTCGTACGGAAACGGACCAGACCGCGTCAATCAATGCGGTGAACAAACTGCTGGCATGTTATGAGGTCACGCGGGAATCCGTCGATAAAGAGACTTTCTCGAGTTTTTATCGCGGATTGCGTATCGACGATCCAGCAATGAAAGAGCAGACATTCAAGCGGCTCGACAGCCTGTACGATTAAGCGGTCCCGATATGGCGCTATCGATCATTCGCTTGGGCGACCCAACTTCTCACGGCGGGAAAGTCATTTCGGCATCCCCCACGCATACAATAGGTGGGCTCGGGATCGCGCGTGTCGGCGACAGCGTGGCCTGTCCGATCGCGGGCCACGGCGTCAATCCCATCGTCGAAGGCGCTCCCACATTCCTGATCGGTGGGCAAATGGTGGCCTTGCAGGGGTATCGCAGCGCGTGCGGATGCATGCTGATCTCCAGCCTTGTTACCGCAACGCACGGCTGAACGTATCCGATATCGATAACAAACAAGGCCTTGACGGCAACGTCGCTTGCCGTCCCGCTCCCTGCAGTTTTACGGCCGTGTTAGCGATAACGCCCGTCTTCACGGTATCTTCCTTATATCGTCGGTAAAAATCATAACGCCGAATGGTTGCTTTTATTACTCGGCGAACTCCTATAATCCATTCGCATTGTTATCGATATCTAAAACGGTAACCGGCTGCACGGCAAGCCGTAAAACCAGCGAAACAATAAGACGACAAGTCCATTCGGATTACTTGGAGGAGAAGAAGATGCACCAGAAATACTACACCGTCCCGCGCATGACCCTCGTCGCACTGGCCCTGTCCCAGGCCTTTGCCATGCAGGCGATGGCACAGGTGGCGCCGGCCGACACCAACACCGTCGTCGTGAAGGGCCTCCGCGCCAGCGCGGAATCGTCCCTGGCGATCAAGAAGAACGCGATGGAAGTCGTCGACTCCATCACTGCGGACGACATCGGCAAGCTGCCCGATCCTAACGTCGCCGAAACGCTCACGCGCCTGCCGGGCGTGCAGGGTTACCGCTACGGCGGCGAAGGCGCGTCGCCCGGTGGTAACGGCTCGGGCCTGACCATCCGCGGCCTGTCGAACCAGACGGCGTCGCAAGTCAACGGACGCGCCTACTTCACCGCCGGCTCGCGCGAATTCAACATCGAAGACGCGGTGCCGGCCATGGTCGCCGGCATCGACGTCTACAAGAACCCTTCCGCCGAACACGTCGAAGGCGCCATCGGCGGCCTGATCAACCTGCGCACCCGCAATCCGAGCGATTTCAAGGCTTTTACCGCCGTGCTGAACGGCAATATGCGCTACAACGATCTCGTCCGGAAGAAAGAACCTGAAGTCAGCGGACTGCTCGCCAACCGCTTCGATCTCGGCGGCGGTTCGCGCATCGGCGTGATGGCCGCCTTCGCCTTCCAGAAGACCACCAGCCGTAACGACGCTGCCGGCACCAATGGCGGTATGAATTACCGGCGCATGGTCCGTGGCGACAGCGCCGAGTACGCGAACCTGGCGGCCGCGAACACGGGCAATAACGTGGCCCAGCCCATGTCGAAGTATGTCGGCCGCAGCGACATCACTTACATGGCGCCCGTGGATCTGAAACCGGCCGCGGGCACCGGCACGCCCAACGTGGTACCGGACACGTCCAAGCTGACACCCGAGCAGGCCGCCAACATCATCTCCACCAATACCCTCGGTCCCTGGCCCAGTGTGGAAAGCATCGCGCGCACGCGCAAAGCCCTGAACCTCGCGGCCGATTATCGCGTCAACAATACCTTGCGCTTCTACACCGAAGGCGCCTATACGTCTTACCTGTACAACCAGAATTATCTTTTTACCCGCGTTTTCAACGACTACGGGGGTAACGTCCAGAACCTGACGCTTACGCCGTTCACCATCAACGAGTACATGGTCAACCGCAACGCCAACGGCGGCAGCAACGACGTCGTGACCACCCAGCGTGCGCTCGGCGGTACCTTCCTGAACCAGCCGATCGGTACGTGGGGTGGCGATGAGCACAGCCTGTACACGACCTGGAACGTGGCCACGGGCGTCGAGTGGAGCCCGACCCCCGCACTGTCGCTCAAGGGCGATATCAACTACATCAGGGCGGACCGCATCAAGGATAACCGCCGTGTCGAGATGGCCAACGCACCCGGGCAGTACTTTGATATCACTCGCGTCAACCAGAACTGGAACGACGGCCACTACACCGACATTCACGGCAACAATTGGTCCGATCCAGCCAAATTCGTCTTCCAGAGATACAGCGGCGACGGCTATCAGGAATTCCACGACAATGGCGCCGCCACCGCGCTCAGCGGCGTCTATACCTTCGAAGACGGCTTCTTCAGCAGGTTGAAGTTCGGCACGCGCTTTGCGCATCAGACAAACCGGTATTTTGACAAGAATCCCTACATCCAGCCGCATTGGTTGACGACGGACGGCAAGCCGCTCGCCGCCGATTACTCGAACGCGATTTCCGCCGCGTCCAAGCCGGGCGTCCTGGGACAGGCGCCGACGAACATGCTGGGCAACCAGAACGGCTATACGGGGGGCTTTGTCGTGTATAACCCGGACGCGCTGCTGGGCAACCAGGTTGCCGCACAATTTCCGCTGGCGAATATCATCCCCGAGGGCAGCTACCCCGAATATGAGCTGGGCCGCCGTTATCTCAACGAGAATACGCTGGCCGGTTACGTCTCCACCGACTTCGCGGCGTTCGACGATCGCCTCAAGGGTAACGTCGGCGTACGCGTCGTCCGCACCAAGTCCCAGGCGACCGCACGCGTCCTCTCCGACCCGGCCCAGGCGACGTCCCCGCTGATCGACAATACGACGACGACGACCTACACGAATGTCCTGCCGGCGTTGAACTTCACCTACGACATCGCGAAGGACTTCCTGGCCCGCTTCGGCTACGGCCGTGGCTTGACCCGTCCCAATCTGGACCTGCTGAATCCGAACTACTCGTACAACTTCGGGAACGGCACCGTCAACGTGGGCAATCCGGACCTGAGCCCGCAGAAAGCCGACAGTGTCGACCTCTCGCTCGAGCGCTATTTCAGCCCGACGAACTATGTGGCGCTCGGCCTGTTCAACAAGGACATCAGCGGCTTCTTCAGCCAGCTCTCGAGCTGCGGGATGCCGCAGAATTCGGTGTCTTACTCGGGTCCCAGCAACGGCTGCTCGAATGGCCAGTGGATGGTCCAGAAGAACGTCAATGCCGCGAACGGCTATGCGCGCGGCGTGGAATTGTCCGGGCAGTGGTTCTTCAACGACAAGGATA
>CBIHQW010000018.1:0-144371 GCA_966212285.1 Massilia kyonggiensis
GCGACACGATGCGCGAGATCCTCGACCGCGTGCAGCAGGTGGCCGACCTGCTGCACGCGATCGACGGCGCCAGCTCGGAACAGGCGGCCGGCATCGCGCGCGTGCGCGGCGTCATCGCCGAGATGGACGAAGCGACGCAGCAGAACGCCGCGATGGTCGAGCAGGCGGCGGCCGCGGCGGCCACGATGCGCGCGCAGGCGGAGGAGTTGACGGACGTCGTGTCCACGTTCCGCGTGCGCGGGAACGAGGTTGCGCGCCGCGTCCTCGTCGACGACAGCGCGGCCGGGGAAGGCCTCGCGCTGCCGGCACCGGCCTGGGCCTAGATCGCCGCCAGCGCCCGCGCCAGGTCCGCGCGCTGGTCCTCCACGTGCTCGATCCCGACGGACAGACGGATCAACCCGTCGCCGATCCCCAACCTGGCCCGCTGGTCCGCCGGAATGGTCGCATGCGTCATGATGGCCGGATGCTCGATCAGGCTCTCGACGCCGCCGAGGCTCTCGGCCAGCGTGAAGATCTCGCACTGTTCCAGGAAGCGGCGCGCGCCGGCGATGTCCGTGTCGAGGTCGATGGAAATGATGCCGCCGTAGCCGTGCATCTGGCGCCGTGCCAGTTCATGCTGCGGGTGCGACGCGAGGCCAGGGTAGTAGACGTGCCGTACCCTGGCCTGGCCCTGCAGCCACTGTGCCAGGTCGAGCGCGTTGCTGTTGCTGCGTTCCACGCGCAAGGCCAGCGTCTTGATCCCGCGGAGGACGAGAAAACTGTCGAACGGTCCCTGGATGGCGCCCACGGCGTTCTGGATGAAGCCGAGGCGCTCGCGCCATGCCTGCTGGTGCGCGTGGCCGCCCACGACGGCGATGCCGCCGATGACGTCCGAGTGGCCGTTCATGTACTTCGTCGTCGAGTGCACGACGATGTCGATGCCGAGTTCCAGCGGGCGCTGGTTGATGGGGCTCGCGAACGTGTTGTCGCACACCGTCATCACGCCGCGCTCGCGGCACAGCTGCGCGATCGCGTGCAGGTCGGCCAGCTTGAGCATCGGGTTCGTCGGCGTCTCCACCCACACCATCTTCGTTTCCGGCCGCAGCGCGCTCGCGAGCGCGAGCGGATCCGTCAGGTCGACATACGTGAAATCGTGGCCGGCGCTGGCACGGCGCACGCGTTCGAACAGCCGGTAGGTGCCGCCGTACATGTCGTCGCCGGCCACGATGTGCGAGCCGGCCGGCAGCAGTTCCAGTACGGCCGCGATGGCCGCGAGGCCGGACGCGAACGCGTACGCGGCGCCGCCGCTTTCGATGTCGGCCACGCAGCGCTCCAGCGCCCAGCGGGTCGGGTTGTGCGAGCGGCCGTAGTCGAGGCCCTTGTGCACGCCCGGGCTTTCCTGGGCAAAGGTCGACGTCGCGTAAATGGGCGGCATCACGGCGCCCGTCGTCGGGTCGGGCGCCTGGCCGCCGTGGATGACGCGCGTGGCGATGTGGCGTCGATGGTTGTCGTCTTGATGGCTCACGTGAGTGTCCTGCGCAGATGGTTGAGAAGGTCGAAGCGGGTGATCAGCCCGTAGAAACGGTCGCCGTCGACGATGACGGCGGTGAGGCCGCGGTCGAGGATGTCGCGCAGCTGTTGCATGTTCGCGGAGGGCGCCAGCGTTTGCAGGTCGGACGTCATCGTGCCGGAGACCGGCGCCTTGAAGTGTTCCCGGTCGCTCGTCACGTGCAGCAGCAGGTCCGATTCGTCGATCAGGCCCACGAGCTTGCCCTTGTCGATGACGGGCATCTGCGCGAGATCGGCGCTGCGCATGCGGTTGAAGGCCGTCAGCAGGGTGTCGGTCGGGGACACGGTGATGACTTCGCCGTCGTCGAAGCGGCGGCCGATCAGGTCGCGCAGGTCGCCCATGCGGGGACGGTGCAGCAGGCCCTGGTCGACCATCCAGCCGTCGCTGTACACCTTGGTCAGGTAGCGCGTGCCCGTGTCGCACACGAAGGTCACGACGCGCTTGGGCGTCGTCTGCGCGCGGCAGTAACGCAGCGCGGCCGCGAGCAGGGTGCCGGTCGACGAGCCGGCCAGGATGCCTTCCTGGCGCAGCAGTTCGCGCGCCGTGTTGAAGCTTTCCTCGTCGGTGATCGAATAGGCCGTCTTCACGCGCGACATGTCGGCGATGGACGGGATGAAATCCTCGCCGATGCCCTCGACGGCCCAGGAGCCGGAGACGTCGCTGACCTTGCCCGTCTTGATGTAGTCGGCCAGGATCGACCCCTGCGGATCGGCCAGCACGAATTCCAGGTCCGGCTGCACGCGCGCGAAAAAGCGCGACAGGCCCGTCAACGTGCCGGACGAGCCGACGCCCACGACGATGGCGTCCAGCTCATGGCGCATCTGGTCCCAGATCTCGGGCGCGGTGGTGGTTTCGTGCGCGGTGGGGTTGGCGGGATTGTTGAACTGGTCGGCGAACCAGGCGCCGGGGATCTCGCGCGCGAGCCGCGCCGCGTAGTCCTGGTAGTACTCCGGGTGACCCTTGCCGACGTCGGAGCGGGTCAGGTGGATCTCGGCGCCGAGCGCCTTCAGGTGCAGGATTTTTTCGGACGCCATCTTGTCCGGCACGACGAGCACGACGCGGTAGCCCTTGATGCGCGCGACGAGCGCGAGGCCGAGGCCCGTGTTGCCGGCCGTGGCCTCGACGACGGTGCCGCCGGGCTGCAGGCGGCCGTCGCGTTCCGCCGCCTCGATCATGGCGCGGCCGACGCGGTCCTTGATGGAGCCGCCGGGGTTCTGGGATTCGAGCTTGAGGAACAGGCGGCAGGGGCCCGTGTCCATGCGGGTGACTTCCACCATGGGGGTGTTGCCGATCAGCGAAAACAGTGCAGCTTGCGACAAGTCTTGCATATTGCCTCCGTGCGGACGGGCGGTGCGCTACCTGATGGGCGGCGCATCGGGAAAGCTGGCACCGGTCGGGCACCAGGCCGTAGTAAAAAAATAATAATACGGTTTTTCACGCGCGTGTGGGTTGGCCCGCATTAAGGCGGGCCCGACGTACGCGTGGTGGATGGCGGTTCAGAGCGCGTCACAATACCTGTTCTTGTCGTCAGAGCAACGAGGACGTACACTGGTCAGCCCAAGGGCGTGTCGCCACGACCATCCGTTCCGGCAGCCGGTAGTAGAATCGTCCCATCCCGACAGGAGCTGTGAATGCGACGACGAACGATGCTGGGCGCCGCGCTGTGGGCCGTGACGGCCGCGGCTGCGGGCGCCGATGGAGAACGATTGATGAACGTGCATGCGAGCCTGAGCGTCGACGCCAGGCATGACAAGGTGCTGGTGACGATCAAGATCGAAAACCGCGGCGGGCACCGGATCGGCCTGCCGCGCGAAATCGCCGCCGATTCCGAACTGTCGCGGCGCGTGTTTGATCTGCGCCGGCATCCGGGCGGCGCCGAGTTGCCCTACACGGGCCGCATGGTCAAGCGCGCGGCCCTGACGCTGGACGACTACATCGAGCTGCCGCCGCACTCGGCCCGGACGCACACCATCGACATCACGCGGGCCTATGCCTTCGAGCCGGGCACGCACACCTATGTGATCCGCTACCAGGGGGCGGTGCTCGCGGACGTGCGCCAGCTGGAATCCGCGGCCGAACTGTCGACCGAGCCGGTGACGTTCATTCATACGGGACGCTGAACGTGGGCATTTGAGGCCACCGGCCCCAAATGCCCACGCTTGCGGGCTTATTGAAGCGCCGGCGTATTCTCGCCGAAGTACTCGTGCGAGTCGGCGTTGTCGATCGCCTGCGATGGATTGCTGACCGCCAGGCTGGCCGCGCCCGACTGGCCGTACACCCAGTCGTCGGTGCCTGCCACCACGTTGAAGTGGCTCATCTCGTGCACCAGGGTGCCGCCTTTCGAATCGGTGCCGGTCATCGGCGCGCTCCAGAAGGCCTTGCACACGTGGATGGTGTAGGGCTGGGTCGGATACACATAGGCGTAGTAGGTCTTCTTGCAGCCGCAATCGACCGTGATCGGCTTGGTGGCGAAGGCGTCCTTGATCGCCGCGAAGTGGGACTTGACGGTCGCCACGCGGGCGTTGTCGACGGCGCCGAACCACTTGGTGTAGCGCGTACCCATCGTGCCCTTGGCCATGTAGGCGTCGCCGTCGGTCGCCATGGCCAGCGCGCTTGATACGGCGTTGGTCATGTCGGCTTGCTGCGAGGCCGTGCACTTGTTGAAGGAGAGGGCGCCGCCCGCCGTCGTCACCATGCCGGCCTGGGCCTGCATCTCGGCCAGCGACCTGGTCTCCTCGTTCGAGCCGCGCGGACGGACCCCGTCGATCCAGACGCTGGCGGCCTCGGACTTCAGCTCGTCGCCGGCCTTGCCACTGCCGTTGCCGATCCGGTAGCGGATCGCATAGTCGCCGGTAGTGGCCATGTCGTACAGCGCCGACAGCTCGACCTTTGCCGTGTAGGACGCGCCGGGCTTGAGCACGAAGTAGTCGGCGGCGGTGGGCGCGCCGCGTTTGGCGATCGCACCCAGGTAGCGTACCGGCTGGCCGTCGCGGGTGATCTCGAACAGCGGCGCCTCGATCTCCTCGAAAGGCGTGCGCGACTTCAGCACGTACTGCGGGCTGCCCGAGGTATTGGTGAAGGTGACCTTGACCACCACGTCGTCGCTCTTGCCCAACGAGGTCTTTTCCGGTGCGACCGAGACGACCACGCCATTGCCGTTGCTGGGTGCGGCGTGGGCGGACAGGGCAGACAGCGATACGGCCAGCGCGGCGGCGCCTGCGGCGAGTTTCAGCAGATCTTTTCTCATCGTATTCTCCAATGGTGGCCTTAATTCAGCGCCGGATTGTTCTCGCTGAAGTATTCGTGCGAGTCGGCGTTGTCGATCGCCTGCGACGGATTGCTGATCGCCAGGCTGGCCGCGGCGGACTGGCCGTAGGCCCAGTCGTCGGTGCCGGCCACCACGGTGAAGTGGCTGGTTTCATGGATCAGGGTACCGGCCTTGGAGTCGGTACCGGTCAGCGGCGCGCTCCAGAAGGCCTTGCACACGTAGATCGTGTAAGGCTGGTTCGGATACACGTAGGCGTAGGAAGTGTCGGTGCAGCCGCAGTTCACGTTGATCGGCTTGGTCGCCAGCGTGCTCTTGATGTTCGCGAAGTGCGAGCGGACGGTCGACACGCGGGTGCTGTTCACCGTGCCGAACCACTTGGTGTAGCGCGAGCCCATCGTGGTCCTGGCCATGTAGGCGTCGGCGTTGTTGGCGTAGGTCTGGGCCGCGCTCAGGGCCGAGGCGATGGTGCTTTGCTGCGAGGACGAGCAGCTGGTGGTGGACAGGCCGGCCGCCGTCACCATGCCGGCGGCGGCCTGCATCTCGGCCAGCGACCTGGTCTCTTCGCGCGAGCCGCGCGGACGGGTGCCGTCGATCCACATCGAGGCGGTGTCCGACTGCAGCTCGCCGCCATGCTTGCCGCTGTCCTGGGCGCCGGCACTCATCGCGGTCATGTTGGCGACCAGGCCGCCGCCGGCGAACAGCTGCGGCGAAGCGGCGTGGTAGCGCACCGCGTAGTCGCCCGTGGTAGCCATGTCGTACAGGGCGGACAGCTCCACCCTGGCGGTGTAGGAGGCGCCGGGCTTGAGCAGGTAATAGTCGGCGGCGGTCGGCGCGGCGCGCTTGACGATCTTGCCCACGTAGCGCACCGGCTGGCCGTCGCGCGTGACTTCGAACAGCGGCGCGCTGACGCCTTCGAATGGTGTGCGCGACTTCAGCACGTATTGCGGGCTGCCCGAGGTGTTGGTGAAGGTGACCTTCACGACCACGTCATCGCTCTTGCCCATCGATGCCTTCTCGGGCGCGACCGAGACGACGATGCCGTTGTTGCTGGCGGCCTGGGTGGACATGGACATGGCCAGCACGGCGGCGCCGACAGCCATCTTTAACAAATTCCTGCTCATGTGATTTCTCCGTAGGCTTCGTTATTGCTGTTGTGCAGCGTTTGTTGTGACAGGCCGCCGCCACATCCGGAACTTGCTACGGATGTAACAAAAGCCCGGCAACCATGCTCGTAGAAATCATGCGAACAATCAAACAAAATTTAACACTGTTGTATATACGTTTGACATTGTTCAAACAAACTAATCGTGCGGCTGGAAAAACTGTTGAGCTCGTGATAAATGCGGGCTCGGCGCACTAGCGCATCGGGCGCGCTTAGTTTCCGGCTTTTAATCTCCGCCATAAGGTCGTGCGGCTGATGCCGAGGTAGCGCGCCGCCGCGTCGCGCTGGCCGTCGAACCGCGCCAGCACGTCGGCCAGGCTTTCCCGGGGCTGCATCGGCGGCGCGACCGCGGTCACGGCAGGCAGCGTCCCCAGTTCCGGCGCCACCGACAATAAAAACGCGGGCGTCAGCGCCTGCAGCGGCTCGGCCGCCAGGAACAGCGCCAGGCGTTCCATCAGGTTGCGCAGCTCGCGCACGTTGCCCGGCCAGGCATAGGCCTGCAGCAGCGGGGCGCAGGCCGCGATCTCGGCCGCCAGGTTCGGATGGGGCCGGGCGCTCAGCGCGGCGAGGGCGTTCTTCAACGCCCATTCGGCCAGTTGCGCGACGTCCTCGGGACGGGCGCGCAGCGGGGGCAGGGACAGGCGCAGCACGGCCAGGCGATAGAACAGGTCGGCGCGGAAGCGCCCCTCGCGCACGCGCGCCTCCAGGTCGCAGTGCGTCGCGCTGACCACGCGCACGTCGATGGGCACCGGCCGCGTGCCGCCCACGCGCATCACCTCGCGCTCCTCGAGCACGCGCAACAGGCGCGTCTGCAGCGCGAGCGGCATCTCGCCGATCTCGTCGAGGAACAGGGTGCCGCCGTCCGCCGCCTCGAACAGGCCCGCGTGGCCGCCGCGGCGCGCGCCCGTGAACGCGCCTTCCTCGTGGCCGAACAGTTCCGATTCCAATAGCGATTCGGCGATCGCGCCGCAGTTGACGGCGATGAACGGCCGGTTCGCGCCCCGGCGCGGGCTCTCGCGGTGGATGGCCTGGGCGACGAGTTCCTTGCCGCTGCCCGTCTCGCCCTGGATCAGCACCGTCGCCGGCGAGCGTGCGTACAGCACGACGGTCTGGCGCAGCCGTTCCATCGCGGGGGAGTCTCCACGCAGGTCGGCGAGGCCGCGGCGCGCGCGCCGGCTGTCGGTGGCGGCCACGCGCCGTCCGCGTCCGCTTTCGAGGCGGGTCAGGCGCGCCATCTCGAGGGCGTCGTCGAACGCGCGCCGGATGGAGTCCAGCGAGTAGACGAACACCGTCTTGAGGCCCGCTTCCTCGGCCAGGTCGGTGATCAGGCCCGCACCCACGATCACCTCGACCCCGAGCGCCTTCAGCTCGGCGATGCTGGCGCGCGCGTCGTCTTCCGTGACGTAGGTGCGCTGCTCGACGGCGAGGCCGAACGTGGCCGCGAACTCGGCGAGCTCCGCCACGGGTCGCTGGTAATGGACGAGGCCGATGCGCGCGGACATCCGCCGTGCGCGCGCGAGGGCCTGCATGACGTCGAAGCCGCTCGCCGTCGCGACGACGACCGGCACCGACACCCGTCCTTTCAGGTAGGCCGCGTTGGAGCCGGCCGCGATCACGACGTCACAGTGTTCCGTCGCCATGCGTTCGCGGATGTGGCGCGCGGCCTCGTCGAAGCCCAGGTTCAGCGGTTCGATCTGGGCCAGGTGGTCGTATTCGGGCGTGATGTGACGGAACAGGTCGGACAGGCGCGACACGGAGACCGTCCAGATGACAGGCTTGCCGGGGCCCTGGTCCGGCGCGGGCGCGGGACGGGTGGGGTAACTCATGTTGCAAGTGTACCGCAACGTGCAACTTGTGTTTCAACTTGGTTTCACCATGAAACATGAGACCGCAAACATTTCCGCGAGCCGTAAGAATCGGGTAAGGCGGCCCACTTAGGATCGATACCAGCCCGTCAACCTGAGCGGCGCATTACTAGAAGATTGGAGACAAAAGTGGAAGATGACATCGTCCAGCGGGTCAAAGCAGACCCGAATTACCAAAAGCTCGTCAAATCGCGCTCCAGCTACGGCTGGTTGCTGACCTGGGCCGTGATGATCGTGTATTACGGTTTCACGCTGCTCAACGCCTTCGACAAGCAGTTCATGGCATCCAAGATCGGCGCCGGCGTCATGTCGTGGGGCGTGCCGCTGGGTCTGTTCGTGATCCTGTTCACCATCGCGGTCACCGGCATCTATGTGCGCCGCGCCAACAGCGAATTCGACGCGTTGACCGACGCCATCCAGCGTAACGCCGCCTCCGGCAAGGAAAAGGTGCGCGCATGAAGAACACGACCCTCATGAAGAGTGCCGCCGCCGCGGCGCTGCTGGCCGCCGCCGGCGCCGTCATCGCCGCGCTCGACCTGGGCCAGGCCCAGAAACAGGCCACCAACTGGACCGCGATCACGATGTTCGCCGTGTTCGTGATCCTGACCCTGTTCATTACCAAGTGGGCCGCCGGCCGCACCCGTTCCGCCTCCGACTTCTACACGGCCGGCGGTGGCATCACTGGCTTCCAGAACGGTCTCGCCATCGCCGGCGACTACATGTCGGCCGCGTCGTTCCTCGGCATTTCCGCCGCCGTGTTCGCAAACGGCTTCGACGGCCTGATCTATGCGATCGGCTTCCTCGTCGGCTGGCCCGTCATCACGTTCCTGATGGCCGAGCGCCTGCGCAACCTGGGCCGCTTCACGTTCGCCGACGTGGCCGCCTACCGCTTCGCCCAGAAGCCGGTGCGCATGTTCGCCGCCTCGGGCACGCTCGTCACCGTGCTGTTCTACCTGATCGCGCAGATGGTCGGCGCCGGCCAGCTGATCAAGCTGCTGTTCGGCCTGGACTACGGCATCGCCGTCGTGCTCGTCGGCGTGCTGATGATGGTCTACGTGCTGTTCGGCGGCATGACCGCGACGACCTGGGTGCAGATCATCAAGGCCGTCATGCTGCTGGCAGGCGCCTCGTTCATGGCGTTCTCCGTGCTGGCCATGTACAACTTCAGCCCGGAAGCGCTGTTCGCCAAGGCCGTCGAAGTGCACAGCAAGAAAGACGCGATCATGGGCCCGGGCGGCTTCATCAAGGATCCGATCTCCGGCATCTCGTTCGGCATGGCGCTGATGTTCGGTACCGCCGGCCTGCCGCACATCCTGATGCGTTTCTTCACCGTCCCGAGCGCCAAGGAAGCGCGCAAGTCGGTGCTGTGGGCAACCACCTGGATCGGCTACTTCTACATCCTGACCTTCATCATCGGCTTCGGCGCAATCGTGCTGGTCGGTACGAACCCGGGGTTCAAGGACGCTGCCGGCAAACTGCTGGGCGGTAACAACATGGCGGCCGTGCACCTGGCGAGCGCCGTCGGCGGCGACGTCTTCCTCGGCTTCATCTCGGCCGTGGCATTCGCAACCATCCTGGCCGTCGTGGCCGGCCTGACGCTGTCCGGCGCCTCGGCCGTGTCGCACGACCTGTACGCCACCGTCATCAAGAAGGGCCAGCCGGCTCCGGGCAGCGAACTGCGCGTGTCGAAGATCACCACGATCTGCCTGGGCATCGTCGCCGTATTCCTGGGCTATGTGTTCGAGACGATCAACGTCGCCTTCATGGTCTCGCTGGCCTTCGCGATCGCGGCTTCGGCCAACTTCCCGGTGCTGTTCATGTCCGTCCTGTGGAGCAAGTGCACCACCCGCGGCGCGACCGTGGGCGGCTTCCTGGGCCTGGCCACCGCCGTCATCCTGACGCTGCTGTCGAAATCCGTGTGGGTCGACGTGTTCCACAATGCGCACGAGATCTTCCCGTACACGTCGCCGGCGCTGTTCTCGATGACCGTCGGCTTCGTCGGCGTGTGGCTGTTCTCGGTCACCGACAAGAGCCCGCGTGCCGCCATCGACAAGGCCGGCTACGAAGCACAGGAAGTGCGTTCGGAGACCGGTATCGGCGCTGCCGCAGCGTCGGCACACTGATCGCAGCTTGATCCAGCAAACCCGCACGCGCCCGCGTGCGGGTTTTTTCTTTTATGGCGCCACGTCGCCCGCCTGTTCCGCGAACGGCCGCGCATACTTCACGAGCGACACGAGCGTCTTGCCCGGCTCCTCGTTGAAGATCTCGTGCGCGGAATCCTCGAACCACACGAGCTGTTTCGAAGGCGCCTTCACTTTGGCAAACCATTCCGCCGTGGCCGACGCCGACACGTTGTAGTCGTGGCGGCCGTTGAAGATGACGATGGGGCAGCGGAAGGTCGTGTAGACGCTGAAATCCTGCGTGAGCACGTCCGTCAGCATGCGGCTCGATGAGAATTCCGTGCCCTCCCACATGGTCTTCAGGTCGGCATCCGTGTATTCCGGCGCCAGCTTCGCGGCTGCGGATTCCGCATCGAACCCGGTCCGGCCGTACACGGCCCCGCCATAGCGCGCGAGCCATTTGCGCTGCAGGTACAGGTCCTTCAGCACGAGCGGCCTGCCCGGCGCGGCGTAGGGCGCGATCGATTCCAGGTCGCGAATGGCGTCCTGGTTGCCCTCCTTGCGCGCCGCCTCCATCGTGTATTGCCAGCCGCGCCGTTCGCTCTCCATCGCATCCGTCACCTGGCCGATGCCGATGTAGGCGTGCAGCCAGTCCGGATGGCGCTGCGCGAGCTGGATGCCCAGCGATGAACCCCACGAGTGACCAAGCACGAAGATGCGGTCCTTGCCGAATTCCTTGCGCAGGAACGCGACCATCTCCTCGGCGTCGGCCAGCATCCGGGCGCGTGTCATCGTGGGCGCAATCTGCGCCGGGTCGTTGGCGGCATACGTCTTGCCGGCGCCGCGCTGGTCCCATTGCACGACCGTGAAGTATTCTTCCCAGCCGCGCTGGAAATACCAGCTCGTCGGCATCGCGACGTAACCGGGGCCGCCGTGCAGGAACAGCAGCACGGGATTGCGCCGGTCCGTGCCGCGCACGCTGATCCATTGGGCTATGCCGCCGATGCGCACGGACCGCGTCTGTTCGATGCCTTGCGGCGTGACGATGCGGCGCATGTCGGCGATGATTTTTACGGCTTCCGCGCGGCTGTCCGGGCCGGCGGCATGCGCGAGCGTGGTGATGGACAGGCCGGCCAGCAGCGCGGCGCACAGCCTGGATGAGCGTTCGAACATCGTGGTCTCCGTCGTTGTGGGTAGCGTGCGCGCAGTCTGTTCAGTTTCCTTTCATGTGTCAACGGTGTTTCATTTTGAAACGCGATGAAACATGCCGTGGCTGGGCGCATCACCCATGTCCTTGAATCTCCGGGCTGTCTGCGGTGCCGGGTGACTGGCACGGTCCTTGCAAACCCATGGGCCACCATCATAGAAAGCATCAGGAAAGGGTAGGACATGAGCCAACAATCCGCCGGCGCCAAATTCCGCCAGGCCGTCCAGGAAGAACATCCGCTGCAGGTCATCGGCGCCATCAACGCCAACCACGCGCTGCTCGCCAAACGGGCCGGCTACCGCGCGATCTACCTGTCGGGCGGCGGTGTCGCGGCCGGGTCGCTGGGCCTGCCGGACCTCGGCATCTCCGGTCTCGAAGACGTGCTGATCGACGTGCGCCGCATCACGGACGTGTGCGACCTGCCGCTGCTCGTCGACATCGACACGGGCTTCGGCGCGTCCGCCTTCAACGTCGCACGGACCGTGCGCTCGCTGATCAAGGCCGGCGCGGGCGCCTGCCACATCGAGGACCAGGTAGGCGCCAAGCGCTGCGGCCACCGTCCGGGCAAGGAAATCGTCACTCAGGGCGAGATGGTCGACCGCGTGAAGGCGGCCGTCGATGCGCGCACGGACGACGACTTCGTCATCATGGCGCGCACGGACGCGCTGGCCGTCGAGGGTCTCGACAAGGCCGTGGAGCGCGCGGTGGCGTGCGTGGAGGCGGGCGCCGACATGATCTTCCCGGAAGCCATCACGAGCCTGGAGATGTACGCGCAATTCAAGAAAGCGGTCAAGGTGCCGATCCTCGCGAACATCACGGAATTCGGTTCGACGCCGCTGTTCACCGTGGACGAGCTGCGCGGCGCCGACGTCGACATCGTACTGTACCCGCTGTCCGCCTTCCGCGCGATGAACAAGGCCGCGGAAAACATCTACGCCGCGATCCGCCGCGACGGCACGCAGAAGAACGTCGTCGACACGATGCAGACCCGCGCCGAACTGTACGAGCGCATCGATTACCACAGCTACGAACAGAAGCTCGACGCGCTGTTCGCACAAAATAAAATCAAATAAACAAGGAGACTCGAAATGACCGACGTGAAGACCGATACGCCCGCGTTCAAGCCGAAAAAATCCGTCGCGCTGTCCGGCGTCGCCGCCGGCAATACCGCGCTGTGCTCCGTGGGCCGCTCCGGCAACGATCTGCACTACCGCGGCTACGACATCCTCGACGTGGCGGGCAACAGCGAGTTCGAGGAAATCGCCTACCTGCTCGTGCACGGCAAGCTGCCGAACGAGGCGGAACTGCGCGGCTACAAGGCCAAGCTGAAATCGCTGCGCGGCCTGCCGCACGCCGTGAAAGCGGCGCTGGAGGCGCTGCCGGCCGGCGCGCATCCGATGGACGTGATGCGCACGGGCGCGTCGGTGCTGGGCTGCGTGCTGCCGGAAAAGGACGACCACAACATCGCCGGCGCGCGCGACATCGCCGACCGCCTGATGGCGTCGTTCGGCTCGATGCTGCTGTACTGGTACCACTACAGCCATAACGGCAAGCGCATCGACGTGGAGACGGACGACGATTCGATCGGCGGCCACTTCCTGCACCTGCTGCACGGCTTCAAGCCGTCGGACGAGTGGGTGAAGGCGATGCACACGTCGCTGATTTTGTACGCGGAACACGAGTTCAACGCGTCGACCTTTACCGGCCGTGTCATCGCCGGCACCGGTTCCGACATCTATTCCGCGATCACGGGCGCGATCGGCGCGCTGCGCGGCCCGAAGCACGGCGGCGCCAACGAAGTCGCGCTCGACATCCAGAAGCGCTACGAGAACGCGGACGAAGCGGAAGCGGACATCCGCAACCGCGTGGCGAACAAGGAAGTCGTCATCGGCTTCGGCCACCCGGTCTACACGATCTCCGACCCGCGCAACAAGGTGATCAAGGAAGTGGCGCGCTCGCTGTCGCACAGCGCCGGCTCGATGAAGATGTTCGACATCGCCGAGCGCCTCGAATCCGTGATGTGGGAAGTGAAAAAGATGTTCCCGAACCTCGACTGGTTCTCGGCCGTCTCGTACCACATGATGGGCGTGCCGACGGCGATGTTCACGCCGCTGTTCGTCATCTCGCGCACGTCCGGCTGGTCCGCGCACATCATCGAGCAGCGCATCGACAACAAGATCATCCGCCCGAGCGCGAACTACGTCGGTCCGGAAGACCTGAAGTTCGTGCCGCTGGCCGAGCGCAAGTGATGGACGCCGGCGACATCCGCATCCGTCTCCTCGGCGCCGCGGACGCCGCGGCGTACCGCGCGCTGCGGCTGGAAAACCTGCGCGACTTCCAGTTCGCGCACGGCCCCGCGTACGAGGACGCGCTCGCGCAGCCGGAAGCGTGGCACGCCGACCGGCTGGCACGGCCCGACTACACGTGGTTCGGGGCGTTCGACGGCGCCACGCTGGCCGGTGTCATCTGCCTGTGCGCCAAGAAGGGCAGCCGGCTGCACCACTCGGCGCTGCTGAGCAGCCTGATGGTCGCGACCAGCCACCAGCGCGCCGGCATCGGACGCCTGCTGACGGCGCACCTGATCGAGCACGCCCGTTCGCTGGGCCACGTGCGCCGGCTCACCCTGAAGCTCATCGACGGCAACGCGCCCGCGCGGCGCCTGTACGATGCCTTCGGCTTCGAATCCTTCGGCCTCGAGCCGGACGCCATTTACCATGAGGGCGGGTACCGTGCGCTGCACCACCTGCACCTCTCTCTCGTTTCACAGGCAACGCCATGAACAGCCAATATCGCAAGCCCCTGCACGGCACCAATCTGCACTACTTCGACGCGAAAGCCGCCGTCGAGGAGATCCAGCCCGGCGCCTGGGACACCCTGACGTACACCTCGCGCGTGCTGGCCGAAAACCTCGTGCGCCGCTGCGATCCCGTCGCGCTGGTGCCGTCGCTGAAGCAGATCATCGAACGCAAGCGCGACCTCGACTTCCCGTGGTTCCCCGCGCGCGTCGTCTGCCACGACATCCTCGGCCAGACGGCGCTCGTCGACCTGGCCGGCCTGCGCGACGCCATCGCGCAGGAGGGCGGCAATCCGGCCCTCGTGAACCCGGTCGTACCGACGCAGCTCGTCGTCGACCACTCGCTCGCGGTGGAGTGCGGCGGCTTCGATCCGGACGCGTTCGCGAAGAATCGCGCGATCGAGGACCGCCGCAACGAAGACCGTTTCGACTTCATCGAATGGACCCGCAAGGCGTTCGAGAACGTCGACGTGATCCCGCCGGGGAACGGCATCCTCCACCAGATCAACCTGGAGCGCATGAGCCCCGTCGTGCAGGTGCAGGATGGCGTGGCATTCCCCGACACGCTCGTCGGCACCGACTCGCACACGCCGATGGTCGATGCGCTGGGCGTCATCGCGATCGGCGTCGGCGGCCTGGAAGCGGAAAGCGTCATGCTGGGCCGCGCGTCGTACATGCGCCTGCCGGACATCGTCGGCGTCGAACTGACCGGCAGGCCGGGCCCCGGCATCACCGCGACCGACATCGTGCTGGCGCTGACGGAATTCCTGCGCAAGTCGAAGGTGGTGTCGGCCTACCTCGAGTTCCATGGCGAAGGCGCTGCGAACCTCACCTTGGGCGACCGCGCGACGATCTCCAACATGGCGCCGGAATACGGCGCGACCGCGGCGATGTTCGCCATCGACGGGCAGACGATCAAATACCTGAAGCTGACGGGCCGCGACGACGACCTCGTGAAACTGGTCGAGCTGTACGCGAAGGAAACGGGCCTGTGGGCGGATACGCTGCAGAACGCACGGTACGAGCGCGTGCTCCGTTTCGATTTGTCGACCGTCGTGCGTAATATCGCCGGCCCGTCGAACCCGCACAAGCGCGTGGCGACGACGGAGCTGGCGCAGCACGGCATCACAGGCATCGTCGAGAACGAGCCGGGAAAGATGCCCGACGGCGCCGTCATCATCGCCGCCATCACGAGCTGCACGAACACGAACAACCCGCGCAACATGGTGGCCGCGGGCCTCCTCGCGCGCAACGCGAACGCACGCGGGCTCGCGCGCAAGCCGTGGGTGAAGTCGTCGCTCGCACCGGGCTCCAAGGCCGTGCCGCTCTACCTGGAGGAAGCAGGGCTGCTGCCGGAGCTGGAGAAACTGGGCTTCGGCGTCGTCGCCTTCGCGTGCACGACCTGCAACGGCATGTCCGGCGCGCTGGACCCGGCGATCCAGCAGGAGATCGTCGAACGCGACCTGTACGCGACCGCCGTCCTGTCGGGCAACCGCAACTTCGACGGCCGCATCCACCCGTATGCGAAGCAGGCGTTCCTCGCGTCGCCCGCGCTCGTCGTCGCGTATGCGATCGCGGGCACGATCCGCTTCGACATCGAGAAGGACGTGCTGGGTACGGACGCCGCCGGCAATCCGGTGCGCCTCGCGGACATCTGGCCGAGCGATGCGGAGATCGACGCCGTCGTCGAGCAGGCCGTGAAGCCGCAGCAGTTCCGCAAGGTCTACGACATCATGTTCGCGCGCCGTGAAGCGGGCGACGCGCCCGTGTCGCCGCTGTACGACTGGCGTCCGATGAGCACCTACATCCGCCGTCCGCCGTACTGGGAAGGCGCGCTGGCGGGCGAACGGACGTTGACGGGCATGCGCCCGCTGGCGGTCCTGGGCGACAACATCACGACCGATCACCTGTCGCCGTCCAACGCGATCATGCTGAACAGCGCGGCGGGCGAATACCTCGCGAAGATGGGCCTCCCGGAGGAAGATTTCAATTCGTACGCGACGCACCGCGGCGACCACCTGACGGCGCAGCGCGCCACGTTCGCAAATCCGACGCTGAAGAACGAGATGGTGCGCAACCCGGACGGCAGCGTGAAGGCCGGTTCGCTCGCCCGCATCGAGCCGGAAGGCCAGGTCACCCGCATGTGGGAAGCGATCGAGACGTACATGGAGCGCAAGCAGCCGCTGATCGTGATCGCCGGTGCCGACTACGGCCAGGGCTCGTCGCGCGACTGGGCCGCGAAAGGCGTGCGGCTGGCGGGCGTGGAAGCCATCGTGGCCGAAGGCTTCGAGCGCATCCACCGCACGAACCTCGTCGGCATGGGCGTGCTGCCGCTGGAATTCCAGCCGGGGACCACGCGGCTTACGCTGGGCATCGACGGCACGGAGACGTTCGACGTCGTGGGCGAGCGGACGCCGCGCGCGACGCTGACGCTGGTGATCCACCGCCGCAACGGCGAGACCGTCGAGGTGCCGGTGACCTGCCGTCTCGATACGGCCGAGGAAGTGTCGATCTACGAAGCGGGCGGGGTGCTGCAGCGGTTCGCGCAGGACTTCCTCGCATCGTCCAAAGTCGCGGCGTAAAGGAATCCCATGGCCCACGTACCCCAAATCAAAGTCCCCGCCGTCTACATGCGCGGCGGCACCAGCAAAGGCGTGTTCTTCCGCCTGCAAGACCTGCCGGAAGCAGCGCAGGTCCCCGGCGAGGCGCGCGATAAATTCCTGTTGCGCGTGATCGGCAGCCCCGACCCTTACGCCAAGCACATCGACGGCATGGGCGGCGCCACGTCCAGCACGAGCAAGACCGTGATCGTCGCGCCCGGCACGCGTCCCGGCCACGACGTGGACTACCTGTTCGGCCAGGTCGGCATCGACAAGCCGTTCGTCGACTGGAGCGGCAACTGCGGGAACCTGTCGGCCGCGATCGGCCCGTACGCCATCGCCAACGGGTTCATCGATCCCGCGCGCATTCCGGATAACGGGACCGTCACCGTGCGCATCTGGCAGGCCAATATCAAGAAGACGATCGTTGCCCACGTGCCTGTCGCGGACGGGCAGGTGCAGGAGACGGGCGACTTCGAGCTGGACGGCGTCACGTTTCCGGCTGCCGAAGTGCAGCTCGAGTTCATGGACCCGGCGGCCGAGGAAGGCGAGGGTGGCGGCGCGATGTTCTCGACCGGGAATCTCGTCGACGACCTCGAGGTGCCGGGCGTCGGGACACTCCGGGCCACGCTCATCAACGCGGGCATCCCGACCGTCTTCGTGAACGCGGCCGACATCGGCTACACGGGCACCGAGCTGCAGGACGCGATCAACGGCGACCCGAAGGCGCTGGCGATGTTCGAGACGATCCGGGCCTGCGGCGCCATGCGCATGGGCCTGATCGCGCACGTGGAGGAGGCCGCGCGGCGCCAGCACACGCCGAAGGTCGCCTTCGTCGCGCCGCCCGCTGCCTATACCGCGTCGAGCGGCAAGCATGTGGACGCGGGCGACATCGACCTGCTCGTGCGTGCCCTGTCGATGGGCAAGCTGCACCATGCGATGATGGGCACGGCCGCCGTCGCCATCGGCACGGCCGCCGCGATCCCGGGCACGCTGGTGAGCCTCGCCGCGGGAGGGCGGGCGCACGAGGCCGTGCGCTTCGGCCATCCGTCCGGCACGTTGCGCGTGGGCGCCGAAGCGCGCCAGGAGGGCGGCGACTGGGTCGTGACGAAGGCCGTGATGAGCCGCAGCGCGCGCGTGCTGATGGAAGGCTGGGTGCGCGTGCCCGCCGATGCCTTCTGAGACCGTTGCTGCGCCGCATCACACGCTGAATTTCATCTTTCCAGAACGATAAATTACGTTGATTTTCGGCTATGATCCATCCAAAAATAGACAAAGTGCCTTGTCAATAGGCGCACTGGGACAAGAGGGATGGATCGGGGAACGAGCACAGCGGCCTTGGTGGCCGACGCATTGGCATTGATCGCCGCGCCGGCCTGCGCCTGCGATGGCGAGGGCACGATCTGGGCCGCGAACGCGGCGCTCGTCGAACTGGCGGGGGGCGAGGTGGAAGGGCGCCCCCTCGTGTCGCTGTTCTGTCCGCGCACGGCGGCGGCGATGGCGGTCGAGATCCGCCTGTCGCAGGCCGGCGAACGGCGCTGGGACGGCCTGGTCGAACACGGCACCACGGGCCGGCCCGTCGAAGTGCGCGCCAAGCCGCTGCCGCGGGGTGCCGGCATCGCGGGCGCCACCTTCGTGTTCGGCGACGTGCTCACGTTCGGCGACGGCCAGGCGGCGCTGCGCGGACGGCTGCTGGAACAGGCGGCCGTCGTCGAGCATGCGCCGGTCGGCATCGCCGTCACCTTGCCCGACCTCGTCAAATCCTGCAATCCGCGCATGGCGGAGATGCTGGGCTATGCGCCCGCGGAACTCATCAACCACAGTCCGGCCCAGGTGTTCGCCTCGCGCGCCCAGTACGACGCGTTCATCGGCGAGGCCGTCCTCGTGCTGACGACCGGCAGCCTGTTCGAGAAAAGCGAGGTGCCGCTGCGCCGCCGCGACGGCAGCACGATCTGGTGCCGCATCCGCGCCAAGGCCGTCGACATGAGCGCGCGCGAGGCGGGTACCGTGTGGATCGTGGAAGACGTGACGGAAGCGCGCCAGGCGTTCACCGAGATCCAGTCGATCATGACCAATGCCACGATCGGCATCTTTTTCACGCGCGCCCGCACCATCACGCGCTACAACCGCTGTTTCGGCTCGATGTTCGGCTATGCGGCGGGCGAGGTGCTGGGCCGCTCGACGCGCATGCTGTATGCGGACGATGCCGCGTTCGACGCAATGGGCCATACCGCATACGGCGTGCTGGGCCAGGGCGGCTCGTTCAAGACCGAGACGGCGATGGTGCGCCGCGACGGCACGCGGATGTGGGTAAACATGATCGGCTACGCCGTCAATCCGGAGGAGCTGGGCACCGGCACGATGATCTGGATGATCGAGGACCGCACCGGCCAGAAGGCGGCCGAGGAATCGCTGCGCAATGCGCTGCTGGAAAACCAGGCGATCCTCGACAACGCCGTGCTGGGCATCGCCGTCGTCGAAAGGGGGCGGACCTTGCACTGCAACCGCAAGATGGAAGAATTGTTCGGCCACCAGGGCGGCAGCATCGAGGGCTTGCCGGTGCGCGAACTGTATCCCGACGACGCGGGCTGGATCGCCGCGCGCGAGCAGACGCGGCGCGACTTCGAGGCGGGCCGCGTGCACATGGCCGAGTACGAACTGGTGCGGCGCGACGGCAAGCGCTTCTGGGCGCGCCTGTCCGGCCGCCCGTTCGACATGGCGGACCGGGGCGGGCGCAGCGTCTGGCTGATCGACGACGTCACCGCCCAGCGCGAGGCGGCGGACGCGCTGCGCCGCGCGCGCGACGAGCTGGAAGTGCGCGTGCAGGAGCGGACGGCGGAACTGCAGGCCGAGATCGTGGAGCGGCGCCAGGCCGAGGCGCGCGTGCACCACATGGCGTACCACGACGCGCTCACGGGCCTGCCGAACCGCGCGCTGCTGTCCGACCGCCTCGACCGCGCGCTGCTGTCGGCCCGGCGCGACGGCATGAAGCTGGCCTTGCTGTTCATCGACCTGGACCGCTTCAAGACGATCAACGATTCGCTCGGCCACCTGGCGGGCGACCACCTGCTGAAGGAAGTGGCGCAGCGCTTGTGCCGCGTCGTGCGCGCCAGCGACACCGTCGCGCGCCTGGGCGGCGACGAATTCGTCGTGCTGGTGCCGGGCGTGCGCGTGGCCGAGGAGTGCGGTCACGTGGGCGACAAGATCATCGAGGCGCTGGCGGCCCCGATCGAATTCGAAGGCCACAGCCTGCACATCTCGCCGTCGATCGGCATCTGCCTGTACCCGGACGACGGCGCGGATGCGGCGGGCCTGATGCGCAAGGCCGACGCCGCGATGTACTACGCGAAGGCGGCGGGCCGCAACAATTACCAGTTCTACGCGGAGCCGATGAACGCGGCGGCCGCGCGCCATTTTGAGATGGAGACGCGCCTGCGCGGCGCGCTGCTGCGCGAGGAATTCGCGCTGTTCTACCAGCCGATCGTGGGCGTGCAGGACGGCCGCGTGCACGGACTGGAAGTGCTGCTGCGCTGGCGCCATCCGGAGCAGGGCCTCGTGGCGCCCGACGACTTCATCCCGATCCTGGAAGAGAACGGCCTGATCGTGCCGGTCGGCGAATGGGTGATCCGGCGCGCCTGCGAACAGGCGATGGCCTGGCAGCGGGCCGGGCTGCCGGCGCTGCCGCTCGCGGTGAACCTGTCGGCGCGCCAGTTCATGCACCGGGGCCTGATCCAGTCGATCCGCGCCATCGTCGACGACACCGGCATCGATCCGGGCCTGCTGGAATTCGAGATCACGGAGACGGCGCTGATGCAGCACGGCGGCCAGACGCTGGAGACGCTGGGCCAAATCTACCGCATGGGCATCCGCCTGTCGATCGACGATTTCGGCACCGGCTATTCGAGCCTGGCCTACCTGAAGCGCTTCCCGGTCCGCAAGATCAAGATCGACCGCGCGTTCGTGCGCGACCTCGAGACGAGCAGCGAGGACCAGGCCATCGTCGCGGCCATCATGGCGCTGGCGGGAAGCCTCGGGATGGCCGTCGTGGCGGAGGGCGTCGAGACGGACGCGCAGCTGGCGCTGCTACGCCGGCACGGGTGCCAGTATGCCCAGGGCTATCTGTTCGCGCGGCCGGTCGACGCCGAAGCCGTGCCGGCGCTGCTGGATTAAGCGATCGTAGCGATCACCGGCGTGTGATCGGACGGCTGCTCCCACTTGCGCGGTTCGCGGTCGATGACGCACGCCTCGCAGCGCTTGGCGAGCGCCTGCGACAGCAGGATGTGGTCGATGCGCAGGCCGCGGTTGCGGCGGAACGCCATCTGGCGGTAGTCCCACCAGCTGTACTGCTTCTCGGGCTGTTCGAACAGGCGGAACGCGTCGACGAGACCGAGGCCGCACAGTTCGCGCAGCTGCTCGCGTTCGAGGTCGGAGCAGTGGATCTGGCCGGCCCACAGTTCCGGGTCGTGCACGTCGCGGTCTTCGGGCGCGATGTTGTAGTCGCCGAGGATCGCGAACTGTTCGTGGATTTCGAGCTCTTCGCCGACCCAGGTGCGCAGCGCGGCCAGCCAGCCCATCTTGTAGGCGTATTTGTCGGAGCCGACGGCCTGGCCGTTCGGCACGTAGGCGCAGATGAAGCGCACGCCGCCGATGGTGGCGGCGATCAGGCGCTGCTGCTCGTCCTGGTAATGCGGGTTGTTGCGCACGACGTCGGCGACGGGGAGGCGCGACAGGATCGCGACGCCGTTGTACGTCTTCTGGCCGCTGAACACGACTTCGTAGCCGGCCGCGTTGATCTCGGCCACGGGGAATTTATCGTCCGTGAGCTTGGTCTCCTGGATGCAGAGGACGTCGACGGGGTTGGCGGCGAGCCACTGGAGCAGGTGCGGCAGGCGCACTTTCAGCGAGTTCACGTTCCAGGTTGCGATTTTCATATTGTTCTGACAAAAAAATTTCGGGCAATAGAATGCCCGAGTAATTCGCTACTATGGACGCGATTCTTTCAGGAATATTTCGTACTGTAAAGGGCGAGATTACGCGTCATCAGACCTTCGTGCCCCTTTCGCGGAGTTGACGGCGTAGTCGAAAGTTATCCGCTACTACGCCAACAAGAACGACGGTATTCAGCGTGCTGAACGCATCATTCCCGAGGTAGTGCCAGAATGCCCAGGCAGCCAGGGAGACGCCGGCACCCGTGGCCAGCAACAATAGCGAATCCTTCATTTGAAGTTCTCGTAGAGCTTGTAGTATCTCCGGCCTGGCACGCTTGGGTCGTAGATGCCCGGCCTGCGATGGAAAAGTGACGTGAGCCACTGACGGTCGAATCCCCACCTCGACGCTTCAAAAAGAACATCGCCCAGCGAAGTTCCTCCGCTTATAGTTCGGCCTGTAGCAACTGCAAGGCTGCCGATTGCAGCACCCGCGTAGTAGGAGGCTCCCAAGGCTCCCACCATGGTCAGTTGCTCCAACCTGGTGCCCGCGCGTACCATTTCCATGACAGTCACTTTTGTCCCGAACTTGTCGATAAAGGCGACGATGGCGCTTATCGTCGATATCGCAAGCTGCTGCGTTCCAAAAAGACTTTCCGGTGGCGCGGTAAGCCCCAGATCTTCCATGTTTTCTTTGAAGTACTTATAGAAGTCCGACATCCGTAACCTCCACGGTGAACGTTACGCAGCTACCTTGTTGGTCGACAGGTCCCACCCGCCCGCTGTCGATCCACCGGCACCGCCGGAAATCTTTTGTTGGACGTATTTCCACGTCACCTTCGCGAATTTCAGTTGAAAATGCTCCTGCATTCCGCCCGTCGGCGTTAGACCCGGTTTTATCGAACCGATGAGCACATTTTCCAGCACCATTTCAAAATACTTGACCCGCTCTCCGTTGCCATCGGCCCGGAACATTTCGAACTTCGCTTTTGGAATGGTCTTTCCCATCGCACAGTGTTGCAACAAGAGTGGGGTGGACAGATCAGTGAGCTTGGATACCACGACGTCATCGAAATCGGCACGAGCCGATGTATGACCGCCGCTGGTCGAAGTCACAGGGCTGCGTGGTTGATCCACACCGAAGTGCACATTCAGGCATTCGATCCAGTCTCTGTGGGCAGAGTCCTGGGATTCGCCCTTGATGCCGTCGATCTGAAGATAAGCGTCCACTGCCACGATGCCTCCGTTGTTAATTGAGCAAGTAATGCATTGTGGCTCGGCTTCCTGTCAACCACGTTGGTAAGCATCAGTCTTCGACTCCGATGTGTGACACATCCGTCTGGACGCCAGATCGCGTACAATCCCCGCCCGCGTACGGAGTGGATTTCTTTTCACCACCGTTGCTGTCACCCATCATGGCTCGCAAGGCCATGACACGATTGTCATTATTTGTTTCGATTGCAACAAAGATGTCGTAAAATTATTGTCCCTGGGGTAAAAAATCGTAACGCCGCTGGAAAGTTGCGCCGAACTGTGACAAGATGTAACAATCACAGCAAGACAGGGGACATTTACGTATCGTCTCCTTCTCGAAAGAAAAAAATTGCAGTAGGCCAACTTTGGTTGTACTATTGGCATATTGCTCTGGAACCAAGTATTCAAAAGCAATCCGTTGCTTTGATTAGATGGTTGCCGTGGTCGGTCGAGCGGCCGGCTTAGGCAGGTGTGTAACGATCGCGGATCCGAGAGCAGGATTTGCACACAGCTTTGTAAAGGACAACAATGCGCCAAGCATTTGAAGCATGGGCCCAACGCGATGGCCACATTGTCCGGCGTCGTGAAGACAAGCCGGAAGAGTACCTCGTGTACGAAACCCAACGCCGCTGGCTGATCTGGCAGGCCGCGCTGGCACACGGACAGAAGGCTGCGGCCGAAGCGCCGCAGAAATTCGCACCGTCCGAGAACCAGCCGCAGAAGATGCAGGCTGACGAGGCGAGCGTGCGCAACCGCGTCCTCAACGAGGTGCTGGACGCGTTCAGCGAACTGGATGACAACGCCGGCATCGAAGGCATCGTCAAGGTCATCCAGAACCTCAAGAAGCGGAATCGCGCCACGGCCGAAGAAAAGGCCTGATGCGCTACCGCCACTACAAGGGCGGGGTGTACGAGGTGGTCTGCGAGGCAATCCTCGAGGCGGACCACACGGCCGTGGTCGTGTATCGCGGGCAGGACGGCAAGACCTGGGTCCGCCCGCGGGATGCATTTTTCGGACTGGTCGACGTGGACGGGGAGCGCTTGCCGCGCTTTGCGCCCATCGATCCGGTGCCGGCCGCAGCATAGCAACGCGATCCCGGCGATCCCGGGGTGCGCTTCGCCTCATGTCTTTCCGATTGCCGCCGTAAACGGGTGGTATGCCTTGTATGCATGATCGGTTGAAGACATGTCCTTTCTTTCGTTCCGTACCATCTCCACGTTCGCGCTGTGCACCGTCATGGCCGGATGCGTGACTGCGCCCGCCGAACCGACGACGCAGCAGCTGGAAATCCACACCATCCTCGACCACCGCGAGGTGACGGGCGTCGGCTGCGTGCTGTCCAATGCCGCGGGGCGCTGGTTCGTCGTCGCGCCGGGGCGGGTCACGGTCGAACGCAGCCGCAGTCCGCTCACGATCGATTGCGCGCGCGAGGGCGCGGGCAGCGCGCTCGACGTCGCGCCGGCGCACAACACCTCCCTGTTCGACACGGGCCGGCTGGTCGGCAGCATCGTCGCCCGCGTCGGCGGCAACCACAAGGACCCGTACGGCAGCTCGGGTGTCGCCTACGAGCCGACCCTGACCGTGCTGATGCAGGCGCCGGCCGGGCCGGAGGCGCAGCGGGAGGCGCAGCGGGAGCGCGGCAACGTCGTGTTCTGAAAAAAACGGGCGCCACGCGGCGCCCGTCTTCGTCAGCCTGCGGTAACGCTTACACGCGGTTCAGCAGGAACGTGGTCAAGAGGGGCACCGGACGGCCGGTCGCGCCCTTGGCCGCGCCCGACTTCCATGCGGTGCCGGCGATGTCCAGGTGGGCCCACGTGTAGTTGCGCGTGAAGTTCTCCAGGAAGCACGCCGCCGTGATCGACGCGCCGCCCGGCGTGCCGATGTTGGCCAGGTCGGCGAAGTTCGACTTCAGCTGCTCGTTGTAGTTTTCGCCGATGGGGAAGCGCCAGGCGACGTCGTTCGCCTGCCTGCCGGCGTCCAGCAGTTCCTGGGCGAGGGCGTCGTGGGCATCGTCGTGGCGCGTGAACAGGCCCGACGTGTGGTGGCCCAGCGCGACGATACAGGCGCCCGTCAGCGTGGCGACGTCGACGACGGCGGCCGGCTTGAAGCGCTCGGCGTAGGTCAGGGCGTCGGCCAGGATCAGGCGGCCTTCCGCATCCGTATTCAGGATCTCGATGGTGGTGCCGTTCATCGCGGTGACGATGTCGCCCGGCTTGGTGGCGCGGCCCGACGGCATGTTCTCGCAGGCGGCGACGATGCCGACGACGTTCAGCTTCAGGCCCATCTCGCCGATGGCGCGGAAGGTGCCCAGCACCGAGCCGGCGCCGCACATGTCGTACTTCATCTCGTCCATGTTCGGACCGGGCTTCAGCGAGATGCCGCCCGTGTCGAACGTGATGCCCTTGCCGACGAGGACCACCGGCGCGTCGTTCTTCTTGCCGCCGTTGTGTTTCAGGACGATGAACTTCGGCGGCTCTTCGCTGCCGCGCGTCACGGACAGGAAGCTGCCCATCTTGAGGGCTTCCAGCTGCTTGCGGTCCAGGACTTCGATGTCGAAGCCATAGTCGCCCGCCAGCTTCTTCGCCGTGTTCGCGAGGTAGGTCGGGGTGCAGACGTTCGGCGACAGGTTGCCCAGTTCCTTCGTCAGGTTCATGCCGTTGGCGATGGCCTGCGCCTGCGCCAGCACGCCCTTGATCTGCGGCGTCGCGGCCGGGACGGCGATGGCCAGCTTGCGCACGCCGGCCGGTGCCGGATCCTTCTTGCTCTTTTGCGCGTCGGTGCGGAATTCGGCCTCGTTCGCGGCGATGACGATGCCCTTGATGGCCCAGTTCAGGTCGCGCGCTTTCACATTCTCCAGCGGGAATGCGATAATGGCATCCTGCGCGCCCAGCGAAGCGAAGGTTTTGAGGGCAGCGGACACGGCACCGGTAAAGCTTTTCTCGCTGACGGCTTCGTCGGCGCCCATGCCGACCAGCAGTACGCGGGCAGCGGTTACGCCGGCCACGCCGCGCAGCAGCAGGGTGGAGCCGGGCTTGCCGGAGATGTCACCCGACTTGACGGCCGCGCTGATCTCGCCGTTCAGATCGAGGGCTTTCGCCGCCTCCGACAGTTTCTTGTTTTCGAACACCGCGACTGCCACACAGCCCGATTTGGCTGCGGCCAGCGTGTTTTTTGTGTCGAATGCTTTTATGCTAAAGTCCATTTGATTCTCCGTTTCGAGTTTTTGACGCGCGTGCTGTCCGAGGAACCTTCCATATGGCGCCCGCTCGTGACGGTTCCTTGGGGTTCCTTCAAACCAGCAATTATAACGATCGAATGATTTTCCAACGCGCCCTACAGCGTGAATTGGCCAGTGTGGCCGGCGCCACCTTCACGGCCCTGTTTACTGTCTTCGTCACCTGGACCCTGATCTCCATCCTCGGCAAGGCCGCCGGCGGCAAGGTCGCCTCGAGCGACGTGCTGGCCCTCATCGGCTTTTCGGTGCTGAATTATCTGCCAACAATCATCATTCTTACCAGCTTTATCGCGGTCATCGTCACCGTGACGCGCAGCTATCGCGACTCCGAGATGGTCGTGTGGTTCGCGTCCGGCCAGTCGCTGATGCGGTGGGTGCCGCCGGTGCTCGTGTTCGGCCTGCCGATGGTGGCCATCGTCGCCGTGCTGTCGTTCGTCGCGACGCCGTGGGCGAAGATGAAGAGCGCGGAATTCGTCGAGCGCTTCGAGAAGCGCGAAGACCTCAAGCGCGTGTCGCCCGGCCAGTTCCGCGAATCGCCGTCGACCAACCGCGTGTTCTTCGTCGAAGGCAGCACGAGCGGCGCGACCGTCGTGCAGAACGTGTTCGTGAATTCCGTCGACGCCGACGGCAATTCCATCGTCGTCGCCAAGGAAGGCGTGATCGAGCCGGACGGCAAGGGCGGGCAATACCTCGTGCTGAAGAACGGCCGCCGCTACCTGGGCCAGCCGGGGCGGGCCGATTTCCAGTCGATGGAGTTCGAACGCTACCGCATGCGCGTGTCCAGCCAGGTGCCCGTGATCGGGTCCGAGACGCCGGCCGATGCGCTGACCACGCCCGCCTTGCTGGCGCTGCCCAACAACCGCTTCACGAATGCCGAACTGCTGTACCGGATCTCGGCGCCGATCTCCTGCGTCGTGCTGTTGCTGCTGGCGATTCCGCTCGGCTTCGTCAATCCGCGCGCCGGCAGTTCGGCGAACCTGATGCTCGCGCTGCTGATCTTCTTCACCTACAGTAACCTGTCGAAACTGTTCGAGGCCAGCGTCAAGCAGGGCAAGATGAGCTTCGGCGTGGCGTGGTGGCCGCTGCACCTGTTCGCGCTGCTCGTCGTGGCCGGGCTGTTCGCCTGGCGCCTGAACGTCAACCACCCGTGGCATCCGCTCGCACTGGTGGGCGCCTTCAAGCGCCGCCGCCTGCTGCGCGGGGGCGAAGCCGCGCAGGAGGGCGCGCAATGAAGATCCTGCAGCGCTACTTCTTCGTCAATATCACGCAGGCCGTCTCGTTCGCGCTGGTCGCCACGCTGGGCCTCATCGCCTTCATGGACCTGACGCAGGAACTGCCTTCGGTGGGCAAGGGCGGCTACATGATCCAGCACGCGATCCTGTACGTGCTGCTGCTCGTCCCCGGCCACGTGTACGAGGCGATGCCCGTGGCCGCGCTGGTCGGCACCATCTACACGATGGCGCAGTTCGCGCAGAGTTCGGAATTCACGATCATGCGCGCGTCGTCGATGTCCACGCAGCAGGCCGGCATCATGCTGGCGAAGATCGGCGTGCTGTTCGTCGCCATCACGTTCCTGTTCGGCGAGCTGATCACGCCGCGCACGGCGCCGATCGCGGAACGCGTGCGCCTGTCCGCGAAGGGCGCGACGGTGTCGGCCGAATTCCGCTCGGGCATGTGGACCAAGGACACGATCCACACGGGCGGCCCGAAGGGGCCCGTGACGGGCTCGCGCTTCTTCAACGCCCGTCAGATCCGTCCGGACGGCCAGTTGATCGACGTGCGCCTGTACGAGTTCGACAACGGCATGCGCATGCGCTCCCTGATCACGGCCGCCAACGCCAAGTTCAGCGGCAACAGCACGTGGCGCCTGAGCGACGTCACCGAGACCCTGTTCTCGAATAGCCGCGCGCTGCCCGAGCCGGGCACGCCCATCCCGGCCGGCCAGACCATCCAGAGCACGTACGGCCAGGACACGGCGTCCGTCTCCACGCGCAAGGTGGCGAGCCTGGACCTCGTGTCCGAGATCACGCCGAAGATCCTGTCCGTGTCCCGTTCCGATCCGGAACGGATGTCCGCCAACGAACTGGCCGTGTACACGCGCCACCTGGCCGAGAACCGCCAGGAGACGGAACGCTTCAAGATCGCGTTCTGGAAGAAGCTGATCGATCCGCTGTCGATCTTCGTGCTGATGGCGCTCGCGCTGCCGTTCGGCTACCTGCACACCCGCAGCGGCGGCGTGGGCCTGAAGAGCTTCATCGGCATCATGATCGGCGTGAGCTTCATTTTGATTAACGCGTTGTTTTCGCACGTGGGCATGTTGTCGACCTGGCCGGCCTTCGTGACGGCGGCCGCGCCCAGCCTGCTGTTCCTGCTGCTGGCGATCGGCGCCCTGCGCTGGGTGGAGAGACACTGATGGAAAAAGCACTCGTATTGTTCGCCCACGGCGCCCGCGCCCCCGCCTGGGCCGCCCCGTTCCAGCGCCTGCGCGACCTGACCGCGGCGCAGCGTCCGGATTGCGCCGTGTCGCTGGCCTTCCTCGAGCTGATGACGCCGAGCCTGCCGGACGAAGTCAACGTCCAGGTGGCGCTGGGCGCGCGCGACATCACCATCGTTCCCGTGTTCCTGGGACAGGGCGGCCATCTGCTGCGCGACCTGCCGCTGCTGCTGGAGCAGCTGCGCGCCAGCCATCCGCAGGTGACCTTCCGCACCGTGCCCGCCGTCGGCGAGGATCCCGGCGTGCTGGCGGCGATGGCCGCCTATTGTGCGGGCGCGGCCGCCATCGCCGACCCGGCAATGGCAAAAATGCCAAGCTGATCTGTTCGCAACTTGTGTTGTAGCGGATGCATTTATCCGTGCCAATTTCGTTGGCACGGAAATCACGTTCCGTTGGTTTTCGGTGGTCTTTACGCACCATAGGCAATTTCCTCATTGAATTTAAATTTGCCGTGAGGAAAAATATGCTTTTCGGGTAAACGAGATCCACCGCCATGAGCACGCCCACGACTTCCTATTACGTTCGTCCCGGCCAGGCCAGTGCCGCCTGGAGCCATGCGTCGGACATCAATGCCGTCGCCTTCGATGCCTCCACCGCGCTGGGCCAGGCGTTCGCGCGCGGCGACGTGCAATACAGCCAGGACAACGGCAAGACCTGGATCACCTACACGATGCCGGTCGATGGCCAGGGCGCGTACGTGGCGACGGCGGGGACGCTGTGGCGCTTCCAGGACCGCATGGTGGGGGACGCGACGACGCCCGATACGTTCGGCGTCCACTACAAGCAGGCGGACGGCAGCGTCGTCACGGCCGAGATCACGATATTCGCGGACAACCAGCCGGTGGGCGCCGTCGGCAGCAACGACGTCGTGTTCACGACGGCGCATGCGGGCGACGTCGTCGACGTCCTGACCCCGATCGATACGGGTGCCCAGACGGGCGGCCGCTGGGTGATCGACAGTCAGTCGCAACCGGGCCTGTTCGCAATCAGCTACGACCCCTTGGTCGACACGAGCGCACGCCTGGTCGTGGCCGATGCGAGCCAGATCCCGGCCGACGGCCTGGCCACTGCGGTGACCGTGCACTATTGCGACCGCTACCAGGTCGACGCGACCGGCAAACCGATCCCGAACACGGGCGTCACCCAGGTCCTGACCTATTCCGTCGAAAACGGCGCGACGGGCGATTTGCCCGGCCTGAACAATGAATCGAAGGCCGGTGCCGCGCTGGACGCCTGGACGTCCGCCCCGGCGCTGGCCACGCTGTCGGGTGGGGGCATCGTGGCCGTCTGGGCGGGGCCGGACGCCAGCTTGTGCGCGCAGTTGCGCGACGCGGCGGGCAACCCGCTGGGCGCCGCGTTCGCGCTCACGCCGGCCGGCGACACCGTTATCGAAGGCCAGCCGGCCGTGAGCGCGCTGGCCGACGGGGGCTTCGTCGTCGCTTATGTCCTGAACGACGGCGGCGCGAACAGGGTCGCGTATCGTGTCGTGGACGCGAATGGCGGCGCCGGCACGGAACACGTGCTCGATACGGGCGCCGCAGGCGACGCCGCGATGCCCACCGTGGCGACGCTTGCCGACGGTTCGTTCGCCGTCGGCTGGCGCAGCGGCGCGGCCGTGCGCGTGCAGCAGGCGGCGGCCGACGGCACTCCCGTCGGCACGCAGCAGGTCCACGGCGCGCTCGGTTCCGCCTACAGCCCGGCGCTGGCGGGCCTCAAGGACGGCGGCTACGTCGTGTCGTGGGGCGAGATCAACGACGGCAACGTCTACGCCGCATTGAGCCGCGCACCCGCCGCCGTGTTCGTCGCGAGCGGCGACGGCTACGCGGCCAGCATCACGACGGCCGCGCCGCTGCCGCACGTGACGGCGCTCGCGGGCGGCGGTTTCGTCGTCGCGTGGGACAGCTATGCCAACGATCCGTGGGGCTTCGCGAACAGCGACATCTTCTTCCAGCGCTTCGACGCGGCCGGCCACGCCGTGGGCGCCGTCACGCAGGCCAACGTGGCGTCGGGCGGCGGCCATTACGACGCCGACGTCGCGGCCCTGACCGACGGTTCGTTCCTCGTCGCCTGGCAGGGCGCGGACGACGACGGCAACGGTATTTTCGGCCGCCGCTTCGACGGCGACGGCAACGCCATCGACACCCAGGAATTCGGCATCAGCCAGCTGCGCAGCGGCGACCAGGCCAGCCCGGACCTGACGGCGCTCGCGAACGGCGGCTTCGCCGGCGCGTGGGTGGACACGGCGGCGGCCGGCGGCGCGTCCATCGAGATGCGCACGCTGGTGAGCGGCACCGTGACCGCGGCGGCGATCGAGGTCGGCACCCCGGCGCCGGCTCCCGCTCCGGCACCCGCACCAGCACCGGCACCGGCACCGGCACCGGCTCCCGCACCGGCACCTGTGGCGACAACGCCGCCCCCGGGCGTCGTCACGAGCCTCGCATTCAGCGCCGACACGCATGCGATGGCGGCCGTCGCGGGCGAGAGCAGGGTGACGGGGCAGTCCGGCCTCGACACGCTCGTGTACGCGAGCGCGCGCGCCGGCGCGGCCATCGTCAACCAGGGCACCGGCGTGTCGGTGACGGATGCGGCCGGCAACCACGCGATGCTGGCCAATGTCGAGCGCCTGAAATTCAGCGACGGCATGGTGGCGCTGGACGTGAACGGCACGGCGGGCGAAGCGTACCGCCTGTACCAGGCCGCGTTCGACCGCACGCCGGACAAGGCGGGCCTCGGCTACTGGATCGCCGCGATGGACAAGGGCATGACGCTGACGGAGGCGGCAGCGGGCTTCGCGGGCAGCGCCGAATTCGCGAGCCGGTACGGCGCGAACACGAGCGACACCCAGTTCGTCCACGCGCTGTACCAGAACGTGCTGCACCGCGCGGGCGACAGCGCCGGCGCCGATTTCTGGCTGCACGCGCTCGAGTCGTCCGTGACCCGCGCCGACGTGCTGGCCCACTTCAGCGAGAGTGCCGAGAACCAGACGCAGGTCATCGGCAGCATCCAGAACGGCATCGACTACCTGCACTGGGGCTGAGTCGACGGAAGTTTGTCGCGCATCATGGCCGGCGGCGGTGAGCGCGCCACACTGCTGCGATGTCCGCCAAGCTCAATTCCCTGTTCGCCCGCCTGCGCGCGGTGCTGCCTCCGATGCCGCCGATGCCGCGTGCCTGGGTCGAGCTGCGCTGCGCCCGCCGCCTCGACCGCCTCGCGGGCCGCCTGCAGCGCATGCACGCGCGCATCGCCCGCATGCAGGACCATTTGACAGGGGCCGCCGCACCGGGCGGTCCCGCGTCCGACGCGGATGGCGCGTTGCGGCGCATGCTGGCCGGACTGCGCGCGGAACTGGCGCGCATGCGTTGCGATCTCGCGTTATGGCATGTGCGCGAATGCGGGGGAGAGTGCGGGGCGCGGCTGGCGGCGGCGCTGGCGCGCCTGAACCGCATCGCGGTGGATACGCATGCGGCCGCGCAGCGGCTCGAGGCCGAGCTGGAAGCGCGGGCGCGCTGAACGTCAGAGGGTCTGGTGCGGCCGGTGCGCCATCGCCTCGCCGATCATGACGAGCACGGGACCGTGGGCCACGTCGAGCCCATGCGCCAGGTCGGCCAGGGTCAGGCGGCGCACGCGCTGGTCCGCGCGGCTGCAGTTTTCCACGACGACGACGGGCAGGTCCGGCCGGCGGCCTTCGGCCAGCAGGCGTTCCGCCGTGGCGGCGGCTTCGCGGCCGCCCATGTACTGGACGAGCGTGTCGGTTTCGGGAAGAGCGGGGTGGTCCGGCTGGTCGGGCGCCGTGCTGGACGTGAAGAAGGCGACGCTGCGCGCCACGCCGCGCTTGGTCAGCGGCTGCAGGGTCGCGGCGGCGGCGGCGACGGCCGTCGTGATGCCGGGCACGACTTCGACCTCGACACCCGCTTCCTCGAGCGCGCGCAGTTCCTCGTCGGCGCGGCCGAACAGCATCGGATCGCCGCCTTTCAGGCGCACGACGCGCTGGTAGCGCCGTGCGGCGTCGACGAGTTTTTCATTGATGACGGTTTGCGCCGTCGAGCGCTGGCCGGAGCGCTTGCCGACCGGGATCAGCTCTGCCTGTTTGCACAGTGCCAGCATCTCGGGGGTGACGAGGGCGTCGTACAGCACCGCCTCCGCCTCCCCGAGCAGGCGCGCCCCGCGAACGGTGATGAGATCAACAGCGCCGGGTCCGGCTCCAATCAGATACACTTTTCCCAGCGCCGCCATGAATCCCTTTCTGTCGTTCGTTACGCGTCAATACGGATCATACCCGCAGCAACGGTCTGATGGGTAACTTCATCGATCAGGATGAAGGCGCCCGTTGCGCGGATCGCATCGTAGGCGTCGGCGGCCAGCGGCTGCTGCACGGCCAGTTCGATCTGCGCGATGTCGTTCAGCTTGAGGCCTTCGGCCGGGTTGTCCACCGTGCGGCGTTGCTGCGTGTTGACGTCGAGGACCGAATCGATCGCCTTCACCTTGGCCATCGTCTGGCGGGTGCCGTGCTTGATCCAGTACTTGCGGCGCACGTCCAGCGGCTCGTCGGACATCCAGCACACGTCCGCCTTCACCTGCTTCAGCAGCGTGGCCGGCTGCTCGGCCGGGGCCAGCACGTCGCCGCGCGAGATGTCGACGTATTCGTTCAGCGTGATCGTGACCGACTGGCCGGCGACGGCCTGCTGCAGCGGGCCGTCGAACGTCAGGATTTCCTTCACGGTGGCGCTGTGGCCGGACGGCTGCACGACAAGCTTGTCGCCCACAGCGACCTTGCCCGACTCGATGCGTCCCATGTAGCCGCGGAAGTCGTTGGCTTCATGGCCGTTGTGGCGTGCCACCAGCTGCACGGGGAAGCGGAACGGGGCGGCGTGCGTCTCGTCGTAGACCGACAGGCCTTCCAGCAGTTCGATCAGGGTCGGGCCTTCGTACCAGGTCATGTTGTCGCCGCGCTCGACGACGTTGTCGCCCGCGAGTGCCGACAGCGGGATCGCCGTGATGTCCTTCAGGCCCAGCGTGTCCGCGAACTTCGTGTATTCCGCGACGATGCGGTCGTACACGGTGCGGTCGTAGTTCACGAGGTCCATCTTGTTGACGGCGACGATCACGTGCTCGATCTGCAGCAGCTTGGCGATGGTCGAGTGGCGCTTCGTCTGCACGAGCAGTTCGACGCTGCCATCGTCACCGAGCTTCACCTTCGACACGTCGACGAGGATGATGACGGCGTCGGCGGTCGACGCGCCCGTCACCATGTTGCGGGTGTACTGCTCGTGGCCCGGGGTGTCGGCGATGATGAACTTGCGCTTCGGCGTGGCGAAGTAGCGGTACGCGACGTCGATCGTGATGCCTTGTTCGCGCTCGGCTTCCAGGCCGTCCGTCAGCAGCGACAGGTCGATCGTGTCGCCCACGGTGCGCTTGTGCTTGGAGCGCGACACGGCGGCCAGCTGGTCGGCGAAGATGCCCTTGCTGTCGAACAGCAGGCGGCCGATCAAGGTGCTCTTGCCGTCGTCGACGGAGCCGGCGGTGATGAAGCGCAGCAGACCGGCCTGGCCGCTCTGGTCGTTATCGTGGTTCAGGTTTTCGTTCAGGGCGTTCATCAGAAATATCCTTGTTTCTTGCGCTTTTCCATCGAGGCTTCCGACGTCTGGTCGTCCATGCGGGTCGCGCCGCGCTCGGTGATCTGGGTGATCGCCGTCTCGGCGATGATGGCGTCGACGGTCGATGCATCCGATGCGACCGGGCACGTGCACGAGATGTCGCCCACGGTGCGGAAGCGGACGACGCGCGTCTCGACTTCCTCGCCGTCGCGGGCCGGCGTCAGCGGCGTCAGCGGCACGAGCAGGCCGTTACGCGGGATCACCTGGCGTTCGTGTGCGAAATAGATCGGCGGCAGGGCCAGCTTTTCGCGGGCGATGTATTGCCAGACGTCGAGCTCGGTCCAGTTCGAGATCGGGAACACGCGCATGTTCTCGCCCGGGTGCACGCGGGTGTTATACAGGTCCCACAGTTCCGGACGCTGCGCCTTCGGGTCCCACTGGCCGAATTCGTCGCGGAACGAGAAGATGCGCTCTTTCGCCCGTGCCTTTTCTTCGTCGCGGCGGGCGCCGCCGATGCAGGCGTCGAAGCCGTACTCGGCGATGGTTTCCAGCAGCGTCACGGCCTGGGCCGCGTTACGCGAATCCGTCTGCGGGTTGCGCAGGCGGACGGTGCCCTTCTTGATCGAGTCCTCGACGGAACCGACGATCAGGCGCTCGCCCAGTTCGGCCACGCGCGCATCGCGGAAGGCGATCACTTCGTCGAAGTTGTGGCCCGTGTCGATGTGGACGAGGGGGAACGGGAATTTACCCGGACGGAACGCCTTCTCGGCCAGGCGCAGCAGCACGACGGAGTCCTTGCCGCCCGAGAACAGCAGCGCGGGGTTCGAGCATTCCGCCGCGACTTCGCGCAGGATGTGGATGGCTTCGGATTCGAGCGCGTCCAGGTGGCGCGCATTCACGTCGCTGAGCGCGAGCGGGGTGTCACTAAAAGTCGTCATTTGCTGTGCCTGATGTCTTTGTAAGGCCGATCACGCGGCCACGGATTTGATTCGGATGAGCTTGCCGTCGACGAGGTGCAGGCCGCATTCCTTGGAGTCGGCGTTTTCCCACCACCAGCGGCCGGCGCGCACGTCCTCGCCCGGCTGGATCGCGCGGGTGCAGGGTTCGCAGCCGATCGACGGGTAGCCGCGGTCGTGCAGGTCGTTGTACGGCACGTTATTGCCGCGGATGTATTCCCACACGTCCTCTTCGCTCCAGTCGGCCAGCGGATTGAACTTGGCCAGGCCGTGCGCCGTATCGTCTTCCTGCACGGGCAGGTCGCTGCGCGTCGTCGACTGCGCGCGGCGCTGGCCCGTGATCCACGCCTTGTTGCCGGCGAGGGCGCGGCCCAGCGGTTCGACCTTGCGCACGTAGCAGCAGCCCTTGCGCATCTCGACGCTGTCGTAGAAGGCGTTCAGGCCGTTCTTGCCGACGTACTCGTCGACCAGCTCCTGCTTCGGACGCATCACGACGATGTCGTAGCCGTAATGGGCCTTGACCTTGTCGATCATGGCCAGGGTTTCCTTGTGCAGGCGGCCCGTCTCCAGCGAGAAGATGGTGATCGGCAGGCCGGCCTTCAAGATCAGGTCGGTGAGGACCATGTCCTCGGCCGCCAGGCTGGAAGCGAACACGGCAGGCGAAAAATCGCGCGCAATGCGCTCCAGGATGCCGCGGGTTTCATTCACCCGCGCGTTCAGGTCGCTCATGGGTTTCCTTGTTTGCTCGTCAGATGCCGGCGCCGATATCGCTATGCTCGGGCAGCGCGCCGCGCTGGTGGCGGCGGAACAGCGGCAGCGGGTTGTCGACGGCCGCCTGGTAGGTTTCCGAGAACACCGTCAGGCCCTTCAGCGCGTCGTGGATGTTGCGGTCCTGGCGCGTCGCATAGGCGTTGAAGCCGCAGCGATACATCTGGAACAGCTGGTCGCGCAGCACGTCGCCGATCGCGCGCAGCTCGCCCTGGTAACCGAGGCGCTTGCGCAGGTTGTAGGCAATCGAATAGCCGCGGCCGTCGGAAAACTTCGGGAAGTCGACGGCGACGACCGCGAACTTGTCGAGGTCGTCCTTGACCGTGGTGGCCAGCTCGTCCGACGCGAACCAGATGCCCAGTTCCTTGCGGGCGGCACGGCCCAGCAGCTGCTCGCGCTGCGCCAGCCACACCTTGACCGGGACGATGACCTTGCCGGCCGGGACCTCGACGGTTTCCGGGGTGCCGTCTTCGACGAGCTTCAGGACGCTCCAGTCGTCATCCACCACTTCGCGGTGCTTGATGATCTGCTTGTGCGAGTGCAATTCGAAATTAGGCATATTCGTCTTCCCCAACCAATGCGCCGGCCGGGATCGGCGTGGCATACACATGTTCCTTGAACGGCGCGACACCGAGGCGCTGCGCCACGTCGACGAAGCGTTCGCCCTCGACGCGATTCTTCACGTAGACCTCGAGCAGGCGGCCGATGACTTCCGGCATCTGCGGTGCCGAGAACGACGGGCCGATGATCTTGCCGATGGCCGATTCGTTGCCCTGGGCGCCGCCGATCGACACCTGGTACCACTCGGAACCGTCCTTGTCCACACCCAGCACGCCGATGTGGCCCACGTGGTGGTGGCCGCAGGCGTTGATGCAGCCCGAGATGTTCAGTTCGATGTCGCCGATGTCGTGCTGGAAGTCCAGGTTGTCGAAACGCTCGGCGATGGCGGCCGCGATCGGGATCGACTTCGCGTTCGCCAGCGAGCAGTAGTCGCCGCCCGGGCACGAGATCATGTCGGTCAGCAGGCCGATGTTCGGCGTCGCGAGGCCGCGCGCCTTCGCCTGCTGCCAGATCTCGAACAGCTTGGCCTGCTCGACGTCGGCCAGCACGAGGTTCTGCTCGTGCGTCACGCGCAGTTCGCCGAAGCTGTACTTGTCGGCCAGGTCGGCCACGAAATCCATCTGCTCGGCGGTCGCGTCGCCCGGCGGCACGCCGGTCTTCTTCAGCGACAGCACGACGGACGCATAGCCCGGCACCTTGTGCGGCTTGACGTTGCGCTGCAGCCAGTTGGCGAACGCCTTGTCGCCAGCGTGGTCCGCACGCGGATCGATGGCCGGCAGCGTCAGGTAGGGCTTCGGATTGAACCATTGCGCCACGCGTTCGACTTCCTCGCGGGTCAGCGTTTCCGGACCGTCCTTCAGGTCGGCGAATTCCGCCTCGACCATGCGCGCGAATTCCTCGGCGCCCACGGCTTTCACGAGGATCTTGATGCGGGCCTTGTACTTGTTGTCGCGGCGGCCGAACTGGTTGTACACGCGCATGATCGCTTCCGTGTACGTCAGCAGGTGCTGCCAGGGCACGAACTCGTTGATCACGCTGCCGATGATCGGGGTACGGCCGAGACCACCCCCCACCATGAACTTGAAGCCGACTTCACCGGCCTCGTTGCGCACGGCGGTCAGGCCGATGTCGTGGACGGCGATCGCGGCGCGGTCTTTCACGGCGCCATTGATCGCGATCTTGAACTTGCGGGGCAGGGCGATGAACTCCGGGTGGAACGTGCTCCACTGGCGGATGATCTCGGCGTACGGGCGCGGATCGATGATCTCGTCGGCGGCGACGCCGGCGTACTCGTCCGTCGTGGTGTTACGGATGCAATTGCCCGACGTCTGGATCGCGTGCATCTCGACCGAGGCCAGGTCGGTCAGGATGTCCGGGGTCTGTTCCAGCTCGATCCAGTTGAACTGGATGTTCTGGCGCGTCGTGAAGTGGCCATAGCCGCGGTCGTACTTGCGGGCGATGTGGGCGAACATGCGCATCTGCGCCGTCGACAGCAGGCCGTACGGGACGGCGATGCGCAACATGTAGGCATGACGCTGCATGTACAGGCCGTTCTGCAAGCGCAGCGGCAGGAATTCTTCTTCGGTCAGCTCGTCGGCGAGACGGCGCCGTACCTGGTCGCGGTACTGGGCGATGCGTTCACGTACGATGAGATGGTCGTATTGGTCGTAACGGTACATGGGCAAGATTCCTTAGGGGCGGGCCAATCCTGACCCAAACTATCCCGAATATTAATAAAATCCAGCTATATTCCAAACGACGGAGAATTTATTTGCTTATATGAGCCTGCGGTATAAGCATCCTTGTAAAATGCGGGATCGGATCAACAAGATAAGGGCAATGAACCTACACCAACTACGTTTCGTCCGCGAAGCGGTCCGCCAGAACTTCAACCTGACCGACGCCGCCAAGGCGTTGTTCACGTCGCAACCCGGGGTGTCGAAAGCCATCATCGAACTGGAAGAGGAGCTCGGGGTCGATATTTTCACCCGCCACGGCAAGCGCATCCGCGGCCTGACGGAACCGGGCCGGCTCGTCCTGCATTCGGTCGAGCTGATCATGCAGGAGATCGACAGCCTCAAGCGCATCGGCAAGGAATACGCCGCCCAAGACAGCGGCAGCTTCACCATCGCCACCACGCACACGCAGGCGCGCTACATGCTGCCCAAGATCGTGCAGGCCTTCATGCAGCGCTACCCGAAGGTGAGATTGTCTTTATTGCAAGGAAATCCGCGCCAGATCGCCGACATGGTCAAGAACGACCAGGCCGACCTCGCCATCGCGACGGAATCCATCGCCGCGGTCGACGGCCTGATCACCTTGCCGTGTTATCAATGGGAACACGTCCTCGTCGTGCCGCACGAGCACGCGCTGACGAAATCGAAGGCGATCTCGCTGGAAGAGATCGCGGGCTACCCCTTGATCACGTACGACGCCGCGTTCGCAGGGCGCAGCAAGATCGACCATGCGTTCGAATTGCGCAACCTCAAGCCGGACGTCCTGCTGGAAGCGATCGACGCCGACGTCATCAAGACATACGTGGAACTGGGCATGGGCATCGGCATCATCGCCGGCATGGCCTTCGACCAGGAACGCGACCGCAACCTGCGCGCGATTCCGGTCGGTCACTTGTTCGGCATGAACGTGTCGCGCGTGGCCGTGAAGCAGGGCGCCTATCTGCGCAGCTATATTTATACGTTCATCGAGCTGCTGGCCCCCACGCTCAACCGCAAGATGGTGGAGTCCGCGATGCGCGGCACCAGTGAAAATTACGAGCTTTAATATCATGAATCGACAGAATGACCCCGTCGCGCGCTACTACGCGAGCAGCACACAGGCGGCCGACGCCGCGCTGTCGCGGGCGGAACGCGCCAACGATTTATCGAAGGTGCGCGAACGGATCGCGCAACTGGTGCGCGGGCAGACCGTGCTGGAACTGGCTTGCGGCACCGGCTACTGGACGGAAGTGATCGCCGCCAACGCCGACAAGGTGCTGGCGACCGATATCCTCGACGAGATGATCGCCCGCGCTGCAACCCGTCGATTCCCGGAGGGCAAGGTCGCGTTCCGCACCGTGGACGGCCTCGACCTCCCCGGGGACCTGGGGACGTTTTCGTGCGTGTTCATCGGCTTCTGGTGGTCGCACCTGAAGCGCGACGAGCAGGATGCGCTGCTGGCCCAGCTGCGCGCACGCCTTGGCCGCGACGTCACCCTGATCCTGCTGGACGACGCCTACGTCGAGGGCAGCAGCACGACCATCGCGCGCACGGATGCGCAGGGCAATACCTATGAAATCGTCGCGGCGCCGGACGGCGAGCGGTTCGAGTTGCCGAAGAATTATCCGGCCGACAGCGCGCTGCGCAAGCGGCTGGGCGGCGAGGTGAGGGAGATCCGCATCGAGCGGTTGACCTATTACTGGCTCCTCACCTGCCGCCTCAAATAAGAAAAGTGGGCACCTTGTGCCCACGCACAGCGCTTAGAACGAGTGGCGCATGCCGACGGTGAACACCGACGGATCGCCACCCAGCGACGTCGCGGCCGGGGTCAGGTTGTTCGAACCCGAGTTCAGGCCGAAGGTGGCCAGGCCGTTGTTGTTCATGTTGGCGTACGACGCGTACAGGTTCGTGCGCTTCGACAGCGAGTAGCTGTAGGCCAGTGCCCAGGCATTGCCCTTGGCGCCGTTTTCCAGCTTGTTCTGCTGCAGGTTCACGTAGACCTTGTTCGCGCCGAACGGGTAGCCCGCGCCCAGGTTGTACTGCTTGAACTTGTTGTTCGCGCCGTCCGGATCGGCCGACAGGTAGTTGGCCTTGAGCTCGAAGCCGCCGAGGTCGGCGAACGTGTAGGCGGCGCCCGCGCCGTATTCCTTGTCGTTGCCCGACGAGACGCGCTTCAGCGTGTGGTAGGCGGCGCCCAGGTACAGGCCGGCCATCTTGTATTCGGCGCCGATGCCCTTCAGGTCGCCCGACGGACCCGTGGTCTTTTCGCCGGCCGAGTAGGTGGCCAGCAGGTCGAAGCCGTTGAACGACGCGCTCTTGTAGTTGACCGAGTTGGCCAGGCGGCGGGTCACCTTGCCCGAACCGAAGGCCGACAGGTTGGTGCCGTAGAAGCCCTGGCCGAATTCGTCGGAGGCGCCGGCGACGATGGCGATCGGCGAGTATTCGCGGCCCAGCGTCAGGGTACCGAAGGCGCCTTCCAGGCCGACGACGGCGCGGCGCTGGAACAGGCCGGAGGAATCCTGCGCGCCGGTGTCGACGGCAACGCCCGCTTCCAGGTTGAAGATGGCTTTCAGGCCGTTGCCCAGGTCTTCCGAACCGCGGAAGCCGAAGCGGCTGCCCGACTGGTTGCCCGACTGGACGTTGGTGTGGCGGCCATCCGGATTGCCGGCATCGCCGGACTCGATGGCGGCGTCGACGACACCATACAGCGTCACGTTGGACTGGGCAGCGGCGAACAGGGGAGCGGCGGCGACCAGTGCGGCGGCCAGGCGTTTGACTTGCATTCAGGTTTCTCCAATAAGATGTCGGACGATTCAAGCGATGTGTTCTATTGCTTGATTGGCACGCATCTTATCGAAGCGATATGTCGGTTTGATGACACAGTGAAATGTTGTGAAAATACAACGTCACTTGTTGTCACACCAGGTGGTCGTGCAGCGGCAGCACGATGTCGATACGGGTGCCCTGCGGTTCGTCGGCGCCGATCGTGATCTCGCCCTTCATCGCCCAGACCCGTTCGCGCATGCCGATCAGGCCCAGGGATTCCGCCTTTTCCATGTCTTCCGGACGGATCCCGCGGCCGTCGTCGCGGATCGTGATGAGCAGGTCGCTGTTCAGCCGGAACAGGTTCATCATGACGCGCGTGGCCTGTGCGTGGCGGGCGATGTTGGTCAGCGCTTCCTGCACGATGCGGAAGATGGCCGTGCTGGCCGTATCGTCCAGGCGCAGCTCGGCCTCGTCGGCCAGCAGGGTGGTGGGGATGGCGTAGCGTTCGATGAAATCGTCGCGCAGGCCCTGCAGCGCGAAATACAGGCCGCCTTCGTCGAGCGCGCGCGGACGCAGGTTGGTGGCGATGCGGCGCAGCGACGTGATCGCGGTGAGCAGATTGTCTTCCATGCCGCGCATCAGGCGCAGGCTGTCGCTGGGCGTGCCGTCGGCGTTCTGGAGGAGGGTGAGGTCCATGCGCAGCGATGCGAGCAGCTGGCCGAGGTCGTCGTGCAGTTCGCGTGCGATGTGGGTGCGTTCTTCCTCGCGGATCGTCTGCAGCGCGGCGGACAGCTGGCGCAGCTGGTCGTGCGAGCGCGTGAGTTTTTCCTGCACGCGGCGGCGTTCGCTGACGTCGCGCATGACGACCGTGTAGAACGGCGTGCCGCCATTCGAACGCGAGATGGAACCTTCGATGGGGAAGCGCTCGCCGTCGCCGCGCAGGCCCATGACCGTGTAGTCGGTGGCGCGGCGGCCCGCGCGGCCGCTGCCGGGGCGGAAATAATCCACGGGTTCGCCGGTGTCACCGTCCGGTGACTCGATATAGCGTCCCAGCGGACTTCCCACCATCTGCTCGACGCTCGTGCCGAACAGGGTCGCCGCGGCCGGGTTGGCCATGACGATGATGTTCGACTGGTCGGCGGAAATGATGGCTTCGCTGACGTGGTTGACGATCTGGCGGCTGGCCGGCACGGTCTCGGGCTCCTGTCGGAAGCGCCGGCCCAGCCAATAGCCGGCCGCGAACCCGGACAGAAGCCAGGCGGCGGACTTGCCGGAAGCGCGGGGGCGGCGCGGGCGTTTCATCGAACTTGCTTGATAGAAAACAACCCGCTGTGCGGGTCCGGCTTCTACCTTACCCGCCGTGCAAACCGCTGGCTTGACTTACATCTGCTTGAAGAGGTGGAGGAAGCTGCGGCTGACTTCCAGTTTTTCCGAGCGGCCCTTGATCAGCACCAGATGACGGCCACGGATGTCGCGCGTCACGCCTTCGATGGCGTTGACGTTCACGAGCGTGGCGCGGTGGATCTGCCAGAACAGCGACGGATCGAGCTCTTCCGCCAGGTCGCGCACCGGCTTGCGGATCAGCGCCTCGAATTTCTCGGTCTGAACGCAGGTATATTTTTCGTCGGAACGGAAGAACAGGATTTCCTCGACCGGGATCATGCGCAGGTCCTGGCCGATGCTGGCCTGGATCCATTGCAGGTATTTCGGCTTCGGCGCGGCGATCTTTTCGGCCAGCTGCGACAGCATCGCCGTCACCGTGTCGCTGACGTTGACGGATGCGGTGGCCGCCTGCGCGGGCGTCGCCAGGCGTTCCTTCAGGCGCTCGACCGTGATCTTCAGGCGCTCGGGCTCGGGCGGTTTCAGCACATAGTCGATGGCGCCCCGTTCGAACGCTTCCACGGCGTACTGGTCGTATGCGGTGACGAACACGACCTGGCTGGCGTCGCCGATGTCGCGCGCCGCTTCCATGCCCGTCTTGCCCGGCATGCGGATGTCGAGGAAGGTCAGGTCGGGCTTCAGTTCGTCGACGAGCTGCACGGCCTCGTCGCCGTTCTTCGCCTCGCCGATGATCTCGAGGTCCGGCCACACCTGGGACAATCGGGTGCGCAGCAGGTCGCGCATCAGTCTTTCGTCGTCGGCAATGATAGCGGTAGGCATGGTCGGGGGCAGGCAGTGAAGGAGTTTCGATTATTCAACGAATCGTCGGTGCAGGCAATACCCGAAATGCTTACTTCGGTGCAAGCTGGTACGGCACCTCGATGGTCGCGATCACCCCGGTCGGGCTGTTGGCCGCGATATGGAGCTGGCCCGCCTCGCCGTGCAGGAGTTTCAAACGTTCGCGGATGTTCGACAGGCCCAGCCCGGTCCCCTTGCTGGGCATCACGCCGAAGCCGACGCCGTCGTCCGCCACCGTCACGCGCAACTTGCTGTCGACCACTTCCGCCCTGACGGCCAGGTGGCCGCCCTCGGGCTTGCATTCGAGGCCGTGCTTGATCGCGTTCTCGACCATCGATTGCAGCATCATCGGGGGAAACGCCGCGCTGCGCAGGCCGTCCGGCACGTTCAGCTCGACGGTCAGGCGTTCTTCCATGCGCATCTTGAGCAGGTCGAGGTAGGACTTGACCATGTCGACTTCGCGGCCCAGGTTCGTGACGAGGTTGTTGTCGCGCATCTGCGGCAGCACGGCGCGCAGGTACTGGATCAGGGTGCGCTGCATGGCGGACGCCCGCGGCGGATTGGTCTCGATCAGGTGCTCGACGGACGCGAGCGTATTGAACAGGAAGTGCGGCTCCACCTGGGCCTGCATGGCCTGCATCTTCGCTTCGGACAGCTGGCGCTGCATCGATTCGCGCTCGGCGGCGGCCGTGGCCGACTGCATCTCGGCTTCCGCCCGCTTCTTGCCGCCCACGAGGGCTTTCGTGCCGAACAGCGCGAGGATCAGCAGCCAGACGAAGCTCGTGAACCACGTCGACGCCTGCTTGTGGTAGCTGCGCGCCTTGGCTTCGGCCGCGTCGTCGACGGCCGCTTCGATCGCGTTGGACAATTCTTCGCCGATTTGCGGCGGCAGGTCGATGTGGACTTCCTCGCCGTTGGCGCCGCGCAGGGTCTTCGTGACGGGCGGCTTGGCCGGGGCGGGCGGTGCCGGCGGCGCGGGCGGGGCAGGCTCGGCGGCGTCGGCCGCATGTTCCGCCTTGTCGGCCGCCTGTTCCGCGGCGTCGGCCTTCGCCAGCGCCTCGTCGGCCTTGCCCTCGGCCGCCGCGTGCGCCGCTTCCGCAGCCTTGGCAGCCGCTTCCGCCTTGGCCGCCTCGACTTCCGGATTGATCGTGATGGTGCCGCGCCTGCTGTTCTTGCCCGGGTTGATATGGATGCCGCTGTCATCGATCGTGACGGTCGGCTCCGGCCGGCGTGCGCTGTGTTCCGTGCGGGCGATCTCTTCCTCGCCGCCGGAGAACAATTCATCCTGCAGGATCTTGCCGGCGACCAGCATCAGCGCGGCAAACAGGAAGAATTTCCACCACGACAGCTGCGTCACCCACGTCGCGACCGCGTCGAAGGCCCGGTACAGCGCCGACAGGGTGTTCGAGAAAGTTTGCTGGGTAGAACGCCGTGTTTGCATGAAACTTATCTTTTTCAAAAGGTGCGGCGAGTGTAACCGCTGGCATGAACGCCGGCCATCCCTTTGCGACAGCCTGCACGTTTCGGGCCCTGGAATGCACAGGTTGATGACGCCGTGATGACCTATAGAAAAACTGTTAATCAGCAATATTGCGCGGTATGATGAACGACGTCCTGGCTGCGCCAGCCCATGCTTCATTCTCGCCATGAAAGGGGTTTGCCGATGTCTGCCGTTCCCAAGCGTTACCGCCTCGTTACCCGCAGCGATTTCGACGGCCTCGTCTGCGCCGTCCTCCTCAAGCACCTGGACCTGATCGACGAGATCCTGTTCGTCCACCCGAAGGATATGCAGGACGGCAAGATCGCGATCAGTGCGCGCGACATCACGACGAATTTGCCGTATGTTGCCGGTGCACACTTGGCATTCGACCATCACCTGTCGGAAACGATCCGCAACACGGGCCAGCGCGACAACCACGTCATCGATCCGAAGGCGCCGTCCGCCGCGCGCGTCGTTTACGAGCACTACGGTGCCACGCGCGCGTTCCCGGCCGCCTGGCGCGACATGATGGACGCCGTCGACAAGGCCGACGCCGCGCGTTTTACGCGCGAAGAAGTGCTGGATCCGCAGGGCTGGAACCTGCTGAATTTCCTGATGGATGCGCGCACGGGGCTGGGGCGCTTCCACGATTTCCGCATCTCGAACTACCAGCTGATGATGGACCTGATCGATTACTGCCGCAATCACACGATAGCCCAGATCATGCAGCTGCCGGACGTGCAGGAACGCACCCGGCTGTACTTCGAGCACAGCGAGCTGTGCAAGGATCAGATCAGGCGCTGCGCGCAAGTCCACGGCAACCTGGTCGTGCTCGACCTGCGCGAGGAACCCGTGATCTATGCGGGCAACCGGTTCATCATCTATGCATTGTTCCCCGAGACCAATATCTCGATCCACGTGCTGTGGGGCCTGAAAAACCAGAACACGGTGTTCGCGACGGGTAAGTCGATTCTCAACCGCACGTCGAAAACGAATATCGGCACGTTGATGCTCGAGTACGGCGGCGGCGGGCACGAGAATGCGGGGACGTGCCAGGTGTCCAACGACATGGCGGAAGACGTGCTCGGCGCATTGATCAGGCGGATCACCAGCGAAGGGTGATCACGCCGGCTGCCGTTCTTCCAGCATGCGCTGCGCCGCCTCCGCCGGGAGCGGTTCGCTGACCCAGATGCCCTGGACCTGGTCGCAGCCATGCGAAGCGAGAAAGTCCAGCTGGGGCCGCGTTTCCACGGCCTCGGCCACCACTTCCATGTTCAGGTTGTGCCCGATGTCGATCAGGCTCTTGGCCACGGCCTGGCCGCCGTCGGTCAGCGCCTGGACCGTCGTGTGCGCCAGCTTGACCTGCGTGGCCGCCAGCTGCTGCAGATAGCCCAGGTCGCACAAGCCCGCGCCGAAACCGTCGACGGACAGGTCCACGCCCAGTGTGTGCAATTGTTCCGCCAATTCCTGGCCCAGTGCCGGATTGCGGATCAGGGCATCGATGCGCAGGTCGAGTTGCAGGCTGCGCGGCGGCAGGCGGTGCCGCGTCAGGCGGTCGGCCAGGCCGGCGAGAAACCCGGGCTGGGTGTATTCGCGCTGCGAGACGTTGACGGTCACGGGCACGTCCACGTACCCCGCGGCACGCAACCGGGCCGCGAACGCGCATGCCTGGTCGAGCACGCGCTGGCCGATGGGGACGATCACGCCGCTTTCCTCGGCCTCGGCGAGGAAGCGGGCAGGGGACAGCACGCCCTGGTCCGGGTGGCGCCAGCGCAGCAGCGCCTCGAAGCCGGCGACGCGCTGGGTCGCGACGGACACGCGGGGCTGGTACAGCAGGAACAGTTCGTCGTGGTCGAGCGCGTCGCGCAATGCCAGTTCGATGCGGTGCCTGGCTTCCGTGGTCGATTTCATGTCGGCCGAGAAGAAATGGACGTCGTTGCGGCCGGTGCCCTTGCCGTGGTACATCGCGAGGTCGGCCGCGCGCACGAGCTCCGCCGCCGTGTTGCCGTCGTGCGGATACAGCGACACGCCGACGCTGGCGCCGACCGGGATCTCGCGGTTGTTGAAGGCGACGGGTATCGCGAAGCTCTGGCGCAGCCGTTCGACCATGCGCAGGGTGAAGCGCAGCGACGGCTGGTTGGCGAGGATCAGCACGAATTCGTCGCCGGACATGCGCGCCACCGTGTCGCTGTCGCGCACGGACGCCTGCAGGCGGCGCGCGACGACCTTCAGCACGACGTCGCCCGCCTCGTGGCCGAACGTGTCGTTGATGGTCTTGAAGTTGTCGAGGTCGATCAGCACGGTGGCCACGAGCGACTTGTGGCGCTGCGCGAGGTGCAGGGCCTGCTCGAGCCGGTCCCACAGGAGGTTGCGGTTGGCGAGGCCCGTCAGCGGGTCGTGGTTGACCTCGTGTTCCAGGTGCGCCGTGCGCAGCATGGTGGCCGTGACGTCCGTGATCACGCCGATGTAGTGCGTGACGGCGCCGTGTTCGTCCTGCACGGGCGTGATGGAGAGGTCGTTCCAGAACAGCTCGCCGTTCTTGCGCAGGTTGCGCAGCACGACCTTGGCGCCCGTGCGTGCCGCGACCGCGTCGCGCAACTGCGCGCGCTCCGTCAGGTCCATGCCGGGCGCGGCCATGAAGCGCGGGTCCGTGCCGATGACCTCGTCCGCCGCGTAGCCCGTGATGCGCTCGAAGGCCGGGTTCACGTATTCGATGGCGCTCTGGCCGTGGTCCAGCCGGGTGATCACGATGCCGTTGCTGGCCGCGTGCAGGGCGCGCTCGCGCAGGCGCAGCTGCTGTTCGTGCGCGCGCCGCTCGGCCACGTCGATGCCCGTGCCGAACAGGTAGTCGCCGCCATTGCAGCGGATCTTCGTCCCGTTCAGCAGCACGGGTGTCTCGCGGCCGCTGCGCGACACGAAGTCGATCTCCAGCTTCAGTTCGCCGTCGTCGTCGAACACGTCGCGGATGCCGTTCGCCAGCGGCGCGCGCTGCGGCAATTCGATGAGGTCGAGGGCGCGCGTGGCGCCCAGTTCGTCCGCCGTCATCCCCGTGACTTTTTCGAGATTCCGGTTCCAGAGGACGAAGCGGCCGTCGCGATTGAGCACATAAAACGTGCCGGGGAACGTGTCCACGATGGCGGACAGCGGCGTGCGCGCGACCCGTTCGGCGTCCGTGCCGCTCCGCGCACAGCCGGTGGTGACGGCGACGGCGCAGCCGTGTGCGCGTCCATCGGCGTCGACCAGCGGCGCGAGCGTCAGCGTGCCTTCGAGCACGCGCCCGTGAGCGCACATGAGTTCGACATGGACTTCGGCGCCTTCGGGATGGCCGGCGAGGGCGCTCCAGCCGGCGCTCCAGGCGTCGCGTCCCGGCGGCGTGAACAGCGTGGTGACGGGGCGTCCGAGCACTTGATTGGCGGCCACGCCGAATACGGCGGTACAGCCGTCGTTCCAGGCCTGGATGGTCCCGGTCTCGTCGGTGAGGAAGACGCACCGGTTGGGCGCTTCGGACTCGGACATGCAGGCTCCCGGTGTCGATGGAACCCATTGGACAGCCTTGCCGCGTTTCCGTTCCGCCAAAAGAAAAGGCGTGCCGCAGCACGCCTTTCCGCCGAACGTGGTAGCCGTCAGGCCGCCGCCTCCTGGCGGGGCGGCAGCGCGACCTGGTTGTCCACGCTGAACTGGTAATCCTTGAACACGTGTTCGGCGGACAGGATCTGGTAGGTGCCGTCCGACAGCTTGTGCGTCGTGTCCTTCAGGCGGTACGTCGTCGAGCCGCAGGTCCAGCAATTGAAGTTGCGCATGTGCGTGCACAGGCAGGTCTTGTCGAACACCTGGATGTTCTTCTGGCCCGGATTCGCCTGCACCTCGCGGTTGTACGAATTGATGTAGGCGCAGTTGCCCGTCGCGTCCAGCAGGTAGCCGTACGATTCGCAGCCGGGACGGATGCCCGAGCCGATCGCCGGCGTCTGCTTCAGCATGCGCATCGGATAGCCCGTCGGCGAGACGCCGTTGACGATGATGTCCTCTTCGCTGGCGCGGAAATATTCCTGCTTGACGGCGTCCGGCAGGCCGCATTCGTGGGTGACCGTGAAGCGGGTCGCCACCTGCACGCCGCCCGCCCCCTTTTCCAGGAACGACACGGCGTCGCTGCCCGTGAAGATGCCGCCGGCCGCGATCAGCGGGATGTCGAGCTTCTCGGCGGCCAGGTACGCATGGATCTCGTCCATGATCGTATGCAGGTCGTAGTCCTTCCAGTCTTCCATGCCGAAGCCCAGGTGGCCGCCGGCCAGCGGGCCTTCGACGATCACGTAGTCGGGCAGGCGGTTCAGGCGCGAGACCTTACGCAGGAACAGCTGCAACGCGCGGACGGACGAGACGATGATGCCCAGCTTGGCGTCGCGGAAGCGCGGATGGTCCTTGATGAGTTCGAACGAGCCCAGGTGCAGGCCGGCCGACATCGTGATGCCGTCGATGCCCGCGTCCAGCGCCGCCGACAGGCGGGTGCGCAGGGTTTCCTTCGGCGCGTTCATCGTCAGCTTTTCCATGCAGTTCACGAAGATCAGGCCATCGCCTTTCTTCGCCGCCATGGTCGCGCCCACGTGCAGGCGCGTCGCTTCGGCCAGGCGTTCCAGGTCGAACTGGACGACCGACTTGTCCATGTTGTTGATGTTGAACTTGTACAGCTTGGTCTTTTCCTTGACGAAGCTGGTGTCGAACTTGCGGTCCGACACGTCCGGCACCATCGCATCGGAAATGTGGCCGATACCGCCCAGCCGGGCCGCTTCCAGGGCCAGTTCCGACGTGGAGATATCCACGCCCATTCCGCCGATCATGATGGGCACATATTCCTTGTTGCCCAAACGCAGGCGGAAATCATCAACACGTTTCATTGCTATCCAACTCGTTGTTATAGGTGATGCCGCCGACCGGCGTGCTCTCTCGCCCCGCATTTTACCCCACGCGGGGACGGGTAGAGAGCACCATTTGCCGCACGGTCGTGCGGAGCCGGCGCGGGACGTTCAGTCGCGGAAGTTGTTGAATTCCAGCGGCAGATCCTTCACTTCCTTGCGCATCAGCGCGATCGCTTCCTGCAGCGTATCGCGATCCTTGCCGGTGACGCGCACGGTTTCGCCCTGGATCGAGGCTTGCACCTTCATCTTGCTTTCCTTGATGAGCTTGGTGATCTTCTTCGCGTCCTCCGTCTCGATGCCGTTGCGCACCTTGAGGACCTGCTTGACCTTGTCGCCGCCGATCTTCTCGACCTTGCCTTCGTCGAGGAAGCGCACGTCGACCTTACGCTTGGTCATCTTGTTCAACAGCACGTCGCGTACCTGGCCGAGCTGGAAGTCGGAATCGCCGAACACGGTGATCTCGCGTTCCTTCTGTTCGACCTTGGCCGAGCTGCCCTTGAAGTCGAAGCGGGTGCCGATTTCCTTGTTGGATTGCTCGACGGCGTTCTTGACTTCGACCATGTCTGCTTCGCAGACCACATCAAACGATGGCATCGTGTTTTTTCCTTGCACAGTAATGAATGCCGATATTGTAACCACTATAATGCGCCAAACACTACCCGCCCCAGCCATGCCAGCCGATCTGCTCCTGTCTTCCGACGTTTCCCTCGAATCCTTCAACACCTTCCGCATCCCCGCACGCGCCCGGCGCTACGTGCGCGTGACCGACCCGGCGCAGCTGCGGGCCGTCGCCGCCGATCCGGTTCTCGCCGCGCTGCCGCGCCTCGTGCTGGGCGGCGGCAGCAACCTCCTGATCGCGCGCGACGAGGTCGACGCCCTCGTGCTGCACATGGGGCTGGAAGGCAGGGAGATCGTCGGCGCAACGGCCGACGCGATCCTCGTGCGCGCGCAGGCCGGCGAGAACTGGCATCAATTCGTGGAATGGACGCTGGCGCAGGGCCTGGGCGGCCTGGAGAACATGGCGCTGATCCCGGGGACGGTCGGCGCGTCGCCGATCCAGAACATCGGCGCGTACGGGGCCGAGGTCAAGGACCGTTTTCATTCGCTCACCGTGTTCGACTTCGCGGACGGCTCGATCCGCACCATGGACGCCGCCGCCTGCCGCTTCGGCTACCGCGACAGCGTGTTCAAGCATGCGGACGGCGGCACCCTCGTCGTGCTGGACGTGACGTTCGCGCTGCCGCGCGCGTGGGCGCCGAACCTGCGCTATGCGGAACTGGCACAGGCGCTGGCAGGCGTCGATGCGCCCACGGCGCGCGATGTGGCCGACGCCGTGATCGCGATCCGCCGCCGCAAGCTGCCCGACCCGGCCGAGATCGGCAACGCGGGCAGCTTCTTCAAGAATCCGGTCGTGCCGCGCGAGCATTGCGCGCGCCTGCTGGAAACCTGGCCGGAGCTCGTGCACCACGCCCAGCCGGACGGCAGCGAAAAGCTGGCCGCGGGCTGGCTGATCGACCGCTGCGGCTGGAAGGGACGAAGCCTGGGACGCGCGGGCGTCTACCCGAAGCAGGCGCTCGTGCTGGTCAACAACGGCGGCGCGACGGGGGAAGAGATCATGGCGCTGGCACGCGCCATCCAGGCCGACGTCGAGGCGCGCTTCGGCGTGCGGCTCGAGCCGGAACCCGTGCTGGTCTGATTCACCCGGCCGCGGCGACCCGGTTGCGGCCGCCGCGCTTGGCGTCGTACAGCGCGGCGTCGGCCCGCGCGACGAGGTCGTCCATGCCGTCGTCCTCGCCCGGCACGATGCAGGCCACGCCCATCGACATGGTGACGTACCCGCACGGCACCCCCGGATGCGGCAGCGCCAGTTGCTGGAGTCCCGCGCGGCAGGCCTCGCCCACGCGCAGGGCGCCGGCGAGGTCGGTGTCCGGCAGCAGCAGCGCGAATTCCTCGCCGCCGTAGCGCGCCGCCAGGTCGGCCGGGCGCTTCAACTGGCCGGTCAGCACGGCGGCCACCTTCTTGAGACACAGGTCGCCGGCCGGATGGCCCAGGTGGTCGTTGTACGGCTTGAAATGGTCGACGTCGCACAGCAGCAGTGCCAGCGGCGATGCCTGGCGCCGTCCCCGGTTCCATTCGGCGTGGATGGCTTCGTCGAAGCGGCGGCGGTTGGCGATGCCGGTGAGGCCGTCCAGCGCGGCCAGCCGGCGCAGTTCCTCGTTGGCGCGCGCCAGCTCTACCTGGCTCGCGCGCAATGACCGGTACGCGGCGTCGCGCTGCAGGCCGCTGATGTAGCCGGCCGCATGGCGGCGGATGCGCGCCGTCAGTTCCAGCTCGTCGGGCACCTTGACGAGGTAGTCGTGCGCGCCCATGGCGAACGCCCGCGCCTTCAGCTTCGGCTCGTCGCGCGTGGACAGCACGACCACGGGAACGTCGCGCAGCGCTTCGTCCGCCCGGTACCCCTGGATCAGCTGGAAGCCGTCGGTGCCCTGCATGACGAGGTCCTGCAGGATCACGGTCGGCCGGTGCCGCAGCGCCGCCGCATGGGCCGTGTGCGGATCGGTGACGAAATGGAATTCGATGTCGCGGTGGCGCGCCAGCATGCGGCGGACGGCTTCGACGACGATGAGCTGGTCGTCGACGAGCAGGACGCGTACCTTGTAGTCGGCGTCGTCCCGCTCGCGGGTTTGGAAGTGGCTGACTGCGGACATCGGGAATCGTTGGCGGGACCGGGATGAATGATGGGCGTAATTTTAACCTAATGCGGTAGGGATATTGTCAAGCGGTAAAATTCTCTCGGCCGCACCCAGTTCCGCCGCCGCGCGCGGCATGCCGTACACGGCGCAGGTGGCTTCGTCCTGCGCGATGGTGGCGTGGCCGGCGTGGCGCATCGCGAGCAGTCCGGCGGCGCCGTCGCGTCCCATGCCCGTGAGCAGGACGCCAGCGGCGTTCCCGGTCCAGTGCCGCGCCACCGAGTGGAAGAACACGTCGATCGACGGCCGGTACACCTCGTCGCGCGGATGGGCGTCGTAGACGAGGCGGCGTTCGGGCGTGAGGCGCAGATGGTCGTCGCTGGCCGCCACCTGCACGACGCCGCCTTCGACCGGCTCGCCGCCGGCGATCGCGCGCACGGGCACGGCCGCCTGCTCGCCCAGCCAGCGCGCCAGCTGGCCGGCGAAGGCGGCATCGATGTGCTGCACGACGACGGCGGCCGTGTCGGCCGGCGGACGCCAGCGTGCCAGCAGCCGCGCCAGCGCGATCGGCCCGCCGGTGGACGCGCCGATGGCGACCAGGCGCGCGACCGGCGAACCCGATGCCGCAACCGCCGCCGGGGCGGGCACGCTGGCGGCGGGGGGGCGCGCCCCCGCGATCAGCTTGCCGATGGTGCGGATCTTCGCGAGCAGGGCGGCTTCGCCACCGGGGCGGCCGAGCAGCACGGGCGTCGCCGTCACGTCCAGCGCGCCGGCGCCGAGCGCGCGGAACACCTGGCCCACGTTGTCCTGCGGCGCGGCCGTGACGACCAGGATCGCGCACGGCGCCTCGCGCATGATGCGGCGCGTCGCCTCGACGCCGTCCATCACCGGCATGGCGAGGTCCATCAGCACGAGGTCGGGCGGCAGGTCGCGGCACAGGCGCACGGCGTCGGCGCCCGTGCGCGCGACCCACGCGACCTGGTGCTCGCCGCCGAGCGCAACCGCGCGGCGCAGCGCTTCGGAAGCGGTGGGGCTGTCGTTGGCGATGCCGATCCTCATGGCGTCCTCTTGGTATCGGCGCCGCCGACCAGGTCACGCACCGCGTCGAGCAGGGTGGCGTCGTGGAAGGCGCCTTTTGCCAGATAATAGTCGGCACCCGCCTCCAGGCCGCGCGCGCGATCTTCCGGACGGTCCTTGTACGACACGATCATCACCGGCAGGCGGGCGAGGCGCGGGTCGCGCCGGATGCGTTCCGTGAGGCCGATGCCGTCCAGGCGCGGCATGTCGATGTCCGTGATCACGAGGTCGTAGTCGGCGCCGCGCAACTGGTTCCAGCCGTCCACGCCGTCCAGCGCCACGTCCACGTGGTAGCCGCGCGCGGCCAGCAGCTTGCGCTGCATCTCGCGCACCGTGAGCGAATCGTCCACCACGAGCACGCGCCGCGCGCGTCCGGCCGGGGACTCCTGCGCGGCGAAGCCCAGGCGCAGCGCCGCGCCGTCGTCCAGCAGGCGCGCGATCGAGTGCAGCACGTCGGGCACGTCGAGGATCAGCACCGGCGTGCCGTCGTCGAGCAGCGCGGCGGCCGCGATGTCGCGCAGCTTGCCGAACGTCGGTTCGAGCGGCTGCACCGTCAGGCTCTGTTCGCCGCGCACGGCGTCGACGACGAGGCCGTAGCGCTCGCGCCCCGTCCCGATCGCGACCAGTGTGAGGTCCTTGCCCGCCACGGCCTCGCCCAGGTCCAGCACCTGGCTGGCGGCGACGAGGCCCAGCTGGCCGCTGTTGGCCCCACCTTCGGTCGTGTCGACGTACTGGCGGCCGTGCAATGTGCGCACGTCGGCCGCAGGCACGCGGCGCACGCCTTCCACCCGCGCGATCGGCAGTGCGTAGGCTTCTCCGGCCACGTCGACGACGAGGGCGCGCACGATCGATTGCGTGAGCGGCAAGGTGATCACGGTGGTAAATCCCGCGCCCGGCGTCGAGTCCGCGCGCACGGTGCCGTTCAGCCTCCGCACGGCGTCGTGCACGACGTCCAGGCCCACGCCGCGCCCGGACAGTTCGTTCGCGCTCTCCTTCAGCGAAAAGCCGGGCAGGAACAGGAATTCCATCAGCTCGGCCTGGGACAGCTCGGCCGCGAACGCGGGCGCGGCCACCTGGCGGCGCACGGCGGCCGCGCGGATGCGCTCCGGATCGACGCCGCGGCCGTCGTCCGCGACGACCAGCGCCAGCATGCCGCCGCGGTGGCGCGCTTCCAGGCGTATCGTGCCGCGCGCGGGCTTGCCCGCGGCCGTGCGCTCCGCCGGCAGCTCCATGCCGTGGTCGACGGCGTTGCGCAGCAGCTGGTGCAGCGGACCTTCCATGCGCGCCAGCACGGCGCGGTCGACGAGCGTGTCGGCGCCCGCGATCTCCACGCGCACGTCCTTGCCGAGGCCGCGCGCCAGGTCGCGCACCATGCGCGGCAGCCCGTGCACGCCCTCGGCGAAGGGACACATGCGCAGCGCCAGCACTTCGTCGGCGAGTCGCGTGGACACCGTCAGCGCCTGCCGTTCGTAGTGCTCGGCACCCTCGATCGTGCGGTGCAGGGTGTCGCGCAGCGGCGCGGCGCGGTCGGCCACGCGCTGCGCCAGTTCGGCCAGGCGCGCGTCGCCCGTCGCGCGGATCGCGTCCTGCAGCTCGTCCAGCGCCTCGTAGACGGCGCGCTGGTGGCGCTTGTAGCGCTGCAGCCCGGCGATCCACGGCCGCAGCTGGCCCGCGTGCAGGCGCGCCTGCCCGGCCAGCGTGAGCAGTTCGTCGCTGCCGGCCGGCGGCGAGGGCGGTTCCGCGACGGGGGCGGGCGCCGGTGCCGGCGGCGCGACGGCCGGCGCTGCCGCGCTGCTCTTGCCGTGCAGGGCGCCCAGTGCCGCGACCACGGCCGCGATACGGTTGCCGCGCGGCGCGGCGGCGCCTTCGGCTTCCGCCAGCTGCTGCAGCACGTCGACGGCGCCCAGCAGCACGTCCACGCCGCCCGCGTCGAGCTGCGCCCGGCCTTGCTGCGCCGCGACCAGCACGTCTTCCATGGCATGCGCGAGGCGCACGGCCGGTTCGAGGCCGACGATCGCGGCCGCGCCCTTGACCGAATGCGCCGCGCGCATCATCGATTCCAGCCGGGCCGCGTCGACGGCGCCCTGTTCGAGCAGCAGCAGGCCTTCCGTCAGCACGCGCATCTGCTCGCGCGTCTCCATGCGGAACAGGTCCAGCATCGAATAGCCGCTCAGGTCCTCGCTCATTTTCTCATCCTTCGTGCTCATCGCAGCAGCGTCTCCAGCTCGGCGCGCAAACGGGCCGTGTCGAGCAGGCCCGCTTCGATGGCGCTGTCGGCGATCATGCCGGCGACCAGCCCGGGCGGCGCGTGGCCGACGTTGGCGGCAGGCGGGCGCATGGCGTCCCGCGCGTGCCGCACCACGCCGTGGACTTCGTCGACCGGCAGCGCGTAGCGGTGGGGACCGAGGGCGAGCACGAGCAGGCGCGCGAACGCGTGGCGGCCCGGCGGCGGCGGGACGTTGTCCGTGTCCACGTTCATCAGGCGCGCGAGCGACACGGCCGGCAGCAGGCGCCCGCCGACGTTGACGATGCCGAGCAGGGCGCCGCGGCTGCGGTGCGGCACGCGGTGCGCGGGCGCCGGCGGGGCGACTTCGACGGCGAGCGCCATGGCCACGGCCAGCCATTCGCGGCCGACGCGGAACGCCAGCGCGGCGGCGTCCGTGCGCGCGGGCGGCGGTTCGGGCCGCGCCAGTTCGCGCGCCCACGCGTCGCGGTAGTCCGCGTCGACGGGACGCTGCAGGTTGTGCTGGGCGGCGCCCGCGTACACGGGGCAGTTGCGGCAATGGACGTGGCGCGCGAGCTCGGGGCAGCTGCGGTCGCCCATGACGCCGATGCGGCGCCAGCAGGCGTCCCCGTTCCAGGCGCGGACCGGCAGCTGCTTCATGCGTGCTGCCTCCCGCGCCGCGCATGCACGCGCGCGGCGCGCTCGCGCAGGCCGGCACCCTGGGCCAGGTCGCCGCGCTGCTCGGCCAGCAGGGCCAGCGCGCACAAGGCCTCGTAGTGCTCCGGATCGAGGTACACGCAGCGCCGCCAGGCATCCTCCGCATCGCGCGGCCGCCCCGCGCATTCGGCCGTGAGCCCGAGCAGGAACCACGCTTCGGCATCGTCCGCGCGCTGGGTGAGCAGCACGCGGCACGCGTCTTCCGCCTGCGCCAGCCGGCCCGCGTCGGCGTGGGCCTTCGCTTCGGCCAGCAGGTCGCGCGAGGCCGGTGCGGCCGCTGCTGCTGCTGCTGCTGTTGCGGCTGCCTGTGCGGGCGGATTCGGCACGGGATGCGCGGCAGGCGGGGCGAGCGTACGCCGGGCTGTCGCCGCGCGCCGGCCGTGCTTGCGCAGCGCGAACGTATCGTGCGGGGTGCGCGGCGCGAAGCCGTGGCGGCACAGGGCGGGCGCTTCGGCATAGCCGGCCAGCAGCAGGCCGTCGTCGGCCAGCAGCGCGGCGAGGCGCGCGGCCGCCCGCTGCTGCGTGGCCAGGTCGAAGTAGATCAGCAGGTTGCGGCAGAACACGAGGTCGTAGGTGCCCATGACGGCCGGGTCGACGTCGAACAGGTTGGCCTGGGCAAACGCGACGTAGGCGCGCGGTTCCGGACCGATCACCTGTTCGTCGCCGTCCTCCGTGAAAAAGCGCGCGCGCAGGCCCTGGTCGTCGCCGCGGAACGCGTTGCGGGTGTACCTGCCGGCGCGGGCGCGGGCGATCGCCGCGCGCGACAGGTCGAACGCGTCGATGCGGCAGTGCTCGGGGTCGACGCCCGCGCGCGCCAGGAGCATGGCCAGCGAATACGGTTCTTCGCCGCCGGCGCAGGGCACGGACAGCACGCGGACCGGCTGCCCGGGCCGCGTCGGCAGGCGCGCCTGCACGAAGCGCAGCGCGGTCTCGAACACGGCGGGGTCGCGCAGGATCCAGGATTCCGGCACGACGACGAGGTCGACGAGCGCGTCGAATTCGGGCGTGCCCGGCAGCGGATCGCAATCGATGCCGGCGCCGCCGCCGCGCATGCGTTCGCGCACGGCCCGTTCGACCGTGGCGACGTCGAGATCGAGGCCGGTCGCGGCGCGCAGGCGCAGCGTGAGATTCACGTGGCTTCTCCGAACAGCAGGGCCTCGACGTCGGGCGCGAGCAGGCGGTCCGGGTCGACCAGTTGCAGCATGCCGTCCGCGCCGGGCGCGACCTGGCCGAGCCACGGTGCGCTTGCCACGCCCGCTTCGGCGAATGCGCCGTCGATGGCCGCCACGCCGGCCACGCGCTCGGCCTTCAAACCCAGGCGGTGCCGGCGCCCGGCCGCGTCGATCTCGACGAGCAGGATGCGGGTGTCGTAGCGCACCGCGTCCGGCGGCGTGCCCGCGAGGCGCGACAGGTCGATCACGGGAATCGCCTCGCCGTGCAGGTCCAGCAGGCCGGGCACGAAATGGGGCGCGCCCGGCAGCGCTTTCAGGCGCGCCACCGGCAGCACGCGCAGCACGCTCGCCAGGGGCAAAGCGTAGCGTTCACGGCCGATGTGGAACACCAGCGTTTTCATGCCGGATTGACGGAGAACGTCGCGACGGACTGCTGCAAGTCGGTGGCGGCATACTGCAGCTGGTGCACGGCCTCGCTCGTGGCCTTGAGGGAGTCGACGGTCTGCTGGCTGGCGTCGGACAGCTGCGTCATCGTCGCCGTGATCTGCGACGCCCCCACGGCCTGCGACTGCATCCCCTGCAGCACGAGGTCGAAGCGGGGCGCCAGCTTGCGCACCTGCTCCGTCATGCCCGAGAGCTGCTCGGCCACGTGGCGCGCCTCGTCCACGCTGCGGCGGATGTCCTCGGTAAACTTGTCCATGCCCATGACGCTGGCCGAGACGGCGGACTGCATCTCCTTCAGCATCTGCTCGATGTCCCACGTCGAGACGGACGTCTGGTCGGCCAGGCGCCGGATCTCGGCGGCGACGACGGCAAAGCCGCGGCCCGCCTCGCCGGCTTTCTCGGCCTCGATCGCGGCGTTCAGCGACAGGATGTTGGTCTGGTCCGCGACCTTGGTGATGGTGGTCAGCACGCTGTTGATGTTGCTGGCTTTTTCGGACAGCGTGGCAAGCTTGGCGGTGATCGCGTCGGTGGCGGCGACCATCTGCTGCATCGACTGGTCCATGCGCTTCAGGTTGTCCTGCGCTTCGGTCGTGGCGGCCGTCGTGTAGTCGGCGACTTCGCCCGCTTCTTCCATCGTGCGCAGCAGCTGCGTCGTGTTGGCCGAGATCTCGCGCGTGGTCGACAGCACCTCGACGGTCGTCTGCGCCTGTTCGATGCCCGTCGCCTCCTGCTGGCGCGCGGATGCGGCGATCTGCGTGGCCGACGTGGTGACCTGGATGCCCGCGCGCTGCACGTTGCTCAGCAGGGTGCGCAGGTTACCCAGCATCGTGCCCAGGCCTTCGCCCAGGCGGCCGATGGCGTCGCTGCCGGCGATGTTGACGGTGCCCGTCAGGTCGCCGCGCGCGGCGCGCGAGACGACGTCCAGCAGCATGTCGACCTTGGCGCGCAGTTCGTTCGTCGCGGCGAGCTCCTTCGCCTGGCTGTCCTCGATGGCCTGGGCCATGCGGTTGAATTCCAGCGCCACCTGGCCCAGTTCGTCGCGCGACAGCACTTCGGCGCGGGCGCCGTGCATGCCCCCGGCGATCTGGCCGGCCGCATGCATCAGGCTGTGCAGCGGCCGCGAGATCGCGCGTACGAGCAGGGTGGCGATGAGGGTGGCCAGCAGCACGCACATGACGCCGCCCGCGGTCAGCAGCGTCCTCATGGCCTGGCGCAGCTCGTCGGTGTCTTTCTGGCGCTGCACGAGCAGGCGGTTTTCCTCGGCCTCGACGTCGTCCAGCGCTGCGCGCAGGGTGGCGACGGAACCCGTGCCCGCGATGACCGCGGCTTCGGTCTGCGCCTGCGTGGCCGCAGTGCCGGCGGTCCGGCCCCGTTCGATCTGCGGGGCGACCACCTGGTCCATCCACGTGACGAGCAGCGTGTCCAGCCGGCGCAGCCGTTCCTGTTGCTGGGCGTTGTCGGTGGTAATCGCCTGCGCGCGCTTCACGTGGTCGCGCGCCGTCGCGTATTCGTTGCGGATCGGCGTCACCAGGCTCTCGTTGCCCGTCAACAGGTAGCCGCGCGTGGACGACTGGATCTGCAGCACCGACGTCGCAATGGCGTCGAGTTTGCGCAGCACCTCGAGCGTGTGGCGGTTCCACGCATTGGCCTCGGACAGCCGGGCGAAATTGTTATAGGCGAGGATGAGCAGGCACAGGATGATCGCGACGATCGCGCCGAGGCCGGCGACCAGTTTGTTCCTGATGCTCAAGTTGTGAAACATGCGCGCTCCAAATGGCGTGAAGACATGGTCAATGTAACATTTCTGCCCGGATGCACGGCGTCCCGCGTGCACCAATCCGGGGATCGCCCGGTCACGCCAGGGCGGGGAGGGCGTGGCGCGCGCGTGCCTGCAGGCACTTGTCGTCGCCGATCTGGACTTCGCGGCAGGGTTCGGGCCGCTGTTCGTACACGCTGCACGCGTACCGGCCGCCGGGCTCGCCTTGCAGGGCAGCGCACCGGGGCGCTTTCGCATTGGTGCCGGCCATGCACGAGAAGTGCGCGTTGACCTGCTCCGTGAGCGCGGGCGGCAGGCCGCGCGCGTCGGCGTCGGCCCAATAGAAGGAGACGCGGTAGGTCATGCAGCAGGCGCCGCACGACAGGCAGGGATTTTCGCTGGTGTCGCTCATGCGCTTCGTATTCGGCAAGTGAGGACGCGATGGTAGCGCGCCGGCACGCGGCTGAAAAGAATGGAATCTGTATTGTTAACACAAATGAGAATGATTCGCGTTTACTTGTCCGTTAAAACTTGATACAGTTCATGGCGTTCCGACAAACATTCAAAAACAACATTCAACGACCACGATGAGAACCACGATCACCAGCCGCAAACATCCTTCCATGCCGCGCCGTGCGGGCGCCGCGCTCGCCCTGCTCGTGCTGCCGCTCGCCGGCCACGCCGCGCCCGATGCCGATGCTGCCGCCGATGCGGACGCCGGCGCCGGCCGCCCGCACCGCGTCCACGTCAACGGCACGCGCGACAACGACTACAAGGCCGAGCATGCGCAATCGGCCAAGTACACGGAAAAGCTGGTGGACACGCCGCAGACCCTCATCGTCATCAAGAAGGAGTTGTTCGAGCAGCAGGGCGCGACCACGCTGACGGAGGCGCTGCGCAACACGCCCGGCGTGGGCACGTTCTTCCTCGGCGAGAACGGCAGCACGAACACGGGCGACGCCGTCTACATGCGCGGCTTCGACACGTCCGGCAGCCTGTTCGTCGACGGCATCCGCGACATCGGCTCGATCTCGCGCGACGTCTTCAACATCGAGCAGATCGACGTGCTGAAAGGCCCGGCCGGCACGGACACCGGCCGCGGCGCGCCCACCGGTTCCATCAACCTGAACACGAAGCAGCCGACGCTGAAGAACACGGGCGACGCCAGCCTCACGGTGGGCAGCGCCGACCGCGTGCGTGGCACGGCCGACATCAACCGCGTCATCGACCGCGAATCCGGCACGGCGTTCCGCCTGAACGTCCTCGACCAGCGCGCCGGCAACCCGGCACGCGACGAGGTGCGGGATCAACGCTGGGCCATCGCGCCGTCGCTCGCGTTCGGCCTGCACGGCCCGACCCACGTCTACCTCGACTACCTGCACGTGAAGCAGGACAACCGCCCGGACGGCGGCGTGCCGACCATCGGCCTGCCGGGCTACACGAGCCCCGACCCGAAGCGGCCCTTCCTCACCGGTGCCGCGCCCGTCGATCCGCAAGGGTTCTATGGCGCGCTGTCCGACTTCGACAAGGTGACGGCCGACATGGCGACCGCCATCGTCGAGCATGAGTTCCGCAATGGCATGCGCCTGAAGAACACGAGCCGCTACGGCAAGACCAAGCAGTTCTACCTGCTCAGCGCCTTCATGGGCAATACCGCCAACATCCTGACGCCGAGCGCCACCGACCCGTCCACGTGGTCGCTGGCCCGCACGACGCGCACGATCAAGGACCAGGAAAATACGGTGCTCGCCAACCAGACGACGCTGACGACCGACTTCGACACGGGCACCTTGCGCCATACGCTCGTGGCGGGCCTGGACCTGTCGAGCGAGAAGCAGTCGAACCGCAGCTACACCGGCGGCGGCACGCTGGCGCCGGCGAACCTGTACCACCCCGACCCCAGCCTGCCGATCGCGGGCCTGAACCTGCGGCCGAGCGGCGCCCGCACGCGGGGCGAGTCGGCCACGCAGTCCGGCTACCTGCTCGATACGATCAAGCTGGGCGACCAGTGGATCTTCAACGCCTCCGCGCGTCTCGATCACTTCGACACGACATACGATGCGATCGCATTGTCGACGGCCACGTCGGCGCCGACGCTCCCCGTGGGCACGCTGGTACCGACGCATGTCGAACTGTCGGACAACCTCGTGAGCGGCAAGGTCTCCGCGCTGTACAAGCCGACGCCGAACAGCAGCGTGTACGCGCTGTGGGCCAATTCGAAGAACCCGCCCGGCTCGAACCTGGCGCTTTCCGGCAGCGCGAACAGCGCGGCGAACCCGATCTACGATCCGCAGGTCAGCACGACGACGGAGGTCGGCGCCAAGTGGGAAGTGTTCGACCGCCGCCTCGGGCTGAACGCGGCGCTGTACCGCACGGACGTGAAGAACGAGGTCGAGCAGGATCCCGTCGACCTGAAGTACTACCAGACGGGCCGCAAGCGCGTGCAGGGCATCGAGCTGGCCGTGACGGGCGAGATCACGCGCGCGTGGTCGATCAACGCGGGCTACACGTACATGGACACGAGCATCGAGGCGGGCAGGATCGTCACGGCGAGCGGCGCGAACGCGCTGTCGTATACGCCGAAGCAGGCGTTCACCAGCTGGACGACTTATAAACTGCCGCACGGCCTGACGCTCGGCGGCGGCGTGCGCTACCAGGGCAAGCTGCTGCGCGGCACGGACGGCGCCGTCGGCACGCCGGCCTACGCGGACAGCTACTGGGTTGCCGACGCCGTCGCGGACTACCAGGTCAACCGCTGGCTGGACCTGCGCCTGAACGTCTACAACCTGTTCGACAAGGAGTATGTCGCCTCGATCAACAAGAGCGGCTACCGCTACACGCCGGGCGCGCCGCGCTGGGCGAGCCTGACTGCCAACTTCCATTTCTGAGTTGTGAGCCGGCGCCAGCCGCTTCCGCCGTACGCCGCAGCCGTGGGGGCAATGCGGGGTGGGGCGGGGATCAAGCGGTGCGCCTCCCTTTGCCGTCCTTTCGCGAAAGCGGGGGACGGCTTTTTTAATTCGGGGTCAGAGCACATTTTCGAGAAAATTCGGGGTCAGAGCACATTTTGATGCACGATCTGTCAAGCAAGTAAGCATGCGATATCGCGCCGTCGTGCGATAGGCTCTCTCCACGCCGGAGTTGGAGCCGGCAAATGGTCGCCTTCCGGACATTGATCCGAAATGTGCTCTGACCCCGAATTGGCGCCGAAATGTGCTCTGACCCCGAATTTGACGGCGGCGTAAAAAAAGCCGCCGGTCCTTGCAGACCGGCGGCTTTGCTTTGAACCTCAGGCTTTATTGGCCGCGCTTCTTGCGCGCGTTCGCCGCGATGCGCATGCGCAGCGCGTTCAGCTTGATGAAGCCGCCCGCGTCCGCCTGGTTGTACGCGCCGCCGTCTTCGTCGAACGTGGCGATGGTCTGGTCGAACAGCGAATCCGTCTTCGAATCGCGCGCGACGACGATGACGTTGCCCTTGTACAGCTTGACGCGCACCCAGCCGTTCACGCTCTTCTGCGTGTGGTCGATCAGCGTCTGCAGGGCGACGCGTTCCGGTGCCCACCAGTAGCCGTTATAGATCAGCGAGGCGTAGCGCGGCATCAGGTCGTCCTTCAGGTGCGCCACTTCGCGGTCCAGCGTGATCGATTCGATGGCGCGGTGCGCCTTCAGCATGATCGTGCCGCCCGGGGTTTCGTAGCAGCCGCGCGACTTCATGCCGACGTAGCGGTTTTCCACCAGGTCGAGGCGGCCGATGCCGTGCTTGCCGCCCAGGCGGTTCAGTTCGGTCAGCACCGCGGCCGGGGTCAGCTGCTTGCCGTTCAGGGCCACGATGTCGCCGTTCTGGAATTCGATGTCGAGGTATTCCGCCTCGTCCGGTGCCGCTTCCGGCGACACGGTCCAGCGCCACATCGATTCCTCGGCTTCCGCGCTCGGGTTTTCCAGGTGGCGGCCTTCGAACGAGATGTGCAGCAGGTTGGCGTCCATCGAGTACGGCGCGCCGCCGTTCTTGTGCTTCATGTCGATCTCGATGCCGGCGTCTTCCGCGTACTTCAGCAGTTTTTCACGCGACAGCAGGTCCCACTCGCGCCACGGGGCGATGATCTTGACGTCCGGCTTCAGCGCGTACGCGCCCAGCTCGAAGCGCACCTGGTCGTTGCCCTTGCCGGTCGCGCCGTGCGACACGGCGTCGGCGCCGGTTTCGTTGGCGATCTCGATCAGGCGCTTGGCGATCAGCGGACGCGCGATCGACGTGCCCAGCAGGTATTCGCCTTCGTAGACGGTGTTCGCGCGGAACATCGGGAACACGAAGTCGCGCACGAATTCTTCGCGCACGTCGTCGATGTAGATGTTCTCCGGCTTGATGCCGAACTTCAGCGCCTTGGCGCGCGCCGGTTCCAGCTCTTCACCCTGGCCCAGGTCGGCGGTGAAGGTGACGATTTCGCACTTGTAGTTATCCTGCAGCCATTTCAGGATGACGGAGGTATCGAGGCCGCCCGAGTAGGCGAGGACTACTTTTTTAATGTCGCTCATGGGAATTCCAGTGGTGTCAGATGTGGAGGGGGATGATGGTCAGCCGGCCCTCAGCGGGCCGACGATCAGGCTCAATGGTCGTGGTAGTGCGATTGATTATTTGTCTTCGATGCGGCCCAGCAGCAGGTATTCGATCAGCGCCTTCTGCACGTGCAGGCGGTTCTCGGCCTCGTCCCAGACGACGGATTGCGGGCCGTCGATGACGCCGGCCGACACTTCCTCGCCGCGGTGCGCGGGCAGGCAGTGCATGAACAGCGCGTCGCCGCTCGCACGCGCCATCTTCGCTTCGTCGACGATGAAGCCGTCGAACGCCTTCAGGCGCTCGGCGTTTTCCTTTTCGTAGCCCATGCTCGTCCACACGTCCGTGTTGACGAGGTGCGCGCCGGCGCAGGCGTCCGACGGGTTCTCGAAGAACGTGTAGTTCTTGGTGGAGACCAGCGTCGGATCGATGTCGTAACCCTTCGGCGTCGACACGTTCAGGTGGAAGCCGAACACTTCCGCCGCCTGCAGCCAGGAATACAGCATGTTGTTGGCGTCGCCGATCCACGCCACCGTCTTGCCGACGATGGAGCCGCGGTGCTCGTAGTACGTGAAGATGTCGGCCAGCACCTGGCACGGGTGGTGCTCGTTGGTCAGGCCGTTGATCACCGGCACGCGCGAGTTCGCTGCGAAGCGCTCGATGATGTCCTGGCCGAACGTGCGGACCATGATGATGTCGCACATGCGCGACATGACCTGGCCGGCGTCCTCGACGGGCTCGCCGCGGCCCAGCTGGCTGTCGCGCGTGTTCAGGTAGATCGCGGCGCCGCCCAGCTGGTGCATGCCCGCTTCGAACGACAGGCGCGTGCGCGTGGAATTCTTTTCGAACACCATGACGAGCGTGCGGTCGACGAGCGGGTGGTAGATCTCGTAGTTCTTGAACTTGCGCTTGATGACGGTCGCGCGCTCGATCAGGTACTCGAACTCGTCGCGGGTGAAGTCGGAGAACTGCAGGAAATGCTTGATGTTGGTGGGAGTCGTGCCAGCCATTTTTGTGCCTGAGATACGATAATCTCTTGGATTATAAGCGTTTTTGCTTGCTTTCCGGGAAATCGGTTTCGGAAAAGTTGTCAGTACAACGTCTGCGCGGACTCGTGCAGCAGCTGCGCGTACAGCGCGTGGCGCAGCGTCGCGATCTTGCCGTCCGCGACGGCCTGCAGCACGGCGCACTGCGGTTCCGCCAGGTGGCGGCAGTTGTAGTACTTGCAGCCGCCCAGGTAGGGTTTGAATTCGACGAACGCCCGTTCCAGCATGCCTTCCGTCAGGTGGTACAGCCCGAATTCCTGGAAGCCCGGCGAGTCGATCAGGGTGCCGCCTTCCGGCAATTTGTACAGGCGCGTAAAAGTCGTCGTGTGCTTGCCGGTGTCCAGCGCTTCCGAGATTTCGCGCACGGCGATGTCGGCATCGGGCACGAGCAGGTTCACGATCGACGACTTGCCCATGCCCGACTGGCCGATCAGGATCGACGACTGGTCCCGCAGCAGCGGCGTGAGGGTCGCGACGGTCTCTTCGGGATGCGTCTTCGCCGACACTTCGTGCAGCGGGTAGCCGAGGCTCGTGTACAGGCTCGCGCGTTCGCGTGCGCGGGCGAGGTTGGGTTCGAGGTCGACCTTGTTCAGGATGAGGTGGGCGTCGACGCCCGCCGCCTCGCAGGCGACGAGGGCGCGCGACACGAGGTCGTCGGCGAAACTCGGTTCCGTCGCGATGACGATGAACAGCCGCGTGATGTTCGCCGCGAGCAGCTTGCTCTTGTACTGGTCGGAGCGGTACAGCAGCGTGGTGCGCTCGGCGATCTTTTCGATCACGGCCTGGTCGTTCGACGTGCGCTTCAGGTGGACGATGTCGCCCACCGCCACGTTGGTCTTCTTGCCGCGCGTGACGCACTGGAGGAATTCGCCGTCGACGTCGGCCAGGTAGTGGCGGCCATGGGCCGCGACGATGGTGCCGGTAAAGTCTTGCTTGCTCATGCGCCGGCCCGTCCCGTGTACAACGCGTCCGCTTTGGCCGCGCAGATGAAATCGTTGTCGGACAGGCGGTTGCCGGCCGAATGCGTCGTCCACGACGCGGTGCAGCGGCGGTAGCCGACGGTAAGAATCGGGTGGTGGTCTTCGCGGTGGATCATGAAGGCGAGGGCGTTCACGAATTCCATCGTCTCGTGAAAATCGCGGAAGACGAATTCACGTTCGAGATGGGTGCCATGCACGTGCCAGTCCGGGATTTCAGGCAGAAGCGACTGGATGCTGGCGTCGTCCAGCGCAGGCGCATCGTGCACACAGTGTCGGTCGATCAGGCTCATGCGGCCCCCGCCAGGCGCAGGTGACGGATGCGCACCGAGGCCGGCGGGTGCGAATCGTAGAATGCCGAGTGGATCGGGTCCGGCGTCAAGGTGGAGGCATTGTCCTCGTACATCTTGACGAGTGCCGACACGAGGTCGCGCGCATCGCTGTGGCTCGCGGCGAACGCGTCCGCCTCGAATTCGTGCTTGCGCGACGTGATCGACGTCAGCGGCGAGAACGGGAACGTGAACACCGGCAGCACGAGCGAGAACAGCAGCAGGGCCATCGCATCGTTCGACTGGCCCAACAGCGGCAGCACGCCCAGGCCCGTGTAGAACCAGACCTGCGTCTTGAGCCAGCCGAGCAGGGCGAGGAAGGCGAGCGACAGCGCGAACAGCACGCCGATGCGCTTGATGATGTGCTTCAGCTTGAAGTGGCCCAGCTCGTGCGCCAGCACGGCCTCGATCTCTTCCGGGGCAAGGCGCGACAGCAGGGTGTCGAAGAACACGATGCGCTTGTTCGAACCGAAGCCGGAGAAATAGGCGTTGCCGTGGGCGGAGCGCTTGCTGCCGTCCATCACGAACAGGCCCTTGGCGGCGAAGCCGACGCGCGTCATGAGGCCTTCGATGCGGTCTTTCAGCTTCTCGTCCGTCAGCGGCGTGAACTTGTTGAAGATCGGTGCGATGACGGTCGGGTACAGCACCATCATCAGCAGCTGGAAGCCGCTCCACACGAGCCAGGCGTACAGCCACCACAGGGCCCCCGTCTTGTCCATGAGGGTCAGCACCACCCACAGCAGCGGCAGCCCGATGGCGGCGCCGACGAGGCCGCCCTTGACGGCATCGGCGATCCACAGCCCGACGGACATCTTGTTGAAGCCGAAGCGCTCTTCCAGCACGAACTGGCGGTAGTACGAGAACGGCAGGTCGAGCGCACCGGAGACGATGGCGAACGCGACGATCAGGAGAATCTGGTGCACCATACCGGGGCCGGTCGCGTGCAGCAGCGCCGTCGACAGCGCCTGCAGGCCGCCCAGCAAGGTGAAACCGGTCAGCACGAGCGTGTTCCACAGCGCGGCCCACAGGCCGAAACGCGTCTTGGCAACCGTGTAGTCGGCGGCTTTCTGGTGGGCGGACAGGGGGATCTTCGCGGCGAATTCGGCCGGCACCTGCGCGCGGTGCGCCAGCACGTGGCGGATGTGGCGGCGCGCCAGCCAGTACCTCAGGCCGAGCGTGAGCAGGAGAAAGACGACGAACAAAACCGAAAACGCGGATGAAAGCATTCTGTGCCTGTGAGAAAATCCTGTTTTTCGGGGTCAGAGCACGGTGTTCACGGTTGTGCTCTGACCCCGACTGATTAAAAAGCTTTTAAGCAAAGAGAGAATTATGTCACAAGCCAATCCTACTGAAGCATCCACCCAGCGCCCGAACGAATTCAACCTCGTCTGGATCGACATGGAAATGACCGGCCTGGACCCGGACAACGACCGCATCATCGAAGTGGCCGCCGTCGTCACGGACGCCAACCTGAACGTGCTGGCCGAAGGCCCCGTGATCGCCGTCCACCAGAGCGACGCGACGCTGGACAAGATGGATGCCTGGAACAAGGGCACGCACGGCCGCTCGGGCCTGATCGACCGCGTCAAGGCCTCGACCATCGACGAAGCCCAGGCCGAGGAACAGCTGATCGCCTTCCTGAAACAGTGGGTGCCGGCCAATAAATCGCCGATGTGCGGCAACTCGATCTGCCAGGACCGCCGCTTCATGGCGCGCGGCATGCCGAAGCTGGAAGCGTTCTTCCACTACCGCAACCTGGACGTGTCCACGCTGAAGGAACTGTGCCGCCGCTGGAAGCCGGAACTGGCGTCCGGTTTCAAGAAGGCGCAGAAGCACACGGCGCTGGCGGACATCCTCGAATCGATCGAAGAGCTGCGCTACTACCGCGAGCACTTCATTAAACTGTAAAAAGCCGCAGGCGGGCTCGGACACGAAGTTGCAATCGTGCATGGGCCCCGCCACCAGGTATGCGAGAATTTGTCCATGGCTGACATTCTGCGTACCACCGCCTCCCTCGGCGGAGAGAGCGACGTCCGGCGTCTCCTGCGGGAGCACGACTGGAGCGCGTCGCCGCTCGGGCCGCCGGCAGACTGGCCGCCCGAACTGGCCACCGCAGTGTCGATGACCGTCAGCTCCGCGTTCCCGATGTTCGTCGCCTGGGGACCGGAACTGCGCTTCCTGTACAACGACGCCTACGCCACGATCCTCGGCGCCAAGCACCCGGCCGCGTTCGGCGCGCCGTTCCAGCACGTCTGGGCCGAGATCTGGCCCGACCTCGTGCCGCTCGTCGACCGCGCGCTCTCGAACAAGTCCGCGTATTTCGAAGACCTGCCGCTCACGATGGAGCGCCATGGCTTTCGCGAGCAGACCTGGTTCACGTTCTCGTATTCGCCCCTGCACGACAGCCACGGCCGCGTGGCCGGCGTGTATTGCACCGTCATCGAGACGACGAACCGCGTGCAGGCCGAGCGCCGCGCCGCGTTCGAACTGGCGGTGGCGGACGCGCTGCGCCCGCTGGCGTCCGCCGAGGAAGCCATCCGCACCGGCTGCACCTTGCTGGGGCTGGAGCTGGGCATGGCGCGCGTGCTGTACGGCGAAATCGACGAGGCGCTCGATACGCTCGACGTGGCGCGCGACTGGAACCGGCCCGGGCTCGCCAGCGTGGCCGGCCACACGTTTTCCACGGATGCCTTCGGCCCCGGCCTGGGGCAGGCGGGCCGCGCCGGCGAGATCGTGCGGCTGGCCGACGTCCGCACCGACCCGCGCGCGGCCGCCCGCCAGGGCACGTATCTCGCCATGGACATCCAGGCCTGCCTCGCCATCCCGCTGCGCAAGGGTGGGCGGCTGCAGGCGTTCCTGCTGCTCGGCCTGGACCGGCCGCACCCCTGGACCGACGCCGAGGCGGCGCTGGCGCGCGGCACGGCCGAGCGCATCCGGGCCGCCGTCGACCTGGCCCGCGTGCAGGGCACGCTGCGCGCGGAGCGCGACCGCAGCCGCACGATCCTCGACACGATCGCGGAAGGCTTCATGCTGCTCGACCGCGACTGGACCGTCCTGCAGATGAACCCCGCCGGCCTGCGCATCGCGCACATGGACCCGGATGGCATCATCGGGCGCAACCACTGGGACGTCTGGCCGGAAGCCATCGACAGCGACGCGGGCCGCATGTACCGCCGCGTGATGCGCGACCGCGCGGCGGGCACCGCGGAGTACCGCCAGCGCATGCCGGACGGCGTCGAGATCTGGTGCGAGGTGCGCGCCTACCCGACGGCCGATGGCGGCCTCGTGTCGTTCTTCCGCGACATCACGAAGAGAAAGGCAGCCGAGGACAAGCTGCGTGCCGCCGACCGGCGCAAGGACGAATTCCTCGCGATGCTGGCGCACGAACTGAGGAATCCGCTGGCGCCGATCAGCGCCGCCGCGGACCTGCTGCGCATCGGCCGCCTGGACGAAACCCGGGTCCGCCAGAGCAGCGCGATCATCGGCCGCCAGGTGCGCCACATGACGAGTCTCGTGGACGACCTGCTCGACGTCTCGCGCGTCACGCGCGGCCTCGTGACGCTCGCGCGCGCGCCGGTGGCGGCCCGCACCATCGTCGACGAGGCCATCGAGCAGGTGCGCCCCATGTTCGAGGCGCGCCGCCAGCACCTCGCCGTCGCCATCGCCGACCCGGATGCGATGGTGCTGGGCGACAAGGCGCGCCTCGTGCAGGTGCTCGCCAACCTGCTCAACAACGCGGCCAAGTACACGCCGGAAGACCGCCGCATCGACGTCGCCGCCACGGTCGACGGCGCGCGCGGGCGCCTGCTGCTGACGGTGCGAGACGAGGGCATCGGCATGGAGCCGGAACTGACGGGCCACGTGTTCGACCTGTTCACGCAGGGCGAGCGCTCGGTCGACCGCGCGCAGGGCGGGCTGGGACTCGGCCTCGCGCTCGTCAAGAACCTCGTCGAGCTGCACGGCGGGGCCGTCGCCTGCACGAGCCCGGGGCTGGGGCGGGGCAGTACCTTCGAGGTGGCGCTGCCGCTGATGGAATCGGCGGCGCGCCCGGCGCCGCCTGAAGCCGGCGCCGGCGGCACGGTGGGTGGTGCGCGCCGCCCGCTGCGCGTGCTCGTGGTCGACGACAACGTCGACGCGGCGGCCACGCTGGGCATGCTGCTGGAAGCGTGCGGCTACCTGGTCGACGTCGAACACGAGTCGCACCGCGCACTGGAGCGGGCGCGGCAACTGCGGCCGGACGTGGCGCTGCTGGACATCGGCTTGCCGGAGATGGATGGCAACGAACTGGCCCGCCGCCTGCGCGCGGATGCGCAGACGGGGGCCATCGTGCTGGTGGCCGTCACGGGGTACGGCCAGGAACAGGACCGCCGGGCGGCGTTCGAGGCGGGATTCGACCACCACCTCGTGAAACCGGTCGACATGGACGAGCTGGCGGGGTTGCTGGCGGGGATCGAGGCGGAACGTTAACGCATCTGGGTATAGTTGACCGGCACCCAGCGATACCCCTTGCCCTGCGTCTGCAGGTGGCCGAGGCCCGGGAACTGCAGGTGCGCGCCACCCACGAGCCAGCCGTTCTTGGCCGCGTCGTCGAAGACCTTCTTGCGCGCGGCGGCGGCCGCCTTTTCGTCGCTGTCGAAAGCGATCGTCACCTGCGGATTGTCGAACTGGACGGCCGCCAGGTGGATCAGGTCGCCGATCAGCACGAGCTTCTGGCCACGGCTTTCCACCGCGTAGACCGTGTGGCCCGGCGTATGGCCGTGCTCGGCCAGGGCGGAGACGCCCGGAACCAGTTCGCCATCCTTCTCGATGGGCTTGAACTTGCCGGCCTGGATGTACGGGTTGATGGAGGCCATCGCGCCCTTGAAGAAATCCTTCTTGTCGGCCGGGGCCTTGTCCATGTTCGCCTGGCTCAGCCAGTAGTCGGCATCGGCCTTGCCCGCGCGCACGACGGCGTTCGGGAACACGCGCTGGCCGTTGTTGACGAGGCCGCCGACGTGGTCGCCGTGCATGTGCGTGATGTAGATCTCGTCGACCTGCTCCGGCTTGTAACCGGCCGCCTTCAGGTTGTTGACGAACTTGCCCACGGTCGGGCCCATCAGGGCGCCGGCGCCCGTGTCGACCAGCACCAGCTTGCTGCCGGTGTTGATCAGGAAGGCGTTGTCCGAGGTCTCCACGGGCAGTTTCAGGAAGTTCTTCGCGATGGCGGCGCGCGTCAGTTCCGGCTTCTGGTGCATGAACTGGTCCATCGGCAGGTCGAACGTGCCGTCGCTGACCGGCGTGATCTCGACGTCGCCCAGCATCACGCGGAAGAAGCCGGGGGCCGGCGTCTTGACCATCGGAGCGGCGGCCTGGGCGCCAAGGGTTGCTGCGGCGAGGGCGGCGGCGAGCAGGGTGTGCTTGAGTGCTTTGATCATGTTCTTATCCTCTCTAAGTGACACAACGCGCGAACGCGGGTTGCTTATCGTACATGATTGTTCAGTAACTCGCTGGACCCTGCTTGCCCTTTCTCAAGGTCGGCGCACAAGAGGCAACGTACGTAGCGTACGGCGCTCGTGTTCCTCGTCGTGCAGCGTGGCGGTCGCCTTGATCAGGTCGCTGCGACTGACGACGCCCAGCAATTGCGCATGCCCCGTCTGCGCGACGACCGGCAGGCGCTCGATGCCGTGCACGGCCAGGCGTGTCGCCACGGCGCGGCAGGTTTCGCCGGGCAGCGCGACGAGCGGCGGGTTGGCGCCGAACAGGTCGCCGACGTGCATCGTCGGCGGGTGGCCGTTCAGCGTGTCGCGCTCGACCATGCCGACGACGAGCCCGTCGCGCGTGACCGGGTAGCCGCGGTGCTTCTGGGCCGCACCGAAATGCGTGGCCAGCACGTCGCCGATGGTGGCGTTCGCGTCGATGTGGTGCACCTCCGTGCTCATCACCTCGGTCACGCTGTGGCGCTCGAGCGGATCGATGCCGTATTCGCGGTAGATGTGATGGCCGCGGCGGGCGATCTTCTCCGTCAGGATCGAGCGGCCCATCGTCAGGACCGTGAAGCCGTAGGCGCCGGCCGCGGCGGCCAGCAGCGGCAGCAGGGCGTTGGCGTCGTGCGTGAGTTCGAATGCGAACACGACGGCCATCACGGGCGCGCGCATCATGCCGCCCAGCGTCGCGGCCATGAACACGAGCGGCCACAGCGCGGGATCGGCGCCCGGCAGGTAAGGGCCCAGCAGCGCGCCGAGGCCGGCGCCGAGCATCAGCAGCGGAGCCAGCACGCCGCCGGACGTGCCGGAACCGAGCGCGATCAGCCAGATCACGAGTTTCACCGCGAGCAGCCCGACGATGGCGCTGACGACCATGTGGTTGTGCAAGAGATCGCCGATGACGTCGTACCCGACGCCCAGCGCGCGCGGTTCGAAATAACCGCCGATGCCGACCGCGAGACCGCCCAGCGCGGGCCACCACATCCAGTGGATCGGCAGGCGGTGGAAGGCGTCTTCGACGCGGTACAGCGCCGTCGACATCAGCCACGCAAGCGCGCCGCATGCGATGCCGGCGAGCAGGCAGGAGAAGAGGGCGATCGGCGCGACGGGCGCCGTCTCCACCGGGAACAGCGCACCGGCGCCGATGGCGAGCGGACGCAGGAAGCCGGCGACGGCGCACGCGGTCGCGACCGGCAGCAGGCTGCGCGGACGCAGTTCGAACAGCAGCAGCTCGACGGCCATCAGCACGGCGGCCACCGGTGTGCCGAACACGGCGGTCATGCCGGACACGGCGCCGGCCACGAGCAGCGATTTGCGCTCGCCGCCCGTCAGGTGGAAGTACTGGGCGATCAGCGAGCCGATCGCGCCGCCCGTCATGATGATCGGGCCTTCCGCGCCGAACGGGCCGCCGCTGCCGATCGCGATGCCGGACGACAGCGGCTTCAGCACGGCCACCTTCGGCGACATCGCGCTGCGCTTGAACAGGATCGCCTCGATCGCCTCCGGAATGCCGTGGCCGCGGATCGCCTCGGTGCCGTAGCGGGCGATCAGGCCGATGATCAGGCCGCCGAGCACGGGGATGCCGATGACCCACGGCCCCAGCGTATTGTCGGCCGGGGACAGCTCGGCGAACGAGAATTTTCCGTAAAAGAACAGGTCCGTGAAGAACCGGATCATGGCCAGCAGGACGCGCGCGGCGACCGTGCTGAGCGCGCCGATGACGGCGGCGAGGGCGGCGATGCGCAGCAGGCGGACGTCGCCTGAAAAATCGCGTCGCGGTGTGGAAGGGTGCGTGGAAGTTTTCATTTTCTTATGCAAGATTGGGAACGGTAAAGACGCCCTGCAGGGCGCGCAGCTCGGCGCGGTGGACGGCGGCCAGCCGCGTCAACAGCGCTTCGCCCTTGGGCAGCAGGTGCACTTCCACCCGGCGCCGGTCGTCGGCATTCGGGCGGCGGGCGACCAGCTCGCCTGCCTCGCAGCGCGTGACGAGCGCGACGACGCCGTGCTGCTTGGCTTGCAGGCGTTCGGCCAGTTCGCCGACGGTGGCCCATTCGCGTCCGGGAAAACCCTTGATGTGCAGCAGGAGCAGGTATTGCAGCGGCGTGATGCCGGCCGCCTGCACGGCGTTTTCGGAGAAGCGCTCATAGCGCCGCATCTGGTAGCGGAATTCCGACAATGCGGCGAAATCCGTCTTGGACAGCGGGGAGGGTTGGTCTTTCACAGGCTGGTACGTGCGTGGGCGTTGGCTTTGGGAACCAAATAATATATCATAACGTGATACATTTTTGCGACGCCCCGGCGTTGCCGCTTTTTTACAATCGACAGGAATGATGCTGGAACACAGTCTGGAATGGTTGCGCTCGTTCGTACCGCAACCGAATACGGTGCCGCGCGGGGAACGCATGCGCGCGGTGGCAGGGGCCCTCGTGGGGTTGTTCGTGACGGCGATCCTCAGCGACATGCTGACGGCGGGTTCCGGCATCGTGCCGCTGGCCCTGGTCGCGCCGATGGGCGCATCGGCCGTGCTGCTGTTCTGCGTGCCGGCCAGTCCGCTGGCCCAGCCGTGGTCGGTGATCGGGGGGAATACGGTTTCCGCACTGATCGGCATCATTTGCTCAAAGGCCATCCACAACCCGGCCCTGGCGGCCCCAATGGCCGGCGCCTGCGCGATCTTCGTGATGTTCCTGCTGCGCTGCCTGCACCCGCCCAGCGGCGCGGTGGCGTTGACGGCCGTCCTCGGCGGTCCGGCCATCCATGCGGCCGGCTTCAAGTTCGCGTTCCTGCCCGTGTGCCTGAACTCCACGCTGATCGTGGTGGCGGCGCTCGTCTTCAACAACCTGACGGGCCGGCGCTATCCGCACAACCAGAAATCCGCGCTGCGCACGGCCCAGCAGGCGGCACATGCGACGCGCGACCCGGCGCCGATGGCGCGCCTGGGCTTCACGGCCGAGGACCTCGACGCCGTGCTGGCCCGCTACGGCCAGGTGCTGGACGTCAGCCGCGACGACCTGGAAGACATCCTGCTGCAGACGGAGCAGCGCGCCTACGCGCGCCGGTTCGGCACGGTGAACTGCGGCGCGATCATGTCGAAGGACGTCGTGACGGCCACGCCGAACATGCCGCTTTCCGAAGCGTGGCGCCTGCTGCGCCACCACAACCTGCACGCACTGCCGGTGCTGGACGCGTCGCATCGCGTGGCCGGCATCATCGGGCAGGGCGATTTCCTGCACCACGCGGGCCTGGACGATTACCAGACCGTGGGCGAACGCCTGCGCGGCCTGTTCGCCCACGTGCTGGGCGTGCGGCCGGAGCGGGCGGGGACGGTGGGGGAGCTGATGTCGACGAAGGTTGCCGTCGTCAGCAGGGACGAACCGATCGCCACGCTCGTGCCGCTGATGAGCAACGGCGGGCTGCACCACATTCCCGTGGTGGACGAGCGGGCGGTGTTTCTCGGGATCGTGAGCCAGTCGGATCTGCTGGCGGCGCTGTTCGAGAGCCGCCTCGCCGAAGCGGCCTGACGGCCGGGGTCAGTCCTGATTGGCCCCGCAGCACTTCTTGTATTTCTTGCCACTGCCGCACGGGCAATCGTCGTTGCGGCCGACCTTCGGCTCCTCGCGGCGCACCGTCTCGACCGCGGCCTTGCGGCGCGGCAGCCAGAAGCGGTGGATGCCCGGCAGGTTGGCCTCGATCTCCAGCGCCAGCTTGTGCGCTTTCTTCGGGTCTTCGACTTCCGCCAGCTCGCTTTCGTCGATCTCGTCGGCGCCCAGCAGGTAGATCGGGCGCATCAGCGGGCCGGCTTCAGAGTCCCAGATTTCTTCCCACGAGCCGGGGCGCAGTTCCATGCCTTCCCAGAAACCCCAGCACCAGGCCTCGGCGTCGATCAGCGTCTCGCCGCCGATGTCGTGTTCGACGTACAGCGGCTCGAATTCCTTCGGCGCGACCTCGAAGGTGACGAGCACCTCGTTCATGAAGCGCATGATCAGGTTGACGATGCGTTCTTCTTCCTTCGGGTTCTTCCACTTGGGCACGGCGCCTTCCTCGCCCCACACGCGCGGCAGCCATTCGGCCGGCATGATGGTTTCCGGACCGATCGCGATGGCGGTCAGGTAGCCGTGCAGCGTGTCCATCGTCATCGCGTCGTCGGAGCAGCGATCGGACAGGAGGAAGTTGTCGAGGTCGTCGAATTCTTTTTCGGAGAGGGGCTGGTCGAGTTGCATTGTTGCGGTTCCTTGCGTTGAAGGCGCCAGTGTAACCCTTCCGCCCCTCTGGGCGGCGAAAACCTTACAATGGGAGAATGAATAGCCATCCTTTCTCTCGACTCGATCCGGCGATGGTGCTGGATGCCGTCGACAGCGTCGGTCTGCGCGGCGACGGCCGCCTGCTCGCACTGAACAGTTACGAAAACCGCGTGTACCGCGTGGGCCGCGAAGAAGGCCAGCCCGTCGTCGTGAAGTTTTATCGGCCCGGACGCTGGAGCGACGCCGCCATCCTCGAAGAGCACGCGTTCGTGCAGGAACTGGCCGACCAGGAAGTCCCGGTCGTACCGGCCCAAGTCCTCGAAGGCCGCACCCTGCACGAGCACGGCGGCTTCCGTTTCGCCGTGTTCCCCAGCCGGGGCGGCCGCGCACCGGAGCTGTCCGACCCGTCCACCCTGGAGTGGATAGGTCGCTTCATCGGCCGCATCCACGCCGTGGGCGCCGTGAAGCCGTTCGCGGAGCGGCCCCGGCTCGACCTCGACACGTTCGGCAGGGAGCCGCGCGCCTGGCTGATCGGCCACGGCTTCATCCCGCCGGAATTGCTGACGGCGTACACGAGCGTGCTCGACCAGGCCCTGGACGGCGTCGCCCGCTGCTACGACCGCGCCGGCGAGCTCTCCCTGCTGCGCCTGCATGGCGACTGCCACGCGGGCAACGTGCTGTGGACGGGCGACGGGCCGCACTTCGTCGACTTCGACGACAGCCGCATGGGGCCGGCCGTGCAAGACCTCTGGATGCTGCTGTCGGGCGAGCGCCACGAGATGGTGGGCCAGTTGGCCGACGTGCTGGCCGGCTACGAGGATTTCTGCGAATTCGATCCGCGCCAGCTGTACCTCGTCGAGGCGCTGCGCACCTTGCGGCTGATCCATTATTCGGCGTGGCTGGCGATGCGCTGGGACGATCCGGCATTCCCCGCGGCATTTCCCTGGTTTAATACCCAGCGTTACTGGCAGGACCGCATCCTGGAATTGCGCGAGCAGGTGGCCCTGATGGACGAGCCGCCTTTGTTCCCCGTCTAACGCTCGAATTGACGTAGTTTTACGATTCAGCTTGGCGTGACACGAAACAGAACCATGCCGCATAATCTAGACGCGGACCCGTCCGGTCCGCACGCCACCTGACGAGCCACCCATGACCGACGCCGACCGCACCGATCCATCCGCACAGAAAGACGACGCCGACTTCACGATCGACCTGATGCCCGCCGCGCAGGACCACGCGGCGCCGCAGGTCGAGCCGCAGCGCGAGCATCTGGAGCAGCGCGCGATCAAGGAAGGCATCGCGCGCGTGGAGGCGGAGGCGAAGGCGGCCGTGGCGGCCGAGAACCGCGCCCACGCGGAAGCCCGTGCGCGCAGCCTGGCCGAGGAGCGTGCCGCGATCGACGCCGAAGCGGCGGCCGCTGCCCTCGCGAACGCACAGGCGTCGGAAGAGGCGATCGAGGCGAACCGTGACCGTATCGAGACCTTGCGCGCCGCCGCGAAGGCTGCCGCCGAGCGCCTGGAAGCGATCCGCCAGGAGACGGCGGGGCTGCGCGCCCGCGTCGAATCCGACACGCAGATCCGCATCGCGGCCGAAGCCCGCGCCCGCGCCGAGGAAGACGCCCGCAAGCGCGCGGCGGAACAGGCGCGCATCGATACCGAGATCGCCGCCCGCGCCCAGCGCGACGCCGACGATCTCGCCATCCACGCCGAGCAGGCGCGCCTGCAGGCGGCCGAACGGGTGGCGGCCGTGCACGCGGCGCGCGAGGAAGTGCATCACAGCGCCAGCGCCGACGCCCGCGTGGCGATCCTCGCGCGCGAGCGCGAACGGGCCGAGCGGGCCGCGCGCCAGACGGCGGAAAAGCTCGCGCAGGCCGAAGCCGAGGCGCTGGAACTGGCGCAGCAGCGCGAACGGGCGGACCAGGTGGCATTGGCTTCTGCCTTCGCCCGCGCATCCGCGGAGGCGCGCGCGCTCGAGGAAGCCCGCGCCCTCGCGCACATCGAACAGGAACGGGAAGCCATCGCGCTGGCCCAGGTGGAATCGGAACGCACGGCAGCGCAATCGCTGCGCATGCGCCTGCAGACGGAAAAGGAATTGCGCGACGCCGCCATCCACCGCGAACGCCTGGAGCAGATGGCGGCCGACGCCGCCGCCGCGCGGCGCGAAGCGGAATCCCGCATCCTGGCCGCGACGGAAGCCCGCATCGAAGCCGACCGCAAGCTGCGCGACGTGGCCCTGGCCCGCGCCGCGGCGGAAGAGGAAGAGTCCCAGCAGAGCCAGGCCCGCCTGGACGCCGAACGCGAGGCCACCGAACAGGCGCGCCTGCGGATGGAGGCGGACCGCGTGGCGCAGGAAGCGGCGCAGCGCGACCTGGACACCCAGCAGCGCGAGCGCCAGCTGGCCGAGGAGCGCGCCGCCCTGAGCGAAGCGGCAGCCGCCGCGCGCGCCGCGCAGAATGCGGCGCTCGAGGCGGAACTGGCTGCGGAGGCGCAGCGGGTCGAACACGAGCGCGAAGCGGCGCGGCTGGCGGAGGAACGCGCCGCGCAGGCGCAGGCACTGGCGGACGCCGAGCAGGCGCGCGTGCAGGCGGAGCAGGAGGCGCTGGCGCGCCAGCAGGCCCGCATCGAGGCGGAACGCGCGCTGGCCGCCGCGGCCGAAGCGCGCGCCGCCGCGGAACAGGCGCAAACGATTCAATTGGCCGAACGGCTCGATGCCCAGCAGCGCGAGATCGCCGCGGCCGAACAGGAGCACGCGACCCGGCTGCAGGCCCAGCGCGATGCGTTGACCGCGCAGCAGGCCGAATTCGACGCGCGCCGCGCGGCCGCGGAACAGGAGCACGCGGCGCTGCTGGCCGCGCAGGCCGGGAGCGAGCAGCGCGCCGCCGCCGAGCGCCAGGCCGCGCTCGATGCCCAGCGCGCGATCGCGGAACACGCGGCACGCCAGGCCGAACACGAGCAGGCGATCGCCGACGCCCAGCGCGAACAGGCCGCGCGCGCGGCCGAACTGGCGCAGGCGCAGGCCGACCGCGCGGCCCACGAACGGCGCCAGCAGGCTTTAACGGAAGAATTGCTGGCGGCCGAACGCGCGGCGGCCGATGCCGCCCACGACGCCTTGCTGCTGCTGGAACAAAAACTGTCGTCGCAACAGCAGCAGACGGCCGCCGACGTGCGCGCCAATGAAGCGGCGGCCGCCCGCATGGCGTCCGAGCGCGCCGCGGTGACGGCGGCGGAAGCCCGCGCCGCGGCGGAAGCGGAACGCGCGCAGCTGGCGAAAATGCGCGAGGCGGCCGAGCAGGCCGTGGCCCAGGCTGCGGTCGACAAGCGCGACGCCCAGCGCGCACTGCTCGCGAACGCCCAGCTGGCGGCCGAAATGCAGCGCAAGACGGCGCTCGCCACGCAGGAGATGGCGGAGGCGAAGAGGCGTCTCGTCGAACTGGAATCCGTGCGCCAGGAAGAGCAGGTGGCGGAACTGGCCGCGCTGCGCGAACAGATCGAGGCGCGCCAGGCCGAAGCCAAGCAGCGCGCCGAATCGGAAGACCTCGCGCGCGAGGTGCTGGGCCGCTTCTCGCAGCAGCCCTCCAAAGTGCAGGCGGCGCTGCGGCTCGCGGACGCGGTGGCCAAACAGCGCGCCGACCGCGATCACGAATAAGCGGCGGGGCGGTTACGCCGCCTTGCCCACCGGCGGCGCTTTCGCGTTCTTCTCCAGGAACGCCCCGTGCCCCGGCAACTTGGCCACCGTCTGCGCGATCAGGTCGCGCAGGCCGGCGAAGTGGCCATGCAGCTGGCGCATGTCGACGTCGTCCGCGAACGGATCGTAGCGTTTCGGCTCGACACCGAGGCCGACCAGCATCGCGACGAACGAGGGGAGCAGAAAACTGTCGCGGTCGAGGATCGCGACGCGGCCCGTTTCGCGGAACAGCTCGATCTGGTGCGCGAGCGAATCGGGGATGGCCATGTTCGCGCAATAGCGCCAGAATTCGGTGTCGTCGCGCTTCGTCAGCTTGTAGTGCATGACGATGAAGTCGCGGATCGACTCGTAGCGGCTGCCGATGATCCGGTTGAATTCATCCGCCAGTTCGGGACGGAAATCGCGGTCCGGGAACTGTTCGATCAGGGTGCCGACGGCCGTTTCGATCAGGCTGATGCTGGTCGATTCCAGCGGTTCCACGAAGCCGGCCGACAGCCCGATCGCCACGACGTTCTTGACCCACGATTTCTTGCGCTTGCCGGTGACGAAGCGCAGCTGGCGCGGCTCGTCCAGCGCGGCGCCGTCGAGGCCATCGAGCAGGTCCTGGCGCGCCTTGTCGTCCGTCGTGAACGCGTTGCTGTACACGTGGCCGTTGCCGGTGCGGTGCTGCAGCGGAATGCGCCACAGCCAGCCCGCGTCCTTGGCCGTCGACCGGGTATAGGGCGTGAGCGGTTCGACGCGCGCGCATGGGACGGCGAGGGCGCTGTTGCAGGGCAGGTGCTCGCTCCAGTCGTCGTACCCGGCCTTCAGCGCGCCTTCGATCAGCAGGCCGCGGAAGCCCGAGCAGTCGATGAACAGGTCGCCGTCGAGCGTGCGGCCGTCGGCCAGGCGCACGGCCGTGACGAAGCCCGTCTCCGGGTGCTGCTCGACAGTGGTGATCGTGCCTTCGACGCGCTTCGCGCCGCGCGCCATCGCGTAGTCGCGCAGGAAGGCGGCGTACAGGCCGGCGTCGAAATGGTAGCCGAACGAATAGGCGTCCGTGGCGCCCGGCTGCGAGTCGTTCGGCATCGTGAACTTGTTCTCGCGCGCCATGACCGACGCCATCGACCAGTTTTCCAGGGCCGGCATGTGGTCGAAGGAGCGCGCGAGGCGCAGCCAGTAATGGTGCGCCTGGATGCCGTTGATGGGCGGGCCGAAGTCGCCGAAGCCGTGGAAGAAGCGGTTCCCGAGGTGACCCCAGTCCTTGAATTCGATGCCGAGCTTGAAGCTGGCCTGGGTCTTCTTGATGAAGTCCGCGTGGTCCAGCTGGAGGGCGGCGTTATAGTAGCGGATCGTCGGCAGCGTCGCTTCGCCCACGCCGATCGTGCCGATGTCCGGCGACTCCACCAGTACGATCTCGCAGCGCTGGCCGAGACGCAGGGCCAGCGGTGCCGCGGTCATCCAGCCGGCGGTGCCGCCCCCCACGATGACGATTTTGCGGATGGGGTTTTGTTGCATGATGTCTCCTGTTGTATTGCTCGCTCAGGAGAGTGTAGGGTAGGGACCTCTTGCCCGGCAACAGAAATGTTTGCGTATAACATTTCTTTAACAAAAGCGACGCAACAGCGCGTCACATATTGCTGGGCGCCACCGGGTTCGATCCGCCGACGACGGCCTTGTCGACGAAGTATTCCGTCTCACCGAAGCACGAGGTCGGGATGCCGATGTGCTGCGAATAGGTCAGCTGCACGCGCTGGCCCATGGCGGCCTGCAGCTGGCGCACGACGTTCTCGTCGCGCACGGTGAAATTGAAGCGCTCGGGGATCGCGCCGGGCATGCTGGACAGCAGGATCTCGCCTTCCCACGTCTTGCACAGCCAGCCCTTGCGCGACAGTTTCTGCAGGTAGCCGGCCCGTTCGCCTTCCGAATACGACCAGTTCAACACGATCCACGTGTACAGGGCGAACAACGCCACGGCGGCAACGATGACGGAGGCGAGGATGGCGATGGCGCGGCGCGGCAGGGTCTTGGGCATGGTCGTGTATGGGATTAAGGTCACGGGCGTGACAAGGCGCGCCCATTCTGACATGGGCGCCGGAATTGTCAATTAGGCCAGTCTTAGACGTTCACCCCGAACGAGCGGGCGAGGGGGCCAAGGCCGCCGTTGTAACCCTGGCCCACGGCGCGGAATTTCCACTCGTTGCCATAGCGGTACAGTTCGCCGAAGATCATCGCCGTCTCCGTCGAGCTGTCTTCCGACAGGTCGTAGCGGGCGATCTCGCGCTCGCCGTCCGCGTTCAGGCAGCGGATGAAGGCGCGTGCGACCATGCCGAAGTTCTGGCGGCGCTGGTCGGCTTCGTGGATGGTGACGGCGAACGCGATTTTTTCGACGTCCGGCGGCACCCGCGTCAGGTCGACGAGGACACGTTCGTCGTCGCCTTCGCCCTGGCCCGTGCGGTTGTCGCCCGTGTGCTTGACGGAACCGTCGCTGGACTGCAGGTTGTTGTAGAAGATGAAGTCGGCATCGCCGCGCACCTTGCCGTCGCCGCGCAGCAGGAAGGCGCTGCCGTCGAGGTCGAAGGTGGCGCCGTCGGTGGCGCGCGGGTCCCAGCCGAGGCCGATGATGACCTTTTTCAGGTTCGGATCTTCCTTGGACAGGTTGACGTTGCCGCCTTTCTGCAAACTGATCGCCATCTTGCTTCCTTTCTGATGATATGACTACGGACTATGGTTTTTCAGGTCGCCGACTCGAGCTGCTCGCGCTTCTTGTAGCGGATCGACGACCACAGCGATACCAGGATGAAGGCCACGCCGGACAGGCCGGTGAACCATTCGGGAATTTCGTACTCGACGCTGGCGAACATGATCAGGGCCAGGATGCCGATCGCGTAGTGCGCGCCGTGTTCGAGGAAGACGAATTCTTCGAGCGTGCCCTTGTGCACGAGGAACACGGTCAGCGACCGCACGAACATGGCGCCGATGGCCAGGCCCAGCATGATCACGACGACGTCGTTCGTGATCGCGAACGCGCCGATCACGCCGTCGAAGCTGAACGACGCGTCCAGCACTTCCAGGTATAAAAAGCCGCCGATGCTGCCCTGCGAGATCAGCTTGCCCACGGCCGGATCGGATTCCTCTTCCTCCAGCAGGCCGGAAAACCAGTTCACGCCCACGTACACGAGCACGCCGACGACGCCCGCGATGAGCGTGGACAGCTTGCGGTCCTGCGGCACGAGGCTCATGCAGCCGAACACGGCCAGCAGGGTGAGCAGGATGGCGAGGCCTTCCGAGCCGTACTTGCCGACCTTTTCTTCGATCCAGCCCAGCCAGTGGAGTTCCTTTTCCTCGTCGAACAGGAAGTTGAGGAAGACCAGCAACAGGAATGCGCCGCCGAACGCGGCCACTTCGGCATGGCGCGACGTCAGGTTGCGGGCGTACTCGTCCGGGTTGTTGACGGCCATGTGCCAGACGTCGATCAGGCCCAGGCCCGTCGCCACCGACACGATGAGAAGGGGAAACAGCAGGCGCATGCCGAACACGGCGACGATGATGCCGACCGTGAGGAACAGCTTTTGCCAGAACGCGTTCCAGTTGCGCAGGACGGACGCGTTGACGACGGCGTTGTCGAACGACAGCGAGATCTCGAGCACGCCCAGCACGGCCGCGATCCACAGCGCTTGCAGGAGGCCGGCGGTGCCACCGTGGGAAAAGCCCCACCAGCCGGCCAGTCCCAGCAGGATGGCGGTGACGACGAACGACAGCCTGAAATGTTGCATCTACTTCTCCAGTTCTTGTATGCGCATTGTCTGAATGACCACGCTGCGCATCTTACCCCGTTTCCCACTTTGGCGGGCGCATCGATCGCCACAGCGCGAATTGCTCACGTGACATCGCATCTGCCATAATGCCGCCCGGCGTCATGCCTCCCGTTTCCCCTTGAATGGATTTCACATGGATGTCTCTTATCTGGTCACCCCGGTGCTGACCTGGCTCGTGGTCGGCCCGATCAAATTCCTCATCAACAGTGCGCGCCAGGGGCGCTGGGCGTTCAACCTGGTCGGCAATGGCGGCTTTCCGAGCAACCACAGCGCCACCGTCACCAGCATGGCGACGCTGATCGCCCTGCGCGAGGGCATCGGCCATCCGGCGTTCGGCGTGGCCGTCACCCTGTGCTTCATCGTGATGATCGACGCCAACAGCCTGCGCCAGCACGTCGGCCGCCAGGCCGCCGCCATCAACCGCCTGGCCGCGGGACAAGCCGGCCACACAACCCTGCGCGAGCGGATGGGCCATACGCTCGTCGAAATCGGCGGCGGGATCGTGACCGGGATATTGATGGGGAACCTGGTCTATCGCCTGCTCGTCCAGTAAGCCGTTACCAGGTGGCGGACGTCCGCCCTGTCCGCCGCCTGTCCGCGCGTTGTCCCTTTTTTCGCGCAATTCAACCTCGGCCAAACGCATTTCATCCCGCCTATCTGCAGTTCATCCCACCAAAACCGCGCTTTGCCGAAACGTCAATTGACGGTCAAGACCGCCTATTCGATACTGCGCGCTGGCCTTTTATATTCTTATTTTTACAGGTAACGAGTCCATCCTCGGGGGAACCAAGAAATGCTGCGCAAAACTATAATCTTCCTTGCCATTGCTTCCGCACTCAGTGCGTGCGGCAAACACGACAAGGACCCTGCCAAGCCCGACGCCGCCAACGCGCAGGCGGATGCCAAGCAGAAGGATGGCAAGGCCGTCCAGCTGCTCGTCGCCCCCGAGGATGTCCTGACCGTGCAGAGCAGTGCGCTCGCGAACGGCCCGGTGATCACGGGCTCGATCCAGCCGGAACGCAAGGCCGACCTGCGCGCGGAAGTGTCCGCCATCGTGCTGCAGGTCCTGAAAGAGAACGGCGACCCGGTCAAGAAGGGTGACGTGCTCGTCAAGCTGGACGAGACGTCGATCCGCGACAGCCTGATGTCCGCCCAGGAAGCCCAGCGCGCCGCCACCCAGGCCCTGGAGCAGTCCAACCGCGCCCTCGAGCGCCTGAAGACGCTGCGCGCGTCCGGCATGACGTCCGCCCAGGCGCTGGACGACGCCGAAGTGCGCCGCAACAGCGCCCAGAGCGAATTGTCGGCCGCGAAGGCGCGCCTCGTGGCCGCCCAGCAGCAGGTGACCCGCACCGTCGTGCGCGCGCCGTTCGACGGCATCGTCTCCGACCGTAAAGTCTCCCCCGGCGACACGGCCGCCATCGGCAAGGAATTGCTGAAGGTGATCGATCCGACGAGCATGCGCTTCGAAGGCCGCGTGTCGGCCGACAAGATCGCCGCCGTCAAGGTCGGCCAGCCGGTCTTCTTCCGCGTCAATGGTTACGGCGAGCAAAAGTTCACCGGCATCGTCAAGCGCATCGACCCGTCCGCGAACGACATCACCCGCCAGGTCGAGGTGCTCGTCGGCTTCAGTAACGAGGCGCGTCCGCGCGTGGCCGGCCTGTATGCCGAGGGCCGCATCGACGCCGAGCTGTCCGACGCGATCACCTTGCCGGAATCCGCGATGGTCAAGGCCGGCGACAAGACATATGCCTGGAAAGTGAAGGGCGGCCAGCTGGCGAAGATCGACCTGACGGTGGGCTCGCGCGATCCGCGCACCGGCAATTTCGAAATCAAGAACGGCCTGGCGTCCGGCGATACCGTGCTGCGCCACCCGGGCTCGACCCTGAAGGATGGGCAGAAGGTGGAAATGGCCGCGGCATCGCGCGTCGCCAGCGCCGCCAACAATGCGGCCCAGGGTAAATAAGCGGGATTAACCACCATGTTCCTGTCCAATTTCAGTGTCAAGAAGCCCATCGCGACACTCGTGCTGATCATCGGCATGATGTGCATGGGCCTGCTCGCGCTCAAGCACTTGCGCGTGAACCAGAACCCGGACGTCGAGATTCCGATCATCGTCGTGACGATCCCGTATCCGGGTGCGTCGCCGGAGACGTCCGAACGCGAACTCATCGAACGCCTCGAGAAGCAGATGCTGGCCATCACCGGCGTGACCGAGGTGAACGCGTACGCCAACGAGGGCAGCGCGACGATCGTGCTGCGCTTCGACTTCAAGCGCAACCTGATCGAGGCGTCGGACGACGTCCGCAACGCCATCGCGTCCGTGCGCTACAAGCTGCCGATCGAGATGCGCGAGCCGGTGCTGCGCCGCGTCGATCCGTCCGCGCAGCCGATCATGAACCTGGCCCTGTCGTCGAGCACGCAGAGCCATGCCGAGATCTCGCGCCTGGCCGAAGACCAGCTGGCCGACCGCTTCCGTGCGATCGACGGCGTGGCCAACGTGCAGGTGAACGGTTCGCTGCGCCGCGAGCTGTCCGTGCTGCTCCATTCGGAAAAACTGCGCGAATACAACGTCTCGGTCAGCGACGTCACCAATGCGCTGTCGCGCCAGAACACGAACGCGCCGGTCGGCAAGGTGCGTAGCGAGCTGGACGAGAAGGGCATCCGCCTCGTCGGCCGCATCGAGCGTCCGGAGGACTTCTCGCAGGTTGTGGTGAAACGCAACGGCGACACCATCGTGCGCCTGAACCAGGTGGCCGACATCAAGGACGGCTTCGCCGACATCGACAGCGTGTCGATGCGCACCGGAAAGCCCAACGTCGGCATCCAGATCGTGCGTTCGCGCGAAGGCTCCACCGTCGGCATCGCCAACAAGGTGCGCGCCGAAATCGAGCAGATCCGCAAGGAACTGCCGGCCGGCACCAAGCTGGACATCTCGTACGACGGCGGCGAAGACGCGCAGGACAGCCTGAACAACGTTATCGAATCGCTCGTGTTCGGCGCCGTGCTGACGATTTTCGTCGTGTACGCGTTCCTGAACTCCTGGCGTTCCACCCTGATCACCGCGCTGTCGCTGCCGACCTCCGTGCTGGCCGCGTTCATCGCCGTCTGGCTGTGCGGCTTCACGCTGAACTTCATGACGCTGCTGGGCCTGTCGCTGGCGATCGGCGTGCTGATCGACGACGCGATCGTCGTGCGTGAAAACATCGTCCGTCACATGGAAAACGGCTCCGACCGCCGTACGGCCGCCCTCGAAGGTACCGCCGAGATCGGCATGGCCGTCGCGTCGACGACGTTCTCGATCATGGCCGTGTTCATCCCCGTCGCCTTCATGCCGGGCATCTCGGGCGAATGGTTCCGTCCGTTCGCGCTGACCGTGGCCTGCTCCGTGATCGTGTCGCTGTTCATCTCGTTCACGCTCGACCCGATGCTGTCGGCTTACTGGGGCGACCCGCCGGGCCACCACCATGCGCCGAAGAAGGGCATCGAGAAATATCTCGCACGCTTCAACATCTGGTTCGACCACCAGGCCGACCGCTACGGCCGCGTGATCGCCTGGGCACTGCACCACCGCCGCTGGATGGCCATCATCGCCGTCGCGAGCCTCGTCGCGGCGCTGGGCCTGCAGGGCAAGTTCGGCGGCACGTCGTTCCTGCCGAAGATGGACAGCGGGCAGTTGCTGATCGAAGTGCGTACCCCGGCCTCGTCGTCGGTGGGTTACGCCCGCATGAAGATGGAAGAGGCGGCCGCGCTGGCGCGCTCGCTGCCGGAGACGAAGGACACGAACGCGTCGATCAACTCGGGCGGCGGCCGCATCTACGTCGACATCGGCAAGCGCCGCGAACGCAAGCGCAGTGCCGCCGAGATCGCTGTCGAACTGCGTGACAAGATCGCGCGCCTCGTCGGTGCCGAGTACACGGTCACGGACGACCTGAACGGCAACGGCAAGCCCGTGCAGATCGAGTTCACCGGCTCGGATTCGCGCAAGCTGATGGACCTGACCAATGCCTACATGGAAAAACTTCGTCAGGTGCCGGGCGCCGTGGACGTCACGCTGTCCCAGCAGGATCCGAAGGACGAGCTGCAGATCGAGCTCGACCGCGGCCTGTCGAACATGATGGGCATCTCGGTCGGCGACGCCGCCACCGCGCTGCGCGTCGCGTTCGCCGGCATCGAGGTCGGCGACTGGGTCGACCCGACGGGCGAGACCCGCGACGTGGCCGTGCGCCTCGCGCCGGAAGACCGCGTGGGCCTCGAGAACATCGAGCGCCTGCCGATCGCCGTCACCGGCAGCAACATGATGGTGCCGCTGGACCAGATCGCCAAGATCACGATGGGCAAGGGCCCGTCCGCCATCGAGCACAAGGACGGCAAGCGCGTCGTGCGCGTGTCGGCCAACGCCCAGGGCCGTTCGAACGGCGAAGTCATGGACGATGCCCTCAAGCTGGCGAAATCGATGGACTTCCCGCCGGGCTATGGCCTGTCGCTGGGTGGCCAGAGCAAGGACCAGCAGGAAGTGTTCACACAGATGACGATCGCGCTGGTGTCCGGTATCGGCCTCATGTACCTGATCCTGGTGATGCAGTTCGGCTCGTTCACGGCACCGCTTTCCGTGATGCTGTCGCTGCCGCTGTCGCTGATCGGCGTCGTCGTCGCGCTGCTGCTCACGCACGGCACGCTGAACCTGATGAGCTTCATCGGCATCATCATGCTGATGGGCCTCGTGGCGAAGAACGCGATCCTGCTGCTGGACGCCGCCCGCACCCGCGAGGCGGAAGGCATGGACCGCGAAGAGGCGCTGATGGCTGCCGGCCGCGCCCGCCTGCGTCCGATCCTGATGACGACGTTCGCGCTGATCGCCGGCATGCTGCCGGTGGCGTTGGCCCTGGGCGACTCGGGCGAGTTCTACCAGCCGCTGGCCATCGCGATCATCGGCGGTACGATCACGTCGACGCTGCTGACCCTGCTGGTCGTGCCGACCTTCTACGACAGCATCGAGATCGCCCGCGACCGCATGGTGGCCAAGTTCCACCGCCGCGCGGCACGCTTCACGGCACTGCCGGCGTTCGTGATGACCTTCGTCGAAGCGATCCTCACGCTGGTACTGGTGCGCCTCGTGTTCCGCCTGATCGTGAAGGCCGGCCGCTTCGCCATCAGCCGCGGCCGCCCGGCGACGGCGTGATGTGATGGTTTGCCGGCTGCGGCCGGCATGCATGCAAAAGGGCCTGCTCGCGCAGGCCCTTTTCTCATTCCGAGGCGGCATGCAATGGGGCCGCATCCGCCGCGCCCAGTGCATGCCGGTGCAAAGGGCCGTTCCCGACCCTTTGCCGATGCGCCACGGCGATCAGCGGCCGGACGTGCCGGTGCCCGAGGTGCCGGTGCCCGAGGTGCCCGACGTGTCGCTGCCGGTCGTGCCCGACGTACCGGACGTGCCCGACGAGCCGGTGCCGCCGGTCGTGCCCGTTGCACCGGTGCCGGTGGTGCCGGTTGCGCCCGTGCCGGTGGTGCCGGTGCCCGTTGCGCCCGTGCCGGTGTCGCCGGTGGTGCCCGTCGCGCCGGTGGAGCCGCCCATGGTGCCGGTCGCCCCGGTGCCGGTGCCGGTGGTGTCGCCGGTCGTGCCCGTGCCGGTCGCGCCGGTCGTACCGCTGGTGCCGGAGCTGCTGCTCGGCGCGGTGGCCGACGTGTCGCCGGTACCGGTCGTGCTGGTGGTGTCATTCTTCTTGCAAGCGGCCAGGCTGGCCATCAGGGCTGCAGCAAACAGAATTTTCGATGCGTTGTTAAGAGCTTTCATTTGTTTTACTCCTCGTTCACGTCTATCGTTTACCGCCGTCTCCAGGTGAGGCGCTGGAGGGTCGGCGGCGCTTTGGGTTCCCGATGGGCCGTGCGGCCCAAACGCGAACCATCAGGGAACCGACGCAATACGCGGCCCCGGTGGCGTACGAATCCGACTGTTTGCATTAGACCGGCATCACGCCGGCCGGTTCGTCGGATTGCACACCTTCTGCTTTGGGAAACCGGAGTTTCCCGTACTCCGCAGTGCCGTCTGCAACATCGACACGTGCGGATTAGATAAGAGCCGAACCATCTTCGTTCAACCCTCCATCCCCCGGCGAGTGCCGGATGGTCGTGACGCCGCGTCGGCATTGTCGCCGGCGGCCTGTTCGAGCAGGGCGGGAATCACGTCGCACAATTCCCGCGCCAGGTAACCCAGTCTGCCGAAGCGTTCGGCGAGGCGCTCGCCCGCGCGCGCATGCAGTGCGACGCCCCAGGCGGCCGCTTGCGCGAGCCCGGCGCCGCGCGCCGCGAGCCCCGCGATGATGCCGGCCAGCACGTCGCCCGAGCCGGACGTGGCAAGCCCGACGTTGCCGCCTTCGTACTGCCACCGCTCGCCGCCCGGCGCCGCGATCACGGTGCGCGCGCCTTTCAGTGCGACGACGGCATTCCAGTCCTGCGCCGCCTCGACCGCGTGGCGGTCCGGCGCCGCGCCGATCTCGTCCTTCGCGATGCCCGTCAGGTGGGCCATCTCGCCCGCATGCGGCGTCAGCAGGACCGGCACGTTGAAGCGGAAGGGCGGGTTGCCCGTGGGCGGGTGCAGCACCGCACCCATCGCCTCGGCGTCCAGCAACACGTTCGTGTCGGTGCCGTCGAGACGCGGCAGCAACGCGTGCACGAGGCGGGCCGTCGCCGCCTCGTCCTGCATGCCGGGCCCGATCAGGATGGCGCTGATCTTGTCGGCGAGCGGGTCGAGCGCGGCCACGGCTTCCACCGTGAAGCCGCCGGCGTCGTTTTCCGCCAGCCCCAGCACGCGCGATTCCGGAATAGCGAGCGCTACCAGTTGGGCCACGCTGCGGCCGGTGGCGATGGTCAGCTTGCCGGCGCCGGCGCGCAGGGCCGCCGTCGCGGCCAGGATCACGGGGCCCGGCATCTCGCGCGAGCCACCGAGGACGAGCACGTGGCCGCGGTCTTCCTTGTCGGCATCGTTCGAGGGCACGGGCAGCGGCCAGCTGCGCAGCAGGCTCGTATCGACGTCGCGCGGGCGGGCGTTGGTATGCAGCGTCATGGGGGAGGAACCTCAGGCCTTGGCCGCGGTGGGTTGATCTTTGGCGACCGTCACCGGCGTGCCGGTGGCTTCGAGCGGGGCGACGAAATTGACCAGGCGGACGGCCAGCTTGCCGCGCTTGCCCAGCGTGGGATCGAAGACGTAGGAGGTTACGGAGCAGTTCGGCACGTCGCCGGCGCGGTCCTGCGCGAGGATCTCGGCCTCGTCCATCCGTTCCAGCAGGTAGCGGAAGCAGTTGACGATGACCTGGTGCGCGACGATCAGGACGCGCTCGCGCGGATACTCGCGCGTGATCGTGTCGAGGACGCTGCGCAGGCGCAGGATGACGTCGCACCAGCTCTCGCCGCCGGGCGGGCGGAAATAGAACTTGCCGACGTGGTGGCGTTGCTCATGCAGCTCGGGATATTTCTCGGCGATACCGCGCACCGTCAGGCGGTCGAGGATCCCGAACTCCTTTTCGCGCAGCCGCTCGTCGGCATGGACGGCGAGCAGCTCGTCGCGGTTCAGGCGCTGCATCAGGATGTTGGCGGTCTCGGCCGCGCGCACGTACGGCGAATGCAGCACGACGTTCGGCTGGCCGTCGGGCGGCAGCGCGGCGAACCACCCCGACAGGGCCTGCGACTGGCGCACGCCCAGTTCGGACAGGGGCACGTCGACGTCGCGCTCGGCGATGTCGATGAGCAGGCCCGACGCGGCTTCGGCGGCATCGCGCGCGACATTGCCTGCGCTTTGCCCGTGCCTGACGAGCCAGATTTCCTGTGGCCACTTCTGATCCATCATCCGACCGTTTGCGTTTTTGACATGACGCGATCATAGACGGATTCGGCGGGACTTCCGCGCACGATTCCGGACGAAAATGTGTGCCGAAACGACGTGTAGGCGCGCTCTTACGTGGACCTCTTACGTGGACAGTAGAAAGCGGTTACGCCACCTGTTCCTCGCTGTCGAGGTTGACGTCGGCGTTGCTGTCGAACACGGCCATGTCGGTCTGGCCGAGCACGCGGCTGGCGAAGGTGCCGGCCGTGATGGAACCGCTGACGTTGAGCGCGGTACGGCCCATGTCGATCAGCGGTTCGATGGAGATCAGGAGGCCCGCCAGAGCGACGGGCAGGTTGAGCGCCGACAACACGATGAGGGCGGCGAACGTGGCCCCGCCGCCCACGCCGGCCACGCCGACGGAACCGATGGTGACGATGCCGATGACCGGTAGCAGGAAGGAGATCGTGAACGGATCGATGCCGACGGTGGGCGCGATCATGACGGCGAGCATCGCCGGATAGATGCCGGCGCAGCCATTCTGGCCCATCATCGAGCCGAACGACGCGGCGAAGTTGGCGATGCCTTCCGGCGTGCCGAGGCGCGCGGTCTGCGTCTGCACGCTCATCGGAATGGAACCGGCCGACGTGCGCGACGTGAACGCGAACGCGAGCACGGGGAAGATCTTTTTCACGTAGCGGCCCGGGTTCAGGCCCACGGCCGCGATGATCAGCAAATGCACGCCGAACATCAGGATCAGCGCGCTGTACGATGCCATCACGAAACCGATCAGTTTGAGGATGTCCTGCACGCTGGAGCTGGCAAGTACCTGCGTGATGAGGGCGAACACGCCGAACGGCGTCAGGCGCAGCACGAGCGTCACCATGCGCATCACGATCACGTGGGCGACGTGGACGAACTCGCTGAATTTTTCGAACACGTCCGGCTTCTTCGCGGCGATCCCCGTGGCGGAGACGCCCAGGAAGATCGAGAACAGCACGACGGCGATCGTCGACGTCTTGCGCGCGCCCGTCATGTCGAGGAAGGGATTTTCCGGAATGAACGACAGGATCATGGTCGGCAGCGACACATCCTGGGCCGTCGCCAGTTTGCCCTCCAAATAGTGACCGCGCGCGACTTCGGCCGCGCTCGACGTCAGGCCGACGGCGGACAGGCCGTACAGCTTCGCCATCAGGATGCCGATCGAGGCCGCGATGGCCGTCGTGACCATCAGCGTGCCGATCGTCAGCGCACTGATCTTGCCGAGCGACGAGGCGTCGCGCAGCTTCAGGATGGCCTGGATGATCGACACCATGATCAGCGGCATGATGATCATCTGCAGCAGTTTCACATAGCCCGTGCCGACGATGTCGAGGTAGGCATTCGTCTGCGCGATGACCGGTGAACCGTTGCCGTAGAACGCCTGGAACGCGGCGCCCAGGACGATGCCGAGGCCCAGACCGGTGAACACGCGTTTCGTGAAGGACAGGTGGCGTTGCTGCATCACATACAGCAGGCCGCAGGCGGCAAGGGCGATGGCCAGGTTCAGGATCAAGGGGAAGGTCATGGCGCTTATATGCGTACAGGAAATATAAGAACCGCATTCTATATCCAATGATGCAGGTTTGCATGACGGCCACAACGCGTTGCAAATTGTTAAACGTTGTTGACACTGCAAGCCGAGTTTGCAACACTCAGCCGTCGTCCGTCCGCCATCTCCCGGGAGAAACCATGGCCGTCCTGCGTCGCCTGCTGTGCTTCGTCTTGTTGTGCTGCTGGTCGGGCGCGTGGGCGCAGACCACCGTTTCCGGCTTTTCGCCCGAAGGGCAGGTGCGGAGAGTGCGCCAGGCCGTGGCGCGCTTTGCGCAGCCGATGGTGGCGTTCGGCGACTTGCGCGCCGAGACCCCGTTCGACGTGGCGTGTCCGGTGCCGGGCAGCGGCCGCTGGGTCGACGCGCAGACATGGAGCTACGACTTCGAACGCGACCTGCCCGGCGCCACGAGCTGCCGCTTCACCCTCAAGCCCGGCGCGCGCGACCTGGCCGGCCAGCCGCTGGCGGGCCAGCGCGCATTCGATGTCGCCACGGGCGGCCCGGCCGTGCTGGAATCGATGCCGCACGAAGGCGCGTCCGGCATCGACGAGAAACAGGCCTTCGTGCTCGCGCTGTCCGCGCCCGCGTCGAACGACAGCATCCTGAAACAGGCCTGGTGCCGCGCGGACGGCGCCAGCGACAAGATCGGCGTGACCCTGCTGGCGGGCGAGCAGCGCGAACAGGTGCTGGCTACCTTCCGCTGGTTCGTCCGGCAGGTCGTTGCGGAAGACAGCGGCAAGGAAGAAGCCGGACCGTACACGGACGCCCGGCTGCGCGCCGACGAGAAAGCGGGCCGCCTGAACCGCATCGTCGTGCTGCAATGCCGCCGCACCCTGCCGTCGAGCGCGGAAGTGGCCCTCGTGTGGGGCGCCGGGGTGGCCGCGCCGAATGGCATCGCGACCCTCGAGGACCAGACGCTCTCGTTCAAGACGCGCGCCGATTTCACGGCCCGCTTCAACTGCGAGAAAGTGAATGCCCGGTCCCAGTGCATCCCGTTCCAGCCGATGCGCGTGGACTTCAGCGCGCCCGTGCGCGCGGCCGATGCGGCGAAGATCTACCTGGAAGGACCGGGCGGCAAGCGCTGGCCGGCACGCGTGGAGAAGGAAGGCGGGAAGGCGCCGGAGTTCGTGGGCCAGGCCAGCGTGCCGGGGCCGTTCCCGGAACAGGCAAAATTCACGTTGCACCTGCCGGCGGACCTGCGCGACGATGCGGGCCGGTCCCTCGTCAACGCGGGCCGTTTCCCGCTGGCCGTGCGCACCGGCGAGCAGCCGCCGCTCGTCAAGTTCGCGGCGCCCTTCGGCATCATCGAGGCGAACGGCGACCGCCTGCTGCCCGTCACCGTGCGCAACGTCGAGGCGCAACTGGCGGGGCGCATGCACACGAACGGCGTCGCCATGCGCCTCGACGCCAGCCGCACGGCCGACGTGCTCACGTGGCTGCGCAAGGTCGCGGGTCCGCACGGTGGGCTGAATCCCAGCCAGCCGGATGGCGACCGGCTGAAGGTGTCGATCTTCAAGGGCACGAAACCCGATGCGCTGCAGCGCTTCACGCTCCCGAAACCGCTCGGCCGGCGCGCGTTCGAAGTGATCGGCATCCCGCTGCGCCAGCCCGGGTTCTATGCCGTCGAACTGGAGAGTCCGCGCCTGGGCGCCGCGCTGAACCCGAAGGGACGCACGGCCTACGTGCGCAGCGCGGCCCTCGTCACGAACCTGGCCGCGCACTTCAAGCTCGGCGCGCAATCGTCGCTCGTGTGGGTGACGTCGCTCGACAAGGGCCAGCCCGTCGCGGGCGCGCGCGTGGAAGTGCGCGACTGTGGCGCGCGGCTGCTGTGGAGCGGCACGACGGATGCCGCCGGCGTCGCGCGCATCCGCCAGGCGCTGCCGCGTGCCCGCTGCAAGGACGGCGACATCTACGTCGTGACGGCCGCGCGCGGCGACGACTTCACGTTCACCCTGTCCGACTGGCAGCAGGGCATCGAGGCGTGGCGCTTCAACCTGCCGACGGGCAGCCGCAACGAGGACAGCCGCATCGTCGCCACCGTGTTCGACCGCACCCTGCTGCGCGCCGGCGAGACGGTCCACATGAAACACTTCCTGCGCCGCCGCACGCAGCAGGGTTTTGCCTTCGTGCGCGCGAAGGATCCGGCGCCGAAAGAAGTGCGCGACTGGCGCGCGCAGGAACTGGGCACGGACAAGACGGCGCTGCCGGCGCGCGGCTTCCTCGTGCACCAGGGCAGTGGCGAGAAGGTCGAGTTTTCCCTGCGCTGGGATGCGAACGGCAGCGCCGAAGGCGAGTGGGCGATCCCGGCGGAAGCGAAGCTTGGCGTGTACGACGTGCTGATCGGCGGCCAGGTGGCGGGCGAGTTCCGTGTCGAGCAATTCCGCGTGCCGACGATGAAGGCGCAACTGGCGGGGCCAAAGCAGCCAGCGGTGGCACCGCAGGCCGTCACGCTCGATGCGCAGGTGAGTTATCTGTCCGGCGGCCCGGCGGGCCTCGCGCCCGTGAAACTGCGCAGCGTCGTGCAGGACACCGGCGTGCAGTTCGCCGACTACGACGAATTTGCGCTGGGGGCGGGCGACGTGCGCGAGGGCGTCGTCGACCAGGGCGGCGAGGGCGACGAAGAGGCCGAATCCGAAGGCACGCCCGGCCAGGAAGTCGCGCGCACGCAGACCCTGCAGCTCGACCGCGCGGGCGGCGCGCGCATCGTCGTCGACAGGCTGCCGGCGATCGAGCGCCCGAAAAGCCTGCTGGCCGAGTTGTCGTACCAGGACGCGAACGGTGAAACATTGACCGTGTCGACGCGCGTGCCGCTGTGGCCATCCGCCTACGTCGTCGGTATCAAGCCCGATGGCTGGCTGCTGCGCCGCGACGCGCTGAAGTTCCAGACCGTCGTGCTGGACGTCAGCGGCAAGCCCGTGGCGAACGTGCCGGTGACGGTCGACCTGCTCAAGCGCGCGACGTATTCGCACCGGCGCCGTCTCGTCGGCGGTTTCTATGCGTACGAGCATAGCGCGGAAATCAAAAGCATCGGCGAGGCGTGCAGCGGCACGACGGATGCGCGCGGCCTGCTCGTGTGCGATGTGAAGGCGCCCGTAGACGGGGACCTGATCCTGCGCGCCCGCGCAACGGATCCGCAGCAGCGCGTGGCGGCCACGCATCGCGAGGTCTACGTGGCGGGCGATGACGAACAGTGGTTCGCGAACGCGGACCACGACCGCATCGACCTGCTGCCGGCGCAGAAACGCTACGAGCCGGGCGAGCAGGCGCGCTTCCAGGTGCGCAGCCCGTTCCGCCGCGCGACCGTGCTCGTGACCGTCGAGCGCGAAGGCATCCTCGACACGTACGTGCGGCGCCTCTCCGGCCGTGACCAGACGATCTCGACCCCGGTAAAAGCCAGCTATGCGCCGAACGTGTTCGTCTCGGCCCTCGTCGTGCGCGGGCGCGTGGCGGGCGTGCAGCCGACGGCACTCGTCGACCTCGGCAAGCCGGCCTACAAACTCGGGATCGCGCCGATCCGCGTGGGCTGGCGCGGCCACGAACTGAAGGTCGACGTTGCTGCCGACAAGCCCGTGTACAAGGTGCGCGAGCACGCGCAGGTCAAGGTCCGCGTGCGCGATCCGGACGGCACGCGGCCCGCCGCCGGCACGGAAGTCGCCGTCGCCGCCGTCGACGCGGGCCTGCTGGAACTGATGCCCAACACGAGCTGGAACCTGCTCGAGACGATGATGCACGAGCGCAGCCTGCAGGTGGAGACGTCGACGGCGCAGATGCAGGTCGTCGGCAAGCGCCACTTCGGCCGCAAGGCATTCCCGCATGGCGGCGGCGGCGGCCGGGGCGCCGGACGCGAGTTGTTCGAGACGCTGCTGCTGTGGAAGGGCAAGGTGGTGCTGGATGCGAACGGCGAGGCGAGCGTCGACGTGCCGCTGAACGACTCGCTCACGTCGTTCCACGTCGTCGCCGTCGCGAGCAGCGGCGCGGGCCGGTTCGGCACGGGCGGCACGGACATCCGCACGTCGCAAGACCTGATGCTGGTCTCCGGCCTGCCGCCGCAGGTGCGCGAGGGCGACCGCCTGCGTGCCGGGTTCACGCTGCGCAATGCGTCCGACCGTCGGTTGGCCATCCGCCTGGATGCCGGCGTGACGGCCGATGGCGGCAAGGCACAGGCGCTGCCGCGCCAGGACATCGTGCTGGCGCCGGGCGAATCGCGCGAAGCCGGATGGGACTACACGGTACCCGCCGGCGCATCGCGGTTGCAGTGGGACGTGGCGGCGGCCGGCGATGGCGCGAGCGACCGCATGCGCGTCACGCAACAGGTCAACACCGCCGTGCCGGTGCGCACCCTGCAGGCGACGCTCGTGCAGATCGACGGGACGAAGACGCTGCCCGTCGAGCGTCCGGCGGACGCGCTGCCGGGCCGCGGCGGCATCCGCACGACCCTGCAGGCGCGCCTCGGGAGCGACCTGCCGGGCGTGCGCGACTACATGACGGCGTATCCGTACACGTGCTTCGAACAGCGCACATCGCGCGCCGTGGCGCTGCAGGACAAGGCGATGTGGGAGAACGTCGTCGCGACGCTGCCGTCTCACCTGGACGGCGATGGCCTGGTGAAGTATTTCGCGCCGATGGACCAGGGCAGCGACGTGCTCACGGCCTACGTGCTGTCCGTGACGCACGAAGCGGGCTACCCCATCCCCGACGAGCTGCGCGGCCGCATGGAAGCGGGCCTCGCGGCGTTCGTGGAAGGGAAGATCGTGCGCGGCAGCGGCCGCGCGACGGGCGAACTGGCCGTGCGCAAGCTGGCGGCGCTGGAAGCGCTGTCGCGCGATACGGAAGTGCAGCCGGCGATGCTGGACTCGATCGACGTCCTGCCGAACCTGTGGCCCACCTCGGCCGTCATCGACTGGTACCTGATCCTGAAACGCACGCCGGGGCTGCCGCAGCGCGACCAGCGCCTGGCGCAGGCCGGCCAGATCCTGCGCGCGCGCCTGAACCTGCAAGGCACGACGATGGGCTTTTCGACGGAGCGCGCGGACCGCTGGTGGTGGCTCATGACGTCCGTCGACGTGAACGCCAACCGCCTGCTGCTGGCGACGCTGGACGATCCGGCGTGGAAGGTCGACGCGGGCCGCCTCGCGCGCGGCGCCCTCGGCCGCCAGCAGCACGGGCACTGGGACACGACGACGGCCAACGCCTGGGGCACCGTCGCGCTCAAGCGTTTCTCCGAGACCTACGAGCGCGAGCCGGTGACGGGCAATGCCAACGTCGTGCTCACCGGCGGGGACTCCAGGCCCGTCAGCTGGACCGGGCCCGTGCCGGCGACCGTGCCGCAGGCCTGGCCGCAGGGCCGCGGGACGCTCACCCTGCGCCAGCTGGGCGGCGGCAAGCCGTGGGCGACGGTCCAGAGCCTGGCCGCCGTGCCGCTCTCGGCGCCGCTGTCGTCGGGCTACCGCATCGCGCGCACCGTGACGCCGGTGGAACAGAAGGTCAAGGGCACGTGGTCGCGCGGCGACGTCTACCGCGTCCACCTCGACATCGATGCGCAGTCGGACATGACGTGGGTCGTCGTCGACGACCCGATCCCGGCCGGCGCCAGCGTGCTCGGTTCCGGCCTCGGGCGCGATTCGCAGATCGCCACGGCCGGCGAGCGCCGCACGGGCTGGACGTGGCCGGCGTTCGAGGAGCGCCTGCACACCGGCTACCGCGCGTACTACGAATGGGTGCCGAAGGGCCGGTTCACCGTCGAATACACGGTGCGGCTGAACAACGAGGGCCGCTTCGCGCTGCCGTCCACGCGCGTGGAAGCCATGTACGCGCCGGAGATGTTCGGCGAGGTGCCGAATGCGGGCATGACGGTGCAGTGATGAAGTATCTGGTGTGGATCCTGTTGCTGTTGGCGTTGCCGGTGCATGCCGCCGTGCCGACGCCGCAGCAAGTGAAAGCGGCATGGCGCTCATCTGACGCGACGCTGCTCGACCGCCACGGCGAGACCCTCGCCACGGTGCGGGTGGATATGGCGGGCCGGCGGCTCGCCTGGGTGGCGCTGGACGACATCTCGCCCGCGCTCGGCCGCGCCGTGCTGCAGGCCGAGGACCAGCGGTTCATGGAGCACGGCGGCATCGACTTCCAGGCCATCGGCAAGGCCGCGTGGGACAACCTGTTCGGCCTGCAGCGCACGCGCGGCGCGTCGACGATCACGATGCAGCTCGCGGGCCTGCTCGATCCGAAGCTGGCCCCGCGGTCGACGGGCCGCACGTGGACGCGCAAATGGAACCAGGCACTCGCCGCGCGCGAACTGGAAGCGGGGTGGAGCAAGCGCCAGATCCTCGAAGCCTATCTGAACCTGGCCAGCTATCGGGGCGAACTGCAAGGCATCGGCGCCGCCGCGCGCGGCCTGTTCGGCAAGGCGCCGTCTGGCCTGGACGCGGGCGAGGCCGCGATCCTCGCGAGCCTGTTGCGCGCGCCGGCGGCGCCGCCACGGACGGTCGCGAAGCGCGCCTGCACGCTCGCGCGCGAGCTCGATCCGCGCACGGATTGCGCGGCCATCGAATGGGAAGTCGACGCGGCGTTTGTGCGCACCGCATCCGCGCCGGCATCCGTCGCGACGGGTGTGACGCCGCTGTTCGTGCGGCGCCTCGGCGGCGCAGTGGGCTCCACTTGGGGGAGCGTCGTGCGCAGCACCCTCGACGCGGGCCTGCAGCGCTTTACCGTCGCCGCGCTGCGCCGCCACCTGGCCGAACTGGCCGAGCGCAACGTGGGCGACGGCGCCGTGATCGTCATCGACAATGCCAGCGGCGAGCTGTTGGCCTATGTCGCCAACGGCGGCACCAAGGAAGTGGATGGCGTGACGGCGCTGCGCCAGGCCGGGTCCACGCTGAAACCGTTTTTATACGAACTGGCGCTGGAACGGGGCCAGTTGACGGCGGCGTCGCTGCTGGACGATACCCCTGTCGACATTCCGACCGTCGGCGGCCTGTACGTGCCGCAGAACTACGATCACCAGTACCGCGATGCGGCGTCGGTGCGCACGAGTCTTGCCGGCTCGCTGAACGTGCCAGCGGTGCGTACGCTGATGCTGACCGGACTGGAACGCTTTCACGAGCGCCTGCGCGCGCTCGGTATCACGAGTCTCACGGAGGCGCCCGAATTCTATGGCTGGTCGCTGGCGCTGGGCTCGGGCGACGTCAGCCTGCTGGAACTCGCGCGTGCCTATCGCACGCTGGCGAACGGCGGCCTGCAGGATGGCAAGCGGCGCGTGCTCGATGCGCGCGCCAGCTTCATCGTGGCCGACATCCTGTCCGACCGCGCGGCGCGCAGCACGACGTTCGGCCTCTCCAACGAACTCGCCACCGGGTTCTGGAGCGCCGTCAAGACGGGCACCAGCAAGGACATGCGCGACAACTGGTGCGTGGGCTTCTCGGACCGCTACACGGTCGGCGTGTGGGTCGGGAATTTCGACGGCCGGTCGATGTGGGACGTGTCGGGCGTCTCTGGTGCGGCGCCCGTGTGGCGCGACGTGATGGACTACCTGCACCGCGACCGCCCGAGCAGGCCGCCCGCCGCGCCGCCGGGCCTCGTGCGCCAGACCGTGCGCTTCGCGCCGGCCGTGGAACCCGAGCGCAGCGAATGGTTCGTGCGCGGCACGGAAGTCGCGCTGGTCGAGATGCTGCCGCCGGCGCAGCGCGCGCCGCGCATCGTGTATCCGGCTGCGGACAGCGTCATCGCACTCGATCCGGACATCCCGGCACCGCTGCAGCGCGTGAGCCTGCGCGCCTACGGCGGCGCGGGCCTGCGCTGGGAACTCGATGGCGCGGATGCCGGCCCGGCCGACCGGGGCGCCGCGTGGACGCCGCAGCCGGGCGAGCACGAACTGAAACTGGTGGGAGAGGGTGGCCGGGCGGTCGCCGCCGCCCGGTTCGAAGTGCGGGGTCAGCTAGCCTCGACTTTTTCCACCAGCACCGGCGGATCGGCGGACAGGTCGAGCGGCAACGGCGTGAACAGCGGCGAGTCCGAGCGGTAGGGCACGCGTCCGGACGGGACGTGGCGCGCGGCCGGGTCCAGGTGCAGGTCCTGGTCGTCGAAGAACAGGTGCGCGCGGAACGCCTTGACCACCTTCGACTTCGGCACGCCGCCGAGGAAGAAGATCTCGTTCACGTACACGCCCCAGTGGCGCAGGGTATTGATGACCCGCATTTCGGCCGGCGCGCTGCGCGCCGTGACGATGGCGATGCGCACCGGCGATACGTCGGCGCCGAACGGCAGCCGTTCCTGCAGGCGCGCGAGCCGGCGCAGCAGGATCGCGTACGGGCCGTCCTTCATCGGTTCGTTCTGCTTCTCGTTTTCGATCGTGTGGAAGCGGTCGAGGCCCTCGGTCTTGTAGACCAGCTCACTGGAATCGTCGAACAGCACGGCGTCGCCGTCGAAGGCGATGCGCACCTGGTCTTCCGGCGGCGCCTCGGCCGTGTGCGGCGGCGGCTTCAGGACCGCGGCGGCGCAGGCCTGCGCATCGATCACGCGCTGGGCGTCTTCGACGTTCGTAGTCAGGAACAGGTCGACGGCGAAGGCGTTCAGGTAATCGACGACGGATTCGCCGCCGGTGAACGCATGGCGCGAGATCGGCAGGCCGCGCGACCGGATGTTGTTAAAGACGCGCACGCCGGTCTCCGGGCTGTTGCGCGACATGACGACGACTTCGACGAGCGGCTTCGTCTCGGACGGCGCATAGCGGTTCAGGCCGAGCAGGGCGCGCACGAGGGCCATGCCGGTGCCATCGCGCAGCGGCTCGTTCTCGCGCTCGAGCATGTAGGCGCGGTATTCCTCCAGCGCGCTTTGCGGATTCTTGACGTATCGGGCTTTATAAACGGCGTCGGCTTCCGCCAGGTCGAACAGGGCGGTGGCGGAGATGCCGACCACGAGGGTATCGGAAAGGTCGAGGGGCATGGTGATCGGATTCCTTGGTTGCGGAACGGGGCATTCCAAACGGAAATTATCGGGGGCAGGGTGGAAGGATACTTGAGTTCAATCGATCATCCCGCCTGAGCGAGCGCAAACCGCTCATGCATTGCGGGTAGCAGCATGGAGCGCATGACGTAACGAGACAGGTGACGACATGGCCGACCAGATGGTGTGCACCGAACCCCTCGCGCGCCTGCGCGAGATCCGTCGGCTCGTACACGAGAACAACCGCTCTTGCCTGCCGGACGAGCTCATCGTCTGCCAGATCTACATGGAATCGCGCTTCGACGCGTGTGCCCAGCCCGAGGGCAGCAGTGCGCGGGGGCTGATGCAGCTGTTGAAGGTGGCCAACCGCGAACTGTTTCGGCTCGATAACCTGTGCGAGCCGCCGTCTCAGCGCTGCGCCGAGCCGGCCCTCTACGTCGAGGCGGATGCATTTCATGCGAGTCCGGCGTTCATCGACGAGGCTACCAATATTCAGGTGGGCACGCGCTATTTGCAGGCGTTGGTTGACCGTGCCCGGCGTGAGAAGCGGGCGGATCCGGTTGCGGAGGCGTACATGGACTATCGCGGGGTGCGGAACGGGATTTATTACCGGAAGATTCAAGCCGCGGCGGAGCGGCTGAAACGCGATCCGGACGACATCGGGGCGCTGCATGCGATGACGGCTTGACTTGGGCCGTCACAAATCCGGTAGCCATATCCGCGCCTACATGGCCTCCATGCCGAAGTGCCAGTCGTTGCCTTTCTTCGACTGATGCATCTCGGGGGCGCGTTCCTCGTGCCGGTTCTTTGTCGATGGTGGCGCGGCGATCAGGGTCGCGTCGACGATCGCCCTCTCGCGCATAACCAGGTCTTTGTTGGCCTGGTGCACGTCGATTTCATCGAAGATCCGGTGCGTGAGGTTGTGCTTCTGCTGAGGCGGCGGAACTTCTGCAACGTCGGGCATCAGGCGCCTATTCGTGTGTCCGGTCGATGCCGACGAATCCCCGAATCGACTGGCTGTCGTGGATCGCATCTTCGATTGTCTGTTCCGATAGACCGAAGCACTGCTGGGCGATGTACATGGGCAGTATGCGCTCCAGGCCCTTCGGCGGACAGCCCCGGCCACACGTCGGGCAGGCTAACGCCGGACAGTTGCCTAAGGCGTCGTAGCGGTGGCGCGTCGTGGTGCTAACGTGAGCACCACCGGCGAGCGTGAGGATGACGGGATTTGTGCTGACGCGCCTCTGATCATTGTAGGCGTAGCGCTCGGCCTGATTCGGATGGTCGATAGCAAACAGATGCGTCTCCCCGTAGCGCCAGGCCGTGACGGTTGTCTTGCCACCGTTGCCGGCGTCGTACATGCCCTGCGAGACGATAGAGCCCATCACGTCGTATTCATGGCTTTTGCGGTTTCGTTGGCGTCAAGGCTGGCGACCAAGCGGTCCGCCGCGTCGAAGCGTCGGATGGTCTTGCCGCTGTCGGCACGGATGGTCGCGACGATGCGGCTGAAGTCGTCCCTGAGGTAGCGTGTCGTGGCGCTGTTCGGTGCGACAACAGCGGTGGGGCGGCCGTACACGTCCACCTCGAAACGGGTCGCGGCGTCGACCGCATCCGTCGCAGTCGTGATGTTGCCAGCGGCATCGTAGCCAAAGCGCATGGTGCGGCCCAAGGTGTCGGTAAGCGCGTCGGGCAAGCCCAATGCGTTCCAGCCGATGCGCCGGGTACCGCCGGTGCCGTCGGTCACGGCTCGCAGATGGCCCGACTGGCCGTAGTCATAGCGTTGGGTCTGCTTGATGGCTTTCGACAGGGTGGATCGTTCGAGCAGTTGGCGTTCGGTGTCGAAATGCCAGGTCGTCACGATGCCCAGCGCCGACGCGGCCCAGGTGTTGCGGCCCGCGTCGTCGTAGCCGAGATGCGCGAGCGCACGGTAGTTGGTTCCATCGCCGTAGCCCGATTCGACAGGGTGACCGTGGCCGTCGTAACGTGTGCCTTACGTGATGCCGTCTTGGATGATGGTCACTCGCGCGTCCACAACGGGTTATACCAAGGCGCATCTTTAAGCCGTCCTTCGGTACATTTTGGATGCGGTCCGGGCTCACACGGGAACTCACCACCGTGCATGGTATACACGTAAGACCCCAGCGCGTTTCCGGGATACAGGACACTTTCCTGTACGTCCCATGCAAACAGGACGCCGTCGTCCTTGATCCGAAATCTCAGCACGATGACGCGACCGTGGGCTGTGGCCACGTACTTGAAGACTTCCTCGGGAATGCGGCTGAGCACTTCGACCTTGTGGTCGCCGATAATAGTGCCTTCCACAAACCCATTATTTCGATAGTTCATTTTGACCGGCCCTTTCCGCCAGGTTACGTGCACCCAGCGGGGAAACGACATTTTCGTGCCTCCGCCAATAGAGCTTTCACTACCACCAGTGGATGTCAGGAGGGGAAACATAAATATTTGATTACCGGCGTCGCTGATTGCTTCGACCCCTTCTTTCTGTGCGGCGCCCTTGGCCAAGCGGCTATCTATCACCATGCCCATGCCGCGCAACTCACGGTCGGTCTGAGGCTTTTTCCCTGTTTGTGCGCATCCAGTCAGATTGGTAAGAGCAATTACAAGAGCCGCTGTCAGAAGCATCATATTCCTGAGTTTCGTGTTCATCGCAATCCTCATCGTATGGTCAAGTCGATTTTGTAGCCGTGCTCGTTGAGACATTGCAGGTAGCCTTTCATGTCCACGGTGCCTGCGATTTCGTCCTGCGCGTTCGGGTTCGGTTTGTACTTGATGAATTGCACGGTATCTGCGTATGACATGACACCCAGTGTCGTCTTGCGCTGCTTTTCGACACTCCCGTTCAGGTAACGCACATCTCTGTCTTGACTGGTGGACGTCGGGCCGCCGGTATCCGTACCGTGAAGCAAGTTGTTGCTTTTGTCGGACAGGACGGCCGAGGTCGTCGTAACGCCTTCTGCACGTGATGCTAATGCGGAGGACCTTTATCCTCGAGTCCACAAAGGGTTATACCAAGGCGCATCTTTGAGCCGGCCTGCGGTGCAATCAGGTTGCGGCTGGTAGGGACTGGTCTCACACGGGAAGTCTCCGCCGTGCATGGAAAATACGAAACCACGCCCTCCGCTCGGATGCACGACAGTCTCCTGCACGTCCCAGGCAAGCAGGACGCCGTCGTCCTTGATCCGAAATCTAAGTACGATGACGCGACCGCGGGCTGCGACCACGTACTTGAAAACTTCCTCGGGAATGCGGTTGAGCACTTCGGACTTGTGGTCGCCGATAATAGTGCCTCCCACAAACCTACCATTCTTGAAGTCGTAGTCCAGGCCCGGGCCTTTCCGCCAAGTCACACGCACCCATCGGGGAAATGACATTTGTGTTCCTCCGCCGAAGGAATTCTCACTGCCGCCAGTGGGTATTAGGACGTGAAACATGAATATTTGATTGCCGGCGTCGCTGATTGCTTCGACTCCTTCTTTCTGTGCGGCGCCCTTGGCCAAGCGGCTGTCTATCACCATGCTCATGCCGCGCAATTCACGGTTGGTCTGAGGCTTTTTCCCTGTTTGTGCGCATCCAGCCAGACTGAGAAGAGCAGTTATTAGTGCGGTCGCCTGAAGCATCGTATTCCTGAGTTTCGTGTTCATCGCAATCCTCATCGTATGGTTAGGTCGATGCCATATTTGTGCTCCTTGAGCCATTGCAGGTAGCCTTTCATGTCCACGGTGCCTGCGATTTCGTCCTGCGCGTTGGGGTTCGGTTTGTACTTGATGAATTGAACGGTATTCGCGTATGACATGACACCTAGTGTCGTCTTGCGCTGCTTTTCGACACTCCCGTTCAGGTAACGCACATCCCTGTCTTGACTGGTGGCAGTCGGCCCGCCAGTATCTGCACCATGAAGCAAGTTGTTGCTTTTGTCGTGCAGGACAGGGTTGGCGATGATGTTACGGTCCGGCTCCTTCATTTGGACGCCAGCCAAGTTTGCTTGGTCGATCATCCAGACCAAGGCCACTTTGGCAAGCTCGCCATCAGGGTAACTTCCCCCGATATCGGAGTGTGCGCCAAGGAAACCGCGCTCGATGCGCGTGGTATTTTGAGGAGTCGGGGCTCCACGAATAGATTCCATCGGAAAACTAACGGCACCGTCACGGTATTCGTTGAGTGCCATCGCCTGCGCCACATATTTGAAGGCGTCGGGAATACCAAGTTGGTAGTCGCCTTTGTGGGTACTCAACACCGTGTCGAACAGACCCATGAAATTGAACGTCACCTTCTGGCACTGTTCGTTGCCTGCGTCATCCTTATAATGGTAATAGCCATCCTTGACGTTCGCCGCAATCTGGTTGGCGAAGTCGCGTCCTTCCGCTGCGCCACGACTGAAACCGACAATGTCGATGTTGAAGGCTGAGTTGTCGTCGGCGATGGAGTCGGCATAGATGTTTAATTTCTTGATCATGGCCGCAATACGCGGCTTGCCCGTATAGGCGCTCGCAATGTCGACTGTGCCTCCGATGTCGGTGGCAGTCGGGGCGATGCCCGTATCCTCGTCCTTGGTCCCGACGCCCGTAATGTAGAACTTCTGGTCCTGATAGAGGTTTAAAAAATTGACCACGTTGGAAAGTTGCTTCGGATCGTGCTGGTCGTTACCGGAACCGTCGAACGCGAACAAAACCAGCCCTTCCGGGTCGATATACTTGAGCGGATTGCCATCCACATAGGCATAGCCGTTGGCGCCGCCTCCCAGTCCCAGCGGATCGGGTGTGAGGTAGCGACCGCGCGCGGGATCGTAGTAGCGGTGGTCGTTGTAGTACAGCCCGGTTTCCTTGTCGGCGTAATGGCCCGGCAGGCGCAGGTTCAGTTCGAATCCGGGCCTGGCCCGCGCCACTGCCGGCATGAGTTTGCCGAACGGGCTGTAGTTCGTTTCCCAGATGGGCTTGCCCTTGGTATCCGTTGCCATCTCGACCGCTCCGAGGTGGTTGGTTTGCAGGTAGGCGATGGTCTCGCCCTTGCCGAACCAGGCGCGCCATAGATTGGCGATGCCGGCCATGAACCCTGCGTCTGCCGTACCGTTGACCGACCCACCGTTCGGGGTATCGATGACAGCCGCAGGCTGCCCGGCCAGGTAGACGTACTGGCGTCGTATCGTCCCCTTAGCATCCAGCTCGGCGATGAGCCGGCGATCTTCGTACAGGTAGTAGGTGTGTTCGCCGCCGCCGATTTTCTCGATGCGCTCGCCCCGGTGGTTGTAGCGGTAGCGCGCCAGGACGCGTTGGCCTTCGTGGACCTCTTGCAGTTTGCCCAAGGCGTCCCACACGAAGGTGCGTTTGCCGACGCGCTTCGGCAGACCAGTCCCATCGTAGCGGGCTTCTGCGATGCCGTTGTTGTTCGCGTCCGTTTGCCAGCGGTCCGCACCCGGCGCGTAGCCGGTCTTGACGGTATTGTCGCGGATGTCGCTCTGGTCGATGCCTTCCTGCGCCAGCAGGCGGTTGCCGTTGTCGTCGTAGTGGTAGCGGGCAAAGCCGGCATGCGGGCCCGTCGCCGCCACGATGAGGCGGTCGCGCGCGTCGTACGCGTAGCCGCTTGCCGTATCCTTGTCGCGCGTGTACAGCAGGTTGCCCTGCGTGTCCCACAGGTAGCGGTGGTCCAGAAGGGCCTTCGGGTCCGCCGGCAAGTCCAGCGCGCCCGGCAGCGCTGTCGCCGGCGCGGCCAGTGCGGAACGAACGTTCAGCAGTGCTGCCAACGCGCCGCCGTGTTGCTCGCGCGGCACCGGCAGGCGCGGATCGCGATAGACGATGCGGGTCAGGCTGCCTTCCTTGCTGCGCTGATAATCCGCCTCGATGCCGTTGCCGTAGGTCAGGCGCTTGACGCCCACGACATCGCGTTCGAGGTCCTGGACGATACTTTGCCGTGGCAACAGCCAGCGCGGCCAGGCGTTGCCGATCGGGTTGCGCTCGAGCGCCGTGATTTGGTTTTGACCGTTGCGCCGGTAGTCGAGCATGCTGCCGTCGGGCAGGCCGACGCCGGACAGTTGGCCCAAGACGTCGTAGCGGTAGCGCGTCGTATAGCCGACGTGTGCACCGTTGGCGAGCGTGAGGATGACAGTCTTGGTGCTGACGCGCCCCTGATCATCGTAGGCGTAGCGCTCGGACTGGTTCGGATGCTCGATGGCGACCAGATGCGTGCCTACGTAGCGCCAGGTGGTGACGGTTGTCTTGCCGCCGTTGCCGGCGTCGGTCACGCTCTGCGAGACGATACGGCCCATCACGTCGTATTCATAGCTGGCCCGGTTGCCGTTCGCATCAATGCTGGCGACCACGCGGTCCGCCGCGTCGAAGCGCCGGGTGGTCTTGCCGCTGTCGGCGCCGATGGTCGCGACGATGCGGCTAAAGTCGTCCCTGAGGTAGCGCGTCGTGGCGCCGTTCGGTGCGACGACAGCGGTGGGGCGGCCGTACACGTCCACCTCGAAACGGGTCGCGGCGTCGACCGCATCCGTCACAGTCGTGATGTTGCCGGCGGCATCGTAACCAAAGCGCATGGTGCGGCCCAAGGTGTCGGTAAGCGCGTCGGGCAAGCCCAGTGCGTTCCAGGCGATGCGTCGGGTGCCGCCGGTGCCGTCGGTCACGGCGCGCAGGTGGCCCGACTGGTCGTAGTCATAGCGTTGGATCTGCTTGATGGTGTTCGACAGGGTGGATCGTTCGAGCAGTTGGCCTTCGGTATCGAAATGCCAGGTCGTCACGATGCTCAGCGCCGACGCGGCCCAGGTGCTGCGGCCCGCGTCATCGTAGCCGAGACGTGCGAGCGCACGGTAGTTTGTGCCGTCGCCGTAGCCCGATTCGACCGGATGGCCGAGGGCGTCGTAGTGCGTCGTGTACGTGATGCCGCCACGGGTGATGCCGATAGGCTCGCCGCGTGGACTGTAGCGCAGGTTTGTATAACGGCCCTCTGCGTTCTTGACGCTGGCGAGGCGACCGGCATAGTCGTACGTTATTTCACTCTTGCGATTTCCCGGCGTGATAATGGCGGTAACAATGCCGGCGTGCTCTCCGGACGATTCGTATCGGAGGAGTTGAGCGCCGCCCGATGGTGCTTTCAGCGCCGGTAGCGAAGCACTCCGGTGGCCATACTCGATGACCGTCATGTCCGAGTCGGCCGGTGTGCCGGTCTTGCCGTTCGGGAGGGGCCCGTCGATCTCGGCCAGCAGGCTGCGGCCGTCGATCGCGACATAGCGGTAGCGGACCGTGCGCGCGATCTGTGCCGCGGCAGTCTGGCCGTCAGCCCCGGGGCTCCATCCGCTTTCCGAGACGCTCAGAGGTTGACCGGCATCGTTATAGTCGATGCGCGTCACCAGTTCCTTGCCCGGGACGACGCTGGGACGCGCGGCTAATGTGGGAGAGAACCCGTCGCCCCGATATTCGAAGCGAACCCGCGCCTGTTCCGGCCCCGGCCTGCCGTTCTGGTACGCGATCTTGCTGATTTGGGTGACACGTCCCAGCTTGTCGCGCACCGTTCTGGTCGTCGCGAGCGGCTCCCCGTTGTCCGCCAGCCGAGTGACATTCACCATCCGGCCCACGCTGTCGTAGTCGTACCTTACGTTCGCTTCGCCGCACAACGCGCAACCGGCGCCGCGTACTTCCAGCAAACGGCGTTCACCCGCGATCACCGCGTACCGGTAGATCGTCTTTTGCCCGAGGCTGTTGGTGAGCATGGTCTCGCCAGCCTTGCTGTTGTCCAGCGTAACCTTGTCCACATTGCCGGCGTGCGTGCTGAGGATGGCGCGGCCGGTGCCGTCGTAGCCGTAGGTGGCGTAGCGGGTCGACACCGGCTTGCCGTCCACACTGGCCGATTCGATACTGATGCCGGTCATCAGCCATGGGCTGCGCGGGTCTTCGTGGTGGTAGATGCGGCTGGTCGTGCTGCGGGTGGTGGCGCGGCTGGAAAGGGCATGGGCCTTCGTGTCAGGATCGAAGTGGTCCGGCAGCCGCACGCGGACCAGATTGGCCAGCAACTCGCGCTGGTCGACCAGGCCGGCGCCCGTCGGCATGGCGCTACCGTACTCGTAGGCGAAGCGTCCCACGGGAGTGTCGATGAACCGCACGCCGTGAAATTGGTTCGGGGTATGGCGATCGTAGTAGACCAGGTTCAGACTACGGCCCTGCGGGTCGATGACGCGGACGAGCACGTTCTGATCATCATAGAGCAGGCGCACGACCTCGCCACTCGGCGCCGTGATCCGATCGAGTTTGCCGGCATGGTTGAAGTGCAGCATGCGGCCGTCGGTCCAGGTCCACGTGTAGTCCGTCCGCCCGTTCTGCCGGCCCAGGGTCATGTTCCCGTTGTCCGGGTTCCTTGTGCTGCATCCGGTCGGAGAGTTTCGGTTGCGGTCGAAAATGACGCGGCTCCCGTCGGCCTGCAGTACCTGGAGCTTGCCGAAGCGGTCGACCAGTTCGGTCTCGTACGACAGGCGCCAGCCGCGTCCCAGCACGCCGTTGGGGTGGCCCGGGGCGCTGTACGCGCTGTTGTAGTGGCGGACGATTTCGAGACCCAGCACGCCGGGCAGGGCGGGCAGATCGTCCTCGCGCTGGTATTTGTTGCCCGTCATGACGTTGATCGGGTTGCCGGCGCCAGAATTGGCGCCGCTGGCGGGCAGGCTCGCAACGCCGGGACAGCCGTTGCCATTGGGGTTTCCGCCGGGCGCCGGCGTGCTGCATTGCGCGTTTGCGGGTGCCATGAGCAGCAGCCACGCCAGAATTGCCACAGTGGCCCGGAGCAAATTGATCACCAGCGTTTGGAGCCTGATGAGTGGCCGGCGCGTCACATCGGGCACGCGCGACGCAAATGATGCGGGAAAGATCGAGTCGTTCATGGTTGATCTCATTGCGGCATGCAGCACATCTGCGAGTTAGGAACACATCCAGGCGTCGACTGGCAATGGTTCGGGTCGGTGAACGGATTGCAGGCCGGTTCCGGCGACGGGTCGGGCGGGTCGCAGCCGAGGTTCGTGCAGTCGGGTGGCGGGTCGTTGTTCGCTGGCGGATTGCCAGGATCGGTGGGCTTGCCGCCATTGCCCGGACCTGGAATCGAGACGGTCGCGTCGGACTCGATCGCATCGGACTGCATTTCGACGGTGACGTGGGTGACGACCGGAATGCGTCCGGCATCGACCAGCTTGCTATAAAAGGCGTCCGTATGCGGGTCCAGCCACTTGAGGTAAGTGATATAGAACTTGGACACGAACGGCACCTTGGGCAGGTAGCCGTGCGTGATTTTTATCTTGAGAAGGTTCGCATCCTGTAGCGATTGCCCGGACGAGGCTTTTACCTCCACGCCTTTCGTAGCCAGGCCCCTATTGGGTATGACCCGCCGGCCACCGGTCTTCAGCAATGCCTGCAGCGTGGGGTCGTTCCAGTCGTTGAAGCTTTCCTTGGTGGGATTCAGCACTTCGATGCGCAGGTTGTCTGCGACGTCGGCACTGGCTCTCCCTGCCGCTTCGGCCACTTCAGCCAGGGTCTCGCCGCCGCCATACATGGGCGCGAGCGCGCGTACGTAGGCCTGTTGTACGGCACCGAGGTCCGCGTGCCCAACGCTGCCTGCACGCCCGGCCATGAAGGTGGCGTAGTTGATCTGGTTCTTTGCAAAGAACAGCATGCCATATTGCAGTAGTCCAAGGCCTAGCATCGCGATCAGCGGTCCCACGACTGCAAATTCGATCATGGCTGAACCGCGCTGGTGCACGCTACGCGGCAGGCGCGCGGATAGGAGGCGATTCTGGAAGGGGAAGTCGAGACGGTCGCCCGGGGCGATGCCGAGTGTCGCAATCGAGCCGGCCGCCAACTCGAGCACGTGGGCAATGCGCGGCTGCGAGGGAGCCGCACTAAAGGTGCCGTGGCTGGCGCGCCAAGGCTTCAGATGTGGCACGCAGCGGACGACAACGCCGTCGCGGTCAAGGTAGACGACGTCGATCGGGTAGCGCATGAAAGCGCTGTGCACGCTCGTGCAGCGCGTGATCAACATCCCCTCCGCTGGCCCCAACGTAGCGCTCAGCATGAGTCCGCGAAATCGCGCCAGGAAGGTGCGGGCTATACACAACGTGAGCGTGTGCGCGCCAGTGGCGGTGTGCAGGGTGCAGATGCTGGTTCGTGGACTGGTCATGCTTCCCTAGAGTCCCGAATTCATGAATTGAACGGCAATCGGGAAGAACAGCACGATGAAGGTGCACGGGAAGATGAAGGCGATCAGCGGGAACAGCAGCTTGACCGGCGCTTCCATCGCAAGCTTCTCGGCACGCAGGAAGCGTTCCGCTCGACGCTGATCGGCCTGTGCGCGCAGAGCAGGTCCCAGGTTCATGCCGATCCGCTCGGCCTGGATCATGGCGGTGACGAAGTTCAACACGCTCGGTTCCTGGAGGCGTTCGCTCATGCTGCGAAGTGCTTCCGAGCGCGCCTTGCCGTTACGGACGTCGCGCAGCACCCGTTGTATCTCGTCGCGCAGGACGCCGCGCGGGCCTTTGTCGACCGCCTGGTTGAAGGCGCCTTGCAGGTTCAGGCCCGCTTCCACGCAAAGCGTGATCAGGTCGAGCACGAAAGGAAGCGACTTCTGCAACTGGCGCTTGCGAAATGCTATGCGGTCCTTCAGCCAGATGCCGCAATAGACCCAGCCGAACAAGGCGCCCACTCCCGCAGCTTCCCAGTGGCTCGATGGGCTGAAGGCGCCTCCGGGCCCTTGTCCAAGCAGTTCGAGTACGTTTGCTGCTCCTGCGGACACCGCGAGTGCGCACAGCAGGCGCGCAGCCACGAACTGTTGCGGGTTGATGCAGTATTCGAGGCCCGCCTTACGCAAACGGATCGCCAGCGGGGATGTCGGTGCCTGCGACACGATCCGCGCCAAGGGATGGCTGCACCATTGGATGGGCCACCAGATCAGCCGGAACCCGAGCGGAGGCGCGTCCTTGAAACGCCGATCCTCCTGCGGAATCCTGGCCACGGCGTGCGTGACCTGCATGGCAATGAGGGTAGCTGCCGTGCCGCACATCAAGGCCAGCAGCGTCACGACAAGTGTAGTTGAAAACTGGGGCATGGGTATCTCCGCTGGTCAGACGTCGATCGCGACGATGCGCCGGATGACGAAGATGCCAAGCGCTTCGAGCACGCCGATGCCGGCCAGTGCACCCCACCCCATCGGGGTGTTCCACAGGACGCTCATCGTTACCGGTTGCATTTGGTCGAGCACCAGCATCAGGCCGATTGGCAGCAGGCCGACGATCCATGCCTGCAGCTTGCCCTGTGCCGTCAGTGCGCGAATCTTGCCTTCGATCTGCAGCCGGCTGCGCACGGTGTGGGCCGTGCGTTCGAGCATCTCGGCGAGGCCGCCACCGGTTTCCGAGGCGATGCGCATCGCCGACACCGTGAGGACGGTAGTAGGAGTGGGGATGCGCCGCGCTAGTCCGTTCAGGCTTTGCTCCAGCGTCGCGCCGAGGCGCTGCTCGCGCAGCAGGAGCGTGAACTCTTGCCCCAACGGTGCAGGTGCCTCGATCACGAGCTGGCCGATGGCCGATCGCAGGCTCAGTCCGGCCCGCAGGGCGCCGGACAGCGTCGTCAATGCATCGGGCAGTTGTTCTTCGAACCGGCGCAGGCGGCGCTGGCGCAATCGGACATAGACGAAGCGCGGCAGGAACCCGAGCGCCGCGCCGACACCGATTCCCAGCACGAAACTGCGGGTGAGCAGGGCGGTGACGATGCAACCCAGTACTACCAGCGCCACGTGTGTCGCGAAGACCCTGCTCGGGTCGATGAACAGGAAGAACTCGCGCGCCTGGAAATGCGTCCGTTCGGTGAACTGGGCCCGGTAGCGTGTCATCGTGGTGATACCGATGTCGATGACGAACCACGCGAACAGCGTCGCGGCGATGGCGGCCACGATGGTCAGTCCAATGAGGATAGTCTGAGTGTTCATTCGCTAGCCTCGCGCATGAATCCGCCGTCACCAAAATTCGTCTCATCCATGTCCTCGGCTCCGTCGTCCAGGAATCCGTCGGAGGGCACTGGTTTGAAGATTTCCATGTCGAGCGCCCGGCCGGATGCGCGCAGCGACTCGTAGAACGTGGGTGCCATGTCGCAGCCGGAGAAATGCCCGCGGATTTTGGACGCGCCCGTGCCATCGCCATACCCCAGGTTCACGAACCGGAATAACTCCTGTAATTGAAGCTTGCCGCTTTCGATTCCAGTGACTTCGGTGACGCTGGTGACCATGCGCGTCCCGCAGGCAAAACGAGTCTGCTGCACGATCAGGTGGATGGCTGAAGCCACCTGCTCGCGGATGGCCGTCAGCGGCAAATCCATCCCAGCCATGAGGACCATCGTTTCCAGGCGTGCCAACGCATCGCGCGGGCTGTTGGCATGCAAGGTGGTGAGGGACCCGTCATGGCCTGTGTTCATTGCCTGCAGCATGTCCAGCGCTTCGCCGCCGCGGCACTCGCCGACGACGATACGATCCGGGCGCATGCGCAGGGTGTTCCTCACCAGTTCACGAATCGGTATCGCTCCCTTGCCTTCGCCGTTGGCCGGGCGGGATTCCAGACTGATCCAATGATCGTGGTGCAGCTGTAGCTCGGCGGCGTCTTCCACCGTGATGATGCGCTCGTCGGGTGGGATGAAGTTCGACAAAATGTTCAGTAGCGTCGTCTTGCCCGAACCGGTTCCGCCCGAGACCACGATGTTCCTGCGTGCGGCGACGCAGACTTCGAGGAATTCCGCCATCTCTGCGCTCATGGAGCCGAACGCGACCAGGTCCTGCGCGGTCATCTTGCGCTTGGCGAATTTGCGAATCGTCAGCGCGGGCCCTTTCAGCGCCAGCGGGGGTATGATCGCGTTCACCCGTGAGCCATCCTTGAGGCGGGCGTCGACCATCGGCGACGATTCGTCAATGCGGCGCCCGAGCGGTGCGACGATCCGTTCGATCACGCCCAGCACCGCGCGCTCGCTGGTGAACGTCAATGGATGTCGTTCGAGCCGGCCCTGGCGTTCGATAAAGATCCTGTCATGTTGGTTGACCATGATCTCGGTGACGCTGCTGTCCTGTAGCAGTTCCTCGAGCGGCCCCAGTCCAACGGCTTCGTCCAGCACTTGCCGGGCAAGTAGTTCGCGATCGAGTTCGGGCGGAATGGCAGCTTGCATCTCCGCGATGATATCGAGAATGAAGTTGTTGGTTTCTTCGCGCAACTGTGCATCGCTCATCTTCGACACGTCGTGTCGGCGCAAGTCCATTCGTTCCAGTAACGCGGCGTGCAGCCGCCCGCGCCATTCGAACTCGAGCTGTTTTTTTTGGGAGAGCGGCGCCACGACGCGTGCCGGGTCAGGGCGCGGTGAGGCGTCGGAACGAGTGATCGCGGACGCTTGTCGAGCAGGCGCGGGCCGTTGCCCGTCTCGATGCATGGCCTCGGATGCGTCGCCCGCGTGTGCCGTGTCCTGCGACATCGCAGGAGCCAAGTCGGAGCGCCGGTCGGCACCGCTACCACGTCGCTCCACACCGGTGCTGGAACGGCCCCCGCCGGCAGTGCGCCGATCCGGGCCGCGGGTGCGTCGGTTTGGCCCGCCCATCTGAGCCTGTGCCACAGGAGACGGCATCTCAGCGACACGCAGCTTGAAGGGCCCGATCGAAATGACGTCGGACGGCGTCAGGGGACCATGTTGTCCCGTCACGCGCATGCCGTTGACAGTCAGGCCCAAATAGCTGCCCATGTCCTCGATCAGGACGCCCGAAGGGGTGTTCATGAAGCGCGCGTGCTGCTTGCTGATGCGCCAACTGTCGAGCCACACGTCATTATTCGAGCTGCTGCCCGCGACACATTCGTCCGGGACCTCGAGCGGCTTGACGCTGCCGTCGGAATGGATGATTTCTAACTTGAACATGGCAGTGTGCGGGTTAATTGGCGGGCCCCGTGGCGTGGCCCGGTTGCAGTGGATCGCTGAGGTAGGGCGCATCGCCGAGGTTCTGGTTGAGGCGCTCGTGGACACGCTCGATCCGGTCTTTCAAGGCCGGCGAGTTGCTGTCGACCAGATGCGGCGTGACCAGCACGACCAGTTCGGTCTCCTTGTTTTGAAAGCGCTTGGACCGGAACAACGCGCGGAGAATGGGGATGTTGCCGAGGAATGGGACGCCTTCGGTGTCGGTGCTATTTGTTCGTTGCAGCAGGCCGGCCAGGACGATGGTTTCGCCGGGCTTCACGTTGAACTCGGTCCGAGTGCGCCGTGTGAGCAATGCGGGACCATTCGTGGTGGAGACCGAACTGTCGATCGAGCTGACTTCCGAATCGATGACGGCTCGTATGGCGCCGCTGCGCGCGACGCGCGGCTCGATATCGAGCCGGATGCCGTAGGGTTTGAATTGCACGGTCACTCCACTGACGCTGGCAACCGAATACGGAATTTCGCCGCCGGCGTGGAAGGTGGCCTTGTAGCCGCTGCGCGTCGACAGTTGTGGCTCGGCCAGGACCGTGGCGGTGCCATTCTGTTCGAGCGCCTGCAATTGCGCGTTCAAGCCAAGGTTCACGGCGCTCGTGACGATTGGGCTGGATGGATAGATCAGGCCAATGGCGCTGGTGGAGGTGACGGGCAGTGCGCCAGCGTTGCCGGCAGGCGGTGAAATGGAAAGGCCGGTGGTATCGCCACGGGCCACCGGGCGCCAGATGCCACCGACCGCGGCACCGCCCGCCGCACCCCATTTCAGCCCAAGTTCGCGCAACTGGCTGCGTGGGAATTCGACGACCTTCACGTCCATCAGGACGGTCTGCTCCCATCCGATCTGACCGGTGAAATTGACGATTTGCGGGTAGCGTTTGGCCAGTTCGGCGACCTTGTCGCGGTCCGCGTCGCTCAGGTCGTCGCCCTCGACGATGACCTTGTCGCCCACGACGGTGGCCTTGGTCTTGGGAATCGTCGACAGGAAGCTCGCTACTTCGCGGGCGTAGCGGGCCACGTCGTTGGCCATCACGGTGACCTTGATGCGTTGGTAGCGTCCGTCGTTAGTCCAGACGTACAGCATCGTGGTCCCGGCGCCGTTCGCGAAGATGATGACGTCCTTTCCGTCCAGTGCATTGGCCGTGATGACCTGGCCGCTGCCGACCGCGATGCGCGCCACCCCGGGCGTCGCGAAAACGCGGGATTCACCGACGAACATTTCGAATTCCCGGGCCGGTGCGGCGGCATCGACCATGATGGATTGCGAGTCGGTTCGTTCTTGCATACCCGGTACGGACGGCATCGGATCCCCGTTCGTATCGCCCAATGTGGTTTGGGCGAGCTGCGCCGCGGCAGGGCGTGAGACCACCGGCTCCCTGGACCAGGCCACCAACGGATCCGCCGCGAAAAGACTGCAACATGCAGCTGCCAGGATTGTCCGGTGTGCGTGGAAATTCATCGGTGTCCTGCTGATCTTCATGGCTCGTCGCTTTCATCTAAAACAGCTATCGGGGAGGAGCAGCGGGCGCCGGCCGACGTCAGGGGGCGCCTGACTTAGTGCTATGGCCGAGGCGTCTGGATCGCCGCGACCGTGCCGGATGGCCCGGCGGCAATTGCGGGCGGTACGGCGACCGGAGCGGACAGCGGTACTCTGGGCCGATCGAGGTGCAGGGCATCGGGCGAGAATTTCGCGCCATTGCCTCCGTAAAGCACAGGCACCCCTTGCTGTACGTGCTGCGTCGCTACGCGACGTCCTCCGAACAGGGAGGCCAGGTCGAGGCTCTTCTTGCCGATCGGTTCCTTGTCGTTCGGATTGCGCAGCAGTGCGGTCAACTTGCCGGTCTCGCGCGCGATGATGATGTCCTTGGCTTGCTCGGGGGTGGTATTCAGGGTGACGGTCGCGAACTGGGTTTTCTCGCCGCTCTTGAGGTCATCGACCACGCGCTGGCCGGTCGCCATGATTTGAACGCTTTGCAGTAGGGGCAGCACCAGTTTCTGCCCATTTTGGTCGACGGAGAACATCAGGTCGATCAGGTCGCCGGGCTCGAGCATTCCGGAAATGGAATTGATTTCGTCGACCACGACCGTGATGGCACGCTGGCCGGGCGCCAGCCGCGCCGAGAATGTCGGTGCGCGCTGGCTTTCCATTTGACTCCACATGATCATTTCGCCGCTCTTGACGTCGTAGGCGATCGCCTTGCCGTCGATGCGGGCGAAGTCCTCGGGGCGCACTGCTCCGGACTGCGCGAAGTCGACCGGAACCTTGCGTACTGCCAAATTCTCGCGACCGAGTTTGGTGCCCGCAGCAATTTCGGTCTTCGCGACGACGATGTCGGCGGTGTCATGCTTGGCGCGCGCTTCGATGGCTTCGACCTGCCGGCTCAGGAAAGTGCGCGCTCCCAGCGCGGTCAGTAATCCGATGGCAAGGGCAACGCCGAGCGATATCCACGTCTTGTTAATGTTGCGCAGCGATTGGAAGTTGATTTTCATGGTCAGTCTGGAAGAGATAGGGCGTAGCTGAATTTGCGAAAGGCGGTCCGGAATGCATCGGCCAGTTGCCACAAGGCGCTGTCCTGGTTAGCCATCGCGATGCCGAGCGCAATGGCGAGTGCGGCGCAGACGACCACGTATTCCATGCTCGCCTGGCCGCGCGAATACTGCTTGCCGACGCACTTCATTTGCCATGCTCCGAGAAATTCACTCGATTGAGTACGATGACGCTGCCGCCGCGGTCATCGCGGGCGACAACCGCGATCGCTTCCGCACCCGCACGTTTGAAAAACATGATCCTGGCGCCGGGCAGTACGCTTGCCTGCGTGCGCGAAACTTGAGCGGGCCGCGCTTCACGCTCCAGCGTGTATCCGTCGGCACGCAACATGCGCTTGACGTACTCGGTGTTAATGTCGACGCTGTGTGAGTTCATGATCGCCGCCTGGTCGGCGCGGGACGGTGCGTCGAAGGACGAGGTATGGCTGATCAGCGTGGAGCCGGGCGGCAGGGCCGACAACAAGTGCCGGTCCGCAGCAGCATCGGGCGGGCCCTGCTCGCTCACCGCCGGCTTTGTCACGGCGACGAGTGCGCGCGTGCCGGAACCGAGCGGGGCGAGCTGTACTGTGATGTAGAACGGCCCTTCGCCCCGGCCAAGCACGAGTGTCGTGCCGCGGCGATCTTCCATCAGCGGCTCTCCCAGGAGTTGGCGCATGGATGCCGCCAGTTCAGACGGCGTGGCGCGCGAGACAAAGCCGCTCATCCTGATTGGCGTGCCGTTCACGACGATCTCGCGCCCGACCTCGAATACGTCAGCTTGTTTGGGAAGGGGAATCCGTGGCCACGGAGCTTCGCCGCGGGCCGATGCGGATTCGAGAACCGCCAGCGTCCCCAAGATGACAATCAGCTGTCTGACAAAAAACTTGTTTTTAGAAACTACTTCTACGTGCGATGTACATGCCATCATCGAGTCCTCCGGCAAGTGCAGCGGCGTGAACGATATGTCAGCTATTTGAGTCGATCGGGTGGAACGACATCACTCCAGAATTCCAGCTCGCCGAGGCGCGGTGCTGGTACCTGGCCTGCTTCGGCAATGCCGACGAGCGCCGCGGCCAGCGGTTGCACCGGTCGGAGCAAAGTGCCGGGGACAAGCAATTTGCTGTCGATGCGCTTGACCACTTGTTCTGGATCTGCGGCAGCCCAACCATCGACGATGACACTCGTGCGGCGCGCGACGGAAAGATTGATTTTGTCGAACGGTTGATACGCCGCGACGTCGGCCGGCAGGTTGGCAAGCCTGACGGTGACATCGCCGGTAAAGACACCGGCCGGCTTCAAACCGAGCTGGTCGGCGATGTGCGTTGCGACCTCGGTGTTCCCCAAGCGGTTGAAAGGATCCCCGTCGCTTGCTGCCGCGAGACTGCCGGCTTGGGCCTGGCTACGGTTCTGGCCAAAGCTGACCGCGACATAGGCGTCGAAGTCAGCGATCAATGGCTGATTTTTCGGGTCACTCCAATAGAGATTCTGGTGTGCGCTGAAGTTGCCGGCGGTGTCGTTGGTCTTGATCGGGGCATCGGGCGTGCTGAAGAAGCGGCGGCGTACTTCGCCTGCAAGCTGCGCCGGGCTTTTCCACGTGTTCTGCCATTCGTTATTCACGGCCGCATCGAACGCGACATAGCGACTGGCCATCAGTGTTTGGTAAGCGATGTCCTGGTATTTGGCGATCATGGGCATAAGCAGGTACAGCGGTACCAGCACGAGCGCCACCACGAGGAATTCGGTCAGGGCCTGACCGTGGATGTGTGGCCGGCAGGCGATGTGCTTTGTCATTTACGTCCCCCGACGTTGGTCACCTCGAATCCATCGGCCAGATAGGGCGCGAACACGTTTGTATTTACCTTCGCATCCAGTGCCGCTGTGACGGCGTGCAGGTTCACACCGAGCGTCGAGGTGATTTCGAGCTCCATACTCGAGCCGGTCAATCCAGACGTCGCGTGCGCAGCCACGAACGAGCCGCCTCGCGAAAGGCAAGCCATGCCGTTTGGATCGAATGGCGTTTTCCACACATCGCATTCGATCCCGAGGATGGTCTTGTGTTCGCCACTCTTGCCCGGGGCCAGCTTCATGGCCTGCTCCAGCGCGTTCAAGGCTGCGCGGTTTGGCGCGGGGGACATGGATGTGCGGCCGTCCGGTGCTGATGCACCGGTTCGTACCATAGGTAGGGCATCGGCATGGGCGCGCGTGTCGCACAATCCGTGGGCTGTCTTGCTGCCGAGGTCGATCTCGCAGATCCCCTTGGTGGAAGTGAGCGTTGCCACCGTCCTGCGGTTCTCAAGCAGGCTGCAGTCGGACGGGTTAACTGTGTATAGCAGGGTGGTGCTGTATGAAATACTGCGATTCGCGGAGTCATAAGTGTCGCGCTGGACGCTGTTGACGTGGTCCGGCCAGACCACGGGCGGACGTGCTTGGCGGCTGGTGAGTTGGGCCGCTCGCACGCAGCTTTGAACTTGTGCCTTCAGATTGTCCAGCATGGCGGCGTGGCCGTTTGCGCCTTCGAAGTAGCCCTGGAGCCGCACCCAGTGCACCTTCGCCGAGTCTCGTCCCGCGCCGAGCCGTTCGTGAGGCAGCGGCGAATTGGCCAGCGCGGTTTCGCCCTCCGTCTTGGCATGCACAGGCGTAAAGACCAATCCGCTGAATGCAAGCAGCGCGATTGCCGCGCGTGCGGGCCGGCACAGGCCAGAGTAAATTGCATTGTCGTGATGCGTCGTCATTGAGCTCCTCCCCGTGCGATCGCCTGTGCAATGTCGGCGCTCGACGTTGCAACGAGATGCACTTGCCAATATGGGTTGAACAGGCTTGCCAGCTCTGTCCGGCCGTCGCTCCGCGGATCGGGGCGCCGGAAATACACTTCCGATGTGGACACCGCCGCCAACACGCCCGAGGCCAGGTTGCTATCGAACCGGGCGAGCCTGCCAGACGGCTTCACGTTCGAGCTGCCTTCGGAAGTCCTTGCGTCGTTTTTCGCCCGTGTCAACCGGATTGAAAACCGGAGCACAGGCGGAGAATCTTGCGGAGCCTTGAGTGCGGCATCGGAGAGGTCGAAAAAACTTGGCAGCCCGCTGTATTGCCAGGTGCTGCTGCTGGCATAGCTGCTCGCCTCACTATTGTCGGATTTGGAACCGCCAAACCCGTTGTCCCCGCCATTTCTGCCATTACCGGCACCTTGCGCCCCATAACCGATCGGCGTCTCGTTGTCGTCGCAACTGGTGCTGAACAGATGAATATTCCATTCCCATTCGTGTAGTGACGCCGTGTCCATTGCGCGCCACTCGTCAAAACCGATCAGTTCTGTTCCACCGCGGCGGCGAAACTCTGCTTTATTGCCGAGTATGCAAGGGAAAAAATTGGATGATGTCCACGAGCGCTCTTGTATGAATTGATCAAGATTGGCGGCCGCCAGAGTCGTCTGCTTGAAGCGGCCTCGGTCCGCGCCCGAATAGCGCTTGATGAAAGGCGCGCCCTGGAACAGTGTGAAGTTATCGGTGAGGGGAATTGAATCGACATGCACCGAACCATCGTCGATGTAGTTGGCTTCGGCCACTTCCCGCATTAATGCCGCGCGCGCCGGCACAAGGGTCGCAGCCATGTTCGCCTGTGCCGCTTGCAGCGCTTGCTTGGCTAGTTCGGATGCCGCAACCGTGGCCTGAGAGGCAGGCCCGACGGCCTGGTCTAGCACTTGAGCCGTCGTGGAGCCGTATGGATTACTCAAGAGGTAACAGACCGGGATATAGGCAATCAGAACAAGCGCTACTGGCCTGGAATACTGCGTGCGGCACCACATCAGCGTTGGCGCGTTCTGGGCATGGGTTGACACGTAGTGCGTCCACGAAGTCATGCTGACTGCCTGTGCAATCAAGACCTCGTTGGCGATCAGCGCGCGATTGGTATATGCGGCGAAGTTCAGTGCCCGCGCATGCATGACGCCGGCGCTATAGACCACCGCGTCCGCCGTGTTGACGAGTTTGGTCTTCTCCGCTGTGAGCTGGCCGGTGTTGAAAAGAAAGAAGAGCGCGATCAGTCCACCTGCCAGCGCGAACAGGCCAAATATCAGGGCCTGTCCCCTTTGGCGAAGGCCCGCACGAAATCGGGCACCCGACGGGTAGCGAGGCGCGCAGGCCCTTATTTCCTTCATTGACCGCCTTGCTTCCCTGCGTCGGCTTGGTTGCCGTACGTGGACAACGAATTCTTCTCTGCGTCTGCAGCCACGCTGGCTGCCTTTGAAGCAGCAGCCTTGGCTTTATCGATGGCCGGTTGGCCATTCGTCCCGGCGACTTCCATGGCGACTCCGGCGGTCTGATTGCGCACGGTTGCTCCGAACAATTGGTAAACCGCGATGGCGGCAACTGCAATGAGAGCGACGATGACGATGTATTCGGTCATCCCTTGACCGTGTTGTTTCGACTTTCGTTCGATCCGTTTCATCATGGATTCCCCCTTGGGTGAGGCAGTCAAAAATGCTTGCCAATGGGAAAATCATATGAAATCGGAGAGAGGGCGATCTTGCTAGTCGTCAAGAGTGATATGAGGAAATATTGCTGGGTGGGGACAATCTTGATGAAACTCAGCAATGTGGCGACATCACGTTGCGCACCGCGTATTACTCAGAAGATCTGCAAGCAAAAAGGATTAGGAAGATGGCTCCGGCGCACATGGCCCGTCATGCGGCGGTAGTAGACGGACTGCTGCGCGCCAAAAGCACGGCACAGCAGGTAGAGGGAGGGATCGCCGAAAAAACAAAAAAGGCGTCACGATCACTCGTAACGCCTTGCTTTGCTACTGCTGAATTCTGGTAGGCCGTGCTGGGCTCGAACCAGCGACCAACGGATTAAAAGTCCGCTGCTCTACCAACTGAGCTAACGACCCGAAAGAAGCAAGATTATAGGGGGTAACTGTGGTCGTGTCAAACGGCTTACTTCAGCGCCGCCAGGCGGTCCTTGGCCGCCTGCGCCGCGGCCGAGTCCGGGAACTTCGACACGAGCTGCTGCAGGGCCTTCTTGGCGTTCTTCTTGTCCTTCAGCTCCGTGTAGCTGGAGGCGATGTTGAGCATGGCGTCCGGGGCCTTGGCGCTCGTGCCGTAGTTGGCGACGACGCCTTCCTGGGCGGCGATCGCGTTCTTGTAGTCGCGCTGGGCGTAATAGGCGTTGCCGAGCCAGTACTGGGCATTGGCGGCGTAGGCCGAGTCGGGGAAGCGGCGTACGAAATCCTGCAGGGCGACGGCGGCGGCCTTGTAGTCGCCCGATTTGAACAGCTCCATCGCGCTGTCGTAGGTCTTCTTTTCGCTTGGCAGGACTTCGGCGGTCTGGCCGTCGATCGTTTCCTGGCGTGGTTCGAGTTTCTTGATGCGGGCGTCGAGGTCCGCGTACAGGTCTTTCTGGTTCTTCTGGGCGTTGGCGATCTCGTTGGCCAGGACTTCGACCTGGCCGCGCAGGCGCGAGATTTCCTGCATGGTCTGCTCGTGCTGGTTCACCAGGTCGAGACTGATCGACTTGTCGGCCTTCGTGTCGACGCGGGCGTTGATGTCGCGTGCCAGTGTATCGACCTTGGCGCGCAGGTCGAGGATCGCCTTGCGGGCTTCGTCGTCGTCGAGCAGGCCGGCGTTTGCCTGCAGGGGCAGCCAGGCGGTCAGGGCGAGGGCGACGGCGGCGAGGCGGAACTGGGACGGTTTGATCATCATGACTTTTCTAGACCTATGAAAACTTGGGAATCCAAATGGAAACGGGGCGGGATGCAGTCTGCACCGCATCCCGCCCCGCTGTCAAATCTGCCGGGAGCGCCAGCTCTCAGGCAGGCACGACAGCGTCCCGATTATTGATAGACGATGTCGGCGCGGCGGTTTTCAGCCCAGGCAGCTTCGTCGTGGCCGGTGGCCTTCGGCTTTTCCTTGCCCAGCGAAACAGCTTCCATCTGGCTGTCCGACACGCCCAGGGCAGCCATCGACTTGCGCACGGCTTCGGCGCGCTTCTGGCCCAGGGCCAGGTTGTATTCGGTGCCGCCGCGCTCGTCGGTGTTGCCCTGGATCAGGACCTTGCGCTGCTTGTTCTTGGACAGGTAAGCCGAGTGGTTCTCGACGACCGGCTTGCCGTCGTCACGGACAACGTAGCTGTCGAAGTCGAAGTACACGCTGCGGTTCGCCAGAACGCCTTTCGGATCGTTCAGCGGATCGACCGACGGGGTTTCAACCGGACGGATTTCACGGTTGTCGACCGGCGGGGTCGGTGCCTGGGCGACCGGCTTTTCTTCGACTTTCGGGGCTTCCTGCAGCTTGGTCGACGAGCATGCCGACAGCAGGGCGGCGGCGGCCACGATGAACGCTACACTTTTTACATTACGCATGGTTTTTCTCCTGGTCAAAAAATTTTACTTCATAAACGGGCCCCAGCTGGGCTCCCGAATGTTTCCCGCTTGGGTGCTCAAGCGCTGCTTGACGCGTCCGTCGACCGACACAACGGCCAACGCGGTGCGCCCGCCACCCTTCGTCGCATACATGATGTATTTGCCGTTCGGCGAAAAACTCGGTTCGGTGGCCCCATCGGCCAAGCGTTGTTCCTGACCGGAAGCCAGGTCCATCGCATACAGGGAAAAACCCCCATCGCGTTGCGAAATCCACGCCAGCGTCTTGCCGTCCGGGGATACACGAGGGCTGATATTGTAGTTGCCGTTGAACGTGACGCGGGTTGCCTGCCCGCCGTTCACGCTCATCTTGTAGATTTGCGGGCCGCCGCTGCGGTCGCTGGTGAAGTAAATCGACTGGCCGTCGGCCGAGAATTGCGGTTCCGTGTCGATGCTGTTCGAGTTCGTCAGGCGGCGCACGCCGCTGCCGTCCGCGTTCACGATGTAAACCTGGTAGTTGTTCGTGTCCTTGGTCAGGCCGACCGCCAGCCGGGTGCCGTCGGGCGACCAGGACGGGGCCGAGTTGTTGCCCTTGAAGTTCGCGACCACCGTGCGCTGGCCCGTCACCAGGTTCTGCACATAGATCACGGGCTTGCGCAGTTCGAACGAGACGTACGCGACCTTCGTGCCGTCCGGCGCCCACGACGGCGAGATGATCGGCTCGCGGCCGTGCGCGGCGACTTGCTCGCCTTCGCCGTCCGCATCCGCCACGACGAGCTTGTAGTCGCGCGCGGCCGGATCCTGCTTCACGTACGTGATGCGGGTCGAGAAGATGCCGCGCACGCCGGTCAGTTTTTCGTAGACGTCGTCGGCGATGCGGTGGCCTTCCAGCCGCGTGTTGCGCGCGGTGACGGCGTCCGACAGTTGCGACAGCTGCGTCTGCTTGACGGTGTCGAGCAGCTTGTAGCGCACCTGGAAGCGGCCGTCCGCGAGACGCTGCACCGAGCCCACGACGAGCGCGTCGGCACCGCTGGCCTTGAACGCGGCCAGGTCGATGTTGGCGGTGTCGGAAATGGTCTGGCGTGCGTCGATGACCTTGAACACGCCGCTGCGCTCGAGGTCGGCACGGACGATGGCGGACACCTGTTCGGGCGCCACGGATTCGTCGGCGAATGCCGCGACCGCGACCGGGATCTGGTTGCTGCCCACGCCGGCGATTTCGACTTTCAGCTGGGCATGTGCAGCCACGCCCATCAGGAGGGTGGCCGAAAACAGCAGGGTATGTAGTTTCTTCATGTTTCTCTCAGCAATGGTTAAGGTCGGAACGCGATCACTGCAGATCCTTCATATGGAACTCGATCACGAGGGAACGCTCTACCGTACCATCTTTCTTCTTTGGCAGTGGGGACGATTTGGTAATGCCCTTTTCGACCGCGTCGTCGAATGACGGCACGCCGCTGCTCTTGATCTTCCTGACCGAAATGATCTCGCCGGTCGGCAGCTGCTCGACGCGGAAGGTCGCCGTCGGATTGCCCGGTTCGTCGAGGCTGCCCGCGTACGACGTATTGCCCTTCACCTTGGCGGTGATGGCCGCGGTATAGCCCTTGTCGATGCGCGGCGCCGTCGATTTCTCGGCCGAGCCGGTGCTGGTCGGATTGCCCGCCGCGCCCGTGATGCGGCGCATTTCCTCGGCGCGTGCGGCGTCCAGTTTCTTCTGTTCTTCGGCGGCCTTTTTCTTCTTGTCGGCTTCCTCTTTCTTTTTCTTTTCCGCTTCTTCTTTTTTCTTCTTCTCGGCTTCTTTCTTTTCAGCGTCGGCTTTCGCCTTCTTCTCTTCGAGTTCGCGTTCCTTCTTCTCGGCGAGCGCTTTCGCTTTCTTTTCTTCCGCGCGCTTCTCGGCGAGTTCACGTTCGCGCTCTTCCTCGAGCTGCTTGCGCTTCAATTCTTCCTTGCGTTTCTTCTCGCGCTCGAGGGCGATGTCCGGCGCCTTCGGCTGCGGTTTTTCGACGACGGGCGGCGGCTCCACGGCTTTCGGCGCGGGCTGCGGCGGCGGGGTCTCGGGTTCGGGTTCCGGTTCGGGCGCCGGGGCAGGGGCGGGTGGCGGGGCGGCGGTCTGCGTCGTCACGTCCCAGATCTCCGCTTCGACGGCGACGGGCGCATTGTTCTGCCAGCTCACGCCGATCCACAGGAACGCCAGCAACAGGGCGTGCACGCCCACCGCCAGGCCGATGGCCGGCCAGCGGTTCGGTTCAGGCGGCACGTGATAAGGCGCGCCGTTGCTGTTGCCGATGTTGGTCTGCTTCGTTGCTGACATCAGTTCGTCTTCACTTCGTGGCCAGGCCGACGCGGGTGATACCCATCTTCTTGGCTTCCGAAATCAGCTGGATGACGTCATCGTATTTGCTGTCGCGGTCGCCAGCTATCAAGACCGGATAATCCGGATGCTCGGCGTGGAGGTCGCGCAGGCGCGTGACGAGCGTCGAACGGCTCGATACGTCTTCCAGCGGTTGCGGATTCTTGCCCGTGATGCCGATCTGCAGCTGGGCGTTCTCCCTGATCGCGATCTGGATGTAGTCGTCCGGCGGCTGCGTCGAGCGCTCGGCGCTGGGCAGCTTGATCTCGCTGGGGTTCTGCGTCGGCGGCACCGCCATGAAGATGATGAGCAGCACCAGCATCACGTCGATGTACGGCACGACGTTGATCTCGGACTTGAGCTTGCGACGGCTGCCCCGCAGGCTGCTGTTGAAGGCCATGTCGGTTCCTCGTGACGGCGATCAGCGCGACTGGCGCTGCAGGATGTTCGAGAATTCCTCGACGAAGCTTTCGAAGCGGATCGCGAGGCGGTCGATGTCGTGCGTGAAGCGGTTGTACGCGACCACGGCCGGAATGGCGGCGAACAGGCCGATGGCGGTGGCGATCAGCGCTTCGGCGATGCCAGGCGCAACCGTGGCCAGGGTGGCTTGCTGCACGTTCGCGAGGCCGCGGAACGCGTTCATGATGCCCCAGACGGTCCCCAGCAGGCCGATGTACGGCGAAACGGAGCCGACGGACGCCAGGAAGTTCAGGTGCGTGTCCATCTGGTCCAGTTCGCGGTGGAAGGCGGCGCGCATCGCGCGGCGGGCGCCATCCAGCACGGCGCCCATGTCGAGCGCGTCGCGCGACGCCTGCTTGCCCTTGATGAACTCGCCCATGCCCGCTTCGAAGATGCGGGCCAGCGGACCGCTCTGGTCGCGCTGACTGCTGGCGCTCTGGTGCAGCGTATGCAGGTTGCCGCCGGCCCAGAAGCTCCGTTCGAACTGTTCCGTCTGGCGGCGTGCCGCGCGGATCGCGAACAGTTTGCGGAAAATATAAGTCCAGCTCATGAGCGAAATCGCGAACAGCAGGGCCATCAGCAACTGCACCAGCACGTGGGCATGGCGGATCAGTTCAATGAATGAGAGGTCTTGGACTGCGTTCATTGGCTATATATTTGGTCAAATGGATGATCAGGCGGCACGCATTTTAGCAGCGGCAAGGTCGGGGAGGGAACGCGGGCGCATCGTGACGGCATCGATGCAGCCGACTTTCACGTCGGCGCTGGAGAGCAGCGTATCGCCGCGCCAGGCCTGCTGGGCGAACTCGACGGAGGCGCGGCCGAGCTTTTCCACGTTCAGGGTCAGTTTCACTTCATCGTCCAGGCGCGCGGACGCCACATAGTCGACGCTGGCATTGCGCACGACGAACAGCGCGCCGTCCTGGTCGCGCAGGGTTTGCTGATCGATGCCGAGCGAGCGCAGCCATTCGGTGCGCGCACGTTCGAAGAACTTCAGGTAATTGGCGTAGTACACGATGCCGCCGGCGTCCGTATCCTCGTAATAGACGCGAACTGTCCAGGTGAAAACTGAAGGCATTTCAGCTGCCATAAATGAAAATGGGAAACATTTTACGCCATTCCACCCGCCCTATGTGCGCCAGGGTACATATACACAGGTATGAGTGACAGGCGTGAGAATGTGAGAGGCTCATGCCAAGCCAGCAACTGTAGCACTTTTTCATTTTGGACGGCGCCGCTGTTACAAAGCGAAAACAATTCGTTCGCCGGCCGGCCGATTTTTGTGCTTGGCGCCTCAGCCCGGGTTGCGTTTGATGTTGAGCGGCCCGTAGCCCTGGCAGGTCGGCATCATCTCGATGTGGTTGATGTTGACGTGCGGCGGCAGGGATGCGATCCAGTAGGCGGTCTCGGCGATGTCTTCGGCCGTCAGCGGCTGCGTGCCTTCGTAGACTTTCGCCGCGGCCGCGTCGTCGCGCAGGCGCACGTTCGAGAATTCGGTGCCGCCGCACAGGCCCGGCGCGATGTTCGTCGCACGCACGCCGGTGCCCACGAGGTCGGCGCGCAGGTTCAGCGTGAACTGCTCGACGAACGCCTTGGTGGCGCCGTACACGTTCCCGCCCGGATACGGGGTGCGGCCGGCCACGGAGCCGATGTTGATGACGAGGCCGCTGCCGCGTTCGACCATCGCGGGCAGCAGGGCATGCGTCATCGTGACGAGGCCCTTGATGTTCGTGGCGATCATCGTTTCCCAGTCTTCCAGCGGCACTTCGTAGGCCGGCTTCGTGTTCAGGGCCAGGCCGGCATTGTTGACCAGGACGTCGATCTGGCGCCAGGACTGCGGCAGCATCGACAGCGCTTCCTCGATCGAATTCTTGTCGGTGACGTCCATCGCGATCGGCAGGGCCGACTCGCCCAGCTCCCTGGCCAGCGCGTCGAGGCGGTCCTTGCGGCGTGCCGCCAGCACCACCTGGTGGCCGTTCTTGACGAAAGTGCGCGCCATGGCGGCGCCGAATCCGGCCGATGCGCCGGTGATGAAAACGATCATTTTGGTTTTGCCTGGCAGGTTGTAACCGTGAGATTGTAGCTGAAATGACCACGCGGGGCAGCGTCGTAGGCCGGGTTGACAGGTCGGCATCGGTTTCCTTGCCTGGCGGCCGCACAATCCCGTACAATCCGAGGTTCCATTTACATCTCACGTGACTGGCGAAAACCGTGCGCTGCCGTCCGATCAGGAGCGATCGGCCTGCCGGCGCGTGGCGAAGGTGGGCACCCACCGGGGAACGTGAGATTTCAAACTTGCCGTTCGCCTGGGCAGCCACCGACTGGTACGCGTTGGTATCGCGGCTGCCCCGCATGTGTTTCGGCTCCCGCCTGTTCAGCGCTGACCGTTGCCTGGTTCTCTTATCGATTGGAGTTTTTTCATGTTTGCAAAAGATCACACGCTCGCCAAGGTTGACCCGGAACTGTTTGATGCCATCCAGAAGGAAAACAAGCGCCAGCAGGACCACATCGAGCTGATCGCATCCGAGAACTACACGTCGCCGGCCGTGATGCAGGCCCAGGGCTCGCAACTGACCAACAAGTACGCCGAAGGCTATCCGGGCAAGCGCTACTACGGCGGCTGCGAATACGTCGACGTCGCCGAGCAGCTGGCGATCGACCGCGTGAAGGAACTGTTCGGCGCCGAAGCCGCGAACGTCCAGCCGAACTCGGGTTCGCAGGCGAACCAGGGCGTGTTCTTCGCGATGCTGAAACCGGGCGACACCATCATGGGCATGTCGCTGGCCGAAGGCGGCCACCTGACCCACGGCATGGCGCTGAACATGTCGGGCAAGTGGTTCAACGTCATCTCCTACGGCCTGACCGAGCAGGAAGACATCGACTACGAGCAGATGGAACGCCTGGCGCGCGAGCACAAGCCGAAGCTGATCATCGCCGGCGCCTCCGCCTTCGCCCTGCGCATCGACTTCGAACGCTTCGCCCGCGTGGCGAAGGAAGTCGGCGCGTACTTCATGGTCGACATGGCCCACTACGCCGGCCTGATCGCCGCCGGCGAATACCCGAACCCGGTCCCGCACGCCGACTTCGTCACGTCGACGACGCACAAATCGCTGCGCGGCCCGCGCGGCGGCATCATCCTGATGAAGGCCGAGCACGAGAAGGCCATCAACTCCGCGATCTTCCCGGGCATCCAGGGCGGTCCGCTGATGCACGTGATCGCCGGTAAGGCGGTCGCCTTCAAGGAAGCGCTGTCGCCGGAATTCAAGGCCTACCAGCAGCAGGTCGTCAAGAACGCCAAGGCACTGGCCGAGACCCTGATCGCCCGCGGCCTGCGCATCGTCTCGGGCCGTACCGAGGCGCACGTGATGCTCGTCGACCTGCGTTCGAAAGGCCTCACCGGCAAGGAAGCGGAAGCCATCCTGGGCCAGGCTCACATGACCTGCAACAAGAACGGCATCCCGAACGACCCGCAGAAGCCGTTCGTGACGTCCGGCATCCGCCTGGGCAGCCCGGCCTTCACGACCCGCGGCTTCAAGGAAGAAGACGCCGTCAAGGTCGGCAACCTGATCGCCGACGTGCTGGACAATCCGCATGACCAGGCGACCATCGAGCGCGTCAAGCTTGAGGTGAAGCAGCTGACCGACAAATACCCGGTCTACGAAGCGTAATGTGACAGCGGGGCGCCCATGCGGCGCCCCTATCGACCCCATGAAATGTCCGTTCTGTCAGCATGACGACACCCAGGTCCTCGATACCCGCGTATCCGAGGAAGGCGACGCCATCCGGCGCCGCCGCCGCTGCGTCGCGTGCGACAAGCGTTTCACGACGTATGAACGGATCGAGCTCTCGATGCCCTTCATCGTCAAGAAGAACGGCAGCCGTACCGAATACGAATCCTCCAAGCTGCGCGGCAGCCTGATGCTTGCGCTGCGCAAGCGTCCCGTGGCGGCCGAAGCCATCGACCGCGCCGTCGCCTCCATTGAAGAAAAACTCCTCACCAGCGGCCGGCGCGAAGTCGATACGGGTTATGTCGGCGAACTGGTGATGCAGGAACTCAAGCGCCTCGACAAGATCGCCTACATCCGCTTCGCGTCCGTGTACAAGAACTTCGAAGACCTGGCCGAGTTCCAGGAAGCCATCGCCGAAGTGGGCCAGCCCCGCAAATAAGCGCGTCATTTTTCACCGTTTTTAGTTCCATCCTCACGGTTGAGTCGTCACACGGCCTGCCGGAGCTCGACTGTTACCTTTTCAGCTCGCTGCAACGAAACGCTGGAGGTCGTCGATGGGGTCGCTGTCGGGTTCGCCATTGCGCGTGGGCGCCGGATTCACGCTGGTCGAAGTGCTCGTCGCCCTGTTCGTGGTGGCGCTCGGCATCGCCGGCGCGGCCGCGCTGCAGACGCTGGCCGTGCGCGCCGCCCGCGACGCCGCGCGCCTGTCCGACGCCACCCGCCTGGCCCGCTCGCTGGCCGAGCGCATGCGCGCCAATCCCCGTGCCCTGGCGCAGCCCGACAATCCCTATCTCCACCTCGATTACGACGCCGGCAGCGGCGCACCGACCGCGCCAGCGCTGTGCTATGCGGACACGGACTGCGACGCGGATGAGCTGGCGCGTTTCGATGCGTTCGAGATAGCCGATGCCTTGGCTGCCGGTTTCCCCGGTGGACGCATCCGCGTATGCCGTGACGCCGGTGAGCCGGATGCGGCCGGCGTATGGCCCTGGACCTGCGACGAGGAAGACGGCGCGCCCATCGTCGTCAAGCTCGGCTGGCGCGCGCAAGGCGACAGCGCGACCGGTGCGCCGAAGCTGATGATGCCGCTGGCGGGAGCGGCGCCATGAGCGCATCGATCCACCAGCGTGGCATGACGCTGGCCGAGTTGATGGTGGCGCTGACGATCGGCCTCGGCATCGTGCTGATGGCCGGCCGCCTGCTCGTGCTCGCGAACGGCGCGTACGCGGCGCAGATCGAGTCGGCCGCGGTGGAGGATGGCGGACGATTCGCCATCGACCTCATCGGCCGCGCCGTGCGCCTGGCCGGCGCCATCGACCCCGGCACGGTCGCCGATCCCGCCGTGGACAGCGCCCCCGCACGCGTCGCGGGGATGGATGCGCGCACCTTGGCCCGGGCCACGGCAGGCATCGACGAGCCGCTGCCGGGCGCCGTCAACGGCAGCGACGTGCTGGCCGTCCGCTTTCCCGGCGACGACAGCGCCGTCGATTGCGCGGGCTTCCCGGTCGCCGCGGGCGGGGAGGGCTGGAGCATCTTCTACGTGGCGCGCAACGGCGAAGGCGAGGCCGAGCTGCGCTGCAAATACCGCGGCGCCGCGCACTGGAGTTCCGATGCGCTGGTGAGCGGCGTGGACGGCTTCCAGGTCCTGTACGGCGTGGATACGGACGATCCGCCGGACGGCGTCGCCAACCGCTATGTGAACGCGACGGCCATCGATGCCCTCGACGCCGGTTTTGCCGCCCTGCCACCAGCCGAGTTCAACTGGCGGACGCACTGGAAGCGCATCGTCGGCGTACGTGTGGGCCTGCTGCTGCACGGCAGCCGTCCCACGCGCATCGACCCCGGCAGCGCGCACTTCGACCTGCTGGGAGCCGGCCATGCGGACGCCGTGGGCGCCGCCGACGCCGGGAGTTCGCTGGCCGAATCGGCCATGACGCCCGACCTGCGGCGGCGCGAGCGGCGGCTGTTCACGTTCACGGTCGCGTTGCCGGCGCCGTCATCATGAAGACGCCCGCCCATGAGCGCGGACTGGCCCTCGTCTGCGCGCTGACCCTGATGGTGGCGACGATGGTGATCGGCGTGGCCGTGGCGCGTGGCGCGTTCGTCCTGTTGGCGTCCGCGCGCAACGAGCGCGACCGTGACGTGGCGCGGGCAGCGGCCGAGGCCGCCCTGCGCGACGCCGAACACGATATCGCCGGCGCGGCGGGCGTGCCGCCGGACCGTGCCGCGCACTTCGGTCCGGCGGGCGGCCACGCGTTCGGGAACGACTGCGGGCACGGCGCCGACGACCTGGGGCTGTGCCGTGCGCGCTCACCGCCCGCTTGGCAGGCGCTCGATCTCGCGGATGCCGGCAACCCGGCGCTCGTGTCCTACGGCCGGTTCACGGGCGCTGCCCTGGCGGTGGGGCGAGGGGCGTTGCCGGCGCGGCTGCCAGCCTACGTCATCGAAAGGATCGCGCCGGCGGGGGCCACGGCGGAACTGGGCAGCTTTTATCGCGTCACGGCCATCGGGTTCGGGACCCGGACGTCGACACGGGTCGTATTGCAGTCGCTGGTCCGGTTGCCGCTGCCGGATGGCGCCGGACGGGATCACGGACATGGAAGCGCAGAGGGAAACGAGAGCGATGAGGACGGCGATGAGGCGCATGACGATGGCAACCAGGATGCACACGGCAGCGGCGGCGCCGGCGACCGCGGCGAAGGCGGCGGCAGCAGCGGCGATCGGCTGCCTGCCCGGCCGCACGAACGGCGGCTTCCGGCCGGCCGCATCGGCTGGCGCGAGATCGCGAACTGGGACGAACTGCACGCCCGGGCCGGGCCATGAGGCGGGATTCACGCTCGTCGAACTGATGATCGTGCTGGCCATCGTCTGCATCCTCGGCGCGCTCGCGTACCCGTCCTACGCCGGCTACACCGTGCGGGTCAGGCGCGTCGAGGGCCTGGTGGCGCTGATCGACGCCATGCAGCGCCAGGAGCGCTACCACCTCCAGCACCATACGTATGTCGCGTTCTCGGCGGATGAGCCCGGCACGGACGGCTTCACGTGGTGGTCGGGCTCCCGCGCGCCCGCCAGCGCTTACGAGCTCGACGCGTATGCGTGTCCCGACCGCGAGATCCGGGAATGCGTCGAGATCCGCGCCCGTCCAGGCACGGCCCGCGTCGACACGCGCTTCCGCGATCCCGATTGCGGCGCGCTGACGCTCGACAGCACTGGGCGCCAGGGCGCGGAGCACCCGGAGGCGCGATGTTGGCCGTGACATCCATGCACAGGTGCGCCCGGCGGGCGGACGGGGTGACGCTGCCCGAACTGTGCATCGTTGTGGCCGTGTCCGCCATCGTGCTGGCCATCGCCGTGCCCGACCTGCGCGATCTCGTGCGCATGCAGCAGTTGAAGGCGGCCACCGGCGACCTGTTCGCGGCGATCGACCTCGCGCGGGCGCAGGCGCTCGCGCGCGGGCGGCACGTCAAGGTGGTGCCGCGCGACCCGCTCGGGGCCGACTGGCGCCTGGGCTGGCAGGTGCTCAGCGACCGCGATGGCGACAGCCAACCTCGTGCGGGCGAGCTGATCGCGGAGCACGGCCCGCTGGCGCCGGGCATTGCGATCGACTTCGCTTTCACGAATGTCGCACGGCCGTACTATATCGCCTACAATGGCGCGGGACGCAGTTGCGCCGACGGTAACAGCGCCGCGGCGCGCTGGGGAACGGTGTCGCTGTTTCATGGCGGGCACATCCGCCGTATTAAAATCAACATGCTGGGCCGGGCGCGCGTCTGCGATCCGGCGCGCGATGCGGGTTGCGACGGCGCGCCGGCACCGTCCTGATGCAACACAACGTAGCGAGACCGGAAACGAGAGTGCAGATACAGAGCGATACCGACGGCATGGCGCTGGCCCTGGAATGGGCGGCGAAGGGCATGTACATCACCGCGCCCAACCCGCGCATCGGCTGCGTGATCGTGCGCGACGGCACCGTGATCGGCGCCGGCCACACGCAGGCCGCCGGGCAGGCCCATGCCGAGATCCAGGCGTTGCGCGATGCCCAGGCGCGCGGCAACGACGTGCGCGGCGCCACCGCCTACGTCACGCTGGAGCCCTGCAGCCACTACGGCCGCACGCCGCCGTGCTCCAACGCACTGATCCAGGCGGGGCTCGGCCGCGTCGTGGCGGCGATGGTCGACCCGAATCCGCTCGTTGCCGGACGGGGCCTGGCGCAGCTGGAAGCGGCCGGCATCGAGGTCAGCGCGGGCCTGCTGGCCGAACCGGCCCATGAATTGAACATCGGCTTCTTCACGCGCATGCGCCACGGGCGGCCGTGGGTGCGCCTGAAGACGGCGGCCAGCCTGGACGGCGTCACGGCACTGGAAAACGGCGAAAGCCAGTGGATCACCAGCCCCGAGGCCAGGGCCGACGGCCACGCGTGGCGCGCCCGCGCCAGCGCGATCCTGACCGGCATCGGCACGATCAAGGTCGACAACCCGCAGCTGACGGTGCGCGGCATCGACACGCCGCTGCAGCCGCGCCGCGTGATCGTCGACAGCCGCCTCGACATCGACCTCGACGCATGCATCCTGCACGGAGAACCCTGCTGGATCGTGGCCGCCGTGCCGAACGCGGACAAGGAAGCGGCGCTGCAGGCGCTGGGGCACGAGATCATCATGTTGCCGAACGCATCCGGCAAGGTCGACCTGCCGGCGCTGATGCGCGAACTGGGGCGGCGCGAGATCAACGAGCTGCACGTCGAAGCCGGTTCCAAGCTGAACGCGTCGCTCGTGCGCGAGGGCTGCGTGGACGAGCTGCTCGTCTACCTGGCGCCCAGCCTCGTCGGGCCGGGGCAGGGCATGTTCGCGTTGCCGCCGCTCGCGCACCTGGCCGACAAGGTGCCGCTGCATTTCCACGGCGTGGCCCAGGTGGGGCCGGACCTGCGCATCCTGGCGCGGTTCAAGCGGGACGAGGATCCGAACCGCCACGCGTAACACCGACACAGTCAAAACAAAGGAAGAGAACATGTTCACCGGAATCGTCGCTGCCGTCGGCAGCATCAAATCGGTCACCCCGCTCGCGGACGGCGCGGATGCCGGCGTGCGCCTGGACATCGACGCGGGCGGCCTGCCGCTGGCCGACGTCGCGCTGGGCGACTCGATCGCCATCAACGGCGCCTGCATGACCGTGGTCGAGAAGACGGACAGCGCCTTCGCCGTCGACGTCTCGCGCGAGAGCCTGAACCGCACCGTGGGCCTCGACCAGCCGGGCGAAGTGAACCTGGAAAAGGCGCTGACCCTGGCCGAGCGCCTCGGCGGCCACCTCGTCTCGGGCCACGTCGACGGACTCGGTGAGGTGCACAGCTTCGAGCAGGTGGGCGAGTCGTGGAAGCTCGTCGTCGACGCACCCCGCGACCTGGGCAAGTACCTGGCCTACAAAGGATCCGTCGTCGTGAACGGCGTGTCGCTGACCGTCAACAGCGTCGAAGACATCGACGGCGCGGGTCAAGCGTGCTGCCGCTTCTCCATCAACCTGATCCCGCACACGATCGCCGTCACGACCTTGAAGCACCTGCGTGCCGGCGCCAGGGTCAATCTCGAGATCGACCTCATCGCGCGCTACGTGGAACGCATGCTCAGCGCCGCCAGGGCCTGAGCGGATGGCGTAGACTGCCTGCTGGCCTCCGTGCCAGCGTAGCCGGCCTGTCCGTCTTTACGTTGGCATCACAACGACAACAAGGACGAGACATGACGCGAGACATCTCCCTCGATGGCAAGACCGTCGCGCGCGGCGCGGCATTGGCCGTGCTGCTGGCGGCAGGGTTGGCACATGCCGATCCGGCCGGCATGCGCACCTACCGCACGCTCGCGATGACGGCAAGCGGCGAGCGCATCGCGGCGGTGGAGGCGGTGGAGGGGGAAGCGAGGACGGGGCCGCGCATCGTCGTGCGCGACACGGCCACCGGCCGCATCGCATCGACGTGGCAAAAGGCCGATTGCGCGCAATGCCGCCTGGAGTCGCTGGCCTGGTCGCCGGACCAGAAAACGCTGGCCGCCATCGTCGCGGACCCAAGGGCCGGTACCGCCGGCGTCGTGCTGGTGCGCGACGGCCGGGTGACGACGCTGGCCACCATCAAAGGCGTGGCCGGAACGGTGCGCTGGTCGCCGGACGGGCGCCAGGTCGCCTTCCTCGCGACGGTCGGCGCCAGGAAGCTGACGGGGGCCGTCGAGGCGGGCGCGCGCCAGGTCGGCGAGATCGGCCTCGCACAGGAAGAGGACGAACAGTGCATCGCGATCGTATCCGCGGCCGGCGGTGCGAATTTTTCCGATTATCGGCTCGTGTCGCCGGGCGATACGTTCATCTACGAATACGACTGGACGCCGGATGGCAAGGGCTTCGTCGTCACGAGCGCGAAGGGCAATGGCGACAACAACTGGTGGATCGCGACACTGGGCCACGTCGACGCGGCGAGCGGCCGCCTGCGCATCATCGCGGCGCCGAAGATGCAGATGAACATGCCGCACGTGTCGCCGGACGGCCGCACGGTCGCGTTCATCGGCGGCCTGATGAGCGATTTCGGCTCCGTCGGCGGCGACGTGTACACCGTGCCGCTGGAAGGCGGCGAGCCGGTCGACGTGACGCCGGATTACAAGGGATCGTTCAACGGCATCACGTGGCGTGGCAGGGAGTTGCTGGCGTCCGTGCTGGCCGGCAGCGACGCCGGCATCGCCGCGATCGATCCCGAAGCACGCAGCGCGCGCATGCTGTGGCAGGCGCCTGTCACGACGTCGGCCGGACGGGACGGGCGGGTCGTGTTCAGCGCGGACGGCCGCGTGGCCGCGGCGGTGACGGAAGACTTCGAGCACGCGCCGCGCATCGTCGCCGGCCGCCTGCCGGAACTGGTGCCGATTACCCGCGACAACGACGGGTTCGCGCCGCAGGTCTCCGCGCGCAGCGTGAACTGGACCAACGAAGGTTTCGACGTGCAGGGCTGGCTGGTGGGCCCGCGCAGCGTGGAGGCGGGCCGCACGTACCCGATGATCGTGCAGGTGCATGGCGGCCCGGCGGCAGCCGCGTCGCCGCGCTACGTGGCGGCCGGCGACAATGGCAACCCGCTCGTGCGCGACCTCGTGAAGGAAGGGTATTTCGTCTTCCTGCCGAACCCGCGCGGCAGCTATGGCCAGGGCGCGGCATTCACGCGCGCGAACCGGCGCGACTTCGGCGGCGGCGACTGGCGCGACATCCTCGCCGGCGTCGACGCCGTCCTCGCCCGCGCGCCCGTCGACGGCAACCGCCTCGGGCTGATGGGGCATTCCTACGGCGGGTTCATGACGATGTGGGGTGTCACGCACAGCCAGCGCTTCAAGGCCGCCGTGGCCGGCGCCGGCATCGCCAACTGGATCAGCTACTACGGCCAGAACGGCATCGACCAGTGGATGGTCCCGTTCTTCGGCGCGACGATGTACGATGATCCGGCGGTCTACCGCGCCGCATCGCCGATCGAAGCCATCAAGGCGGCGCGCACGCCGACCTTCATCTACGTGGGCGAGCGCGATGTCGAGTGCCCGCCCGCGCAATCGTTCGAGTTCTGGCACGGCCTGAAGGCGATGGGCGTGCCGACCACCTTGTTCGTGTACGACGGCGAGGGCCACGCGTTCCGCAAGCCGGAACACCAGCGCGACCTGCGGGCGCGCGAGATCGCGTGGTTCAACAAGTACCTGCGGTGATCACGATTTATTGGGCTTCTTCTCGGTGTCGTTCCGCGCCTGGGCCGCGACGGCCTTGGTTTCCGGATTCAACACCACCTGCACGTAATTGTCCGTGTTCAGGTAGCGCTGTGCCGCCCGCCTGACGTCGTCCACGGTGAGGTTCTGCACTTCCTTGTCGAACGTGAGGATGGTGCCCGGGTCGGTACCTTCCGTCAGTGACGTCTGCAGGGCGGCCAGCCAGTACGTGTTTTCCTGCAGCGACTTGCGGTAGGTCTGCAGCCAGTTCGTCTTGACCTTGTCCAGGTCTTCCTGCGTCGGGCCTTCCTTGCGCATGCGGTCGATCTCCGCAAACGTTGCGGCCAGCACCTTGTCGACGTTGTCCGGGCCCGTCGGCAGCTGGACGCCGATCGTGTAGTGGCTGTACGGGATGCGCGTCATCGAGGCTTCCATGCCGCCGCCGTAGATCAGGCCCAGTTTTTCGCGCAGCACGTCGATGATGCGGATGTTCATCACTTCCGTCAGCGCGGACAGGCGCAGTTCTTCCAGTTCCGTGACCTCGCCCGGTCCCGTGAACGTCAGCGACACGTTGCTGCGGTCTTCCGAGCCGCTCTTGATCTCGCGCTTGACGACGCCCGTCACGGGGCGGATGCCGAGGTCGCGGTAGGCGGTCGGGATGTCCGGCGTGGGCAGGCTGCCGAGGTAAGTCGCCACGAGCGGCTTGATGGCCGCCACGTCGAAGCTGCCGACGAAGATGAACGTCAGGTCTTTCGCGCTGGAGAACCGCTGGCGGTAGATGGAGATGGCGCGGTCGAGGTCGATCTTGTTGATGTCCTCCGGGCGCAGGGCGCGCGGTGCGCGCGGGTTGTTGTTGTACAGCGTGGCGAGCACGGTGTCGCCGAACAGGGCGCCAGGCTGCGACAGGCGGTTGCGCGCGAGTTCCATCTGCTTGCCGATGAAGGATTTGTACAGGTCCTCGTCGCGGCGCACGCCGGCGAACTTCAGCCACACCATCTGCAGCATCGTCTCGACGTCGGTGGCGCCCGCCGTGCCCGCGACGACGTCCGTGTTGTTGCCCAGGCCCGCGCTTACCGAGGCAGCCTTGCCGGCGAGGATCTTGCGCATGTCCAGCGGCGAGAAATCCTTCAGGCCCATCGCGGCGACGATGGTGTCGGCGTAGCGGGCATTGAACATGTCCTTGTCGTCGAACAGGCTCTGGCCGCCGAAGCGCGCGGCGCTCATCAGGACCTGGTCGTTGCGGAACGTGGTCGGCTTGAGGATCACCTTGACGCCGTTCGACAGGGTCAGCCGCGTGAGGCCAAGACTCCCATCGCGGCTTTCGTCGACGATCTTGCCGGGCGCGGGCGGCTGGTCCATCAGGTGCGCGGCCACGGCCTTTTCGTCGTGCGCCTTCACGTCGCGCTTTTCGGCGTTCGTAATGGCCGCCAGCAATTGCTCGCCGGTGGGAATCGGCGCGTCGCCTTCCGTCTTGGTCGAGCCCGTGTAGATGACGAGCTTGCCGGAGTCGGCCGGGATGGTCTTGGCGGCATACGCATTGATCTCCGCGAGCGTGATGCCGGGCGCCAGTTCCTTCACGTAGCGGTATTCCGCATCGATGCCGGGAATCGATTCGCCTTCGAGGAAGTTGCGCATCAGTTCGGCGGCGTGGACGGCGGAATCCGTCTTGTCCCGTTCGTTCCATGCACGTTCATAAGTGCGCATCATCGTCTTCTTCATGCGCTCCAGTTCGGCCGCCGTGAAGCCGAAGCGGCGCGCGCGCTCGTTTTCCTGCACGAGGGCGTCGATGGCGACGGTGGCGCCGTTCATGCCGAGCGCGGCCATCGCGTTGTACGACCGGTAGCGCGGCGTCAGGCGCGAGAGGGCGCTGCTGGCGCCGATGAACGGCGGGGAGGGCAGCGCCGACAATTCCTGCAGGCGCTGGTTCAGCATGCCCGCGAACAGGGCTTCGACGAGTTGCTCGCGGTAGCCGCGCAGGGTGGCGCGTTCGTGGAACGGCTGCAGCGGGTAGCGGATCAGGATCGAGGCCGGGCCCGCTTCCTTGTCGGTAACGACGAGTGCTTCGTTGTCCGTGCGGGCGGGAATCCTGGCGTACTCGCGCGGACGTGCGTGCGCGGGGTTCTTCAGGCCGGCGAAGTGACGGCGGATCAATTTCTCGGCCTGGGCGGGGTCGATGTCGCCCACGGCCACGACCGCCATCAGGTCCGGGCGGTACCAGTCCTTGTAAAAACGGCGCAGGGTCTCCGGCTTGAAGTTGCGGATGACGTCTTCCTGGCCGATCGGCAGGCGGTCGGCATAGCGCGAACCGTTATACATCTTCGGCATCAAGACCTTCTGCATGCGGTCGCCGGCGCCCTTGCCGAGACGGGCTTCCTCGAGGACGATGTCGCGTTCCTTGTCGATGTCGGCGTCCGTCAGCGTGAGGCCGTGGGCCCAGTCTTCCAGCACGAGGAAGGCTTTGTCGAGGTCTTCCTTGCGGTCGGACGGCACGGGCAGGATGTAGACGGTCTCGTCGAACGACGTGTAGGCGTTCAGGTCGGCGCCGAACTTCACGCCGATCGACTGCAGGTAAGAGACGAGCTCGTGCTTCTTGAAATGGCGCGAGCCGTTGAAGGCCATGTGCTCGGTGAAGTGGGCCAGGCCCTGCTGGTCCTCGTCCTCGAGGATGGAGCCGGCCTTGACGACGAGGCGCAGTTCCAGCTTGTGCTCGGGCATGCGGTTGCGCTGGATGTAATAGGTCAGGCCATTGTCGAGCTTGCCGACCTTGACCTGGGCCCCGACCGGCAGCGGATCGTCCAGCTTCAGGGACGCGCCCGGCGCCAGGCCCTGCACGAGCAGGGCGGCGACGAGGAAAGAGATGCGGGCGATACGGATGAGCATGCGACGACGTCCTCAGCACGGGAAAAAATCATTCTACCTTGCCCGACTTAGGCCAGACTTGTAAATGAGCATGATGTAACGCAGGCCGGACAAAGCGGGTCGTTGTCATTATGCAACGAAATGAGACGGCGGCAGTGGTAGCGGGACTCTAGAGTGCGCGGCCCTCCGACGGGGATACGGCCGAGGACGGGCAAATCCTTTAAAATAGCGGATTTCCGCACCAGCCGGTCCGTACTCTCGAGGAATCCACATGCCCATCTCCACCACCCAGGAAATCGTTGACGAACTGCGCGCCGGGCGCATGGTCATTTTGGTCGACGAGGAAGACCGCGAGAACGAAGGCGACCTGGTGCTCGCCGCCGAGCACGTCACGCCGGAGGCGATCAATTTCATGATTCGTCATGCGCGCGGCCTCGTCTGCCTGACCCTGTCCGAGGAGATCTGCGACCGCCTCGAGCTGCCGATGATGACGACGCGTAATGGCACGTCGTTCGGCACCAACTTCACCGTCTCGATCGAGGCGGCGGAAGGCGTCACGACCGGCATCTCGGCGGCCGACCGCGCGCGCACCATCCAGGTGGCGGTGGCGAAGGATGCGAAGCCGGAAGACCTCGTCCAGCCGGGCCACATCTTCCCGCTGCGTGCCGTCAAGGGCGGCGTGCTGATGCGCGCCGGTCATACGGAAGCGGGCTGCGACCTCACGGAAATGGCGGGCCTGACCCCGGCGTCCGTCATCTGCGAGATCATCAAGGAAGACGGCACGATGGCGCGCCTGCCGGACCTGCTGGAATTCGCGCAGGAGCACAACCTCAAGATCGGCACCATCGCCGACCTGATCCATTACCGCAGCCAGAACGAGACGCTCGTCGAGCGCGTGGCGGAGCGTCCGCTGGCCACCGTGCACGGCGAGTTCAAGCTGGTCGCCTTCCGCGACAAGCCGAGCGGCTCGGCGCACCTGGCGCTCGTCCACGGGGCCCCGCAGGAAGACCGCGAGACGCTCGTGCGCGTGCACCAGCCGGTGTCCATCATCGACCTGCTGGACAGCGCCTCCACGTCGCACTCGTGGAACCTCGCGGCCGCGATGCAAGCCGTCCAGCAGGCGGAGGCGGGCGTCATCGTCCTGCTCGACTGCGCCGAGACGGCCGACGAACTGTTCGCCCAGTTCCAGGACAAGCCGGCCCGTCCGGTCGGCCGCGCGGCCAACCTGGACCTGCGCACCTACGGTATCGGCGCGCAGATCCTGCGCCAGCTCGGCGTGCGCAAGATGAAGCTGCTGGCCAATCCGCGCAAGATGCCGTCGATGGCCGGCTTCGATCTCGAAGTCACCGGCTACCTGGCCAAGCCCGGGTGCGACGTCTCGGCATAACGCGGTACCATTAACCCATTAATTCACGAAACAAGAGAACAAGAGGCATAGCCATGACGGTAGGAACTTTTGAAAGCAATCTGGCAGGTGAAGGCCTGCGCATCGGCATCGTGCAGGCACGTTTCAATGCCGATGTCGGCCATGGCCTGCTGTCGGCATGTCTGGCAGAACTGAAGCACCTGGGCGTGGCCGACGAGGACATCCTGCACGTGACTGTCCCGGGCGCGCTGGAAATCCCGCTGGCCCTGCAAAAGATGGCCGAGACGCAGCAATTCGACTCGCTGATCGCGCTGGGCGCCGTCATCCGCGGCGAAACCTACCACTTCGAGCTCGTGTCGAACGAGTCGGGCGCCGGCATCACCCGCATCGGCCTGGATTACGGCATGCCGATCGCCAACGCCGTGCTGACGACGGAAAACGACGAGCAGGCGGAAGCCCGCATGGCCGAGAAGGGCACGGACGCGGCGCGCGTCGCGGTCGAGATGGCCAACCTGCTGCTGGGCCTGGAAGAACTGCAGGCCGAAGAAGAGTAAATCGAGTACAACCATGACTGACAAGACATCGCACGCCAATCCCAACAAGAACCGCACGCCGCGCCACCGCGCGCGCGAGTTCGCACTGCAGGGGCTGTATCAATGGTTGCTGAACAATGAGCCGGCCTCCACGGTCGTCACCAACATCCGCAGCGCGCACGGCTTCGACAAGGCCGACGGCGAGTACTTCACGGAACTGCTGAATGGGACCATCGCCCAGTCAGTGGAGCTGCGCGAGGTGATCGCGCCGACCGTCGACCGCCCGATCGCGGAACTGTCGCCGATCGAACACGCCGTGCTGCTGCTCGGCGCGTACGAGCTGAAGAACCTGATCGAGATCCCGTACCGCGTCGTGATCAACGAAGCCGTGGAACTGACCAAGTCGTTCGGCGGTATCGATGGCCACAAGTACGTGAACGGCGTGCTCGACCGCCTGGCCGGCAAGCTGCGTCCGGACGAAGTGGCGGCGGACGCGCGACGCTGATCCGTTACCTGCTATATATAATGAGAAAGCCGCCCCGGGAGACCGGGGCGGCTTTTTTCATGGGACAAAAATGAAAGCCACCGCAGCTTGCGCCGACGGTGGCTTTCGACCAGGAAAGGAG
>CBIHQW010000019.1:0-137015 GCA_966212285.1 Massilia kyonggiensis
CCGAAATGTCCAAACTGATCGCTGGCCTGGTTGCTTCCCTGTTCGCCGTTTCCGCATTCGCCGCGCAGGCTCCGGCCCCGGCCGCAGCCGCTCCGGCCGCATCGGCCACCGCCGAGCAGCCCGCCGCTCCCGCGAAAAAAGTGAAGAAGCACCACAAGAAGGCCAAGAAGGCCGCCGCAACCGACGCCGCCGCTCCGGCCGAACCGGCAGCGAAGTAAGCACCTCGCCGCACATCCAGGCAGCCTGCGGGCTGCCTTTTTTATTTCCCCAATTCGGGGTCAGAGCACATTTCCCGTCTAATTCGGGGTCAGAGCACTTTTCCGAGCAATGGTTTTAAACGCAACGAACTGCCACAGGTGCGCGCTCTCACACGCCCCCCTCTGATCCAAGCGCCCTGTCCGGACCATGCCATGAACATCCGGTGCCGCAGCGACATGTTCCTGGAATGTGCTCTGACCCCGAATTTCGAGAAAAATGTGCTCTGACCCCGAATTTTGGCAACAAAAAACCCGCCGGACGCAAGTCGGGCGGGCTCTTCATCCACGCTCAGCGCGCGGCCAGGGCCGCGCGGGCGCTACTGTCGGGTGTATTAAGCCGACAGGGCCTTGATGGCGGCAGCCAGGCGGCTCTTGTGGCGAGCGGCCTTGTTCTTGTGGATGATTTTCTTGTCAGCGATGCTGTCGATGGTCGACACGGACTGCTGGAAGATTTGCGAAGCAGCGGCCTTGTCGCCAGCCTGGATGGCCTTTTTGACGGCCTTGATTGCGGTACGCAGGGTCGAGCGCTGAGCCGAGTTGTGTGCGTTTTGCTTGACTGCTTGACGAGCGCGTTTGCGCGCCTGTGCGGTATTTGCCATGGAATTTCCTAATCGGGGTCAAGTTGCGTTTGCAAACATTCAAACCGGCCCATTCCAGTGCCTGCCAAACGAGTGTCTGCTAACAGAATTCAATACAGCCCTCGATTATAGCGAAGGTTTCATCGAAGGGCAAATCCTGGTTCGTTTTTGTGCAATAGCCCAGCTATAATCGCGGGCTATGAACCTACTCAAGACCCTGGCAGCCATCTCGAGCATGACGATGCTGTCCCGTATCACCGGCCTGCTGCGCGACTCCCTGTTTGCCCGCGCGTTCGGCGCCAGCGATTATACCGACGCCTTCAACATCGCCTTCCGCCTGCCCAACCTGCTGCGCCGCCTGTTCGGCGAAGGCGCGTTCTCGCAGGCGTTCGTGCCGATCCTGGCCGAGTACAAGAGCCAGAAAGGCGACGCCGCCACCCGCACCCTCGTCGACCACGTCGCCAACACCCTCGTGTGGGCGACGCTCGCCACGAGCGTCATCGGCATCATCGGCGCGCCCATCGTCCTGTACGTCATCGCCAGCGGCCTCGAAGGCCCCGCATTCGATGCCGGCGTCGTCATGACCCGGCTGATGTTCCCTTACATCCTGTGCATGTCGTTCGTCGTGCTGGCCGGCGCCGTGCTGAACACCTGGCGCGAATTCAAGATTCCCGCGTTCACGCCCGTGCTGTGGAATTTGTCGTCGATCTTCTTCTCGCTGTTCATGGTGAAGTATTTCGACGTGCCGATCTATTCGATGGCCGTGGCCGTGATGGTCGGCGGCGTGCTGCAGGTCGGCATCCAGATCCCCGCGCTGAAGCGCATCGGCATGCTGCCGCGCCTGTCGTTCAACCCGTTCGCCGGCCTGTCCGATCCGGGCGTGCGCCGCATCCTCAAGAAGATGGGGCCGGCGGTGTTCGCCGTGTCGGCCGCACAGATCAGCCTGCTCATCAACACGAACATCGCGTCGCGCCTGGGTGCCGGCAGCGTGTCCGTGCTGCAGTACGCGGACCGGTTGATGGAATTCCCGACCGGCATGCTGGGCGTGGCGCTGGGCACGGTGCTGCTGCCGAGCCTGTCGAAGGCGAATGCCGATGGCGACCCCGTCGAATACTCCGCCCTGCTCGACTGGGGCCTGCGGTTGACGTTCCTGCTCGCGCTGCCGGCCGCCGTCGGCCTCGCGACCTTGGCCGAACCGCTGATCGCCACCTTGTTCAACTACGGCGCGTTCAACGCCCGCGCCGTCACGGCCGCCACGGCGCCACTGATGGCCTATGCGGCCGGCCTGCTGGGCATCATCCTCGTCAAGATCCTGGCCCCGGCCTTCTATGCGCGCCAGGACATCCGCACGCCGGTCAAGATCGCGGTCGGCGTGCTCGTCGCCACGCAGCTGATGAACCTCGTGTTCGTGCCGGTGCTGGGTGTCGCGGGCCTCGCGCTGTCGATCGGCCTCGGTGCCTGCATCAACGCGAGCTTCCTGTTCACGGGCCTGCGCCGCCGCGCCATCTACGTGCCGCATGCGGGCTGGCTGCCGTTCTTCGTGAAAGTCGTCGTTGCCGTCGCGCTGATGGGAGCCGTGGCGTGGTTCAGCCAGGCGCAGCTCGACTGGGCCGCCTTGCACGCGCATCCGGTGCTGCGCGCGGGCGCCCTGTTCCTCATCATCGGCGTGTCCGCCGCCGTGTATTTCGCCGTGCTGCTGGCGCTGGGCTTCCGGCCGCGCCAGTTCATGCGCCGCGCTAAGTAGCCGGGGGAGCCTCGCGGTTCTCCGCCGCGGGCTCGGGCTCTTTTTCTTCCTTCTCCGGCGGCGGCGCCTGTTCGGCCGGCGCGGACGGCGTCGCGTCCCGCTCGGGAAACAGCGATGGCTGCTGCGCCGGCGTGCCCGCGGGCGGGTCCTGGAACAGCGACGGCTGGCCGGGCATCTGCGGCTTGCCCTGCGCGAGGACCTGCCCCTGCATCAGCGCCTGCCCGGTCGCCACGAACTTCCAGTCCGAGACATGCCGCTTGTTCTCGAAGCCGGAAAAGCGCTTGTCGAAATTCGCCACCTTCAGCGGCTTCGCCTTCGACAGGCTGTACACGGCCAGCACGCCGCGCCGGTCGCCCGGATTGGCCCACACGATGCCCCACTCGGCCTTGCCCGTCAGCGGGTCGACGAAGATCTTGCGCAGGTGCCGGCGCACGCCGGGAAAGCGCGGATCCTTCAGCAGTTCCTGCAGCGACGGCGGCTGCTGCGGCTGGCCTTTCGGCGTCGCCTCGGCATACGTGCGCAGCGCTTCGCCGAACGCGGCGCCGATCTCCAGCAGCTCTTCCTCGGCGGCCGCGCGCCGCAGCAGCGCGTCGACCTTCAGCGTGGCCGCGCCGACGAGGCCGATCACGGTCACGAGGATGATGAGGCCGAGGTAAGTAAAACCGCCCTCGCGCCGCGGCGCTCTACCATTCCGCATACGGCGTACCGTTGCGGCCCGAACCCGGCGCGCCGCTGCGGATGTTGTAGATGCCGCCCTTGTCGCCGTCTTCCGGCGGGACGACAATCCAGGCCGAGTCGCTGTCGGCGATCGGGTCGAACGGCAGCGCCGGCAGGTATTTTTTCTCGACGAGCTGCTGCAGCGATTCCGGATAGCGCCCCGTGTCCTCGTGAAACTGGTCGATGACGGCGCGCGTGTTGCGCAGGTTCTCGGCCAGGATGGTCTCCTTGGTGCTGTCGACCTTCGGGAAGAAGCGCGGCGCCGCGAGCGTGAGCAGCAGCGCCACGATGCCCAGCACTACCAGCAGTTCGATCAGGGTGAATCCCCGCGTGCGCTCAGTGCTCATACTTTGGTTCATGTCTTCACCAGCGGTTGTAGGGGATGCCGTTCAGCCCGACCTTGCCCGAGGTCGAGTAAACATCGTATACGTCGTCGCCCTCCTTCGGCTCGTCCGGCTCGCTGGCGTAGCTGCGCTTGCCCCACGTCTCGGCATCCTTCAGGTCGGGGTCGCCGTTGAACGGGTCGCGCGGCAGGCGGCGCAGAAAATACATCTTCGCCTTCTTCGGGCTGCGCTGGTCCGGCACGCCCTCGACCAGCGCTTCGAGCTTCGGCGGATACCCGCTGGCGCCGGCCTGGCGGGCCACGCGGCCTTCGTCGCCGGCCTTCTTGTACGCGTCGAGGGCGGCGCGGATCTCGCGCAGTGCCGTGCGCAGCTCCTGTTCGTGGCGGCGCTGCAGCGCGATCTGGGCGGTCGGCACCACGAGCGTTCCGAGCAGCGCCAGGATCGCGAGCGTGACGAGCAGCTCGATCAGGGTGAAGCCGCGCGGGCGCCGGGTGCTCATCTCACGCTTACTTCTGGTTCGGGAACGCGGCCTGCGATGCCGGCACGCGGTTGGCCGCCGACGGCACCGGCGTCGCTTCCGGCTGCGGCAGCGGCGTGATGTCGATCGCGGGCGCGGACGGCAGTTCCGACGGCGACGCGGATGCCGGCGCGGGCGGCAACGAGCCGGTCGCGCCGACCCTGGTGGCCGGCACCATCCCGGTCTCCCCGATCACCGGCAGCGGCGCCGGCGGCTGCGCGGCGGCGGGAGGCTGGGCGGTGGCGGGCTGCTGCGCAGCAGGTTGCGCGGCACCGGCAGGCGGCGCGGGCGGACGCGCGGGCGCACCCGCCGGCACCGCGCGCGCACCCTGCGCCGGGATCTGCACCGGCGTGCGCACGTTCGTGTCGGGACGACGCCGGAAGCTGGCCTCCGTGCCCGCGCTGAATTCGGAGCTCGATGCCGGCGGGCGCTGCAGGGTGCGGATCAGGTGCGGCGTGATCGACAGCACCACCTCGGTCTTGTTGCGCGTGTCCTGCTGGCTGCCGAACAACCGGCCCAGGATCGGCAGGTCGCCCACGCCCGGCAGCTTCGTGCTGCTGGAGCGGTCTTCGTTCTTGATCAGGCCCGCCAGCACCTGGTTCTCGCCGTCCTTCAGCTGCAGCATCGTGGACGCCGAGCGCGTGCCGATGCGGTACGCCGTCGTGCCGCCTTTCGTCGTGACGGTGTCGACGAGGTTGCTGACTTCCAGCGAGATGCGGATGCCGACTTCGTTGTTCAGGTAGATCGTCGGTTCGACGTCGAGTTTCAAACCCACGTCGACGTAGTTCACGGACTCGGACGCGAAGCCGCCCACGCCCGACGAGATGGTCGTCGTGATGGTCGGCAGCTTGTCGCCGATGACGACCTTGGCCTTTTCCTTGTTGCGCACGCGGATGCGGGGCGCGGCCAGGGTGTCGGAATCGCCGTCCGTCTTGCTGGCGGTGATCGAACCGGCGATACCGGTCACGCCGATCGTCGTGCTGTCCAGGTGATGCAGCTGGTCGATCGTGATCGCGCTGCCGGCCGTCGTCGTCAGCGGCGTGAGCGCCACGCTCGTGGGCCAGTCGATGCCCAGGTCGAGCAGGCGGTTGCGCTGCACCTCCAGCACTTCGACGTCCAGCATCACCTCCGCCTCCGGCACGTCCTGCAGCGCCACCAGCTGCGACGCCAGCTTCACGGCTTCCGGGGTGTCGCGCAGGATCACGAGGTTGAGCTTCTCGTCCACCACGACGTCCTTCGATTTCAGGATCGTCTTGAGCGTGTTGCCGATGGACTTCGCTTCCGCATTGGCCAGGTAGAAGGTCTTCACCGTCATCTCCTGGTATTCCTTCTGCTTGGCCGCGATGTTCGGGTAGATCAGGATCGTGTTGCCGTCCATGACCTGGCGCTCCAGCTGGTTCGTCATCAGCAGGTAGTACACGGCCGCTTCCACCGTGCTGTTCTTCAGGAAGACCGACGCGCGCTGGTCCGTCTTGACGTCTTTATCGAACAGGAAGTTCAGGCCCGAGTGGCGCGCGATGACTTCGAAGATCTGCTTGATGGGCGCGTCGCGGAATTCCAGGTTGATGGGCGTGCGGAACGCGGCCGCCAGCGCCGCCTCGGGCGAATTCGCCGCGATCTTTTCGTTCACCTCGGCCAGCAACTGGCGCGCCGGTTCGTGCGTCGGGCGTTCCGTCAGGATGGCGGTCAGCTTCGTTTTCGCCGTGTCGTAATCCTTGCGCTCCAGCGCGGCGCGCGCTTCTCCCATCAGCACGCCGTGGCGGCGGTCCGCGTCGACCTGGCGCAGACCGGCGCGGGCACGGTCGTTGAGCGGATCGATCGCCAGCACGCGGCGGTAATCCGCGACGGCCAGGTCCACCTTGCCGTCGGCCAGTTCACGGTCGGCCTGCGGCAGCAGGCGGTTCGTGGCGGCATCGCGCGCGCGCAGGAACGCCGTCTTGTACTGGACGTTGGACGGGTCCGCGGCCAGCGCTTCCTGGTATTTCGTGAGCCCGGCCTCGACCTTGTCCTGGGCCACGAGCTCGTTCCCTTCGCGGTAGGCCATTTGGGCCGCGCAGCCGGACAGCAGGATGGCGAGACACGCCGGAAGCAGGCGCCGGGCCAGAGTGGGGCAAGCGATCAATCGAATACTCCAATATTGAGCTGCTGAACCTGGTTCAGCGGCAGGTAGGTCAGGGTCAGGACCGGCGGCGCGATGGACTCGACGCGGTACGTGCCGTCGATGACGAAGCCCTTGTCGCGCACGACGTACGTGCGGTCGCCGCGCGCCAGGTAGACTTCCCAGACGCCGTCGCCGACGGACTTGCCGATGAAGGTGAACGGCAGCGGCGGCGCGGTCGGCGGCGGTGGCGGCGGCGCGGGTTGCGGCGGCGGTGGCGGGGGCGGCGGCGGCGTCCAGTCCTGGTGCGCGAACGGACCGGCGCCACTCTGCCCCTGGCCGAACGCGGCGTCGCCGTCCCCGATCAGCGTGTCGCGCGGCACCAGCGCGAGGATTTGCTGTCCCGCGGGCGCATCGCTTGCCTTCGCCGCCGGAACGACCGGAACAGGTTGCGGTACGGCCGTCCGCACGACGGCGGCCGCGGGCCGCTCGACCGGCTCGGCGATGCTGCCCTCCGGCGACCGGTCGCCGAACACGGCCAGCAGCGCGGCGCCGACGAGTGCCAGCGCGAGGATCGCGTGGCGCGGCTTGATGTCCGCCTTCTTCATGACGGATCCGTCCCGTCGCGCAGGTACAAGGTCAGTTTCAGGCGCGCGTCCACCGTCGCGTCGCCGATGGCGTCGCGGTGGAAGGTGATCTCGTCCAGCGACGCGAACGGGATCGTGCGCAGCGCCGCCATCGCGAACTGCCAGATCGCCGCATAGCTGCCTTTCACGGGCAGGTTGACCTGGTACGTGTAGACCTTCGCGTTGCGGTCGTAGCCCGGCTTGTACTCGCCCTGGCGCAACACGAGGCCCGATTTCGTCGCGAGGCCGAACAGCGTTTTCACCTGTTGCTCGGCACGGCCGCGCGCGCCCAGGGCGCCGTAGAACGCGGCCAGGTTGTCGGGCGCCTGCACGGGCGCCGGTGCCGCTTCGGGCTCCGCTGCTGGTGACCGTGCAGTCGTCACCAGCGCCTTCTGTTTCGCAAGCGCGGCGCGGGCTTCCTGCGCCCGTTCCATCGCCCACACGGCATTCAGGGTCCACGCCAGCGCGCCCGCCATCACGAACACGAGGATGCCGGCCGCCAGCACGAGCGGATTCGCGCGCAGCAGCATCAGGCGCAGGCGCAGCACCGGCGACGTCAAGGCCGTCTTCATCGCGCGGCCCTCCACTGCGCATCGATCTGGAAGCGGATCGGCCGGTTCGCGTCCTGTTCATTGATCTCGTGGCGCGCCAGCAGGACGGTCGTGAACCACTCGACGCGCTGCAGCGCCTCGACGTACGCGATCATGTCGTCGCTGTTCTTCGCTTCCGCCGTGATGCGCACGCTGCTCTTTCTCGCATCCGGTTCCAGCGCCAGCAGCGCGATCGTCGCCGGCGTCGCCGCCTGGACGGCGTCGTGCAGGCCGCGCCACGGCAGGTTCAGCTGCTGCACGGACGCGTTCACGGCACCGGCCTGCGCGGGCGGCACCGAGCGCACGGGCGCGGCGGCGGGCGCGCGCGCGACGGCGCGTGCCTGCGCCTGCGCGACCTGCGCCGTCCGCTCTGCCTCCACGCGCTGCAGGCTGCGGTATTGCGCGACGCCGCTCGCGAGCGGCCCCGCGAGCGCGAAGGCGGCGATCAGCAGGCTCCACGTCCCGCGCGGCGCACGGTGCCACGTGCGGGCGAGGCTGGGGGGCGCGAAATCGATGCGGACCTTCTTCATGGCGCCCTCCCCGTCAGCGCAAGCCGCGCGCAGTCGGGCCACAGCGGATCGGTCTCGTCCTCGAACAGCGTGCAGGCGAATTTCAGCCGGCCCGCGCTGCTCGCCCAGCCCTTCGGCGCGGGGCCGCAGATCTGCAGGCGCTCCGGCCGCGACAGGCCCACGCGCAGCGCCTCGCGCGCCACGTGGCCCTCCAGCCAGTCGCGGTCCGCGCCCGCCGGGATCGGCGCCGTGCGCACGGCCGCGAGCAGGTCGCCGTCGAACGCGGCAATGGACAATACGCCGCCGTGCACGACGCCGAACCACGCCCCCGTGCGGCGCACGCGGCGGTGCTGGTTCAATGCGGCGACGAATTGCGGCACGATCTCGACCAGCTTGAAGCGCTGGGAGATTGCTGCCGTCGTCAATTGTTCGAGCAGGGACAGCGGCAGCGCCGCCGCGAGGAACGGGCGCGCCGCATCCCAGTCCGCGCTGATCGTCCAGCCGGACACGCCCCCGAACAGCGACTGGAAGCGCAGCATGGCCGCCGCCTCCAGGTCGGCGAGGCGTGTCGCGCCTTCCGGCGGCGTCACCTGCCACAGCCGCGCGAGGTCGTCGGCCAGCACCACCGTCGCCGGCAGGCCGGCCACGTCGTGCTCGCCCAGCAGCATCCCGAGCGCCGCGCCCAGCGACACGGGATCGTTGCCCGTTGCCGCCACCTGGCCGAGCAGGCGCGCGCGCTCGTGCGGCCAGATGCTGGTGCGCACGAGCGCCAGCGCGTCCGGCGCGATGCCGATGCGCAGCGACTGGCCGAAGCTCGACTTGAAACCATTAAGCATGCAGCGTGACCCTCCGGATTTCCTCGATCGTGGTGGCACCGCGTTGCACGAGGTCCAGCGCCGCCAGGCGCAGGCTGCGCGTACCGTTGGCGGCGGCCGCCGCCTTGATGCGGCGGATCGGCTGCTTGTCGACGATCAGTTCGCGGATCTCGTCGTTCAACGTCAGGATCTCGGCGATCGAGCGGCGGCCCTTGTAGCCGGTGCCGCGGCAATCGCCGCATCCCAGCCCACGCATGAATTGATAATCGTGGACGTCGGCACGCGCCAGGTGCGCGGACGCCAGTTCGGCATCGTCCGGCGTGTACGGCACGGCGCAGCGCGGGCAGTTCATGCGGATCAGGCGCTGGGCCCAGATGCCGTTCAGCGCCGACACGAACGCATACGGGTCGATGCCCATGTGCGTGAAACGGCCGAACACGTCGAACACGTTGTTGGCGTGGACGGTCGTCAGCACGAGGTGGCCCGTCAGCGCCGACTGCACCGCGATCTCCGCCGTCTCGCGGTCGCGGATCTCGCCGACCATGATCTTGTCCGGGTCGTGGCGCAGGATCGAGCGCAGGCCCTTCGCGAACGACAGGCCCTTCTTTTCGTTGACGGGGATCTGCAGGATGCCCGGCAGCTGGTATTCGACGGGGTCCTCGATCGTGATGATCTTTTCGCGGCCGTTGTGGATCTCGGTCAGCGCGGCATACAGCGTGGTCGTCTTGCCGGAACCCGTCGGCCCCGTCACGAGCAGCATGCCGTACGCCTCCTGCGCGAGCATCCTGAGCGTCGCCAGCGACGGCGCGTCGAAGCCCAGCGCTTCCAGCGTGAGCGAGCCGTAGGCTTCGATCATCGCGCGCTTGTCGAGGATACGGATGACGGCATCCTCGCCGTGGATGCTGGGCATGATCGACACGCGCAGGTCGATCTCGCGCCCGGCCGACTCCACGCGGAAGCTGCCGTCCTGCGGGACGCGGCGCTCGGCGATGTCCAGCTCCGCCAGCACCTTTAAACGCGAGATGATGTGCTCCGCCAGCTCGATGCCGCCGACCGACGCGGCGTGATCCAGCACGCCATCCACGCGGTATTTCACCGCGAGGCCGCCCGCGGTGCTTTCCAGGTGGATGTCGGAGGCGCCCGCCTTCAAGGCGTCGTACAAGGTCGAGTTCACGAGCTTGACGGCGGGGCTCGCGGCTTCCGACACGGACGCGAACGACAGCACCGTCGCGCTCTTGCCGTCGCGCCGCCCCTCCCCGCTGTCGCCGACGAGCGTGTCGACGGCGCGCGCGGACTCCTCGTGCTTGCCGAGATAGGCCTGGATGTCCGATTGCAGCGCGAGCCGCAGGTGCAAGGGCGACGCCGCCGTCGCGCCGGACTGCGCCTGCAGCCACGTCTGCAGGTCGAGGTCGAACGGGTCGGCGATCACGCCCGTCAGGTTCTTGGCGTCGTCGCGCAGCAGCACGCAGTGGCGCGCCAGCGCCTGCGCCAGCGGCAGCAGGTCGAACGCGGGCTGCTGGCCGAACATCTCCGGCGTTTCCATCGTCGCGAGGCCGAACGGTTCGGCCAGCAGGCGCACGATCTCGCGCGGCTCCTGGCCGGACAGGCCCTGCAGCTCTTCGACGAGCGAACGGCGCGATTGCCGGCTCTGCGCGCGCGCGCGCGCCAGCAATGCGGCATCAAGGGAGGCGAGCGGCGCGTTCACGACATGTCTCCGGCGAGGTCGAATATGGGCATGTACAACAGCACGACGATGGCGCCGACGACGAGGCCGATGGCCGCCATCAGCAGGGGTTCGAAGGTACGGGTGAAACGGTCGATCCAGCGGCCGATCTCGCCGTCGTAGAACGCGGCCGAGCGCGTGAGCATCGTGCCCATCGCGCCCGTGCGCTCGCCCACGCGCAGCATGCGCAGCGAGATCGGCGTCGTCAGGCCGTTCGCTTCGAACGCGTCGGACATCGGCCGGCCCGCCTCGATCGCCGTGCGCGCCGCTTTCAGGCCGCCGGCGATACCGGGCGATACCATGCCCTGCACGGTGTCGATCGCATTGACGAGCGTGATGCCGCCTTCGTTCAGCATGCCGAGCGTGAGGTACAGCCGCGAGAGTTCATAGATGCGGGCGCGCTCGCCGATGCCGGGCAGCTTCGCCAGCAGGCGCGCGGCCCCGCCCTGTTTCAGCGCGCGCCGGATCGCCCAGGCGGCCAGTGCGACGAACGCCACGAAACCGATGAGGAGTCCTCCCGCATGCCGGCCCGCGAACTGGCCCCAGTCCAGCATCAGGCGCGACATCCACGGCAGGTTGCGGCCCGCGCCCTGGTACACCTCGGCGAAGCGCGGCACGACGTACGACATCAGAAAAATGCTCACGCCGCCGCCCACGAGCAGCAGGATCGCGGGATAGATCGAGGCGCTGACGACCTTGGCGCGCACGGTGTCGATGCGCTGCTGGTATTCGATGTAGCGTTCGAGCGCGCGCGGCAGGTCGCTCGTGCCTTCGGCCGCGCGCACGATGCCCACGTACAGCGGCGGGAACAGCGCGGGTTGCGCGGCCATCACGGTGGACAGGCGCTTGCCTTCGCGCAGGCCGGCCAGCAGCCGTTCGAGCACGCTGCGCGTGGCGGGACTCGTTTCCTTTTCCAGCAGCGCTTCCAGCCCTTCGACGATGCCCAGGCCCGCCGTCAGCAGCGCAAGCAGCTCCTGGCTGAACAGCACGAGCGACAGCTTGCCGCCGCGCTGGCGGCGCAGCAGCGGCGCCTGCACGGGTTCGATCGCGCTGACGAACAGGCCGCGCGCCTCGACCTGGCGGCGCGCGTCCGCCTCGTCGACGGCGTCGACGAGCACGCTGGCGATGCGCATGTCGGGCGCAAGGGTGCGAACCGCGTACTGCATGGGAGCGACAGGCGGGAAGCGTTATTGGGAGCTGATGTCGGCGTTCTCGCCTTCGCCGCCCGGCTGGCCGTCCTTGCCGAGCGAGACCACTTCATACTCGCCCTTGGTGCCGGGCGCGCGGTACTGGTAGGCATGGCCCCACGGATCGAGCGGGACACCCTTCTTCAGGTACGGGCCGTTCCACTTGCCGGACGCCGTGGACGGCGCCGTGAGCAGCGCGTTCAGGCCCTCTTCCGTCGTCGGGTAGCGGCCGACGTCGAGGCGATAGGTGTCCAGCGATTTTTCGAACGCTTCGATCTGGGCCTTGGCGACCGTGACCTCGGACTTGCCCAGTTGCGAGAAGTATTTCGGCCCGACGTAAGCCGCCAGCAAGCCGATGATAACGATAACTACCAAGAGTTCAAGCAGGGTAAAACCAGCCTGGCGGACCCGCGCGGCGGTGTCCTGGTTCTGCACACGATACATCCAACCGACTCCTCTATTGCTTTAGTGTAAAGCCTTGCGTGAAGGCTACCATGGCCCCGTCATGGCGACAAATCATTTTCCCGCATCGATCGTCGGTCGAATTCGCAAACGGATTTCTTGTTCGCAAAATTCTAACCTCGTTCTGCCCGCCTGAACACTGTTAAGGCAATCGTCCCCCCATCCCTAGGGTCGGGGATGACGGAATGCCTAGCATACCCCGTTATCTGTGTGAAATCCTTTATGTTTTTTCGTTAATGGGAGAAGGATTTCTGTCGTTTTTGCGCGAATTTTTTCCCAAGTGCATTTAAAGTTTCTGTCAGGATATTTCCCTACATCATCGCTTATCTTCGCTTATTTCCACGCGAAAATCTTTCGAAAAGATAATATTTGCACGAAATTAACAACAAAAATATTGAGCTACGGAAAAACCGGCGTTACAGTGACGCATCGATGAGTTTTGCGTTGCCTTAAATCATGAAAATCTCTGCTTTTCGTACCATTATCGCCGTCAGCCTCGCCTCCCTGCTCGCCGCCTGCGGCAGTGGCGCCCAGATCGACCAGCCGGTCCAGACCGCCGCGATGACCGGCAGCGCCGCCCAGGTTGCCTCGGCCAACTCGCCGGCACCGGATTGCGCGGCCGAAGGCTGCAACGGCCTGCGCATCATCGACGCGAACGCCGAAGCCTTCCGCTACGAAGCCATGCGCCGCGCCGCAGCCGACGCACCGCAGTCCTGATCGCCCTCCAGCAAGCGTAACTCCATGCAGCGCGCCAGCGCATGCGCCCGGTTGTTGACGCCGAGCGTGCGGTAGATCCGCTGCAAATGGTTCTTGACGGTCAGCGCGCTGATCCCCAGGAGCCTCCCCATCTCGTCATTGCTCTTCCCCGCCCGCAGCCAGCCGATGATCTCGGTCTCGCGCGCGGAGAGCGCACGTACCGGCGCCCCGGCCATGAGCGTCCGCGCCGCCGGCAGCCGCCCGAGCGCCAGGTGCAGGTGCGGCAGCAGCAGTTCCAGGAAATACGCGTGACGCGCGGTCGGCCGCACCGCCAGGCCGAACAGCAGGAACACACTCCCGCCCATGCTCGTCGGCCCCGTGCCGTGCGCGAGCACATTGTCGAATCCCAGCCGCAGGATCTCGCCGCCCAGGCCGTCCGGCGCCTCGTGCGCGTCGATCGCCATCGCCAGCCGGCCACCCCGCGCGATGCGCAGCGCCAGGTCCGTCAACGCCTGCTGCGCCCCCGGCGCCAGCACGGTGCCGTGCAGGCATTCCAGCCGCGTCAACATGCCGCCGTGGCCGAACTGCAGGCACACGAGCACCCGGTGCGGCAGCAGCGCCTGCACCTGGCCCTGGGTCCACAGGAAGAACTGGTGCGGGCCCGCCACGCGCAGGCCGGATTCGATGGCGCACAGCACGTATTCCTGCTCCTGGCGGCTGAGGATGACGACAGGGTCCACGGTCAGGCGACGAAGCGGTAGCCGGTGCCGCGCACCGTCTCGATATGCTCCTGGTGACCGCTCGGCTGCAGCGCGTGGCGCAGGCGGCCCACGTGCGCGTCGACCGTGCGCTCCTCCAGCACGGCGTGCCGGCCCCAGACCTTGTCCAGCAATTGCGAGCGCGTGTGCACGCGCTCCGGATGGTGCATGAGGAAGTTTAGTAAACGGAATTCGACGGCCCCCAGCGCGACCGGACTGACCCCGGCCACCACGCGCTGCGTGTACGGATCGAGGTGCAGGCCCGCCATCTGCACGGCGTCGACGGACGCATGCGGCACGCGCCGGCGCAGCACGGCCTGCATGCGGGCCAGCAGCTCGCGCGGATTGAACGGTTTCGTCAGGTAGTCGTCGGCGCCGGATTCCAGCGCGAGGATCTTGTCGTGCTCCCCTGCCCGCGCGGACACCATGATGATGGCGATCCCCCGCGTGCGCGCCTGCGCGTGCAGGCGCCGGATCAGCGCTTCGCCCGACTGGCCCGGCAGGTCCCACTCGAGCAACAGCATGTCGGGGACCGCGTCGTCGAGCAGGACGAGCGCCGACTCGGCGTCCGCGCACAGGCGGACGTCGTGGCCCGCGCGGGTCAGGTTCAGTTCCAGCAGCTGGCGGACGGCCGGGTCGGGGTCCGCCACGAGGACATGTGCGCGCATATAAGATCCTTGTCTCGGCGACAACAGGATCAAATATGCACTAAGCAAAGTCCCCTGAACAATATGATTTCTATTGGAAATTCATATGTTTATCGAATAAATCGACGGCGCTGCATCGCCCCCAGCAAGACCAGGCCCGTCGCGACGATCGCCCAGTCAGCCGGCTCCGGCACCGGATTCACGGCCGCAACGCCAGGATCGACGGCCACCACCGGCGCCTCGCCCGCCACCAGGCTGATCTGCACTGCCTGGAACGCCAGGTAATCGCCCACGCTGTCGAGCAGGCTGACCGACAGCCCCGTGCTGCCGCCGTCGGTCGGCACGCCGCCGAACGTCACGTCGAAGCCGAATTTGCCGCCGAGCGTAATCGACTGGAAGAACTCCGAGAACGCATCGCTCGAGAACGTGTACGAACCGCCCGACTGGACCACGTTGTCGAGGAACGGCGTGCCGGTGAAGGCGCCGTCCAGGCCGCTGATCGTCGCCGTCAGCACGTCGCTCGTGGCGAACGGCAGGAAATCGATCTGCATGTAGCCGTCGCCGGTCTTGCCGGTCGTGTCGAGCGCCACGTGGTAGATCGGGCTTGCGGTGGCGGCGCCGGCCAGCAGGGACAGCGCCAGCAGCGCGCGGGAGAAGAAGGTCTTCAGGTTCATCATGTGCGATCTCTCAATCAAAAGGTGCCGGAATACAGTTTCGACGTGAACGTGATGTTCGTCTTCGACGGGTTCGTGAACGTCAGCGCCACGGTCACGGCGGCGCCTGGCGCCAGCGTGGTGCCCGGCAGGGTCACGTACGGCGCGCCGTTGAAGTCGCCGCTCCTGTTGTCGAGCGTGACGCCGGCCGGCAAGCCCTGCAGCACGTAGCGCAGCGGGCCGGACAGCGCCGCGCCGCTCGTGTTCGTGAACGTCACGTTGCCGCTGAATTTACCGGTGACGCGGTTGTAGCCGAGCGTGCCCGGCACGATCTTCACGCCGGCCGTGACGTCCGTGTAGGCCGGCGCCAGGTTCAGGCTCACGACGACCGGATCGTGGTCGGACGCGCGGAACGGATTGTTCACGTACGGGTCGTCGGCCGTGTCGCCCAGGTTGTAGTCGATCGCGTCCGGTTCATCCGCATTGTTGTGCCACTCGGTCACGCCGGCCACCTGCGGGTCGAGGGCGCTGCTGGCCAGCGCGTGGTCGAGGTAGCCGCTCTGGCCGTCGAACACGTACGAATACGGGGTGCCGTTCGGCCGCACGAAACGCTCCAGCTCGTTGACCATGCCGTTGTCCGTCAGGTACGCGATCGGGTCTTCATGGCCGTACGCGTTGAAGTCGCCCACGGCCAGCACGTCCGGATCGCCCGCCGCCGCCACGACGGTCGGGATGAAGTAGGAGAACAGGCGCTTGGCCTGCAGCACGCGGGTCGCGGTCCAGCAACCCTGGCCGTCGCCGCTGTCCGTGTCGCCCGCACCCGCGCCGCCGCAGCTGCCCTTCGACTTCAGGTGGTTGACGATCAGCGAGAACTTCGCGCCGTTCGCATTGACCTTGAAGGTCTGGGCCATCGGCGGACGGTTGTTGACGGCGTCGCCGTCCGACAGCGCGCCGCCCACCGGCGTCAGCACGGCCGGCTTGTAGATCATCGCCACGCGGATCGCGTCCGTGCCCGTCGCGGCCGGCTTGGCCACGTACGCGTACGTCGGCGTGGGCGCGCCGATCGACGCGTTCAGCGCGTCGACGAGGTAGCTCACCGTGATGTCGCCGTCGTTCTGGATTTCCATCAGGCCGACGGCATCCGCGTTCATCGCTTTCAGCTCACCCACGATCTTGTCGCGCTGGCGGTTGAACTCGGCGAGGTTGTCGGCGCCGCGGCAATTGCTTTTCGATGGTGCGGACGAGCCGATCGTGCAGCCCCGCCCCGTGCGGCCCCACGCGTCGGTGCCGTCCGTGAACGTCGTGAAGAAGTTCAGCACGTTGGCGCTGGCCACGCGGACATTGCCCGCGACGACGGTCGGCGCATCCTCGCGCGCGTTCGTGCGGCTGAACACGGGCGTCTCGGTCGGCTGCAGCTTGTACCAGCCGCCACCGCCGCCGATGGCGCCGAAGTCGAGCACGCCGACGAGGTCCGTCACCGTGTCGCCCGCACGCACGGTCTTGTCCGCGGCGAGGTAAGGGATGTGCGGCGGCGCCGTGAAGATGCCGTCGTCCAGGACCACCATGTTCTGCGCGTTGGCGGCGATCAGCGCGTTCGCGTCAAGCGTGCCGGCGCGGTAGCGGTTCGTCGGCGTCTCGCGGCGGCCGTTGGCCAGCACCAGTTCGCCACGGTCGCCCAGGTAGCTGTTGCCGTTGACGGTCAGCGGGCTGGTGAAGCGCACGAGCATGCCTTCGTAGTGGCTCAGCTCGGCCGGCAGGTCGATGTTGACGGGCTGGATCGTGTTGCCGCTGCCGAGGACCGTGGCGCCGCTGACGTCCTTCAGTTCCGTGTAGGAGCGTTTCGCACCGTTCGGCGTGAACTCCGTCACGGTGCCCGTCACGCGCACGAGGTCGCCTTCTTTCACGGCGGCTGCCGCGGTGGCGCCGAACACGAAGATCGCGTCGGACGTGTCCGGGTCGCCATCGCCCTGCGGGTCCTGGATGTAGAAACCGCTGCCCAGCTTCTTCGTGACGACGCCGGAGGTCGTCTGCACGGTGTTCACGTACGGGCTCGTCAAGCCGCTGCCCTGGATCTGCGGGATCTTGACGAGGCCGCTGACGGCCACGTTGACGGTGCAGCTCGCGCTCTGGCTCGCGTCGTTGGCGAACGTGATCTCGACCGGATACGTACCGGCCGGCAGGCTCGCGTCGACGACGAGGTTCGCCGTCGCCGTGCGGTTGTCGGCGGTGGCCGGCGTGAAGCCCGTCAGGCTGATGCCGGACACGGCCCCCTTGCTGATGACGGCGCTGTTGACGAGGCTGTCGGCGTCGCTTGCCTGCAGCGGCGCGGTCGTGCCGGTGCCGACGTCGATGCCCACGCTGCCCGGACACGCGAGCACGATCGGCTGCGGCAGCGGTCCGCCGCTGCACGACACACGGTCGCTGGACGTGTTGCGCGGGGCCGCCGCGCCGGTGACGAAGTCGCTGCTGTTGTCGTTGGTGTCCAGGCAGCCATTACCTTTGCGCAGAACGGCCAGCGTGTTCGACGGCGCCGGCGTGGCGCCCGAGCCTTCGTAATAGCCCGCGGTGGTGCCGAAGCCCACGAGGTCGACGACGTTGTCGACCGGCTTGCCGCCCGACAGCGCCGTGATCGAGTTGACGAGCGCGACCTTGCCGGCCGTCGCACTCATCGTGATGGTGCCGGTGGCGTCCGGCGTCAGCGCATCCGTGCCGCCGCTGCCCAGCGCCTCGTGCACGAGGTAGTACTGGCCGGCGGCCAGGGTCACGCTGGCGGGCAGCTTCGTCACCTGCCAGCTGGTCCCCGTGGCTGATGCGTATTGCACGCTCCAGTTGGTCAAGGTGACGGCCGTGTCGCCCGTGTTCAGCAGCTCGATGTAATCGTTCTTGTAGGTGGCGCCGGAGTTGCCGCCGCCGCCGTAAACCTGGCTGATGACGACGCCGCCCGGTGCGGCGAACACGGGTGCCGACAAGCCGGCCAGCAAGGCGGCCAGCACGGTCATGCGACCTGGAGAGTGCAAATGGGTCATGGGTTATCCTGGAAATGATTTGTCAATGCAACACTTAACAAATGTATATTAAATGCGCAAATTGACAACATCATGACCATGGATTAGTCCGAACGGACTAATTCAGCGCTTGCGATAAGGTGCGGCCAGCGGCTCGCCGATGAACAGCCCCTGCGTGGGCCACGCGACGCTCTTCCAGTAGGCTTCGATCGCGCTGTTGCCCTGCACATAATGCTTGAGCAGCACGGCCGGGTTCGGGAATTTCTGCCAGTGGTTGCAGGGCTCGCTGACGGTGCCATAGCTCGCCGTCGCGCCCGCTTCCAGCCAGCGCAGGCTGCTCATCTGGTCGCCGCCGAGCAGGTCGCCGCCCAGCGACGTCAGGTGGTCGGCCAGCGCGCCCGGCAGGAAGCGCAGCGTGTCCAGTTTGGCGACCTCGGCCATGCCCGTCTCGTAGATCATGACGTCCTGCGCGCCGTCCAGCACGTCGGCCTGCATCGTCTTCGTCGCCAGCTTGCGCGCCGCGATCCGGCCGGCCGGCGGAAAGAACTGGGCGCGGGAATTGCGCGCCTTTTCCGACGTCGCCAGGAAGTAGGCGGTGGCCGGCGCAATGCGGAAGCCCGCGCCGGCGCCGCGGTCGATGAGGGCTTTCGCCTGCTCCACGGATTCCGTCGGCAACAGCATCGACAGGCGGATGTTCAGGTCGGTGTACGGACGGGAAGAACTGGAATTGAAGTAAGGACTCGGCCGCCCCGGCAGGCACGTCTTGATGCACTGGTCGGGATCGAACCCGAGACTGTAGGCGCCGGTAATGGAATTGCACGCGACCTTGTACGGCGCCGTCCACACCATCAGCACGGCCTGCACCTCGGGCCGCAGGTGCGCGTCGATCTCTTCCTTCAGTTGCGCGAAGCGTTCCGGGCTGATCTCGTGCGGCTTGCCGGGAATGCGTACGTGCACGACGTTGGCCGTCGGGATCCCGCGCCGCTTGCGATAGTACTCGCCGACCTTGACGCTGTTCGGCTCGGCATCGTTGATGACGATGGCCAGTTGATCCGGCTGTAGATGGGGGGCGCTGACGAATTGGGCACGGGCCGGTGCCGTCAAGACAGCGATAAGAAGCAGGGTCAGGCAGAGTCTCGGGATCCGGATCATGGGCAGTGGTCACGTGAATGAAAAACGGGAGCGCGAGGCTCCCGTTCATCATGCCACAGCTTGCAAGGCGTACAACTTAGGCACGGCTTAGTGTGCGCTTGCGCACCGCGACGCCCAGGATGCACACGCCCGCCAGCAGCATCGCGACGTTCCCGGGCTCCGGCACGGGAGAGATCGCGAACACTTCCATCGCGTCCAGCCTCACGATCTCGCCGTGCAGGCTGCCGTCGATGATGCTGTAGCCTTCGTTGGCCGGATTTCCATAGCTCAGTTGCCAGGACAATGCCGCCGTCAGCTCGTCGTTGACGAACAGGTCGGGGCCGGAACCGAACACGGGACCGTAGCCGGCCTCGTTGTACGTCTGGCGCAAGCCCTGGCTCGGCAGCACGAAGTCGGTGAGGACTTGCCGGTACACGGCCGGCGTCGTCATGTTGAACAGGAAGGCCGTGCGCTGCCAATCGCGCTGGGTCTCGTGCCAGCCCTCGTCCGAGGCCCAGCTCTGCGGGTTGTAGCCGCCCACGAGAAAGCTCGCGCCGTCGTCGTTCGTCACTTCGAGCAGGGTGAAGGTCGCGCCCTTCCCGTCCGCGCCCGCGTGGAAGGCGTCCGACGTATCGCCGGAACGCAGGGTGTACACGTTGTTGAGGTTGAATTCGCCGGCACCGAGCCAGCGTTCGAGTTGGGCGTGGCTGTCCGCGTCCAGCAGAGCAGATCCGCCGATGATATCGCCTGCCGCCGCCGTGCCGCCGACGCCGGCGAGCGCGCATGCCGCGATGATCGTCTTCATCTTCATGATGTTCCCCCGATGGGTTTCGACGATGCATTGTATGCCGCATGCGCGCGGCCATACGCACTGTAGCGCTACGGAACTATGGGAAAAGACGCGTCCGCACGCTCGGCGCGGACGCGGGAGGCGCACGCCTTAAGCGCGCTTGTAGACGTCCTCGAAGCGGACGATGTCGTCCTCGCCGAGGTAGCTGCCCGACTGCACTTCGATCAGGTGCAGCGGCAGCTTGCCCGGGTTTTCCAGGCGATGCGTCATGCCGATCGGAATGTACGTGGACTCGTTCTCGGACAGCAGCGTGACGTTGTCGCCGCACGTGACGCGGGCCGTGCCCGACACGACGATCCAGTGCTCGGCGCGGTGGTGGTGCATCTGCAGCGACAGCTTTTCGCCCGGCTTGACGCAGATGCGCTTGACCTGGAAGCGGTCGCCCGCGTCGATGCCTTCGTAATAGCCCCACGGACGGTACACCTTCGTGTGGTACAGGTGTTCCGTGCGCTCGTTGCCCTTGAGGTGGTCGACGACATTCTTGACGCGCTGGACCATGTCCTTGTGCGCGACGAGCACGGCGTCGTTCGTCTCCACGACGACGAGGTCCTTCACGCCCACGACGGCCACGATGCGGCTCTCGGCGCGCACGAGCGTGTTGCTCGTGCTGTCGAGGTAGACGTCGCCGCGGATCGCATTGCCATTGGCATCCTTGTCCTGCACGTCGGCCAGCGCCGACCACGAACCGACGTCGCTCCAGCCGATGTCGGCCGCGACGACGACGCCGTCGCGCGTGTGTTCCATCACCGCGTAGTCGATCGAGTCGGACGGGCTCGCGGCGAACGCGGCTTCGTCCAGGCGGCAGAAGTCCAGGTCGCGGTACGCCGACTGCACGGCGGCGCCGGCGGCCTCGGCGATCGTCGGCGCATGCTTCCCGATCTCGGCCAGGAAGCGGTCGGCGCGGAACATGAACATGCCGCTGTTCCAGTAGAAGCCGCCGTCGGCGACGAAGCCTTCGGCCGTGTTGCGGTCCGGCTTTTCGACGAACCGGTCGATCTTGTAGCAGTCGTCGCAGCCGGGCAGCGGTTCGCCGCGGCGGATGTAGCCATAGCCCGTTTCCGGAGCGCCCGGCACGATGCCGAACGTGGCCAGCGCGCCTTTTTCGACTTGCACCGCCGCACGTTCCACGGCGAGGCGGAACGCTTCGTTCTTTTCGATCACGTGGTCGGCCGGCAGCACGAGCATCACGGCGTCCGGATCCTGCGCCTTCAGGAAGGCGGCCGCTGCCGCCACGGCCGGCGCCGTGTTGCGCCCCGCCGGCTCGAGCAGGATGCCGTGCGGCGTGATGCCGACGCCGCGCAGCTGCTCGGCCACGAGGAAGCGGTGCTCATTGCCGCAGACCACCAGCGGCGCCATCAACCCCGGCCAGCCGCGGACCCGCAATGCGGTTTCCTGCAGCATCGTCTTGTCCGTCACCAGCGGCAGCAGCTGCTTGGGCATCACTGCCCGCGACAGCGGCCACAGACGGGTACCGGCACCGCCGGAGAGGATGACTGGGTAAATTTTCATGCGTTGGCTTTCTCTAGTGTCTTGTCTGTGTCTTCGGCTTGCTCGGTGCGCCGGCTGCGGCGACGGTCGCGCGCGTTCAGCCATTCCGACGAGCTGTACTCGGAGGAATGCTTCATCTCGCCGGCACGGTCGATGCTGTAGTCTTTGAAAACGATCATTTCATGTAATGTCACGTCGTTCAGCACGCGAGTGTACTCGAAAAGCACACTACGGACGACCTCGGCACCCTCGCAGATATGGCTGCCGTGGCCGATCCACGTGGGCCCGATGATCGTGGCGCCGGCCTCGATCTTGACGCCGGAACCGATGTAGACGGGGCCCTTGATCGTCGTGCCCCGCCAGTCGATGCTCGTGTTCAAACCGGTCCACAGGCCGGGCTCGATCTGGATGCCCGGCACGTCCATATGATTGACCTCACCAGTCAGCACGTTCTGCAGCACTTCCCAGTAATCGCTCACGCTGCCGATGTCCAGCCAGTTGAACGGACGGCCCTGGGCATAGAACGGCATGCCCTTTTCGGCCAGCAGCGGGAACAGCTGGGAACCGATGTCGAACTCCACGCCCGACGGGATCAGGTCGATCACTTCCGGTTCGAAGATGTAGATGCCCGTGCTGATGAAGTTCGACAGCGCTTCTTCCTGCTTCGGCTTTTCCTGGAACTGGGTGATGCGGCCATTCTGGTCGGTCACGACGACGCCATAGCTCGACACCTTGTCCCACGGGACTTCCTTCGTGATGACGGATGCCATCGCCCCCTTGCGGCGGTGCTCGAGGAGCGCGGCCTTGAGGTCGAGGTCGATCAGCGCGTCGCCGCACAGGACGATGGTCGTGTCGTCGAAGAAGCCGCCGAATTCCTGGATCTTCTTCATGCCGCCGGCCGAACCGATCGGCACGGCGACGACTTCGCCGTCTTCCTTCGTGTAGCCTTCGAAGGAATAGCCGATCTGGACGCCGAACTGCTCGCCCTCGCCGAAGTATTCCTCGATCTTTTCGTGCAGGTGGCTGACGTTCACCATGATCTCGGTCACGCCGTGCTTGCGCAGGTGCTCGATCAGGTAAGCCATCACGGGCTTGCCCAGCACGGGGATCATCGGTTTCGGCAGGTCATAGGTCAACGGACGTACACGCGTACCTTTGCCTGCTGCAAGAATCATCGCTTTCATGGTTCGGTCCTCATACGTTTATTTTGGGGTAGTCTGGTAGCGCCAGGAATCGGCGCACATTTGCGCGATGTCACGCTGTGCGGTCCATCCGAGTTCCTCGCGCGCTTTCGTCGGGTCGGCGTAGCACTTGGCAATGTCGCCGGGGCGACGGTCGACGATCTGGTAGGGAATCGGCTTGCCGCAAGCCTTCTCGAAGGCATGCACCATTTCCAGCACGCTGTTGCCATTGCCGGTGCCGAGGTTATACGTGTACAGGCCGTCGCCCTTGGCCAGCTTGTCCAGCGTCTTCACGTGGCCGATGGCCAGGTCGACGACGTGGATGTAGTCGCGCATGCCGGTGCCGTCCGGCGTCGGGTAGTCGCCGCCGTACACGGACAGTTTTTCGCGCTGGCCATTGGCCACCTGGGCGATGTACGGCACCAGGTTGTTGGGGATGCCGTTCGGCTCCTCGCCGATCAGGCCGCTTTCATGGGCACCGACCGGGTTGAAATAGCGCAGCAGTGCGATGCGCCAGTCCGGCTCGGCCTTGAACACGTCGCGCAGGATCTCTTCGATCATCAGCTTGCTGCGGCCATACGGATTGGTGGCCGACAGCGGGAAATCCTCCTTGATCGGCACCGAGGCCGGATCGCCGTACACGGTGGCCGACGACGAGAACACGAGCGTCTTGCAGCCGAACCTGGCCATCGTCTCGAACAGCGCGACGCTGCCGTAGACGTTGTTGTCGTAGTAGCGCAGCGGCTGCGCCACCGATTCGCCGACCGCCTTCAGGCCCGCGAAGTGGATTACCGCATCGATCTTGTGGGCGGAAAACACGGCTTCCATGGCCGCGCGGTCGCGGATGTCGCCTTCGACGAAGTCGAACGGCTTGCCGGTGATCTTTTGCACGCGGTCTTGCACGGAACGCACCGCGTTGTACAGGTTGTCGTACACGACCACGTCGTGGCCGGCGTTCTGCAGTTCCACGACGGTGTGCGAACCGATGTAACCCATGCCGCCAGTAACGAGAATCTTCATGAATGCTCTTCTTTCTTTAAATGTTGCTGCCGCCGTGACCCCGTTTTCTTTTTTGGCGCCGGCGCGCATCGTTATGTTGTTGGCCGCGTGGTAAAACCGCCGCCATCCCTGTCTGGTGTTTTGGTGTACTACAACCTCGTGGACGCTATCGTGCGCCCTTCAACTTCAACTCCTTGAGGAACAGCCAGATGAAGGCCATGTCCTCGATAAAATACCGGCGGAACATCCGGCGCGGCTCCTGCAGGAAACGGTAGAACCATTCCAGCCCGGACTTCTGCATCCAGAGCGGCGCGCGCTTGACGTGTCCGATCGCCACGTCGAAGGTCCCGCCCACGCCCATGGCGAACGGCACCTTCATCTCGGCCTGCCAGCGGCCGAGGAACTGCTCTTTTTTCGGCGAACTGATCGCCACGAACAACAGGTCGGGACGCGCGGCGCGGATCTGGCGGGCCACGTCCGCTTCTTCCGCCTCGCCCTTCCAGTAACCGTTGCGGTAGCCGGCCAGCACCAGGTTCGGATACCTGTGCCGGTATGTCGCGGCCACCTTGCTCACCACTTCTTCCCTGGCGCCGAGCAGGAACACGCGCCAGCCCTTCTCGCCCGCGCGCCGCATCAGCGCCTCGAACAGGTCGCAGCCCGCGACCCGCTCCTTCAGCGGCCGGCCCAGCAGGCGCGACGCCCACACGACCGGCATGCCATCCACGTTCACGAGCGCGCAATCGTTGATGATCCGGCGCAGTTCCGGATCGCGGCTGGCCTTGACCAGCTTGTCGACGTTGACCACCACGTGTTGATGGGGCCGTCCTGTGTGGATGAACCCCTCGACCGTCTGCAATGTCTCTTCCATCGTCAGGTTGTCGATGGAGCACCCCATCAGCGTGATGCGCTCGTTCATGTTTACCTCATGATTAACCTTGCCCGCGGATTTCCTTCGTCAGGATGTCCACGATGCGTTCCGCCGCACGGCCGTCCCACAGGTGCGGCCGGCGGCCCTGCTTGCCCTCGCCGCGCAGGATCTTGCGCGCTTCGAGCAGGATTGCGGCCGGGTCGGTGCCGGCCAGCACGTTCGAACCTTCGTCCACGGTCACGGGACGTTCCGTGTTCTCGCGGATCGTGACGCAGGGCACGCCCAGCGCCGTCGTTTCTTCCTGCAGGCCGCCGCTGTCCGTCAGCACGACGGCCGCATCCTTCCACAGGTTCAGGAAAGCCATGTACGCCTGCGGACCGGCCAAGGTGACGTTCGGACCCAGGTCAATGCCGAATTTCTCGATGTTTGCGCGGGTGCGCGGGTGCACGGGGAAGATCAGCGGCAGGTCGGCCGCGATCTCCTTCAACGCGCCGGCGATGCGCGTGAACGTGGCGGCGTCGTCCACGTTGCTCGGACGGTGCAGGGTCACCACGCCGTAGCGCTGGCCGGCGTTCTTGCGCTCGGCCTTCCACGCGCTCGTCTCGAACGACGACGTGTCGGCACTGCTCAATTTCTCGGCCTGGTACAGCACGTTGTCGACCATCACGTGGCCGACGTAGTGGATCGCGTCCTCTTTCTTGCCTTCGCGGCGCAGGTGCTCGACGGCCGACGGTTCCGTGACGAAGAACCAGTCCGAGATGCTGTCCGTGACGAGGCGGTTGATTTCCTCTGGCATCGCCATGTCGAAGCTGCGCAGGCCGGCCTCGACGTGGGCGACCGGGATGTTCAGTTTCTTGGCGACGATCGAGCACGCGAGCGTGGAATTCACGTCGCCCACGACCAGCACGGCGTCCGGGCGCTCGCCCTGGCACAGCTCTTCAAAGCCGATCATGATCTTGGCCGTCTGCTGGGCATGGCTGCCGCCGCCGGCGGCCATGAACACGTCCGGCTGCGGGATGCCCAGTTCTTCGAAGAACACGTCGTTCATCTCGCGGTCGTAGTGCTGCCCCGTGTGGATGATCTTGAACGCCGGCGCGTCGGCCCGCGCCTGCAGCGCGCGCACGATCGGTGCGATCTTCATGAAGTTGGGGCGGGCACCTGCGACCAGATAGATGAGCATTTGAAACAATCCCTATAGTTATGGAAAAACGCTGTTAGAAAAACGTTATTGTAAACTTGCACTCGACCGGAACGGCGGACGATACGGTGCTGATCTTCAAAACATCGCACGGCTGCCTGCTTTCATAGCAGCGCGAGTACCAGCCGAGCGGCGGATTTTCATTGCCGCGCACCAATTCCAGCTTCAGGTCCGCGCCGTGCGCATGCATCTGCAGCGCGAAGCGCTTGCCCCGCACGTGCAGGCCGGCACTGTTCAGCCGGACGTCCAGGCCGGGCGCGAAATGCCAGAACAGCTCGACCTGGTGATGTTTCTTGGCGGCGATCTCGTCGCGCACGGTGAGGGTCGCGCTGGCCGCGTCGAAGCGGACGCTCCGCATGTGCCGGACGGGATCGGCGAGGCGCTCGTAGCCGTCGTGCGAACCCCGAAAATCGAATTCGTGCGGCGATTGCGGCATGCGCTCGATGGACGCCCGCGCCTTTTTCAGCCACATGAAGCGCCCGCCGGACACCGACTGGTCGAGCCCGTCGATGCGCACCGTGTTGTGCGCCGACGTGCCGCGGAAGTAATCGCGCCACTTGTGTTCCTGCCAGTACGAATACGTGCCGGGATCGACGAGACACTCTTCGCCGCCGACGGACAGGGTCAGCGCCAGCGCGTCCGCATGGCCGTGCGCGGCGATGCCGAGATAGCCCAGCGGGCCGCAATCAACCATCCCCTTGATCTCGCCCGGCTCGCCGAAGTGCGAGCCGAACAGCAGGTAGCCGCCGTCCGGGAAGGCCCAGCCCGTCTCCGACTCGTGCGGATCCGCTTCCGGCCGCTTGCCGGGCAAGGTGTGCAGCAGCCAGCGCACGCCCGGGTGCGTGGGCGGCATGCGGCGCAGCACGGCGTCGCCCAGCGCCAGCAATTGTTCGGCGCGGTCGCTGCCGGGAGAGTCCAGCCGGAACACGATGCCGTCGTCCGCATCGCCCACCATCGGCACGTTGCCGCCCACGTCGCGCACGGAGCGCAGGAAGCGCAGTGCGCGCAGCAAGGCGGTCCAGTAGGCGCGCGAGAACGGATGGTCGCACGCCTGGCCGACGAGGCCGGCGACGAACAGGAATTCGGACGAAAAGACGTGGTACGCGAACGCCTGCTCGCGGTTCACGCCGTCGCGCGAGAACTGTGCCTGCGCTTCGTGCTCCAGTTCGCGCCGGGCCTGTTCCAGCCACGCGCCCGACGACTTCCAGCACGGCCAGATCGACGCGCCCACGTACAAACCGGCCAGTTCGCCGATCAGGTGATTGTTCGCCGACGAATGGCGCGACAGGTGGCGGGCGATCGCGCTGCAGTGGGCGTGGATGGAATCGAGCCAGTCGGCACGCAGCCGCTGCCCCTCCTCGCCCGCGAACAGGCCGCTGCCTTCGCCGCCGATCATCTGCCACACGAGGCCCCAGTTGATGAGGCGGATGCCCAGTTCCAGCGAGCTCGTCCAGTTGGGGCCGACGAGCGGCGGACACTGGTCGAGCCAGCTGCGCAGCTGCGTCTGCAGCGCGTGCAGCCAGGCGACGTCGTTCGTCACGGTCCACGCCTGCGCGAGGCGCACGAGGTGCAGGTGGCGGTTCAGTTCCCACACGTGCTTGATGTCGCCGACCTGTTCGCGGTTCGTGATCGTGATGTCGCCCGCGTAGATGACAGGTCCCACGACGCCGCTGTCCGGATCGCGGTTCCACACGGGCGGCATGCCAACATCGAACCGGCGGTTGGCGAACAGGACGACATGGCCGGCGCAAATGCTGTCGGCGTCGGCCAGCAGCGCGTCGCGCTCGGCCTGCGACAAGGTCGGGGCGCCGTGGACATTGAACATGCGGGCACGGGGCAGCGGCGGCGCGGCGCGGGCGCGCATGCGTTTCGCCACGCGCGTAACGGCCGCCTGCTGGATCCGATAGCCGACCTCGGCCACGGACATGCAGCGCAATCGGTTGACCAGCCAGACCATCCCTGTCGCTTCGCTCATCATCGTGTCCCCGCCAGTTCACGGTAGATCGCGGACAGCTGCCCGCACACTACCTCGGTTGAGTATTGTTGTTCGATGGTTGCGCGCGCACGTTCCGCCAGCCGGTCGCGCAGGGCAGAGTCGCCCAGGAGTCGTGCAAGCGCCCTGGCGAGCGCCTGTTCGTCGCGCGGCGGCACCAGCAGGCCGTTGTCGCCGTCGCGCAGGGTTTCGGGAATGCCGCCGACGCGCGTCGCGACGACGGCCTTGCGTGCCGCCATCGCTTCCAGCATCGACATCGGCAAGCCTTCCGCGTGGGAAGGCAGGCAGAACACGCTGGCCTTCGCCAGTTCGGCATCGCGCGCCTCCGGGCCGACCCAGCCGGGCAGTTCGATGCGTTCGGCGATGCCCAGCTCGGCCGCGCGCCGGCGCAGGCCTTGCGCATCGCCTTCGCCGCCGAACACGAGGCGCAGCGGCGTCGGGCCGGACGCCTCGCGCACGAGGCGCGCGCCCGCCTCCAGCAATTCATACACGCCCTTGGCCGCTTCCAGCCGGCCCAGGAACAGGACGCGGCCGGGCACGGCGGCGTCGACGGGCGGCAGCGCCGGCAGCGGCACGGCATTCGGCACGACGGCCACGCGGGCGCGCGGCGCGAACGTGTGCACGAACTGGGCCCAGCCTTCGGACAGGGTGATCACGAGCGAACTCGCTTCCAGCGTGTGGCGGATCCAGCGCCGCAGCAGGGAGCCCGACTCTTCGGTGGCAAAGGTGCGGAAACCGCCGCCGTGCAGGTGGAAGATGGTCTGACAACCGGCCAGCCGCGCGACCAGCAGCACGAGCGACTTGCGCAGGAAGCTCGCGTGCGACGCCGCGTGCACGTGGACGATGGCCGGATGCCGCGCCATGCAGGTGACGAGCGTCTGCCAGAACCCGGACGCCGCGCCGCGCGCCTTCACGAGCGCCGAACCGTCGCGGTGGGTGGCGACGTAGCGCACGGACTCGCGCTCGAACAGGCCGTGACGGCGCAGCACGGACACCACCGCCGCCACCCCGCCCCTGCCTTCGAGCGCGGTACCGACCATCAGGACCCGTGGCGGGGCCTTCGTCCGCATCTGTGCTGGTCGTTCCAACGCTCAGGCCCTTATAAATTGGACAATATTTCGATAATACATCATGATTTTCCCGCCGTGCGCACGCTTCAACTCTCGATCGCGATGAACTCGAACTTGCCGTTCGGCCCGCGCGGAATCGCCGCCACCCGCTCGACGCGGACCTTCACGCCCGGCACGCGGAGCAGGAACTTGTCGACGAGCGCGCGCTCGTCCGCATCGGTGAATCCATCCGCCGTCACGACGCGCAGCACGAACTCGCCCTCGCCGCGGTACAGCACCTGCCCTTCGACGAGATGCCGGTCGTGGCCTTGAAAAATGCGGTCCAGGCGCGCGATGATGCGGCCGTCCGGCAGGGTGACGATCTTTTCCTGCCGTCCGATCACGGCCTTGATCGTCGGAAACACCCGGCCACAGGGGCAAGGTTCGTCGTCCGGGATCACGGTATCGCCCGTGCGGTAGCGCACGAGCGGCATCGCGGCATTGTTCAGCGACGTGCCGACCAGTTCGCAGGCATCGCCCTCGGTGTCCAGCAGCGCGACGCCGGAATAATCCGTGAGCACGTGGTAACGGCCCTCCTCGCACGTGCCGATGGCGGCCACGCGCTCGGCCTGGCCGTACCAGTCGAACACCTTCACGCCGAACGCCTGCTCCACGGCCGCGCGCACGCTTGGTTCCAGCGTCTCGGACGACGTCATCACGCCGCGCAGGGCACGCCCGCGATAGCGTCTGCCGGCCGCGTTCAGCCAGGCGGCCAGCGCCGCGATCGACGACGGGTACGCGTGGATGACGACGGGATCGAAGCGTTCCAGCGCATCGATGTAGCGGCCAATGGTCTCGTTCGACAGATGGTACGACGACATCATGAGCATATTGCCCACCCAGTCATGGCACCAGTAGCGGCCATCCGATGGGTGGTCGGGGCAGACGATGTCGCCGCGGATCCACGCGCGCGGCTGGCCGCGGCGCCAGCCTATCCATTGCAGCTGGCGGTGCACGAACCCTTCCTCGCGCACGAGGTTGCCGAGCGACTGCACGATGGTCAGCGGCGAGCCGGACGTGCCGCTCGTCCTGATGGTCGTGCGGATCCAGGAACCGGGGCCGCGCGGGCGCACCAGTGTTTCCGGGTGCTGGCGCACGTCGGCCTTCGTCAGCATGGCGCTGCCGGGGGACAGCCGCGGCAGCGACGTGCCGTCACCGTCCAGCGGTACGCCGACCTGGCGGGCACGCCGCGCGACGTACGCGGACAGTGCCTCGCGCGACCGTTCGTTCGCGACGAGGCCCGGATACACGAGCACCCTGCCCCAGACGTTACGGACCACTTCGCGCACGAGCGAACGCAGCGAGCACTTGAGCGAGTAGGTCCACATCGACATGTTTTACTTCGACTCCGTCAGGATTTTCTTGTAAATTTTTGCAACATTGTTACCGAGAATATCATACGTCCGATGTGTTTTTACGTACGGTGGCCCACGTAACGCGAACTCGGCGGCAAGCGCCCCGTCATTTAACAATTCCAGCACGGCAGCGGCGAACGGCGCCGCCTCCATCGGCACGCACAGGCCGGCCCCGCTCTCGTCGATCACAAGTTTCTGGTCGGGAATATCGTTGGCGACGCTGGGGATGCCGAGCGCCAGGTATTCCACCAGCTTCGTGGGCGAGGACACGTCGAACAGGGTGCCGCGCGGGATCGGCGACAGGCCCACCTCGGCCCGCACGGCGTAGCCGAGCGCCGTGCGCTGAGGCAGCCAGCCCGTCAGCAGCACATGGCCGTCGAGGCCGCGCCGGGCGATCTCGCGGCGCATCCACGCCATCTCGTCGGCGGACGGGGCATCGCCGGCGATCACGAGCAGCACGGCGGGATTCTTTTCACGGAGATTTTCCGCGACGTCGAGCAGGAAGTCGGACCGGCGCGAACGCGCGATGCGGCCCAGGTACAGCACGACGCGGCGGCCGTCCAGGCGCGGGTCGGCGACGGGGTCGACATTGGCACGGTCGAACAACTGAGCGTCCACGCCCATCGGCACGGCCGTCATCTTCGACCGGTCGAACCCTTTCGCCGCGAGCCAGTCGGCCATCGCATCGCTCTGCACGAACACGTGGCGCGCGCCGGGCAGCACGAAGCGGTAGATGGCGACGCGCGACGCCCACGCGCGCAGCGCATGCCCCATCCATTTCAGCCCGCGGCCCGAGCGCCCGATGTCGTCGCGCCGGACCTCGAAGCCTTCCACGATGGGGAACGACATCCAGTACAGGAACGGTACGCGCAGCAGCGCGGCGGCGATGCGGCCCAGCACGCCGCTGGCGATCTTGTCGCGCACCTGGATGCAGCCGGGGCGGCCGTGGCGCAGCGCGCGCACGAGGCCCAGCAGGTCCCACAGCGGCGCGCACACGCTGGCGAAGCGGCTCTTCAGCGAACCGACGACGTGCATGCCGCCGGCCGGCCACGGCGACGCGTCGCCGCTGCCGCCCTGCCCCACCAGCTCCGTCGCCACGCCGTAACGCGGCATCTCGGTGCCGAACAGGGTGCGCACATCGGCGCGGATAGGGGGCAATGGATCGCGGACGACAAAGAGGATGGAGCGCATGGATTCCTTGCCTTATGAACAACGCATGGAATCCGATTCTAGCTTACTCGTCACTGCGCACAATTGCGCGAGTCTTAAGGAAACTTAGGCCGCCCTGAGCGCGAGCAGGCGCGGCAGCAGCGCGGCACTGGCCTCGCTGTCGATCTTGCGGCAGAAATGGGCGCGCGACGCGGCGATGCGCTCGAAGTCGCCCTCGTCGAGGATCTTGGGGTTGCGGGCGCCGTGTTCCGGCCACTGGACGTAGCGGAAGTTCTGGCCCAGCACGCGGGACGCGAACGGCGAATTCATCACGAGCGTCTGGAAGAACATCTCGTCCGGACACGCGCAGCGGCGGAAGAAGCGGACGAGGCCCGGCTCGCGCGCGACGCGGGCGAGGATGTCCTGCACGCATGCCCGCGACAGCGCCCACCACGACGAGCCGCCGTACGGCCGCATCCCGCCCGGCACGCGGCGCGTGATGCCCGTCGCGCGCATCGCGCGGTTGGCGATGCGGCAGGCGGTGCGCAGCAGGCGCGGGCCGTCGTCGCGGTAAAAATACTGGTAGCGGAAGCCGGCGGCCCACTGGCCGGGTCCGGTGCCGATGGCGACCGTGTCCAGCAGTTCATGGTGGACGTGGCGCGCGAGTGCCTCTTTCAGGCGCGCGTTCGACAGCAAGGGAAAATCCTGGGCGGACAGGAAGACGATCTTGTCGAACCCGGGCACTTCGGCCACGATCTGGTGCAGGGAGTTGAGCACGGCCTGCACCTGGCTGAACGTGCCCCAGTGGACGTCGACGCGGTCTCGCACGAGCCGTGCGGACGGGTGGACGGCAGCGGGGTCGAGCGCGCATTTGCGGTCGAGGTTCACGTACACGCGAAAATCGTCGTCGCGCAGCTGCTCGACCAGCGCATTGAGCTGGTCCAGGTCCTTGTGTGCCTGGATCAGGAATACCTGTGTCGTCATCGCGCCGAGTGTAGCACGGCGCGTGACGACATCAGGTGACGGTTGGGTCAGTTCAGGTTCACCGACTGGCTGCCTACGGTCAGCGTGCGGGTCGTCCCCGACGTGGCGACCTTGGTCGTCGGACGCTTGCAGCCGACGTCGATCAGCACGAGGAACTCGGCCACCGACTTGCCGTCGTTCTTCAGGTAGAACGCGCCGTGGTCTTCCGTCACGCCGGACTTGGCCGCCGGACCGCTCCACTTCGCGAACGGGGCATTGCCGTTCAGGTCGCGCAGGCACACCGACTGGCCGCCCGCCGCGATCTTCACGCTCGACGGGCTCTCGACCGTCATCGCCACCGGCGCGTGGAAGTTCCACTCGTAGGTGTGGGCCACGACGGCCTGCAGCTTGTCGCGCACGACCATGGCGTTCTGGCCGTGCAGGTACCAGATCTGGCGCTTGGCCATCGTCAGCTGGCCGCCGTACGACGGGGTCGCGTCGCCTTCGGCGTAGTCGTAGGACGACTGGGCCGAGAAGCCGGAGACGCGGCCGTTACGCTGCAGTTGCTCGCGGTAGCCGGTCACGACCTGGCCCTTGCCGCCGTCGAACGTGACCGCGTTCTGCGACTTGGTCTGGTGATACCAGTCGGTCCACAGCGGCGAACCGTACCAGTCGTACCAGCCGGCCTTGACCAGCAGCGGCTGGCCGGCCACCGACAGCAACAGGCCGTTCTGGTCGCCGTGGCTGTGGTTGAACGAGCCGTACGGGCTGGACTTGAAGTAGAACGACGTGCGGCTCGTCGACCCGATGTCGCTGTGCATCGCCACCCAGCCGGTGCTCGGGTAGTAGGCCGAGTTCGACGGCGGAATCTTCATCGACGTGCCGGTCACCGGCATCGGGTACGGCGCTTCGACCACGGACAGCGAATCCTCGAGGCCCGGCAGGTTGGCCACGTACCAGGCGGCGCGCGGCGACACCATGCGGTTGGCGAAGGCGCGGAACACGCGCGGGTCCGGCTTCGTCTCGGAACCGTCGCCGAAGGCATGGACCTTCGAGCCCGGCGGCGTGAACTGCGTCGCGAAATCGAGGAAGCCCAGCGTCCACGGCTTGGCGTACAGGTTCACGCCGGTCGCCTGGACGATCGGATCCCACAGCGCGGTCATGTAGCCCGCCGCGTACTCGGCGTAGGCGGTGCCGTTGGCATAGCCGCCTTCCGCACCCGACCACGGCGACGGGGTGTTGACGTACGAACGGAACGTGAAGTCGAACCACGTCTGCGCTTCCGGGATGTCGCCCAGCGCCAGGGTCGAGATCAGGGCCATGTAGATCATCAGCGTGTTGCCGTGCGAATCGAACGGGTACTGGTCGAGGCGGCCGTTGTCGCCCGCGATGCTGCCGTACATTTCCGTCACGCGCGTCTTGACGACGGCAAGCCACTTGGCCTTGCGGGTCGCGTCCAGGTCACCGGCGAGCAGGTCGATGCCCTTCAGCAGCGACAGCGCGATCTGGCGCGTGGCCTGGTCCTGGTTGGCGTAGCTCGTGGGGCCGGTCGGGTTCAGCGATGCCAGCTGGTCGCCGCGCTTGAGCGCCTCGGCCAGGTGCACCGGATCCTTCTTCAGGCGCCACAGCACCGCGGCCGCTTCCAGCTGGCGCGACGATTCGTTGATGCGGTTGCGCACGTCGGTCTGCTGCGATGCCATCTGCGCCGTCAGCGGCGTCGAGATCGCGACCGGCCAGCGCGAATCCGACAGGTCGGGCAGCGCCGTCATCTGCAGCTTGACTTCGTTGATCAGGCGGCTGACGTACGGGTCCAGGTCGCTCTTCTTGGCCGAGCTCCACGTCGAGTACGCGGTGAAGGACGGGGCCAGCGAACGGGGACGCGCCTTGTTCAGGATGCGCGAACGCAGGGTCGCGTTGTCGGGCACTTCGAACACGGTCGACTTGCTCGTGATCGCGAACGCGCGCGGGCTCGACCATTCAGTCGAACCGGCCGGACGCACGCGCCACGTGTAATTGCCCAGTGCCAGCGCCTTGGTCGGCAGGTACCAGTTGCGCTCGACCGTCGCCTTCACCGGCGAGCCGCCCGACGGGGTGATCTCGATCTCGTAGCTGGCCGGACCGGTCGGATGGCGCGCCCAGGCAAACCCCGGCGGGTTCTGCGCCTGCACGGCGCCGTTCGCCGGCGCGGGCTGGACGACCAGCGGATCGGTGGATTGGGCCCAATCGGCGCGTGCGCTGAACGACATCAACAGCGACGATAGTGCAACGACGGCGACAACGCCCTTCCGGTGAAATTTCATGTACTTGCTCCGAGAAATATTAACTGGACGACTAGAGGGTCAGCCCGTCGGCAGGAGGCCAGGGCCCGATTTGCTTGAAGCGCTTTGCGAATGCAAATGAGCGCTGTTCGATACGAGAAATAGTACCCCAAAAAAATTTTCTTGCGGAAAATTTTCCCTTAGAAATCAAAGATTTTCTCGTTCGGAACACAAACCCAACGGTGCGATGAACCTCTTATTAACAGTAATATTTCCAGGCAAATAATCGGCGTTTTTCTACAGAAAAGACTTTTTGAAAACTGTGCGAACAAATTATCAAAGTTTATCGAATCGCCATGGATTTAATCGCTTCGACAATTATGTTATTTAATTAATCCGGAGCGCACATTACGATTGCATTACCGGCGCACCGGCACCCTGCGCCGCCTCGGCCCGCAGCGCGCGCATGCGCTTGTAGTAGCGCAGGCAATAGATGCCGAACGCGAGCGGCGCCTGTTTCAGGTAGCGCCGGCGGACCTGGAACTCTTCCTGGCGCGCCTTGATCTTGTTGGCGGACGAGACGCTGCCCGCATGGTCGCGGAACACGGTCAAGGGCCGGGCTATGGTGGCCGGCCGCGCCACCTTGCCCAGGCGCAGCCACAGGTCGATGTCCATCGCGTACTTCAGCTTCTCGTCGAACATGCCCACGCGGCCGAACGCGCTGCGGCGGATGAAGACGGCCGGATGCGGCACGGACGCCCGTCCCGCGGCGAACGCGTGGTAGCTGAACGGCACCAGCCGGTACGGCGGAATCAGCTGGCCATCCTTCAACACCTGCACGGTACCGAACACCCAGTCCACGTGCTCGCTGGCGAAGCGCTGCGCGACGGTTTCGAGCACGTCGTCGCTGGCGTAGTAATCGTCCGAGTGCAGGTGCGCCACGTATTCGCCCGTGGCCGCTTCGATGCCCTGGTTCATGGCGCGGCTGATGCCGCCGCCCACGTCGCGCAGCACGCGCTTCCGGCCCGGGTACGCCGCGATCATCTCCAGCGTGCCGTCGGTGGAGCCGCCGTCGACGAAGATGTGCTCGACGTCCTGGCAAGTCTGCCGCTGGACGGACGCGAGGGTGTCGGCCAGCGTGGCGGCGCTGTTCCAGGTGCAGGTGACGATCGAGAAGGTCGGTGTGTTCATCATTTACTCGCGATAGAAGTCCAGGATCTGGGGAATGGCGTGGAACACGTCCATCGGGAAGGCATCGGGCAGCGGCACAGTCACGGGTGTACTGCCCAGCGTGTGAGCCAGCCGCTCCACGAGCCGCGGCATGGTCTCGGCCAGTTGCAACTGGCCGTCGTAATACTGGTAGGCCGCCAGCTCCGGCGTGCCGCCGCGTGCCAGCGCGAGACACTGCTTGCCGAGGGCCAGCGCTTCGAGCACGGTGGTGCCGCACGGCTCTTCCCACACGGACGGGATCACGAGCACGTGGCTGCGCGCCGACATGCGGATCACCTCATCGTACGGCAGCCAGCCGAGGAAGCGCACCTGCCCGTTCGCATAGCGGCCTTCCAGCTGGCCCCGCAGCGGACCGTCGCCGATGATGGTGAGCCGCGCATGCTTCGGCAGCCAGCCCTGCACCTGCGCGAGGAATTCGCCGAAGCCCTTGCCGGCGTCGATGCGGCCCACGAGCAGCACCTCCCCCGCCCGCACCTCGTCGGGCCGCGCGGCCCGCTCGCGCAGGTACGGGTAGCGGATGAAGTTGTGGATCACGCGGGCGCGCGACAGGTCCGCGTCCGGCACGGCACGCAGGAACGCCTGGCGCAGGAAGTCGGACACGAAGATCGTCTTGTGGCGCGAAAAAGCCTCCGCCGTCTCGGACCGGTAGCGGCGCACGGCGAGCCCGGACATTTCACGCCGCACCGCGTTCGGCGCCGGGTGGATGCAGGCGGCGCAGTCGCGCGCGTCGAGCGTCGTGCACACGTGTTCCTGCTTGAAGCGCAGGTGGATCACGCATTCGCTGCCCTGGTCGTGACGGGTCTGCACGAAGTTGACGCTCCGCGGCACGTAGCGCCCCGCCATCGGCAGGTGGCCGTGGTAGTGCACGACGTCGTACTTGCCCGCCTCGCGCAGCAGCGCGCGCGCGATGCTGCGCGCAAACCACGGCCGCTTGACGGGGTTGAAGAAGCCCAGCTGCGACTCTTTCCAGCCCGGCCGGGAAAAATCGAAGCCGGGCAGCACACGGCCTTTAAAACCGATCTCGGCCGCGCTGCCGCCGTGGAACCGGTCGCTGCGTCCCATGATGTCGACCTCGTGGCCCAGCTCGAGCAGCGCGTTCGACAACGTCACGACATGCTTGCCCAGGCCACCCACCTGCGTGCCTGGCAAGTCTTCCGAAACCATCAGGACTTTCAAGCCGCTTTCCTCATCGATAACAATCCTTTCACCCGGGTCCACGCCATGTTCTTGTCGTCCTTGTCGATCACGAACAGGCTGCCGTACGCGAGCAGCAGGCCGGCCGTCAGCAGCACCAGCAGGACCAGGTCGACCGGGCCGCCGTCGAACAGGCGGTTGCCCGCGTTGGCGACGACGGCGACGACCGCCACGCCGGCCACGCTGGGCAGGTACGCTTTACGGACGAGCTCGCCCAGCCGCGCAGGCACGGTGCGGCCGTGCACGGCGACGAGAAAGGCGCAGGTCAGCAGCACCGATGCGATCAAATGGCCCCAAGCGGCCCCGTCGATGCCCCAGCCGGCGACACCCGCATAGACGACCAGCAGGCCGAACGCGGCGCGCGCCAGCGCGAACATGCCGGAGAAACGGGGATGGCCCATGCCGTCGTTCACGAGCGACGGCAGGCTCGTCAGCGAATCGATGAATTGCGACAGCGCCATCACGGCCAGTACGACCTGCCCTGCGCGCGCGAACTGCGGGTTCATCCAGTAGAACAGGATCTGGTACGAAAACACGGCGACGAGCACGAGCACGGACGCGTTGATGAACACGACGTAGCGGCTCGCCTTCAGGTACAGCCGGTTCAAACGCTCGAGCTCGCCCCGCGCCGCCAGCGCGCTCGCCGCCGGAAAAAAGACGCCGGACAGGCGGTACGTGAGGCTCAGGATGCGGTTCGCGAGCGTGGACGCGACGGTGAAGTAGGCCAGCCCCGTCACGCCGACGAGCGCGCCGATGATGAGCTTGTCGGCATACGCGTACGACAGCGTCGCGAAGCGGCTCAGGAACGAGTACGCGGAAAAGCCCAGCAATTCCTTGCGGATGGCCGCGCCGGGCCGGCGGTAGCGCAGGTCCGGCAATAGCCGGCGGATGCAGCGCCACAGCACGGCGCAATTGATCGCGCTCGTGATCACCCGCAGCAGGATCACTTCGAACAAGCCATAGCCGAGCATCAGCACGGCCACGGTCAGCAGCGGCACCCCGGTGCCGAACAGCATTTCGATGCGGCTCGCGATGTCGTAGCGCATCAGCGATTGCGGCACGCTCTGCAGATAGCTTTGCAACTGGCCGAGGAAGAAGCCGAGCGCCGCCAACTGGAGTGTCGCGATCGCCTCGTGCTCCAGCGCGGCCGGCACGGAAAACACGCGCGTGACGAAGAAGTGGGCGCCGAAGAACAGGCCCAGCCCGCCGACGAGGCCCAGCAGGGAATAGACGGACAGGCCGAAGAACACGGTCTCGTCGATGCGTTCCTGGTCCCTGTGGGCGTTGAATTCCGCGATGTATTTCACGGAGCCGGCCGTGACGTTGATGTCGATGACGGCGAAATAGCCGACGATCGCCGTCACGAGCGAGTACACGCCATAGTTCGCATCGCCCAGCCCCTTCACGACGAGCGGCACGGTCCCCAGCGCCACCAGCGCGGGGATCACGGCGCCGAGCAGGTTCGAGAAGGCGTTGCGGACGAGGCTGAGGTTCATACGTGCGCCGGTCCCAGGTTGACGTGGCGGCGCTTGCGGGTCTCGACGGGCTGCACGGCCGGCTGCGTGCTGGCCACGGCCATTGCCACGTACGGCAGCGCGAGGCAGATCGCCAGCATCTGCGTCGTGCGCACCTGCGGGAACGGCGTGCCGATGAGCAGGTCGGGCAGCATGAACGCGAGGCCCGCCGCGCCTGCCGTCGCCAGGCCCAGCAGGTCGGGCGGCAAGGTGCGCAGCGCGTGGCGCGCCAAACGGGTGAATGCCCAGATCGTGCCGCCCAGCAGGATCAGCCCGGGCAGCCCCGCCTTGAGGGCGATGTGCAGCACGCCGCTGTGCAGGAACAGGCCGCCGTCCTGCCCCGCCTGCCACGAAATGTGCTGGTAGCCCGTGTAGCGCCCCCACGTGCCGATGCCCGTGAGCGGATGCGAAATGAAATCGGCCAGCGCGAGTTTCAGTTCGAGCACGCGCTCGCTTTCGGCGCCGAACCGCTTCGATTCCATATCGTAGAACAGGCTCGACAGGCCGCCGCTGGCGCCCTTCGTGTGACCGAGGCGCTTGAACGCCGCATACAGCAGCCCTGCCCCGAGGACGGGCGCGCCGAGCGCCATCATGTGGATGCGGCGCTGCAGCGGGAAGCGCATCATGATGATGAGGAAGGCGAGCACGAAACCGATCCACGCGCTGCGGCGGTACGACAGCACGATGCACGCGGCCGTCGTGAACAATGTCGCCCAGTCGATCGCGGTCCAGAACAGCGAGCGCCTGTTTTTCACCACCTGGAACAGGTTGACGGCGGCGATGGCGAACGCGATCGTGCACAGCAGGCTGTCGTTGATGTCGAAGAACGTCAGCTTGATCTTGATGTCGTTCATGTTCGCATACACGTTGTTCGGGTCGCCGCCCAGGAACGCCCAACGCGCGAGACCGAACAGGGCGCGCCCGAGCCCGGCCAGCATGATGAAGCGCGACAGCTCGACCGCGTGCTCGCGGGTGCGGAACGACAGCAGCATCAGCGAGACGAGCGGCGCCATCCAGATGATGTTGGAAAAGCCGGACGGCGCCAGCGCTTCGGCAAGGGTCACGTTGGAAAACAGCGCCACGGCCACGTGGCCGCCCAGCAGCAGCACCCATGCAAGGAACCAGGGCCGCAGATTGCACGGCGGCGCAGGATAACGCTGGAAACTGGCGGACACGCGCGCGCAGAGCCACGCCCCGGCCATGCACCACAGCAGCAGCGGGAAGAACAGCACCCCGGAACCGCGGCTGTAGATGCCCGGCGTGGCCATCGTCGCCAGCGAGCCGTAGCTCGTCGAGTTCTTGAAGAAGAACACGGCGATGTAGACGTAGGCGAGGAAGCGCGGCCACACCATCCCCACGCCCATCCCGGCGACGGCCATGATGGCCAGCACCACGACGGCGATGAACGGCAGCGAGGTATAAAAGACCAGGAGGAAGTTCTGCATGGGACGTCAGCCCTTGTTCGTGGAAGCGCCCAGCAGCTTGGTGCGGTCATGGGGCGACATGGCGTCCAGCATCTGGTTCACGAAGCGGTCCTGCACGCGGTAGGCGCTGTGCTCGTCGGCCTCGATGGTCGACACGCGCACGAGCATGCCGTCCGGGATCTTGCCCGTCAGGCCGTACAGGAAGCGCTGGTATTTCTGGCCCAGGCCGGACATCACGGCCTTGTCGCCGACCGTCACCCAGTACGTGATCGGTTCGTTGCGCGCGTTCTGGCGCGCAACGAGGCGTTTCACGGGCACGCTGCCGTAATGCGTGGCGAGCTCGGCCTTGTGATCCTGCACCATGTCGAAGCCTTGCGCCACGTAGCAGACTTCCGGCAGGTGCAGTTGCAGCTGCTTGCTCTGGTCGCCGCCGTACGCGATCGACAGCATCACGCGCTGGCCGGCATCGTTGACGTAGGTGCGCGCCAGCGTCTGGTCGTACAGCGTGGCGATGAGCTCCTTCTGCGTCTCGTCGGGCGTCAGCGGCACGACGGTGTTGTCGATGGTCCAGTTGCCGAACCGTTCAGGAATCATCGCGTCGAGGTCGAACCGTTCCTGGACGGCAGCCACCTTCTGCTTCGGCGTGAGCGCGCCCGTCAGGGCGGACGTGCCCGCCATCGCCACGCCCAGGATCACGCTGGCCATGAATTTGCGGTTCATGCTCCCTCCTTGCGCCGGGCCCACCATTGCAGGGCGGAGTCGATCGCCAGGATCAGCACGAGCGCCGTGACGAACAGGACCATGCCCGCAAAGCCGTGCAGGAAGCCCTGCCCCGCCGCGTCGCCGAAGTAGTACGTGATCAACGTGAGCACGATGACGCGGATGACGTTGGCGGAAAACGAGATCGGGATGATGAACAGGGCCAGGCCGATGTTGCGGAACGCGGACGGGTGGCGCATCAGGTTCAGGTAGAACAGGCCCAGCGCTTCCAGCGTCAGCAGGGTCTGCAGGCCGGCGCACGCGTCCGCCACGAGCAGCTGGTACTGGCCGATCTGCAGGATCACGCCGGAGCGGCTGATCGGGTAGCCGAACGCGAACAGCAGGTGCTCGGTGGCCCACGACACGGCCATCTTCATCGGCATCGTCACCGCGGCGACGAACTCGCTGGGCAGCGGCACCATGAACAGCATGAAGAAGAACGGGAACCACAGCACGCGCAGCGCACGGCCGCCCCGCTTGACGAGCAGCACGGCGGCCATCACGAGGATGATTGCCACGATCTGCAGCATCAGGATGTTTTGCGACCGGCCCAGCAGGTGCGCCAGGAGGCCGATGGCGAGGATGGGCCAGCCGGCCCAGCTGGTGCGCGGGGGCGTCGTCGCCTCGAGCACCTCGGGCCACTTGCGGTAGATGAGCCACAGCGCGAGACCGAAGATGATCGGCCCGTGGCCCTGCTCCTCGCCGACCCAGGCGCCGGTGAACAGGTCGTAGAACGTGGGGACGAACAGGATGGCGAGGCCGAGGAAGACCGGCCACCATTCGGGCAGGACGGCGCGCAGGGCACGCAGGTCCGGCGCATGCTGCCGCACGGTGCTGGCGCGTGCTCCGGTGTCCATGTCAGAACTCCATCACCACCGAGCCGAGGACTTCGCAGCCGGCGTCGACGAGTTGTTCGGCGGCGCGGCCGATGTGCGAAATCCGCGTGTAGTTCTTGCGCGTGACCAGCAGCGCGCCGCCCGCGCGGCTCGCCACCGCGACGGAGTCCATGCCGAGCTGGAACGGCGGCACGTCGTACAGGACGACGTCATAGCGGCTCTCCAGCTGCGTGTTGAGGTTGCGGAAACCTTCGCGCGCCAGCAGTTCGCCCGGGTTCGGCGGGAGCGTCCCGGCCGGCATGATCGACAGGTCGATGAAGGCCGGCACCCGCGCAATGACGTCGAGGTCGGCGCGGCCGGCCAGCAGGTCGGACAGGCCCTGGCGCGGCTTGAGCGCGAACGCATCCTGCTGGCGCGGCGCCCGCAGGTTCGCGTCCACGAGCAGGGTCTGCTCGCCCAGTTGGGAAAACACGACCGCCAGGTTGGAGGCGAACAGCGCTGCGCCGTCTTCCGGATCCACGCCGACGATGGCCAGCGCACGGCGTCCGCGCGCGAACCAGCGCAGCATCAGCTGGCTGCGGATGGCGCGCAGCGATTCGACCTGCGGGCAGAACGGATCGTAGGCCGCGAGCAGCTTGGGCGACAGGCCCGCCTGGCCCTTCTGCAGGTACGGGTACGAGAACTGGCGCGCCAGCACCTGCTGGATGTCGTCCTCGCTGACCAGGCCCAGCCGCACGGCCGCTTCGCCGAAGCGGATGCCGGTCTCCTTTTGCATGCGCAGCACGCGCTCGGCGTCTTCCGGCTTGAGCTTGCCCGAGTCGAGCAGCAGCGCGCCCATGCTCGTTTCCGGCCCCGTCCCAGCAGGCAGCGTATTGAAAATCGGAGAGTTCATGTTGAAATCCAGGATCAGTTAAGACGGAGCAGGCGGCGCGGCGTCATCAGGGAGCGGATGCCACCCGTCCGTCCACGCGGCGACTTCCATTCGATCGTGCCCAGCACCGGGATGCCCAGCATGTCCTTGACGTCGCTGGCCGAACGCACCGGGCGGTTCAGCAGTTCCAGCAGCAGGGCCAGGCCGACGCCGAGGATGGTGCCCAGCAGGAACGCGATCAGCGTATTCAGCAGCACGCGCGGGCCCGACGGTTCGGTCGGCGCCACGGCCGGGTTCAGCAGCGAGATGTCGGATTGCTCGGACTGGGCCTCGATGCGCGTCTGCGAAAAGCGCTGCGACGCGGAATCGAACGCGCGCTGGGCGCTGTCGAGGTCTTTCAGCAGCACGCCCAGTTCGTCGCGGGCGCGGTTCATTTCAAGTACCTTCGCCTTTTGCTCGGCGACCGCCTGGCGCAGTTCCGCCTCGCGCTGGCGCAGCACCTGGGCGTTCGCGCCCACGCTGCGCGACACGGTGCCCAGCGCGGCGTTCAGCTCGCCCTGGACCTTGTCGAGCTCGGCCTTCGCGGCCTGGTATTGCGGGTGGTTCTTGCCGTAGCGCTGGGACGTGTCGGCGAACTTGCCGCGCGCCTGGGCGACGTTGGCGCGCATCGTCTGGATCAGCGCATTGTTCGCCACGTCCGGCGACGTCAGTGCGGAGCCGGCCGCGCCCTGCCGCGCCGTGCCTTCCATCGCGGCCGTCTGCGCCGCCACCAGCTGGGCCGACAAATCGTTCAGGCGCGCCAGTTCGACGTCCACGCGGTTGTTGTCGAGGCTGACGATGCCCTTTTCCTGCTGGTACTTGGACAGGCGGGCCTGCGCGGCCTCCACGTTGTCGCGCAACTGCTTGGTCTGTTCGTTGAAATACGAGGCCGTCTTCTTGGCCGGATCCGTCTTCAGCTGGACGGTGATCTTCTGGTACTCGTCGGCGAACGCGTTTGCCACCGCGGCCGCGAACGCGGGGTCCGCGCCCTTGAAGCTGATCTCGACGACGGACGATTCGCGCGACGGCACGATCTCCAGTTTCTTCAGCAACAGGTCGGCCAGCCAGTCGCGCACCGAGCCCTTGCCGCCGTTCGCATCCTTGAACTGTTCGACGACGGCCGGGCTATTGGCCAGGTGCAGGGCATCGACGACACGCAGCGCCACGTTCTTGCTGCTGATGATGTCGATCTGCGTGGCCATATAGCCCGGCAGCAGCTGGCCCGGCATCGTCAGCCCGGTCAATGGATCCACGCCTTTGTAGTTCAACAGAACGGATGCCGTTGCCTTGTACGTCTTGGCCTGGATCAGGCTGAACCCGAGGGCCAGCGCGACCGTGACCAGCAGGGTCGTCAGGATGATCTTCTTCCGTGCAAGCAAGATCAGCAGGAATTGATGGACGTTCATGATGAACCTTTAAAACGGAGTGGAACAAAAGCCCGGAGCTGCCGTTACGTCAGAACCAGGATTCCTTCACGGTGATGACGTCGTCCACTTGCACGAGGTCATCAGCCTTCGCTTCGATCGTATGCGGCGTTCCGCTCGCATCACGGCGCGTGATGCGCAGGCCGCGCTGCGTGCCGCGCTGGGTCAGGCCGCCACCGGCCGACAGGGCCTGCTGGACGGTCATCGCGCGTTCCAGGCGGAACGGTCCCGGACGCTGCACTTCGCCCGTGATGTAGGCACGCGGTGCGCGTTCGACGAAGATGATGTCGCCACCGGCGACTTCGTAATCGCGGTTCAGTTCGCCCTTGCGCACCATGTCGACGACGTCGATCGTTTCACGCGTGGTGACACCGTTGCGGGTGCGCACCAGGCTGACCATGTCGCCGCCTTCGGGTCCGATGCCGCCCGCGAGCGCCAGCAGGTCGAGCACCTTGCGCGGACCGTCGACCGGATAGCGCCCCGGACGGTTGACCTGGCCCAGCACCGACACCTGCTGGCTCGCCAGCGTGGTGATCAGGAGGTTGACCTGTGCCTTCTTGAGGTAGCCGCCCTTTTCGAGCAGGCCGCCGATTTTCTTTTCCGCCTGTTGCGTCGTCAGGCCACCGACCTGCACTTCGCCCAGCAGCGGGAACGTCATGGTGCCGCTTTCCGATATGCGCGTTTCGATCCCGAGATCGGGGCTGCCGTAGACCGATGCCTTGACCACGTCGCCCGGGCCCAGCAGGATCGCCGCCGCACCCGCCATGCCCGCGCCCAGCGAGAGGACTGCAGCAATCATCCAGTGTACGAGTCGTTTCATGTTCACTCCTTCTTGTTCGTCAATGTTGGGATTACTTCAGTCCGGCGACGCCGCGGTCGAGCGCTGCCTTGTCCGCTCCGGATGCGTTGTCGGCCGGCGCGTTCTCGACTGCCGGCGCGGCCGCAGGCGCAGCGGCCGGATCGGCGTTCGCCACCGCGCTGGTCGCGGGTGCGCCGGCCGGCAGTGCCGGCGCGGCCTTGGGATCGGGCACCATCGATTTGTTCAGGTACTCGATCCTGGCGGTGGAACGCAGGCGCTGCAGCTCGGCTGCGGCCAGTTCCTTGTTCTTGCGGTTCACGAGAAATTGCTCGATCTGGTTAGACGCCACCTGCAGCGAGACGGGCGCATCCTTGATCTCGGCGACGGAAATGAACATCGCGCGCGGCCCTTCCTTGACGACGAAGAGCTGGCCCTTGGGCATGCCCAGCAGCTTGGACGACAGTTGCGGCGGCACGTCCGCCGTCGAGCGCGTGACCTGGTTGCGGCCGTACTTGATCTTGTGCGTGTCCAGCCAGACCGCGACCTCTTCCAGCGACTTGGCGCTGTCGGCCGCGCTGCGCACCTCGGGCGTCAGGTCGTTGGCGGAGATCACGAGTTCGTTCATGCTGAACTGCTTACGGTTGGAAAAGAATTCGGGATGCTTGTTGTAGTAGTCCTCGACTTCCGCCGGCGTCGGCTTCGCCACGTTGCCGATGCGCTTCTGCAAGTAGGCTTGCGCGACGATCAGCGACTTCGCGCGGTCGATCGCCTGCATGACCTTGGGGTCGCGGTCGAGGTTTTCCTTCGCGGCCGCTTCCTGCAGCAACTGGCGGTCGATGAGTACCTGCAGCAACTGCTTGCTGGCGGCGTCCTGCTGGGCGGCGGATACGCCCGCGCGCTGCAATTCCTCGTTGAGCTGGAGTACCGTGACCTCTTCCCCATTCACGCTCGCCAGCGCCTGGCCGGGTTTCTTTTCTTTCGCCTTGTCGCCGCAGGCGCTCAAGGTTGCCGCAACCAGGATCAGCGCGGCGCACAGCACGCGCTTCGGAGTCGTAGGGGAGGATGTGTTCATGTTGGCAGCCACGTGGTTGTTGTTCAATGGGTTTCCCTGGGGGATGGGTGGAACTCTTTTTATAGCCCGCTCATTCTGGGAGCCGCACGACTCGGACTCTGTTCGTCAATTAACACTCTGCCGTACGGCTCGGCCGCGATGGGTCAGGCGGCGACCCGTTTCTCCTGGTCGGCCATCAGGTCGACGAAGGCCGCGTACGCGCGTTGCAATCCTTCCGGCAACGGCGTGCGCGCCTGCCACCCGAGGGATTTCAGCTTGGACACGTCGAGCAGCTTCCGTGGCGTGCCGTCCGGTTTGCTCGGGTCGAACGCGATGCGGCCGCGGTAGCCGACCGTCTCGCCGACGAGCCGTGCGAGATCCGCGATGGTGACGTCTTCGCCCGTGCCGACGTTGATATGCGAATGCATCGGGTCGGTGTGCGCGGCGTACGTGGCGTGGTCGAGGTTCATCACGTATACGCACGCCTGGGCCATGTCGTCGACGTACAGGAATTCGCGCATCGGCTTGCCGCTGCCCCAGATCACGACCTCGGGCGCGCCGGCAAGCTTCGCTTCATGGAAGCGCCGCATCAGCGCGGGGATCACGTGGCTGTTTTCGGGGTGGTAGTTGTCGCCGGGACCGTACAGATTCGTCGGCATCACGCTGCGGTAATCCGTGCCGTACTGGCGGTTGTAGCTTTCGCACAGCTTGATGCCGGCAATCTTCGCCATCGCATACGGCTCGTTGGTCGGCTCCAGCATGCCGCTCATCAGGTACTCTTCCCTGATCGGCTGCCGGGCCAGGCGCGGATAGATGCACGACGACCCGAGGAACAGCAGCTTGTGGACCCCGTTGCGCCAGGCTTCGTGCACGACGTTCGCCTGCACCATCATGTTGTCGTAGATGAAGTCGGCGGGATACGTGTTGTTCGCATGGATGCCGCCGACCTTGGCGGCCGCCAGGTAGACCTGGTCGATGCGCTCGTTGCGGAAGAACTCGCGGACCTGGGCCTGGTCGGTCAGTTCGAGTTCCGCGTGGCTGCGCGTGACGATGTTCGTGTGGCCTTGCGCGCGCAGCACGCGCACGATGGCCGAACCGACCAGCCCGTTATGGCCGGCCACATAGATGCGGGGTTGAGTATTCAACGTTCACTCCAATGAAATTGCAACGTTGTAACCATGCGATGCGAGGAGCGTGTGGCGACGCGCCGTCTCGAGGTCGTGCGCCACCATTTCCTGCACCATCGCTTCGAAAGAGGTCCGGGGCTCCCAGCCCAGCCGGCGGCGCGCCTTGCCCGGATCGCCGAGCAGGGTGTCGACTTCCGTCGGACGGAAGTATTGCGGGTCGACGGCGACGATCGGTTGGCCCACCACGACCCCGGGCGCCTTGTCGCCGTGAATGGCGGCAATGACGCCGCGTTCGTGCACGCCCTCGCCCTGCCACGCGATCTCGATGCCCAGTTCGCGCGCGGCCACTTCGACAAAGTGCCGCACGGAATACTGGCGGCCCGTCGCGATGACGTAATCCTCCGGCATGTCCTGCTGGAGCATCAGCCATTGCATCTCGACATAGTCGCGCGCATGGCCCCAGTCGCGCAGCGCGTCGAGGTTGCCAAGAAACAGTTGCTGCTCCAGTCCTTGCGAGATGTTCGCGAGGCCGCGCGTGATCTTGCGCGTGACAAAGGTCTCGCCGCGGCGCGGGGATTCGTGGTTGAAGAGGATGCCGTTGCACGCGTACATGCCATACGCTTCGCGGTAGTTCACCGTGATCCAGTAGGCGTACAGCTTGGCGACCGCATACGGGCTGCGCGGATAGAACGGCGTCGTTTCGCGCTGCGGGGTTTCCTGGACCAGGCCGTACAACTCCGATGTCGATGCCTGGTAGAACCGCGTCGTCTTTTCCAGCCCGAGGAACCGGATCGCCTCCAGCAGGCGCAGGGTGCCGAGGCCATCCACGTCGGCCGTGTATTCCGGCGATTCGAAGGACACTGCCACGTGGCTCATCGCACCGAGGTTGTAGACCTCGTCCGGCCGGACTTCGCACAGGATGCGGTTGAGGTTCGACGTGTCGGACAGGTCGCCGTAATGCAGGTGGAAGCGACTGTCCTCGACGTGCGGATCCTGGTAGATGTGATCGATCCGCTCGGTATTGAAGAGCGAGGAGCGCCGCTTGATGCCGTGCACTTCGTAACCCTTGGCCAGCAGGAGTTCCGCGAGATAGGAACCGTCCTGGCCGGTGACACCCGTGATCAACGCTTTCTTCATTGGCTGTTGTCCTGGCGAATTGTTATGCAAAATCAATAAAAAATTGCAATCTCAGCAATTATTCTCACGCAGCCCATCGGGCGCCGCAAGCGCCGATCCGATTGAATCCGGCTCTTTAAGCGGGACCTAAGTGGCCCCACATGCGCGGGTTCTAGAACGCGTTCTCGCGCGTGAGCACCACCTTCACGGTCTTGAGAACGATCCACAGATCCAGCCACAGCGACCAGTTGCGCAGGTAATCGAGGTCGTACTGGATGCGGGCTTCCATCTTGTCCAGCGTGGCAGTTTCACCACGCAGCCCGTTGACTTGCGCCCAACCGGTGATGCCCGGTTTGACCTTATGGCGCAGCATGTATCCCTTGATCAGCTTGCGGTATTGCTCGTTGTGCGCGACCGCGTGCGGACGCGGTCCGACGATGCTCATCCTGCCTTGCAGCACGTTGATGAACTGCGGCAATTCATCGAGCGACGTGCGGCGCAGGAAGCGGCCGACGCGCGTCACGCGGTCGTCGTCCTTGCGCGCCTGCACGACGGCGTCGCCGTTTTCCATCACCTTCATCGAGCGGAATTTGTAGACGATGATCTCTTCGCCATACAGGCCGTAGCGGCGCTGGCGGAAGATCACGGGGCCCGGCGAACCGATCCTCACGGCCACGGCGATCGCGATCATCAGCGGCGCCAGCAGCAGCAGGATCAGGCTCGACAGCACGATGTCGGAACCGCGCTTGATGGTGCTGTTCAGGCCCATGAACGGGGTCTCGCAGATCGCGATCACGGGCATGCCGCCCACGTTGTCGAAGCGCGCCTGCATCAGGTCGAAGATGTAGACGTCCGGCAGGAAATAGACGGACGCGGTCGTGTCCTGCAACTCGTCGATGAGCTTGCGGATGCGCGGCTGCGCGGAGATCGGCTGGCTGATGAAGATCATCTTGATGCCGTTGTCGCGCACGTACTGCACCAGCTCGCTCGTCTTGCCCAGCATCGGATGCGGCAGCTCGGCCGGATGCCGTTCGCCGTCGCGGTCGTCGAAGAAACCGCGCACCTGCATGAACAGGTTCGGATGGCGGTCGCAGATGCCGGCGAATTTCAGACCCACGTCGTTGACGCCGACCACCACCACCGAGCGCACTTCCTTGCTCTTGCCGGGCCGGTTCGCAATGCGCACGGCGATGTGGCTGCCCAGCAAAATCAGCGGCGTGGCAACGGCCCAGGCCAGCAGCACGCGCTCGTCGTAATAATATTTGAGGCCGCTGGACGAGCCGAGGAACATCAGCACGGCGATCGTCACGCACCAGCCGAAGACCGTGTCGCGCGCATAGGCCCACATGCGGCCGCTGCGCCATGTGCGGTACGGATCGACGTGCTGGTACACGGCCGACGAAATGAAGAAGGCCAGCACCATCAACACCAGCAGGTACCCCGAGAACGGCTCATGGAACAGCACTGCGGACAGGTACAGCGTGCCCATGATGATCAGGGGATCGAGTACGCGCTGGAAGAACGAGATCAGCGGTATGTCATTGACCGTCATGAGAATGTTCGGAAACTGCGCATTCAGAACTGCGCATTGGCCGACAGCGACACGCTGTTCGACTTGAAGCTGCCCGTACCGAGCACGGGCGATCCGCTGCGCGCCTGGTGCGCCAGCCCGGCCGTTACCTGGATGGTCGGCCGCGGCGTCCACGTCGCGGACAGGCTCTGCGTGCGGATGGAATCGCGGATGTCGCCCGCGCTGGCGAACGTCTCGCGCGCGTTGTAGTTGCGCCGCTCGTAGACGGCGTCGGCATTCACCTTGATCTTGGCGGTCGCATCCCATTGCGCGCCCACGCTGGCGCCCTTGTTCAGCGTGTAGCTGACGACCGTACTTTCCAGCGGCGCGAAGTCGCGCCAGACGGCGGCCCGGTACGTCATCTTGCCGCGCGGCTGGTACGTGGCCTTGATCTTGCCGGCCACGCCGCTCGTCTTGCCGGTCCCGAACGACGGCTGGTCGCGCCGCGTGTAGCCGACCAGTGCGTCGAACGTCGTGGAGCCGCTCGCGATCCACAGCACGCGCGCCTTCAGCTCGTCCTGCGTGAAGTTGTCGTTGAGAAGGTTCGGACCGACGGGGCGCGGATAGGGATACTTGCCCTTGACCCGGCGCGCCACCAGGCCGACCGTGCTGCCGCTGCTGGGCAGGTAATCGAGCTCGACCTCGCTCGCATCCTCCGTGCGGTTGTTGTAGCGCTGGGCGAACAGCTCGTAGTCGTACTTGTCGCGCTGGAAGCCGGTGCGCACGCGCCAGGAGGAGTGGAAGCGCCACGCGCCTTCCGCGAACTGGCTGCGGCTGCGGCGCAGGTTGCGCTGGTTGCTCTGGAAATCGGTATAGGGCGCCAGCACCTGCTGGTAGGTGGTGCCGACCTTGCCTTCGAGGTGGTTGCCGAGTTGCCAGAACCAGGTTGCCTGCAAGTCCTTGCCATCGTAATTCAGCTGTTTGAAGTGGTCGAAGTCGTACTTCGACAACTTGGCCACGATGGAAATCCGCTGGCGGCTATAGGTCTTATCGAAGATCAATCCGCCCTCGCGCATCCACCACGAATCGGCACGGGTGCCGTCGAAGGCCGGCTGGCCTTCCGGCACGCGCAGCAGGTTGTCGTCGTGGCCGTAGCCGACGCCGGCATAGAGATGGAGTGCATCGCTGGGACCGGCACCGGCCGGCAGGGTGAACAGGGTACACAGCAACAGGGCAAGGGGACGCACGCGGAAATTCAGCATGATTGTTTGTCTTCTTCTTGAAGTTAATGGCGGACGGCTTACCAGTAGGACCAGTTGCCGGTCCGGACCACCCACACGCCCAGCAAACCGTTGGTGACGGCGTGCGCCAGGATCGGCGACCACAAGTTGCGGTGACGCATGTACAGCAGACTGTAGGCCGCGCCCGCAACGATCCCGGCAAGCCAGAGGTTATGTTCGACACCGAACAGCACGACAGTGATGACGAAGCTTTTGATGGTGACTTGAGAGGGCGCAACCGATTCGAAATCGGGCGCATCCACCCATCGCATCAGGAAAGAGCGCCAGAACAACTCTTCCATAACGGGCACGACGAGCGCCGCGCCGGCGATGCGGATCGCGACGAGCAGCCAGTCGATGCGGCCCTCGACGCGCGGATCGAAGCCGGAGGGGGAACCGACGACCATCCAGCTGGCGTCCAGGCTGATCCACAACACGAGCACGAGCACGCCCGCCGCCAGCGCGGTCAACGCGTGCAGCAGGCTGAGATGAAAGCGGGAAAGTTCTTGATACTGGCGCCAGGACAGCGCCAGCAACAGGGCCACGAGGGCGATCTTGGCGGGGTACAGCCAGCGCAGGGCGTCCTGCGGGACACCCAGGCGTTCCAGCACGTCGCCGATGACGATGAAGGCCAGGTAGGCGGCGAAGGGCAGGATGCGGAGCCAGGCCGCGCGGTTGAACATGGGAGCGTCGGCGGGAATGGCTGCCGTGGCAGGCACGGCGTAGCGGTCGTCATGCTCGGTCATGTCTCTCCGTCAGCGGGCGCCCGGCCCGCGCTCTGCGATGCGCTAACGCATGGGCTAGTCTCCCCGCGCGCGCGCTTCGAGGACTTCCCAACGCTCCAGGGCGTCGAGCAGCAGCTCCTCGATTTCCGCGTAACGCGCATTGATGCGGCGCGCGTCAGCGGGATTGGTCTTGTAGAAGTCGGGCGCATTCAACAGTGCCGTAATGGCCGACTGCTCGTCTTCAAGGCTGGCGATAAGCTGCGGCAACTCCTCCAGCTCTCGCTGCTCCTTGTAACTCAACTTTACCTTCTTGCCGGGCGCGTTCTGTGCGTTGGATGACATATCCTGCGCTTTCGCCGTTGGGGCCTTTTGTGCTACGGCGGGCGCCGGCGCCGGCGCCGCTTTCACGCGCTCCCAGTCGCTGTAGCCGCCCACGTATTCGCGCCAGGTCCCCTGCCCTTCGGACACGATGACTTGCGTGACGACGTTGTCGAGGAACGTGCGGTCGTGGCTGACGAGGAACACGGTGCCCGTGTAATCGGTCAACAGTTCCTCCAGCAGTTCGAGCGTGTCGATGTCGAGGTCGTTGGTGGGTTCGTCGAGCACGAGGCAGTTGGCCGGCTTCGCGAACAGCCGTGCCAGCAGCAGGCGGTTGCGCTCGCCGCCGGACAGCGATTTCACGGGCGAACGCGCGCGCTCGGGCGCGAACAGGAAGTCGCCCAGGTAGCTCATCACGTGCTTGCGCTGGCCGTTGATCTCGACCCAGTCGCTGCCCGGCGCGATCGTGTCCGCCAGCGTCGCCTCTTCGTTCAGCTGCGCGCGCATCTGGTCGAAGTACGCGACGTTCAGGCGCGTGCCCAGCTTGACGTTGCCGCTGTCGACAGTCTCTTCGCCAAGAATGATTTTCAGCAGCGTCGTCTTGCCGGCGCCGTTCGGCCCGATCAGGCCGACCTTGTCGCCACGCATGATCGTGCCCGTGAAGTTGTTCACGATCACTTTCTCTCCGTACGACTTCGAGATATTTTCCAGTTCCGCGACGATCTTGCCCGAGCGCTCGCCGGTCGCAACGTCGATGCGCACCTGGCCTTGCTGGTCGCGGCGCGCGGAACGCTGCAGGCGCAGGTCTTCCAGGCGGCGCACGCGGCCTTCGTTACGGGTGCGGCGCGCTTCCACGCCCTTGCGGATCCACACTTCTTCCTGCGCCAGCACCTTGTCGAACTTGGCGTTCTCGACCTCTTCGATCGCGAGCAGTTCCTTCTTGCGTTCCTGGTACTTGCTGAAATTGCCGGGGAACGACAATAACCGGCCGCGGTCCAGTTCGACGATGCGCGTGGCGACATTGTCGAGGAAGCGGCGGTCGTGGGTAATGAACAGCACGGAGCCGCGGAATTCGCGCAGCAGGCCTTCCAGCCACTGGATCGACGTGAAGTCCAGGTGGTTGGTCGGTTCGTCCAGCAGCAGCACGTCCGGGCCGGACACGAGCGCGACGGCCAGCGCCACGCGCTTCTGCATACCGCCCGACAACGTGCCCATCTTCGCGTCGCCCGCGAGGCCCAGGCGGCCCAGCGTCGTTTCGACCCGGTTGCCGAGGTTCCACGCATCCGTCGCATCGAGCTTAGCCTGCAGATCGTGCATGCGGTCCATGATCGCATCGTCATTGCCCTGGCCGAATTGCCCGGTCAGGGATTCGTACTCGGCCAGCATCGCCTGCTGGTCGCCCATGCCGGTGGCGACCGCGTCGAACACGGTCATCTCCGGATCGAACACGGGCTCCTGCTCGACGTACGCGATCTTGACGTTCTGCTGCATCACGAGCAGGCCGTCGTCCAGCTTCGAGCGGCCGGAAATGATTTTCAGCAGCGAGGATTTGCCGGTGCCGTTGCGGCCGATGAGGCCGACGCGTTCGCCGGCTTCCAGCGAGAAATCGGCATGGTCGAGCAGCGCGACGTGGCCGAATGCCAGTTGCGCGGAAGAGAGGGAAATGACAGCCATGGTGTAAGCGGCCGCGATGCCGATCGGTTCGCGGACTTCCGTAAAAGTGTGGGAGGCGGTGGAAGTGGTGTCGCCAGCAGGAATCGAACCTGCATCTAAGTCTTAGGAGGACCTTGTACTATCCATTGTACTATGGCGACACTCTGCGTACTGCAGCCAGCTATTCTACAGGACGCAGGCTCCTCCCACAATGTTCGGCGCCGCCGGACGTCTATACGACCTCATTCGCAGGTTTACCACATTCCCAATCCGGCGTTATTCAAAGCAATAAAAATAACCTGGGGAAAACCGGTTTTATTCAAATCCATTCGACCGAAAGAATTGTAACGTTTTGATGTTCATGCTGGACGCATTTGCAAACTGCATGTTATATTTTTTCCCCGTCGTTTTAACAATCGACGTTCCTGAAAATGCATCAAAACGGTGCATTGCACCGTTTTGATTCATCCCAAATCAAACGTTCATGAATCCCGATTCATCGGCAATCCACCGATGTAAATCGTTATATCGCCATGCGCAAAACAAATATGCGCATTCTGACTGACAACCATCGTTCTTCCGCGAGATTCTCATGCATACGAATACCCTCAAGTACGATTTGCCGGCCGGCATAGTAGTGTTTCTTGTCGCCTTGCCCCTGTGTCTCGGTATTGCCCTCGCCTCGGGCGCCCCTCTGTTTTCCGGTGTTATTTCCGGCATTATCGGCGGCATCGTCGTCGGTGCCATCAGCGGTTCCCATACGAGCGTCAGCGGCCCCGCCGCAGGGCTGGCGGCCGTCGTCCTCGCCTCGATCACGAAACTCGGCGCCTTCGAAATCCTGCTCGTGGCCATATTGATTGCCGGCGCAGTGCAATTGGCAATGGGTCTTGCCCGCGCCGGCTTTATCGCCAATTACATCCCCTCGAATGTGATCAAGGGATTACTCGCGGCGATCGGCATTCTGCTCATTCTCAAACAGATTCCGCACGCAATCGGCTACGACGCCAACCAGGCCGATGAAACCTCGTTCATCCAGGCCAATGGCGAAAACACGTTTTCCGCCATTGCACACGCCTTCAGTGCAATCACGCCGGGCGCCATGATCATTGCGCTCCTGTCGATGCTGATCCTGGTTTATTGGGACAAGACGCCATTAAAAAACATTAAATTGCTGCCGGCACCATTGTTCGTCGTGGCATTGGGTGTTGCACTGAATGTGACATTCAATCGTTTCTTTCCTGCACTGAGTATCGATCCGGAACACCTCGTCGATATTCCGCCCGTCGATATCGGCAACCTGGGCGCTTACCTGCATTTCCCCGACCTCGCCCATTTCGCGAACCACGACGTCTGGATCGTCGGCTTCACCATCGCCATCGTCGCGTCGCTGGAAACGCTGCTGAACGTGGAAGCGGTCGACAAGCTGGATCCGCACAAGCGCGAAACGCCGACGAACCGCGAACTCGTCGCGCAAGGGGTCGGCAACATCTGCGCCGGCCTGCTGGGCGGCCTGCCCGTCACGTCCGTCATCGTGCGCAGTTCCGTCAACATCCAGAATGACAACCGGACGAAGGCGTCGACCATCTTCCACGGCCTGCTGCTGCTCGCCAGCGTGCTCGTGCTGGCGCCCATGCTGAACCTGATCCCGCTGGCCGCACTGGCCGCTATCCTCATCGTGACCGGCTACAAGCTGGCCAAGGTCTCGCTGTTCCGCGACATGTACAAGAAGGGCTGGTCGCAGTTCGTGCCGTTCGCCGTCACCGTCGCCGCCATCGTGCTGACGGACCTGCTCACCGGCGTGCTGATCGGCCTCGCCGCCGCCCTGTTCTACCTGATGCGCAGCCACTTCAAGAATCCGTTCTCGATGGAACAGTACCGCCTGCACATCGGCGAGGTCGTCAAGATGGAACTGCCGAACCAGGTGTCGTTCCTGAACAAGGCCACGATCAAGAGCGCGCTGTGGGAAATCCCGGAGAATGCGAACGTGCTGATCGACGCGGCCAACTCGGACTACATCGACCACGACGTGCTGGAAGTCATCAACGACTACCGCGTCGTCGCGGCGGAACGCAACGTCAAGCTGAACGTCGTGGGCCTGCGCGACGAATACAGCCTGCACGACCCGATCCAGTTCGTTCCCGCTCTCGACAAGGACACGCAGAAGAAACTGCGTCCGGAAGAGGTGTTGCAGCTGCTACGCGACGGCAACGAGCGCTTCCGCGCGGGCCGCACGACGAAGAAATACTATCTGCACCAGGTCGAAGCGACGGCGGGCGGGCAGCACCCGATGGCGGTCGTCGTCAACTGCATCGACTCGCGCACGTCGCCGGAAATCATTTTCGATGCCGGCCTGGGCGACCTGCTGACGATCCGCATCGCGGGCAACGTGATCAGCCGCGAAATCATCGGCAGCCTGGAGATCGCCCATAAACTGGGCGCGAAACTGATCGTCGTGAAGGGCCACTCGAGCTGCGGCGCGATCGGCCTCGCGCTGCAGAACGAAGGCGCGCACAGCATGGGGGCGATCACGGGCAAGATCCGCAAGGCCGTCGACCAGTGCCGCTGCGGCGCCCATCATCCGCCCGAGGGCAAGGCAATGCTGGAGGCGGTCACGCGCCGCAACATCGAGAACTCGCTGGACGAGATCATCGCCGGCAGCGCCTTCCTGCGCGAGCGCATCGCGCGCGGCGAGATGGGTCTCGTGGGCGCGTACCACGACATCGCCACGCGCACCGTGCAGTTCGGGGAACTGGTCACGCTGGACGACGGCCGGAACGACCTGGCCGCCTGATCCTGCCTGATGGGCCGGGGCCGCTCAGGCGGCTTCGGCCCCCGTCTCCGCATTCACCTCGGTACCCACACTCTGCGCCAGCATGCACCCGACCTTGTCCACCAGCGCATTCATCGTGAACGGCTTGGTCAGGATCTCCATCTGCGCGGGCAGCTTCTCGTTCTTCATGACCGTGCTTTCCGCATAACCGGTCACCATCAGCACGGGGAGTTGCGGCCATTGCACGCGCACGTGGTCGGCCAGCTGGCGGCCGTTCATGCCGTTGGGCAGGCCGACGTCCGTCACGAGCATGTCCGGCCGCGTGTCTTTCAGCAGGCGCAGGGCCTGCGGCGCGTCGCAGGCGACGAGCACCGTGTAGCCCTGCAATTCGAGCACCTCGGTCATCACCGCGCGGATGTCCGCCTCGTCGTCGACCACCATCACGACGCCCTTGCGGGTACCCGCTTCCAGCGGCGGCTCGACGTCCGGGCTGGCCGCCGGCAGCGTCTCCACGAGGTGGCGCGGCAGCAGCAGGCGCACTTCCGTCCCCTGCCCCGGCCGCGATTCGATACGCACGTTGCCGCCCGACTGGTGCGCGAAGCCGTACACCATCGACAGGCCCAGGCCGGTCCCCTGCCCCATCGGCTTCGTCGTGAAGAACGGGTCGAACGCGCGCGCGACGACGTCGGGCGCCATGCCGGCGCCATTGTCGCGCACGCTCACCTGCACGTATTCTCCGGGCCGCAGGTCGCCGTGGCGGCGCGCCTGGGCTTGTGTCAACGTGACGTTCTCCGTCTCGATGACGAGCAGGCCGCCTTCCGGCATCGCATCGCGCGCATTGTTCGCGAGGTTCAGCAGCGCGCTTTCCAGCTGGTTCGGGTCGCACAGGGTCGTCCACAGCGCGGCGGCAAGGCGCGTGCGCACGGCGATCGACGGGCCGGCCGCGCGTTCGATCAGGTCCGTCATCGACATCACGAGCGCGTTGACGCTGGTCGGCTTCGGGTCGAGGGCCTGGCGGCGCGAGAAGGCGAGCAGGCGGTGCGTGAGCGCGGCCGCGCGCTGGGTCACGCCGAGGGCGGCGTCGATGCGCGTCAGCAGGTCGCCGCTCTGGCCCATGCGCAGGCGCAGCTTCATCAGTTCCAGGTGGCCCGTGACGCCCGCCAGCATATTGTTGAAATCGTGCGCGAGACCGCCCGTGAGCTGGCCCACGGCTTCCATCTTCTGCGACTGGCGCAGCGCTTCCTCGGCCTGGCGCAACGCGTCGGCCTGGTGCTTTTCCGCCGTGATGTCGCGCGCGACGCCGTACAGCAGCTCGCCTTCCGGGGAGATCGTCCACGACACCCAGCGGTACGAGCCGTCCTTGTGCAGCACGCGCGTTTCGTAGCCGACGAGCGGCGTGCCCGCGGCCAGGACCTGCATCTTCCGCAGGACGTCCTCGCGGTCGTCCGGGTAGACCATGTCCATGAACGGGCGCGTGGTCGCCTCCTCGGCACTCCAGCCGAAACTGGCGGTAAACGCGGGGTTCACGGTGAGGAAGCGCCCCGTCGCCAGCGACGCGGCCGCCATCACGTCGGGCGAGATGCGCCACAGGCGTTCGCGGTCGCTCGCGTGCGACGCCACCTGGTGCGTCAGCGCCTCGTTCAGGCGGCGCAGCGTCTCTTCCTTCTGGCGCAGCGAGGCCAGCGCGCGCACCTTGCCCGTCGTCTCGACCACCGTGCACAGGATGCCGCCGACGGTGCCGTCGTCGTCGCGCACGGGGCTGTACGAGAACGTGAACCAGGCCTGTTCCGGAAAGCCGTGGCGCTCGACCAGCACGGCCATGTCTTCGTGATGGCAGGCTTCGCCCGCATAGGCTTTCATCGCGATCGGTCCGACGACGTCCCACACGTCCGGCCACACCGTGCGGCACGGCCGGCCCAGCGCGGCCTTGTCGCCGAGCAACGGGGTGTACGCGTCGTTGTGAAAGCTGATCAGGTCGGCGCCCCAGCACAGCAAGGTGGGGAACCGGGAATTCAGCGCCAGGCCCAGGGCCGTACGCAGTGCGGCGGGCCAGCCCTCGACGGGGCCGAGTGGCGTGGCGCGCCAGTCATATGCGGCGATACGCGCGGCCATCTGGCCGCCGCCGGTAAGAAAGGTCAGGCTGGGGGAAACCGTGGTCTTCATAGTCCTCGCTCATGCAATCCCTGGTCAAAGTCCATCCCGACAGTTCTGCGCTGCCGTAAAAAGGGGGCTATTTTAATGACAAGCTCGTGACGGACGGCGCGCGCTTGGCGTGGTCCGTACGGGGCAAAAAAGACGCCCGACAAGTTGCCGTTCTGCCTGGGAAGTGCTGCATGCCGGCCACGGCAAAGGATCAGTATGCCGGATTCCGCAACCGTGTGGAGGGGTGATTTACAACATTTTTTACAACAATTTTTCCCGTTTTCCAACAGGAATGTAACGTTGCGGACAGGCGCGACCTGTTACATGGCCAGGTGCCGGGTGGCGTCGGTCTGGCGCAGGACGGCGCGGTGCGCGGCTTCCAGTTCGCGCGTCAGGGCGGCGCCGTCGGGGGCGGAGCGCAAGGCGTCGAAGCCGTTCGCAGCGCCGTGCAGGCCCAGCGTGCGGCAGCCCTCGCACAGGCGCGCGAGGTGGGCGCGGGCGGCGTCGATCTGGCTCGTGGCCAGCAGCGCGGCCAGGTCGGTGCCGGCGCTGACGAGCTGGCGCTGCAGGCCCCCGAGGTACAGCAGCAGGCGCGTGGCGTCGATGCCGAGGCGGCGCAGGGTGGCGTCGGGTTGCTCGTCCGGCGCGCGCATCAGGGGTTGCAGGTGCTGCGCGACGCGCGCGGCGTCGAACGGCTTGACGATGTAGCCGTCAGCGCCGAGCGACAGCGCCTGCTCCATCGTCGCGCCGTCGGCCGCGGCCGAGACGAGGACGAACGGCAGGCCGGTGAAGCGCGCGTCCGCTTTCACGCGCGCCAGCAATTCCATGCCGGACAGGCGCGGCATGCGCAGGTCGCAGAACAGCAGCGCGGGCTCCGCACCGCCATCCAGCTGCGCCCAGGCGTCTTCGCCATCCTCCGCTTCCAGCACGTCGAATACGCCGCTCGCGGTGCTGTCGATCATGTGCATCAGCATCATGCGCGACACCACGTCATCGTCGACTATCAATACCTTCATCCCTGCCCCATTGTGTCGCAATTGTTAAATGGCAATTATACAGATAGTGAGGGACGCGCACGATTCAGGCGGGCGCCGCCTCGAAGCGGGCCAGCAGGTCCCACAGGCGCGGCAGGCCGGCGCGCACGGCGTCGAGCTGGCCCGCGTCCGCCAGGGCCTCGAGTTCGGCGCACAGCGCGCGCAGGCCATCCTCGCCCAGGTAGCCGGCGCTGCCCTTCATGCCGTGCAGGACGCGCCCGGCCGTATCGTGGTCGCCCGCCTCCAGCGCCTTGTCCAGTTCGATGCGGCGGCGCGGCAGGTCGGCCAGGAAGGCGCCGCGCAGGCGGCCCTTCAGGTCGCTTGCGCGCCGGATCGGGGGCGGCGGCGGTGCGGCGGGCGGAACGGCATCGCCCGGCACGTCGAACATCGCGTCCAGTTCGGCCGTGGACGGCGTGCGCGCGGACGCTTCCGGCATCGGCGCGAGCTCGATGCCGCGCTGCAGCTGGCGCTCGATGGCGCGCGTGAGATGGTAGTGGAGCTGCGTGTCGTCGATCGGCTTGGTGATGAAGGCGTCCATGCCGCAGGCCAGGTAACGCGTGCGGTCTTCCTCGCTGACGTTCGCGGTGAGCGCGACGATCATCAGGTGCTGGTCCAGCACGGGCGCTTCCAGCGGGCCGCCGGCGCGGATCAGGCGCGTCGCCGTCGCGCCGTCCATCTCGGGCATGCGGCCGTCCATCAGGATCAGGTCGTAGCGCGTGCGCGCGCAGGCCATCACGGCCAGCAGGCCGTTCTCGACGACGTCGACCTGGTGGCCCAGTTCCTCGAGCATCATGCGCACGATGATCTGGTTGGTGGGATAGTCTTCCGCGCACAGCACGCGCAGGCGGTGCGTGTGCGGCGCGCGCGGCTGGTCGACGACGGAGTGCGGCTGCACGCCGTCCGCCAGCGGCAGCACGAAGCTGAACGTGGAACCGACGCCCGGCGTGCTGGCGACGCCGATCGTGCCGCCCATCAGTTCGACGAGCTGGCGGCAGATCGCCAGCCCCAGGCCCGTGCCGCCGTAGCGGCGCGTCGTCGTCGCGTCGGCCTGTTCGAATTTCTGGAACAGGCGCGGCAAGGCGTCCGGCGCGATGCCGATGCCCGTGTCTTCCACCGAGAAGCGGATCATGTTGCGGCCCGCGCGGTCGTGCTGGTCTTCCGGACGGCGCTCGACGCGCACGGTGACCGAGCCGCTCTCGGTGAACTTGAAGGCGTTGCCGACGAGGTTCACGAGGATCTGGCGCAGCCGGGTCGGGTCGCCGACGACGAAGCGCGGCAGGTCCCCATCGAGGCGCACGGCGAAGCCCACGCTGTGCGCGCCGGCCTGTTCCTCGAACAGGGTGGCCACGTGCGCGATCGATTCGTCGAGCGCGAAGTCGATGTTCTCGATGGTCAGCTTGCCCGCCTCGATCTTGGAAAAGTCGAGCAGGTCGTTGATGATCGCCAGCAGCGACTGCGCGTTCGCCTGGCCGCGCAGGATCTGTTCGCGCGTGGAATCGCGCAGTGCCGTGTCGCGCAGCGCGAAGCCCAGCATGCCGATCACGCCGGCCAGCGGGGTGCGCATCTCGTGGCTCATGTTGGCGAGGAATTCGGATTTCTGGCGCGTGGCGTCTTCCGCGCGCTGCTTGGCCTGGTACAGCCGCTCCTCGTTTTCCTGGAGCGCGTCGTTGGCGAGCGCCAGCTCGTTCGTGCGGCGCCGCACCTGGCGTTCCTGCTCGCGCAATTCCTCGGTCTGTCGTTCCAGCAGGCGGTTCTGCTGCTCGATGCGCTCCGTGCGCGCACTGACCTGCTGCTCCAGCATGGCCTTCTGGCGGCGCAGCACGTCCACGCGGATGCGGTAGGCGCCGTAGCCGCAGCCGATCACCACCAGCGCGCACAGGGTGCGGAACCACCACGTCTTCCAGTACGGCGGCAGCACCGTCACTTCGAGCGTCGCGGCGGCGTCGCTCCAGACGCCGTCCTTGTTCGCCGCGCGCACCTGGAACGTGTAGCTGCCCGGATCGAGGTTCGTGTACGTGGCGAAGCGCTTGCCGGCGTCGACGCCGATCCAGTCCTGGTCGAAGCCGACGAGGCGATAGGCGAAGCGGTTGCGGCCCGGCGCGGCGAAGTGCAGCGCCGAGAACTCCAGCGAGAACACGGAATCCTGCGGCGTGAGCGTGATGCCGGACAGCCGTTCGATGGGACCCGGCAGCATGCCCGGACGGACGTCCTGCCACGGCTGGCCGAAGATCTGCAGGCCCGTGATGACGGCGCGCGGCGCGATCAGGTTGTCGTGCAGCGCGCGCGGATTGAAGGCCGTGATGCCGTTGTTGCCGCCGAAGTAGAGCGTGCCGTCGGCCACGCGCAGCGCGGAGGCGTCGAAATAGGCGCCCTCGATCGTGCCGTCGGTCGCGTTGTAGTTGCGCCAGGCGCCGCTGGACGGGTCGAGCCGGTGCAGGCCGCTCGAACTGGAGACCCAGATGAAGCCGTCGAGGTCTTCCTGCATCGCGGCCACGACGTCGTCCGCCATGCCGTCGCGCACCGTGTAGCGCTGGAAGCGCGGCGTGCCGTCGGCGCCGATGACCATGCGGTTCAGGCCCACGGCCGTGCCGACCCACAGGTCGCCGCGCCGGTCTTCCAGCAGGTAGTGCACCTCGTCGTGCGACAGGCTCGTGGGGTCGTCCGGATCGTGGCGGAAGTGGCGGAACTTGCCGGTGGCGCGGTCGAGCAGGTCCAGGCCGTCGAACGTGCCGACCCAGAACCGGCCGTGGCGGTCTTCCAGCATCGGGCGCACGATGTTGTCGGCCAGGCTCGCGGCCGCGGTCGGGTCGTGCTGGTACGTGGTCAGCTTGCCGTCCGGCGCGATGCGATGCAGGCCGCCGCGGCTCGCGGCCCACAGGGTGCCGTCGCGCGTGACATGCACGTTGCGCACGTAGTTGGCGTCGACGTCGTCCGTGGACAGCGCGCGCCGCGTGAAGCGGCCGGTCTTCGGATCGAAGTGCGCGAGGCCGTTGCGCGTGCCGACCCACACGGTGCCGTCGCGGCCGAGCGCCACCGACGTCGCCATCGCGTCGCCCGACAGCCCCGCTTCGACGGGGGCCAGGCGCCATGCCTGGTCCGCGCCGGTCGCCGGATCGAACAGGTGCAGGCCGCCGTTCGTGGCCAGCCACAGGCGGCCAGCGCCCTCGCCGACGATGCCGCGCACCTTGTTGTCTTCCAGGGCGAGCGGCGTGTCGTCGCCGCGCACGATGCGCGCGAAACCGCCGCTGCCCATGTCCGCGCGCGACACGCCGCCGTACCACGTGCCGACCCAGAACGTGCCCACGCGGTCGCCGTACAGCGCCGTGACCTGGTTGTCGCCCAGGCTGTAGCTGTCGGTGATGCGGTGCGGATGGCGCTCGAAGCGGCCCAGCGCGGGCAGCCAGCGGTACAGGCCGCGGTCGTGCGAGCCGACCCACACCTGGCGCTCGGCATCCTCGTAGAGCACGCTGATCTCGCCCGGCGGCATGCCGTCGTCCGCGCCGAACGTGCGCACCTCGCCCTTCGGCCCGAGCGGCAGGCGTTCCAGGCCGCCCATGCTGCCGACCCACAGGCCCTGGCCCGCGTCGACCATCAGCGTCTGCACGAAGTCGTATTTGCCGCCGCGCGGCGACGGATGGTGGCGGAAATGCATCCGCTCCGGATCGAGGCTGTCGAGACCCGCCGCCGTGCCGATCCACAGCCGGCCGTCGCGCGAGCGGGCGAGGGCCGTCAGCTTGTCGGACGCGAGGCTGTCCGGCACGCCCGGCACGTGGTGCCACGTGTCGAAGCGGCCGGTCGCGATGTCGAAGTGCTGCAGGCCGTCGGCCGTCGCCAGCCACAACCCTTCCTTGCCGTCGTCCAGGATGGCGCGGATGTGGCGGTTGCCGTTGCCCCGCTTGGCCGGTTCGTCCGGCAGGAAATGGGTGAACGTGCCGGTCTTCGGTTCGTAGCGATCGAGCCCGCCGTCCGTGCCGATCCACAGCCGGCCCTTGCGGTCGACGTACAGCACGCGCACCCAGTTGTTGGCGAGCGTCTTCGGATCGCCGACGACGTTGCGGAAATTCGTGAAGCGGTAGCCGTCGTAGCGCGACAGGCCGGACTGGGTGCCGAACCACATGAAGCCGTCCGGATCCTGGACGATGGACAGCACCGACTCCTGCGCGAGGCCGTCGTCCACCGACAGGTGCTCGAAGCGCAGGGTCGGGGTCGGCGCGGCCTGGGCGAGCCCGATCCACAACAGCGCAACCAGCAGGAACAGCCATCGTCTCATGCTTCGAAAAACTCCAGTACGTCGCGGCGCCGGGAATAGGTGTCGCGCTGGCCCAGGGCCATCAGTTCGCGCGTGTAGCCGCCTTCGAACAGCAGGTAGGACGCGAGCGAGGCGCCGCGCGCCTCGATCGCACCGATCCCGCCCAGCAAGGTGCGCACGGGTGCCGGCAGGTTGACCGCATGGCGCGCGGCGATGTCGTCCAGGCGTTCCGACGGTACGATCGCGAGCAGGTCGATGCGGCGCAGCGGCGTCTTCGCCAGCGCCGCCTCCGGCAGCATGGACAGCGTGTCGTTGACGCGCTGCAGGCGTTCGATGTCCATCGCGAGGCCGTCCAGGAAGATCGACGACAGCGCGTGGCCCGCGATCTGCGCCAGGCTCGGATAGCGCACGTGCGCCGGCAGGTGGTTCACGGTCTCGTTCATGCGCCCCGCCCCCACGACGAGCACGCGGCGCGCGCCGAGGTGGATCGCGGGCGCGATCGGCGCCAGCTGGCGCATCGAACCGTCGCCGCAGTATTCAAGGTGGCCGTCGAAGTACAACGGCACGGCCGGGAAGATGAACGGCAAGGCACTCGATGCGAGCAGGTGCTCGACGCCGATCTGTCCCTGCAAGGCGAGGCGCTGGTGCCGCTTCCACGGCGCGATCTCGCGTTCGCTCTGGTAGAACGTGACGTGCTGGCCGCCGCTGTACGAGGACGCGGTGACCGCAAGGGCGTCCAGGCAGCCGCTGGCCAGCGCCGCGTCCAGGCGCGGCAGGTCGAGCATGCGGTGCAACAGGCCCACGAGCGGCGTGTTGTCGAGCAGGGACGTCGGCGGCGCCGCATGCCACTGGCGCAGCATCCAGCCGAACGACAGCAGCGACAGCCAGCGCGCGCCGGAGCGCAGCACGCCCAGCGAATCGGCGCGGTAGACCTGCGTGACATCGATACCCTCCCACACGTCCGCCAACTGGTCGACGGCGTCGCCGAAGTCGTCGGCGCGGCAGGCCAGCCCGGCCGCGTTGAGCGCGCCGGCCGACGTGCCGCAGATGATCTCGAAGGGGTTGCGCGCAGCGGGCCAGCCCGCCTCCCCCAGGATGCGGGAGATCGCCTGCAGGACCCCCGCCTGGTAGGCCGCGCGCGCGCCGCCACCGCTGAGGATCAAACCCGTTTTACATTCAATATCCACAGAGCAAGATTAGCAAACTCTGCCGACCTTGAGGGGAATAATTATTTCTCAGCTAACAATTAAAGCGACTTTTAGTCACCTTTTGCAACACCTTCCCTGCGGGGGTCGGCGCCGCCGAACCACAAAGGCACGCCGTGGATCTCCATGCGCGCGATGCCCTGCAGGCCGGACGTCTGCTCGAACACGCGCACGTCGTGGCCGCGCGCCTGAAGGGCCTTGACCTCGGACAGAGGGAAGCGCCCGGCCTCCAGCTCGGTCGGGCCGTTGCGGCTGCCGAAGTTCGGCAGCGAGATCGCCTGCTGCATGTCGAGGCCCCAGTCGAGTGTGCCGACGAGGACCTTGGCCACGTAGTTGATGATCAACGGACCGCCCGGCGAACCGACCGCTTCGACGAATCTGCCCGTCTTCTTGTCGAACACGATCGTGGGGCTCATCGCGCTGCGCGGACGCTTGCCCGGTTCCACGCGGTTGGCGATAGGGCCGTTCGCGTCGCGCGAATCGAACGAGAAATCGGTCAGCTGGTTGTTGAGGATGAAGCCGTCGACCATCTGGCGCGACCCGAACGCGTCCTCGACGCTCGTCGTCATCGACAGGCCGGCGCCGTACGGATCGACCGCGACGATGTGCGACGTCGAATGCGCCTCGATCGAATTGTCCAGGCCCCAGTGCCACGCCATCTCCACGCCCGGCGGATGGCCGGCCTGCGCCTTGCCCATCGAGCGTTGCTTGATCAGGCTGGCGCGCTGCGTGAGATAGCCCTTGTCCAGCAGCGCGGGCACGCCGCGGCCGGGCAGCGGGACGAAGTCCGTGTCGGCGGCGTAGCGGTCGCGGTCCGCATACGCGAGACGGCCCACTTCCGAGAACACGTGCACGGCGTCCGCGCCCGGAATGCCATTGGCGGGCGCCAGCGCCTTCATGTCGCGCGTCTCGAACATGCCGAGCATCTGCGCGACGGCGATCCCGCCCGACGACGGCGGCGGCATGCCGCACACCGTGTAGGCGCGGTAGTCGTTGCAGACAGGCTCGCGCAGCCTGGGTTGATAGGCCGCGATGTCGGCGGCCGTCAGCAGGCCCGGATTCGTCGGGTGGCTTTTGACTTTCGCCTCGATGTCGCGCGCGATGCGGCCCGTATAAAACACCTCGGCGCCGCCGGCGGCCAGTTCGCGCAGGGTGCGCGCCAGTTCGGGGTTCTTCAGCACGTGGCCGACGGGCCACGGCTTGCCGTCCGGCGCATAGAAGTAAGCGCGCGCCGTCGGGTCGTTGCGGAGATACCGGTCCCCGGCCAGCAAGGCGTTCAGGCGCGGGCTGACGGCGAAGCCCTGTTCCGACAGGCGGATCGCGGGCTGGAACAGGGTCTTCCACGCCAGCTTGCCGTGCTGGCGGTGCGCCAGCGCCAGCATGCGCAGCACGCCCGGCGCGCCCGTCGAACGGCCGCCCACGATGCCTTCGGCACGCGACATCGGCGAGCCGTCCGCATGCTGGAACAAGTGCTCATCGGCCTTCGATGGTGCCGTTTCGCGGCCGTCGAACGCCTGCACCTTCTTGCCGTCGTAATACATCAGGAACGCGCCGCCGCCGATGCCGGACGATTGCGGCTCGACGAGCGTGAGGACCAGTTGCGTCGCGATGGCCGCGTCGATCGCCGTGCCGCCCTGCTTCAGCATCTCGTAGCCCGCCTCGACGGCCAGCGGATTCGCGGCCGCCACCATGTACTTGCGTGCGGTCCAGCCGGCCTTCTCGGCGTAGCCGCTGGCGGCCTCGGGGGCGCGCTGCAGCGCCGAGGCGTCCTGGGCGACTGCAACGGCGGGATTGAGGGCGGCGGTCAATACGCCGCCCAAAGCGAGGGCAAGCAACTTCTTGGTCATACGATTTCTCCGGAAATACCAGAGGGCATCGTACCCGAAATCGCTCAAGGGCTCACTTCGGCTGCATGCGGATGGCGCCGTCCAGGCGGATCGTCTCGCCGTTCAGCATGACGTTTTCGATGATGGTCTGCGCCAGATGCGCATACTCGCGCGGCATGCCGAGGCGCGGCGGGAACGGCACCATCTTGCCCAGCGAATCGCGCACTTCCTGCGGCATGCCCATCAACATCGGCGTCTCGAAGATGCCCGGGGCGATCGTCATCACGCGGATGCCGCTGCGCGACAGGTCGCGCGCCATCGGCAGGGTCATGCCGGCCACGCCCGCCTTCGACGCGCCGTATGCGGCCTGGCCGATCTGGCCGTCGAACGCGGCAACGGACGCCGTGTTGATGATGACGCCGCGCTCGCCGTGTTCCAGGCCCTCTTCCTTGCCCATCGCATCGGCCGCCAGGCGGCACATGTTGAAGGTGCCGACGAGGTTGATGTTGATGGCGCGCTGGAACGCGTCCAGCGGATGCGGGCCGTCCTTGCCGACCGTCTTGATGGCCGGCGCGACGCCTGCGCAGTTCACCAGGCCGCGCAGGCTGCCCAGTTCGAGGGCCGCCGCCACGACGGCCTGCCCGTCCGCTTCCGACGTCACGTCGCATTTCACGAAACGTGCCGCGGCGCCCAGTTCGGCGGCCAGCGCCGTGCCGGCTTCCTGCTGCACGTCGGCCAGCACGACCTTCCCGCCCGCCTCGACGATGGTGCGCGCGGTGGCCGCGCCCAGGCCCGAAGCGCCGCCCGTCACGATGAACACGTTATTCTGGATTTGCATCTGTCTCCCTTTCGTTATCTTCCGCTCATTTTACGTTTACGTAAACGTCAATTAGCAGATTCTAGCGAGGGTTGGCCGAAACGTCAAAAACATGTGACGGTAGTCCCGTTCCGGGCACATGCGCGGCCGGTACTGTTGACGCCGGCATTGCCACTGGCGTTGAACGTATTGCCGGCCCCATCCGTGCAAACGATGCCCTGGCAGCCGCGGATGACGCTGGTGCCGGGCACGGTCGGCTGCGGCGCGGTCGCCCGCGGCGGAATCGGTACAGCGACGGTTGCCGGCGGCGTCGCGCCGGACCGCAGCGGCCGCGGCGCCATCGCCCCCTCTCCCTGCCACGCCGGATGGCGGCGCGCAGCGCGGCGGCGCAGCTCTTCGATCTGCTTGTCGGTTAGTTGCTTATTTGACGGCTGAACCTGGCGGGTCAACGTGTCCGCTTCATCGTGCACCTCGGCCGGGTCCTTGCGGACAGCGTCGGCGCCCTCCTGCGCGCGCGGGTTCAGCACGGGGCCATAGCTCAGCGTCGCGGGCGGCGGCGTGCGCGCCGGCTTGGCCGTGCTCGCTTCATCGGCCACGGTGGCGTCGCGGTTGGCCTGCTCCGTACGCTGGGCCTGGTTCTGCGCGGGCGCCATGCACGACCATGACAGCAGCATGCATGCAGTCAGTACATATCGTTTCGGTTCCATGATGGGTCGCTCCTCGCGTTCCATTATCGGCCGCACCGCGCCTTGTCGGCGCGCTGCTGTGCGTCAGGTGCGCGTCAGTTTCCTGCGCCACGCTGTTAAGCTGCCACGGTGCATGTTTTACAAACAAAAACACACAGGAGACGACCATGCAGACCCTGCAGGAGATGTATCGCGCCAAACGCGGCAGTGCCTTCGACGCCCTCGACCACGTCCGCGACGGCGACATGATCGTCGTCCCGACCGGTGTCGGCGAACCGCCTGTCCTGCTGCACGCGTTGTCCCAGGAATGCCGGGGCTTTCACGACGTCCAGGTGGCGCAGATTCTCGCGATGCGCAAGTATGGCTATTTCGCGCCCGAATGCCGGCCCCATGTGCGCCACGCGGCGCTGTTCTTCGGCGGGGCGTCGCGCGCCGGCGGCCAGGGCGGCTGGTGCGATTTCATCCCGAATTATTTTTCCGAGATCCCGATGCTGATCGAGCGTGGCCTGATGCCGGCGGACGTCGTATTCGCGATGGCGTCGCCGATGAGCGCCTCCGGCCACTTCGCGCTCAGCCTCGGCACGGATTACACGATGGCGGCCGTCGCGAAGGCGCGCGCCGTCGTGCTGGAAGTGAATCCGCACGTCCCGTTCACGCACGGCCAGTGCCACGTGCACATCTCGCAGGTCACGGCGCTGGTCGAAAGCGAAGACCCGATCATGGAAGTGGGCCTCCCCCACATCGGGCCCGTGCAGGAAGCGATCGGCCGTCTCGTGGCCGAGCACATCGAGGACGGTTCCACCCTGCAGATCGGCTACGGCGGCATTCCGGACGCCGTCGTCATGCAGCTGACGGACAAGCGCGACCTCGGCATCCACACGGAAATGATCGGCGACGGTATTTTGAAACTCGTGGAAGCGGGCGCCGTCAACAACCACCGCAAGACGCTGTTGCCGGGCAAGATGGTGGCGACGTTCGCGCTCGGCTCGCGCCGCCTGTACGACTTCATGCACCACAATCCGATGCTGGAGATGCACCCGTCGAACTTCACGAACGATCCGTACATCGCGGGGCAGAACGATAAGCTCGTGTCGATCAACGCGAGCCTGCAGGTCGACCTGCTCGGCCAGTGCGGCAGCGAAAGCATCGGGCACCTGCCCTATTCCGGCACGGGCGGCCAGGTGGATTTCGTGCGCGCGGCAAACCGGTCGCGCGGCGGCAAGTCGTTCATCGTGCTGCCGTCCACGGCGAAGGACGGCACCGTCTCGCGCATCGTGCCGACCCTGGCGCCGGGCACGCACGCCACGACGAGCAAGAACGACGTCAACTACGTGGTCACGGAATGGGGCGTGGCGCAGTTGCGCGGCAAGTCGGCGAAGCAGCGCGCGCAGGCGCTGATCGGCATCGCGCATCCGGATTTCCGGCCGTGGCTACGCGAGGAAGCGGATCGCATGTGCGTGTTCTGAAATGAAAAACGGGACCCCGCGGGTCCCGTTCGTTATCGACGCGGCGGCGTCAGGCGCGCGTGTCGTTCATGGCGCTGCGTGCGTGATCGGCGCCCAGTGCGCCGGCCATGCCGTAGACGAGCAGCGCGCGCTGCAGTTCGGCGCGTTCGGCGCCCTCGGCCAGCTGCATGCTGTCCTGGCGCGGTGCGTCGGTGGGCTCAAGGCCGAGGGCGTCGGTTACGCCCTTTCCTCCCAGATTGGTCGTCATGGTTTTCTCCATTTGGTTAGTAAGCTGGCGCGGCTTGTTCAATAAACAAAACCGCTGATGACGCTACTGTACCGCAACGGAGGCTAACTCGTCGCCATCTGTTTTGTTTTTACACCTATCTTCTTTCCGGGTGAAAATTTACTACACAATTTCCGATGCCATGTCATGATGGCGCCTCGACGCGACCAGGAGACATGAATGAAACGAGTTGACGAGATTGGCAACGACGAACATGTGCGCGGCCCGGCGGATGCCGCGCTGACGGTGATCGAATACGCGGACTTCCAGTGCCCGTACAGCGCCCGCGCCCACTTCGCGCTGCGCGACCTGGACGAACGGTTCGGCGGCATCCGCCTGGTCTACCGCCACCTGCCGTTGACGCACCTGCACCCGCTGGCCGAGCTGGCGTCGGAAGCGGCCGAGGCCGCCGGCAGCCAGGGCCGGTTCTGGGACATGCACGACGCGCTGTACGAGCAGCAGCGCCAGGTATTCGACAAGCAGGACCTCGCCGTGCTGGCGGAAAGCATCGATCTCGACATCGAGCGCTTCCGCACCGAGGTCCTGGACCGCCGCCACCGCGCGCGCGTGCAGGCGGATGCCGAACGCGCCCACCACGACGGCGCGACCGGCACCCCGACCCTCTACATCAACGGCGTGCGCTACCGCGGCGACTCGGACCGGGCGTCGCTGGAAAGCGCGCTCAGCGAGGCGCTCGGACGCTGAACCACTGCTTGTGCGGGAGCAGCCGCCGGCGCATGCGCGGTCGCTGCGGGCTTGCCGTACAGCGCCTGCGGTTCCGACACGGCCAGCCAGCCGCCGGCCGGCAACAGCGGGACGAGCAGCAGCGCCACGATGTTGATGATCTTGATGAGCGGATTCACGGCCGGCCCGGCCGTGTCCTTGTACGGGTCGCCCACCGTGTCGCCCGTGACCGCGGCCTTGTGCGCATCGGAACCCTTGCCGCCGTAGTGGTTGTCCTCGATGTATTTCTTGGCGTTATCCCAGGCGCCGCCGCCCGTCGTCATCGAGATCGCGACAAAGAGTCCGGTCACGATCGTGCCCATCAGCATCCCGCCCAGCGCTGCGGGCCCCAGCAGCATGCCGACGAGGATCGGCACGATCACGGGGAGCAGCGACGGCAGCACCATCTCGCGGATCGCGGACGCCGTCAGCATGTCGACAGCCTTGTCGTATTCCGGCTTGCCGGCGCCCGTCATGATGCCGACGATGTCGCGGAACTGGCGCCGCACCTCGAGCACGACGGCACCCGCCGCCCGCCCCACCGCTTCCATCGCCAGCGCGCCGAACAGATAGGGCACGAGGCCGCCGATGAACAGGCCCACGATCACCATCGGATTCGACAGCTCGAACGCGATCCGCGTGCCGTGCGCTTCCAGCGCATGCGTGTAGTCGGCGAACAGCACGAGGGCCGCGAGCCCCGCGGAGCCGATCGCATAGCCCTTCGTGACGGCCTTCGTCGTGTTGCCGACGGCGTCCAGCGGGTCGGTGACGGCGCGCACCTGTTCCGGCATCCCGCTCATCTCCGCGATGCCGCCGGCGTTGTCGGTGATCGGGCCGTACGCATCCAGCGCGACGATGATGCCGGCCATCGACAGCATGGCGGTCGCCGCGATGGCGATGCCATACAGGCCGCCCAGCTGGTACGCGACGAGGATCGCGGCGCACACGACGAGCACCGGATACGCGGTCGACTTCATCGACACGCCCAGCCCCGCGATGATGTTGGTGCCGTGGCCCGTCGTCGACGCTTCCGCGATGTGGCGCACGGGGCCGAACTCCGTGGCCGTGTAGTACTCGGTGATGTAGACCATCAGGCCCGTGAGCGCGATGCCGACCGTGGCGCAGCCCAGCATGCGCCAGCGCATCGCGTCATCCGGCCACACGAGCCACGTGACGACGGCGAACCCGATCAGCGACAGCGCGGCCGACCACCACAGCCCCGTGTACAGCGCATACATGATCTTGTGCCCCGGATGGTTCTTCACGAGCGAGCAGCCGACGATGGACGCGATGATGGAGATCCCGCCCAGCAGCAGCGGATACACGGTGCCGATGCCGCCCATGCCGGGAATCACCAGTGCGCCGAGCAGCATCGTGGCGACCAGCGTGACGACATACGTTTCGAACAGGTCGGCCGCCATGCCGGCGCAATCGCCCACGTTGTCGCCCACGTTGTCGGCGATGACGGCGGGATTGCGCGGATCGTCCTCGGGGATGCCGGCCTCGACCTTGCCGACGAGGTCGGCGCCGACGTCCGCGCCCTTCGTGAAGATGCCGCCGCCCAGGCGCGCGAAGATGGAAATCAGCGACGCGCCGAATGCGAGCCCCACGAGCGGCTGGATGACCTCATGCCGGGTCAGCGCGGGGTCGGCGCGCAGCACGAGGATCCAGTAGAACAGCGCCACGCCCAGCAGGCCCAGGCCGACGACGAGCATGCCCGTGATCGCGCCGCCGCGGAAGGCGACGTTCAGCGCCTGGTCGAGCCCCCTTGTTGCCGCCTGCGCCGTGCGCACGTTGGCGCGGACGGACACGTTCATGCCGATGAACCCGCAGGCTCCGGACAGCAGCGCGCCGGCCAGGAAGCCGCCCGCGGTGGCCGTGCCGAGCAGGAAGTAGATGGCGATCAGCAGGACGACGCCCACGATGCCGATAGTGCGGTACTGGCGCGCCAGGTAGGCCGACGCCCCCTGCTGGATGGCCAGCGAGATTTCCTGCATGCGGCCGTTGCCCGGGTCCTGGCTCAGGACCCAACTGCGCGACCACAAGCCGTAGAATACCGCGATGACGCCGCACGCGACGGCGAAGATGAGCTGCGCGGATGCCATGTCGTCCCCCTCGTTCTTCGATCAAACCACCACAGAGTCGAAAGGCCGCGTGCAATTACCTGCGGTACGGCCTGCCTTGCTGCATTCGCCGCACAAAGGTGCGACAAAACTTTGATCTAAAAACCTGGACGGATGGCATTAGTCATCCGGAGCCAAAAAGAGCGGCTTGCGCCGCTCTGGAATGCTCAGCCTGCGAGTGCCGCGAATGCGGCGTCACGCACCTGCTCGACCGGGCCGACGCCCGAGATCTTGCGGTACTTCGGCGCGCCCGGCAGGCCCGATTCCGCCCACTTGTTGTAATAGCCGAGCAGGACTTCGGTCTGGTTGTGGTACACGGCCAGGCGTTTCTTGACCGTTTCTTCCGTGTCGTCGTCGCGCTGGACCAGCGGTTCGCCCGTCACGTCATCCTTGCCTTCGACCTTCGGCGGGTTGAACTTCACGTGGTAGACGCGGCCCGATGCCGGGTGGCTGCGGCGACCGCTCATGCGTTCGACGATCAGTTCGTCCGGCACGTCGATTTCCAGCACGTAGTCGATCTTCACACCGCTGTCCTTCATGGCGTCGGCCTGCGCGATCGTGCGCGGGAAGCCGTCGAACAGGTAGCCGTTGGCGCAGTCGGATTCCTTCAGGCGCTCCTTCACCAGGCCGATGATGATGTCGTCCGACACCAGCTGGCCAGCATCCATCACTTTTTTCGCAGCCAGGCCCAGCTCGGTGCCGGCCTTGATGGCGGCACGCAGCATGTCGCCGGTGGAAATCTGGGGGATGTTGTATTTTTCTTTGATGAAGTTCGCCTGGGTGCCTTTACCGGCGCCGGGGGCTCCTAACAAAATGAGACGCATGAAGGATTCCTAAAGGTATCTAATAATTCTTGTAGAGACGGCTATAGTTGGGAACAGATAACCGCATTGATGCATGTCTGACTAGCTGATACGAAACTTACCACAAAAGCAGCATCAAACGCCACTGAAGGCGGCCGATCTCTCAGCCGTTTGACGTGGCGCAAGCAGCCTGAAGAGTAGTTTCCAAGCGGATCAAGACGTATAGAAAAGTCGCACGCGCTCGAGGTCGGCCGGCGTGTCGACGCCCGCATGGGGCGCCTCGTCCGTCACATGCACGGCGATCGGCACCCCGTGCCAAAGCACGCGCAATTGTTCCAGCGCTTCGATGGATTCGAGCGGCGACGGTTCCAGCTGCGGATAGCGCTGCAGGAACGCATTGCTGTAGGCGTACAGGCCGATGTGGCGCAGGGGTACGTAGCCAGCAGGCAGTTGCTCGCGGGTGACGGCAAAGCCGTCGCGGTGCCACGGGATCGTGGCGCGCGAGAAGTACAGCGCGCGCCCGGGCTTGTCCAGCACGACCTTCACCACGTTCGGGTTGAACGCGTCGGCGACGTCGGACAGCGGATGGGCGCAGGTCGCCATCGGCACATCGGCCGAGATGCGCGCGGCGCAGGCGGCCAGCAGCGCGGGATCGATCAGGGGTTCGTCGCCCTGCAGGTTGACGACGACGGCGTCGGGCGCGAGGCCCAGCGTGTGGGCCACTTCGGCGATGCGGTCGGTGCCGGACGGGTGATCCGAACGCGTCATGCACGCTTCCACGCCATGCGCGGCGCAGGCGGCGGCGATGTCGGCATGGTCGGTGGCGACGATGATGCGCGCGGCGCCCGATTGCTGCGCGCGTTCGGCCACGCGCACGACCATCGGCTTGCCGCCCAGGTCCGCGAGCGGCTTGTTCGGCAGCCGCGTCGACGCCAGGCGTGCCGGGATGATGACGACGAAACTCATCGGGTTACAGCACGGGCTCGACCTTGCGCGCCTCTTCGGCCCACATGATCGGGATGCCGTCGCGGATCGGATACGCGAGGCGGTCCGGGCGGCAGATCAGTTCCTGCGCTTTCTTGTCATATTCGAGCGGTCCCTTGCACAGCGGGCAGACCAGGATATCAAGCAGTCGGGCGTCCACGACATTTCTCCACGATTTGGGCAGCCAGCGCGGCATCGATCTGCGCGCCGACCGGTACGACCCACACGCGCGGGTCGTTGTTGATTGTTTCAAGTTGCCGACATTTTACTGCATCCTTCTCCGTCACCAGGATGACGTCGGCGTCGACGGCGCGGAACGGATCGTCGCGGAAGTCGTGGTGGTCGGGCAGCGGCAGCTCGGCGACGTCCAGCCCGGCCGCGCGCAGCAGCGCGAAGAAGCGCCCCGGATTGCCGATGCCGGCCGCCGCCAGCACGCGTTTTCCGCGCAGCGCAGTCAACGGCACGCGTTCACCCGCATCCATCAGGCGCTCGGCATGGTCGCCCGCGAGCCGCATCTGCCAGGGATCTCCGCCCACCGCCGCGGCCAGTGCCGGCGTGATCTCCGGCGCGTTGACGACCGTCACGTCGCGCCGGCGCGAAGGCGCTTCGCGCAGCGGGCCCGCCGGCAGGGTCCAGCCATTGCCGGTGCCGCGGCCGTCGAACAGGATGATCTCCACGTCGCGCGCGAGCGCGTAGTGCTGCAGGCCGTCGTCGGTGATCAGCACGTCGACGTCGGGATGCAGGTCCAGCAGACGGCGCCCGGCCTCGACGCGCTTGCGGCCGACGACGACGGGACAGCCGGCACGCGCCGCGATCAGCAGGGGCTCGTCGCCGACATCCTGCGCGCGCGACGCCGGCAGCACTTCACGGGGCGCGTCTTCGGCACCGCCGTGGCCGCGCGAAATCACGCCCGGCCGCATCCCGGCCGCGCGCAGCTGCTGCGCCAGCCAGATCGTCAGCGGGGTCTTGCCCGTGCCGCCGATAAAGATATTGCCGACGACAATGACGGGCACGGGCAGGCGTCCGGCCTTCAGCACGCCGGCGCGGTACAGGGCGACCCGGAGGGCGGTGAGCAGGCGGAACAGGAGGGACAGCGGCCACAGGGCCACGGCGAGCGGCCCGCGCCGGAGCCAGGCGCGGGTGAGTGTCGATTCGAGAGAGGATGCCACTTTAAGGATGAATAACGTCGTCCCCGCGAGAGCGGGGCCGACGGATTTTTACTTCTGCCCGCCCGTCTGCGCCGCGAACGTCAGCTTGTCATACCCCGCCATGCGCGCCGCTTCCAGCACGTTGATGACCATCTGGTGCATCGCGAACTGGTCGGCGTTGACGATGATGACGGGGTCCTTCACGGGCGCCGGCAGCGGCTGGCCGTTCGGGCCGGTGGCGGCCGCGCGCCTGAGGTCGTCGGCGAGGCTTGCCACGCCGTGGAACGCGACGGGTACATTGTTCACCGTGTAGTTACCCTTGGCGTCGACCGTGACGTTGATCTCGAACGGCTTCTCGATCGCCTTCTCGGCATCGGCCGTCGGCAAGGTGATCTGCAGTTCGGTGAACTTGCTGTACGTAGTCGTCACCATCAGGAAGATCAGCACGACCAGCAGCACGTCGATGAACGGGATCAGGTTGATTTCCGGATCCTCGCGTTTGCGGCCGCGGCGGAAGTCGATCATTTGCGGGCACCGTGGACGACGTCGACGAATTTCACGGCCTGCAGTTCCATGTCGATGATGAAGCTGTCGACCAGCGCCCGGAAGTGGCGGTAGAACACGAGGGCCGGCATCGCGATCGCCAGGCCGAATCCCGTGTTGTACAGCGCGACGGAAATGCCGTGGGCAAGCTGGGCGGGATTCGTGCCGCTGGCATTCTGCGCGCCGAAGATCTCGATCATGCCGACGACCGTGCCGAACAGGCCCATCAGCGGCGCCAGCGACGCGATCGTGCCGAGCGTCGTCAGGAAGCGTTCCAGCACGTGGGCGACGCCCCTGCCCGCTTCCTCGATCGATTCCTTCATCACGTCGCGCGGCGCGTCGACGTTGCGCAGCGCGGCGGCCAGCACGGCACCGAGCGGGGAGTTCGTCTGCAGCTTGTCGATAATGTCCGGAGTGACCTTGCCGCTGCGATAGACCTGGATGACTTCATCGAGCAGCTGGCGCGGCAGGATCTTTTCGCGGCGCAGGTAGATCAGGCGCTCGATGATCAGGGCCAGGGCGATGATCGATGCGATCAGCAACAGCCAGATGGGCCAGCCGGCGGCTTGAAGAATGGCGAGCAAATGGAACTCCTGGATAGGTAAAAATCAATGAAACAAGGTAGTTGCGCAATGTAACGTGTTGCCCGGATTGCGGCAAGTAGAGTTCTTCACACTTTCTGTGGATAAAAGTGTGCGCAAGGCCGTCCGGAGGCGCCAAGTAGCTTGATTCTTAAGGGATATTTTTCCGTGCGTAAAAACGCGGCAGGTCATGATGCGTTGACTGCCCGGACTTCGAAGGCAGTCAGGGCGCCCGCCTCGCGTGTAGTTGCCCACAATTTCTGTGGATAAATTTGTGAGAAATCAGCTTTCCAATCGGTAAGTATTTGATTTTACTCAGAGAAATTTCCAAGTCCAAAAAATAGGCAAGGTTGAGCTCGACTACAACCCTCTTCTTCTTCACATTTTTTGTGGACAAAATTGTGCGCAAGCGCACAAACTGCACCCTAAGTCTTTGATTCATAAGGCAAAGGAATCTGCGCACGTTTTTTAGGCAGACGCCTATCCACGTGCCAGGGCTGCCTGCCCGCAGGATTTTTCACACAAACTGTGGAAAAAGATGTGAGCAAGCACATCATTCGCCTACTAACCCTTTGATTTCTCTCAGCATTTCTAGCCAAGCCCAATTTTTAGGCATCCGGGACGCATACACACCGAAGACAGCTCGGCGGACAGGTATTCCAGCCGCCCGGCCACTGGGTTATAGTCGCGTCCCGGCCCCGGCCTGCCTTCTTCACAAATTTTGTGGAAAAGATTGTGAGCAAGGCCCTAGAGGAAAGACAAAGTCCTTGAATCCAAAGGGAATTTTTGCTGTGTAGAATTTTTAGGCAGTGGAAAACCGGTCCGGCATGCGCCCGTTGAAGGACCTCTGTACACATAAACTGTGGAAAACGATGTGAGCAAGGGCCGGGACAGCATGCTAAGTGTTTGATTGCTCTAGGAAAAGATATTCAAGCTGAATTTTTGGGCACCGCCGACTTGTCCACTTTCGCACATAAACTGTGGATAAGATTGTGGCCAAGTATCCGAAGATGCACTCAAGCCATTGATCCGTAAGGCAATTTGGTTGCTGCATCGAAATCGGGCAGCATCGTTTTACTATAAAAATCAGGTGTTTACAAAAACTACCTGTTGTTTTACAGCAGATGTGTCTTACACTGCGCGCAGCCATGTTTTTGTGGACAGTTCAACCCAGCTCATCCCTATGTTTCCCACCGAAGACGCCGATCCGGCCTATGCCGCCCCGCCCGTACTGACCGTCACGGCTCTCAACCAGCAGGTCGCGCGCCTGCTGGAGCGCACCTTTCCGCTCGTCTGGATCGGCGGCGAGATCTCGAATTTCACGCGCGCGGCCAGCGGCCACTGGTATTTCACGTTGAAGGATGACGCGGCCCAGGTGCGCGCCGTCATGTTCCGCGGCCGCGCCCAGTACGCGGGCTTCACCCCGCGCGAAGGCGACAAGGTCGAGGTGCGCGCCCTCGTCACGCTGTATGGCGCGCGCGGCGATTACCAGATCAACGTGGAGGCGATCCGCCGCGCGGGCGTGGGCGCGCTGTACGAAGCGTTCATGCGCCTGAAGGAGAAGCTGGGGGCCGAGGGGTTGTTCGACGAAGCCCGCAAGCGTCCGCTGCCGCTGTTCGCGCGCACGGTGGGCATCGTCACGAGCCCGCAGGCGGCCGCGCTGCGCGACGTGCTGACGGCCCTCAGGCGGCGCGTGCCGCACATACGCATCGTGCTGTATGCGGCGCCCGTGCAAGGCCAGCTGGCCGCGCAGAAGATCGCGGAAGCCATTTCGGTCGCATCGCACCGGCGCGAAGTGGACGTGCTGATCGTCTGCCGCGGCGGCGGCTCGATCGAAGACCTGTGGAGCTTCAACGAGGAAGCCGTCGCGCGCGCGATCGCCGCGTGCAGCATGCCCGTGATCTCGGGCGTGGGCCACGAGACGGATTTCACCATCGCCGACTTCGCGGCCGACCTGCGCGCCGCCACGCCGACGGCCGCCGCCGAGCTCGCCGCCACGGCACGCGCGGACTGGCTCGCGTCGCTGCAGGCGGACGCGGGCGACCTGCGCCGCGCGATGGACCGCGTCCTGTCCGACGCCAGCCAGGGCCTCGACAACCTGTCGCGCCGCCTGCTGAGCCCATCGAGCCAGATCCAGCACCAGCGCCTGAAACTTCTGGGCATGGCCAGCAGTCTCACGCATGCCGTCCGCGCGCCGGTGAACCGCCACGGCGTGCTGCTGGCGCAGCTGCAGCAGCGCTGGGCCCGCCATCGCCCCGACTGGCGCGGCTTGCGCACGCGGCTGGAGTCCGACCGGCGCCACCTGGTGGCGAGCGTCGGCAACCAGTTGCGCGCGCGGCGCGAGGCATTGAATGCCCTGGCGGCGCAGCTGGAGCTTCTGAACCCGCAGCGGACGCTGGAGCGCGGCTATGCGATCGTCAGCAATGCGAAAGGCAAGGTGTTGCACTCGCCGGGGCAGATCAGGCCGCGGGACGTATTGCGCATCCGCCTGGCGGAAGGCAGTGCCGAGGTCAGCGTGGCGGGTGTGCAGGATGTATTGGAATGACAATCTGGCGTATTCGCAAAGTCATATCTGCAACGATTTCTTAACCGGTTTAGAATAAGCGCCCGAATTGATGTACCGCAGAGACTTCGAAGAGTCTCCCGTCAACTTACTAAGGAACAAGACATGGAACATACCCTGCCCCCACTGCCGTACGCTAAGGACGCCCTGCAGCCGCACATCTCGGCCGAGACGCTGGAATACCACTACGGCAAGCACCATCAGGCTTACGTCACGAACCTGAACAACCAGATCAAGGGCACCGAGTTCGAAAACCTGTCGCTGGAAGAGATCATCAAGAAATCGCAGGGCGGCGTGTTCAACAACTCGGCCCAGGTGTGGAACCACACCTTCTTCTGGAACTGCATGACCCCGAACGGCGGCGGCGCCCCGACCGGCCCGGTCGCCGATGCGATCAACGCCAAGTGGGGTTCGTTCGACAAGTTCAAGGAAGAATTCCAGAAGTCGGCCGTCGGCAACTTCGGTTCGGGCTGGACCTGGCTGGTGAAAAAGACCGACGGCACCGTCGACATCGTCAACACCTCGAACGCCGGCACCCCGCTGACCACCGACAACGTGGCGCTGCTGACCTGCGACGTCTGGGAACACGCCTACTACATCGACTACCGCAACGCCCGTCCGAAGTTCGTCGAGGCATGGTGGAACGTCGTCAACTGGGACTTCGTGAACAAGAACTTCGCGTAACACGTGATTGTTCCGCCATACCTGGCGTAAGTAAAACGGCCTGCTTCATGCAGGCCGTTATCTATTCGTTTACGCTTACTGGCTTCGACCGAAGCTATATGACTGAAGCTGCCTGACTGCTTTGCCGCAAGCGGCCGTGCGTATCTCGCCGTGGTCGTCCTTCAGTTCGGTCAATTCTCCCGCTGCGCATCGACGGATCTGTTCGCGGTACGCGTCATACCCCTCGTTTTCCAGTCGATAACCGTTCATGGCCACTACGCGGAACTTGTCCGGCAGGCCGGAGCAGGACTCGGGTGGGGCATCAAGTATATAGTCGGCGTTTATGGAATTAATGCCGTACCGTCCGTTGCAATGCTCCTCCAGCATCTGCCACAAGACAAAATTGGCATAAAACGCTGACAGTTCCGGCTTGCGCAATTCCGCGCCGTCGAGTTTTCGCACCACGGACTGCACCTCGAAAGCCCCAAGTGTATCGTTCAAGGAGGCAGTGCTGCCTACTGCTTTTTCGAGAATCGCAATCTGCTCGAGTGCGGCCGTACCGGCTTCTTGACGTAAAGCGGCGAAAAACTCGTCCCAGCCATACGCCGCTCCTTTCTGGCGTGACAATAACATTTTCCAGATCGCGAGCATATCGGCCTGGCCGGCCTTCTTTTTCAAAGTGCTCGCAGCCAGATACTGGAGCACTTCCCCGCAGGCATAGGGCGTGGTCCCTGTATTATTTTTTTCCTTGGCCGCCAGCGTATCGCCGGTCACTGCCAGGCACCGCATGGTCGCCGAATCCATCCTGGCGACGAGGCCGGCGTCGTCGAGTTGACCCGAACGGTGCATCAACGTGGCGGCGGCAGCTTCAGCCCCACCCTCAAGCAGCGACAGCGAACCATCGCCCGGCTGGCCGGAACGGATCCGATCATTCACTAGATGAAACAGTTCGTGCAGGCCAAACCGGGTGGCCGCCGCAGCGAGGGCCGGATCTTCATGCTGCCATTTCTCGCCGAAAAAATTCAAACGGACAAATTGATGCAGCGTGTCGCCGCGCCAATACGCGCCGGGAGATCGGGGATCGGTGTAAGTCAGCAGGTACGACATTTTGCCGGGCAGCGCGGCAACCGACGACAGTGTCGCTACGCCCTGGCGTAACTGTTTCGTCAGCTCGGCTCTCAACCAGACCGGCAAAGCGCGATCCAGAATCATCGCTGCCTTTCCTTGCTGCACAAGCATCGGTGAACCGACGATCAGATAGCCCGGATGTTCGCCAGCGACGTCGCTTTGCCGGCCTATCCTGCTGACCGGCGCAAACGGCGAAAATCCACGGTAAGTGAATGTCGTTTTATCGGGCTGGCCCTCTCCCAGCAGATAAGCGGTATATACGGCTGCGGAACTGCCGTCCCCGAAAACGATAACTGGCGAATAGGTACGGTCGATCTGGCCGTCGTATTGAAACGGCTGCAATCGCACCTGAAAACCAGTCAGCGCCTTTTCCATGAAAACGACGTTGCCGTTTTCACTCAGTCGCGTACCAGCCGTGAGCACTTTCCATGTCAACTTGCGCACAGGACCCGCATCAGCGAGACGGAAGCAAGTTACCGGTTCGGAGAAACGATAACTTGCCACCACGCCTTCCGCGCTTCTGGTGATGGCGATTTGCATATCCCTGGCAACCGGGCTCGGCTCACATACTTCGGGCGCAACAGCATATGCATTTCCTGCGGCTAGTGCAGCAAAGGCAATATCGATCCATAGGAATTTACGCAATACATAATTGAGGAAGGTGATTCTACGGATCATCGTCGACTCAGGAGAAAAACATCTATGCCCGCCGCGGGCGGGCCGGTTTTTAGTTCAGCCGTAAGGCGTGTACTCGAAGCCGTTCTGCAGCACGCCCACCAGCGCCGCCTGGTTCTCGGCGCTCTCGCTGATGTTCATGAGCACGTCGGCATTCGACACCACGTGCTGGTCGAGCAGCTTGGTCCAGTATTCCGCGCCCGCCGCGTCCGGCGCGCGGTGCAGGATGTTGGCGTAGTACTTGTTGACGAGATCGGCATTCGTCGGATTGGTGCCGTACAAATCCTTGAATTCCTTGGACTCGACGAACCCGTTGGCCACGTCGAGCAGCGACATGCCGTGATCCAGCGCGGACATCCAGTACCCGAGGCCTCCCTTGTCCGGCGCGCGGTTGAACGCGGCCTGGTAGATGCGGAAAGCCTGGCCGCCGTCGCCGCCGACGTCGAACGCGACCGCCTTGTCGGCGAACTGCAGGCGCTGCACGTTCGCCAGCTGGTCGGTGCCCTCGGCGCCCGTCTTGTCCGCGATGGTGAAGCCGGTGGTGGTCTTCGTGATCGTGTAGTTCGCCGCGGCGCCATGGTAGACCGCCGTGTTGATGCCGGCCCCGCCGTCGAGCTTGTCGTTGCCCGCGCCCCCGTCGAGCTTGTCGTTGCCGGCGCCGCCCGTCAGGGTGTCGCTGCCGGCCATCGCGTGCAGGACGCTGCCCTTCGCGTTCGCGATCAGGACGTCGTTGCCGTCGCCGCCGTACGCGTTCAGGATCGTCGTCCCTTGCGCGATCGTCAGGTTGGCGCCGTTGATCACGGAGGCCGTGGCACCGGAGAGATCGAGGCGGTCATCGCTGCCGAGCGCGCTGGCATTGATGGTGTCGATGCCGCCGTTCGGATCGCTCAGCGTGCCGCGCGACGGGTCGGCGGCGACGAGCTGCGCGTATTGCGCCGTATAGATGAACGTGTGGTCCGCCGTCGGCTTGTGGCCGATGATGTCGATGCTCCAGCTGTCCAGCGTGCCGGTATTGCCCGTCGCGAGGTCGATCACGCTCAGCGTCCAGCGCCCACGCGCGCTCTCGCCCCAGTCAAGCACCGTGTCGAACGTGAAATGGATGTCGTGCTGGTTCGAACCGACGGCGCTGAGCGCGCCTTGCGACGGGCGGTACATCAGGTAGCTGGTCGTTCCGTCCGGCGAGGTCAGCGCAATTTCGAGGTCGCCGATGAACGGATGCGTGATGTTGACGGCGACGTCGACGCGCTCGACCACGACGTCGCTGTCGATGTCGATGTCACTGTCCGCGAACTTGTCGGTGTTGTCTGGAATGGCGGCGTTGACGGTCTTCGATGCGACGACGTCCACGACGTTCGCGGACGTGCGCGGCGTGCCTTCCCAGGTCGCGGCCAGGCGCACGGCCGCGAGGGCATCCACCATGCCGAAGCCGGTGGCCTGGACGGCGTCGTCGTATTGCAGGCCGCCGCCGTTCCAGTCGTGGGCACCGTTGGCCGTCCAGCTGGACGGCGACCCGACCTGGCGCGCGGTATAGGCGAGGATCTGTTGCACGTCGCGGTAGCCCAGGTTCGGATTCACCTCGAGCATGAGCGCCACGACGCCGCTGACGACCGGCGCCGCGAAGGACGTGCCGTCGACGAACGCGTAGTTGGTGCTGCTGGCGCCGGCCGTGCCGGTGCGGTCGGTGGTCAGGATGCTTTCGTAGTCGCTGTAGCCGCCGCCGCCCGGCGCCGCGACGAGGATCGACGCGCCCGTCGTGCTGAAGTGGGACGATTCGCCGTTGGAGTCGACCGCGCCCACGGTGACGATGTAGCGGCTGTTCTGGAAATTGTGCAGGTTGGTGTCGTCGCCGTAGTCGTAGCCGTTGCCCGCCGCCTGCACGACGACCGTGCCCAGGCCATGCCGCCCGTTCGCGACGAGGTCGCGCAGTGCCGCGAACTTCGGCGCGAACACGGGATCGTTCGCATTGTCGTAGAAGGCCCAGTTCGTGCCGGTCTCGAGCAGGTGATTGAAGCCCCAGGAGTTGTTCAGCACATCCAGGCCGACCGCGTAATGGAACGCGTTGACGAGCTCCGTCTGCCATTGGGATGAAAACGACGTGTAGAGCGACACCAGTTGCGCATTGTAGGCGACGCCGACAGTGCCATGCCCGTCCCTGGCTGCGGCGATCACCCCGGCGACCTCGGTGCCGTGGTTGTCCTTCGCCAGGACCGGCGCGCCGCCCGGCTGCAGCGTCAGGGCGGCACGGTCCAGGCCCAGCTTGTCGTTCGGCGCCAGATCCGGATTGGTGGCGTCGATGCCGCTGTCGAACACGCCGACCTTGACGCCCTGGCCGGTCGCGTGGGCCCATGCGTACGGCACGCGGGTCGTGAACAGGTACCACTGGTATTGGAACCACTCGTCGGTCGGGATCACCGCGCCGTTGACCAGGCCGGCGCCCGCGTCGTCGTCGCGGATCACGCCCCAGGCACTGGTCACGTCGTCCGGGCCGGCGGTCGTGCCGACGGGGACGGTGCCCGGCGGCGCGACGGTCGCGCCTACCGCGTTGGTGAGCTCGATCCCGAACGCGCGGTCCGGTTCGAAGTCCTTGTTGCCAAGCACCGGGACCGTGAACGTCGCCGTGGTCGTGCCCGGTGCAAAGGTCAGTTTCTCGTATTGCGGCTCGTAGTCGTAGCCGGCGTATGCGGTCTCGCCGCGCGTCCCCACGTTCACCGACACGGCGTAGGTCACGGCGTGGGACAGCACGACCGTGAACGTCATGTCGTGCGAGCCGCCATCGCCTTCCGTGGTGTTGCCCGACTTGACGCTCAGGCTCGGCAACGTGATGTCGCTCGCCACGATGCTGCCGTCGCTGCGCACCGTCGCAAGCTTCGAATAGGGGTAGGAACTGTCGGTGACGTAGCCGTCGTCCGTCGCCGGATCCTTGCCGGTGTATTCGGCGGCGACGAGCGTCACGAAATAATTGCCGGGTGGAGGCAGTTGCTTCAGCGGGACCGTGGCCGACACGTTCTTGATGGAATAGCCCGGGTCGAGCGTGCCATCCGTCCCGCCCAGCGCATCGACGGCGACTTCGTAGCCTTTGTTGGAGCCGGTCGGATCCCATGGGGCCGACGTGAACCAGAGTTCCAGCCGGACCTTGCCTGACGTTGTCGTGCCGACGTTGGCGACCTCGTCGGCTTTCAGGGTGAAGGTGCCCGCGACCGGATCGAATTGATAGGACTGCTTGCCGATGATTTTGATGAGCGCGCTCATATTGACGTAATTAAATATTATTGATTATTGGCAAGCTTACCAGAATAATATTTCTTTGAGTCAATATAAATTCAAACAATAGCGTTGTGTTTTTTACCGAAGGACGCGCACGGAGATTTGTCGCGAAACTGTACGTTTTTGTCATGGCTACCCACCAAACATGCTCCAACCTTGCCCACTCTTATAAAATGTCGGGCTCAAGGAGAACATCATGTATCGCGTACTGTTGGTGGAAGACGATCCGCGCCTCGCGGAACTGGTGACGGAATACCTGTCCGGCTATGAATTCTCGGTCGACCTCGTCACGCGGGGCGACGCTGCGCTGGAACACTTCAAGACGGCCTCGCCGGACATCGTCGTGCTCGACCTCATGCTGCCCGGCATGGACGGCATGGTCGTGTGCCGCCAGATCCGCGACGTGTCCGACGTGCCGATCCTGATCCTCACGGCGCGCGAGGATACGTACGATGAAGTGTCGGGCCTGGAACAGGGTGCGGACGACTTCGTCAACAAGCCCGTGCAGCCGCGCGTGCTGCTGGCGCGCCTGCGCGCGCTGCTGCGCCGCACGCAGACGAAGACGACGACGGATACCCGCGTGCTCGAGTTCGGCGCGCTGCGCATCATGACGAGCGACCGCAGCGTCACGTGGCGCGGCCAGCCGTGCGTGCTCAGCAATACGGAATACAAGCTGCTGCTCGTGCTGGCCGAAGCCGCCGGCCGCGTGCTGTCGCGCGACGAGCTGCTCAAGAAGATGCGGGGCATCGAATTCGACGGCCTCGACCGCAGCATCGACAACTGCATCTCCAAGCTGCGCCGCAAGTTCGACGACAACCTGTCCGAGAAGATCAAGACGGTGTGGGGCGAGGGTTACCTTTTCTCGCCCTCGGCCTGGAACTGATTCCTACCGCCCGCCGGACACGTCGATGAACGTCCCGGTCGCATACGACGCCTCGTCCGACAGCAGCCACAGCACGGCGGCCGCGACTTCGTCCGCCGTGCCGCCGCGCGCCATCGGCACGGACGATTGCAGGCGCAGGATGCGGCCCGGCTCGCCGCCGCTGGCGTGCATGTCCGTGTCGATCAGGCCCGGCCGCACGCCGTTCACGCGGATCCCTTCCTGCGCCACTTCCTTCGACAACCCGATCGTCAGCGCATCCACGGCCGCCTTCGACGCGGCGTAATCGACGTATTCGTTGGGCGACCCGAGCACGGCCGCGCGCGACGATACGTTCACGATCGCCCCGCCGTTGCCGCCGTGCTTCGTCGACATGCGCCGCACCGCTTCGCGCGCGCAGAGAAAGCTGCCCGTGACGTTGGTGGCGAGGATGCGGTTGATGCGGGCGGCGTCCATGTGTTCCACCCGCGTCTGGCGCGCGAGGATGCCGGCGTTGTTGACGAGGGCGTCGAGCCGGCCGCAGCGTGCGTCGATGGCCGCGAACAGGCGCGCGACCTGTTCTTCGTCGGCCACGTCGGCGGCGACCGCGAACGCATGCCCGCCGGCCGCTTCGATGGCCTGCACGACGGCGTTTGCCGCCCCTTCGTTGTCCCGGTAGTTCACGCAGACCGTATAGCCGCGCCGTGCGGCCAGCAGCGCGCAGGCGGCGCCGATGCCGCGGCTGGCGCCCGTGATCAGTACTGTCTTGTCCATTCTCGTCCTCGTTGTATGTAACCGGACGAGCATACCGCGTTATTCGAAGATCGGGACGATCGCCAGCGGCGCATTGTAGGTGACCACCTGGGCGCGTCCGGGCGCCGTGGCGAAACGCCAGGTCACGATGGGGAAGCCTTCGTCGGGATCGCCCGTGAAGGCGGCGCCGGACGTCACGGGCAGGGCCTGCTCGCCGCCCTCGGCGTGGCGCAGGCGGGCGCCGGCCGGTTCGGCCGGTCCCTTCCTTGGGAACACGAAGCGCACGCCGGCGCACTGGCGCGCACGCTGCGACGCGTCCACGTAGCGCACGAAGCCGAGCGCCTGGGCGCAGGCCGTGCGCAGGTCGGCGGCGTCGTACTGGCCGTCGGCGCGCGGCGCGATCGTCACCTGCGGGCGCAGCACGAACGGCATGCCCTTGCGGTTCAGGACGAGCGCCGCGTTCTCGTCGTACGCCGCCTTCGTCAGCGGAAACACCGTGCGGCCGAGGGCGTCCAGCGGCAGGTTCAACTGGGTCGTCTTGCCCGTCAGCGTGAGCTGGGCGCCCTCGCCCAGGCCGGCGTGGTCGCGCGACTGCACCTGCAACTGGCTTTGCAGCAGGTTCTTCGGACCGCCGTATTTCTCGAACTGGACCATGGCCCGGTACGCATCCCGGTAGCTCACCCATTCGCCGGCCTGTGCCTGCGCCTGCACGATGGCCGGAGCGGCCGCGAGCAGCGAGGCGAAGGCAGCGATGAGGTGGCGGGATGCGCGCATCGTCAGAACCGGTAGGCGAAGGCGGTCGAAACCGTCAGGTTGGTGGACCGCTCGACGAGCGGGCTCTTGGCGGCATTGCCCAGCAGGCCCTTGGCCTGCACGTTCGACGTCAGCATCCACGAGGGCGACAGGACCCAGTTCCAGCGCACGCCCACGTGCGCCTCCTGCAGGCCGCCGCCCGCCTCGTAATAAGAAAAGCGGCTGCGCGACGCTTCTTCGCGCGATACGCCGAAATACGTCTGGTTGTAGTTGCGGTTCACGATGGACACACCGGCCGACACCGACACGCGGTGCTGGCTGCCCAGCTCGAATGCGAGCCGCTGCACGCCCAGGTCCAGCCGCGCGCCGTCGTGGTCGTTGCCGGCGCCATACAGGACGCTGCCCGTCAGGCGCCATTGCGGCGTCAGGTAATAGTTCGCGAAGGCGCCACCCTGCAGGCGGGCGCCGATCTTGTCCATGCCCTCCAGGCGCGTGGCGACCATGTTGCGCTTGTCGATCGGGTCAGGGACCGGGCCGATCAGGCTCGTACCCCAGGTGCTCGCACCGTCGACCGTCCGGCCGGTGCCGTCCTGGTCGCGGCCGGGCTGGACGGCCACCAGCGGACCGTATTCGAACGTCGGGCTGTCCGTCAGGTGCATCCCGGCGCTCATGCCGGAAATAAAAAGGCCGTTGCTCCATTGAACCTGGAGCACCGGCAACGCTGATACCTTGCGGCTTCCCGTCCCGTCCCAGCGCGGCGCCGACTGCACGCCCAGGCCCACGTACATGTCGCGGCTGCCGTCGGGCATGGGGTTGGTCGCCGGCGTCTGGGCCCACGTCGTGGCGCAGGCGCTGCTGAGCGCGAGGAAGAGAAGCTTGTTCATGTTCAGGGTTGAAAGATTCGGGAAGACAACATTCTACGTCCTTGTCTTCCTTCCTCCCATATCCTTTCCTGCTTTAATGCCTCGTTGCCACTTCGGTCGAAAATACGACCGGCAGATCGCTGCGCGGGATCACGGCGAGGTGGGCCGGGGTCGTCACGAGCATGGCACACATGATGTCCGGTCCCGGCACGGAGCGCAGCTCACGCACGAGGATCCTGTCGCCTGCGCGCAGGATGCCGTCGATGGCCGTCCCGTAGCAGCTGCTGGCGCCATTGCCCATGAATACGCCGACCACCATCTGCGTCGCGAAATCGACGGCAGGCTTGGCACGGCCCGGCGCGTGTTCGTTCCACAGGCGGGTCCATGCGGCCTCATCCTTGATGACGATGGTGCGTTCCTCGTGAATGCCCGACATGCTCGTCGCGTCCGCGGTCTGGAAGAAGATGTCCGAGGCGGCGACCTTGTTGAACGCGACGTCGGCATCCACGCGGTCCACGGCCACGACCTGCATCGGCTGGGTCACGACGGGCAGGCAGATGGCAACCGTCGTCACGTCGCGCTCGTCGATCTCGACTTCCAGCTTGCTGGCGCCCGCCGCCACGCGGCCGACGACCATGCTGCGGCAGCCGCTGGCGTACTCGCCCGCGAACACGCCGATCAGCATCTTGCGCGTGAAATCGACCTTCGGCTGGCTTGGGACCGGCGTGCGGCCGGCGGTGTGCTGGGCCCACAGCTTGTCCCAGGCGGCCTGGTCCTTGATGACGACGGTCTGGGGCGCCGTCACGCCCGAGAATGTGTCTTTCGCGACGGTTTCGAACGTGACCGCCGTGCCGGCCGCCGGCAGGAAGTTCAGTTGCTCGACCTTGTGGCCGGTGCCCAGGCCGAGATCCGGCTGGTCGGCATTCTTGACGATCGTCTCGAACAGGGCGCGAGCGCTCTCGTCCTGGCAATACGTCTTTGGTCCGGCAATCGTGTCGCCGTACGAGCACAAACGGGCTTCCGGCTTGTTGCCGAACAGGACTTGCTCATAGGACGCGTCGGCGCAGCGGCCGGCATGGTCCCAGAACACTTGCTTGCCATCGATGACGAACAGGCGGTTCTTCGTCTCGGCGCAGGCGGCAGTGCGCGCCATGTCGACGAACGGGGCGGTGGCCAGGGCGGCCGGGTTCGGCTCGCCAACCGCGATGCCGGGGCTGGCTTGCTGGTCATGCATCGTGCTTCCTCCACCGCAGGCGGCCAGTGCCGCGGCAACGACGATGGCGCCCAGTGGCGGCATCACGCGTCCAAACATGCTCATACTCTCCCTCTCCTGGAAACGATGGCGCCGTGTACCCGGCACGCATCCCGAATAAAAAAAGGGTCCGCCTTCTCTCGCGCATCAGGCGGACCCAAACGGAAAACCTGATGCTGTGTATCGTACGGACAAGGGGCAAGAACTTCATCCGCGGACTGTCGGGCATTTGTCCTCAATTTGTAAGGTATGGTTTTTTAGATGATTGCTCCTATACAATTTCGATATGTGTAAGACAAATCCAGGTCCAGACAGTTGGCACGACCGGGGGACAGCGGCTTGAATCGCCTGTTCTTCCGGTTCTTCGTGCTCGTCATGCTGTCGATCACGGCGGCGACGTTCGTCATCTATTTCGTGTTCGCGCGCCTGTTCGGCGATCCGCTCGACGATATCGCGCGGCGCCAGGCGTCGGCCCAGATCTTCCTGCTCGAGCAATATGTCGACCGCGCGCCGGGCGACGAGTGGCTCGGCCGCCTGAACAAGGTGCGCGAAGTGTCGGAGGCCCATTTCGACCTGATCCCGCTCGACCAGGCGCGCGCCGCCCTGCCCGCCCGCCAGCACGAGGCGCTGGAGCGGGGCGACGTCGTGCTCGATCCGCAGCACAAGGCATTCTTCCGGCGCGTCGACCTGAACGGCGACCGCTACATCGGCAGCAACGAGGAAGCGATCCGCGCCTACAACCTGCCGATCGACCTCGGCCAGGCGCTCGCGATGGAAGTGGTGCGCTACGTCGTCGTGGCACTGGCGCTGCTCGTGCCGATCGCGCTGTGGTCGCGTTCGCACTGGCAGGCATTGCAGAGGCTGTCGCGGGTGGCGGATGAATTCGGTGCCGGGCAGCTGTCTGCCCGGGCCGACCTGAAGCCGGCGGACGCCGTCTATCCGCTGGCCGAACGCATCAATGCGATGGCCGAGCGCATCCAGGGATTGCTGGAAGCGCAGAAGAACCTGCTGCACTCCGTGTCGCACGAACTCCGCACGCCGATCGCGCGGCTGGAATTCGCGCTGGAACTGCTGGCCGAGCGCGCCGGGGACCCGGCCCTGTCCAAGCGCATCGCGGCGATGGAAGGCGACCTGACGGAGTTGAACGACCTCGTCAACGAACTGCTGTCGATGAGCAAGCTGGACAACGCCCAAGGCCCGCAGCGCGCCCTGTTCGAAATGGAACCGCTGCTGCGCGAATGCACGGACGGCCTGCACCCGCGGCCGCAGCGCCTGCACGTGGACCTGGGCGAGCGCCTGGGCAGCGTGGACGGCGACCGCCGCCTGATCGGCCGCGCCATCGGCAACCTGCTCCGGAATGCGCAGAAGTACGCGGCACACGAGGTCGCGCTGCGCGTGCGGCGCGACGATTGCCGCATCGAGATCGCCGTCGAGGACGACGGTCCCGGCATTCCCGAGGAGGAACGGGAACGCATCTTCGAACCGTTCTACCGCCTCGACCGCAGCCGCGACCGCGCCACGGGCGGCTTCGGCCTGGGCCTGTCGATCGCGTACAAGGCGATCGCGCTGCACGGCGGCCACCTGAAAGTCGAGCAATCGACGCTGGGCGGCGCCCGCTTCGTGATCAGCCTGCCGGACGGCGTGCTGTCGGCCTGATCACTTCGCCTGCAAGGCCTTGTCGACGAGCTTGTCCGCCACGTGCAGCGTGGCCTTGAACACGGCTTCGCGGTCCGAGCCCTCCATCTGGCGCGACAGCAGCCCGGGGTTCGTCAGGAAGCGGCCGCCGACGATGAGCGTGGGCGCGGAATCCACCTGGTAGCTGGCCGCGATCCGTCCGAGCTGGCGCAGGCGCGTCGTCACGCCGAACGAATTCCACGCTTCCAGGAATGCCGCGCGGTCGATGCCGTTCTGCGCCGCCCAGTCGATGATGACGTCGTCCTTGTTCAAACGGATATGATCCACGTGGATGGCCTTGAACACTTTCTCGTGCATGTCGCCGAGCCGGCCCAGCGCCTCGAGCGCCAGGAACAGATGCGCTTCAGGATCGGCCTGTCCCGTCGACGGATAGTGCATGCGGCGCACCGTGATGCGGTCGCCTTCCTTCCTGATCCACTCCTCCAGTAACGGCTCCAGCGCATTGCACACCGGGCAGTGGTACATGAAGAATTCGATGACCTCGACCTTGTTGCCGTTCGCCTGCACGGGCTGTGGACGGGCGAGCGTGGCGTAGTCGACGCCATTCTGCGGGACGGCGGGCGACGCGGATGCGAGAGATACCGACAGGGACAGCAGCAGGCCGAGGCCGGCTGCACGCAGGAGAGGCATGGTCAATCCTTCAGGTCGTGGAAAACCTGAAGGTTACCATTTCCTTAAGGAATTATCGACGTCCGACCGATTCCGGGGCTTCCGGCTTCACGTGGCGCAGTGCGTAGCCCAGGTGTTCCCACCAGTGATCGCGCGAACGCACGGTCAGCAGGCATTGCCGGTCGATTTCGCCCTTGAACACGGGGTCTTGGCACTTGTTCGTCACCAGCGCGTTGCGCTGGTTTTCGGCGTTCACCAGCGCAATGGTGAGCCAGAATACAAGTCCTGCGAGCGCGACCACGAGCACCCAGGCCGCGTGGTTCCAGTTACTCGAATCAAACAGATGCTCCTCGTCCGGCTTGGACTTGTCGTACATCTTCAGGATCTTGCCTTCGACATCACTCATTGCGCTGTTTCTTACCTTTTTATTTCGACTTGGCTGCTTTCGCGACCAGGGCGTCCATCACTTGCAGCGTGGCTCCGAACAGGGCCGGCTCGTTCTGGGTCTTGACCGAATTGTAGACCAATGCGGGCGACGTCTGGTACTTGCCGTCGATGATGATGGTCGGCACGCTGTCGACCTTGTAGTCGGTGGTGATCTGCGGCAGGCGGCGCAGCTTGGTCGTCACGCCGAACGAGTTCCAGGCTTCCAGGAACTTGTTGCGGTCGATACCGTTCTTCGAAACCCAGTCGATGATGGCCGCATCCGTGTTCAGGCGCAGGCGATCCACGTGCCAGGCCTTGAAGACTTTCGGCTGGAACTCTTCGGCCTTGCCCAGCGCTTCCAGCGTCAGGCGCAGGTGCGCTTCCGGATCGTTGGGGCCCGACGACGGCAGGTGCACGCGCTTGAACACGATGTTGTCACCCTGCTTTTTGACCCACTGTTCGAGCTGGGGTTCCAGCGCGTTGCAGTGCGGGCAGTGGTACATGAAGAACTCGATCACCTCGACCTTTTTACCCGTGGCCTGCACCGGTTGCGGCTGAGCGAGCGTCACGTACTCGACACCGTTCTTCGGGTCGGTCGGCGAAGCGAAAGCGGTGCTGGCGGCGAGGACGGTGGCGAGCAGGGCAAAACGCAGGGAACGCATAGTTATCCTTCTTGGGTTGATTGAGCGAACGACGCGAGATTACCACTTTTTCGGCCCCCAACCTTAGCCGGGGCTTATTTCTTGCAATTGGTTACCGTCGTAACCAACACCGGGGTCAGAAGTCGTACCGGGCCGACAGTTTCAGTTGACGTCCATCGCTCGGGTAGATACCGCCCTTGCACGAAAACGCATTGCTGAAGTAGCGACGGTCCGCCAGGTTCAGCCCAGTCGCGGCGACTTCCCACGCGCCCAGCTTGATGCCGTAGCGCGCGTCGACCGTCGTGTACGACGGGATGAGCGCGCCGCAGCTGTTGCTGAAGTCGCTGCCGTAGCGCTGGCTGTCGACCCATTGCACACCCACGTCGGCCGACTGGCCATTGCCCGGCACCCAGGCGAGGCGCGCCGTCACGACGTTCTTCGGCACGAGCGCCAGTTCGCGGCCGGCGTTCGGGCCGTCCGTGAAGTGCGCGATCACGTGCTGCAGGTGCGCGCTCGCGCGCCAGCCCGCCATCAGCGCGGCCTCGGCGTCGATCTCGAAGCCCTTGCGTTCGGTCGGATCGAGGTTCGTGTTCGCGCCCCAGCCGCCGTTCAGCGTGGGGTCGTAGAAAATCTCGTTGTTCAGGCGATGGCGGAACACGCGCATCGTCACGGTGCGGCTGTCGTCGCCCGGCGCGTGGCGCAGGGTCGTGCCCAGTTCGAGGTCATGCGACGTCTGCGCCTTCAGGATATCGAGGCTGGACCGGTAGCCGTTCTCGTCGACGTTGGCCACGCGGTAGCTCTGCCCCGCCTTCGCGTACACCTCGACGAGCGGATGCACGCGGTAGCTGGCCTGCGCTTCCCACGCGTTCTGCGATTGCGAACGGTCTTCCGGCGCGACGCCGCCCACGACGTCCACGACGCTCTTGTCGAAGTTCTCGTGGCGCGCGCCCAGGGCGATGCGGCCGTCGTGGGCCGGGTCGAAGCGCAGCTCGTCGCGCAGGTACACGGCTTTCGACGACTGGCTCGCGTCGGCGCTCGAGAACGAGGCCGTCGTCTTGCGCTTCCAGCGCGTGAAGTCCACGCCGCCCACCAGTTCATTGAGCATGCCGCCCACGTCGGACAGCCAGCGCGCGCGCGGCGAGAACTGGTCCTGGCGGCCGTCGTACGCATTGGTCGAGCCGAACGACAGGTAGTTCGAGCGCACGTTGCGTTCGCGGTGCGACAGGTCGGCCGCCAGGTCGACGGCGCCCAGGCGGTATTCGGCGAAGACGTTCGCGCGGTCCGTGTTCAGTGAGCCGAAGTCGTTCGGCGTCGCGGCCTGGCGCGGGTCCGCGTCGAACTCGGCCAGCGACAGCGCGCCGGGAAGGCGCGTATCCTGGCGCGCGCTTTCGAGGTGGATGCCGGCGCGGCCGCCCGTGAAGCGGGACTGCACGTTGAGCGACGCGGTCGTCTCGTCGAAATCGCTGTTGCGGCGGTCGTGGTTCGTGCCCTGGCGCGCGACGGCGATGTCGGCGCTCACGTTGCCCGCCGTCTGCGACAGCGATGCGCGCACGTCGTGCTCATGGAACGAGCCGCCTTCCGCAAACACGGAACCGTGCAGGCCACTGGACACGTTGCGGCGGGTCGTGATCTGGATGACGCCGCCGGTGGCGCCTTCGCCATACAGCACGCTGGCGCCGCCGCGGGTGATCTCGATGCGTTCGACCGTGTCGATCGGGATCGTCGACAGCACGGTATTCGTCAGTTCGTTCTCGTTCAGGCGCACGCCGTCGACCATGATCACGACGTTCTGCGGGCTGTTGGTGCCGAAGCCGCGCAGGTCGAGTGCGAAGTCCGGCGTCTGTTCCAGGCTCTGGCGGCCGTAGACGCCGCCGATCTTGCGGATCGCGCCGTTCACGTCGTTGACGCCGGCGCGGCGGATGTCGTCCTGCGTGATGACGGTGGCGCCGATCGGACGCAGGGTTTCCACGCTCGGGAAACGGGAACCGGTGATGACGACGGTCGATGGGTTGCCGTCCTGGGCGCGCACGGCGCCGGTGGAGAAGGACAGGACGATGGCACAGGCCAGCGCGATCGGCTTGATAGCCGGCGCGCCGCGGGTGGAAGCGGCAGTATGCATTGGATGTTCAGTGTTCGTTTGGCACCGGCAAGCGTCCCCGCACGCCGGCGTACACAAAAGCGCGGCGTAACGCCGGCTTCCCCTGTCTGGCCGGTCTCCGGGCTCCAAGACGGACCGTCCCACCTTCCTATGCAAGCACAGTGGCTGTCGGGGCGGCCTGTCGCCGTGCGGCGACGCTTGTTTACCGTTGCGGGGGCAGCACACGTTGGCACGCCGCCGGAGGCGACGCCGCTTCGTGTTTCCCGTTTAACTGCACGCGCAGACGCGCATGCGGGCACCAGAACCCCGAGATTATAACCTGTATAGTGTGGGCACAAAAATAACAGCCACGCCAGGGGTCTTGCATGCTTCCTCGTTTCCGATTCCGCTTCGCCCTCGCCGCCGCGCTGCTGCTGGCGGGCGCGGTCTTCGCCGCGCCGCAGCCTGTCTTGTCACCCGACGGCATCGCCCTTGCCCCGCCCGACGCCGCCGCCGTCCGCATCCCCAGCAGCCCGGATGCCTGGGGCGGCCCGCGCACGGGACGCGAACCCACGCTGTCCGACCGCGTCGTCCATTACGACATCGCCGCCACGCTCGACCCGATCAAACACACGGTCACGGGCCGCGAACGGCTCACGTGGCGCAACCGCAGCAACGTCGCCATCAGGAGCGTCTACCTGCACCTGTACATGAACGCGTTCGAGAGCGCGGGCAGCACGTATTTCACGGAGCGGCGCGAACGCGACGGTACGTTCCGCTCCGGCGTCGACATCAAGGACGCGTGGGGCCACATCGCCCTGCGCCGCGTCGCCCAGGGAAACGCCGCCGTGCCGTGGACCTTCGTCCATCCCGACAACGGCCCGGCGCTTGATCACACCGTCGTGCGCTTCGACCTGCCGCAGGCCGTGGCGCCGGGCGCGTCGACGACGCTCGACATCGACTTCGTCACCCAGTTGCCGCGCGTCGTCGCGCGCGCCGGGTACTTCGGCACCTTCCACCTCGTCGCGCAGTGGTTTCCGAAGATCGGCGTGCTGGAACTGCCTGGCGAACGTGGGGCGACGACGCCGCGCTGGAACGTGCACGAGTACCACCTGAATTCCGAGTTCTACGCGGACTTCGGCAGCTACGACGTGAAGCTCACCGTCCCGCGCGGGTACACCGTGGGCGCGACGGGCGAACCGCAAGGCGCTCCGGTCGACAAGGACGGCATGCGCACGTGGCATTTTGTGCAAGGCGACGTCCACGACTTCGCCTGGACGGCTGACAATCAAACGGCGCAGCCGCTCGTCGACACGTGGTCCGGCCCGGGCAGCCCGCCCGTGACGGTGACCGTGCTGTACCCGCCCGAATTCGCGGCCAGCGCGGCGCCCGCGCTGAAGGCGGCAAAAGAATCGCTGACCTATTTCTCGAACACGCTGGGCCCGTACCCGTACAAGACGCTGACCATCGTGATCCCCCCGTACAACGCGGAAGAAGCGGCCGGCATGGAATACCCGACGTTCTTCACGGCCGAGGCCTACCGGACCGTCGAACCGCGCACGGCAAACCAGTTCGCCCTCGCCTTCGTCACCATCCACGAATTCGGCCACGGCTATTTCTACGGCCTGCTCGCATCGAACGAATTCGAGGAGCCGCTGCTGGACGAAGGCCTCAACGAATACTGGGACAACCGCATGATGCGCGACCAGGGCCAGCTCGCCTACATCGCGACGCCGCTGCTCGCCCGCCTCGGCTTCGCACCCGGTTACCCGACCTTCGACGCCGAGCGCATCGCGACGCCGCGCCACGACCCGGCCGATCCGCCCGGCGCCAACGCGTGGCACCGGTTGCAGGACATCGGCCCCGTCTACACGCGCACGGCGATCCTGATGCGCGACCTGGAAGCGCGCATCGGCAGGGAACCGATGGAGCGCGCGTTCAAGGAATACTACCGGCGCTGGAAGTTCCGCCACCCGAGCACCGCCGACCTGCGCGAGACGCTCGCCGAGGTGACGGGCCAGCGAGCCGTCATCGAGGATGCGTTCGAGCGCCAGGTCTACGCCGTGTCCCGCATCGACGACAGCATCGCCGACCTCACGAGCACGGAGCTGGTGCCGCTCCCCGGCGCCCACGAGAGCCAGGGCGCCGTCGACAAGCGCATCGACGCGGCGCGCGCGGCATGGCGCAAGACGCATCCGGACGGCACCGGACCGTACCCGTACCGCACGGACGTCACAGTCCGCCGCCATGGCGCGCCGGTGCCGCAAACGCTCGTCGTGAAGTTCGCCGACGGCAGCACCGAGACCGCGCACTGGAATGCCGACGAACGCTGGCACAAATTCACCTGGACGAAACCGGCGAAGGCCGTCTCCGCCGAACTCGATCCGCAGCGCCTGCACTACCTGGACGTGAACAAGCTCGATGACAGCCGCACCCTCGAACCGGATGCGCGGGCGTCGCACCGCTGGGCCCTCGAGTTCGCCGCCGTCGTCAACTACCTCCTTGCCCTGATCGCCACCTTATGACGACCGAAACGATCCTTGAGTCCCCTTCCCTCGCGCCGCGCGCGGCCGGCCCGCACGGCGTGCTGCACGCGGCGCGCGCCGCGCTGCAATGGCGCTTGCTGCTGTGGTGGGCCGTGCTCCTGCTGCTGCCGACCGTCGTCGCCGCGCTGCCCGTGTGGGAGCTGCTGTCCGCCAGCCTCGATCACTCCGTGTACGCGGCGCGCCTCGCCGAGCGCCTCGACATGATCGCGTACGCCGACATCATGCACGCCGCGCGCGACCAGTACGCGCCGGCGCTGGGCGCGGGCAGCCTCGTCGCGCTGGCGCTGACGTTGCTGCTGTCGCCGCTGCTGGCGGGCATGGCGCTTGCTGCCGCGCGCGCGCCGGAACCGCTGGCGTCCGGCGCGCTGCTGGCGGCCGGTGCGCAGTGTTACCCCCGCCTCGCGCGCATGCTCGCGTGGTCGGTCGTCCCGTTGGGTGTGGCGGTGATGGTCGGCAGCTCGGCCCATCACCTGGCCGGCCAGATCGCCGAGACGGCGCGGCTGGAAGCGGACGCCGAACGCGCGGCGCACGTGGCCACTTTGGCGACCGTCGTGCTGCTCGTGCTGGCCCACGCCACGATCGACGTCGGCCGCGCCATGCTGGCCGCGGACCGCCGGCGCACGTCCGCCATCGGCGCGTGGTGGCACGGCTGCGTCCAGCTGGCGCGCCGGCCGCTGGCGCTGCTGGGGACCTGGCTCGGCATCACCGCGGCCGGTCTCGCGCTCGCGGCCGTGCTCGCGTTCGCGCGCGTGCACGTGCCGGCGCTGGGGACCATCGGCACCGCGGGCGCCGTCGTGCTGGCCCAGCTGGTCGTCCTCGTACTCGGATGGATGCGGATGGCGCGCCTGTTCGCGCTGGTGGCCCTGCTGCGCTGAACCACGCGTTCGGCTACCATGAATGTTTCGATTGCCGCCAGAAGGAGCCCGCCATGACCCGCCTGCCCACCTATTTCGTCTCGCATGGAGGCGGCCCGTGGCCGTGGATGAAGGACCAGTACGGCCCCACGTATGCCGAGCTGGAAGCGTCGCTGGTCGACATCAGGCGCCAGATCGACGCGCGCCCGAAGGCCGTGCTCGTCGTGACGAGCCACTGGGAGACGGACGAGTTCACCGTGTCGTCCGGCACGGCACCGGGCATGATCTACGACTACGGCGGCTTCCCGCCGCACACGTACCAGATCCGCTACCCGGCGCCGGGCGAACCGCAGCTGGCGGCTAGAGTCGCACAACTGTTGACCGACGCCGGCCAGCCCACGCGCCTCGACGCGGAACGCGGCTTCGACCACGGCACGTTCTCGATGCTGGCGCCGATCTATCCCGAGGCCGACATGCCGGTCGTGCAGCTGTCGATCCGCCACGGCTACGACCCGGCCGTGCACCTGGCCGCCGGCCGCGCACTGGCCCCGCTGCGCGACGAGGGCGTGCTGATCCTCGGCAGCGGCCTGTCGTTCCACAACCTGCGCCAGTTCGGCCCGGGCGGCGCGCTGGCATCGCACGCGTTCGATACGTGGCTGCAGCACGTGCTGCTGGAACTGTCGCCCGCCGACCGCGAGCAGGCGCTGCTGTACTGGAGCGAGGCGCCGTATGCCCGGATGGCGCATCCGCGCGAGGATCACCTCGTGCCGCTGTGGGTGGCGTTGGGGGCGGCCGAGCAGGAACGTTCCGCGTGCGTGTATCACGAGGAGAGTTTCTTTGGGGCGTTGACGGTGTCCAGTTTCAGGTTTGGTGAAGCGGCAGCTTGACGTTCAGGCAGACGCTGGTTGACAGCGGCCAAAATCTGCAGATTCGCTCGACATGACAATGCTCTCTTCAATTCGACATGACTTCGGAGAGAGCAAATGGCAATCGACGTGTACCTTCAGATCGACGGCATCAAGGGCGAATCCCAAGACTCGGCACATCAGGGCTGGATCGAAATCGTCCAGGCCCAATGGGGTGTGACTCAACCAGTTCTCAATTCGCCGGGATCGGGCACTGGAGGCCGTACGACAGGACGCAGCGAATACCGCACGCTGTCGCTGGCGAAGCTCGCCGATCTGGCGTCCCCCCTTCTGATGCAGCACTGCACGAACGGCAAGACCATTCCGAAAGCGAAGCTGGACATGATGCGGGCCGACGGTGATGGCAATCGTGTGAAGTACTACGAGGTCGAGCTGGAGAACGTACTCATCGCCAACATGGAGCAGATGGTGGCCGAGGGTAGCATCCTCCGTGACCACATCGCCCTTCACTTCACGAAAGTGAAATGGAAGTATTCGCAGCAGAAGATCGGCGGCGGCATGGGAGGCCATACAACTGGTGGCTGGGACCTGTCGTGCAACAAATCGTGTGCGTGACGGAGGCTGCTCATGCGCGATCAAAAGGACGACCCGCTCCGCCCTGTCCAGGACAAGCGTGGTTTCTTCATGCTGCCGCAAACGCCGATGGAATCAGGCTATTACACCTACGGCAAAATGGATAACAAACCGGACAGGGGTGGGTACCAATACCCGCATCCAGTCATGATGCAGGCGATCCTTCGCGTGGCACTGGAGTGGCAGGCCCGTGACCCGCGCCGCATCGGTATCGGCAACATCAGCCGTGCCGATGGATTTGATGACGACGACCACGACTCCCATCTGGATGGGCTTCAGGTGGATGTTCGGCCGGTCCGTAAAGACGGGCTCGAAAAACCGGTCGCATGGACGGATCGCGAATACGACAGGGACGCAACGGCCAAGCTGATCGAATTGTTCCGCACGTTTGCCCCGGTCAAGTTCGTTCTCTTCAACGACACCGGTATCCCATTCGTCAAAGCGGCCAGACGGCACGACGACCATTTCCACGTAGCTTTGATAGGGTGAACATGCGCACACTGACGATGCTGGTTCTCGCTGCGTTCTGCCAGTTGGTCAATGCTGGCGAGAGCGAACAGAAGCCTCATGAACTGAACGAGTGGAACCCTCTTCAAGCGAACTACAAAATCCACTCAGGCGGCACCGCGTATTCGGAGCTTCCGACGAAGGACGACAGTGCGTTTACGGTCGCCTTCAGGGACGAAGCGGCCAGACAGGTGTTCGAGCAGATCGGGCCTGATGTGAAGTCTGCGTGTCACGATGCACAGGGCTATCGGGTACGAGAGAAAAAGGGGGTCTATTGCTCGTACACGCCGCGCCTGGAAAACCCCAAAAACGCCCATTATCGATGCTGGATCGGTATCAACCTGCGCACTGGAGAGGGAGACGTGCGGGTGAGTTGTTAGTACCCTATTCTTTGCACAAGGTGGCGCCTCCAGCCAGAATCGAACCGGCACGCAATCAGGTGCCCCGCTTACCCCGCGCCGCCTCTTCCGCCTTGCGCGCCGCCTTCTCTGCCGCGATGCGCGCTTTTTCTTCCATCTCGATGCGGTGGCGTTCCAGCGCCTCGGCGCGCGTCTGCGGGGTTTCCAGGCTGATGCGGCCCAGCGCGCCCTGGCGGTAGTCCTGCAGCAGCACGTGCGCCGCCTTTTCGTAGTCGTAGTCGCCGCCGCGCACGCGGAACGCGCGGCGCTGGGCCACGCCCTCGATCACGCCGAAGCCGTCCAGCCCTTCCGTCTTGATGCCGTAGCGGGCCGTGAGCAATTGCGGGTAGCGCTGCAGCAGCAGGCCGCCCAGGTATTCCGCCACTTCTTCCTCGATCACGGCGTTCGTGCCGATCGCGTGGCTCGCGGCCAGCATCAGGCCGTCGCTTTCCATCTCGATCTTCGGCCACAGCATGCCGGGCGTGTCGACCAGCACCGTGAACTTGTCGAGGTAGAGCTTTTGCTGGGACTTCGTCACGGCCGGTTCGTCGCCGACCTTCGCCACGCGCTTTTTCAGCAGCGCGTTCATCAGCGTGGACTTGCCCACGTTCGGGATGCCCATGATCATGATGCGCAGTGGCTTCGTCGGCACGCCGCGGTGCGGGGCCAGCGCCTTGCACAGGTCGGGGATCTTGGCCACGTCCGACGGCTTCTTCGTCGTCATCGGGTACGCCGTCACGCCGTCCTGGGCGTCATACCACGCGGCCCAGGCCGCGGTGGCGGCGGGGTCGGCGAGGTCGGTCTTGTTCAAGACCTTCAGGCAGGGACGCTGGCGGAACTTGCGCAACTCTTCGACCATCGGGTTGCTGCTCGCCTGCGGCAGGCGGGCGTCCAGGACCTCGATGACCACATCGGTGTTTTCCATCTGCTCCGCGGCCTGCTTGCGGGCGGCGGCCATGTGGCCCGGGAACCATTGAATCGACATGCTCTACCTTCAAAAATTTGCGTGCAACCGGGTATTGTACCTGAGTCCACGCAAATCGCCCTACCGTGTTGCAGGCATGCACGCGCTCGGCGGCAGCGGCACGGCCGGGTCGAATGCGGCCAGGCGCAACCGGGCCTCGCGCAGGTCCTTGCCGAATTCGGTGAGATAGCGCGACCGCTCCTCGCTCTGCCATTCTGCATCCGAATAGCTTTTCGGCGCGTGCGATGCCGCCGTCAGGACCTTGCCCTGCAGGCGCGGCAGCAGCGCGCGGTCGGGGTCGGTGTTTTCCTTGAGCAGGTAGCCGTCGACGTCGCGCAGCGTGAGCGGCGCGGCCGGGGCCTGGTCGCGCAGCAGCTTGCCGAATATCGTCAGCTTGATGTCGTTCGGACCGGGGCCCAGCACCTCGTTGAAGGTCAGCAGCGCGACGGGCTGGCCGCGGGCGTCGTCGACGCGGCCGTTCACGACGTAGCGGCCGGGCATGCGCACGTCGAGCGGCAGGTGGAACACGAGCGAACCTTCCTCGACGGCTTCGCGCGGCGCCCCCGTCCACACGGCCGGCAATTCGGGCGTGTAGATGACGTCGAATTGAACGAGGCCGGTCTTGCCGCCCACGCTGTAGCGCACCTCGGTGCGGATCGTGCCGTTGAATGCGGCGAGACCCGTCTGCGCGGGCGCCAGCACGCCGGCGAAGGCGCCGTCGTTCGGCACCGGGTCGGCGCCCGTGCCGTCGTCGGCGAACGGGATGCTGACCTGCGGCGTCTGGCGCGTGCCGGCATACGTGATGCCTTGCGCGAGGGCGCGCGTGATCACGAGAGGGAGCGTCTTGCCGTCGGCGTCGACGGCACGCAGCGAGAACGCCACCGATTCGCCGGACGCCATGTAGACGCGCGACTGCGACGTCTGCAATTGCACACCCGTGTTGGCGCCGCCGCTGTCCAGGCGCATCGGGTTCGTCGACGCCACGGGATCGTTGGGGCGGTTCTGGTCGGGGTTGTCCGTCATCGGGCGCGACCCGACCGGATACTGGCTGGCCGTGCGGTAGCTGCAATAGGTGTGGTCGGCCAGTTGGACGTTCTCGACCAGTTGCCGGCGCCGGTTGTTGCGGTCGTCCGGCAGCGGCAGATCGCTGGCCTGGACCTGGCCGAAGAACTGCGGCCCGCGCGGGGCCGGTGCCTGGGCCACCGCGGGGGCAGGCGCCGGCGCGCCATGGTCCATGGCGCTCCACACGAGCACCGCGATGACGGCGACCGCGGCCGTCGCCAGCGCCAGCCGGCGCAGGCGCGGCTTCGGCGCCGCAGCCGGACGCCGTTTTGGCTTGTCGTTACGTCTAGAGGGCACTGTTCACCATCGCATTGCGTACGACCGACACGATGCCCTGCCAGTTACCGCTCGTGTAATGGTTGTAGGTTTCGCTGTCGTCGCGGAATGAAACGGAATGGTAACTCCATTTCGCACTGCCGCCCTCGTTCGCGGCCGTGCCGAGCGTCAGGTCGTTGCACAGCCAGTCGCTGGGGTTGCAGTACGATCCGCCGGAACTGCCCGCCACGCCGCCCGAGCTGTGGTAGGCGACGGCCTCGTCGTCCTGGCCGGGCAGGATGCCGGAATACGCGGTGCCCTTGGCCCCCGCATACATGTAGAACCAGATGCCGCGCGTCGTGTTGTGGTTGTACATGGCGCGCGCCGTCGTCGTCTTGAGGTCCTGCGTGAGCGGGTCGGAGACGGCCCACGACCCGTAGTCGGCCAGTTCGGAACCGCCGCCCGCGCCGGACGCGGTGCGCACCCATTTGATGTTCCAGCCGGTCTGCGAGGTACCGTCGCTGTTGCCGCACACGCCCGACGAATTCGGGGCCGCATTCTTCTTCATGCGCGATGAACCGCCGTAGTTCGCGAGCGTGTAGCCCATCATGAGGTCGCCCGCGCTATGGGTCGCGATATAGCACCAGTTGCTGCCCGTGCAGAAGCAGTCGAGGGCGTCGCGGATGTGGTAGCTCTGCGATGCGATGCTGTTGTAGCCGTCCCAGTTGACGGCCTTCTTGTTGACGCCGGCCGCCGTCGACGACGGGCCCCAGTACGTGAAGCTGTTGTAGTCGCCGATCGTGCCGCCGCCCGTGCGGCCGTTGATCCACAGCGTGTAATTCGTCGCCGATGCCAGTCCCGTAATCATGAGCAGGCACAGCGCCGTCAGCCAGCGCATCGATGTCATCTCCACTCCTCCTTGTAGTCGTCGTTGGATGGTGCGCCGTACGCTGGTTGCCGCTGAGCTTACGGCCGAGTCGACTGTAGAGAGGGTCTGCATGTATGTCAATTGCCGCGCGAGCCAGCGTGGTGGCTCGCATGTCCATGTTCAGCGCGCACTTAGCGCGCATTCACCGCGACCGCCGCCCGCATCACGGCGACGATGCCGCCCCAATGACCGTCCGTGCGGTGGTTGTAGTTCTCGCCGTCGTCGCGGAATGCGACCCAGTGGTTGGCCCACTTGGCATGGCCGCCCTCGGCCGGGACGGATCCCAGGGTCAGCACATCGCAGAACCAGTCCTGCGGGTTGCAATAGGATCCGCCCGACGAGCCGGCTACGGCGCCCGCGCTGTGGTATGCCTGGACCCCGTCGTCCTGGCCCGGCAGGAAGGCCGACGTCAGGCCGCCGTCGGCGCCGGCGTACATCCAGAACCAGATGCCGCGCGTGTCGTTGTGGTTGTACATGGCGCGCGCCGTCCTCACGCGCAAGTCCTGCACGAGTGGCTCCGACGTCGTCCAGGCGCCGATGTCCGCGAGTTCAGAGCCGCCGCCGGAACCCGCGGCCGAGGCGACCCACTTGATGTTCCAGCCGGTTTGCGACGACCCGTCGCTGTTGCCGCACACGCCCGCCGCATTCGGCTGCGCGTTCTTCTTCACACGAGCGGAACCGCCGTAGTTGGCGAGCGTGTAGCCGATGAGCAGGTCGCCGGCGCTGTGCGTGGCGATGTAGCACCAGTTGTTCCCCGTGCAGAAGCAGTCGAGGGCGTTGCGGATGGTGCCGCTCTGCGACGCGATGCTGCTGCGGCCGTCCCAGTTGACGGCCTTCTTGTTGACGCCGGCGTCCATCGACGCCGGGCCCCAGTAGGAAAAGTCGGCATAGTCGCCGATCGTGGCGCCGCCTGTGCGGCCGTGGATCCATAACGTGTAATTGGCGGCTGATGCCAGCCCGGAAAAAGCGAGCAGACACAGCATCAACAAGAACCGCAGCGGTTTCATCGAGACCTCCACTCATCCATATCGTGAAGGTTAGAGTCCGGCGTTTCAGTCGAGTTCCGCGAGGGCTTTGACGTGGGCCACGACGCTGCGTCCCAACGCCGACAGTGCGTAGCCGCCCTCCAGGCAGCTGACGATGCGTCCGCCCGCGTACCGCCGCGCGATGTCGGCGACCTGGTGCGTGATCCACGCGTAATCCGCCTCGACGAGGGCCATGCCACCCATGTCGTCTTCCTTGTGGGCGTCGAAGCCGGCCGAGATGAAGATCATCTGCGGGCGGAACGCGTGCAGCGCGGGCAGCCATTGTTCGGCGACGACCTTGCGGACGACGTCGCCTCCAGTGTAGGCCGGCACCGGCACATTGATACTGGTCGGAGTGATAGGTTCCGGCTCCGTGTACGGATAAAACGGATGCTGGAAGAAGCTGGCCATCAGCACGCGCGGATCGCCCCTGAACGACTCCGCCGTGCCGTTGCCGTGGTGGACGTCGAAGTCGACGATGGCGACGCGCTCCAGGCCGTGCACGTCGAGCGCGCGGCGCGCGGCGATGGCCACGTTGTTGAAGAGGCAGAAGCCCATGGGCTCCGTCGGCCGCGCGTGGTGGCCCGGCGGGCGGACGGCGCAGAAGGCATTGTCGATGGTGCCGGCGATGACGGCGTCGGTCGCGGCCACGGCGGCGCCGGCCGCGCGCAGGGCGGCGCGGTAGCTGTCCTTGCACAGCAGGGTGTCGCCGTCGAGCGGATAGTGTTCGCCGGGGGCCCGCGGCAGGTTCCCGCGCACGAGGTCCAGCGCTCCCTGCGTGTGGTTGCGCAGGATGTCGGCTTCGTCGGCCAGCGGCGCGCTCACCTGCTCGACGAGGCCGTCCAGGCGCGCGAGGATCAACTGGTCCTCGATCGCGCGCAGGCGTTCGGGGGTTTCGGGATGCCAGCTGCCCATCTCGTGCAGGGCGCAGTCCGGGTGGCTGTAAATGGCTGTACTCATGATTCCTGGTTGATGCTCATCGATACCGCAAGTCCCTCCGTTCTCGCATAGAATCGACGGGAAAGGCCACCGCAGGCATATCAAGATTGCTAACAACGTTAATCTACCACGCCTGCGCACCCCGCCGCCCCTGAACGACCACCGGAAGCCATCCATGTTCAATAAATTGCACGCCGCCGCCCGCCAGGTCAGCCAGATCGTGGTCGGCAAGGACCAGCAGGTCCGCCTCGCGCTCACCTGCCTGCTGGCCGGCGGCCACCTGCTCATCGACGACGTGCCGGGCGTCGGCAAGACGACCCTCGCCCACGCGCTCGCGCTGGCGCTGGGCCTGAAGTTCAACCGCGTCCAGTTCACGAGCGACCTGCTGCCCGCCGACGTTGCCGGCATCTCCGTCTACGAGCGCGAAAAGAACGGCTTCGTTTTCCACCCCGGCCCGATCTTCACCCAGGTGCTGCTCGCGGACGAGATCAACCGCGCCACGCCCAAGACGCAGTCGGGCCTGCTGGAAGCGATGGAAGAGCGGCAGGTGACGGCCGACGGCGTCACCCGCGCGCTGCCGGAACCCTTCTTCGTCATCGCAACGCAGAACCCCGCGCACCAGGTCGGCACGTTCCCGCTGCCGGAATCCCAGCTCGACCGCTTCCTGATGTGCCTGTCGCTCGGCTATCCGGACGCCGCCGCCGAGCGCGCCCTGCTGATGGGCGAGGACCGGCGCGCGATGCTCAAGACCATCGCTCCCGTGATGCGGCCGGAAGAATTGCTGGACGCCCAGCGCGCGCTGCGCGCGATCCACGCCTCCGACAAGCTCATCGACTACCTGCAAGCCCTCGCGCAGGCATCGCGCTCCGGAAAACTTTTCGCGGAAGGGCTGTCGCCGCGCGCCACGCTGGCGCTGCTGCAGGCCGCACGCGCATGGGCCGCGCTGGAAGGCCGCGACCACGTCATCCCGGAAGACATCCAGGCCCTGCTCGTGCCCGTGTGTGCGCACCGGTTGCGGCCGCTGCGGTCCGCGCAGGGCGTGGCGATGGCCAGCCGCGACCTCGTGCTGCAGCTGCAGAAATCGGTCCCGGTCTGATGGCCGGAACAGCCGATCAAGCGATGGCACGGCCCGGCGGCTGGCTGGATCGCAAGCGCGCCAACTGGCGTACGCGCGCGACGGCCCGCGACAAGGGCAGCGTGCTGCTGAACCAGAGGCGCGTCTACATCCTGCCCACGCGTGCCGGCCTCGGCTTTTGCGCGCTGCTGCTCGTCCTCCTGATCGGCTCGATCAACTACAACCTGGGCCTCGGCTTCGGCCTCACGTTCCTCGCCGGCGCGTGCGCCCTCGTCGACATGGTGCAGACGACGCGCAACCTGGCCGGCCTCGTGCTGAGTCCCGGCCGCGCGCCCGACGTGTATGCCGGCGAGGACGCGCCGTTCGAACTGCGCGTCGAGAACCCGACGCGACTCGCGCGCTACGCCGTCTGGATCGATTTCGAGCACGTGCCCGAGCCGAGGCAGGCCATCGACGTGCCGGCCGGCGGCAGCACGACGCTCGTGCTGCGCACGGCAACCAGCGCGCGCGGCTGGATGCGTCCGCCCCGCGTGCGCCTGTCCACGCACTTCCCGCTCGGCCTGTTCCGCGCGTGGAGCTGGTGGCAGCCGGACAGCCGCGCCCTCGTCTACCCGTTCCCCGAGCAGGATGCGCCGCCGCTGCCGATGCTGGGCCGTCCCAGCCCGGACGGCGCGGGCAGCACCGTCAGCGCCGATGATTACGAAAACTTCGGCGGGGTGCGCAGCTACCAGCCCGGCGACCCGCTGCGCCACCTCGCCTGGCGCCAGATCGCGCGCCTCGATCCGGAACTGGGCGGCCAGCTCGTCACCAAGCATTTCGAGGGCGGCACGGTGGACGAGCTGGTCCTCGACTTCGACGCGCTGCCGCCGCGGCTCGACGTGGAGCTGCGCCTCGCGCGCATGGTCCGCTGGGTATTGGAAGCGGAGCAGCGCGCCCTGCCCTACGGCTTTATCCTCGGCCGCATCCGCTACGATGCGGCCCTCGGCACCGCGCACCAGGCGGCCTGCCTGCGCGCGCTGGCGTTGTACGGCTTGCCGGAGGAACCGGCGTGAAGACACCCCTGTCACGGGACAAGCAGGACACGCTGCTGCTGATCGCCAGCAGCCTGCTCGTGCTGGCGCCGCACGCGGCCCACCTGCCCCTGTGGGTGAGCCTGCTGTGCGGGGCCACGCTGGCCTGGCGCGCCGCCATCACGCTGCTGGGCCGGCGCATGCCTCCCAATGTCATCCTCGTGCCCATCGCGGCCGCGGCCATGTTCGGCGTGCTGCAGAGTTATCACACCCTGCTGGGACGCGATGCGGGCGTCGCCATGCTCGTCCTTCTCGTCGCCTTCAAGATGCTCGAAATGCATGCGCGGCGCGACCTGTTCGTCGTCGTGTTCCTGTGCTATTTCCTCGTACTCACCAATTTCTTTTATTCGCAGACGATCCCGACGGCGCTGCTGATGCTGGCCTCCCTCGTGGCGCTGCTCGCCACGCAGTTGTCGTTCCAGCTGACGGGCGCCGTGCCTCCGTTGCGTACGCGCCTGTGGATGGGTACGAAACTGCTCGGGCTGGCGCTGCCGCTGGCGGGCGCCGCGTTCGTCCTGTTCCCGCGCATCGAAGGGCCGCTGTGGGGCATGCCGGACCCGTCGCACAGCGCGAAGAGCGGCCTGTCCGACACGATGGCACCCGGCCAGATGTCGAACCTGGCACAGTCGGAAGAGGTCGCGTTCCGCGTGAAATTCGATGGGCCCGTGCCCGCGCAGCGCGAGCTGTACTGGCGCGGCCCCGTGCTGGGCAGCTACGACGGCCGCACCTGGACGCGGGTGCGGCCATCGCGCCACACGCGCCCGCAGCCGCTGGCCCTGTCCGTGGGCGGCACACCGGTCGGCTACCAGGTCACGCTGGAACCGTCGAACACGCGCTGGCTGTTCGCGCTCGAGATGCCGCGCGCCATCCCCGAGCTGCCCGGACACGGCGTCACGCTGTCCGGCGAGCTGGAGTTCCAGTCGCTCGACCCGATCGCCGAGCGCGTCCGCTACGACCTCATCTCCTTCGTGCACTACAGCCTGCAGCCGGACGCGTCGCCCGTCGACGGGCAATGGCTGATGCTGCCCTACGGCCTGAATCCGCGGACACGTGCGATGGGCCAGGCACTGGCGTCCGAACTGGATCCGGCGCGCCGCGTGACGGCCGTGCTGCGCCTGTTTGCCGAAGGCGGCTTCGTCTACACGCTGCAGCCGCCGCTGCTGCCGGGCCGGGATTCGATCGACGACTTCCTGTACGGCACGCGCGCCGGCTTTTGCGAGCACTACGCGGGCGCCTTCGTGTTCCTGATGCGCTCGGCCGGCGTGCCGGCGCGCGTCGTCACAGGCTACCAGGGCGGGGACATGAATCCGATCGACGGCTACCTCACCGTGCGCCAGTCGGATGCGCATGCGTGGGCCGAGGTGTGGCTGCCGCGGCGCGGCTGGGTGCGCGTCGACCCGACGGCCGCCGTGGCGCCGGACCGCGTGCAGCGCAGCCTGGCGAGCGCGCTGCCGCCGCCGGCGCCGTTCGGCTTCGAAGGCCTGGGCCGGCTGCTGCAGCCCGATCCGGACTCCCTGCTGGGCCGCGTCCGCTATGCCATTGGCGCCGTCAACAACGGCTGGAACCAGTGGGTACTGAACTACACGCCGCAGCGCCAGCAGCATCTCGTGCAACGCTTGCAAGAAGGATTGTCCCATTGGCAAAGCCTGGCGTTGGTCGCCATGCTCTGCGCCCTGTTGTTCCTGGTAAAAAAATTCTCGCACAGGCGAAAAGCCGACCCCGTCGATGCGCTATACTCGGTCCTGTGCCAGCGCCTCGGCCAGCTTGGCCTGCCGCGTGCGCCGGACGAAGGGCCGACCGCGTATGCGCAGCGTCTCGCCGCTGCCGGCCTGGCTCCCGAGACTGGCGCGGCCGCAACGGAATTCCTGCGCCGCTACAGCGCCTACCGCTACGGACCGCAGAGTCCGGGCACCGGCCTCGTTCCCATCCTGAGAGATTTGCTGTCCCGAGTTCGATGAAATCCTTCGTTTCCCTGCTGCTTGCCCTGGCCGTCGGCGCCGGGCCGGTGGCGGATGCGGCCGCCGCATCCTCGCTCCACCACGCCAAACCCACGGCCAAGTCCGCTAAGGCGACGAAAAAATCCGGCAAGAAGGCGAAACCCGCCGCTCCCGCCCGTCCCACGATCGACTACGACGGCGAGGCCGTCAATTTCAGCGACTGGCAGGCCGTGCGCGATTTCGAGGACGACATCGTCGCCCGCAACGGGTTCGAGCGCGCGCAGATCGAGGATGTGATCAAACGGGCACGCTTCATCGATTCCGCCGTCCAGCTGGTCAAACCGGCGCCGCCCGGCAAGCCGAAGAACTGGCAAGCCTACAGCGACCGCTTCATCGAGCCGATCCGCATCAACGCCGGCGTGCGCTTCTGGAACGAGAACGCCGACCTCCTCGCGCGCGCCGAGGCGACCTATGGCGTGCCGGCCGAGATCATCGTCGGCATCCTGGGCGTGGAAACGATCTATGGCCGCGACACGGGCCGTTTCCGCGTCGTCGACGTGCTCACCACCCTCGCCTTCGCCTACCCGGAAGCGCCGAACCGCGCCGACCGGATGGCGTTCTTCCGCGGCGAGCTGGAACACGCGCTGCTGCTCGCGCGCAAGGAAAACATCGACCCGTTCTCGCTGCTGGGCTCGTTCGCGGGCGCCGTCGGCATGCCACAGTTCATGCCGGGCAATATCCTGAAATATGGCGTGGACTTCGATGGCGACGGCATCGTCGACCTGCGCGGCTCGGCTGCGGATGCGATCGGCAGCGTGGCCAACTTCCTCGTCCAGCACGGCTGGGATCGCAACAACACGGGACCGGCCGTGTTCCCGGCCGACGTGGCACCCAGCCTTGCCTGGCAAGGGCTGCTGGGCGGCCTGGAAGCGCGCTACCAGCCGGCCGAGCTGGACGGCGCCGGCGTCGCCACGCGCACCGCCCTGCCGGATGGCCGCCTGTACGGCCTCGTCGATTTACAAAATGGGGCCGACCCGACGGAGTATTGGGTAGCAAACGCTAACTTTTTTGCTATCACTAAATACAACCGCAGTTATTTCTATGCCATGTCGGTGGTCGAATTGGGCCGTGCGGTGCGGTTGGCGCGCGGGATCTAGTGTTCTGGCACCAACAACTTTGTATCAGTTTGTAACAGCATTGTCATAAAAACGGCTGAGTCATGCCGTCGTGACAACCTTATACTCCCTAGGGGTATGCTTATTTCTCCAAGACAGTTCTTCTGAGAAACATAGCATCTCCCCCGATACCCCCTCTCAAGTTGTCATTCCACCATTCAATTCCTAAACGTGCGGCGGCGCATCGTTAATTGCTCTACACTTAAGTTTAAATAAAAAACAATGATATTCTCAGTGAGTTTGTGAGAGAATTGCATTGCGGCTATTGTTGCGATGGGACAACGAACTCAACGAAAGCCACTGATATTTATTGCTCTTAAGTACTAAATTGGAAATTAGTTGTATAATTTAGTAGAAACTTTCATATCCTTACAGGACGTGGAAGTTCGCCGCGAGCTCTGACAAACCCTCATAGGAATAGTGAATCATGACGAACCAAGTCGGTATCGATATGAACAGCGATTCGGAAAACGACGAACTGCTGCAATACAACCCGAATCGCCTGCTCGACACCCTGATCGAGAACCTGCGCCTGAAGAACGACGCAGCACTGTCGCGCGCCCTGGAAGTTGCGCCGCCGGTGATCTCGAAGATCCGCCACCACCGCCTGCCGGTCGGCGCTTCGCTGCTGATCCGCATGCACGAAGTCTCCGATCTGTCGATCCGCGACCTGCGCTACCTGATGGGTGACCGCCGCGCCAAGTTCCGTATCAGCGACAAGCAGTTCAAGCCGAAGGACAAGGACAGCACTGGCGGCAGCGCCGAGTAACAATGGCAAACACCGGACCGGACGGCGGCCACTGACGCCGCCGCACCGCCCGACTCTGCCGGCCTCCTGCGCGATCGGTTGCCGGACCAGGGATAGTTTTTCCCCGCATCGGAAGCGGGATGGGGAGACCCAGCGCCGAGAACCCGCGCCGGGCAAGCAAACAATCAGGCGGGGAACACACCCGTCGACAGATAACGATCACCGCGGTCGCAGACGATGAACACGATCGTCGCATTCTCCACCGTCTGCGAGATACGCAACGCGATTTCGCAGGCGCCGGCCGCGGAAATACCGCAGAAAATACCCTCTTCGGCCGCCAGGCGGCGCGCCATCTGTTCCGCAGCGGCCTGGGTCACGCTCTCGACCTGGTCGATGCGCGATTTATCGAAGATCTTCGGCAGATAGGCTTCCGGCCATTTGCGGATGCCGGGGATCGACGACCCTTCCTCCGGCTGCGCGCCGATGATGCGGACCGCCTCGTTCTGCTCCTTCAGGTAGCGCGACACCCCCATGATCGTGCCGGTGGTGCCCATCGCACTGACGAAGTGGGTGACGCGGCCTTCCGTGTCGCGCCAGATTTCCGGACCGGTCGTTTCGTAGTGGGCGCGCGGGTTGTCCTGGTTGCCGAACTGGTCGAGGATGATGCCCTGGCCGTCCTTCTGCATCTGCTCGGCGAGGTCGCGCGCGTATTCCATGCCGCCCGTCTTCGGCGTCAGGATGATCTGGGCGCCGTACGCGGCCATGCTCTGGCGGCGCTCGATGGACAGGTTGTCCGGCATGACCAGCACCATCTTGTAGCCGCGGATCGCGGCCGCCATCGACAGCGCGATCCCCGTGTTGCCGCTCGTCGCCTCGATCAGCGTGTCGCCGGGCTTGATCTGGCCGCGCGCCTCGGCCCCGCGCAGCATCGACATCGCCGCGCGGTCCTTCACGGAACCCGCCGGGTTATTGCCTTCGAGCTTGCCGAGGATGACGTTGTTGCGGGCCGCCGCTTCCGGCCCGGGGATGCGCACCAGCTGCACCAGCGGGGTATTGCCGATCGTGTCTTCGATGGTCTTGTATGCCATTGCCTACTCTTTGCGAACGCGAAACCGACATTCTAATCCGAGTTGAAGGGGCGCGTATGGGACCGCCAACCGAAATACTTTTGTACAAACACAAAAAACCCCGCACCGGGCGGGGTTCTCATGTGGCGTGCGAAGGATCAGGTCGCCGATTTGGCCGCTTCCGGCTTGGCCTTCGCATCGGCCGGCTTGGCACCGGCTTTGGCGGGCTTGGCGGCTTCCGGCTTGGCTTCCGGCTTGGCCGTCGCCGTCGCCGGTGCGCCGTCCTTGGCCTGGCCATTCACCTGCAGGCCCGCTTTCGACAGCTGGGCGGCGCGCTTGTCGGCCACGCCCTTCACGCGCTTCTGGAAGTCGGCCCAGTCCTTGAACGGACCGGCCTTGGTGCGCTCGTCGATGATTGCCTTCGACATGGCCGGACCGACGCCCTTGACCGAATCCAGCGCGGCGGCATCGGCCTTGTTGACGTCCACCTGGGCGAACGCAAAGCCCATCGACGCCACCAGCGTGGCGACTGCAAGCATCAGCTTCTTGATCATCGTTTTTTCTCCATTATCGTTGGCTTGGACGGCGGCCAGGGTGGCCGCCTGTTGCCATAACGGATCGAAACGAGGTTAGGTTGACGGCCTGCTTTGCGACGTCGCAATCAGGCGTGGCCGTCATCCTTGCGCCGCTGCGCGAACAGTTCGTCGCGCGTGACGGTCGCCGTACCCAGCTTGCCGACGACGATGCCGCCCGCGCGGTTCGCCGTCGCCAGCGCTTCCGGCAGCGATACGCCCGCACCCAGCATGGCGGCCATCGTCGCGATGACGGTATCGCCGGCGCCGGAGACGTCGAACACCTCGCGCGCGTCCGCGTGCACGTGCAGGACCTCATCGGCCGTGTACAGGCTCATGCCCTCTTCCGAACGCGTGAGCAGCAGCGCTTCCAGGCCGAGGTCCGTACGCAGCTTCTGGGCCTTTTCCGTCAGCTGCTCTTCCGTCTTCCAGCTGCCGACGATGCGCTTGAGTTCCGACTTGTTCGGCGTGAGCATCGTGGCGCCCGCGTACGGCGTGAAATCGTCGCCCTTCGGGTCGACCATGACGGTCTTGCCGGCCGCGCGCGCGGCGCGGATCATCTCGGCCACGTTCACGAGGCTGCCCTTGTTGTAGTCGGACAGGATGATCACGTCGTAGTCCGGCAGCAGCGCCTTGAACTGCGTGAGCTTGTCGCGCAGGATCGTTTCGGTGGGCGCATCCTCGAAGTCGATGCGCACCATCTGCTGCTGGCGGCCGATGACGCGCAGCTTGATGATCGTGGAGATCGCCTCGTCGCGCTTGAGGTAGCTGTGGATGCTCGATTCGCGCAGGATGCGTTCGACGTGGTCGCCCGCCTCGTCGGCGCCGACGACGCCCAGCAGGCCGCAGTGCGTGCCCAGGGCCGCGGCGTTGCGCGCGACGTTGGCGGCGCCGCCCAGGCGCTCTTCGCGGCGCTCGATGCGCACGACGGGCACCGGCGCTTCCGGGGAGATGCGCGAGACGTCGCCGAACCAGTAGCGGTCGAGCATGACGTCGCCGACGACGAGCAGGCGCACGCTTTCCAGTTGGGGGGCTTCGGCCTGGCGGTAGCTGTCGGTCGGCAGCAGGCGGCTCGGGTTAATGCTCATGCCGACCTCACTTGCCTGTCAAGACGGAACGGCCGATGCCGTGGTACTCGATGCCCAGGCCCGTCATCAGCGGCGGCTCGAACAGGTTGCGGCCGTCGATGATCACCGGGTGCTTCAGGCGCGCCTTGATCTGCTCGAAGTCCGGGCTGCGGAACGCCTTCCATTCGGTGACGATGACGAGTGCCTCCGCGCCATCCAGCGCTTCCATCGGCGTCTTCTTGAAGTCGACGCGGGCCAGCTGGGCTTCGGAGAGGTCCAGCGCCAGCACGCGCTGCGCTTCTTCCATCGCGACCGGATCGTGCACGGCGACGCTGGCGCCCCGCTCGATCAATTCCTTCAGCAGCACGCGCGACGGTGCCTCGCGCATGTCGTCCGTGTTCGGCTTGAACGCGAGGCCCCAGACGGCGAATGTCATGCCCGTCAGGTCGTCGCCGAAGCGCTGCACGACCTTGCGGCCCAGCACCTGCTTCTGGCGGTCGTTGACGGCTTCCACGGCGCGCAGGATCAGGAGTTCCTGGTCGTACTGGCGCGCGGTGCGCTCGAGCGCCTGCACGTCTTTCGGGAAGCACGAGCCGCCGTAGCCGGCGCCCGCGTACAGGAAGCTGTGGCCGATGCGCGGATCGGAGCCGATGCCGTGGCGGACGGCTTCGATGTCGGCGCCCACCTGGTCGGCGAGGTTGGCCAGTTCGTTCATGAACGAGATGCGGGTCGCGAGCATCGCGTTGGCCGCGTATTTCGTGAACTCGGCCGAGCGCACGTCCATCCAGTAGACGCGCTCGTGGTTGCGGTTGAACGGCGCGTACAGCAGCTTCATGAGGTCGCGCGCGCGCTGGCCCGCGGGGCTGTCGTCGTGGCCGATGACGATGCGGTCCGGACGCATGAAGTCTTCGACGGCGGCGCCTTCCTTCAGGAACTCCGGGTTCGAGACGACGGCGAATTCCATGCTTTCCTCGCCGCGGTTGCGCAATTCTTCGCGCAGCGCCGCGGCGACGCGGTCGGCCGTGCCGACGGGCACCGTGGACTTGTCGACGATGACCTTGTAGCCGTCCATGTGGCGGCCGATGTTGCGGGCGGCGGCCAGCACGTACTGCAGGTCGGCGGAACCGTCTTCGTCCGGCGGGGTGCCGACGGCGATGAACTGGAGCTGGCCATGCGCGACGCTGGCGGCGACGTCGGTCGAGAACTGCAGGCGGCCGCTGGCGCGGTTGCGCGCGACGACTTCTTCCAGGCCCGGCTCGTGGATCGGGATGCCGCCGTTGTTCAGCAGGTCGATCTTGCGTTGGTCGACGTCGAGGCAAAAGACGTCGTTGCCGAGTTCCGCCAGGCAGGCGCCGGTCACGAGGCCGACGTAGCCGGTGCCGATAATCGTAATCTTCATGGGTTTGGCTTCTACTTAGTTCATCACGTTCAGTTCTTCGGTACGGCGCGGCGGGTAAGTCTCCCACTTGCTGCACCCCGGGCATTGCCAGTAATACTGGCGCGCCTTGAAACCACAATGGCTGCACTGGTAGCGCGCCAGCTTCTGCGTGTAGCCGTGCACCAGGTTCTTCACCATCGACAGCTCTTCCCACACGTTCGCCGGCGCATCCATCAGGCGCGCTTCCAGCAGCTTGTCGAGACCGAGCAGGGTCGGATTGCGGCGCAGCTCTTCCACCACCAGCTGTTTGGCAGCGTCCACGCCGTTGAGTTCAATGACGGCCTTGAAGACGACCTCGATCAGGTCAATCGACGACGCTTCTTCCAGGTAGGAGCGCAGCAGGTTGACGCCTTCCTGCGGGCGGCCGACGGCGCGGTAGCCATCCATCAGGCGCGCGGCGACGAGCGCCACGTGCGGGACGCTTTGCTGCTCCACGCGGCGCCACGTCTTCAGCGCGCCCTCGATGTCGCCTTCGGCCTTGAGCGCATCGCCGCACAGCATCGTCGCGCGCACGCTCTTGCGGTCGGCCTGCAGGGCCTTGTCCAGCAGCGCCTTCGCTTCTTCGGACTGCATGTGCACGAGGGCGTCCTGCGCCAGCTCGCAATAGAACTGCGCGATTTCCTTGTGGTGCGCGCCCGCGCCGGATTCCATCAGGCCCTCGGCGGCGGCAATCGCGCGGCGCCATTCCTTTTCGCGCTGGAAGATCTCCAGCAGCGCGCGCCGGGCCTGCACGCCGTATTGCGTGTCGACGAGCAGGTTGAACGTCTCTTCGGCGCGGTCCAGCAGGCCCGCCTTCAGGTAGTCCATCCCGAGTTCGTACTGCGCGTGCACCTGCTGCTCGATCGGCAGGTCGGGACGCGACAGGAGGTTCTGGTGGACGCGGATCGCACGCTCCGTCTCGCCGCGGCGGCGGAACAGGTTACCCAGCGCGAAGTGCATGTCGGCCGTTTCGGGATCGAGCTTGACGATCTCGATGAACGCGTCGATGGCCTTGTCCGGCTGCTCGTTGAGGAGGAAATTCAAGCCCTTGAAATAGCCGCGCGGGAGGCTGCGCGATTCGGAGACGAGTTGCTTGATGTCGACGCGGGCGGCGATCCAGCCGAGGGCAAAAAAGACGGGGATGCCGAGCAGCCACCAGATTTCAAATTCCATATCTTGTTTTTATTGATTACTGGGTTACAGTCAGCCGCGCGGCGCGACGCTGTCCGGCTGCGGCGCATTGACGGCGGTGCCGGCCGCGCTCTGCAGGGCCTGGATCGTGTGCTTGTGCTGCGAGCTTTCGCGGCGGTGCCGGAACACGGTCGGCGTCACCGCCAGGATGCCGAGGAAGGCGCCGGCGATGAAAAACGCGAGCAGCATCAGCACCAGCGGTCCCCGCACCTCGTAATTCAGGAAGAAATGCAGGTCGACCTGGTGCGTGTTCTTCAGGGCAAAACTGAAGAACAGGACGAACAGCAGGCATCCGACGATGGTGGAGACGAGTTTCATCAGCAGGTCCCGAATGAAAAGACGGCAAATGCGCAGTGTCGCATATTTGTAACGATATTCCTAGGACGGCTGGCCCGGCCGTTGTGCGCATGCGGCGTGATTATACGTGGGTTGCACGAACGGCATCGGGGCTGCAATGCGCGGTTACATCTTTGCCAATTTCAGCCTCAAAACGCGGCGATCGCGGCGCGCAGCCGGGACACCAGGTCCGGCACGAGATGCAGCCGCTGCGCCTCCTCCGCCATCACGCATTCGAATCCCGCCTTCTTCAGGGCATGCAGGTCGATCGTGGCCCGGATGGTGTTCGGCAGTGTGCTGTTCAAGATGTCGAACAGCCGGTCGACCGCATGCAGCCGGCCCCACAGGTAGTCGTTTTCCCGCGTCGCCCGGTTGAGAAAACCGCCGAAGCCGGCAAACGTTCCACCCAGCAGGACGCGCGGGTTGCCGGGCGGCGCCAGGCCGGGCGCGTCGTCCGGGCTGATGCGGTCGACCAGGATCTCTTCGATCGGTCCGGTTTCCAGCGCCAGTGCGGTGACGGCCGGATGCAGGATGACGTCCCAGTAAAAATAGCCGAGGTAGCCGGTGAGGATCGCCGTACGGTAGCGCGGCTCGAGATTCTGTACCAGCCCCGACGACAGCAGCGTATCGGCGTCGTCGTTCCGGCCCGCCAGGTCGCATTCGATGCCCAGGCGCCGGACCAGGGCGGTCAGCTCCGCGTCCCGCTCGGCGACGAACTGCTCGACATCCACCCGGCTGGGAGTCTCGGGCGCGAACAGCGTGCGGCACATGGCAACCGCGCGCTCGCTGAGGAAACCGGCATTGTCGTACATCGACAAGGCATCGATGAGTTTGTGGACCTGGATCTTGATGAGGTCGAGGTCTTCCGCGGCCGTCGCGTCATACAGGTCGCTGATCTCGTGGAGCACGAAATTCAGGCGGCGTTTCTTGTACACGACGCCGAAGTCGATCGTCATCTTGGCAAACGCGGGCATGTCGACGTTTTCATAGGCGTTTTCCGCCGCGTAATAGGAGTCGGCAAGGAGGATGGCATGGCGCTCGGCCCACAGTTCGATCGCCTCCTGCACGCGGTGCGAGGGGGTCGATTCGCGGGAAAAGCCGCACGCGCCGGCGATCAGTTCGGCGACGAAATCCAGCGCCTCCAGCACCAGCGTGCGGAGAAACGAATCGTAGACGATCGGCGTGGTGGCCAGCGCGTTGGTCGAGCTGAGGCGCCAATGCCGGAGATCGCTGACGGTGTAGCGGCCCCGGGCCTTGCCTTCGGTGACCTCGTCGACCAGTTTCGCGACCTGCGGCCGGGCGTAGGCAATCGCCTGTTTCAGGCGCCGCACCTGCTTGTTGTAGCGCCCGACGTCCGCCAGTTCCTTGTAGGTCGGGTCGGTGCGCGGCAGGTCGGACAATGCCCCACGCAAGGTCGCGAAGAAACCCGGCACGTCCGTTCCGGGCGGCGGCTTGTCGAGCTGGGAGTGCGGGTCGATGAAGATCAGCCGGCGATCGACCTCGCGGAACGCGCTGTGCGTGCGGATCGCGTCCAGCGTGGCCTTGATCGGTTTGTTGTCGAGGATGCTGCCGTCGACCAGCACGGCATCTTCGGGGTCCTTGCGTTGATCCCGATAGCCGCCAAAGTTGTGTTGGATGAATTGCGCACGCGTGGGCCACGGCCGGTGGCGCGCGGCCAGCAGGTCGTCGACTTCACGGATCCGGGCCGGCGGAAACGCCCCGGGATACGATGCGGATGCGCGTGCGGCGAACGCGAGCGACGGGACGCTGTCGAGATCGAAGTCGCTGCGCAGGTGCCCGCTTTTTTCGTGATACAGCTGGAAGTGGAACGGACGCCTGTGCTCGCGCTCGGTGAGCACGGGCGGGTCGTGGATGAAGATCGAGCGGTCGAGGCCGCGGAAATCCGTCGCCGTGACCAGCAGGTCGAGCCGCGTGCCGGGAGGCAGCAGCGATTCGCTGCCCGCAACGGCGCGCTCCATGGCGGTGAGGCCGTCGAGGATCAGGGAAGCAAGGCGGCGGCCGTCGAGCGGCGGCTTGAACCAGCGCGAACGGAGGAACATCGACGCCCGTTCCTGCATTTCGCGATCGATGGGGCCGATGATGAGGCCTTCGCGTTTCAGCCGGGACAAGAGCGGCCGCACGAAGGGCCAGAAAAACCATTTGCTCCAGCGCCTGGCCTTGGCGTCGGCGTGCAGCAATTGTCCGATATCGGCGTCGGCCAGCCACATGTCCGTCAACGGTGCCAGGCTGAGATCGTGCGCGAGCGCCCTGCCCAGCGCAACGCCATTCATCGCACCGGCCGAGGCGCCGGACACCACGTCGACGATCACCTGCAAATCGAGTTGCTTGCCGACCGTTTCAAGGAACTGCAGATAGACGTCGCCCGTCGAGTGTTCCGGCTCGTCGGGATAGTGGTCGTGCATGGAGGGGGAGCCGTCGTGCCGGCGATACCATTTCGACGCGCGCACGAGGTTCAGGATTTCGCGGTTGATGCCATGCTGGTAGACGGCCAGCGACACGCCGCCGAAGAATACGATTGCCAGCCGTAATTCTTTCTGTTTCATGGCCGAGGTCTGTGCAACGCGTGGGAAATGGCAAGACCATTGTATTCCCACGAGTGCCCGGCTACAAAAAAAACGGCGCCCCGAAGGACGCCGTTTTGTGAGTCTGTCGCAGACGGATCAGTCTTCGATGATCGGTTGCCCGACCATCGCATCCACTCGCTCGCGCAACTGCTTGCCCGGTTTGAAGTGGGGCACCCGTTTTTCGGGCACCATCACCTTGTCGCCGGACTTCGGGTTGCGGCCGATGCGGGGCGGCCGGCTGTTCAGGGCAAAGCTGCCGAAACCCCGGATCTCGATGCGCTGGCCGCTCGCGAGAGCGTTGGTCATCGCATCGAGGATGGTCTTGACGGCGAACTCGGCGTCTTTTGCCACCAGCTGAGAATAGCGCTCGGCCAGGCGGTTGATCAGCTCGGACTTGGTCATCTGCTCACTCTCGGTGATTAGCCTTTATTGTCGAACTTGGCCTTCAGCAGGGCGCCCAGCGAGGTGGTGCCGGTTGCTGCGCTGTTGTCCGAAGCCAGCTTCTGCATGGCTTCCTGAGTGTCGGCGTTGTCCTTGGCCTTGATCGACAGCTGGATGCTGCGTGCCTTGCGGTCGATGTTGATGACCAGGGCTTCGACCTTGTCGCCCACTTTCAGGTGGGTGCCGGCATCTTCCACGCGGTCGCGCGAGATTTCCGAAGCGCGCAGGTAGCCTTCGACTTCGTCGTTCAGCTGGATCACGGCGCCTTTCGGCTCGACCGACTTCACGGTGCCGGTGACCAGGGTGCCCTTGTCGTTCAGCGAAGCGAAGTTGTTGAACGGGTCGCCTTCCAGCTGCTTGACGCCCAGCGAGACACGCTCGCGCTCGACGTCGATCGCCAGGACGACGGCTTCCAGCTCGTCGCCCTTCTTGAAGCGGCGGACGGCTTCTTCGCCGGCTTCGGTCCACGACAGGTCGGACAGGTGCACCAGGCCGTCGATGTTGCCCGGCAGGCCGATGAACACGCCGAAGTCGGTGATCGACTTGATCAGGCCTTTGACCTTGTCGCCCTTCTTGTGGGTCATGCCGAAGTCGTCCCACGGATTCGCCTTGCACTGCTTCATGCCCAGCGAGATACGACGACGCTCTTCGTCGATTTCCAGGACCATGACTTCGACTTCGTCGCCCAGCTGGACAACCTTGTTCGGAGCCACGTTCTTGTTGGTCCAGTCCATTTCCGAGACGTGCACCAGGCCTTCGATGCCCTGCTCGACTTCCACGAACGCACCGTAGTCGGTCAGGTTCGTGACCTTGCCGAACAGGCGGGTGCCTTGCGGGTAGCGACGCGACAGGCCGGTCCACGGATCGTCGCCCAGTTGCTTGACGCCCAGCGAGACGCGGTTCTTTTCCTGATCGTACTTGAGGACCTTAGCGGTGATCTCTTGACCAACCGACAGGACTTCCGACGGGTGACGCACACGACGCCATGCCAGGTCGGTGATGTGCAGCAGGCCGTCGATGCCGCCCAGGTCGACGAACGCACCGTAGTCGGTGATGTTCTTGACGACGCCGGTGACGACGGTGCCTTCCTTCAGCGTTTCCATCAGCTTCGCACGCTCTTCGCCCATCGATGCTTCGATGACGGCGCGACGCGACAGCACGACGTTGTTACGCTTGCGGTCCAGCTTGATGACCTTGAATTCCAGGGTCTTGCCTTCGAACGGGGTCGTGTCCTTGACCGGACGGGTGTCGACCAGCGAACCCGGCAGGAATGCGCGGATGCCGTTGGTCAGGACGGTCAGACCGCCTTTGACTTTGCCGTTCACGGTACCGGTGACGATCTCGCCCGATTCCATTGCTTTTTCCAGAGCCAGCCACGATGCCAGGCGCTTGGCCTTGTCGCGCGACAGGATGGTATCGCCGAAACCATTTTCCAGCGATTCGATGGCCACGGAAACGAAGTCACCAACTTTGACTTCCAGTTCGCCCTGGTCATTCTTGAATTCGTCGATGGGGATGAAAGCTTCCGATTTCAGGCCGGCGTTGACGATCACGAAGTTGTGATCCAGACGCACGACTTCGGCGGAGATGACTTCGCCCGAACGCATGTCTTGACGCGCCAGCGACTCTTCGAAGAGTGCTGCGAAGCTTTCCATACCGGTTGCTTGATTTGCTGCAGTAGCCATAAGTTTTGAGATGTTAGCCAGCAGACCGGCTATATGCGATCTGAACTGGGTCAAGTTAAACAACACCCGGAACACGATGTCCCGGGCACCCTACACGCCGCTCGCGGCGCTTGCTGCATTCTGTTCAGGGATGCGCGTACCAGGCGAGTACCTGTTCGACGGCTTCGTCCGCCGTCATCTGCGAGGTATCGAGGATGTGCGCCCCTTCCGCCGGCACCAGCGGGGCCACGGCGCGCTGGGTATCGCGCGCGTCGCGGGCCTGCAAATCCGCCAGCAGATCGTCCATATTAGCAGAAAATCCTTTGTCAATCAATTGCTTATACCGGCGTTGCGCACGTGCCTCAACACTTGCGGTCAGGAACACTTTTAGCTGTGCGCCAGGAAAGATCACGGTGCCCATGTCGCGGCCGTCGGCCACGAGGCCGGGCGTCTCGCGGAAGCTCAGCTGCAAGCCATACAACGCCTGGCGCACGGCGGGCAGCGCGGCGATCTTCGACGCGGTATTGCCCACTTCTTCCTGGCGGATGGCGTTGCCCACCTCTTCCGTGCCCAGGTAGATGTGGCCGCCGTTGAAGCGGACGGGCAGGTGTTCGGCGACCTTGGCGAGCGCGTGCTCGTCGCGCAGGTCGGTACCGCGGCGCAGTGCGGACAGCGCGGTCAGGCGATACAGGGCGCCGGAATCCAGCAGGTGGAAACCCAGGCGGTCGGCGACCTTGTGGGCCACCGTGCCCTTGCCCGAGGCGGTCGGGCCGTCAATCGTAATGACGGGAATATTCGAGTTCGGCATGTACTTTTGTGTGGTTACCAGTTATCCCATCAGGATAATGTGTCTTGCGCGATTCCGGAAAACGTTTCGAAGTAATCCGGGAACGTCTTGGCCACACACTTCGGATCGTTGATGCGCATCGCGTTGCCGCGGCGCGCGGCACCATCCAGCGACGCCAGCGAGAAGCACATCGCCATCCGGTGGTCGTCATAGGTGTCGATCGTCGCATGCGACAGCGTGTCGGGCGGCGTCACGCGGATATAGTCCGGGCCCTCTTCCACCGTCGCGCCGACCTTGCGCAGCTCTGTCGCCATCGCGGCCAGGCGGTCCGTTTCCTTCACGCGCCAGCTGGCGATGTTGCGCAGCGTGCTCGTGCCGTCCGCGTACAGCGCGGCGACGGCGATCGTCATCGCGGCGTCCGGGATGTGGTTGAAGTCCGCGTCGATGGCTTTCAGGACGCCGTTCGATTTCGCTTCGATCCAGTTGTCGCCCTTCGTGATCGTGGCGCCCATCTGCTCCAGCGCGTCGGCGAAACGCACGTCGCCCTGGATGGAATCCTTGCCCACGCCTTCCACGCGCACCGGACCGCCGGCGATGGCGCCCGCGGCCAGGAAGTACGACGCCGACGACGCGTCGCCCTCGACGTGGATGCAGCCCGGGCTCTGGTATTTCTGGCCCGGCTGCACGGTGAACGACGCCCAACCGTCCTGGCCGACCGTCACGCCGAAGCGGCGCATCAGGTTCAGCGTGATCTCGATGTACGGCTTCGAAATCAGCTCGCCCACGACCTCGATGGTGACCGGCTTGTCGACCGCCATCAGCGGTGCGGACATCAGCAGCGCGGTCAGGAACTGGCTCGACACGTTGCCGCGCACGGCGATGCGGTCCGGCTGCACCTTGCCCGCGCGGATGTGCAGCGGCGGATAGCCGGGATTGCCCGTGTACTCGATGTTGGCGCCGACGGCGTTCAGCGCGTCGACCAGGTCGCCGATCGGCCGCTCGTGCATGCGCTCGACGCCGTGGAGCAGGTAGTCGCCGCCGATCACGGCCAGCGCCGCCGTCAGCGGACGGATCGCCGTGCCCGCGTTCCCCATGAACAGGTCGGCCTGGCCGACGGGCAGCCTACCGCCCGCGCCGTGCACGACGTGCGTGCGCTCGTCGATCTGCTCCCACCGGATGCCCAGCTTCTTGAGGGCGTCCAGCATGACGGACGTGTCGTCCGACGCGAGCAGGTCGTGGATGGTCGTCGTGCCTTCGGACAGTGCGGCCAGCAGCAGCGTGCGGTTCGAGATGCTCTTCGAGCCCGGCAGGCGTACGGTGCCTTGCACGCGCATCACGGGTTCGAGGTCGATGTGCCGGGGATAGATTTTAGCTTGTGTCATTTTCCAGATTCCTGATCGGGCCGCGGCGGTTTTTCCGCGGTTTCGATCGCTTCGGTCCACGCGCGGCGGGCGCGCTGGGCGTTGGCGTAGGTCGCCTCCAGCGCGGGTCCGTCGTTGGCGGCGAGCCGCGCGCGAAGGTGAGTCAATTGAGCGAGATAGGCGTCCAGTTCGCCGAGCAGCGCGTCGCGGTTCGCGAGGCTGATGTCGCGCCACATTTCCGGAGAACTCCCGGCGATGCGGGTGAAGTCGCGGAAGCCGCTGGCGGCGTACTGGAACAGCAGGTCCGCGTGCGGCTTGTTGGCGATGTCGTCGACGAGCGCGTACGCGAGGAGGTGCGGCAGGTGGCTGACCGCGGCGAACACCCTGTCGTGTTCCTGCGGCGTGAGCATGTGGATGATGGCGCCGCACGTGCGCCACGCGGCGGCCACTTTCTCGACGGCTTCCGGCGCATTTTCCGCCAGCGGCGCGAGCACCGTCTTCTTGCCGCGGTAGAGATCCGGGATCGCCGCGTCCGGGCCGTTCGATTCGCGCCCGGCGATCGGGTGGCCCGGGACGAACTGGGCGATCCTGTCGCCCAGCGCGGCGCGCGCGGCCGCCACGACGTCGGACTTGGTGCTGCCCGCGTCCGTGACGATCGTCTGCGGCTCGAGGTGCGGCAGCAGCGATGCGAGGATGGCCCCCGTCTGCGCGACGGGTGCCGCCAGCAGCACGAGGTCCGCGCCGCGCATGGCGTCTTGCGGCGACGTCGCGGCCTCGTCGATGATCCCGAGTTCGCGCGCACGCGCGAGCGCCTGCGCGGAGCGCCCCAGGCCGACGATGTGGCCCGCGGCGCCGGCCGCCTTCAGCCCCAGCGCGAACGAGCCGCCGATCAGGCCGACGCCGACGATGACGACTTTCGCGAACATCAGCTCAAGGCCTTCTTGAGCGCTTCCACGAAACGCGCATTCTCTTCCGGCAGGCCGATCGAGATGCGCAGCCATTGCGGCAGGCCGTACGCGCCGACCGGACGCACGATCACGCCCTGCTTCAGCAGCGCGAGGTTCACGCGCGCGCCGGCACCCTCGTCCTCGCCCACTTTTACGAGCACGAAGTTGCCGTACGACGGGACATATTCCAGCTTGAGTTCATCGAATGCCGCGGTCAGCTGCCGGTAGCCGGCGCGGTTGTTTTCTGCGCCCTTCTGCAGGAATTCCTTGTCGTTCAGGGCCGCGATGGCGGCGGCCTGCGCGAGCGAATTGACGTTGAACGGCTGGCGGATGCGGTTCATCAGGTCCGTCACGGCCGGCTGGGCGATGGCGAAACCGACGCGCAGGCCCGCGAGGCCATACGCTTTCGAGAAGGTGCGCGAGACGATCAGGTTCGGGTATTTGCGGACCCACTGCGTCGATTCGAACTGGTCCTTCTGCTCCAGGTACTCGTTATACGCCTCGTCCAGCACGACGACGACGGACGCCGGCACCTTCGCCAGGAACGCTTCGATCTCGGGTGCGGCGATGAACGTGCCGGTCGGGTTGTTCGGGTTGGCGATGTAGACGAGACGGGTGTCCGCGTCGATGGCGGCCGCCATCGCATCGAGGTCGTGGCCGTGGTTCTTCGCCGGCACCACGATGCCGCGCGCGCCCACGCCCTGCGTGGCCAGCGCGTACACGGCGAACGAGTACTGCGAGTAGACGACGGCCTGGCCCTTCTGCACGAACGCGTGCGCGGCGATCTCGAGGATGTCGTTGGAGCCGTTGCCGAGGGTGATCCAGTCGGCCGGCACGTCGTAGCGCTTGGCCAGCGCGGCCTTCAGCTCGAAGCCGTTGGCGTCCGGGTAGCGGCCGAGTTCCGCAGCCGCGGCGGCCATCGCTGCCTTGGCCGACTCGGGGATGCCGAAGGGGTTTTCGTTGGACGCCAGCTTGACGATATTGGCTTCATCGAGGCCGAACTCGCGGGCGACTTCGGAAATGGGTTTGCCGGCCTGGTAAGGGGCGATGGCGCGGACGTAATCGGGACCGAATTGCGACATGGGATTCTCTTGGCTGTAATGGGATGATTCTGTGATTCAGAGGCCGACGGGATAGGATCCCAATACCTTGAAGAAGGCGGCGTTGTCCTTGAGCTCGTCGAGCGCGCGGCCGACGGCGGCATCGGCGATATGGCCTTCGACGTCCACGTAGAAGTAGTACTCCCACGTGCCGATGCGCGCGGGACGCGATTCGAAGCGCGTCATCGACACGCCGTGCTTCGCGAGCGGCGCGAGCAGGCTGTAGACCGCACCGGCCTTGTTCGGCACGGCCAGCACGATCGACGTGCGGTCCTTGCCGGACGGGCCCGTGGCCTGGCTGCCGATGATCAGGAAGCGCGTGCGGTTGTGCGGGTCATCCTGGATGTGCGCCTGCACGACGCCCAGCTTGTACTGCTCGCCCGCCATCTCGCTCGCGATCGCCGCGATGGTCGGATCCTGGCTCGCCAGCACGGCCGCTTCCGCGTTCGACGCGACGGCGCGGCGCTCGATGCCCGGATGGTGCAGGTTGAGCCACACCTGGCACTGGGCGAGCGCCTGCGAATGGGCACACACGACCTTCACGCCGTCCATGCTGCCCGTCTTCGTCATCAGGCTGTGGTGCACGGGGATCGACACTTCGCCGCTGATGATGGTCGTCGTCGCGAGCATCAGGTCGAGCGTGCGGTTGATGGCGCCCTCGGACGAGTTCTCGACGGGGACGACGCCGTAGTCGGCGGTGCCGGCCTCGGTGGCGCGGAACACTTCGTCGATCGACACGCACGGCAGGCCTTCGACGGCGCTGCCGAACTGCTGGAACACGGCCTGTTCGCTGAACGTGCCGGTGGGGCCGAGGAACGCGACCGTCACGCGCTTTTCCAGCGCGCGGCAGGACGACATGATCTCGCGGAAAATGGTCTGCACGTCCTGGTTCTTCAGCGGACCGGGATTGCGCTCGGCGACGCCGCGCAGCACCTGCGCTTCGCGTTCGGGGCGGAACACGGGGGCGTTCGTCTCGGCCTTCACGTGGCCGACTTCCTGCGCGACCTTGCCGCGGCGTGAAAGGAGTTCGAGGATTTGCGCGTCGATCGCATCGATCTGTTCGCGCAGGGGTTTGAGTTTGTCTGTCATCGTCTGCTCATGGGGTGCGGTTCGCATGTCCGGTTGGGGCGAAGGGACCCCATGCACCCAACCGCAACGATGGCCTTAGCGGCCCGCGAACTCGTTCAAATAATCGACCAGGGCTTGCACACCCTCGATCGGCATCGCGTTGTAGATCGATGCCCGCATACCGCCGACGGACTTGTGGCCCTTCAGTTGCAGCAGGCCGCGCGCTTTGGCGCCGGCCAGGAATTGTTCGTTCAAGGATTCATCGCGCAGGTAGAACGGTACGTTCATGCGCGAGCGATATTCGGGCGCCACACGATTCTGGTAGAAGTCGTCGGCGTCCAGCGCCGCGTACAGCAGGCGCGCTTTTTCGATGTTGCGGCGTTCCATCTCGGCCACGCCGCCCTGTTTTTTCAGGTGCGCGAACACGAGGCCCGCGATATAGATGCCATATGTCGGCGGCGTGTTCAGCATCGACTCCGCCTCGGCCACCGCGCTCCAGTTGAACACGCCCGGGCAGATCGGCAACGCGTGGCCGAGCAGGTCTTCGCGCACGATCGTGATCGTCAGGCCCGCCGGACCGATATTCTTTTGCGCGCCGGCGAAGATCACGCCGTATTTCGACACGTCGACCTGGCGCGACAGGATGTGCGACGACATGTCGACGACGAGCGGCGTATCGCCTTGCACCGTGGGCACGTAACCGATCTCCACGCCGTCGATGGTCTCGTTCGTGCACAGGTGCAGATACGCGGCGTCTTCACTCAGCTTCCACGTCTCCTGCGGCGGCACGGTGGTGAAGCGGCTCGCTTCGCCCGACGCAGCCACGTTCACGTTCGCATAACGCCTGGCTTCCTTGATCGACTTGCCGGACCACGAACCGGTGTGGACGAAGTCGACGGTGGCAGGCTGCGGTTTGCGGCCCACCATGTTCAACGGGATGATGGCGTTCTGGCCGAGGCCACCGCCCTGCAGGAACAGGACCTTGTAATTGTCCGGTATCGCCAGCAGTTCGCGCAGGTCGGCCTCGGCCTGCCTGGCGATCGAAATGAATTCGGGGCCGCGATGGCTCATCTCCATGACGGACATGCCGCTGCCGTGCCAGTCGAGCATTTCCTCGGCTGCCTGGCGCAGCACTTCTTTCGGCAGGACGGCCGGGCCGGCGGAGAAGTTGTACACCTGGGTCATCGTCTCCTCCTTATTTGCCGACGATGCTTTGTGCGCTCTGCGCCATCATCTTCTGGACGCGCGGCATCATCACGCGTTGGCTGATCTCCATGCTGCGGGTCATCAGCGTCGGCATGTTCGCCAGCATCTTCTGGCCCAGCGGCGACGCGTAGAACGCGGACAGCTGGCGGATCTCGTCCAGCGTATAGGTCTCGGCGTACAGCGGCACCATCTCGGCCAGCATGTCGTCGACGAGGGTCGGGTCGGAGAAGAGCGCGTGCGTCTGCGCGGTCAGCGTCGGCAGCGCCTCCTTGAGCTTCTTGTGCGCCTCGGCCTTCTTCTCTGCGCTCATCGTCGCGTCGCTGTCGATCATCGCGTTCAGCGACGCGGCCATCTGGACCGGCATCTGCTGGTCCGCCTGCTTCAGCGACGCCAGCATCACGTCGCGGATCTTCATCGACGCCATCATCTGCTTGGTGGCGGCAACGACGGCCGGGTCGGCGGACGGCGTCGCGGCAAACGCGGCGGAGGAGCAGGTGACGGCGAGGGCGGAGGCGATGGCGACGAGAGTTTTCTTCACGGATGTCCTTGATGATGGCTGGTGCGGGGGCTTGCAATCCCGGCATGACAATGCGGGTTCCTCGATTTTCGCACGAAACTTGCAAAAAATCCTCAACCGCTGCCATTTCGGGGGAATTACGAAAAAAAAGCCGCCGAGACGCAAGCGTCAGGGCGGCTTCGTGGCTGGCTGTCCGGATTATTCCGGTGCCGGCTCCAGTTCCGTTTCCTCGAGGTCGGTCTCGACCACGCGCTGCAGGCCGGACAGCCTGGTGCCGTCTTCCACCGCGATCAGGGTGACGCCCTGCGTGGCGCGGCCCATCTCGCGGATCTCGGCCACGCGGGTCCGGATCAGGACACCGCCGGTCGTGATCAGCATGATCTCGTCGGTCTCGTCGACCAGCGTCGCAGCGACCACCTTGCCGTTGCGCTCGGACGTCTGGATCGCGATCATGCCCTTCGTACCGCGGCCGTGGCGCGTGTACTCCGTGATCGGAGTGCGCTTGCCGAAGCCGTTTTCCGTCGCGGTCAGCACGGACTGCTGCTCGTTCTCGGCGACCAGCAGCGCGATCACGTTCTGGCCCTCTTCCAGGTTCATGCCGCGCACGCCGCGCGCGGTACGGCCCATCGGACGCACGTCGTTCTCGTCGAAGCGCACGGCCTTGCCGGCGTCCGAGAACAGCATCACGTCGTGCTTGCCGTCCGTGAGCGCGGCGCCGATCAGGAAGTCGCCCTCGTCCAGGTCGACGGCGATGATGCCGGCCTTGCGCGGGTTGCTGAAGTCGCGCAGCGGCGTCTTCTTGACGGTGCCGAGGCTCGTCGACATGAACACGTAGTGATCTTCCGGGAACGTCGAGTTCTCGCCCGACAGCGGCAGGATCACCGTGATCTTCTCGCCATCCTGCAGCGGGAACATGTTCACGATCGGCTTGCCGCGCGAGTTGCGCGAACCCTGCGGCACTTCCCACACCTTCAGCCAGTACATCCGGCCGCGGTTGCTGAAGCACAGCATGTAGTCGTGCGTGTTCGCGATGAACAGCTGGTCGATCCAGTCCTCGTCCTTCGTCGCCATCGCCTGCTTGCCGCGGCCGCCGCGCTTCTGCGCACGGTATTCGGAAATCGGCTGCGACTTCATGTAGCCCGTGTGCGACAGGGTCACGACCATGTCCTGCGGCGTGATCAGGTCTTCCGTTTCCAGGTCGGACGCGTTGTGCTCGATGGCGGAACGGCGGGTGTCCTTGCCGTTGTCCGCGTAGTCGGATTTGATCTGCGCCATCTCGTCGACGATGATGCTCGTGACGCGCTCCGGGCGGGCCAGGATGTCGAGCAGGTCGGCGATGTGCAGCATCACTTCCTTGTACTCGTTGACGATCTTGTCCTGCTCCAGGCCGGTCAGGCGCTGCAGGCGCATCTGCAGGATTTCCTGGGCCTGCTCGTCCGACAGTTTATACAGGCCGTCCTGCTGCATGCCGTAGTGCTTCGGCAGGTGCTCCGGACGGAACGCCTCGATGCCGCCGGAAGCGCCCAGCTCGGTACGCGTGAGCATTTCGCGCACGAGGGACGAATCCCACGCGCGCGACATCAGTTCCGTCTTCGCGACCGGCGGCGTCGGCGCGGCCTTGATGATCGCGATGAAGTCGTCGATGTTCGCCAGCGCGACCGCGAGGCCTTCCAGCATGTGACCGCGTTCGCGTGCCTTGCGCAGCTCGAACACGGTGCGGCGCGTGACCACTTCGCGGCGGTGCGACAGGAAGCACTCCAGCATCTGCTTCAGGTTCAGCAGCTTCGGCTGGCCGTTGACGAGGGCCACCATGTTCATGCCGAACGTATCCTGCAGCTGGGTCTGCTTGTACAGGTTGTTCAGCACGACTTCCGGCACTTCACCGCGCTTCAGTTCGATGACGACGCGCATGCCCGATTTGTCGGACTCGTCGCGGATGTCGGAAATGCCTTCCAGCTTCTTGTCGCGCACGTTCTCGGCGATGCGCTCCAGCAGCGATTTCTTGTTGACCTGGTACGGCAGCTCGTCGACGATGATCGCGATGCGGCCGCCGTCCTTGCCGTATTCCTCGAAGTGGGTCTTGGCGCGCATCACGACGCGGCCGCGGCCCGTGCGATAGCCGTCGCGCACGCCCGAGACGCCGTAGATGATGCCGGCCGTCGGGAAGTCCGGCGCCGGGATCAGCTCGATCAGCTCGTCGATCGTGCAGTCCGGGTTCTTCAGCACGTGCATCGCGCCGTTGATCACTTCGGACAGGTTGTGCGGCGGGATGTTCGTCGCCATGCCGACCGCGATGCCGGACGAGCCGTTGATCAGCAGGTTCGGGATCTTCGTCGGCAGGACGGTCGGCTCTTTTTCCTTGCCGTCATAGTTCGGCTGGAAGTCGACGGTGTCCTTGTCGATGTCGGCGAGGAGTTCGTTCGAGATCTTGTCCAGGCGGCACTCGGTGTAACGCATCGCCGCGGCGGAGTCGCCGTCGATCGAGCCGAAGTTGCCCTGCCCGTCCACCAGCGTGTAGCGCAGCGAGAAGTCCTGGGCCATGCGGACCAGGGTGTCGTAGATCGACGCGTCGCCGTGCGGGTGGTACTTACCCATCGTGTCGCCAACCACGCGCGCGCACTTCAGGTACGGACGGTTCCACACGTTGTTCATCTCGTGCATCGCGTAGAGCACGCGGCGGTGCACGGGCTTCAAGCCGTCGCGCACGTCCGGCAGAGCACGGCCCACGATCACGCTCATCGCGTAATCGAGGTAGCTCTTGCGCATCTCTTCTTCCAGGGAAATTGGAACTGTTTCTTTTGCGAATTGATCCATTGTGCGGGTCGGCGCCTTCAGGCTGATAAGTGATATTCCAAGCCCATGATTTTACCACGGCAGCCCTGTCCATAACGTATTTCAACGGCAGCCCAAAGGCGATGGCAAACGAGCACAATTAACCCTTTGACACATGCCTGTCATAAACATTCGTCAAGCTTGCGTGCGACTCCCGACACCTTGTTGCGCAGAAACAACGCGACAAATAGCATGCACGGCAATTGGTCGACGGTCGGTCGTGCGGATGTGGCGTATGTGGCAAAATGGCCGAGACGTTAATTGCTTGTTTCACAATGCGGAACTGACGTGCTGTCTCGAGTGTTAATATTATGCTCACGTCTTATTGCCCTGAGGCAGTTTCGCTGCTAGAAGATTTTACCGAAAGGAAGAAGAAATATGAATAAATTGGCAACCCTCGTATTCGCAGCTACGGCCGCGATGGCGGGCAGTGCATCCGCGCAAAGCGCGCCTCCGTATGCGCCGCTGACCACCGATATCAAGGCGCCGACGCCGTACAGCGCTTACGTGCAGGATGCCCGTGGCGTCATCGCCCGCAATCCTTTCGGCCTGTGCTGGCGCACCGGCTACTGGACCCCGGCCGACGCGGTCCCGGGCTGCGACGCACCGCTGTGCGTGCCGCCTGAGCGTCTGGAAAACGGCAAGTGCGTCGCTCCGCCGCCGCCGCCGGCCGCTCCGGCACCTGCCCCGGCTCCGGCCCCGGCACCGGCACCTGCTCCGGTCCCGACCTCGGAAAAAGTGAGCTACTCGGCTGACGCCTTCTTCGACTTCGACAAGGCTGTCCTGAAGCCGGCCGGCAAAGCGTCGCTGGACGACCTGGTCTCCAAGCTGAAAGACATCAACCTGGAAGTCATCATCGCCGTCGGCCACACCGACTCGGTCGGCACCGATGAGTACAACCAGAAGCTGTCCGTCCGCCGCGCCGAAGCCGTCAAGGCTTATCTGCAGAGCAAGGGCGTCGAATCGAACCGCGTCTACACCGAAGGCAAAGGCGAGAAGCAGCCGGTCGCCGACAACAAGACCGCCGCCGGCCGTGCGAAGAACCGCCGCGTGGAAATCGAAGTCGTCGGTACCCGCAGCAACAAGCAGTAATCCGGCTCACGCCTGAACAACCCCGCTGCGGCGGGGTTTTTTTATGCCTGGTTTTTTTCACGATCCCAGCCGTACCGGCTACCCATTTCCGCTATCATTCCGTCCTATGACTACGACGACCAACGCCGATCCCTTAGAGATCCAGAAGTTCAGTGAACTGGCCCACCGCTGGTGGGACCCGACGTCCGAATTCCGTCCGCTGCACGACATCAACCCGTTGCGCCTGGAATGGATCAACGCGCGCGTGCCGCTGGCTGGTAAAAACGTCATCGACATCGGCTGCGGCGGCGGCATCCTGGCCGAATCGATGGCGCGCAAGGGCGCCAAGGTCACGGGTATCGACCTGTCGAAGAAGGCGCTGAAGGTCGCTGACCTGCACAGCCTGGAATCGGGCGTGGAAGTGCGTTACAAAATGATCGCCGCCGAGGACATGGCCGCGGAAGAGCCGGGCCAGTTCGACGTCGTCACCTGCATGGAGATGCTCGAGCACGTCCCGGACCCGGCTTCCATCGTGCGCGCCGCGGCGGCGCTCGTCAAACCAGGCGGCCGCGTGTTCTTCTCGACCCTGAACCGCAACGTCAAATCGTATCTGTTCGCCGTCGTCGGCGCGGAATACGTGCTGCGCATGCTGCCGCGCGGCACCCACGACTACGCCAAATTCATCACGCCGGCCGAGCTGTCGAACTTCGTGCGCGATGCCGGCCTCATCGTCGACGGATTGAAGGGCCTGACCTACAACCCGCTGACCAAGATCTACTCGCTGAACCAGGACACCGACGTCAACTACATGGTTGCCTGCAGCAAACCGCTCTAAGTACCGACCCATGACCTTTTCCTCTTCCCTGTCCGCGCCGCGCGCCGTCCTGTTCGACCTCGACGGCACCCTGGCCGACACCGCGCCCGACCTCGCGGCGGCCGTCAACTGGATGCGCACGGAGCGCGGCCTGGAACCGACGCCGTACGCCATCCTGCGTCCGACCGCGTCGGCCGGCGCCCGCGGCATGATCGGCGCCGCCTTCGGCCTGGCGCCGGGGGACACGGGCTACGAAGAATTGCGCCTGGAATGGTTCGAGCGTTACCAGTCCAACATGGCCGTGCACAGCACGCTGTTCGACGGCATCCCCGACCTGCTCGACGGCCTTGCCGCGGCCGGCATGGCCTGGGGCATCGTCACCAACAAGCCGGCCCGCTTCACGGACCCGCTCGTCCCGCAAATCGGCCTGGCGCACGCCGGCTGCGTGATCTCGGGCGACACGACGCCGCACGCGAAACCCCACCCCGCCCCGCTGCTGGAAGCGGCGCGCCGCCTGGACCTCGACCCGGCGCACTGCTGGTACGTGGGCGACGACCAGCGCGACATCGAGGCGGGCCGCGCGGCCGGGATGATCACCGTGGCCTGCAACTGGGGCTATTGCGGTTCCATCGATCCGGCGACGTGGGGTGCCGACTACCTGCTGGACACGCCGCACGAGCTGCTGCAGATGCTGCGCGAACTGGCGGGCGCCGCCGAAACGGCCGCCTGATCTGGTTTCCTTATACTGTCCTGACCGTGCCGCCGACTCTGGCGGCATTGTTTTTTTGGTCGTCGCCGCTGGTCGGTTAGTTGCAGATGTGCTGCCGGCACGGTGGTCTTCTTTAGACGGCATCTCGCTTCGGTCAGCTCGTCATTTACATATCTTTACGATTGATACACGGATACGTCTATCTCTGCACAATGCCTCTGGGTAATCTACAGCCATACGACAACAACGTCTCAGGAGCAGACAAAATGGAAACGATCAAGACCACCACCTCCCGTATCCACCCGCTGGTTGCAGCTGCCGCAGTGTCCGTCGTCGTCGTCAGCCTGGCCGGCACGGCGGCGATTACCGGCCTGCTGCCGAGCTCGCACAGCGCTCCCGAGGCTGCCCCGACCCAGGTGAACCCGGCCTATGCCGCGGCCCCGACGACCGCCCCGGCCCTGCCGATGGCTGCGGGCGCAACAGCGCCGCAAGGCCTGCAACCGGTCCAGGGGGCCTATGCACAGCCGGCCGTCGCGAGCGCCCAACCGGCACCGGCCCCGACCGTGATCAAGGAAACGATCATCAAGGAAGTCCCGGCGAAACCGGCACCGCGCCACACGACGCACCACACGAGCTACGCCCAGAACGATGCGCCGTCGTATCGTGAACCGGCACCGCGTCCGGCTCCGCAGCCGGCACAGCCGAACTACGTCGCCATCGGCACGGGCGCCGTCGTCGGCGGCCTGCTGGGCAACCAGGTCGGCAGCGGCAACGGCCGCAAACTGGCGACGGTCGCCGGCATCATCGGCGGCGGCATGCTGGGCAACCAGATCGCCAACCAGAACCAGGGCCGTTAATCTCACGCCAGCCCTTGATACTGCGCACCTCGCACCCATATCGGGTGTGAGGGCGCTACAGGGCTCTCCGCTCAAAGGCCGATTGCGGTACAATGAGCATTCCTTTCTGGGGGCGACCTGGTTTCGACGTGGGTTGCAAAGCAGAACAGGGCATACCGAGGACTGGTTACCTCGTAAATACATCCAGAAATCAATAACTGCAAACGGACTCCACCCCAAAGTATCCATAGTCCGGTAGGTGAGTGAGTGACTCTCCTATGAAAGGGGTATAGAATTAGAGTATGGAGGTTTCCATAGACTTCCATACTTAATAAGCGGTGACTCATATAACCCAGATGATGTTGCCTGAAGTGTTAAGGGGTCGACTTGGTTTCGACGTGGGTTGCAAAGCAGCGCAGGGCATACCGAGGGCTGGTTACCTCGTAAATACACCCAGAAAATTGTAAACGCAAACGATACTTCGTACGCGCAAGCAGCTTAATTGCTGCTACCTCTACATCACCTCGCCTCTGGGGTGAGCCGCAAGGCAAGTAGAGTCATTTACAGGGGCTAGGGTTCAACCGGGTTACTTGGTTGCCCCCGAAATTTAAGGTAACTCGCCTGTCCAAAGGGTGCACATCCCCGTTGGCCAGGTTAAATTAAATGATAGTGCTAAGTATGTAGAACTGTCTGTAGAGTGCTTGCGGACGAGGGTTCGATTCCCTCCGACTCCACCATATATGAGGCCCCGGGAAATTTTTTCCCGGGGCTTTTTGGTATGTATTGAGGCGAATTTCGCATCCACGTCTCCTCGCCTTCTTGGAGCGGGAAAACCTTGGCTGGGCCCATGAGTCCTCAGTACAGCCAAATAAGAGCCTACTAGTCCCTCCCATGGCGCACCGAAGGCTCGCAGATATAATCCCCCTTGCACGCTCCAATCGTAAGCCCAGGTACCTGCCTTTTCGCTGCTAGTCCGCCGCTTGCATTCCAAATGCGGCCTTCGTTCGGGGTTAGGCGGGCCCGACTATTGTCCCGTTTTAGGATGTTTACCTAGTTACCGCAGTGTCATATTGCATCGAGAATCTTTTGCATAGCGTTGACAAAGCCTGGTTTCAGCACTGTCCGTGTACGCCCGTCTCCGAGGTCTTTGACCACCCTGCCGTTTTTCTCGCTCACCCATCCTTCCAGGCGCCACAACTCAGGCGATATCGCATGCTCAATGGCTTCACGCTCCAAGGCATTAAGTTTGGGGCCGGATGATATCTCAAGAGTCATCGCACCGTTTGCTGTGACGACTGTCGGCTCAGCGGTATGTGGCCTTTTGTCGATAACGAGCTTCGTCTGCGCCTTCAGAATATTTATTTCGGAGCGTAAGGCGTCTCGCTCCTTGATGAGCTTTTCGACCACGATACGTGTCGCGGGGTCTAAAATATTCCGCGTTACAGCGTCAGCGGCACTAGCTTTAGCGGTAATCCCCCCGCAAAAAGAGCGCGTTTGGAAGTAGAATTTTCTACTTAACAG
>CBIHQW010000020.1:0-120426 GCA_966212285.1 Massilia kyonggiensis
GTTCCGCGAGCACGTCCGCGATGATCTGTTCGGAACGGCCGTCGCCATACACGTCGGCGGTATCGATGAACGTGACGCCATTGTCGAGGGCCGCATGCAGCGCGCCCCTGGCGTCCTCCACGCTGACTTCGCCCCAGGAGCCGCCGATCGCCCAGGCGCCGAAGCCGATTTCCGAGACTGCCGCACCAGTGCGGCCCAGTTTTCTTTGTTGCATGTTTTCTCCTTCTTAAACCATCAGTGTCCACGTTATACCGCCCAGCCTTGCCGCAGTGCTATCATTCCAGGATGAGCCGCATTCATCGCGGCGATGATTCTCTCTCAACCATGTCCCTGATCGATCGCGTCGATTTCGCCGACCTGCGCCTGTTCCTTGCCATCGTGCGCACGCGCAGCTTCAAGGCGGCCGCCATCCAGCTGGGCCTGTCGCCCTCCGCGGCCAGCCACGCCATGCGCCGGCTGGAAGCGCGCCTCGCCGTGAAGCTGCTGAACCGTTCCGCGCGTTCCGTCACCCCGACCGATATCGGCCTCGAACTTGCAAAGCGCCTGGGCGACGGCTTCGACGCGATCGGTGCGGCGCTCGGGCTCATCGACTCGGCCACGCCGGCCCATGGCGAACTGCGCATCAACGTGTTCGCGGACGCGGCCCATCTGTTGATCGAACCGGCGATCGTGGCGTTCGCCCGTGTCTATCCCGACATACGGCTGACCGTCGTCGTGGAAGACCGGCCCATCGATATCGTCGAAGAGGGCTACGATGCCGGCGTCCGGTATGGGCATTACGTTCCGGAGGACATGGTCGCCGTGCCCCTGAGCGGCTCCCAGCGCTGGGTCGTGGCGGCGGCCCCGGCGTATCTGGCCAACTACGGCGAGCCGGCGCATCCCGACGACCTGGCGCGGCACCGGTGCCTGCAGCTGCTGCTCGGCGACAACTCGGCCTACAAGTGGGAATTCGACATCGACGGCGAACGGCGCCGGATCCGTGTGCCGGGACCGGTCACGATCAACGATACGGCCACGACGATCGCCGTGGCGAAATCCGGCGCGGGGCTGGCCTATCTTCTCGAATCCAGGATCGCGGGCGAACTGGCCGAGGGCAGCCTGCGCATCGTGCTGGATGCGTTCGCCGCGCGCGGCGAGCCTTTCCACATGTACTACAGCAGCCGGCGCCACAGTCATCCGGCGCTGCGCACCCTGGTCAACATCATCCGTGCCGGGCAGTCCCTTCCGCCCGTCGGCTGAAAGCCTGCCGCCGCGCCTTGGGTGTATATTGCCGGGCGATCAGATAACTTTTTGGATCCCCGATGTCCCCGGCTTTACTTTTCTGCATCCTCATCGCGTATTTCGCCCTGCTGCTCGGCGTCGCCTGGGCCACGGGGCGGGGTGCCAACAACGACAGTTTCTTCATCGGCAACAAGAGCAGCAACTGGATGCTCGTCGCGTTCGGCATGGTCGGCACCACGCTGTCCGGCGCCACGTTCATCAGCGTGCCGGGCGCCGTCGGGGCCGACGGCTTCGGCTATGCGCAAATCCTCATCGGCTACGTGATCGGCTACATCGCCGTCGTTGTCCTGCTGCTGCCGCTGTATTACCGTCTCCGGTTGACGTCGATCTACCACTACCTCGACGTGCGCCTCGGCCGGCGCGCCTACCAGAGCGGGGCGGGGTTCTTCATCCTGTCGCGCCTGTTCGGCGCCACCGCGCGCCTGTACCTCGTCGTCGCCGTCCTGCAGACCATCATCCTCGACAGCCTCGGCGTGCCGTTCTGGCTCACGACCTTCGTCATCCTCGGCATGATCCTGCTGTACACGGTCCAGGGCGGCGTGAAGACGATCGTCTGGACGGATACGCTGCAGACGACGTGCATGCTGGCCGGCCTGTTCGCCTGCGTCGCCTTCATGCTGGGCCAGCTCGACCTGACGATCCCCGAGGCGCTGCGGCAGATGCAGGACAGGGGTCTCGCGCGCGTGTTCACGCACGACCCCGACAGCCCCGGCTACTGGCTCAAGCAGATCGTGGCCGGCATCTTCATCGTGCTGACCATGACGGGCATGGACCAGGAGATGATGCAGAAGACGATTTCCGTAAAGACCCTGCAGGATTCGCAGAAGAACCTCCTGAGCCTCACGGCCGTGCTGGTCGTCGTGCTGTGCGCCTTCCTGTTCCTGGGCGGCCTGCTGTACCTGTACGCGCCGCTCGCCGGCGTCACGGCGACGGGCGACAAGATCTTCCCGGCCGTCGTGATGGGCCACCTGCCGGCCGCGGTGCAGATCATCTTCCTGATCGCGCTGATCTCGGCGCTGTTCCCCAGTGCCGACGGCGCCATCACGGCGCTGACGTCCACGTTCTGCATCGACATCCTCGGCATCAAGCGCCGCGCCGACCTGACGGAAAGCCGGCGCATGCGCCTGCGCCGCCACGTGCACCTCGCGTTCGCCGCGTTGTTCCTGGCGATGGTGCTCGTCTTCAAATGGGTGGACAATCCCAGCATGATCGTCGTCATCCTGAAGCTCGCAAGTTATACATACGGACCCTTGCTCGGTCTGTTCGCCTTCGGCATGATGACGACGCGGACGCTGCACGACCGTCTCGTGCCCGTGGTGACCATCGGTGCGCCGATCCTGTGCGCGCTGCTGGAGTATTACCAGCATGCGCTGCTGGGCAGTTACCGCCTCGGCCTCGAACTGCTGATCGTGAACGGCGCCCTCGTATTCGCCGGCCTGTTCGCGATCTCGCGCCGCGCCGAGCCGTCCGCATTGACCGAACCGAATCTCAACTAGCCGGAGCCCTAATGTCATTCAAGCCTTTCTCCTCCCTGCGCCGTGGCATCGGCGCGCTGTGGCGCGGCCTCGACGCCACCCGCCGCTTCGTGCTGAACCTCATCTTCCTGGTCATCCTGATCGCCTTCGTCTGGGCCCTGTTCGGCGGCGGCCTCAAGCCGCTGGCGCCCAAGACGGCGCTCGTGCTCGACCTGAAGGGCGAACTGGTCGAGGCGCGCGCGGGCAGCGTGCGCGATTCCGTCGTCGCCGGCCTGTCGGGCAACGGCCGCCGCCTCGTGCGCCTGCCGGACGTGCTGAAGGCGCTGGACGGCGCCGCGAAGGACAGCAACGTGAACGAGGTGCTGGTGCTGCTGGACGAGCTGGATGGCGGCGGCCTGGCGTCCGTGCGCGAGATCGGCGCGGGCATCGAGCGCGTGAAGGCGGCCGGCAAGCGCGTCGTCGTCTGGGGCGGCAACTTCGACCAGAAGCGCTACCTGATCGCCGCGCATGCCAGCGAGATCTACCTGCATCCGATGGGCATGGTGCTGATCGAAGGCTTCGGCCGCCACCGCAATTACTACCGCGACGCGCTGGACAAGGTCGGCGTCACCGTCAACCTGATGAAGGTCGGCACGTACAAGAGCTTCGCGGAGCCGTTCATCGGCAACGGCCCGTCGCAGGCTGCGCAGGAGGCGGACAGCTTCCTGTACAACGGCCTGTGGACCGCGTACACGGCCGAAGTCGAAAAGGCGCGCAAGCTGCCGGCGGGGGCGATCGCGAAAGGCATCGACGAGCTGCCGCAGCGCCTGGAAGCGGCCAACGGCAACGCGGCCAAGGTGGCGCTGGACTGGAAGCTGATCGACGGCGTCAAGACCCGCGACGAAGTGCGCGACATGTTCATCAAGCGCGGCGTGTACGACGACCGCATCAAGAGCTTCCGCCAGGTGAGCTTCGGCGACTACGTGGCGCGCAATCCGGAGAAGCCGTTCGGCGACGCGGTGGCCGTCGTCGTCGCGGCCGGCGACATCACGGAGGGCACGGGCGGTCCCGGCATGGTGGGCGGCATCTCGACGGCGAACCTGATCCGCAGCGTGCGCGAAGATTCGTCGGTGAAGGCCGTCGTCCTGCGCGTCAATTCGCCGGGCGGCAGCGCCTACGGTTCGGAACTGATCCGGCGCGAGCTGGAACTGACGCGCGCGGCCGGCAAGCCGGTCGTCGTGTCGATGGGCGACGTGGCCGCGTCGGGCGGCTACTGGATCTCGATGGCGGCCGACGAAGTCATCGCCGACCCGTCCACCGTCACCGGCTCGATCGGCGTGTTCGCCATCCTGCCGACCGCCGACAAGGTCGTCGATAAACTGGGCATCCACACGGCCGGCGTGACGACCACGTGGCTCGCGGACGCCTACAATCCGCTGCGCCCGCTCGATCCGCGCTTCGGCCAGCTGATCCAGTCCGCCATCAACCACGTGTACGACGAGTTCACGACCAAGGCCGCCCTCGCGCGCAAGACGACGCCGGCCAGGATCGACGAAGTGGGCCAGGGCCGCGTCTGGACGGGCACGCAGGCGAAGGAACGCGGCCTCGTCGACCGCCTGGGCAGCTATGGCGACGCGCTGCGTTCGGCCGCCAGGCGGGCCCACCTGGGCGACGATTTCCGCGTCACGTATGCCGAACAGCCGACCACGCTGGCCGAACGCGTGCTCGAGCGCATGGGCCTGTCGGACGCGCAGATCCTGAACGTGCAGGTGAAGCTGGGCCTGCTGCCGGTCGACCTCGGCGCGGCCGCGCTGGGCGGCAATGCGACCGCAGGCATCACCAGGGATCTGGGCTGGCTGTCCGCAGTCGCCGACCGCAAGCAACCGTTCGCGGCCGTCACGCACTGCCTGTGCGGAGTGCCCTGAACCTTTCCGGAGCGTTAATCTTTGTAACAGCGTGTAGTCAGGCATACATACACAGCAACACGGGCGTGGGAATCTTCCCACGCCCGTTTTGTTTCGATCTCCCCGCATGTAGGCGGCTTCTGTGTAAAGCGATGTAAAGATGCAACTTTCCATGCGTGGCGGGAGGTTCGCTCACCGTACGTTACGAAACATAAGGCAATGACAGGCCGTGCTACATTTCAAAGGAACATTTATTGTGCTTTTGAACACTCGGCCGCCAAGGATTAACATGGATTCGACCGTCACACCCGACAAGAATAAAACCCCGACCCAACCCAAGCGCTCGCGCCGCACCCGCATCATCGGGACCATCATCGCCATCCTCGCGATGGGCGGCCTGGGCTGGCTGGCCTGGCACCTCGTGCACCAGCAGCCGCAGGGCGCGCCCGGCGGTGCGGGCAGGCAAGGCGCGGGCGGACCCGGGGCGGGCCGCGGTGGTCCGGGCGGCGGGCGCGGCATGCCGGCCACGACGGTCGGTGTCGGCAAGGCCGAGCGGGCCGACATCCCGATCGTGCTGGACGCCCTCGGCACCGTGACCCCGGCCGCCGTCGCGACCGTGCGGCCGCAGGTGGGCGGCGTGCTGCAGAAGATCCTGTTCACGGAAGGCCAGCTCGTCAAGCAGGGCCAGGTGCTGGCGACGATCGACCCGCGCCCATCCGAGATGGCGCTGCTGCAGGCGACGGGCCAGCGCCAGCGCGACGAGGCGCAGCTCGAATCGGCCAAGGTCCTGCTGTCCCGCTACCAGACGCTGCTCCAGCAGGACTCGATCGCGCGCCAGGACGTCGACACGCAGGCGGCCCTGGTGAAACAGCTGCAGGGCGCCGTCACGACCGACAAGGCGGCCGAAGGCATCGCGCGGATCAACCTCGGCTACACGCAGGTGCGCGCACCGATCGCCGGCCGCGTGGGCCTGCGCACGGTGGACATCGGCAACCTCGTGGCCAGCAGCGACGCGAACGGCATTGCCGTCATCACCCAGCAATCGCCGATCGACGTGGAATTCGCCGTGCCGCAGGACCACCTGCCCGCGATCCAGGAGCGCATCAACGCGAACGCGACCTTGCCCGCGACGGCGCTGGACCGCACCCGTACGCGCGAGCTGGCGCAGGGCCGCTTCATGGCGCTGGACAACCAGGTCGACACCTCGACCGGCACCGTCAAGGCCAAGGCCCGCTTCGGCAACGAGGCCTCCAAACTGTTCCCGAACCAGTTCGTGAACGTCCGCCTGCAGGTGAACGTCATCAAGAACGCGATCACGGTGCCGGTGACGGCGCTGCGCCATGGCGCCAACGGCGACTACGTCTACGTGCTGGATCCGCAGACCCGCACGGTGGCGCTGACGAACGTGAAGCGGGGCGAGGAAGATGCCGAGCGCGTCGAGATCACGAGCGGCCTGAAAGGCGGCGAGACCGTGATCACGGAAGGCGCCGACCGCCTCAAGGATGGCGCGAAGGTGACGCTGCCGGGCGAGCATCCGGCGCGCGGGCAGGGCGGCCAGGCGGGCCAGCATCGCCGCCGCCAGCAGCAGGGCGGGGCGGCGCAATGAGGAGTGCCGCATGAGTCCATCCGCACCCTTCATCCGCCGCCCCGTCGCCACGTCACTGCTGATGCTGGCGATCGTGCTGGCGGGCCTCGTCGGCTATAAATTCCTGCCGCTGTCGGCGCTGCCGCAGGTCGACTTCCCGACCATCCAGGTGCAGACGCTGTACCCGGGCGCGAGTCCGGAAGTGATGGCGCGCACCGTGACGGCGCCGCTGGAACGCCAGTTCGGCCAGATGTCGGGCCTCGCGCGCATGAGTTCCAACAGCGCGGCCGGCGTCTCCGTGATCACCCTGCAGTTCACGCTGGGCCAGACGCTCGACGTGGCCGAGCAGGAAGTCCAGGCCGCGATCAACGCGGGCGGCTCGCTGCTGCCGACCGACCTGCCGGCGCCCCCGGTCTACGCCAAGGTCAACCCGGCCGATGCACCGGTGCTCACGCTCGCCATCACGTCCGATTCGATGCCGCTGACGGAGGTGCAGAACCTCGTCAACACGCGCCTCGCGCTGAAGATCAGCCAGGTGACGGGCGTGGGTCTCGTCACCCTGCAGGGCGGCCAGCGCCCGGCCGTGCGCATCCAGGCCAACACGGAGGCGCTCGCCGCGAACGGCCTCGGTCTGGACACGCTGCGCACCGCGATCACGAACGCGAACGCCAACAGCGCGAAGGGCAGCTTCGACGGCCCGCTGCGCGCGTACACCATCAACGCCAACGACCAGCTGGTGACGGTGCCCGACTACACGAACCTGATCGTCGCGTACAGGAACGGCGCGCCCGTGCGCCTGGGCGACGTGGCGAAGGTCGTCGACAGCGCGGAAAACGTCAAGCTCGGTGCGTGGGCCAACATGAAGCCGGCGATCATCCTGAACGTGCAGCGCCAGCCCGGTGCCAACGTGATCGCCACCGTGGACGCCATCAAGCAGCGCCTGCCCGAACTCCAGGCCAGCCTGCCGCAGAGCATCCACATGGACGTGCTGTCGGACCGCACGAACGGCATCCGCGCCTCCGTCGAACACGTGCAGATCGAACTGGTGCTCGCCGTCGTCCTCGTCGTGCTCGTGATCTTCGCGTTCCTGCACAGCGTGCGCGCCACGGTCATTGCCAGCCTCGCGGTACCGATCTCGCTCGTCGGCACGTTCGGCATCATGTACCTGCTCGGGTACAGCCTGAACAACCTGTCGCTGATGGCGCTGACGATCGCGACCGGCTTCGTCGTCGACGACGCCATCGTCATGATCGAGAACATCTCGCGCTACATCGAGGAAGGCGAGAGGCCGATGGATGCCGCGCTGAAGGGCGCCACGCAGATCGGCTTCACCATCATCTCGCTGACCGTGTCGCTGATCGCCGTGCTGATCCCGCTGCTGTTCATGGGCGACGTCGTGGGCCGGCTGTTCCGCGAATTCGCCGTGTCGCTCGCGATCACGATCCTGATCTCGGCCGTCGTGTCGCTGACGCTCGTGCCCATGATGTCGGCGCGCTGGCTGAAACAGCACGACAAGTCGCATGAAACCCCGTTCGCGCGCAAGTTCCAGTCGTTCTTCGACTGGACCGTGGGCCACTACGACCGCGGCCTGAACTGGGTGCTGGCCCGCCAGGGCCTGACCCTGCTCGTCGCACTGGGCACGCTCGTGCTGACGGCGATCCTGTGGACCTTCATCCCGAAAAGCCTGTTCCCCACGCAGGACACGGGCCAGCTGCAGGCGCGCGTGGAAGCGCGCCAGGCGATCTCGTACAGTTCGATGGCCGAGATGCAGCAGGCCGCCGCGCGCGAGATCCTGGCCGACCCGGACGTGGAATCGCTCGCGTCGACGGTGGGCGTGGACGCCGCCAACAACACGATGCTCCACACGGGCACCATGCTGATCAACCTGAAGGCGAACCACGGCGACCAGCAGGACATCATGGACCGCCTGCGCCGCCGCGTGGCGCAGAACGTGGCCGGCGTCACCCTGTACCTGCAGCCGACGCAGGACCTCACCATCGACGCCGAGACGGGACCGACCCAGTACCGCCTGTCGATCGAGGGCGCGGACACGAAGACGGTGACGGAATGGGCCCACAGGATGGTCGCGGCGATGGCGCGCCGCAAGGAGCTGGCCAACGTCGTGACGGACGCCGGCGCCACCGGCGCGGCCGCCTACGTCAACATCGACCGCGACAGCGCGTCGCGGTTGTCCGTGACGGCGTCGAACGTCGACGACGCGTTGTACAGCGCGTTCGGCCAGCGCATCGTGTCGACCATCTTCACGGAGACGAACCAGTACCGCGTGATCCTGGAAGCGCAGCAGGACGAAAAGATGTCGCTCGACGCGCTGTCGGACCTGCAGCTGCGCACGGGTTCCGGTGCGCCGACGCCGCTGTCCGCGATCGCCTCCATCACGGAGCAGGCTGCGCCGCTGCAGATCACGCACGTGGCGCAGTACCCGGCGACGACGATCGGCTTCGACACCGCGTCCGGCATCAAGCTGGGCACGGCCGTCGCCGCCATCAAGGAAGTCGCGCAGGAGATCGGCCTGCCGGGCTCCGTGACCATGACGTTCCTCGGCGCGTCCGGCGCGTACCAGGCGTCGCTGTCGAACCAGCTGTGGCTGATTTTAGCTGCCGTCGTCTGCGTGTACATCGTGCTGGGCGTGCTGTACGAGAGCTACATCCACCCGCTGACGATTCTGTCCACCTTGCCGTCCGCCGGCGTCGGCGCGCTGCTGGCGCTGGGCATCACGGGGCAGGGCCTCGGCGTCATCGGCATCATCGGCATCATCCTCCTGATCGGCATCGTGAAGAAGAACGCGATCATGATGATCGACTTCGCCATCGAGGCCGAGCGCGACGAGGGCAAGGACCCGAGGACGGCGATCCACCAGGCCGCGATGCTGCGCTTCCGCCCCATCATCATGACGACGCTGGCCGCGCTGTTCGCCGCCATCCCGCTGATGTTCGGTTGGGGCGAGGGCGCGGAGCTGCGCCGGCCGCTGGGACTCGCCATCTTCGGCGGCCTGATCGTCAGCCAGCTGCTCACGCTGTTCACGACGCCCGTCATCTATCTCGCGTTCGACCGCCTCGCGCGGCGCTGGCGCGGGGCCGAGCCTCCCAAGCCGGCCGCGGTCAAACCCGGCGGGGCCGGCGCATGAGTCTCTCGCAGCCGTTCATCAAGCGGCCCATCGCGACGGTGCTGCTGACCATCGGCATCGCGCTGGCGGGCATCGGCGCGTTCTTCGTGCTGCCCGTGTCGCCGCTGCCGCAGGTCGACTTTCCGACGATCTCCGTGTCGGCCAACCTGCCGGGCGGCAGTCCGGACACGATGGCGACGTCGGTCGCCACGCCGCTGGAACGGCGGCTGGGCGTCATCGCCGGCGTCAACGAGATGACGTCCAGCAGCGGCAACGGCTCCACCCGCATCAACCTGCAGTTCGACCTGACGCGCCAGATCGATTCCGCCGCGCGCGAAGTGCAGGCCGCGATCAATGCGGCGCGTGCCGACCTGCCGGCCACCCTGCGCAGCAACCCGACGTACCGCAAGGCCAATCCGTCCGATGCGCCCGTGATCATCCTCGCGCTGACGTCGAAGACGCGTTCGCCCGGCCAGATCTACGACGAGGTGTCGAACGTCGTGCAGCAGAAGCTCGCCCAGGTGAAGGGCGTGGGCGACGTGGAAATCGGCGGCGGCTCGTTGCCGGCGGTGCGCGTCGACCTGAACCCGTACCAGCTGAACCAGTACGGGCTGTCGACCGAGGACGTGCGCGCCGCCATCCAGGCGACCAACGCCAACCGGCCGAAAGGCGCGCTGGAAGGACAGGGCATGCGCCTGCAGATCTATTCGCAGGCGAACACGCCGACCAATGGCCGCACGGCGGCCGACTACAAGGGCCTCGTCGTCGCGTGGCGCAACGGTTCCGCGATCCGCCTGCAGGACGTTGCCGACGTATGGGACGGCGTCGAGAACATCAACACGCTGGGCCTGTTCAACGGCCAACCCGCCGTGATCGTGCTGGTGACGAGCCAGCCGGGCGCCAACGTCATCGAGACCGTGGACGGCGTGCGCGCGCTGCTGCCGCAACTGCAGGCCCAGTTGCCGCAGGACGTGCGCATGCAGGTCGCGTCGGACCGCACCAATTCCATCCGCGCGTCGCTGCACGAGATCGAGATGACGTTGATGATCTCGATCCTGCTCGTCGTGCTCGTCGTCTCCGTGTTCCTGCGCAGCGTGCGCGCGACCATCGTGCCGGCCGTGGCGACCGTCGTGTCGCTGCTGGGCACCTTCGGCGTGATGTACCTGCTGGGCTTCTCCCTGAACAACCTGTCGCTGATGGCGCTCACGGTGGCGACGGGCTTCGTCGTCGACGACGCCATCGTCGTACTCGAAAACACGAGCCGCCACGTGGAGGCGGGCATGGACCGCATGAAGGCGGCGCTGCTGGGCGCGCAGGAAGTGGGCTTCACCGTGCTGTCCATCAGCCTGTCGCTCGTGGCCGTGTTCATCCCGCTGCTGTTCATGGGCGGCCAGGTGGGCCGGCTGTTCCGCGAATTCGCCGTCACCCTGTCGGCCGCGGTGATGATCTCGCTCGTGATCTCGCTGACGACGACGCCGATGCTGTGCGCGATGCTGCTGAAACCGGGCCAGAAGCTGCACGACCACGTGGGCCGCAGGCAGGGCCGCCTCGGCCGCTGGGCGGAGCGCAGCTTCAACGGCGTGCTGAAGTCGTACGAGCACGCGCTCGACTGGGCGCTCGACATGAAGGCGCTCGTGATGCTGATCCTCGTGTTCGTCGTCGGCCTGAACGTGTACCTGTTTTCAGGCGCGCCGAAAGGCTTCTTCCCGCAGCAGGACACGGGCCAGGTCAACGGCGGCCTGCGCGCCGACCAGAGCATCTCGTTCCAGGCCATGCAGGGCAAGCTGCGCCAGCTCGTCAACATCATCAAGAGCGACCCCGCCGTGGACACCGTCGTCGGCTTCACGGGCGGCTCGCGCGCGGGCGGCGGCTTCATGTTTCTGAACCTGAAGCCGGTCGAGGAGCGCGCCAAGGGCGAGAGCGGCCAGGCCGTGATCGCGCGCCTGCGGCCGAAGCTCGCGCAGGTGACAGGCGTGCAGCTGTTCCTGAATCCCGTGCAGGACCTGCGCATGGGCGGGCGCCAGTCGAACTCCACGTACCAGTACACGCTCAAGAGCGACAACCGCGCCGACCTCAAGACGTGGGCGACGAAGCTGGCCGATGCGATGAAGGGGCAGAAGGCGCTGACCGACGTCGACACCGACCAGGCGGACAACGGCGTCGAGACCTATGTCGACATCGACAAGCAGACGGCCTCGCGCCTCGGCATCAGCGCGAAGGACATCGACAACGCGCTGTACGACGCGTTCGGCCAGCGCCAGGTCGCCAACATCTACGACGAGTTGAACCAGTACCACGTGATCATGGGCGTCGCGCAGCAGTATGCGCGCTCGCCGGCGGCGCTGGACGACGTCTACGTGCCGGCGAAGAACGCGGCCACGGCCACCACCGCCGGCACGCCCGCCGCGCCCGCGAACCTGACGGCGGCGCGCGACCCGTCCAGCGGCGCGGCGCTGTCGTCGTCCGCCACCACGATGGTGCCGCTGTCGGCCATCGCGCACTTCGCGGAACGCTCGACGCCGAGCTCCGTCAACCACCAGGACGGCGAGCTGGCGACGACGATCTCGTTCAACCTCGCCGACGGATATTCGCTGTCGGAAGCGCAGCAGGCCGTCAAGCAGGCGGAAGCCGACATCGGCATGCCGACCAACGTGCGCGGCAGTTTCCAGGGCCAGGCGAAGCAGGCGCAGGAATCGAACCAGCAGCAGCCGCTGCTGATCCTCGCCGCCATCGTCGTCATCTACATCGTGCTCGGCATCCTGTACGAAAGCCTCGTGCATCCGATCACGGTGCTGTCGACGTTGCCGTCGGCCGGCGTGGGCGCCGTGCTGGCGCTGCTGCTGTTCCGCATGGAGTTTTCCATCATCGCGCTGATCGGCGTGTTCCTCCTGATCGGCATCGTGAAAAAGAACGCGATCCTGATCATCGACTTCGCGCTGGAGGCGGAGCGCGCGCGCGGTCTGTCGGCCACGGAAGCCGTGCGCGAGGCGTGCCTGCTGCGCTTCCGCCCGATCCTGATGACGACCCTGGCCGCGGCGCTGGGCGCGCTGCCGCTGGCGATCGGCTTCGGCGAAGGCTCCGAGCTGCGCCAGCCGCTGGGCATCGCCATCATCGGCGGCCTGGTCGCGAGCCAGCTCCTGACGCTCCTCACGACGCCCGTCGTCTACGTCTACCTCGACAAGCTCCGCCGCCGCAACGCGGACGAGCATCACCTGGTCCGCCATCCGCTGGAGGACCAGCCCACGACTTCCCAGCCATGAACCGAACCATGCGATTTACCACGACCATTCGCCCGCTGATCTCCGCGCTGCTCGCCGCCGCCGTGCTGTCCGGCTGCGCGCTCGCGCCCACGTACGAGCGCCCGGCGACGCCGAATCCGGCCGCGTTCAAGGAGCTGCAGGGTTGGGCCCCGGCCGCGCCGGCGGATGCACTCGATCGGGGCCCGTGGTGGACCCTGTTCAACGACCCGGTGCTCGATGGCCTGGTGCGCCAGGTCGAGGTCAGCAACCAGAACGTGGCGGCGGCCGTCGCCGCGTACAGCCAGGCGCGCGCGCTCGTCGCGCAGCAGCGCGCGTCGCTGTTCCCGACCGTGACGCTGACCGGCGGCGCAAACCGCAACGGCAGCGGCGGGGGCAGCGGCACCAATGACAATAACAATGGACGCACCTCGAACAGCTTCCGCCTGAACATCGGTTCGAGCTGGGAGCCGGACGTGTGGGGTCGCCTGCGCGCGGGCATCTCGGCGGCGCAGGCCAATGCCCAGGCCAGCGCGGCCGACCTCGCGTCGGCACGCCTGTCCGCGCAGGGCGAACTGGCGGCCGACTATTTTTCGCTGCGCTCCGTCGACGCCCAGCGCGCGCTGCTGGCCACGACCATCGAAGGCTACCAGCGCGTGCTGAAGATCACGCAGAACCGCTTCGACGTGGGCATCGTGCCGCACTCGGACGTCTACCAGGCCCAGACCCAGCTCGCCAGCGCCCAGAGCGACGACCTGACGCTGGCGCGCCAGCGCGCGCAGCTGGAACACGCGATCGCGGTCCTCGTCGGCAAGGCGCCGGCCGACTTCGCGCTGGCACCGGCGCAGCGGAACGTGACTGTGCCGGAGGTGCCGGTGGGCGTGCCGTCCACCCTGCTGGAGCGGCGTCCCGACATCGCCGCGTCCGAACGCGCCGTGGCCGCGGCCAACGCGCAGATCGGCATCGTGCGCGCCGCCTACTTCCCGCAGATCGGCCTCACGGCATCGTACGGTCCGTCCGCCAGCGCCATCGGCGACCTGTTCAAGGCATCGAGCATGGCGTGGGCACTGGGCCTGTCGGCCACGGAGACCATCTTCAACGGCGGCGCCAACCGCGCGGCGGTGCAGGGCGCCGACGCGGCGCGCGAACAGGCCGTCGCGCGCTACCGCCAGACGGTGCTGGACGCTTTCGCCGACGTCGAGGACCAGCTGAACGCCACGCGCGTGCTGGCGCAGCAGCAGGAGCTGCAGCGCCAGGCGTCGGAGGCGGCGGACAAGGTCGAGGAGCAGGTGCTGAACCGCTACAAGGCCGGCCAGGTGAGTTATTCGGAAGTGGTGCAGGCCCAGGTGACGGCGTTGAATGCGCGCCGCGCGCTCGTGCAGACGCAGGGCAACCGCCAGACGACGGCCGTGGCGCTGATCCAGTCGCTGGGCGGCGGCTGGCACGCGGACCAGCTCACGGCGCAGGAGTAACGCCATGCCCGCATGGAGCGCACTGTACCTGGCCGGCGACGTCGCGCTGTCGGCGTGGATGCTGCGCCACGACTTCCGCCGCCGTGGCCGCGCGGCCATCATCGCGGCGGCCGAACTGCTGGGCAGCGTGTGCCTCGCGCTGCCGGCGCTCGCTTACCTCGACGAGGACTTCGCCGCGCTGCTGAACGAGTCGGCGTTGTGGACCCTGTTCGCGCTCGGGATGGCGGCGCTGGTCCGTTTCGGCTGGCGCGACATCCGCGCGAGCCTGCGCGACCCGCGCACGGCCTGGCTGCCGCCGCGCCGCCGCTGGCTCCTCACGGCGCTGGGCCCCGGCATGATGCTCGCGGCCGCGCTGCCGGAGGTATGGTGGGGCGGATTGGCACTGGCGCATGTGCCGCAATAAGTTCGGGGCTAAATTCGGGGTTAAATTCGGGGTCAGAGCACATTTCGCCAAAAATTCGGGGTCAGAGCACTTTTTGGCGCAAGTTCTCTTGCGAATGAATTATTGCCCTTCGTGGGGCTTGCAGCCGGGTGCCTGATTGCCGACATGTGCATTTTGCGCCAAACTAAAATGTGCTCTGACCCCGAATTTCGCGAAAAATGTGCTCTGACCCCGAATTTCAGGAACGCTTTTCGCGGCCCCATTTTTGCGCCAGCACCGCGCACACCATCAGCTGGATCTGGTGGAACAGCATCACAGGCAGGATGACCATGCCCAGCGCGCTCGGCGCGAAGAGCACCTTGGCCATCGGCACGCCGCTTGCGAGACTCTTTTTCGAGCCGCAGAACACGATGGTGATCTCGTCCTCGCGGCTGAAGCCCAGGCGCCGGCTCGTCCACGTGGCGAGGCCCAGCGCGATCGCCAGCATCACGCAGCTGATGACGACGAGGCCCGCGAGCGATGCCCCCGACAGCTTGTGCCACAGGCCTTCGTTGACGGATTCGGAAAACGCCGTGTAGACGACCAGCAGGATCGAGCCCTGGTCGACGATCTTCAGCATCGGCTTGTGGCGGTCGACCCACTTCCCGATCCACGGACGCAGGAACTGGCCGGCCAGGAAGGGCAGCAGCAGCTGTTCGACGATGGTGACCACCGCGTCCAGCGACGAACCGCCCGCCGCGCCCTGCACGATCAGGGTCGACACGAGCAGCGGCGTGACGAAGATGCCGACGAAGTTCGAGGCCGACGCGCTGCACACGGCCGCCGCCACGTTCCCGCGCGCCATCGACGTGAAGGCGATCGACGACTGCACGGTGGAGGGCAGGGTGCACAGGAACAGGATGCCCACGTACAGCTCGGGCGTGATCACGCTGCCCGCCAGCGGCTTCAGGGCGAGGCCCAGCAGCGGGAACATGACGAAGGTCGACGCGAGCACCAGCAGGTGCAGGCGCCAGTGCGTCATCCCGGCGACGATCGCTTCGCGCGACAGCTTGGCGCCGTGCAGGAAAAACAACAGGCCGATGGCGACGGTGGTGACCTTGCCGAGGACGACGGCCGTCGCGCCCGCGCACGGCAGCACGCTCGCGAGGGCGACGGTGCACAGCAGCAGGACGGTGAAGGTGTCGATCGACAGGCGGCGCAGGAGGGCGGAAACGGGGGCGAGAAGGCTGGACATGATGATGGTCGGCGAGGAAGCTCCGGACGGCGCCGGACCCGTCATTCTATCTGCACCCGCGCCCCTTCGCTCAAGCGCGTGATTCTTTGTCCGGGATGCTGTCCACCCCGTTGACCCGTGCCGCGCGGGCCGTCAATACTGATGTGCAAACCCCGCAACGAAAAAACTTCACAAACAGGAGACAGACGATGCACATTTCCATGCGCAGGACGGCGCTCGCCGCTACGTTATGCCTGCTGGCCGCCGGGTGCGGCGGCGACGCCGCCGGCACCGCCACCGCCGGCGCCACCCGGATGCTGGCGACCGTCGCGACGGCATCCTCGTTCGGGCTCACGCAGGATGCGAATTTCTACACGATCGACACGGGCGCGGGCCTCGTCTTCAAGGTGCGGCGCCTGGACAACGGCGTCAGCACGCAGTCGGCCGGCGACATCGCATCGCTCGTCTACAACGGTGCCGAGTACCAGGACCAGGGCCGCGGCACGCAGGTCAATTCCGGCTTCGACTACCTGTACAAGGGCATCTCCGCGGTCGGCGTGAACGCGGAGACGGTGGGCAGCGACGTCGTCAAGGTGACCGTCCGGGCGGGCGGCCTCACGCACTACTACATCGCCCGCCGCGGCGAGGCGAAGATCTACATGGGCACCTACTTCACGAGCGAGCCCGATACGCTGAACCTCGCGCGCTTCATCGTGCGCGTGCCGATCGCGCGGCTGCCGGGCGGCCCGGCGCCGTCCGACCTGCGCGGCACCAACGGGGCCATCGAAGCGAGCGACGTCTTCGGCATGCCGAACGGCGAGACGCGTTCCAAGCACTACTCGAACATGCGCCTGAAGGATTGGCAATACATCGGCGCGACGGGGACCAACGTCGGCCTGTGGATCGTCCGCGACAACAACGAGGGCAACTCGGGCGGCCCGTTCTACCGCAGCCTGCTGAACCAGGCCACGAGCACGAACCAGGAGATCACCTACATCATCAACTACGGCGAGGGCCAGACGGAGCCGCTGCGGACAAACATCCTCAATACGTACACGATGGTGTTCAACGACGGCGCGGCGCCGGCACCGGTGGACACGTCCTGGCTCGGCACCCTCGGCCTCACGGGCTGGGTGGGGCCGGAAGCGCGCGGCGCCGTCAGCGGGGCCGCCATCACCGGCCGCGATCCGCGCTTCGCCTACACGGTCGGCTTCTCGAATGCGACGGCGCAGTACTGGACGACGGCCGACGCCGGCGACGGCCATTTCGCGAGCAGCGGCATGATCCCGGGGACCTACACGATGAAGGTCTACAAGAACGAACTGGCGGTCGACACGCGCACGGTGACGGTCAATGCGGGCGCGACGACGAACGCGGGCACCGTCGCCGTGACGGGCGATCCGGGCAGCGCGGCCGCGCTCTGGCGCATCGGCGAGTGGGACGGCACGCCGGCGGAATTCATCAACGGTGGCAAGGTGACGACGATGCACCCGTCCGATGTGCGCATGGCGTCGTGGACGCCGGGCGATTACGTGATCGGTACGTCGACACCGGCGGCGGGCTTCCCGGCCTACCAGTGGAAGGACGTGAACGGCACGCTCACCGTGCGCTTCAACCTGCGCGCGAGCCAGATCGTGCCGCTGCGGCTGCGCGTCGGCATCACCGACGCATTCGCGGGCGGACGGCCGAAGGCGCAGGTGAACGGCTGGGTGTCGGCGAATCCGCCCGCGTCCACGCAGCCGTCGTCGCGCACGCTGACGGTCGGTACCTACCGCGGCAACAATGCGATGTACACGTTTGACATCCCCGCCACCGAACTGGTCGTGGGGCAGAACGTGCTGACGCTGACCGCGATCAGCGGCTCCAGCGGCATCCGCTTCCTGAGCCCCGGCTACAGCTACGACGCGCTCGACCTGATTCCCACGCCATGATGGAGACGACCATGTACCATGAAACGATCCGCCTGCTGTGCGCCACCGCGCTGGCACTGGCAACGTCGGGCGCCGGCGCCGCCGTGCTGCAGACGTTCGGCGCCGGCACGGCCGTCGGCGTCACGACGAATGCGGCGCACTTCGAACTGAACATGGCGCTCGCCAACGACTGGGTCGAGGACGGCCTGCTGTTCCACGCCAGCGGCTATGGCGCCAACAACGGCTGCGGCTACGCGGGCGTGGATTGCTACGACACGGTGTCCGACCTGAGTCCCGCGTTCTCCGGCAACTACTTCGCCACGTCCGGCATGAACGCTTACATCAGCGTGCGCCGCGCGGACGGCGCGGACTTCTACCGGATCGAGTTCGCCGCCGGCAGCGGCTACCAGGCCCTGAACGGCTACTGGGCCACGTACGCCGACGGCCAGCGCACCGGCAGCGGCAACTTCAGTTCCCCGCGCGGCGCGATCCTCGGCCTGGCCGACGGTGCCGGCTTTGACGAGGTGCGCTACTCCGCCTTCTCGACCGCGAACCGGCAGACAGGCTACAGCGCGCCCGCGCTGGACGAGGTGCGCGTCGGCCTGCCGGAACCGGCGTCGCCGGCGTTGTGCGCGGCCGCGCTGGCGGGGATAGCGGCGGTGCTGCGGCGCCGCAAACGTAAATACGCCTGATCGGGGATTTTACGGGATGTGGCGCCCGCGCTACGGCGATACAAGGGTTGTACATACTCTTCCGTAGCGAATCATGACAATTTTGTTTCCGGAACAAGACAGGCAGACGATATACTCGTGTTTGCTTTTTTCATCCGAGGTTTGTCTTGTTCAAATCCGTCGTCCTTCCCATCGCCCTGCTGGGGGCCAGCGCCGGTGCGCTCGCCGACGAGGGCCAGTGGCAGCCGCACCAGCTGCCGCAACTGAAATCCGAGCTGAAACGCATCGGCATCACGATTCCGGCCGAGCGGCTCGCCGACCTGTCGAAACACCCGATGAGCGCCATCGTGGCGACGCCGGGATGTTCGGCATCGTTCGTGTCGCCCGACGGTCTCGTCGTCACGAACCACCACTGCGGCTACGGCGCGATCCAGCGCAACTCGACCCCGGAACACAATTACATCGCCAACGGCTTCCTCGCGAAGACGCGCGCGGAGGAACTGCCGGGCGGCCCGAACACGGTCGTCTACGTGACGGAGAAGGTCGAGAACGTGACGGACCGCGTACTCAAGGGCCTCGGGGCGGGACTCTCCGGCAAGGAGCGCCACGAGCAGGTCGAGGCGCGCATCAAGGCGCTGATCGCGGAATGCGAGAGCGACAAGGCGTACCGTTGCTCGGTTCCCGCGTTCAACCGCGGCGGCGAGTACTACCGCATCAAGCAGCTCCTGATCCGCGACGTGCGCCTCGTCTACGCGCCGGCCAACAGCGTCGGCGATTTCGGCGGCGACATCGACAACTACGAATTCCCGCGCCACGTCGGCGATTTCTCCTTCCTGCGCGCGTACGTCGGCAAGGATGGCCGCCCGGCCGATCCGTCGCCGGACAACGTGCCCTATAAATCGAAACACTTCCTCGTCGTCTCGGCCGAAGGCCTGAAGGCGGGCGACCCGATCCTGCTGGCCGGCTACCCGGGCCGCACGAGCCGCTACAAGCTGCCGGCCGAGATCCGCTTCGCGCGCGACGTGGACTATCCGGCCAAGGTGGCGTCGATCACGGCCGACCTGTCCGTGATCGCGGCCGCCACGATGGGCAACCCGGATTACACGGTGCGCTACGCCAGCGTGGCCAAGAGCCTGAACAACGTGCTGAAAAAGACGCGCGGCCTGCTGGACGGCTTCGCGCGCAAGGACATCGCCGCCATCAAGGATGCGCAGGATGCTCAATTCCGCACCTGGTACAAGCAGCATGGGACAGGTCCGAAGAACCTGATGGCCGACCTCGACGCCGCCATCGCCGCCGACATGGCGACGACGCAGCAGGAGACGGCATGGCTTGAGGCCACGCACAGCGATCTGCTGAAGAGCGCGCGCACGCTGTACCGCCTGGCGCTGGAGCACCACAAGCCGGACGCGCAGCGCGAAGGAGGCTTCCAGGACCGCGACGTCTCGTTCATCAAGGCGCGCCTGACCCGCCTCGAACAATCGTTCGTGCCGAGCGTCGACCAGGCCCGCTGGCAGGCCGCGCTGGTCCGCTACGGCAAGATCGACGCGAAGGCGCGGCCGCACGGGCTGGACGGGCTGCTGCCCGCGCAGAACGCGCTGGCGCCGCTGTACAAGGGCACGGAGCTGGGCGACACGGCGAAGCGCCTCGCGTGGATCGGCAGGGACGCGGACGCTTTCCGCAAATCGAACGATCCGTTCATCCAGCTGGCCGTGCGCCTGCACGACGCCGGCATGGCGCTGGAAGAGCGCCGCAAGGAAGTCGACGGCAACCTGGAGCGCGTCGTCCCGCTGTACATGGACGCTGTCGTCGCGTGGAAGAAGTCGCAGGGCAAGCCGGTCTACCCGGACGCCAACGGCACCTTGCGCGTGACCTACGGCACCGTGGCGCCGTACAGCCCGCGCGACGGCATCGTCAAGGGCCCGTTCACCACCGTCGAAGGCATCCTCGAGAAGCAGACGGGCAAGGCGCCGTTCGACGCGCCGAACTCGCTGCTGCAGGCGATCCGCGACAAGCGCTACGGCCAGTTCAGGGATCCGACGCTGGGCACGGTGCCGGTGAACTTCCTGTCGAGCGCCGATACGACGGGCGGCAATTCCGGTTCCGCCGTGATGAACGGGCGCGGAGAACTGGTCGGCCTGAACTTCGATTCGACGTACGAGTCGATCACGAAGGACTGGTACTTCGATCCGGTGATCACGCGTGCGATCCACGTCGACATCCGCTACATGCTGTGGGTGATGAAGGAGGTCGACCACGCGGACAACCTGCTCAAGGAAATGACGATCAGGTACCCGAAGGGGTAATACTCACTGCGCCGGGAACCGGATGTCGAACCGCGTCTCTCCCGGCGCCCCCGGTGCCAGCGAATACGTGCACCCGTGCCGCTGCAGCACCTCGCGCACGAACATCAACCCGATCCCCTGGCCGCCTTTGCGCGTCGTGAAGAACGGCGTGAACAGGGGCCGCGCCGGTCCGGTGGCCAGCAGGTCGCCGGAATCGACGACCGACAGCCGCACGCGCGCGCCCTCGTTCACGAGTTCCAGCCTGATCGTACCGCGCGCCTGACCGGCCGCCTCGATCGCTTCCATCGCATTCTTGACGATGTTCATCAGGGCCTGCTCGATGAGCTGCGCGTCCAGCGCCAGCGGCGCGACGTCGTCGCAGCGGTGCCAGGCAAGCAGGATGCCGCGGCTGTTGCACTGTTCGCGGTTCAGCCACAGGATGTCGTCGACGACGGCTTTCAGGTCCGTCGGTCGCGGTTCCGGCGGCGGCATCTTGACGACCTTCGTGAAGCGGTCGATGAATTCGCCGAGACTCGCATTGCGGCGCTTGACGGCGACGATGGCCGTCGCGAAGTCGCCCGCGTCCCGCTCGTGCAGCTGGTCGCGGTAGTACAGCAGGGAATCGAGCACGGAGCCCGTCGCGGCCACCGTGTTGTTGACTTCATGCGCCAGCACGCGGATCAGGCGCGCGTACGTCGCGCGCTCGGAGTCTTCCAGTTCCGCCGTCAGTTCTTCCACCATGATGAAGTGGCGCGCGAAGCCGCGGTCGTAGAACTGGCCGCGTTGCGCACGGTAGCGGCGGCCGTCCGGGTCCGTCAGCAGGCGCGATTCGCCCAGCGGCAGGGCGTCCAGTTGCGCGGCCAGCTGGCGGCTGCGCGCGCGGCCACGGACATCGAGGTGCGGCGCGAAGCCGGCGTCCGCGCCGATCCAGGCCGACAGCGGCTTGCCGAGCGGCCGGTGCAGGCCGAGGAGTTCGCCCGCGCTCGCGTTCACGAGGCTGATCGCGCCGTCGAAGTCGAACACGAGGACGGCGACCGATGTCGCTTCCAGCAGCCGGTCGAGGAAGCCCTGCTGTTCGCCGATCGCGAGGCGCTCGCGGTGCAGGGCGGCCAGCATCGTGTTGAACGTGTCCACGAGGTCGTCCAGTTCGCGCGACGCGGGAGCGGCCAGCCGGTTGGCGTAATGCTGGTCCTGCAGCAGCTCGTGGAAACGGCGCGTGTAGCCGAGCGGTTCCAGCGCCTGCCGCACGAGCCGCCAGCCCAGGCCCAGGCTCGCGAGCAGCAGGCCTTCCGCGCCGACGAACAGCAGGGGCCGCGCCGGCAGCAGCAGGGCCGCGCAGCCGAACAGCGGCACGTGCAGCGCCAGGATGTAGGTGCCGAGGCGCGGGCGCAGCCGCATCACGCCGCGCCGTCCGTGCCGGCGAGGCCGTGCCGCTCCAGCCGGCGGTACAGCGCGGTGCGCGACAGGCCGAGGGCCTTGGCCACGCGCGAGATATTGCCGGCGTGCTGGCGCAGCGCCTGCTCGATCATCAGGCGCTCGACCTGGTCCAGCGTCATGCCGTCGACGCCGAGCCGGCCGCCGGACACGCCCTCGTCGACGGCGCTCGTCGCCTGGAAGTCGGCCTGCGTGAGCATGTCCTTGCCGGCCAGGAGCAGGGTGCGCTCCAGCGTCTGTTTCAGCTGGCGGATGTTGCCGGGCCACGGCTGCGCAGCGAGCCAGTCCAGTGCCTGCGGGGCGAGGGTAACGGCGTTCAGGCCGTAGCTGTCGGCGACATGCTCGACGATATGGCGCGCCAGCAGCGGGATGTCGCTGCGCCGCTCGCGCAGCGGCGGCAGGCGGATCGTGATCAGGTTCAGGCGATAAAACAGATCTTCGCGAAAGTCGCCGGCGGCCACGAGTTCCGCCAGTTCGCGGTTGGTGGCCGAGATCACGCGCACGTCGGCCTGCTCGGCGCGGCTCGCGCCGACGGGCTGGTAGCGCTGGTCCTGCAGCACGCGCAGCAGCTTGACCTGGTCGCCGCGGTTCAGTTCTCCAATCTCGTCGAGGAACAGCGTGCCGCCGTCGGCGCTGGCGATATGGCCCTTGCGGTTGTCGCGCGCATCCGTGAAGGCGCCGCGCACGTGGCCGAACATCTCGCTCTCGAACAGCGACGTCGTGATGGCGCCCATGTTGATCTTGACGATGGACGCCGCCGCGCGCGGGCTGTTGCGGTGGATGGCGTCCGCGATCAGTTCCTTGCCCGTGCCGCTCTCGCCGAGGATCAGCACGGGCGCGCGCGTGGCCGCGACCTGCGCGATCGTCTCCAGCACTTTCAGCAGCTTCGGATGCTCGCCGACGATCCCGCTGAAGTCGTACCTGGCGTCGAGTGCGGCGCGCGTGCGGCTGGCCGCGGCGGGCGGCGTGCCCAGGTCCAGCGTCGCTTCGATCAGGTCGACCAGCTGGGCGTTGTCCCACGGCTTCGTGAAAAAATTGGCGGCACCGGCCTTCACGCCGCGCACGGCCAGCGCGATCGAGCCCCACGCCGTCATCAACAGCACGGGTAAGGAAGGATGCGCCGCCTTGATGCGCGCGAGCAGGTCCATGCCTTCCTCGCCGCTCGTCTGCAGCGAGAAGTTCATGTCCTGCAGGACGAGGTCGAAGGGCGTCGCGTCGAGTTGGGCCAGCGCCTCGCGCGGTCCGTCCGCGCATGCCGCGTCGAAGCCGGCCTGCTTGAGGAGCAGCACCAGCGAGACCTGGACGGCGTGGTCGTCGTCGACGACCAGTACGCGCCGCCTGCGTTGTGGTTCCATGTCAGCCTTTTATTCGTAGTGCAGTGCCGCGGCCGGATCGAGGCGGCTCGCGCGCCAGCCCGGGTAGAGCGAGCACGCCAAGGATAGCAGATAGATAATGGTCATCGACAGCCCCACGGCGCCCGCGAACACGGACCAGTTCAGCGTGTCGCCCAGCGCGCCGGTCAGCGGCAGCTGCACGAGCAGCACGAGGCCCACGCCCATCGCCAGGGACCCGAGCAGCAGCTGTTCGAGGACGATCTGGCGGTAGATGTCGGCGGCGCGCGCGCCGATCGCGCGCCGCAGGCCGATCTCGGGGATCCGGCGCGTCGTGTTCTGCCACAGCACGCCGAACAGGCCGAAGGCGACCATGACCAGCATGAACGCGCCGATCACGGCGGCCACGGCGAGCGGAATGATCTGCTCCTTCAGCAGTGAGGCGCGCATCGATTGCAGCGGAGCGATCTGGTAGCCCCAGTCGTTGCGGACCAGCTTGAGCCGCTCGTTCAGCTTCGCCTCGAAGCCGCGCGGCGTGCCGGGCGCGACGCGCAGCAGGATCGTGCGCACGCGCGACTCCGTCGTGTGCGGCGTGAACCGCATGAGGACGAAGTTCGTCGGCACCATCAGCGGGCCCTGGTTGCGGAACGTGTCCACGATGCCGATCACGCGGAAGGTGCGCGTGACGCCGTAGTCCGTGCTCGTGTAGCGCTGGCCCAGCGCCTGCCGGCCCGGGAACATCTCGGCCGCCACGCGCCGGTTCACCACGGCCGGCCGCGCGTCCTGGCCGTCGTCGGCGGCGCTGAACCAGCGGCCGGCCACGAGCCGCATGCCGAGCGCCTCCGGCAGGTCGTCGCCTGCTTCGATGGTGTCGGTCTCCACTGCGGCGCCGGTCTGCGGCGAAGCGAACGTCGTGGTCCACCTCGAGCGGGTGTAGGGTGCATGGGTGGCAAAGCTCACGGCGCGCACTTCCGGCAGTTCCAGCAGGCTGCGGCGCAGGGTGTCGTAGACGTCCGGCGGGATGGATTTCGGCGGTGCCTCGCCCATCTGCATCTGCACGGACCACGTGTCGGTGCCGTCGAAGCCGACCGGCTGGCGGTACAGCTGCCAGTAGCGCAGCCCGAACGCCGCGATGCCGAACACGATGACGAAGGCGAGCAGGATCTCGAGGCTCAGCATCAGGTTCCTGGATTTGCGTTTCCAGGTCAGTCGCAACAGGTGGCGCAGCATCACGCGGCTCCTTTCAGGGCATGGACGGGATCGAGGCGCGACATCTTCCACGCCGGGATCGCGCCGGACAGCAGGCCGAACACGAAGGCGAGCAGCATGCCGCAGCCGAACACGGTCGGGTTGACGTGGACTTCCAGGTACGGGATGAGCTGCGACGCTTCGAGCCACCACAGCACGCCCTGGGCGCAGGCCAGGCCGAGCAGGCCGCCGGCGAGGCACAGCAGCACGTTCTCGACGACGAGCTGGCCCGCGAGCTGCAGGCTCGTCGCGCCGAACGCCTTGCGTACGCCGATCTCCGCGCTGCGTTCCATGATGCGGCCCATGTTCAGGTTGACGAGGTTCAGCGCGGGCAGCAGCATGAACACGAGCATGCCGCCCGCTATTCCCAGCAGTAGCCGGACGGCGCCGGAGTCGACGTCGCTCTGCCGGCCCAGCAGGTTGCGGGCGAAGACGTCGAGCTTGGTGTCGGCCCAGAGCGTGGTCTTGCCGAAGATCTGGTCACCGACCGGCTGGATGGTCCTGGCGACGCGTTCGACGTCGGCGCGGATGCGCGGCAGGTCGGCGGGCGAGCGCGCCAGCAGCAGCGCGGCGAAGCTGCCCGTGTATTCGTCGCGATAGTTCGACGACGGGAACGTGGACAGCGGCGCCCAGATGTCGGCATAGGCGTTGACGTGGATGACGTCCGCCACGACGCCGATGATCTCGAATGCCTGGCCGTTCACGCTGATTCGTTGTCCGACCGCGGCCGCGCCCGGGAACAGCTGGCGCGCGCTCGTCGCGTTGACGACGGCCACCATGCGGCCCAGGCGGTCGTCGTCCTCGTCCGGCAGGCGTCCGGCCAGCAGCTTGAATTGCATGATCTGCCAGTAGTTCGCGTCCACGCGGCGCATGTCGAGCCGGCTCACGCGGTCGCCCTGGTAGACCGACACCTCGCTCGTCGTCGTGATGGCCGAGACGCGCTCCACGCTCTTCAAGGGCATGAGGTAGCGCGAGATCGTCTTGTAGCCCAGCAGGCCCGTACGCAGGCCGGTGGGCCGGCCCTTGTCGTTGACGCTCTCGCTGCGCATGCCGTACACCTGCAGCAGGCGGTCGCTGCGGCCTTCCACGCCGGTCGGCCAGAACGCCGTGTCGAGCAGGGCGCTGATCACCATCAGCACGACGAGCGTGAGCACGATGCAGGCGAGATTGATCGCCGTGAACAGCTTGCGGCGCATGAAGACCTTGTACGCGGTCAGCAGGTAGTTACGCAGCATGGAGATGCTCCGGCTGGACGAGCTGGCCGTCGAATACGCGCACGATGCGGCCGACCTGCGACGCCTCGCGCTCGTCGTGCGTGACCATCACGATGGTCGTGCCTTCCGCGTTCAGTTTCAGCAGGATGTCCATGATCTCGGCGCCCATCCGGCTGTCCAGGTTCCCCGTCGGCTCGTCCGCGAGCAGCACGTGCGGCTGGCCGACGATGGCGCGCGCGATCGCCACGCGCTGCTGCTGGCCGCCGGACAGCTGGTTCGGATAGTGGTCCATGCGCGCGGACAGGCCCACGCGGGCCAGCGCCTCGCGCGCGAGCCGGCGCCGCTCGCCGCCGGACACGCTGCGGTAGAGCAGGGGCAGTTCCACGTTGTCGATCACGCGCAGGTCCGGGATCAGGTGGAAGCTCTGGAAGATGAAGCCGAACGTCCGGTTGCGCAGCCTGGCCAGCTGGCGGTCGGCGTAGCGCTTGATCGGAATGCCGTCCACCTCGATGCTGCCGTTGCTGGGCCGGTCGAGCAGGCCGACGAGGTTCAGCAGCGTGCTCTTGCCGCAGCCGCTGGGGCCCATCAGCGCGACGAATTCGCCCCGCTCGACGGTCAGGTCGATGTCCTTCAGGGCCAGCGTTTCCACCTTGTCGGTGCGGTAGGTCTTGCTCACCTGGTTCAGTCTGATCATGGTGTCCTCGGGGTTGGATTCAGTTGGTGATACGGATGGTGTCGCGGTGCTTGAAATCGGCCGTGTCGGAGACGACGACGCGGTCGCCCGCGCGGGCGCCGCCCACGATTTCGACCACCTTGCCGTCGCCGGCGCCCAGGTCGAGGGTCGTCTTGCGCGCCACGCCGTCGCGCACGACGAACGCGGGCTGCGGGCCGCGGCCGTTGAACGCGGGGCCGCTGTCGACCACGAGCACGTTCGTGCGGCGCTCGGTGACGACGTTGACGTCCACGCGCATCTTGTTGCGCAGGTGCGGATTGCGCGGTTGTGCGAGGTCGACGAGCAGCTTGATGGTGCCGTTCTGGATTTCGGGCAGGATCGTGTGGACCGTGCCGGCCATGACCTCGCCGTTCTGCTCCACGCGCACGGCCTGGCCGGGGGCGAGCTGGCGCGCGTGGAAGTCGGATAGCGTCGCCTCCACGCGGTAGTTGTTCAATTCGGAGACGCGCGCAACGAGCTGGCCCGCCGCCACGCTGGCGCCTTCTTCTTCCAGCAGCCAGGTCAGCATGCCGCCGAACGGCGCACGCACGCGGGTTCGGTCCAGTAGCTGTTCCTGCTGCGCGATCTGCTTTTGCAGGATCGCCTTCTGCAGGTCCGCGGCGGCGATGTTGGTGGCCGTCGTGCGGTGCGTGGCGTCGAGCAGCGCGCGCTGCTGGCGCAGCTGGATCTCCGTGCGCTTGACGTTCAGTTGCGCCGTCAGCAGGTTTTCGCCCGATACGAGGCCGCTGCTGCGCAGCTTCTCGTTGCGCTCCAGCGTTGCGCGCGCGGCCTGCAGGTCGATCTCCAGCAGTTCGATGGCGCTGGCTATCTGCGTGCGCTTCTGTTCCAGTTCCTGCTTGAGGGTCGCGATGCGGTTGTCCTGCTGCGCGAGCTGTTCCTTCAACGCTTCCAGCGCGAGGCGGATGTCGCGGTCGTCCAGTTCCAGCAGCAGGTCGCCCGCACGGACCTGCTGTCCGGGCTTGGCGAGGACTTTCGCGACGCGGCTCGCGCCGGGACTCGCCACCACTTCCTCGTGCACGGGGATGACGACGCCGGCCGCACCCACCGTGTTGTCCACGTTGCCGGGGCGGACGGCCGCGATGACGACGTCGGCGGCGGACACACTCGGGCGGACGGCGCGGTTCAACCCCCACGCGGCGGCGCACAAGCTGCCTGCCACGAGGAGCGTGGATGCGAGCCGCAGGCGGCTGCGGCGGCGGAGGATGTCGAGCGGGATGGCCTGGTCCATGGTCGATGACGATGCGTAGCGATGCTGCCTGTATTGCAAGCCGCGTGCCAGCACCGTTTCCCTCTGGAGGCAGGCCGGCGCATTGCCCGGTGCCGGGCAGCGGTGTCCGGAAACGGACACCCGCCGTCGGGTTGCATAAACGCGCGCCACCTTCCATAATCGCCGACTCACCTGTCATTGTCCGCCCATGAACGATACCCTGGTCCTGCTGGGCTTTTCCACCACGCCGCTCGAACTGCTCGGCTTCGTGCTGTCCGTCGCGACGGTCGTCCTGACCATCCTGCGCAATCACTGGGGCTGGTTCTTCGCCATCGTGTCGTCGGCCACGTACGGCGTCGTGTTCTTCGACGCCCGCCTGTATGGCGATGCCGGCCTGCAGGGCGTATTCATCGCCGCGTCGGTCTGGGGCTGGTGGCAGTGGCTGCGCGGTGCCGAGGGCAGGCCGCTGCCCGTGACGCGGTTGTCGCACACGGGCCGGATCGCGGCGCTGCTCGGCTGGGCCGTCGGCTTTTTCGCGCTGTCGGCGTTCCTGAAGGCGTACACGGACACCGACGTGCCGCACATGGACGGCTTCCTCACCGCGGGCAGCCTGGTGGGCCAGCTGCTCACGGCGAAAAAGAAGATCGAGAACTGGCACACGTGGATCGTCGTCGACATCCTGTACGTGGGCCTGTACATCTACAAGGGCCTGCACCTGACGGCGATCCTGTACGCCGTGTTCGTCGTGCTGGCCGTGCTGGGCCTGCGCGCCTGGACGAATGCGGCGCAGGATACCGACGTGCCGGTGGCCGAGGGAGCACGATGAGCGTGGTGCCGCCGGTACGTGTAGCGCTGCTGGGCGCGGAATCGACGGGCAAGTCGACGCTCGCGCAGGCGCTGGCGGCGCGCTACGGTACGCTGTGGGTGCCGGAATACCTGCGCGAATTCGTCGAGGTGAATGCGCGCGTGCCGCACGAGGACGACCAGCCCGGCATCGCGCGCACGCAGCGCGCGCGCGAGGAGGCGCTCGTGTGCGATCCGCGCGTGCGGGACTTCCTGTTCGTCGACACGACGCCGCTGATGACGGCCGTGTACAGCCGCATCTACTGGGGCCGCGTGCCGCCGGACCTGCTCGCGCTCGAGGCGGCGCACGACTACGCGTTCACGCTCGTCGCGGCGCCGGATCTGCCGTGGGTGCCGGACGGGTTGCAGCGCGAGTCGGAAGAGGTGCGGCAGCGCGTGCATGCGCAGCTCGTGGACGTGCTGGATGCGCGGCGGATTCCGTTCACGCTGCTGACGGGGGAGCTGGCGGAGAGGGTGCGGCAGGTGGAAGCCCTGATCGGCCCACCTGCCAGCTAGATTACGCTCAGAAGTCGAACTGCGCCGACGCCCGGAACGTGCGCGGTGCGCCCGGCAGCAGGTAGCCGCCCAGCGCCGGCGTCACGTCGCGCCAGTAGAACTTGTCGAACAGGTTTTCCGCGCGTGCACGCAGCGTGACGTTGGTCGTGCCCCATTTCAGGCCGTACGACGCGCCCACGCCGAACACGTGATAGTCCGGCACGAACACCGTGTTCTCGACGTCGAACGCCTTCTTGCCCGAGTACTGCCACGTGCCGTCCAGCTTCAGGCCCGGGATCGCTGCGACGGCGTACTGCACCCATGCCGTCGACTTGAACGCGGGGACGTCCGTCACGCGCTTGCCGTCGATGCTCGCCTGGCCCGTGCCTTCCTGGCGCGTGTTCAACGCCATCAGCGACACGCTCCAGTCCAGCGCCGGCGTCGCGCGGCCCTGGGCGGTCAGCTCGATGCCGCGGTGCGTCTCTTTACCGTTGCGGACGAACGTGTTGTGCGCGTCCGTGTATTCCAGGCCCTGGCGGATCTGGAACAGCGCGGCGGACAGGTTGATGCCGTTGTCCAGCGCGGCCTTGGCGCCGATCTCGACCTGGTGCGAACGCTGCGGCGCCAGCACCTGGTTCTCGTTCGTCGTCTGCATCGGCGCGATGCCGCCGTGCTGCAGGCCGTGGCTGACGGCGCCGTATACGTTCCAGTCGCGCGCGGGGCTGAACACGAGGGCCACGCTCGGCAGCACGAACGAATTGTCGCTGTGCGCGTCGCTGCGCTTGATCTGTACGTGGCGCAGGCCCGCATGCACGGTCCACTGGTTCGTCAGGCTCACGATGTCCTGGGCGAACAGGGCGCGTTCCTCGTCGCTGCGGCGCTCGGACACGGGGCCCGTCACGCGGTCTGCGGCGACGTGCGGCGTCACGAGCGGATTCCAGATATTGCTGTAGCCGACGTAGTCGTACACGTAGTCGCCGAAGCAGTCGTGGCGCTCCGAATACGACGCGCCGACGGTGAGCGCGTGGCGGATCGCACCGGTCGCGAATTTACCCTGCACCTGCGCCTGCACGCCCCACGGCGACTTGCGCTCGCCCGTGCTCTGGTAATCGTAGACGTCGTAATCGCCGTTGGCGCAGTAGCCCGGGTAGTAGCCCTCACCCTCGTTGCTGCAGCCGTACGGGAATGCCGTGAAGTCGTCGCGCTTGAACCAGTGCTTGTTGCCGGAGACCGTCGCGAGCCAGTCCGGTGCGAGCTTGTATTCGAAGCGCAGACCCAGGTTGCTGTCCTTCGTCGTGACGGGGCGCGTCCACGGCTGGTCGTTCAGCAGCATCCTGGCCGACACGCCGGTCGGCAAGGTCGCGTTCTGGATCAGCTGGAAACCGGGCGCCGTGATCTGGGCCTTGCGCTGGTAGTCCATGTCCAGCTGCAGCAGCGCGTCCGGTGTGATCTGCCAGTCGAAGGCGGCGGACACGAACTGGCGGTCGCCATTCGCGCCGCGCACGTACGGATGCAGGTCGGCGGCGGCCGCGTTGATGCGGTAGCCGAAGCGGCGGTCCTCGAAGCGGCCGCCGAGATCGACGGTGCCGTACAGGGTGCCGCGCTCGGACACTTCCACGGTCGCGGAGCGCAGCGGCGTGTTCGTCGGGCGCTTGGTCACGTAGTTGACGATGCCGCCCGGCGTGGCGATGCCGGCCGTCAGGCCCGCGAGGCCTTTCAGCACTTCGATGCGTTCCTTGTTCTCCAGCGGGATCTGCGTGTCGCCCGGGATCGCGAAGCCGTCCTTGCGGTAGCTGTAGTTGTTGTCGAGGGCGAAGCCGCGGATCGAGAACTGCTCGGCATAGCCGACGGCGTTGTAGGCGTCGGCGACGGACGCGTCGAAGCGCATCGCCTCGGTCGTCGAACGGATCGACAGGTCCTGCATCTGCGTGCGGCCGATGGCCGTGATGGAGGCCGGGGTGTCGAACAGCGACGCCTCGCCGAAGCCGCCGACGCTGGCGCGGTCGACGGCGATGAAGCGGTTGCCCGTCACGACGACTTCGGCGACGGGGTGGGTGGTGTCCTGTGCATACGCGTTCGCAACGAATGCTTGCGCGATGGCGTACGCGACTGCGGTGTACTTCAAATGACGGTTCATGGTTTGCTCGTTTTCGCGCGCCGCGGGGCACGCTGCTTTTTCTTAAAAGCCGGAGCCAACGGGGGGAAGGGCAAACAAGGATGGGAACTGCGTTGCGCTTTCCTTCGCTGGCATTATCCAGATCAGGTACGAAGGGTATCTCTCACCCGGGAAGCGAACTCCCAGGACCCCTAGCGAAGGCGCGAGTGTAGCACAGACGCGCCCCAACATGGTGCGTCTGTCAATAGACATGTTGTAAAGCAGATGGTTCCGCATGCGCCCCGCCTGCGCACGCGGACCAGGCCGGCGGGCTTTCAGGCCGGCTCGGGCACCGCCGCCGGATGCGCCACGTGCGCGCGCGCATGCAGCAGATGGCGCTGGATGACGGCGCGCGACGTGTCGCCGATCAGGCGCCAGTGCTCGCGCCGCAGCGCCGCGCGCTTGCGGTGCTTGGACGGCATGTCGGAGAGCGGCTTCACGTAGAAGGGCAGGGGGATCAGATAGCCGTCGCGACCCGGCATCTCCTCGCCGCCGAGGATCTTCCAGAAGCCGTCATACGCGTTGGCGAAATGTTTTTCCGGATCGGGATCGTAGGCGATGTGCGCTTCGCTGCGGATCGCGACGACCTTGTCCATGCCGAGTGCCAGCGCGATGCCCTGCATGGCCGCGAAGCAGAAGAAGCTGGGCGAGTTGTTCGGAAAGACGCGCTCGAACGCTTCGAACGCGGCGCCGGAATCGATCCAGCGGCCCTGGTTGCGCGCGATGAACGGGACGACGGGCATGTCGACGCCGGCCATGTCGCCTTCGAGCCAGCTGAAGGACAGGCGGTGCAGGCATTTGCCGTCCGCGATGAGGGCGACGGTGAGGTCGCCTTCGGCATTGCTGCGCGAGGCCATCTCGAGCTGGATCATGAAGGTGCTGCCCTCGGCCTCGTGCTGCCACAGGGGCAGGCTGCGCTGGCCGTAGACGGCGTCCAGGTAGCCGTCGTTGAACGTCGTTTCCTCGAACCGGTAGTGGCTCAGTACGGCCTGCACACGCTGGCGCGGGCTCAGGCCCTTGATGAGGTAGTCGCGGTGGCTGAGGTGATGGAACAGGTCGTCGCTGGCGTCTTTCGCGACGTGGTTGCGGTAGACGCCGAGCTGGCACAGCGCGCGGTGGTCGCGGTAATAGGCCAGCACGCGCAGGCTGCGCGCGATGCACAGCACCCACGACGACAGGCTGTACTGGCGGCGCCGGGCCATCCAGTGTTTGGTCAGGTGAGCGAAAATCATGATGCGCTCCGGGCAATCGTTATCGGTGGATTCGTCTTCGTGCGTTGCTGAACGGCAGTGAATCGTTCAGCAGATCAAGATCGTAACCACCAACACCCCATCCCTCTATTATGATTTTCCGTTTTCATGTCTCTCATTTTTGTTGATTTTTTGTCAGGCAAGCGCCAGACGCAAGACTAGCACGATTGCCGCGCCGAACATCAAAATCCTGCTCGATAATTGAGTCAGACCGAACAAGTTGAGGAGCGTGGCATGGGGTATGAACTTTTTTATTGGCCGAGCATCCAGGGCCGCGGCGAATTCGTGCGCCTGGCGCTGGAAGAAGCAGGGGTGCAATACGTGGACGTGGCGCGCGAGCCGGGCGGCATGGCGCGCATGATCGCGGCGATGGACGGCGCCGACCACCCGTCGTTCGCGCCGCCGTTCCTGAAGGCGGGCGATGTGACGGTGGGCCAGACCGCCAACATCCTCATGTTCCTGGGCGAGCGCCATGGCCTGGCGCCGCAGGATGTGCAAGGTAAATATTGGGTGAACCAGATCCAGCTGACCATTGCCGACCTGGTCGCCGAGACGCACGACACGCATCACCCGATCGCGACGTCGCTGTATTTCGAGGACCAGCGCCCGGAAGCGAAGCGCCGGTCGGCCGATTTCATCGACACGCGCATCCCGAAATTCTTCGACTGGTTCGAGAACCTCCTGGCCCGGCCCGAGCCCAAGGACTACCTGCTGGGCGACACGGTCACGTACGCGGACCTGTCGCTGTTCCAGCTTGTCGCGGGCCTGCGCTACGCCTTCCCGAAGGCGCTGGCCCGGATCGATGCGGGTTACCCGCTGCTGACGGCCCTGCACGACCGGGTGGCCGCGCGGCCGCGCATCGCGGCCTATCTGAAGTCGGCGCGGCGGATTCCCTTCAACGAGGAAGGGATCTTCCGCCACTATAAAGACCTGGATAAATAAGCGCCGTCAGTCCCACTGCGGCGCGAAGTCGGGGCTGACGAGACGCTCCCCCCGGTCCAGCGCGTCGATGGCGGCGAGATCCTGCTGCGACAGGATCAGGTCGCGCGCCCGCAGGTTGCTCTCCAGGTTCGCGCGCCGCGTCGACGACGGGATCACGGCATAGCCCTTCGCCATCGCCCACGCCAGCGCCACCTGGGCCGGCGTCGCGCCGTGCGCCTGCGCGATGCGGGCGATGGTGGCATCGTCCATCACCTTGCCGTAGGCGAGCGGCATGTACGCGGTCAGGTGGATGCCGGCATCGATCATGAAGGCGGCAAGCAGCCGGTTCTGCAGGAACGGATGCAGCTCGACCTGGTTCGTCGCGATGTTGTCCGCGCCGACGGCGGCGATGGCTTCGCGGAGCAGCGCGATCGGGAAGTTCGACACGCCGATGGCGCGCGTCAGGCCTGCCTCGCGCGCGGCCAGCAGCGCTTCCATCGATTCCGCCACGGAGACCGCGGCGCCCGGCGACGGCCAGTGGATCAGCGTGAGGTCGACGTAGTCCGTGCGCAGCTTGGTCAAGCTTTCTTCCAGGCTGGCGCGCAGGCGGTTCGCGGCCAGGTTCGCGGTCCAGATCTTGGTGGTGACGAAGACGTCGGCGCGCGCCACGCCGGATGCGGAGAGCGCCTGGCCGACCTCGGCCTCGTTGCCGTAGATCTGCGCCGTGTCGATGTGGCGGTAGCCCAGTTCCAGGCCGGTGGCGACGGAATCGATGGCCTGCCGTTCCTTCAGGAGGAACGTGCCGAGGCCCAGTTGCGGGATATTGGTATGCATGGTTTCTCCTTTCAATTCAATGCATGGCGACGGCGCGTTCGCCGCGGGCGGTATGCTGCGGCGCCGGATCGCGCCGGTCCAGCCGGCCCGCCAGCGTGGTGAGGGCGAGGGCGCCGATGACGATCAGGCCGCCGATCCACGGCGTGTGCATCAGGCCGAGGTGCGCGACGACCAGGCCGCCGCCCCAGGCGCCGATGGCGATGCCCACGTTGAACGCGGCGATGTTCAGGCCCGACGCGACGTCGACGGCACCGGGGGCGTCGCGCTCGGCGCGCTGGACGACGTAGACCTGCAGGCCCGGCACGTTGCCGAAGGCGACGGCGCCCCAGGCCAGCACGGTGACGAGGACGGCGATCTTGTTGGCGGCCGTGAAGTCCAGCACGAACAGCACGCCGGCCAGCAGCGCGAACACGATCTGCAGGGCGCGCACGGGGCCCTTGCGGTCCGCCAGCTTGCCGCCCCAGATATTGCCGAAGGCGACCGACACGCCGTACACGAGCATCACGAGGCCCACGCTGTTCGACGAGAAACCGGCGACCTGTTCGAGGATCGGCGCGAGGTCGTGAAGGCGATGAACGAGCCGCCGTAGCCCAGGGTCGTCATCGCGTAGACGAGCAGCAGGCGCGGTTTCTTCAGCACGGACAGCTGCGTGAGGAGGCTCGACGGCTTGCTGCCGGCGATGCCGCGCGGGACGAGCAGGGCGATGCCGGCGAACGCGATCACGCCCAGCAGCGCGACGGCCAGGAACGTCATCTGCCAGCCGAAGTGCTGGCCGATGAAGGTCCCGAGGGGCACGCCCGTCACGAGGGCCACGGTCAGGCCGCTGAACATCAGCGCGATGGCGCTGGCCGCCTTTTCTTTCGCCACGAGGCTCGTGGCGATCGTCGAACCGATCGAGAAGAAGACGCCGTGCGCGAGGCCTGTCAGCACGCGGGCGGCCATCAGGGCGGCGTAGCCGGGGGCCATCCACGCGGTCAGGTTGCCGGCCGTGAACAGCAGCATGAGGCCGAGCAGCAGCGTCTTGCGCGGCACCTTGCCGGTGAGGGCGGTCAGCACCGGCGCGCCGATGGCGACGCCCAGCGCGTACAGGCTCACGAGCAGGCCGGCGGACGGCACGGACACATTCAGGCTGGACGCAATGGTGGGGATCAGGCCGACGATCACGAATTCCGTCGTGCCGATGGCGAAGGCGCTCAGTGTCAGCGCCCATAAAGCGAGTGGCATGGTGTTCTCCTTGTTGATGCCTCGATGGGATGGGGCATTCTGGCCGGCCCGCCCGCAAAGAAAAACCCGTGGCCGTACAATAGACTTTTGACCTGGGAGCAAAAATGCTGGACGTGGGCGCGTTGATCGCATTCGTCGCCGTGATCGACACGGGTTCGTTTTCCAACGCCGCGCAGCAGCTGGGGCAGACGCCGTCCGGCGTGTCGCGCACCATCTCGCGCCTGGAGCAGCAGCTCGGCATGACCCTCATCCACCGCACGACGCGCCGCCTCGACCTCACCGAGGAAGGCAGCTGGCTGCTGGCGCGCGCGCGCCGCATCCTCGCCGACCTGGAAGAGACGGAATCGCAGGCCGCCTTCGCACGCACGCAACCCGCAGGCCTCGTGCGCGTAAACGCCGCCACGCCGACGCTGGACCACCTGATCGCGCCGCAGCTGGCGGACTTTTTCGACGCTTACCCGCAGGTGCAGGTGGAACTCACGAGCGGCGAGACCGTCGTCGACCTGATCGAAGAGAAGGCCGACGTCGCGATCCGCATCGGGAACCTGGCCGACTCCACGCTGAATGCCCGCCGCCTGGGCCGCAGCCGCATCCGCGTACTGGCCGCACCCGGCTACCTCGAGCGCCACGGCACGCCGCGGCACGTGGAAGACCTGACCAGGCACCGGCTCGTCGGCTTCGTCGCGCCCGCGTCGCTGAACACGTGGCCGCTCCGTGCCGGCACGGAAGAAGGCTGGCGCATCGCGCCGCACGTGACGGCCACCAGCGGCGAGACCGTCCGCCACCTGGCGTTGCAGGGTGCGGGCATCGTCAGCCTGTCCGACTTCCTCACGCGCGCCGACGTCGCCGCGGGCCGCCTCGTGCCCGTGCTGGAAGATGCGGCGTTGCCGTGGACCCAGCCCGTGTGGGCCGTGTTCTATAAACAGGGCGCACTGGCGCCGCGTGTAAAAGCGCTCGTCGACTTCCTGGCCGACCGCCTGGCCGGCGTGCTCGAACCCTGACCATCCATTCCAACAAGGAGATCGCATGACCATCACGACTTCGCACATCCTTCGCATCGCCGCATTCTCCGATGGGGACGCCGGCGGCAATCCGGCCGGCGTCTGGATCGGAGCGTCGCTGCCGCCGGCCGGCGAGATGCAGCGCCTGGCCCACGCCGTCGGCTACTCCGAGACGGCGTTCGCGGCGCCGCAAGGAGAAGGCTGGCGCGTGCGCTACTTCTCGCCGGCGTCCGAAGTGCCGTTCTGCGGCCACGCGACGATCGCGCTCGGCGCCGCGCTGGCCCGGCGCGACGGCGACGGCGTGTACGCGCTGGCGCTGAACGATGCCGACATCACGGTCGAAGGTCGGCACGAGAAGGAGGGGGCAACCGAGCGCGTGGCCGCCGCGCTGCAATCGCCGCCGACGTGGAGCCGGCCGGCCGCGCCGGAACTCGTCGCGGACGCGTTGATGTTGTTCGGTTACCACGATGCGGACCTCGACCCGCGCATCCCGCCGGCCCTGGCCCACGCGGGCGCGAACCACCTGGTGCTGGCGCTGGCCAGCCGCGACCTGCTGGCCGCCATGCGCTACGACCTGGAGGCGGGCCGCGCGCTGATGGCGAAGCATGGCCTGACGACGATCGTGCTGGCCTGGGTTGAAAATCCGCGGCGCTTCCACACTCGTAACCCATTCGCCATCGGCGGCGTCTACGAGGACCCGGCCACGGGCGCGGGGACGGCCGCGCTGGCCGGATATTTACGCGACCTCGGCTGGCCGCACGGCGGCGCCATCGACGTCGTGCAGGGCGAAGACATGGGCATGCGGTCGTTATTGCACGCCGAAATCGGTCCGGAACAGGGCAGTTCGATCCGCGTTAGCGGGACGGCAAGAATATTGGTGAAAGACTAATGAAATTGATCATGATTTATTGAAAATTGAAATAGGGGCAAAAGACACGCTTTTTCGACAAATTGTTAACCCCTGGAACGTTGATAAAGTTCAAAGCACGATACGTTTCTGAAGTTCAACACAGGAGTCAACATGGAAATGCGCCACCCCGGCGTTCTTCGCCCCGTCATGACAGCCCCCGCCGGGTTCGCGGGCAAGCCGACCGAACGCCTGCCCTTTACCATCCGTCGCGTGGACAATGAGGCCGACCTCTGGAAGGCCGTCCGCGTGCGTCACTCGGCCTATGCGCGTCACGTTCCCGACTTCGCACGGGAGCTCGTCCGTCCCGAAATTTCTGACTACGGCGACGACGCAATCGTTTTCCTCGCCGAATCCAAGCTGGACGGCGCCCCGCTGGGCACGGCCCGCATGCAGACGAACCTGCTCGAGCCGCTGCATGTCGAGGAGTCCGTCGCGCTGCCCGACTGGCTGTGTGGACAACCCCTTGCCGAGATGAGCCGCCTGGGCGTGGACAACGGCCGCATCGGCCGCATGGTCAAGACCGCGCTGCTGAAGGCCGGCGTCATGTATTGCCAGCAGAACGGCATCCACTGGGCACTGGCGACGGGCCGCGCGCCGATCGACCGCCAGTACGAGCAGCTGACCTTCGTCGACGTGTTCCCGGAACTGGGCTTCGTCCCGCTGCGCCACGTGGGCAATATCCCGCACCGGATCATGGCGTTCGACATCACGACGATCGAGGAACGCTGGACGGCCGCGCAGCACCCGCTGCTGAACTTCTTCTGCCATACGCACCACCCGGATATCGATGTCGGCGGCCGGACGGGCGTGCGGCCGCCCCTGCCCAACGCGGGTCGTATGGGTGTTGTACGCCAGGCATCGGAATGGCACGAACTTGTTGCATGATCCATTAATTGCATGACGGCACTACTGTAAAGCTGTATCCTTGCGAAACGATAACGGCCGCCCGCGCCAACGGGCCGCGATACGAGCTTCGCAGATACTCATGCAATTCACATCATCCGGTCGCTGGAAACTGCCGGGCCTGGCGCAGTCGGCGCTGGACTTGACGTTCCGGACGTTCGCCTACTATCTGATTCCGATCGTGATCGGTGTCGTTTCCATCGTTGCCCTCGTGTGCTGGGATAGCCAGTACGTATCGGGCAGCAGCGATGCGCGCGACATCCGCGTCCTGATGGAAACGACGCCGCTGAGCCCGCCCGCTGCCAACGCACGCCTGCATGCCGCCGTCCCGGTGTCGTACTTCGACACGCATCTGTCCGAATCGCCCGTGTGGTTCCGCTTCAGCACGCGGCCGCGTGCGCCCGGCAGCATCATCGGCGACGTGATCGAATTCCCGTCGCGCCACGCCGTCGATATTTCCTGCTGGGACGCCACCACCCTGCAATCGCTCGGCACGGCCACCCGCGAGCAGAGCACGCCCTATCTGCATACGTCCAAGGCCGGCTTCGCCCTGCAATTGGCCGAATTGCCGCGCGAGATCCTGTGCCGGGGCACGTTCGCCGGCCCCGCGCGCGTCAATGTCGTGCAATGGCCCGAGACGCAGTTCGACCTGTCCGTCGAGGGTTACCACCGTAAGTCGGGCCTGCTCGACGGCGGCATGATCGTGCTGTCGCTGTTCGTCCTGATCACGGCGCTCATCAACCGCCAGCCGCTGTACGTGCTGTTCTCCGGCTGGCTGATCCTGAACCTGCGCATCGCCGGACTGTCGGCCGGCTGGGACACCCAGTGGCTGGGCATGACCGTCCCGCCGCAATGGATGCTGCTGGGCCGCTCGCTGACGATCGCGCTGTACGGCGTGTCCACGCTCACGCTGTACCAGGCATTGTTCCGCGACGACCTCGTCAAGACGCGCTGGGCGATCCCGCTGCGCATCACGCAATGGGCGTGCATTCCGCTGCTCATCGGCGCCGTCGCCATGCCCTACGGCACCTTCCTGCCGATGCTGTGGGTCATCATGGCCTTCGGCTTCTCGCTGATGACGCTGGGCCTCGTCACGATCATGCTGCGTTCGCGCAACCGCGTGGCGGGCTGGTTCGCGGCGTCGTTCGCGCTCACCTATGTCGCCTCGCTGGCCGAGGTCGTGTCGGCGGCGCTCGGCATGCACCAGGTGCTGAACGTGATCAACAGCGTGACGGCGGCACTCGCATCGAGCCTGCTGGCCGCGCTGGCCGTGGCCGAGCAGATGCGCATGGAAACGCAGAAGCGCCGCGAAGCCCAGGAAAAACTGGAGCATGCCTTCGAGGCGATGCCCGTCGGCCTGTTCACGCTCGACATGTACGGCAATATCGTGAGCGCCAACCCGGCCATGCGCAAGATGCTGGGCATCACGGAGATCGTCCCGGGCCGCACGTCGTGGAAGCAGTTCTTCGCCGACAACCTGTGGACGGAACTGCTGGAACAGGTGCACCTGCGCAGCGACGCCGAGATGCAGATCGCCAGCCGCGACGGCGCCCAGCGCTTCATGGTCAGCGCCACGCTCGCGCGCGGCCGCGTGGAAGCCGTGCTGCAGGACGTCACCGAGCAATACCAGGCCACCGAGCAGCTGCGCTTCATGGCCAACAACGACCCGCTCACCAAGGTGTTCAACCGGCGCGGCATCGAAAAGATGTTCGAGGGCGCGGCCCAGCTGCTCAACGCGGGCAAGCCGCTGGCGCTGGCCTACATCGACCTCGACCGCTTCAAGCTGATCAACGACCTGTTCGGCCACGCGGCCGGCGACGAAGTCCTGAAGCAGGTGTGCGAACGCATGGAACTCACGCTGGCCGGCGGCCAGAAGATCGGGCGCGTGGGCGGCGACGAATTCGTCATCGTCATGCCCGACACCGCGATCCCGCTGGCGTCGCTGATCTGCCGCGGCATCGTCGACCGCATCGGCGGCACGCCGTACCGCGTGGGCGACAAGGCGTTCCACGTGCGCGGCTCCGTCGGCCTGATCGAAGTGTCGCCGGGCATGCCGATGAAGGATGCCGTGTCGACCGCGGACCGCGCCTGCCGCGAGGCGAAGGGCGGCCACAACGAGGGCCTCGTCGTGTACGAGCGCGGCTCCAACGCGTTCCAGGAGCGCGCCAACGAACTGAACCTGGTTGCGCGCCTGTCCGGCCCGGACGCCACCGAGGGCATGTTCCTCGAGATGCAGCCGATCATGTCGCTCTCCGCGCCGTACGAATCGCTGAACTTCGAAGTGCTGCTGCGCATGCGCGAGGCGGATGGCCGCGTGGCCCCGGCCGGCCCCCTGATCGCCGCCGCCGAGAAGAGCGGGCGCGCGGGCGTGATCGACCGCTGGGTGCTGTCGACGACGCTGTCCTGGATCGAGGACAACCTGGAATCGCTGACCAACACGCGCTTCGTGTGCATGAACCTGTCGGGCGCGTCGCTCAACGACGAGCGCTTCGTGCAGGACACGCTGGAAGTCCTGGCCCGCTACACGCACGTGGCGAGCCGCCTGTGCATCGAGATCACGGAAAGCGTGGCGTTGCACGACCTGGACAACACGCGCCGCTTCATCGACCAGGTGCGCAACTTCGGCGTGAAGGTGGCGCTGGACGACTTCGGCGCAGGCTACACGTCGTTCTCGTACCTGAAGGAGCTGCCGGCGGACGTGCTGAAGATCGACGGCAACTTCATCGTCAACATCAACGCGCATCCGGCCAACGTGGCCATCGTGGAAGCGATCGTCAACCTGGCCGGCAACCTGGGCATGCGCACGATCGCGGAGTGGGCCGAGGACGCGGCCACGATCCGCACGCTGGCGGAGATCGGCGTCGACTACGTGCAGGGTTATGCGGTGGCGCGCTCGCAGCCGCCGGAAAAACTGCTCGCCGCGAGTTCATCGGCCAGCTTCATCCAGGGCGACGACGTGCTGCAGCTCGTGCGCACGCTCGGCACGTCGGCCAACGAGGCGGACCTGCGCGGGTTTGCGCCGTACGACGAGCACCTGTTCTAATTCAACCCCGCCAGGCGCGGGCGCGCATCCTGCAGCATCAGCATGCGCCGCGCTTCCTTCAGCGTGGCGATGTCGCGCGCCAGCTTGACCGGCGCAGACAGGTTCGGCCGTTTCCACGCCACGCGCGGCAGCGCGCCAGCGGGCAGCACGTGGCGCTGCGTCAGCGGTCCCGTGTCGCGCGACACGGGCATCGAGGCGGAACCGGACGCGCAAGGCTGGTCCGTCAGGGTGACGTGGCCATTGCTGTCCACACATTTGACGATCTCGCCGGCCAGTGCCGGCGCCGCCAGGATCGCGGCGGCGATCATGCTCAGCAGTCTAACTGGGCGTTTCATGATGTTCTCCTGTGCTAGGTTCCCATCGTGCCCGGCACGGCCGCTTTGCTCTGTTCGATGGTTCACCCAGTGCGCATGTCCGCCTCCAGCGCCGTCGCGGCGCGCGTCTCCTCGCGGTGCGCCCGCGCGCACATGACGACGCCCGCGACCAGCAGCAGCAGCGCCAGCGCCTCGAGCGGCGTGGGCCAGCGGCCTTCCCACAGGTAACCGTACAGCGACGCGAAGATGGTCTCGAACACGATCATCTGCCCCGTGAGCGCGAGCGGCAGCGCGCGGCTGGCGACATTCCACAACCCGTTGCCGAGCACGGAGCAGAACAACGCCATCGCACCGATGAGGCCGGCGAAGCGGAGCCAGTCAGCGTTCGCGTGGACGAGCGTGTCCCCATAAGACGCGGGCACGGCCAGCACGATGGCTTCGAGGCCCGTGACGACGCCCGTCAACAGGCTCCAGTCCTGTGCCGACACGTGGTCGAGCCGCGCGAGCCAGCGGCTGTTGCTGACGGCATACGTCGTCCACGACACGAGCGCGCCGCCGGCGCACAGCAAGCCCGTCAGCGAGCCCCAGCCGGACGTCGCCAGCGATTGCCAGCTGATGCAGACGAGCCCGGCCGTGCTGCAGGCCAGCGAGGGCAGCAGTTCGCGCAAGGTCGGAGAATGGCGCGCGCGGCTGCCGACGAGTGTGACGGCGAGCGGCAGCAGGCCGATCACGAAGGCCGTCATCGCGACGCCGCCCGTCTGCACGGCCTTGGCCAGCAACACGTAATACAGGATATTGCCGATGAAACTGAGCCAGGCAAGCGCCCGCCACTCGGGCCACCCGAGCGCGCCCTTCAGCCGGCGCCACGACGGCGCGACGAGCACGACTGCGACCAGCCCGTAGGCGAGATAGCGCCCGGCCGATAACTGCAGCGGCGGAAAATCGGCGGCCAGCCTGGGCGCGAGGAAGACGAGTCCCCAGAACGCGCCGGCGACGATGCCGGCCGCGATGCCGAGGAGGGTTTTATTCGAGGTCACGGGGATGCTCCAGATGCGGAAAGCATCCATTGTCGGGGGAGGGCGGCGGGGTGTCTTGGCTGGAACTACTGGCGATTTGACCGGGTCTCTCGATGTGCTTTGCGCGCTAGAGCATTGCCCGATTCTGCGAGATCGACCGGTTGAATTCGAGCCAGCGATTGCCGAGCTCCGTGATCTGGTAGTCATTGCCGATACGCTGCAAAAACATGTTCGATTCCAGCCAGATCCGGATTTCCTCGCTCATCATGGGCGCTTCCATGCCGCATTGAATGCTGTTGAGCGCACGCACGCAGGCATAATGCTTCAGCGCCTGCCGGCCTTTCACAGTGATCACGGGTTTGCCGTCGTCATCCAGCTGAATCAGGGCAAACCGTTGCAATTCGACGGGACATTCGGCGATCCTCATCCTGTGCATGCCGGTGTCCGCTTCAAAGCGAAGACGGTGCAGGATCGCCATCGCTGCCGCGTCGAGCGTGACCGGTTCGTCGTCGTCGTCGGTTGACGCCGGATGCTGGTCCACGGGCATGGACGGCGCTTCATCGCTACGACGCCCCTGTGCGCGGCGTTCTTCGGGAATGGCCAGCACACGCTCGACCAGCGCCTCGTCGAGGCCATTGCGCAAGAGTAGATTTTTCGCCGCGGCGTTGCCGAAACTGCGCCGCATGGCGAACATGGTGCGCAAGATTTTCGCGGTGACGCCATCGGTACGCCGATCTCCCGAGCGTCGATCAGGGTGGATAACGAGAGCCATGGTCGCCAAAAGACGTTTCGATGGTTAATAATAACAAAAAATCATCAAAAATGGAGGCCCAGGCTGTCTGGTACTGCCGGCGCTACTTTACATTCTTGCGATGAAACCGCTGCACCCCGATGGGCTTCCCGGCCGCATATTCGATCAATTCGATATGCTGGGTATCGTAGATCAACGGGTAATTGATCCGTACCGCTGAGCTGCCGCTCCCGCAGGTGCCGCCGTCCAGTTGCAGCAGATACGTCGGTATGCTGCCCTTGGCCCCGGCGATGAATTTCGTGCCGCGCGCGTTCACGTACACCGTGCCCGGCTTTTCCTGCCGCACCGCGAACTGGCGGACGCACTTGGGTACCGATCTGTCCCGCCCATGCCAGGCGATGGTGTCGCCCTTCACGGTGAGGGTCGTGTAGGGCGATTCCGTTTGATCGTCCGCCAGCCAGCGCCCGGCAAACGGCAACGGCTCCGCCAGCGCAGGCGCGCTGCAGCCAAGGCCGGCCACGACCGCAACGAGCCGCGCGAGACACATTGCACGCTCAGCCATGCCGGTTCGCCCGCCGATACGCCGCAGGCGTCATCCCCGTCACATCCCGCAGCGCCCGCGTCAGCGCGCTCTGGTCCGAAAACCCTGCCGCCAGCGCGATGTCGGCAATGGAGCGTGACGTGTCCGCCAGCCAAGCCTGGGCGCGGGCCAGGCGGACGTCGCGCAGCCACGCGTGCGGGCTCGTATCCAGTTCCGTGCGGAACAGGGCGTGCAGGCGGCTCACGGAGAGGCCCGCGCAGCGCGCCATCGAATCCGTCGTCCAGGCGAGGCCCGGCTCCGCTTCGACGCTGGCCATCAGCGCCGCGAGGCGCGAGGCGGGGCGGGGCGCGTCCAGCGCGATGGTATCGAGCAGCAGCGGGACCCAGCCCCGCAGCAGGCCGCGATCGAACGCCTGCATGCGCATCATGCCCATGAATTCGACCAGCTTGCGCGCGCCCGGGCCGAGCGGCATGAACGGGCGGTCCAGCATGCGGTCCCAGGCCGGGTGCGACATGGCGGCCGCTTCGACGTCGAGGATCAGCGACCGGTTGGTCCCGATGCCGCACTGGGCGTGCCACGCGTTCGGCGCGACGCAGGCGGCACGCAGCGGGTCGAGCCGTTCCCGCCGGCCTTCGATGTCGAGCAGCACGGCCCCGCTCACGGGCAGCACCAGCTGGGCGAACACATGGCGGTCGGTGACGATATCCGCGCCATAGGTGCGCAGGTGGAGGTCGGTATCCATGACGGGCAGTCTAACAGTGATTGTCCGACGAGGCCTACAAGTCGACGGGAAAAAATAAAGAGGCCCACCCTCTTGCAGACGGGGCCGCCGTCCCAATTTGTCATCCTGATTCAGCGCCCCATGGGCGCAGGTCTCCTCTGTCTCCTCCAAGTGCAAACTTGGATTTACCGCCTGGCGCAGCAATGCGCAGGCGGTTTCTTTTTTGTGGAAGACGCACCCGGCCAGCCTGTCCGGGCGCGGTGCCGCATCAATCGCGGCGCGGATTGTTGGGATGGTCGTCGAACCGGTTCGGCACACCGTCGCCGTCACGGTCGCCGCGGCGCCAGCCGCCGCGTTCCATCACCCAGCGGCCGTCGCGCTCGACCCACGTCGGGGCGCGGTAGGCGTAGCCGTGGCGCTCGCGCAGCCATTTGCCGCCGATCCAGACGTAGCGGCCGTGACGCCATTCCCAATGGCCCGGCGCCCATACGTAGCCGTGGCGCGCGGCCGGGATGCGTTCGTCGCGCGGCGGCGGCGGGGCGGTGCGGATGACGACGTCGGCGGCCGCCGGCAGCGCGACGCTGCCGAACGAGCCTGCGACCAAAGCGGCAATGAGCAGTTTTTTCATCTTGGCCTCCTCTTGAGTGAGTGTAGGCCGACTGTACTGCCGCGTAGCGGGCGCGACCGTGCGCCGCCTCGCTTAACGCGGCAACTTACAGTTCGATGAGGCAATACTCAGGGTGCCAGCGGCAACGCGAACTGCAGCACGAGCCCACCGCCGTCGCGGTTGCGCACGGTGAGCTCGGCGTTATGGCGCGTGATCACGCGCTCGACGATGGCGAGGCCCAGGCCGGCGCCGTTGGCCTGGCCACGGGCGCTGTCCAGGCGCGTGAACGGCCGCAGCAGCTGCTCGATCTGGTCGTCCGGGACGCCGGTGCCGTGGTCGTTGATCTCGACGACGGCGCGGCGGCCGTGGCCCGTCATCCTGACGTGCAGGGCCATGTCGATCTCGGTGACGTCCTCGCCCGGCGTCTTGCCGTAGCGGCGCGCGTTCTCGATCACGTTGTTGATCACGCGGCGCAGGTCCGTCGAATTGCCCATCACGTGGATGTCGGCGTCGATGTCGGTCGACGTGCGCACGTCCGGCAGGCGGGCGGCCGCGTGGGCGCAGTCTTCCAGCAGTTCCGAGAGGTTCACCGGCACGAACGTCGCGCTTTCCGTGGGGCGTGCGAAGTCGAGGAACTGGCCGATGATGGCGTCCATCTGGGCGATGTCGGACTGCATGCCGGTGCGCGCCTCGTCCGACAGCGGCGCCATCTCCACTTCCAGCTGCATGCGCGCGAGCGGCGTGCGCAGGTCGTGCGAGATGCCGGCCAGGATCACGGCGCGGTCCTTCTCGAGCTGCTGCAGGTCGTCGACCATCTGGTTGAAGCTGCGGTTCGCCTCGATGATCTCCTGCGATCCCTTTTCCGGCAGCGGGGCGGGGCGCTTGCCCTGGGCGATCGAGCGCGCGGCCGCCGTCAGGCGCGCCAGCGGCAGGTTCACGAGGCTCGAGATCAGCGCGGCGCCCAGCAGCGACAGCACGCCGACGACGGTGGCCCAGCCGAGCCACTGCACGCGCGTGAGGCCGGGCAGCTTGTCGCGTTCGAGCATGAGCCAGTACTTGTCGCCGTCGATGTCGAAGCTGACCCAGAAGCCGGGGATCTCGTTGACCATGCGCGAGAAGCGCGTGTCCGGCCCGAGCTTGTCGCGCACGAGGGCGGCCACTTCCGGCATCAGCGAATTCGGCGGCGGCGGTTCGACCGTGTCCGTCGGCTTCACGTCGTAGATGCGGATGCCCTCGTTCGACACCAGCTCGAACAGCAGCTCGCGCCGCAGGTCGGGCGCGGAGTGCGTCAGCGCGGCTTTCGTGATGGTGACGACGGAGACGAGCAGCTCCGCCGTCTGCTCGACCTGCGGGCCGCGCTGGAAGACGTTGAGCATGCCGATCCACGAGGCCATCGACAGGCCCGTGAGCATGGACAGCAGGAAGAAGGTGCGCCAGAACAGGCCGCTCTTCATCCTGCCGAAAATCCGCGGCATGGCCTGTTCCTTCGACGTTGATGCGAACACTAGCGGGGCTGGCCTTCAGGAATGAACACGTAGCCCAGGCCCCACACGGTCTGGATGTACAGCGGGCTCGACGGGTCCGGCTCGATCAGCTTGCGCAGGCGCGAGATCTGCACGTCGAGCGAGCGGTCGAACACCTCGTACTCGCGGCCGCGCGCCAGTTCCATCAGCTTTTCGCGCGACAGCGGCTGGCGCGCATGGCGCGCGAACACTTTCAGCACCGAGAATTCGCCCGTCGTCAGCGGCACGGTCTCGCCGTTCTTCTTGAGCGTGCGCGTGCCGAGGTCCAGCACGAAGTCGCCGAACTCGAAGGTCTGCGGCGTCTCGCTCGGTGCGCCCGGGATCTCGTCCGGGCCCTTGCGGCGCAGGACCGCGTTGATGCGGGCCACCAGTTCGCGCGGGTTGAAGGGCTTAGGCAGGTAGTCGTCCGCGCCCATCTCGAGGCCGACGATGCGGTCGACATCCTCGCCTTTCGCGGTCAGCATGATGATCGGGGTCTGGTCGCCGGCGCCGCGCAGGCGGCGGCAGATCGACAGGCCGTCCTCGCCGGGCAGCATCAGGTCCAGCACGAGAAGGTCGTAGCGCTCGCGCAGCCACAGCTTGTTCATCGCGGGCGCGCTTTCGGCCGTCACGACCTGGAAGCCCTGTTCGGTCAGGTAGCGGCGCAGCAGGTCGCGCAGGCGCACGTCGTCGTCGACGACCATGATCCGGGCGGAGTGGCCGCCATTCGCGCCGGGCGTGCCGGTATTCGAGCTCGTTGCATTCATCGTTCGATCGGATTTGTCAGATTAATGTCGCTATGGTAACGTCTTATGGCTCGGCGCCAAGGGGGTATCGTTGAGCCATTACATTGTGTTACAAACTTTACCCAATTCGCCTTATGCCCGGAGTCGATTCCTCATACACTGGCCTCATCGAATCGCAGCTTACACCACAGCTCAAAACCACAGCTTACTCCTGACACGGCAACGCGAATGAGGAACACCATGAACAGTGCGTTCACACACCACCACGCAGCGAAAAAGGCCGGCCGCCTGGCCCGCCACGCTGTGCTGGCGTGCGCCCTGGTGCTGGGAGCCGGCGGCGCGTTTGCCCAGCAAAACGGCGACCGGCGGGACGACCAGGGCGGCCGGGGTGACTTGCAATCGCAATCGCAGTCGCAGTTCTCGCGCTTCCGCCTGCCCCCGCGGGACCGCGACCAGCGCGACGACATGCGCGCCTACGAGGAACAGCGCCGGGCCCAGCAGCAGGAACAGCGCGAGCAGCAGCACGACTCGCGCCGCCCCAGCCGCATGACGCCGGACGAACGGCGCGACCTGCGCCGCCAGATCAACGAAGCGGGCATGGACCTGTACCCGCAGCGTCGCTGAAATTTCTCTACGCCAACTTAGTTGCTTGATGTTTATTTTCAAGTGACAACATGATACGCTAGCCGGATTCTGCCGCGGCCCAGCCCATGCCGCGGCATCAACCGCACGGAGCGTATCGTGACCACAGACCTTTCCGCCACGGCGATTCGTATCGCCGCGACCGGTCCAGAGCATTGCATCGCCAAACGCGACGACGGCGTGTATGCCGATCCCTCCGTGCTCGGCACCACGCTGGTGGCCGCCATCGACAACGTCTACCGCGCCGGGAACTACTTCACCGGCATCGACTACGCCGTGCTGATGAAGGCGCTGTTCGGTCACGGTCCCGAGCTGCCGCGCGGACCGGACGGCACGACGGTCGTGCGCTTCGCGGCCGACATCGAGACCTTCGACCCGGCGCGCCGCGCGCTCTACCGCGCCGTCAAGATCGGGCGCGGCTATGCGGAATACTACTTCGAACCCGTCTGGCTGCCCGATCCCCTCGACCCCGACGCCGAGGGCTTCCAGACCCGCCTCGACCCCGACGAATTCATCGCCGACGCGTGGATCAAGGGCATCCGCTTCGGCCTCGACCTGCCAGCCATCCGCGCCGCGATGGAATCCACCAGGGCCGACCGCGTCACGGTCGCGCGCCAGCTCGATCCGGTACCGGGCGAGGACGCGCACATCGTCGAAGTGTCGGACGACCTCCACCGCAGCGACGCGCCGCTCGAACTGGGCAACGGCCGCCTCGACCTGAACAGCTTCCAGAACCGCTTCCCGCAGATCCAGGCCGGCGTACGCCTGCTCAAGAAAGTCCCGGCGACGGCGGGGACGATGGGCTTCGAGATGTCCGGCACGCCGCTGCCGCCCGAGGCGGGGCGCGACCTCGATTTGCCGGCGTATGCGGGCACCGGTACGAAGGTCGAGCGTGCGCCGGATGGCGAATTCCTCGTGTCCAGCGCGGCCGGGTTCCTGATGGTCGATCCGAAGACGAGCCGGATCTCGGTCGAGGACAAGGTCGTCAGCCGCGACGGCGTCAGCGCCAAGACGACCGGCAACCTGAGCCTGACGGGCGACTACGAGGAATTCGGCGAAGTCCAGGAAAAGCGCGTGATCGAGGCCGACAGCATCACCGTGCACGGCGACGTGTACGGCAGCCTCGTCTCGCGCGGCGGCACGGTCGATGTGCGCGCGAACCTCGTGGGCGGCAGCGCCCGCAATGCGCGCGGCGACATCCACGTGCGCGGCGTCGCATCGGCCTCGCTGCTGGCCGCGGAAGACGGCAGGATCGTCGTCGAGCGCGCGGAGAACTGCGTCATCGCGGGCACGCGGGTCGAGGTGAATCACGCCGTCAACTGCGAGATCATCGGCGACGAAGTCGTCGTGAACGTGGCCGAGGGCTGCGCGCTCGCGGGCCGGCGCGTGGCGGTGGAGTGCACCGTGCCGCGCAAGCAGAGCGAGATGCTCGTGGCCGTGCTGTGCGCGCAAGGCCAGCAGATCGACGAGGTGATCGCCGCGGTGACGCAGCGCGTCGCGCAGTTCGCGACGCTGGCCGCGCAACTGAAGGCCGCGCAGGATGCGCTGACGGGCAAGCCGGACGTGCGCCGCTACCTGATGCTGGCCGCGCGCGTGCGCAAGGGCGAGGTCAACCTGACGCCCGAGCAGGCGCGCCAGTTCCAGAAGATGGCGCAGGACGTGGCGCCCGCGCTGAAGGCGATCGGCGACGTCTCCGCGAAAATCAAGGCGGCGGAAGCGGAGCAGCAGGCGGGCGCGGGCATGCTCGCGAACCTGGAGGCGCAGCGCGGCGACGCCGCCATCATCTCCAGCGTGGCGATCGCCTCGGTGCAGGGCGAGACGCAGGTGCGCATCCTCGGCTACAGCCCCGCGGGCGGACCGCCGCACCGGTGGCCGCCGCGCGAGATCCGCACCCGGCTGCGCGGGCCGCAGGCGGGAGAACTCCTGTTCATGGGCGGCGCGGGCAACGTCGCGTGGACCAGCGATACCGTCCCGTCGGCGTAAAGTTTATACTTGGCGGTGGCCGCGAGGCCATGCCAATAACGACTCCAATCCGACAGAGGGGAAACCTTGAACACCATGCGTCCCATCCTCCAGCGCCGCCCGATCGGCGCGCTGGTCGCCGCGATGTGCGCCGGCGCGTTATTCACCGCTCCGGCCCATGCCGCAACCAAGGCAGCCAACAGCAAAGGCAAGCCGACCGTCGCCGAAGCCGAGCGCTTCGTCGCCGAATCCGAAAAGAAGCTCGACCAGCTGGGCCTCGACGCCGGCCGCGCCGAGTGGGTGGCCGAGAACTTCATCACGCTCGACACCGAGACGCTGACCGCGCAGGCCAATGAACAATACCTGACCGTGAGCGGCGACATCGCCCTCAAGGCGCGCCGCTACAACGGCCTGAAGGTGTCCGAAGCGAGCGCCCGCAAGCTGATGCTGATGCAGCAGTCGCTGATGCTGGAAAACGCCGACGACCGCGGCGCGTATGCGCGCCTGGCCGCCAGCATGACCGGCGCGTACGGCAAGGCGAAATACTGCCCGCCGGCCGCCGCCGACGCCGCGAAGCCGGAGTGCATGCCGCTGGGCCAGCTGGAAAAGGTACTGGCGACGAGCCACGACCCCGCGCGCCTGAAGGAAGTCTGGCTCGGCTGGCACGCCCAGTCGCCCGCGTACAAGCAGGATTACGCGAAGTACGTCGAGCTGTCGAACAAGGGCGCCCGCGCGATGGGCTATGCCGATACGGGCGCGCTGTGGCGCTCGCGTTACGACATGGCGCCGGATGCCTTCGCGGGCGAGATGGAACGCCTGTGGCAGCAGGTGAAGCCGCTGTACGACTCGCTGCATACGTACACGCGCTACAAGCTGCGCCAGGCCTACGGTCCGGACGCCGTGCCGGCCGACGGCCCGATCCCCGCGCACCTGCTGGGCAATATGTGGGCGCAGAGCTGGGACAACCTGTACCCGATCCTGAAGCCCGCCGGTCTCGAAAAGGGTGAAGACCTGACGGCGCTGCTGGAAGAACGCAAGACGAGCGCCGTCGAGATGACGCGCTATGCCGAAGGCTTCTACACGTCGCTGGGCATGCGCAAGCTGCCGGCCACGTTCTGGGAACGCTCGCTGCTGACCAAGCCGCGCGACCGCGAAGTCGTGTGCCACGCATCCGCCTGGGACCTGGACGGCAAGGACGACGTGCGCGTCAAGATGTGCATCACGCCGACGGCCGAGGACTTCCGCGTCATCCACCACGAGCTGGGCCACCTGTACTACGACCTCGCGTACAGCAACCAGTCGCCCATGTTCAAGAACGGCGCCAACGACGGCTTCCACGAAGCCATCGGCGACACCGTCGCGCTGTCGATCACGCCGGCGTACCTGAAGAAGATCGGGCTGATGAAGACGGACCCGGATCCGAAGCAGGAGATCGGCCCGCTGCTGTACACGGCGCTGCAGAAGATCGCGTTCATGCCGTTCGCGTACAAGGTCGACAAGTGGCGCTGGCAGGTCTACGGCGGGCAGGTCAAGCCGGCCGACTACGACAAGGCCTGGTGGGCGCTGACGCAGCAGTACCAGGGCGTATCCCGTCCGGCACCGGTCGCGGATGGCGGCTTCGACGCCGGCGCCAAGTTCCACGTCGCGAGCGACACGCCGTATGCCCGCTACTTCCTCGCCCACGTGCTGCAGTTCCAGTTCCACCGCGCGCTGTGCAAGGAAGCGGGCGACACGGGACCGCTGTACCGCTGCTCGATCTACGGTAACCAGAAGGCCGGCGCCAAGTTCCAGCAGATGCTGGAGATGGGCACGAGCAAGCCGTGGCCGGAAGCGCTGAAGGCCGTGACGGGGTCGGACAAGATGGATGCGACCGCGATGCTGGAATACTTCGCGCCGCTCAAGACCTGGCTGGATGAGCAGAACAAGCAGCTGGCTATTGAAGACGCGAAGCTGAAGCGTTAAACCGCGGGGGCTTCCGCCAGGGCGGCGTAGCATTGCGCCGCTTCGGGCGGGAGCCCTGCAAACAAAGTTTCGTCCGCCTCGTCGACCAGTCCCTGCTCGACGAGTATCCGCACCTTCCCGAGATAATCCGCCAGCTTGAGCAAACGCCCCAGCGGCGACATGACCACGCCACGCCGCAATTCTCCCTGTTCCAGCAGCGCCGTACTGACCGTCTCCGGAAAATTCCACTCGCGCGCGATGCTCGCGCACAGGCGGCGCGTGTCGCGCGCCAGCTGGGCGAGGAACACGTCCGAGCCGAGGCGCTCGCCATCCTGCGCTTCCTGGTCCATGATGCGCAGGCTGACGATCAGGCCCACGTTCTGCAGCAGCCCGGCGAGAAAGGCGTCGAACGGTTCGATGCCGGCGCCGGCCAGTTGGCGCGCGGCGATCGCGCAGCGCTCCGAATGCGCCCACAGGTGCGGCGCCAGCCGGCGTGTATAGAATCCCGAACGCACGTCGATGATGGGCCGGAACGCGACCGTCGTGATCAGCTGGCGCAAGCCTTCCTGGCCGATCAGGATCACCGCCTGTTCGACGCTCGCGATGGACTGGCCCGTTCCCTGGTAGCAGCTGTTCGCGAGGCGGACGACGGCCGCCACCAGCACGGGATCGGTCGCGATCGTGCGCGACAGCGCGCTGCCGGAAAACGTCTCGCTGCGCAGGCTTTGCAGCAGTTGCGGGACCAGGCCCGGCATGCGCCGCACGAGCGCCGCGCCGGACTGCTGCGAGCCGGCGATGGTGGCGAGCGCCTCCAGCACGCGCGTCTCGGCGTCGGAAAGCTCCAGGCCGCCGTCGGCACGGTCGAGCAGCCACGCGTGCCAGGCGCCATTGACCCGCTCCAGCTGTTCGAAGGAGACGGGGGGCGTGCCCGGTTGCGGGGCGGGCACCGCGGGAACAGGCAGCGGGGAAGGAACAGGCTCGACGGCCGGCTGCGGCTGCGGCTGCGCCTCGGCCGGGCTGGAAAACAGGCTATGCAGCCACCGGAACATCGTCATCCCCTTTAGGTCAATTCCGAACATTGTACGGGCGTAAGCGCCCGGCGCAAGGTAGGAAATGTCTCATTGATTGTTGACTGTACTCAACAATTTCCGATCGTCATCGCTTTAGCATGGCGATCTTGAGGAAAGGATCCGCCATGCACATGACTACGACGACCACCACCCAATTCCTGAGTTTCACCCTCGGCGGCCTCGAGTACGGGCTCGACGTCGCCAAGGTGCAGGAACTCAGGGTACTCAAGGCACTCGAGCGCTTCACATCGGACGGCGAGCTCGTCGGCGGCGTGGCCGTCTCGCGCGGCGTGATCATGCCGCTCGTCGACATGCGCGCCGCCTGCGGCACGTCGCCGGACGCGCCCGGCCCGATGACGGACGTGATCATCCTCAGGCTGTCGACCTGCACGATGGGGATGGTGGTGGATGGCGTGACGGGCGTCGTCTCGCTGGCGCCCGACCAGGTGTCGCCCGTGCCCGGCGCGGACCAGGCGCAGGTCGATTACCTGATCGGGCTGGGGCAGACGGGGTCGCGGCGGCTGATTCTCGTCGATATCGACCGGCTGATGTCCGTGCGCCGGCCGAACAAGGACGGCGCACGGCAGGTCGCCTAGGCGACCAGGCCTTCCAGCTGCTCCTGCAGCTCCAGCCACTCGTTCTCGAGATTGCCCAGGTCGCGCGTCAGGAATGCCTGGTCGGCCACGAGATTCTTCAGCTCTTCCTTCTTGTCCGCCTCGTAGATGCCCGGCTCCAGCAGCCGGGCGTCGACCTCGGCCTTCTTCGCGTTCAGCTTGGCCATCTGCTCTTCCAGCCGCTTGATGCGGTTTTCGATGGGCTTCTTCAGCGCGGCGAGACGCTGGCGTTCTTCCGCTTCCAGGCGCTTCTGCTCCTTGCGGTCGACGGTGGAGACAGGCGCCGCCGGGCTTGAGGATGGCAGCGGTGCGCTCGTGCCGGCATCGGCCTTCAGCTTGGTCTGGAACAGCCAGTCCTTGTAGTCGTCCAGGTCGCCGTCGAACGGCTGCAGGCGGCCGTCGGCCACGATGATGAACTGGTCGGTCGTCGCGCGCAGCAGGTGGCGGTCGTGCGAGACGACGACCAGCGTACCCTCGAACTGCGCCAGCGCCAACGTGAGCGCCTCGCGCGTTTCCAGGTCCAGGTGGTTGGTCGGTTCGTCCAGCAGCAGCAGGTTCGGACGCTGCCACACGATCAGCGCCAGCGCCAGGCGCGCCTTTTCGCCGCCGGAGAACGGTGCGATGGAACTCGTCACCATATCGCCCGGGAAGTTGAAGCCGCCGAGGAAGTTGCGCAGCTCCTGCTCGCGCGTCGTCGGCGCGATCTTCTGCAAATGCCACAGCGGCGATTCGTCATGGCGCAGCATCTCGACCTGGTGCTGGGCGAAGTAGCCGATCACGAGGCCCTTGCCCAGCGTCGCCGTCCCGGCCAGCGGCGCGAGGTCGCCGGCCACGGTCTTGATCAGCGTGGATTTACCGGCGCCGTTCACGCCCAGGAGGCCGATGCGCTGGCCCGTCTGCAGCGAGAAATTCACCTTGTGGACGATGGTCTTGCCGCCGACCTTGTCGCCGTGCGCGTCGAGCAGCGGGTAGCCGGCGTCGACGTCTTCCATCACGAGCAGCGGATTCGGCGCCGAGACCGGGTCGCGGAATTCGAACGAGAACTCGGCGGCCGCCCGCAGCGGGGCCAGTTCTTCCATCTTCGCCAGCGCCTTCATGCGGCTCTGCGCCTGGCGGGCCTTGGTCGCCTTGGCCTTGAAGCGGTCGACGAACGATTGCAGGTGGGCGCGCGTGCGCTGCTGCTTTTCGTACGCGGCCGCCGCCAGCACGAGGTGCGCCGCGCGCTGGCGTTCGAATGCCGAGTAGTTGCCCGAGTAGCGTGTCAAGCTGCGGTCGTGGATGTGCACGACCACGTTCACGATCTCGTCGAGGAAATCGCGGTCGTGCGAGATGATGATCAGCGTGCCCGTGTAGCGCTTGAGCCAGTCCTCGAGCCAGATGATGGCGTCCAGGTCCAGGTGGTTGGTCGGCTCGTCCAGCAGCAGCAGGTCGGAAGGGCACATCAGCGCCTGTGCCAGGTTCAGGCGCATGCGCCAGCCGCCCGAGAAGCTGGCGACGGGCTGGCGCATCTGGTCCAGCGAGAAGCCCAGGCCCAGCAGCAACTGCTCGGCGCGCGACTGCACCGTGTACGCGTCCGCGTCGGCCAGCGCCGAGTGCACGTGGCCGATGGCCAGGCCGTTCTCCGTCGTGTGGGGCAGGGCTTCCAGGCGGTCCAGCTCGGCCTGCAGGGTGCGCAGGTGGGCGTCGCCGTCGATCGCGTACTCGATGGCGGGACGGTCCAGCGCCGGCGTTTCCTGCGCCACGTAGGCCATGCGCCAGCGCGCGGGGAAGTCGATTGCGCCCTGGTCCGGGTGCAGCTCGTTGCGCAGCATCGCGAACAGGCTGGATTTGCCGGCGCCGTTGGCGCCGATCAGGCCGATCTTGTCGCCGGGATTGAGGGTGAGGTCGGCGTCTTCCAGCAGCGGCTTGGTGCCGCGCATGAGACTGACATTGGTGAATCGGATCATATTATTGCGCGAGCTGCTCCGCCGTGAGCAGGAACACTGCATCATCGCCCTGGCTGGTGGTCAGCCACGTGAGGCCCAGGTGGCCGAACGCCGCTTCCGCGTACTCGCGCTCGTTGCCGATCTCGACGATCAGCACGCCTTCCGGCGACAGGCGCTCGGCCGCGCCGTCGACGATCTTGCGCACGAGGTCCATGCCGTCCTCGCCGCCCGCGAGGGCGATCTGCGGCTCGCGCAGGTACTCCGGCGGCAGCTTGCCCATCGAATCGCTGTTCACGTACGGCGGGTTCGTCACGATCAGGTCGTACTTCTTGAACGGCACGTGCTGGTACAGGTCGGACTCGATCGGGTTCACGCGGCCTTCCAGCTTGTAGTCGCGGATGTTGCGCTCGGCCACGGCCAGCGCATCCTTCGAGATGTCGACGGCGTCCACGACCGCGTTCTGGAACGCGTCCGCCAGCATGATCGCGAGGCAGCCGGAGCCGGTGCACAGTTCGAGCACGTTCTCGACGCCTTCCGGATCAGCCACCCACGGGCTGAAGAAATTCGGGATCAGCTCGGCGATGAACGAGCGCGGCACGAGGACGCGTTCGTCGACGTAGAAGTTGTAGCTGCCCAGCCACGCTTCATTCGTGATGTAGGCGGCCGGCACGCGCTCGTTGACGCGGCGCTCGATGACGGCCATCACCTGCAGGATTTCTTCCGGCAGCAGGCGGGCGTCGAGGAAGGGCTCGAGCTTGTCCAGCGGCAGCTTCAGGGTGTGCAGGATCAGGTAGGCGGCCTCGTCGAACGCTTCGGCGCTGCCGTGGCCGAAGAACAGCTTGGCGCCGTTGAAACGGGTCACGGCGTAGCGCAGCAGGTCGCGTGGCGTGCAGAATTGGGTCGTGGTCATGGCCAGGTCTCGTCGTTATGCCGCGGACGGCGGGATGGTCAGCAATCGCTCCAGCGTGCGCCGGTAGATGTTCTTGAGCGGATCGATGTAACGCACTTCGATGTGCTCGTCGATCTTGTGGATGCTGTCGTTGGGTGGCCCGAATTCTATCACCTGGGGGCAGATGCGCGCGATGAAGCGGCCATCCGACGTCCCGCCCGTGGTCGACAATTCCGTCGTCACGCCCAGTTCCTGCTTGATCGAGCCGCAGATCGCGTCCGACAAGGTGCCCTTCGGCGTGAGGAACGGATGGCCGGACAGCGTCCATTTCAGGTCGTAGTCGAGGCCGTGGCGGTCGAGGATCGCGTGCACGCGCGCCTGCAGGCTCTCGGCCGTGCTGGCGGTGGAAAAGCGGAAATTGAAGTCGATCTTCATTTCGCCCGGGATGACGTTCGTCGCCCCCGTGCCGGCCGCGATGTTGGACACCTGCCAGCTCGTCGGCGGGAAGTATTCGTTGCCTTCATCCCATTTCTCGGCAGCGAGCTCGGCCAGCGCCGGCGCCGCCTGGTGGATCGGGTTGCGCGCCAGGTGCGGGTAGGCGATGTGGCCCTGCACGCCCTTGACGACGAGGCAGCCGGACAGCGAGCCGCGGCGGCCGTTCTTGATCATGTCGCCCAGCACGTGGCTGGACGTCGGTTCGCCCACGAGGCAGTAATCGATCGTCTCGCCCCGTTCTTCCAGCAGGTCGCACACGATGACGGTGCCGTCCGTGGCGGGGCCTTCCTCGTCGGACGTGAGCAGGAACGCGATCGAGCCGATATGGTCCGGATGCGCGGCCACGAATTCCTCGACGGCGACGACCATGGCGGCAATCGACGTCTTCATGTCCGAGGCGCCGCGGCCGTACAGCTTGCCGTCGCGCCGCGTGGGCACGAACGGTTGCGACGCCCACTGGTTCGCGGGCCCCGTCGGCACGACGTCCGTGTGGCCGGCGAACACGAACACGGGCGACGCGTCGCCGCGCCGGGCCCATAAATTCGTCACGCCGTTCGACTCGATCGTCTCGCAGCGGAAGCCGAGCGGCGCCAGCAGGGCCTGCAGCTTCTGCTGGCAGCCTTTATCCTGCGGCGTGACGGAATCGAGCGCGATCAGCTCTTCCGTCAGCAACTGGGTGCGCGACGGTTTCATGCCGGCCAGTCCCCGAACAGGTCTTCGTACTGGGCGGCCGAAAAGCCGACGGACACGCGCCCGTCGCCTTCCAGCACGGGGCGCTTGATGACGGACGGATTTTCCAGCATCAGGTCGAGGGCGCTGGCCTTGTCGACGACCTGTGCGCGGCGCTCGTCGGTCAGCTTGCGCCACGTGGTGCCCTTGCGGTTGACCAGCGTTTCCCAATCGACCTGATCGAGCCAGCGCGCGACGGTGGCGCGGTCCAGGCCCTGCTTCTTGAAGTCGTGGAAATCGAATGCCTGGCCGTTGTCGGCGAGCCAGGTGCGGGCCTTTTTGACGGTGTCGCAGTTGGGGATTCCGTAGAGGGTCTTTTTCATGGCTGGGTGGAGTGTTGCGGTCCGGAAGGCGCGAAGAATAGCACAGGGCGGTAGTCCTCCGGTGAGTATAGCAATGTCGAGAGCCCGCGTTGACTTGTAAAGATGCGCGTTCCGATGCAATATGTCTTCATATTTGATGCTTGGGGCAATCGATGCGAACTACCGTGACGATCGACGACGCGTTGTACGAAAAGGCGCTGGAGATGGCGGACCCGGACATGGACAAGGCCGACCTGTTTCGGGAGGCGATCAAAACCTTCGTGCGTGTCCAGGCCGCGCGGCGGCTTGCCAGCCTCGGCGGGGCAGCGCCTGACATGGCGGACATCCCGCGCCGGCCCGGAGAGCCGGCCGAATGAGTGGTGTCCTGGTCGATACCTCGGTATGGGTGGGCCACTTCCGCAAGCGCAACGAGAATCTGGTCGGCTTGCTGACACTGGATCTGGTCCTGTCCCATCCGGTGGTTTTTGACTCATTGCGGACTGTCGACAGGTCGTTCAGGTCCTGAACACGACGCTCTCAATCCAAATCCGTTCCCCCGGGTGATGCTCTTCGATAGTCGCAAGTGCATACTGGATTGTCGCCTTGTCGGTCTCCGCGAAAGAGTAGGTGAAACGCGTGACATTACCGCGCTCCAGCTTTTCAAACTCCGCTTCCGACAATGCATCGGCGCTGCACCATACGGCAGCAGTTTTTACCGAGTCCGAGGCATCCAGAATTTCTCGCAGACCCTGCGGAGTCAATGCCAAGTACACCATGTCACCCTCGGTTTTGAATCCACTGACGATAGCGGACGGTCATTTGAGTCAACTATCCAGCGTGAATTCCGTAAACGACGGCCCCGCCGGCTCGGCCGGCTTGGGCGCTTCCTCTTCCTTGGCCTTGCTGTCCGGCCCATTGTTGATCAGCCAGAGCAGGTTCGTGGCCGAGTCCGCATTCGCCAGTGCCTCGTCCTGCGTGATCAGGTCCGCCTGCACGAGTTCCAGCAACGCCTTCTCGAACGATTGCGACCCCGGCGACAGGCTCTTGTCCATCGCCTCCTTGATCTGGCCGATTTCGCCCTTTTCGATCAGGTCCGTGATGTAGCGCGTGTTGACCATGATCTCCACGGCCGCTGCCCGCCGCCCGCCGGCCTTCGCGCGCACGAGGCGCTGCGACACGATCGCCTTGACGGCGGACGACAGGTCCTGCAGCAGCGCGGGCCGGTTCTCGATCGGGTAGAAGCTGATGATGCGGTTCAGCGCGTTGTAGCTGTTGTTCGCGTGCAGGGTCGCCAGCACGAGGTGGCCGGACTGGGCGTAGGCGAGGGCGGCGGCCATCGTCTCCTTGTCGCGGATCTCGCCGATCAGGATGCAGTCCGGCGCCTGGCGCATCGAATTGCGCAGGGCGACGTCGAAGCTTTTCGCGTCGCTGCCGATCTCGCGCTGGTTGACGATCGATTTCTTGTTCTTGAACAGGTACTCGATCGGGTCTTCCAGCGTGAGGATGTGGCCGTGGCGCTGCTCGTTGCGGTGGTCGAGCATGGAGGCGATCGTCGTCGACTTGCCGGACCCGGTCGCGCCGACGATCAGCAGCAGGCCGCGCTTCTCCATGATCAGTTCCGACAGCACGGACGGCAGGCCCAGTTCGGCCAGCGGCGGGATCGTGGCGGGAACGAAACGGAACACGGCCGAGATGCTGCCGCGCTGGCGGAAGGCGGAGAGGCGGAAGCGGCCCAGGTTGGCGACCGAGATGCCCATGTTGAGCTCGTTCTCGCGGTCCAGCTCTTCCATCTGCTCCGGCGACGCGATTTCGGCCAGCAGGACGCGGATGTTCTCCGGCTCGAGCTTGTTCTGGTTGATCGGGATGAGGTTCCCGTTGATTTTGATGTGGACTGGGGAATTGACCGCGAAGAACATGTCCGACGCGTTCTTTTCCTTCATCAATTGGAACAGGCGTTCCATCATCATGGCGGTCTCTCCCTTGCTTCGCGGTAATATTTTGCGGTAAAGGGATTCTAACCTGCGGGGCCGCCGAACGGCAGCCCCGGAACGATCGTGATGCTTACACGCCGCGCAGCAGCTCGTTGATGCCCGTCTTCGCACGGGTCTTCGCATCGACCTGCTTGACGATCACCGCGCAGTACAGGCTGTACTTGCCATCGGCCGACGGCAGGCTGCCCGACACGACGACGGAACCGGCCGGGATGCGGCCGTAGCTCACTTCACCGGTCTCGCGGTTGTAGATCTTGGTCGACTGGCCGATGTACACGCCCATCGAGATCACCGAGTTCTCTTCGACGATGACGCCTTCCACGATTTCCGAGCGGGCGCCGATGAAGCAGTTGTCTTCGATGATGGTCGGGTTGGCCTGCATCGGTTCCAGCACGCCGCCGATGCCCACGCCGCCCGACAGGTGGACGTTCTTGCCGATCTGGGCGCAGGAGCCGACGGTGGCCCACGTGTCGACCATCGCGCCTTCGTCGACGTAGGCGCCGATGTTCACGTACGACGGCATCAGCACGACGTTCTTGCCGATGAACGAGCCGCGGCGGGCGACGGCCGGGGGCACGACGCGGAAGCCGCCCTTGGCGAAGTCTTCGGCGGTGTAATTCGCGAACTTGGTCGGGACCTTGTCGTAGAACTGCATGCCGCCGCCTTCGACGGGCACGTTGTTTTCGAGGCGGAACGACAGCAGCACGGCCTTCTTGATCCACTGGTTCACGACCCAGTTGCCGGTGTCCTTCTGGGCGACGCGCATGCTGCCGTCGTCAAGGCCGGCCAGCACGTGGGCGACGGCGTCGCGCACTTCGGCGCTGGCGCTGGTCGGGCTGATGTCCGCGCGCTGTTCCCACGCGGTGTCGATGATGGTCTGGAGTTGTTGGGTCATGATATTGGTCTATACAGGTGGTGTTTCAGGAAGCCTTGAGATCGTTGCAGAACTGGACGATGCGGTTCGCCGCTTCCAGTCCTTCGTCCACTTCGGCGACGAGCGCCATGCGGATGCGGTTGCGGCCCGGATTGCTGCCGTGCGCGTCGCGCGCCAGGTAACTGCCGGGCAAAACCGTCACATTATATTCGGCGTACAGGCCGCGTGCGAACTCCGTGTCCGACAGGCCAGTGCGGCGCACGTCGGCCCACAGGTAGAAGCCGGCGTCCGGCAGCTCGACGTCCATCACCTGTTTCAGCAGCGGGGTGATGAGCGTGAACTTTTCCTTGTACAGGTTGCGGTTCTCCTGCACGTGGCCTTCGTCGTTCCACGCGGCGATGGATGCGGCCTGCACCGGCGGCGACATCGCGCCGCCGCAGTAGGTGCGGTACAGCAGGAATTTCTTCATCAGTTCCGGATCGCCGGCGACGAAGCCCGAGCGCATGCCCGGCACGTTCGAGCGCTTCGACAGGCTCGAGAACACGATCAGGTTCGCGTACGGCCGCGCGCCGCTGCTCCGGCCCAGCTGGTGCGCCGCTTCCAGCGCGCCGAGCGGCGGCGTGGCGCCGACATAGATCTCGGAATAGCACTCGTCGGCCGCGATCACGAAGCCGTGGCGGTCGGACAGCGCGAACAGCTCGCGCCAGTCGTCCAGCGACAGCACGGCGCCCGTCGGGTTGCCCGGGGAGCACAGGTACAGCAGCTGCACGCGGGCCCACACGTCGTCCGGCACGCTGGAGTAATCGCAGGCGAAGTTGCGGGCCGGCTGGGAATTCACGAAATACGGCTCGGCGCCCGCCAGGTAGGCCGCGCCTTCGTAGATCTGGTAGAACGGGTTCGGGCTGACGACGAGCGCGCCCGGCTTGCGCGGATCGATGACGGTCTGCGCGATCGCGAACAGCGCCTCGCGCGATCCGTTCACCGGCAGCACCATCGTGGCCGCATCCAGCGCCGGAATCGCGTAGCGGCGCTCCAGCCAGCCGGCGATCGCGGCGCGCAGCGGCTCGTTGCCGTGCGTCGTCGGATACGTGGCCAGGCCGGCCATCGCATGCGTCAGCGCTTTCTGGATGAACGCGGGCGTCGGATGCTTCGGCTCGCCGATACCGAGGCTGATGGCTTTGTAGTCGGGATTCGGCGTCACGCCGGCGAACAGCTGGCGCAGCTTTTCGAACGGGTACGGGTGCAGGCGGTCGAGATGTGGATTCACGGCGATGTGTTTTCTTGGCGATGTTCGAGGTGAGAAGGGCAATTATAGCCACGTGCCCCCGGGTGCGTTAGTATTGACGTAAGGAATCCTAACCGGCCCCATCATCATGCAGCGCTCCGTCGACTACGTCCGCACCCTGACCGCCCAGGCGCGCAGCGCGCGCGCCAACCGCCATCTCGGCTATGCGCTGGCCGGCGTGGCCGGGGCCATGAACGCGGGCGGCTTCCTCGCCGTGCAACAGTACACGTCGCACATGACGGGCATCGTGTCGTCGGCGGCCGACAACCTCGCGCTGGGCGCCTTTAACCTCGTGCTCGACGCGCTCGGCGCCATCGTCTCGTTCCTGCTGGGCGCGGCCACGACGGCGCTGCTCGTCAACTACGGCCGGCGCCGCGCGCTGGCCAGCGAATACGCGCTGCCGCTGCTGTGCGAAGCGCTGCTGCTCCTCGCGTTCGGCGTGCTGGGCGCGCGCCTGTCCAGCGTGCAGGGCCTGTTCGTGCCGGCCACCGTGATGCTGCTGTGCTTCACGATGGGCCTGCAGAACGCGCTCGTGACCAAGCTGTCGCACGCGGAGATCCGCACGACGCACATGACGGGCATCGTCACCGACATCGGGATCGAGCTGGGCAAGCTTTTATACTGGAATGCGGATGAAACCGCGCGCCCGCGCGTGGCCGCGAACCACGAGCGCCTCGTGGTGCTGTGCGGCCTGCTGGGGGCCTTCTTCTGCGGCGGCATGGCCGGCGCGCTCGGCTTCAAGATCCTCGGCTACGTGGCGACGGTGCCGCTGGCATTGCTGCTGTGCGGCCTTGCCATCGTGCCGGCGCTGGACGATCTGCGCGCGCGGGCGCGCAGGCGCTGATCCTTCTTACATCGCGCAGTGCGGCAGCGGCACTGAAGCCGCCTTGCCGTCGTAGACGACCTTGACGATGTCGCCTGGCTTCGGACCGCAGCGCACCGCGAACGCCTGGCGGGCCGGCATGCCGTCGTAGCGGCCCTGGCGCGGCGCGATGTCGAGGCGTTTGGCCCCGTCGTTCCACGTCATCCGCACGACCGCGTACGCGCCTTTCTCGTAGGCGTAGCCGTCGCCGCCGTCGTCATACAGCTCATAGGCACCGTCCTTGCCCGGATAGACGACGAGGTCCACCGGCGCATCCGACTTCTCGTCCGCGAACTGCTTCACAGGACCCAGCGGCAGGATGCTGCCGGCGCGGACGTAGAGGGGGATCGTGGCGATGTCGGCCTTCGCCGTCACGACTTGGCCCGGCGCCAGCTTCGCGCCGCTCCAGTAGTCGTACCACGCGTCCTTGCCCGGCAGGTAGACCTCGCGCGCCTGCGCCTTCGGCTGCACGACGGGCGCCACGAGCAGGGCCTTGCCGAACATGTACTGGTCCGCGATGTGGAGCGCGTGCTCGTCGGCGCGGAAGTCGAAGGCGAGGGCGCGCATCATCGTGCCGTCGTTGTGCGTGACGTCCCACGAGGCCGAGTAGATGTAGGGCAGCAGGCGGTAGCGCAGGTCGATGTATTCGCGCAGGATCTTCTGCGTGGCGTCGTCGAACTGCCAGATCTCCTTGCCGTCGCCCGTGCCGTGCACGCGGAACATCGGGTTGAAGACGCCGAACTGGAACCAGCGCGTGAACAGTTCCGCATACGCCGGGTCCGTCGGCTTGCCGCCGAAGAAGCCGCCGATGTCGGCCGACCAGTATGGGATCCCGGAGAGCATGAAGTTCAGGCCGGCCGGGATCTGGCGGCGGAACACGTCCCAGTTGCCCATCGTGTCGCCCGACCACGTGATGGCCGCGTTGCGCTGCTGGCCCGCGTAGGCGGAGCGGGTCAGGATGAACGCGCGCTTGCCGGGCTGGTCCCGCTTCATGCCGTCATGGACGGCCGTCGTGTGCAGCAGCGGATAGGCGTTGTAGACGATGCTGCCCGGACCGGCCCCGGTCTGCAGTTCGCGCATCTGGCCCCACCAGCCGCCCAGTTCCGCTTCCGACGCGTCCAGCCACCAGCCGTCGAAGCCGAGCGTGCCCAGGCCGCGCATCACCTGGCGCCAGTACAGGTCGCGGGCGCGCGGGTTGTACGCGTCGTACCAGCGGCCCTTGCCGGCCGGGTAGACGTTCGGGTACGTGGGCGGGTACAGGCCGCCCATTGCGTCCAGCGCTTTCGTGTTCGCGGTGTCCGGATCGAGGCGGGCCCACACGGAGATGATCGTGTGGACGTTCTGGCCGTGCAGCTTCTTCACCATCGCCGCCGGATCGGGGAAGCGCGCCTTGTCGAATTCGTGGCTGCCCCACTGGCCCGGCAGCCAGTACTGCCAGTCCTGGATGACGGCGTCGAGCGGCACCTTCATGGCCCGGTATTTCGCCGCGACGGACAGCAGCTCGTCCTGCGTCTTGTAGTGTTCCTTCGACTGCCACAGGCCCCACGTCCAGCGCGGCATCATGGGCGCCGTGCCGGTCAGGCGGCGGTAGCCCTTGATCACGTCGTCCAGTTCCGGGCCGTACATGAAGTGGTAGTCGACGCCGCCGCCCGCTTCGGAGCGGATCAGGATCGGCGGTCCGGACGGCAGGTCGACCTCGACGTCCGTGACGGCCGCGTTGTTCCACAGGATGCCGTAGCCCCTCGGCGAGACGAGCATCGGCACGGCCACGTCGCGGTTGGCCTGCTGCAGGCGTACGATGTTGCCGCCGTAGTCGAGCAGGCCGTTCTGGTGCTGGCCGAGGCCATACAGGACCGTGCCATGCTCCTCGTTATAAAAGCGCTGCGTGACGCCGCGCGACAGGTCGCGGCCGCCTTCCTTGATGATCTCCTTGCCGTCCGGCGTCTGGAACACGACGTTGCCGTCCTGGCGGCCGACGCGCACCTTCAGGCCGGCCGTGGACAGCGTCCACGCGTCGGCGGATTCACCGATGTCGAAGGTGATCTTCTGTGGCTGCGCGATGACGGCCGGGTTGTAATTGCCCGCGTAGCCGGCCGGGCCGAAGCGGACGTGGATGACGCGCGGCGCCACCGGCTCGATCGTGAGGACTCCCTGGTCCGTGCGCACCTCCATGCCCGTGCCCACGCGCTGCATGGTCAGCGGCGCGGCATGGCCCGCCAGTGCCCAGGCGGACACGCCTCCAATGAATAACGATTTCCACATTTGTATTGACTCTCTGTGTTATCCGGCCAGCGGCCGGGTCAACCTGTCGTTATAGCAAAATCGTCCGGCGCATCGTTTATGAAAACCGCCATGCCGCCATCTATTTTTTACCGGCCGCGCGCTCGCGCCACGCGCCGGGATTCATGCCCGACCATTCGCGGAACGCGTGCGTGAACGCGCTCTGTTCCTGGAAGCCGAGGAGGAAGGCGATGTCGACGAGCGACAGGCCGTCCTGGCGCAGGTAATCCATCGCGAGTGCGTAGCGCGCGGCGTCGAGCACCTGCTGGAACGTCGCGCCGGCGTCGGCCAGCTTGCGCTGCAAGGTGCGCGGCGACAGGTCCAGCGCGGCGGCGATGCCGGCCAGCCGCACGGGCTCGCGCGCCAGCGCGTCGACGATGGCCGCATGGACCTGCGCGGCGATCCCGCTGGCCGCTTGTTCTCGTTCGCGCAGCAGGCGTTCGGCGTGCTGCTGCAGCAGCGGATACATGCCGGTGTCCGCGGCGGGCAGCGGCAGCGCGAGGAGGGAGGCGTCGAAGTCCGCCGTATGCTCCCGCGCGCCGAAGTCCGGCATCGTGCCCAGCACCCGCGCGTATTCGGCCGGGTCGACTCCCTCCGGACGCGCGTGCGCGAAGGCGAGGGTGTGCGGCGCCAGCGGCCGGCCCGCGAGCCACGATCCGAACGTGCGGATGCCCGCGAACACGCTTTCCGCCAGGTGGCGGCTCGCGTGCGGATAGTGGCTCGTCCACGTGTAGCGGGCGAGGGCGCCGGCCGGCGTGAGGCGCGAGCGTCCGAGGTCGTGCGCGAGCTGTTCGTAGCGCTGCGTCTGGTCGAGCGCTTGCCCGATGTCGCGGCAGGCCAGCAGCACGAGGCCATAGACGCTGTACGTGCCGGGCCGCACGCGCTCGCCCACGTGCAGGCCGAAATGGGGATCGTCCGCGAGGCGGCTGCCCGCGTCCAGCAGGGCGATGTAGTCGGCGGCGGGGAGCGCATCCAGCGCGATGGGGGATACTCCGGCGCTTGATGCCAGCGCGGCGGCGTCGATGCCGTGCGCGGCGGCCGTCTCCAGCAACGGCTGCAGGTAGGCCGCGGTGACTCTGGGCGGCGAGGCTGGCATGTTCGAACAAGCGCTTGGCATGAATCCGCAATACGGTCGTGATGACGCAAGGCAGTATAGCCTCATAATAAATACGGAGAAAAGCACCAATGCGACGCTGGAACGGCTGGGGAGACGATACGATCGAGGTGGCGCTGGGCGAACCGGCGCTGGATTTCCTGCGGGGGCAGGTCGGCGCGGGCACGGCGCCACGCGACGCGGATTTCGGCGCGCTGTGCGCTTCTCTGCCGCCGGGCCGGCTGCCCGCGCATCCGCTCCTTGACGCGACGCCGCAGACCCGCCTGACGCATGCGGCGGGCCAGAGCCTGCAGGACTGGCTGCGCCTGCGCTACGGCCGCATCGCCACGGCGCCGGATGCCGTCGCGTTCCCGCAAAGCGGAGACGACGTGCGCACCCTGCTGCGCTGGGCCGCGGACCATGACGCGGCCGTCGTCCCGTACGGCGGCGGCACGAGCGTCGCCGGGCACCTGGATGCCGTCGGTGCCCGGCCCACGCTGTGCGTCGACATGGCGCGCATGCGGGCGCTCGTCGACATCGACCCCGACGCGCAGCTGGCCGTGTTCGAAGCTGGCGTGGCCGGGCCGGACCTGGAAGCGCAGCTGCGCGCGCACGGCTACACGCTGGGGCACTTCCCGCAATCGTTCGATTATTCGACCCTGGGCGGCTGGGTCGTCACGCGCTCGTCCGGCCAGCAATCGCTGCGCTACGGCCGCATCGAGCAGCTGTTCGCCGGCGGCCGCGTGGAGACGCCGGCCGGCCCGCTCGCCATCCCGACCTTTCCCGCCTCCGCCGCCGGCCCCGACCTGCGCGAACTGGTGCTCGGATCGGAAGGCCGGCTCGGCATCCTGACGGAAGCCGCCGTGCGCATCAGCCGCCTGCCGGCGTACGAAGCCTTCCACGCCGTGTTCTTCCCCGACTGGACGGCGGCCGAGCGGGCCGTGCGCGCCATCGTGCAGGCGCGACTGGGCCTGTCGATGCTGCGCCTGTCCAATGCCGTCGAGACGGCGACGATGCTCACCCTGGCCGGCCACGGCCGCCAGGTGGCGCTGCTGGAAGGGTGGCTGAAGCTGCGCGGCGCGGGTGCCGATAAATGCATGCTGCTCGTGGGCGCCAGCGGCGAGAAGGCGCAGGCGCGCGCCGCACTGAAGCCGGCGCTGGCGCTGGCTCGCGTGGATGGCGGCGTGCACGTGGGCCGGGGACTCGGCGAGCGGTGGAAGCGCAACCGCTTCCGCAACGTCTACCTGCGCAACAGCGCGTGGGCGCACGGCTATGCGATCGACACGGTGGAGACGGCGCTCGACTGGCCCCGCGTCACACCCGCCATGCGCGCCATCGAACGGGCCGCGCACGACGCCCTCGCGCGCGACGGCGAACGGGTGCACGCGTACACGCACCTGTCGCACCTGTATCCGCAGGGCGCGAGCGTCTACTCGACGTTCATCTGGAGACTCGCCGGCGATTACGATGCGGACCTCGTGCGCTGGCGCCTGCTCAAGACGGCGGTCTCGGAGGCGATCGTCGCGAGCGGCGGCACGATCAGCCACCAGCACGGGGTGGGCCGCGACCATGCGCCGTGGCTCGCGCACGAAAAGGGGGAGCTGGGGATGGCCGCGCTGCGCACGCTGTTCCGCGAATTCGATCCGGACGTCCGCATGAATCCGGGCAAGCTGGTGACGCCATGAGCGGCGCGTTCTCCGCGCTGTGGCGGCGGGGCGGCCGCGCCGGCCTGGCGGACGTGCTGGCGAGCGACTGGGACGTGCTCGTGATCGGCGGCGGCATCAGCGGCGCCGGCGTGCTGCTGGAAGCCGCGCGGCGGGGACTCAAAGCGCTGCTGGTCGAGCGCCACGATTTCGCGTGGGGCACGTCGAGCCGTTCGTCGAAGCTCGTGCACGGCGGGCTGCGCTACCTGAAGGGTGGCCACGTGCGGCTGACGGCGGAATCCGTACGCGAGCGCGAGATGCTGCTCGCCTGCGCGCCCGGCCTCGTCGAACCGCAGGGCTTCGCGTTCGCGCAATACGATGGCGCGCGCGGACGGCGCAGCTTCCTGGCCGGTCTCGCGGTCTACGACGTGATGGCGGGCCGGCGCGAGCGGCACTGGCTCGATGCGGACGACTTCCTGATGGCCGCGCCGAACGTGAAGCGGGACGGCCTCGCGGGCGGCATCGTCTACACGGACGCGCGCACGGACGACGCGAGGCTCGTGCTGCGCGTGCTGCGCGAGGCGCTCGATCATGGCGCGGCGGCCGTCAATTATCTCGGCGCGCGCGAGCTGCTCCGGTCCGGCGACCGCGTATGCGGGGCGCTGCTCGCCGGCGACGGTACGGATTACGAGGTGCGCGCACGGGTCGTCGTCGATGCGACGGGCGCGTGGTCGGGGCCTCTGCACGGTGCGGGTCCGCGCCTGCGTCCGCTGCGCGGCAGCCATCTCGTGCTGCCCGCGTGGCGGCTGCCGCTGGCACGTGCCGTCAGCCTGATGCATCCGCACGACGGCCGGCCCGTGTTCGCGTTTCCGTGGGAGGGCGCGACGCTGGTCGGCACGACGGACCTCGACCACGCGGAGAGCATGGAGCGTGCGCCCCGCATCACGCGGGCGGAAGTGGAGTACCTGATGGCGGCGCTGCGGGCGCAGTTCCCGAACTTGCAACTAACCGACGGAGATATCCTGTCCACCTACGCGGGCGTGCGCCCGGTCATCGCGGGCAAGGAGGGTGGGGCGCCGTCGCAGGAAGGGCGGGAGCATGTGGCGTGGAGTTCGGCCGGCCTCGTTGCGATTGCCGGCGGCAAGCTCACGACCTTCCGTGCCATTGCGCTCGATGCGCTGCGGCTCGTGAAGCAGCAACTGCCCGGCTGGGACGATCCGCTGGATGCCTGCGCCGTGTTCGCGCCCGTGCCACGCGCCGGCGCGGGTGTGCCGCGCCGCCTCCACGGCCGTTATGGCGCGTGCGCGGCCGCCCTGCTGGACGCCGCGCGGCCGGGCGAGCTGGAACGCATCCCCGGCACGGAAACGGCGTGGGCCGAACTGCGCTGGGCCGCGCGCTCCGAAGCCGTGCATCACCTGGACGACCTGCTGCTGCGCCGCACGCGTCTCGGCCTGCTGCTGCGCGATGGCGGTACGGCGCACATGGACCGCATCCGCGCCATCTGCCAGCCAGAACTCGGCTGGATTGACGCGCGCTGGGCGTACGAAGACGCGGCTTACCGCGCGCACTGGACCCTTCACCACGGTTTGCCACATGAAGACTGACACGACGATCCTCGCCATCGACAACGGCACCCAGAGCGTGCGCGCGCTGCTGTTCGACCTCGCCGGGAACATCGTCGCCAAATCGCAGGTGATGCTGGACCCGTATTTCTCCACGCAGCCCGGCTGGGCCGAGCACGATCCGGAGGATTACTGGCAGGCGCTGTGCCGCGCGTGCCAGGGCCTGTGGACGCAGCCGGGCGTGCGCCGCGACGCCATCGCCGGCGTCGCGGTGACCACGCAGCGCGGCACGGTCATCAATCTCGACCGCGACGGCCGGCCGCTGCGGCCCGCGATCACGTGGCTCGACCAGCGTCATACGGACACCGTCCCGCCGATCCCGTGGTGGTGGCGTACCGCGTTCAGACTGGCGCGCGTGGACGGCACCATCGATTACTTCCGCGGCGAAGCGGAGATCAACTGGATCCGCGCGCACGAGCCGGACGTGTGGGCCGCGACCGATAAATTCCTGCTGCTGTCCGGCTACCTGAACTGGCGGCTGTGCGGGCGCTTCGCCGATTCGTCCGGCTCGCAGGTCGCGTACGTCCCGTTCGATTACAAACGGCGCCGCTGGGCCGGTCCGCGCGACTGGAAGTGGCAGGCGCTGGCCGTCGAGCCGCGCATGCTGCCGGAACTCGTGGAGCCGGGCGGCCACCTGGGCGAGATCGGGCGCGAAGCCGCCGACGCGACCGGCATCCCGGCCGGCACGCCGCTGCTGGCCGCAGCGGCCGACAAGGCCTGCGAGGTCATCGGCGCCGGCTGCCGCGAGCCGCACGTGGGGTGCCTCAGCTACGGCACGACGGCCACCATCAACACGACGGGAACGCGCTACGTGGAGGTGACGCCGTTCCTGCCGCCGTATCCGGCCGCGATCCCCGGCGCGTACAGCAGCGAGGTGCAGGTGTTCCGCGGCTACTGGATGGTCAACTGGTTCAAGGAGCAGTTCGGCCACCGCGAGCAGCAGCGCGCGCTGGCGGAAGACGTGGCGCCTGAACAGCTGTTCGACCAGCTGGCGAGCTCCGTCCCGCCGGGTTCGATGGGCCTGATGCTGCAGCCGTACTGGACGCCCGGCATCCGCGTGCCGGGCCGCGAGGCGAAGGGCGCCATCGTCGGTTTCGGCGACGTGCACACGCGGGCGCACGTCTACCGCGCGATCCTGGAAGGGCTCGCATATGCGCTGCGCGAAGGGAAGGAGCGCATCGAGAAGAGAAGCGGCGTGGCGATCACGGAACTGCGCGTGTCCGGCGGCGGCTCGCAGAGCGATTGCGCGATGCAGCTGACGGCCGACATCTTCGGCCTGCCGACGGCACGGCCGCACGTGTACGAAACGTCGGGGCTGGGCGCCGCCATCGACGCGGCCGTGGGCCTGGGGCTGCACCGCGACTTCGCCACTGCGATCGGCGCGATGACGCGCGTGGGACGGGTGTTCGAGCCGGTGCCGGCGCATCGCGACGTGTACGAGCGGTTGTACCGGCAGGTCTATCTGAAGATGTATCGGCAGTTGCAGCCGCTGTATCGGGAGATTGCGGAGATTACGGGGTATCCGAAGCGGTGAAGCTCACGAAAAGCCCAGGTCCAGTCCGAGGGTCCTGGCAAGGACGAAGGTGACGAACCCCACGACCAGCAGCGCTACGATGAAGATCGCGGCCACCTTGCCGCTCGCCCGAAGCACCGCGCGCCGCTCCTCGACCTTCCCCTTCTTGCCCTGGTCGTAATGCCACTTGATGGCGAAGAACATGCCCGTGCCTAGCACGAGACCCTTGAAGATGACGAAGACGACTGGGATCCATTCCATGATTTTGCGTACTACGTGGGGAGCATTGAGGCATACTACTTAAAAACATTTTCCATACATCGAGACAAATTGTCCCAGTTGAAAACCATGCAAAAGGAAGATGTGCCGTCCTGGTTGCCGCGCCTGGCCGGGAACAAAGGGCCACGCTTTTTGCAGATTGCGGATGCGTTGCAGGCGGCGGTGGCAGGCGGATCGCTGAAACCGGGCGACCGTCTGCCGCCGCAGCGCCAGTTGGCGGCACGGCTGGACGTCGACCTGACGACGGTCACGCGCGCCTACGACGAAGCGAGGCGCCGCAACCTGCTGGAGGGCCGCGGCGCGCGGGGCACGTATGTCGCGGCGCCGAAAGTCGAGCTGACGGCTATCCTCGACCTGAGCATGAATACCCCGCCGCCGCCGGATGGCGTGGACTTCGACGACATGTTGAAACAGGGTGTGTCCCAGGTATTGATGCGGGCAGACAATGCAGCGCTGATGACGTATCACCTGGGCGGCGGAAGCGACGCCGACCGCAAGGCCGGCGCCAGATGGCTCGAACCGATGTTTGGCCATCTGGATGCCCGACAGCTCGTCGTCTGCCCGGGGGCGCAGGCGGCGATCGCCGCATTGATCCTTGCGCTGACGGCGCCTGGCGATGTCATCCTGGCAGAGCCGACGACGTATCCCGGCTTGCGTGCCGCGGCGACCCAGTTCGGCCGACGCCTCGTTGCGGTGGAAGCGGACGGGCACGGGATGGTGCCCGGAAGGCTCGAGGAAGCATGCCGCCGGCACAAGCCCGGGCTGGTCTACCTCAATCCGACCTTGCAGAATCCGACCACCGGCACCATGCCGGCACGCCGGCGCAAGGAGCTCGCCGGCATCGCGCAGCGCTGCAATGTGCGCATCGTCGAGGACGATCCCTACTGGCTCCTGGCGGATGCCCCGCCGCCGCCCGTCGCCACGTTTGCCCCGGAACGGGTGGTCTACATCTCGACCCTGTCGAAATGCCTGACGCCCGGCTTGCGCGTCGCCTTCGTGCTGATACGCGACCCGGACGAACGCGAACGTTTCCTGGTCGCGCTGAGAGCGTTTGCACTGATGGCCGCGCCGCTGACGGCCGCACTGGCCACGCAGTGGATCCTCGACGGCTCGGCGGACGGATTGCTGGAAGGCGTACGCAACGAGGCGCGCCTGCGCCACCGGATGGCGCGGGATATCCTGGCGGGGCGGTACGGCGGCGCCGGAGACGGCCTGCATGTATGGCTCGAGTTGCCGGCGTACTGGAACTCCGCGCAGCTCGCGCGTGCAGCCGCCGGCGAGGGCATCGCGGTCACGCCGGCGGAGGCATTCGCGACCGGCAGCGGATCCGTGAACGCGATCCGGATCTCGTTGGGCAGCATCCAGGACCGAGGACGCTTGCGGGCGGGCCTTCAACGCCTGTCTGATCTGCTTGCGCGGCGACCCGAGCCGTTCAGCGCCGCCGTGGTGTGACCGTCAATACGCCGCCGCGTCCTGCACGACATCCCACGCCGCCCCGACGATGGTCGACTCCACGCGGTTGCGCCCCCCGGCCTTGGCCGCATACATGGCGCGGTCCGCGCACACGAACAGGTTGTCGATCGCATCGAGCTGCGTCGGCACGATCGTCGCCACGCCCACGGACACCGTGAGCCAGGTCGACGTCGTCGAGCCGGGGTTCGGGATTTCCAGCGCCGCTACGGCCGCGCGGATCATCTCTGCCAGGCGTGCCGCGTTTTCCGCGGGCGTCTCGGCGAACAGCAGCACGAATTCCTCGCCGCCGTAGCGGGCCGCGAGGTCGGTCGGGCGCGCGGCGTGGTCCTGCAGGGTCTGCGCGACCTTCTGCAGGCAGACGTCGCCCGCCGCGTGGCCCAGCGTGTCGTTGTACAGCTTGAAGTGGTCGACGTCCAGCACGACCAGCGACAGCGGCTGGGCGTTGCGGATGGCGCGGTGCCATTCCTTGTCCAGGAAGGCGTCGAAATGACGCCGGTTGGCGATCTTCGTCAGCGGGTCCAGCATCGCGGCGCGCTGCAGCGCATCCTCGGACTGCTTGTGGTGCGTGATGTCGTGCAGCAGGACGACGAACAGGCCGTCGGCCGCGTGCATCGGCGTCATCGTCAGGTCCATCGCGCGCAGGCCCCCGTCGCGGTGGCGGATCTTGACCTCGCGCGTGCCGTAGACCAGCGCATCGAGGCCTTCGCAGCAACCGGGCTCGCTGCAGTCCAGCAGATCCTGCAGGGACAGCCCGACCAGCTCCTCGGGCGCATAGCCCAGGTAGCGGTCGCACGCCGGGTTCGCATACTGCACGCGGCCGCAACTTTCGACGATCAGCAGGCCCTGGTCCATGCTGTTGACGATCATGCGCAGGCGGTCGGTCTGCTCCGACTGGGTGTCCGTACTGCTGCGCAGGCGCAACTGGGCGCGCACGCGGGCGCACACTTCTTCCAGGCGCAGGGGCTTCGGGATGTAGTCGGCGGCGCCCGTGTCGAAACCGGCGACGATGTCCTCCGTCTCGCCGCGCGCGCTCATGAAGATCACGGGGATGCGCGTCGTGGCCGGATGCGCTTTCAGGCGGCGGCACGTCTCCAGCCCGTCGATGCCGGGCATGACGATGTCCAGCAGGATCAGGTCGGGTTTGACGCGTTGGGCGATGTCCAGCGCGCGGTCGCCGGAAGTGGCGACGAACGTCTGGTAGCCTTGACGCAGCATCATCGAACGCAGCGCACCGAGGTTATCGGGCGCATCGTCGACGATGAGGATGGCGGGCTTGCGCGGGTCGGCAAGCGGCACGGTCGCTGGGTTGATCATACGGTGCTTTGCGGGGACTGCACGTTTATGTTGCGTGCAAAATCATACACCCGCAGAGCTGACATGGGGCAATAAGTTCTTTTACGACTGGAAAAATTTGTAACTTTTGCGCAACTGGCAAGTGTTTGGCTTGTTCAACAATTGTTGATGCCTGGCGGCATCGCTGCCGCCAGGCTGGAGCAAGTACTTACATCTGGTCCTTGATCAGCTTGCCGAGGGTGGCAATGCCTTCACGGATGCGCTCCGGCGGCACCGTCACGAACGACAGGCGCAGCGTGTTCGTTTCCGGCTTGTTGGCGTAGAACGGGGCGCCTGGGACGAACGCGACGCGGGCGGCGATCGCCTGGTCCAGCAGCTTCATCGCGTCGATGTGCTTCGGCAGCGTGACCCAGACGAACATGCCGCCTTCCGGACGGGTCCACGTCACGCCTTCCGGGAACTGCTCGGCCATCGCGTCCAGCATCACCTGGCACTGGTTCGCGTAAAGATTGCGGATGGTCGGGATGTGTTCGTTCAGGAAGCCGTCCTTGACGACTTCGTGCACGACCATTTGCGTCAGGGTGGCGGTGTGCAGGTCGGCGGCCTGCTTGGCCAGCTCGAGGCGGCGCACGAGCGGCAGCGGGGCGACGACATAGCCCAGGCGGATGCCCGGCGTCAGCACTTTCGAGAACGAGCCCATGTAGATGACGCCGTCCGGGTTCATCGACAGCATGCGCGGCATCGGCTCGCCCTTGTACGACAGCGCGCCGTACGGATCGTCCTCGATCAGCGGCAGGCCGAGGCGGGCGCAGGTTTCCACCAGCTCGCGGCGGCGTTCGATCGACAGCGAGCGGCCGGTCGGGTTCTGGAAGTTCGGCAGCGAGTACAGCAGGCGTGCTCCCTTGGCCAGCGGCTCGATCGACGACGGCACCAGGCCGTGGTCGTCCGTTTCGACCGACTGGAATTCCGGACGGTAGACCGAGAAGGCTTGCAGCGCGCCGAGGTAGCTGGGGGTTTCCACCAGCACGCGCGAACCTTCGTCGATCAGGACCTTGCCGAGCAGGTCGAGGGCCTGCTGCGAGCCGGACACCATCAGGATCTGTTCCGGCACGATCTTGCTGCCTTCCGTGGACAGGTAGTTCGCCACCCATTCGCGCAGCGGCGCGTAGCCGTCCGTCGGGCCGTACTGCAGGGCCTGCTTGCCATTCTCGGACAGTACTTTGTCGTAGGCCGCCTTCATGCGTTCGACGGGGAAGGTGGCGGGCGAGGGCAGGCCGCCGGCGAAGGAAATGATTTCCGGACGCTGGGTGATCTTCAGGATCTCGCGGATCGCCGAACTTTGCAGCTGCTGGGCGCGCTCCGAGAACTGCCACTGGATGGGATTGGGATTTTCGATTTTCATACTGGTCTCACAGGAAGGGCCACGATGGTGCGTCGGCCATTATAAAGCACGCCGGGTAGGCTGCTCTCTCGATAGAGGAGCACGCCTGGTAGACATGCTCCGGTTAAATTTCTGTAGCAGGCCGATAGTTTATTCCACTTCGGCGATCAGTTCGATCTCGACCGAGGCACCGAGGGGCAGCGAGGCCACGCCGAACGCCGAACGCGCGTGCTTGCCGGCGTCGCCGAACACTTCGCCCAGCAGTTCCGAGCAGCCGTTCGTGACGAGGTGCTGTTCCGTGTAGTCCGGCGTCGACGCAACCAGGCTCATCACCTTGACGATGCGCTTCACGCGGTTCAGGTCGCCGCCGACGGCAGCCTGCAGCGTGCCGATCAGGTCGACCGCCACGGCGCGCGCCGCCGCCTTGCCCTGTTCCGTCGTCTTGTCCTTGCCGAGCAGGCTCGTATTCACCGTGCCGTCCGCATTCTTGCTGATGTGGCCGGACAGGAAGACCAGGTTGCCGGTCTGCGCATACATGACGTAGGCAGCCGCCGGCGTCGCCGGTGCCGAGAGGGTGATGTTCAGTGCGTTGAGTTTGTCGTAGACGGACATGGATTCCCCAGGGTTGTTTGAAAAGAAAGCCGTTATTGTACGACTTGCCGGCCGGCGTGGGCAGCGCAGGACGCATACCCCTCTGGTTCATGCCCATCATCGCCTCACCTGCATGCGGCGGCCCAGCGCGACGGTGGCGATCACGGCCAGCGCGAAGCCGACGTTGGCCAGCGTGAGGGTTTCGCCGAGCAGGGCGGCGGCGCCGGCCAGCGACAGGAACGGCTGCAGCAGCTGCACCTGTCCCACGCGGGCCACGCCGCCCAGCGCCAGGCCGCGATACCAGAAAAAGAAGCCGATGAACATCGAGAAGACGGTGACATAGCCGAACCCGAGCCAGCTCGCCGGGCCGACGTCGCCCAGCCGGCCGATCTGCGCGCCTTCGAGGGCCAGCAGCAGGACGGCAGCGGGAGCGGCGGCCAGCACGAGCGCCCAGCAGATCGTCTCCTGCCCGCCCAGCGTGCGCGCCAGGCGGCCGCCTTCGGCATAGCCGGCCGCGGCGGAGACGATGGCGCCGAACATCAGCACATCGGCCGCCTGCAGCGCGCCGCCGCCCTGGCTCAGCGCGAATGCGACGACCAGGCTCGACCCCAGCAGCGCGACGAGCCAGAACCCGTTCGACGGCCGCTCATAGCCCCGCAGCGCCGCGTACAGCGCCGTCGCCAGCGGCAGCATGCCCGCCAGTACGGCGCCGTGCGACGCCGGCACGCTGCGCATCGCGATCGAGCTGAGCAGCGGAAAGCCGAGCACGCAACCGAGCGCCACGATGGCCAGCGGCCGCAGCGCTGCGCGTCCCGGCCACGCGACACGGCGCATCCGCAGCCAGCCGGCCGCCAGCACGGCGGCGCCCAGCGCGCGCGCCAGCGTGAGGAACAGCGGATCGAGCTCGCGCACGGCGAGCCGCGTGAACGGCAGCGTGAGGCTGAAGATGGCGACGCCGGCCAGGCCGAGCAGCATGCCGCGCGCTTCGTCGGACGTCGTGCCGACGGTCGTCGACGGTGTGAGGGTGGTGGGACGCATACGTTCTCCGGTTGTCGTTGCAGCAAACTTTGGTCAGGGTTATGCTAGTCCGGACGAGCAGTACAGTCCCTATACACTTACCGATATCCTTTGCGCACTGTGATGGTGAAATGACCGATACAACGATACCGACATTGCTGTCACGCGATTCCGGCGAACCGCTGGCCGACCAGATCGTCCGGATGATCAGCGCGCGGATCGACGGCAAGCAGCTGCGCGCGGGTGCCCGCATGCCCTCGATCCGCCGCTTTGCGTCGGCGCACGGCGTCTCGCCGTTCACGGTCGTGGCCAGCTACGACCGCCTCGTCGCGCAGGGCTACCTGGAATCGCGCCGCGGCGCCGGCTTCTTCGTGCGCGAGCGCGCGCCGCTGAACACGGCATTGCGCCGCGACGACCCGGACATCGCCGGGGCGCTGGAAAAGCGCGCGCTGGACGTCGTCTGGCTGGTCCGCCACATGTTCCGCCAGATGCCGGGCCAGCCGACGAGCGCGGCCGGCGTGCTGCCGACGGCGTGGCTGGACGGGCAGGGCGTCGCCAACGCGCTGCGCGCCGTCAGCCGCCAGAACAGCAGCGCGCTACTGAACTACGCCAGTCCGCAGGGCTATGCACCGCTGCGCGAACAGCTGCAGCGCAAGCTGGCGGAACTGGAAATCGCGGCCGCGCCGGAACAGTTCGTGACGACGCTGGGCGTGACGCAGGGCCTCGACCTCGTCGCGCGCGAATTCTGCCGTCCCGGCGACACCGTGTTCGTCGACGACCCGGCCTGGTTCCTGATGTTCGGCTCGTTCGCCGCGATGGGGCTGAAAGTGGTCGGCATCCGGCGCCAGGCGGACGGCCCGGACCTGGCCGGGTTCGAGGCGCTGGCGGCGCTGCACAAGCCGCGCCTGTACATCATCAACTCGGTGCTGCACAACCCGAGCTCCACGTCGCTGTCGGCCGCAAAGGCTTTCCAGATCCTGCGCACCGCCGAGCGCCACGACATCACGATGGTGGAAGACGACATCTATTGCGACCTGCACCCGGGCGGTTCGCAGCCCGCCACCCGGCTGGCGGCGCTGGACCAGTTGCAGCGCGTGATCTACCTGGGCGGCTTTTCGAAATCGCTGGCGCCGAACCTGCGCGTGGGCTTCATCGCGGCCTCGAGCGACATCGCGCAGCGCCTGGCCGACCGCAAGATGCTGGCCACCCTGAGCACGAGCGACCTGGGCGAGCGGGTCGTCTATAAAATCCTGTCCGAGGGCGTGTACCGCAAGCACCTGGACCGCATCCGCGCGCGCCTGGACGCCATCCGCCCGCCCGTGCTGCGCCGCATCGAGTCGCTCGGGATGACGCTGGAGCCGGCACCGACGGCCGGCATGTTCGCGTGGGCCGACTGCGGCCGCGACACCAACGTGCTCGCGGCGCGCGCGATGGACGAGGGCCTGCTGCTGGCGCCGGGCAGCCTGTTTTCGCCGACCCAGCTGCCGTCCACGAAGCTGCGCCTGAACGTGGCTGCCATGGAGGATGACACCGCGTGGCGCTTCCTCGAGCGCGAGCTCACGGCAGCTTGATCGACACCACGCCGGCCAGCAGCACCAGGGCGCCCGCGAGCCGGATGCGGGAGATGGCGCTTTTCGGCAGGCCGAACAGGCCGAACCGGTCGATCAGGATGGCCACCACCTGCTGCCCGGCGATCGTGAACCCGACCGTCGCGGCCGCGCCGATCACGGGCAGCGCGAGGAAGACGGTCGTCACGTAGCACACGCCCACGGGTCCGCCCAGCCACGCCCACCACGGCACGGCGCACAGGCCGCCGAGCCTGGGGCGTTCGTTGCGGTTCAGCGCCATCACGAGGACGAGCACGGTCGCCATGCCCGCCGTCGCCACGGCGAAACTCGTGAGCGACACGACCAGCGGCGCACCGACCGCCCGCGCGACGGCCGCGTTGAGCGCGCCCTGCACGGGCAGCACGCCGCCGCACAGCGCGGCCGCCGCCACCCACGCCGGCTCGATCCGGCGGGGCGGGGCGCCCGCCGCGGGACGCTGTCCGCGCACGATCAGGAGGATGCCGGCGGCGACGCACGCGGCACCCAGCCACGTGAACGGCCCGGGCGCGCGCCGGACGACGCCCAGCAGGCCGGCGCCGTCCAGCAGCAGCGACGTGAACGCCTGCCCCGCGATGAACAGCCCGATCGTGGTGACGGCACCGATGCGCGGGATGAACACGATCCCCGCGACGACATACAGGGCGCTGGCGAGGCCGCCCAGCAGCTGCCACCACTCGGCCTGCCCGAGCCGGCCCAGCGCGGGCAGGGCGCCGGCGGCGGTGACGGCCAGGAACAGGAGGACGGTTGCGACGAACAGCTGCAACGTCGCCGCAGCGAACGGACTCGCGACGGCCTTGCCCAGGCGGGCGTTGGCCGCCGCCTGCAACGGCAGGCCGCAGCCCGCCAGGAAGGCGATAACAATATAAATCGTATTCATGAATTCTCCAGTAGTTTGAGACCGGCGATCCCGCCGAAGACGAGCCCCATGCACCCATCCGCGCCGGCGACAGCGGCGGCGAGCACCGCCACCAGGGAGGGCCTGTGATTGACAGGAAGAGCGTAGCTTGTGCAAGAATGGATGAACATTCGATCATTCTGGACATTGCTTGTCTGTTTTTGCACATCCATGGACTGGGACGACTATCAATATTTCCTGGCGGTGGCCGGCAGCGGGTCCGTCTCGGCCGCCGCGCGCCGCCTCGGGCAGAGCCATTCGACGGTGCTGCGCCGCCTGGACAAGCTGGAGACGGCGCTCGACGTCCGCCTGTTCGAGCGCTTCCAGACCGGCTACGCGCTGACGGCGAGCGGCGAGGAGCTGCAGGCCCTGCTGGCGCCGATCGGCCAGGGCATGCAGGACATCGAGCGGAAACTGGCCGGGCAGGACGCGGCGCTGCACGGCACGATCCGCGTCACGACGACCGACACCCTGATGGCCGTGCTGCTGCCCGTGCTGGCCGGATTCCGTGCGCGCTACCCCGGCATCCAGCTGCAGATCACGGTCAACAACAGCTTCTTGAATTTATCGAAGCGCGATGCGGACGTCGCCGTCCGCCCGTCGAACACGCCGCCGGACAATCTCGTGGGCCGCAAGGCCGGCACCCTGCGCACGGCGCCGTATGCGTCGTCAGCGTATCTGGCGCTGCGGCCGCAGGGAGACCATGAATGGGTCGCGCCCGACGACAGCCTCGCGCACCTGCGCCAGGCCCGCTGGCTGCGCGAGCACGTGCCGGCCGATAAAGTCGCGGCCAGCGTCGATTCGCTGCTGGGGATGGCGGCCGCCGTCGAGGCGGGCCTGGGTGCGGGCATGCTGCTGTGCCTGCTGGCGGATGCGCGGCCGGGCCTCGTCCGGCTGGCCGATCCCGATCCGGCGCTGGACACGGACGTGTGGATTCTTACGCATCCCGACCTCCGGCGCGTGCAGCGGATCCGGGTGTTCACCACGTTCGTCTTCGATGGGCTCCAGGCGGCGCTCGGTCCGGCTTGACAGGCATATTCTCTTGTCCTACGCTGCGCGGTCCGCTACGGACAGACAAAGGAACAGCATGCGCGCAGCAACGATTCATGGAGCCTGGATGGCCGTCCTGCTGGCAGCCGCACTGGCGCCGGCACAGGCCGGGCGGCTGGACGACATTGCCGCGCGCGGCGTGCTGCGGGTGGGCAGTACCGGCGACTACAAGCCCTTCAGCTACCGCCAGTCAGGCGGCGGATTCATCGGCATGGACGTGGAACTGGCGGGCGAGCTGGCGCGCTCGCTCGGCGTGCGGCTGGAACTGGTGCCGACCACCTGGCCGACGCTGATGGCCGACCTCGGGGCGGACAGGTTCGATCTCGCGTTGAGCGGCGTCTCGGTGACGGCCGAGCGGCAACGGCAGGCGCTGTTTTCGGTGCCGTATCTGCACGATGGCAAGACGCCGATCACGCGCTGCGAGAACGTCGCCCGGTACCAGACGCTGGCGCAGATCGACCGGCCGGACGTGCGGCTGATCGTCAACCCGGGCGGCACCAACGAACGCTTCGCCCGCACCCGGGCGCCGCACGCCCGATTGACCGTGTACCCGGACAATGTGACGATCTTCGGCCAGATCGTCAGCGGTGCGGCCGACCTGATGATGACCGACGCCATCGAAACCCGTTTGCAGCAACGCCTGCATCCGCAGCTGTGCGCAGTGCATCCGGAGGCGCCGTTCGACATGGCGGAGAAGGCCATCCTGCTGCCGCGCGATCCGGCGCTGAAGAGGTACGTCGACCGCTGGCTGCAGCAACGCCTCGACAACGGCGACGTGCCACGGCGCCTGGATCGCTGGCTGGCGTTCCCCTGGGGGCTGGAGCCATTGCGCCAGGCCATCGACCAACGCCTGCTGCTGGCGCAGGATGTGGCGCGCGCCAAGTGGAATGCGAAGGCGGCCATCGAAGACCTGCCGCGCGAGGAACAGGTCATCGCCGCGGCGGTGCGCCAGGGGGCCGCGCTGGGCCTGCCGGAGGCGTGGATCCGCACCGTGTTCCGGGCGCAGATCGAAGCCTCCAAGACCGTGCAGCGCGCGCTGTACGAGCGCTGGCGAGCGGAGGGTGTTGGCCGCTTCGACGACGCGCCCGACCTCGCGCAGGCCGTTCGTCCCGAACTGGACCGCCTCACCACCCAGCTGCTGCGCGCGATGGCCGACAACCAGGCCTTGCTGCACGACAGTGGACGCCAGGCCGACGTCGCTGCCGCCATGCATGCGCTGCTGGCACGCGCCGTCAATCCGGCCGCGGCCGGGCAGGCGCTGGCGCCGTTCGTGTCTACAAAGCCATAGGCTGGCGGATGATCGTCTTCCACCGGGCCGGATCGGCGCGGCGGATGTCGCTCAGGTAGATTTCGTGGTGCTTGCCGGCGAGGCTGCCGCGCGCTTCGATGAAGTCGTGCACGCGCTGGATCGTCGGGCCTTCTTCGGTGAAAGGGCCGACGTGCAGGATCTGTGCGCACGGGCCTTCCGTAAAACGTTCGATCCGCAGCGCATCGACCGTGTCCAGGCCCTTTTTGCGCTTCACCTCGGCGATTGCGTCGCGCAGCAGGGACTCGTCCACGAAAGCCGGCTGGTGGATCATCATCGTCCATTGCCACTTCGTCCGGTCGTTGGCGACGAACGACGACAGATCGTCCGACCACCACAGGCCTTCGAGCGGCATCACTGCATAATCGATGCCGGCCGGTCCCTTCTTGACCATGAACTTGGCCGTATAGGACACGGAAAACAGCGCTTCCACGGCCCGCGCATAGTGCGGCGACGTGTTCGGATCGCCCGCGCCGTCGATCATCAGGTAGCGGAACGCGGGGACGTCGACCTGCACGACGTCGCGCGCGGACGGTTGATACAGATGCTTGAGGTCTTTCTTGAGATCGATTTTGTCCACGGTTTATTTTTAGAGTAGTGCGCTCGACCGCGCCCGGTCCAGCAATAGCGCCTGTTCGCGCCCGTTCTGCGTGAGGCTGGCCGCCCGTTCGAACTCCGCCTTCGCTTCCGCATGCCGGCCCAGCTTCGCCAGCAGGTCGCCGCGCACGCTCGGCAGCAGGTGGTAGTTGCGCAGCGCCGGCACGTCCAGCAGGGCGTCGGCGAGGGCCAGGCCCGCGTCGGGTCCATACGCCATGCCCAGCGCCACGGCGCGGTTCAGTTCCACGACGGGCGACGGCATCAGTTGCGACAGCGCGTCGTACAGCGCGGCGATGCGGACCCAGTCCGTGGCGTCCGGCGTGAGGGCCCGCGCGTGGCACGCGGCGATGGCGGCCTGCAGCGCGTACGGGCCCAGCGCGCCGAGGCGGCCCGCGCGGTCGAGCGCGGCCAGGCCGCGGCCGATCAGCAGGCGGTCCCAGCGCGAGCGGTCCTGGTCCATCAGCAGGATCGGCGCGCCGTCCGGGCCCGTGCGGGCGCGCTCGCGCGAGGACTGGATTTCCATCAGCGCGACGAGGCCATGGACTTCGCCTTCCTCCGGCATCAGTTCCGCCAGCACGCGGCCCAGGCGCAGCGCTTCGCGGCACAGCGTGGGGCGCAGCCAGTCATTGCCCGCGCTGGCGGAATAACCTTCGTTGTAGATCAGGTAGATCACCTGCAGCACGGACGCGAGGCGCGGCTTGAGTTCTTCATCGCGCGGCACCTCGAACGGCACGCGCGCTTCCGCCAGCGTGCGCTTGGCGCGCACGATGCGCTGGGCCACCGTCGCTTCCGGCACGAGGAAGGCGCGGGCGATCTCTCCGGTGGCGAGGCCGCCCAGCAGCTTCAGCGCCAGCGCCGCGCGCGCCTCGGCCGCCAGCACCGGGTGGCAGCAGACGAAGATCAGGCGCAGCACGTCGTCGTCGATCTCGCCGGCCGTCTCCTGCGTCAGCGCGGCCAGCTCGGCCGGGTCGCGGAAACTGCCGCCGTCCGCGAGCAGGTTGTCCATCTCCCAGCTCAGCTCGCCTTCCTTGCTGGCGTGCATGGCGTGATGGCGCAGGTGGTCGAGGGCGCGCCGCTTGGCCACCTGCATCAGCCAGGCGCCTGGGCGGTCCGGCACGCCGTCCGCGGGCCAGCGCTCCAGCGCTTCCAGCAGCGCGTCCTGGGCGAGTTCCTCGGCCCGGCCGAGGTCGCGCAGCATGCGTGTCAGCGCGCCCACGATCCGCGCCGACTCCATGCGCCAGACGGCCTCGACGACCTTGCCCGTGTCGGTGCCGCGCGTCATGTCACGGACGGTCCCAGGCCGGTTGCGGGGCCAGTTCGGCGCGCAGGGCGGCGTCGAGCTGTTCGGCGCGCACGCTGGCGTCCTCGCGCAGCCGGGCCGTCGCGGCGTCGACGGGGGCGTGCTTGCCGAGCGGCGCGATCAGGGCGACCGGCCGGATCTCGACCTCGACTTCCGGCCCCGTCGGATAGGGCAGCGTGCGCGCCCAGTCCAGCGCGGCGTCGATCGACGCCGCGCGGATCATCCAGAAGCCGGCGATCAATTCCTTGGCTTCCGCGAACGGGCCGTCGATGATGCTGGCGGCGCCCCTGGCCACGCGCACGCGGGCACCGCGCGCCGTGGATTTCAGGCCGTCGCCGGCCAGCAGGGTGCCGGCCGCCGCGTGGATGGCATTGAAGGCGTTCAGCCGGTCCAGCTTTTCCTGCAGCGGGATGGCGTCGCGCTCGGTGCCGGCGTCGGACCGCAGCAGGATCGCGTAACAGGTGTCGTCGCCGGCGGCGCCGGGCGGGATGCCCACGCAGCCGCCGGGGCAGCCCGTTTCGCGCAATTCCACCGTGACGTCGTCGTTGGCGGAGATCACCCCGTTCGCGTGCAGCCATGCCAGCGCCGCGGCGCGCGACGGCGCCTCGAACACGGCGAAGCCGGCCGGCAGGCGCTCGCCGGGCGGGAAGGGGCCGGACGCCACGGCCTCGCCGCCGGGCCACAGTTTCAGGCGCCGGGCTTCGGCGTCCGGCGCGAAGGCCAGCGCGAGCGCGGGGGCGCGCGGCGCCTCGGCGCTCGTCTGGCCGCCGGGCAGCCGGCGCAGCAGGTCGTCCAGCACGGCCTGCGGGTCGGCGGCCGCGGCGCGCGTGCCGTTGTCGGTACGGATGAGCATGAACTGCATGGGGTCTCCTTCAGCGTGTCGCCATTTGTTCGCGCAGGCGGTCTTCCTGCGCGCGCACGTCGGCCGGGAGGTCCGTGCCGAAGTCGTCGGGGCCGAAGATCTGGCGGATCTCGATCTCGCTCTCGCCGTCCTCGTGCGGGTTCGGGCAGCGCTTGAACCACTCGATGGCCTCTTCCTTCGAGCCCACCTCGATCAGCCAGAAACCGGCCACGAGTTCCTTCGTTTCCGCGAACGGGCCGTCGATGACAGTGCGCTGGTTGCCATTGAAACGGATCCGGGCGCCCCTGGCACTGGGCATCAGGCCTTCGCCGGCCAGCATGACGCCGGCCTTGACGAGTTCCTCGTTGAAGTTGCCCATGTCCGTGAACAGTTTTTCGCTCGGCATGATGCCGGCTTCCGAGGTCGCGCTGGCCTTCACGATGACCATGAATTTCATTGCTGTTCTCCCGCGCAGCCCTGGCCCATCGATTGCTGCATTTCTTCCCGGATCTGCTCGGGCGTCATGTCGCGCTTGTGGGTGGCGATCGACCAGCGGTGGCCGAACGGGTCTTCGAGCTGGCCGTAGCGGTCGCCCCAGAACATGTCGGCCACCTGCATGATCGGCTTGCCGCCCGCTTCGATGGCGCGGGCGTAGGCGGCGTCGACGTCTTCCACGTACAGGTGGATGTAGACGGGCGTGTTCTTCAGGGCCAGCGGGCCGACGCAGCCGTAGTCGGGGAAATCGTCGGCCAGCATGAAGATCGAATCGCCGATGCGCATCTGGGCGTGCATGATCTTGCCGTCCGGGCCGGGCATCCGGCTCATTTCGACGGCGCCGAAGGCCTGCGTGTAGAAGGTCAGCGCGTCGGCCGCGCCGCTGCAGACGAGGTGCGGGGTGATCGTGTGGAAGCCTTCGGGGATGGGACGCACTTGCTGGGTCATGATGGTTCTCCTTCGTGAGTGGTTGTGGGTGCCGCCATCCGTACGACGATCGGGCTTCCACGGTTTCGACACGCCCGCACAAAAAAATTCCGGCCGACCGCAACGTTATGCCGACTCGGTCAAAAAGTCGAGAATCTTAGTGTATGTATAAGAAATGCGACTCGGAAAAAATAGCTCTTGAAATCCTTGTTGGTATCCCAATATCGGATCGGTCTGTCCAACCCTGTTATCAACGAGGATATAAGATGGCTGTGGCCGAAAAAGAAACCCTTGGGTTCCAAGCAGAAGTCAAACAACTGCTGCAACTGATGATTCACTCCTTGTATTCGAACAAGGAGATTTTCCTCCGAGAACTTATTTCCAATGCGTCCGACGCGGCCGACAAGCTGCGCTTCGAGGCCATCAACAACGACAGCCTGTACGGCAACGACCATGAACTGAAGATCAGGGTCCTGTTCGACAAGGATGCGAAGACCCTCACCATTTCCGACAACGGCATCGGCATGAGCCGCGACGAGGTGATCTCGCACCTGGGCACCATCGCCAAGTCGGGCACGAAGGAATTCTTCAGCAAGCTGTCGGGCGACCAGCAGGCCGACGCCGCGCTGATCGGCCAGTTCGGTGTGGGCTTCTACTCGGCCTTCATCGTGGCCGACCGCGTCACGGTCGAAACCCGCCGCGCGGGCGCCGCCGCGGCCGACGGTGTCCGCTGGGAATCGACGGGCGAGGGCGACTACACCGTCGAGCAGGTCGAGAAGACCAGCCGCGGCACCGACATCATCCTGCACCTGCGCGAAGGCGAGGAAGAGCTGCTGTCGTCGTGGAAGCTGAAGTCCATCATCCGCAAGTACTCCGACCACATCTCGCTCCCGATCGTGATGCAGAAGGAAGAGTGGGACGAGGAGAAGAAGGAAACCGCCGCCCTCGATGAATTCGAGACCGTCAACCAGGCGTCCGCGCTGTGGGCACGCTCGAAGTCGGACATCACGCAAGAGCAGTACGAAGAGTTTTATAAACACGTCTCGCACGACTTCCAGCCGCCGCTCGCGTACACGCACAACCGCGTCGAAGGCCGCAGCGAATACACGCAGCTGCTGTACGTGCCGGGCCACGCTCCGTTCGACCTGTGGGACCGCAACAAGCGCGGCGGCATCAAGCTGTACGTGAAGCGCGTCTTCATCATGGACGACGCCGAGCAGCTGATGCCGGTCTACCTGCGCTTCGTGAAGGGCGTGATCGATTCGAACGACCTGCCGCTGAACGTCTCGCGCGAGATCCTGCAGGAATCGCGCGACGTGCGCGTGATCCGCGAAGGCTCGACCAAGCGCGTGCTGGGCATGCTCGAGGAAATGGCCAACAGCGAGGAGCAGGAAGGCAAGGACAAGTACGCGACCTTCTGGAAGGAATTCGGCCAGGTGCTGAAGGAAGGCATCGGCGAGGACGCCACCAACAAGGACCGCATCGCCAAGCTGCTGCGCTTCGCGTCCACGCACACGGATTCGGCCGAGCAGACCGTTTCCTTCGCCGACTACATCGCCCGCATGAAGGAAGGCCAGGACAAGATTTATTACGTCACGGCCGATAACTACAACGCCGCGAAGAACAGCCCGCACCTGGAGATCTTCCGCAAGAAGGGGGTCGAAGTGCTGCTGCTGGCCGACCGCGTGGACGAGTGGATGCTGTCGTTCCTGAACGACTTCGACGGCAAGGAACTGGTGTCCGTCGCGAAGGGCGGCCTGGACCTGGGCAAGCTCGAGGACGAAGCCGAGAAGAAGGAACACGAAGAGACCGAAACGCAGTACAAGGATCTCGTCGAGAAGATGAAGGGTGCCCTGGCCGACAAGGCCAAGGACGTGCGCGTCACGTTCCGCCTGACGGATTCGCCGGCCTGCCTCGTGGCGGACGAACACGAACTGTCCGCGAACCTCGTGCGCATGCTGAAGGCGGCCGGCCAGAACGCGCCGGAGAGCAAGCCGATCCTCGAGATCAACCCGAACCACCCGCTCGTCACGCGCCTGAAGTACGAGGACGCCGCGAGCCCGCGCTTCGGCGACTGGGCGCATATCCTGTTCGACCAGGCCATGCTGGCCGAAGGCGGCAGCCTGACGGATCCGGCGGCGTTCGTGAAGCGGTTGAACGAGATGCTGCTGGCCACCAGCGCGAAATAAAGCGCCGGCGCCGGCGGCGCCGTTACAGCGAGGCCGGGTTCGCCCGGCCTTTTTGTTCGGGCTTCTTCTCGTCCTTGCGCCCGCTCGCGGATTCCTGCGCCCAGCGCTGGCACGACTCCAGGCTGCGCTTGGGATTCGGTCCCCATTGCGACACGTCGATCTTCGGGCCGAGCTCCGCCAGCAGCGCCACCAGCGTGGGCCGGTCCCTGGCCAGGCAGGCCATGTGGGCGAAGTGGCTGCGGCGTCCCGGACTGTTCGGGAAGCGGGCCTGCATGTCCTCGTAGCCCTTCTTCATCGTCGCCCAGTCGGCCAGGCTGTTCTCGAACAGCTTATGGCCGAAGTCCTCGTCGGCCGCCGCCGCGTACAGCCGCGCATACATGCCCATGCCGTAGTCCGCCTGCGTTTGCTTCGCGGCGTCGCGGATATAGTGGTCCAGGGTCTCGGGATCGCCGCCCCATTTCGGCAGCAGCGGGACCAGCATGCCGAAGTACAGCGTGACGTCGTCCGGGTTGCGCTTCAGGCCTTCCTGCTGGATCGTCCTGAGCGTGCCGCGATCCCATTCCAGGCCGGTGCCGATCCGCAGCAGCAGCGCATGGGCGGAGGAATCGGTCAGGGCGACGTCCGCGTGTGCCTTCAGGTACGCGGCGGCGCGTCCCAGGTATTTGCGGAAGTCCGCCCAGGCTTCCGGCGGCACTTCCTTGGCGAAGCCGCTGCCGCGATACGACCACCCGTGCTGCACCAGGACGTCGGCGTGCAGGATATGGGCCAGCGACGACTTCGGATGCTCGGTCGCCCATTGCAGCGTCAGCGCCTCCAGTTCGCGCAGATACGGTTCGCTGTGATCGACCTTCGTCCGGAGCACGCTGCCCAGGCCCAGGCGGAAGTATTCGAGTTCGGAACCGGCGTCGGGCGCGAAATGCTTCCCGTGCTTCAGGAACTCGTTCTGTTTATCCAGCGCGGCGAAATCGCCTTTCCAGAAAGCCTGTTCGGTCTCGGTCGTGAGCGGCTGCTTGGCCGCGAGTGCGTGGCCCGGCAGGGCGGCGCAGGCGATGGCGCCCACGGTCGAGGCCACGAGGCGGCGCAAGGTCGGCGTCATTGTCTGGCTCCTTTCGCCGTCCTGGCGTTCTTGTCGTCGTCCAGGCGCCACACCATCTGGAACGTGTAGGGCGCATTCGCCGACGCCTTGTCGTAATGGCGGCCATCCTGCCGCGCATATGTCTCGATCGTGGCGTCAAAAACGTTTTCGAATGCCACCGGCCGCACGCCACGGATGCCCGGCACGTCGACCTTGCGGCCCGTCACGACCGCCTGCACCGGTTTGCCGGCCGCATCCACGCGCACGCTCACGGTCGAGACACCGGTTGCACCGAAGTGCGACGCGATGCCGGGATAGGGCGGCGGGCCTGCGGGATCCTTTTTCTCCGCGGCGCCCGGCTTGTCGAACGCATCGCCGAAGCGGTCGACGGCGGTCAGCATGGTGCCGTAACGGAAGGCGTTCAGCACGGCGGCCGGCGTGGCGCCGGCGCGCAGGCTTTCCCGCAACCACCATTGCTGCAGGGCGCAACGCTCCACCGGGTGCATGGTCGCGTAGTCGCGGCCAAAGCCGAGTGCCGCCGCGGCCAGCCGGGGCGGCAGCGCCAGCCGGGGGTGGTCGGCATCCGCCGGCCCGCGCTGGAGCAGCGCGAACGCGGCCCGTTGCGGCAATGGATCGGGCCAGGGCGGCGGGAGTTCGGCGCGTGGCCGGCCCCAATGGGCCAACAGTTCGCGTTCGCTGGCCAGCATGGCTTTGCGTTCCGCCGCCGGCAAGGCCTGGATGCGGAGGATGCGGCTGGCGAAATCGGTGAGGCGGTAGTCGCCGCTGAGGTCGCAGACCCCGGCCGCGCTGCGCAGCACGGCCAGCGTCGTGCTCTCGTAGTGCGCGTCACCCGGTTCGAGCTGCCACAGCGACAATTCATTGAGCAGCCGCGCGAGGACGGCGTAATACAACCGCGTTCGACGCGGGGGCCTTGCCTGCGCGGGTCTGGCGGGCGCGCTCCTCGTCCAGCCAGGCGGGCAGCAGCTTGTCGACGCGTTCCAGGTGCGCGGCGCTCAGCCTGTCCGCCTCGGCGCGCAGCGCAGGGTCAAGCGGCAGGTCCTTGTCGAGCACAAAGGCCGGCGCCACGCCCCCGTGCAGGCTGCGCAGCATCTGTGCGCGCAATTCATCGGCGGGTCCTGCCGGTTCGGCGGCCTGTGCGCCGGCGATTCCGCACGCCAGCGTGCAGGCCAGGGCGATGGAAAAGATGTTCACGTCGGTGTATGGACAAATGTGAGATTGGAGCAGTACAGCATAACGCAGCCGTTGCCGTAGAAATACACACACTTCCACATTTCAAGGCATGCCGAGCCCCCGCGCCCCGAACGCCAGTCCGGCATCGATCGCACGCCGCAATGTCCGCTGGAGCGCCTCCGTGAACGGATTCAGCGCCAGCGCCACGACGGCGATCGCGGTGCCGATCGCCACGATCTCGTGCGCGGCACCGCGCTCGATCGGCAGCAGCGTTTGCCACATCCCGATCACGATCCCGTGCGACAGGTACAGCGTGAACGTATGCCCGGCCAGGAAGCGGATCGGGCGCGCCAGCCGCAGCAGGGCGTCGAACCGTGCCTGGCGCGCGCAGGCGAAGTTCAGCAGCACCAGCAGCATGACGGCGTAGTCGGCCAGCACGCGGTCGGCGCTGCCCATGCGGATGCCGGGGAAGGGCCACAGGCCGTTGGCGACGCCGCGCAGGTACGGCTCCGGATCGAACCAGCCCCACAGGCCGATCAGGACGATGGAGAGCACCCAGCCGGCGCGGGCGAGGGCGGGGCCGAACGCGAGGCGGCCTTGCAGGCGGTACAGCGCGACGCCGGACAGCCAGACCGGCAACAACAGCCACAGGCGCGGACCGACGAAGGCCAGCACGGCGCCCGCGGCGAGCCAGCGGCGGCGGCCGTTCGTGAAATGGAAGACGCCGAACAGCACGTAATACCAGGCTTCGTAATCGAGCGACCAGTACGGGATCAGCCACGGCGGCCGCTCGACGAAGCTCCACACGTCCCCCAGGAAGGCCAGGTGGAACGGCACGTACAGCCAGGGGCGGCGCAGTTCGTACGAGTGGGCGGCCGTCGCGTGCAGGACGTCGCGCACGCCGGTCGCGAGGATGAACGACAGGGCCAGCACGGGCAGCACGACGGAATACAGGCGCGCCGCGCGGGCCACCACGTAGCTTTTCGCCGTGAGGTTCTTGTGTTCGGCGCTGTAGGCGATCACGAAGCCGGACAGCACGAAGAACGCGATCACGGCCTCGCGTCCGAAGTCGGGAGTGCGGGCGATCTGGGCGTCGTCGAAGATCTTGAAATAGCCGAAGTGCGCCACCACCACGGCCAGCGCCGCGCAGGCGCGCGCGAGGTCGAGGTAGAGGGAGAAGCGCGCGTCGAGCGCGCCGGTCCGCACCGGCGTCATCGCGCCGTCCGGGCGTTCATGGGTTCAGGTCGCGGCAGAATTCGTCGAGCAGCGCTTCGCCTTCCGGCCACGGGCCGTAGCCGCTGCCGCCGTTGATGTGGCCCGCCGGCCCGATCTCCACCAGCTTGCTCCCCCACGCGTTGGCGAACATGCGCGCGCGGTCCGGCGACACGTACTCGTCGTTGCTGCTGGCGACGACGATCGACGGGAACGGCAGCTTTGCCAGCGGGATCGGCTTGAAGCCGTTGGCGTCGAGGGGGTAGGAGGCCGCCTCGACGTCGCTCGGCGCGACGAGGAAGGCGCCGGCGATCTTCAGCGTCGACCCGGACTGCGCCCACTGCGCCACCAGCATGCACGCGAGGCTGTGCGCGACGAGGATCGGCCGGCCCTCGCAGTCGGCGATGGCGGCATCCAGTTCGGCCACCCACTCGTCGCGGTCGGGATTGTTCCAGTCGCGATGCGGCACCCGCGACCAGGCCGGGTATTTACGTTCCCAATGGGTCTGCCAGTGTTGCGGGCCCGAGTTCCACAGGCCGGCCAGGGTCAGGATGTCGCATTTCATGTTCGCTCCAGTGTGCTCATGCCGGGGATTGTACGATGGCGCGGACGCTACAGCGCCGTGCGCAGCGCGAACAGCTCGGGAAACAGCACGACGTCCAGCATCTTGCGCAGATAGCTTACGCCCGCCGTGCCGCCCGTGCCGGTCTTGAAACCGATGATGCGCTCCACCGTCGACACGTGGCGGAAGCGCCAGAAGCGGAAGGCCGTCTCCAGGTCGACCAGCTTTTCGGCCAGTTCGTACAGGGCCCAGTGGTGCTCCGGGTCGCGGTAGACCTCGAGCCACGCGGCCATCACGGTGTCGTCGTGGACGGTCGGCTGCGTCGGGTCGGCGTCCAGCCGGCCTGGTGCGATGGCGAGGCCGGAGCGGGCCAGCAGCCGCACGGCTTCGTCGTAGATCGACGGCGCGTGCAGTTCGCGTTCGAGCAGCGCGTGGTGCCCGGGCGACGTCTTGTGCACGGCCAGCATGGCGGCGTTCTTGTTCCCGAGGATGAATTCCAGTTCGCGGTACTGGAACGACTGGAAGCCGGAGGACGACGCCAGGTAAGGGCGGATCGCGCTGTATTCCGGCGGCGTCATCGTGGCCAGCACGTCCCACGCGTGCACCAGCTGGTCCATGATGCGCGCCACCCGCGCCAGCATCTTGAAAGCGGGCGGCAGGTCGTCGGCGCGGATGTGGGCGCGCACGGCCTGCAGTTCGTGCAGCATCAGCTTGATCCACAGCTCGCTCGTCTGGTGCTGGATGATGAACAGCATCTCGTTGTGGTTCGGCGACAGCGGGTGCTGGGCCGACAGGATCTGGTCCAGGCCGAGATAATCGCCATAGCTCATGCCGCGGCTGAAATCCATCTGCGCGCCGTGCCACTCCGGATCTTTGTTATCGGTGTCCACGCTGCCTCCTCACGTTACGGCGCCGCGTTCGGCGCGGGTGTCGTAGTCTGCGCGGTCGAGGATGTCGCGCAGGATCTCGACGGCATCCCAGACGTCCGCGAAGCCGGTGTACAGCGGCGTGAAGCCGAAGCGCATGATCTCCGGCTCGCGGTAGTCGCCGATGACGCCGCGCGCGATCAGCGCCTGCATCACTGCATACCCGTGCGGATGCGTGAAGCTTACCTGGCTCCCGCGCGCGGCGTGCCCGCGCGGCGTGACGAGGCCCAGCGGATGCGCGGCGCAGCGGCTTTCCACCAGTGCGATGAACAAATCCGTCAGCGCGAGCGACTTGGCGCGCAGGGCGGCCATGTTCGTGGCCTCGAAGATCTCGAGCCCGCACTCGACGAGCGTGAGCGACACGACCGGCTGCGTGCCGCACAGCGCGCGCCCGATGCCGTCGGCGGCCTCGAACCCGTGCGACATCGCGAACGGCGCGGCATGGCTCCACCAGCCCGTGAGCGGATGGCGGAACGTGGCCTGGTGGCGCCGCGGCACCCAGATGAACGCGGGGGCGCCCGGGCCGCCGTTCAGGTATTTATACGTGCAGCCCACGGCGAAGTCGGCGTCCGCCTCGTTCAGGTCCACCGGCACGGCGCCGGCCGAATGGGCGAGGTCCCACAGCACCAGCGCGCCGCGGGCGTGCGCGTGGCGGGTCAGGGCGGCCATGTCGTGCATGCGCCCCGTGCGATAGTTCACGTGCGTGAGCATCAGCACGGCGCAATCCGCGTCGACGGCCGCTTCCAGTTCCCCGGGCGTGTCGACGAGGTGGATGCGGTAGCCGCGGTCCAGCCAGCGCGCGAGGCCGTCGGCCATGTAAATATCGGTGGGGAAGTTGCTGCGTTCCGTGACGAGCACCTTGCGCGCCGGGTCGCGGTCGGCCTGGATCGCCAGCGCGGCGGCCAGCGCCTTGAACAGGTTCAGCGACGTCGTGTCCGTGACGACCACTTCGCCGGCCCCGGCGCCGATCAGGGGCGCGAGACGGTCGCCCAAACGGCCGGGCAGGGCGAACCAGCCGGCCGTGTTCCAGCTGCGGATCAGGCCCTGGCCCCATTCCTGGGCGACGACGTCGCGCGCGCGCTCGAGCGCGGCGCGCGGGCGGGCGCCCAGCGAATTGCCGTCCAGGTAGATGACGCCCTCGGGCAGGTCGAATCGGTCGCGCAGCGGGGCCACCGGGTCGGCGGCATCGAGCGCGAGGCAGGCCGCGCGCGTGGTGACGGCGGCGATGTCATAGGCAGGTGGGTTCATGCCGGAAGTGTAGCCAATTTTGCATCAAGCCGGTGCGGGAAAAAATTTTCAAAAATTTTTCATCGGAACCCTAAAGTTCTTCGGAACCCGTCCGATAACCCATCCAGATACCCGGGAAAGGGTCTCGAAAAAATTTTTTGCAAAAACCCTAAAGTTTCTCCAAAGGCTGCCGATAACCCTCTCAGATGACCAGGATTGGATCAAAAAAAAGTTTGTCGAAACCCTAAAGTTCGGCAAAAACGGTCCGATAACGGGTCAGTAGGGTTGCTTGAGGGACAAAAAATTTTTTTTGAGGAACCCTAAAGTTCCCGAAACTGTTGACGTAAACCAACACAGCAATACGTTGTTGGCGACGTCGAAGGGCAGAAAACCGCCCCGGTTGCACATCATTCTTCCGGCCCCTTTTCATAGGGGAGCCACCACGATTCGGCAGGGTTTGTCAGACAAACTCCTACGGATCGCCTTCGTCTTTGCCGGACGAAAAATACAGACGCCCTCCTATTCTCCAAAAGTTTCCTCACAGTCAGAATCTATCTCACCGGCAACACACAACGCCTCACAGATAGATCAAACGGAGAGATGGAAATGACTGCGAACGATATGATGGCTGAAATTCGTGATGCGAACCTGAGCTACCTGATGCTGGCACAGCAGATGATTCGCGCAGACAAGGTCACCGCAATTTTCCGTCTCGGCATCTCGGCCGACATCGCCGACCTGATCGAAGGCATGAGCAACGCCCAGATCCTGAAACTCGCCGGCGGCAACATGATGCTGGCCCGCTTCCGCTTCGACGACGCCGCGATCCTCGGCATGCTGACGAGCCACAGCAAGGACCGCGCCCTGGCCCAGTCGCACGCCGCCATCCTGATGGCCGGCCAGCCGGCAGAAGAAATCGCCTAACACCGAACACCGCACACCCCCGGCAGAGAACGAAGCCGAAGGTCGCACACCCCCGGCAGAGAACGAAGCCGGGGGTCAGAGCGCGAAGTTGCTTTTTTGTGCTCTGACCCCGAATTTTAGCCAGCAGCCCAGCACCAGAACCGAAGTCAAGCAAGTCACGGAGAACAGCATGACCAAGAAAAGCGTCGTCTCGGAAGCCCAGGAAATCCAGCTGGCCATCGAACTGATCCAGCTCGGTGCCCGCCTCCAGTTGCTGGAAAGCGAAGTTTCCCTGTCGCGCGAGCGCCTGATCAAGCTGTACAAGGAACTGAAGGGCGTGTCGCCGCCGAAGGGCATGCTGCCGTTCTCGACCGACTGGTTCCTGACGTGGCAACCGAACATCCACGCTTCGCTGTACATCAATATCTATAAATTCCTGGTCGAGTACGCCGGTGCCACGGGCATCGAGGCCGTGATGAAGGCCTATAAGCTGTACCTGGAACAGATGCCGCCGGCCGCGGGCGAAGAGCCGCTGCTGTCGCTGACCCGCGCCTGGACCCTCGTACGCTTCTTCCAGGGCAATATGCTCCAGCTGGCTCCGTGCTCCAAATGCCAGGGCAAGTACGTCGTCAACGCCCTCGACCTGAACAACGATTACCAGTGTGGCCTGTGCCACATGCCTTCGCGCGCCGGCAAGACCCGCAAGGCCAAGGACGCCGCACTCGCCGCTGCCTGAGCGGTTTCCCCTCCAGGGCCATGATCCAGCCTGTCTCGCGCCGCGCAATCGCGGCGCCGTCCGTCCGCGCGCTGCTGGCCCAGGCCGGCGCCTTTCCCCTGACCTTGATCGCCGTCTGGCTGCTCGCCCGCGTGGGCGTGCCCATGTCGTGGGAGAGCGTCGCCCTCATCCAGGGCGGCTGGGCCGCGCTGCTGGCCTGGCGCCTGGGGCTCGCCGTGTGGTGGCGCGCGATCGAACTCGCGTTCCCGTCCGGCGTGCTGCTGGCGCGCGGCTTCGATCTGCCGCCGGGCCTGTTTCTCGTGCTGTTCGTGCTGTTCCTTCTAATATATTGGTCGACGTTCCGCACCCAGGTGCCGTACTACCCGTCCGGGCGGGCCGCGTGGGATGCCGTCGCGGGCGTGCTGCCCGCGGACCGTCCGCTCGCCGTCGCCGACGTGGGCAGCGGCCTGGGCGGCCTCGTGCTCGACCTGGCGCAGCGCCGTCCGGACTCCCAGGTGGACGGCATCGAGCTGGCGCCGCTGCCATGGTTCGTCAGCCGCCTGCGCGGCAAACTGTCCGGCAGCCGCGCGCGTTTCCTGCGCGCCGACTACGAAACCGTGAATTTTGGTCACTACGACGTCGTGTTCGCCTATCTGTCGCCGGCCGCGATGGCGGGATTGTGGCGCAAGGCGGAGAGTGAAATGCGGCCCGGTAGCATCCTGTTAAGTTACGAATTCGACATTCCCGGGAGAATGCCCGACCGTCGCATTGTGACGACTAACAGTAAGAAAATTCTCTTTCTTTGGCAATTTTGACGGTCGTCGGGGCACTTTTACTTGCTCGTAGGCCATTCTCAAGCTAATCTAGTTCCCTACGTAAATATTTCTCTTTGGATTCATCAACTTGGATCCAAACCGGGCCAGCCCCGGAATCACGCATCGGGAGTCCCGTGTTTGTCATTGTTGGTTACGTTGTAGTGCTCGCCGCCGTGTTCGGCGGCTTCGCGATGAACGGCGGTCACCTGGCGGCGCTGTGGCAGCCGCTCGAACTCGTCATGATCGGCGGCGCCGCCGTCGGTGCGTTCTTCGTCGGCAACAACCCGAAGGCGATCAAGGCGACGCTGGCTGCGCTGCCCACGCTGTTCAAGGGATCCCGGTACACGCGCGAGATGTACATGGAGCTCATGTCGCTGCTGTTCGACGTGCTGTCGAAGGTGCGCAAGGAGGGCCTGATGTCGATCGAAGGCGACATCGAGAGCCCGGAGCAGAGCCCGGTATTCTCGAAGTACCCGATGGTCCTCGCGGATCACCACATTGTCGAATTCATCACCGATTACCTGCGCCTGATGGTTTCGGGCAACATGGACGCGTTCCAGATCGAGAACCTGATGGACAACGAGATCGAGACCCACCATCATGAGGGTGCGGTCCCGGCACAATGTATCGCGAAGCTGGGCGACGGCCTGCCGGCATTCGGTATCGTGGCGGCCGTGATGGGCGTCGTGCACACGATGGAATCCGTGGGCCTGCCGCCGGCGGAGCTGGGCATCCTGATCGCGCACGCGCTGGTCGGTACGTTCCTCGGCATCCTGCTGGCCTACGGCTTCATCGGCCCGCTGTCCAGCCTGCTCGAACAGAAGCTGGAAGAATCGACCAAGATGTTCCAGACCGTGAAAGTGACGCTGCTGGCGAGCCTGAACGGTTATGCGCCGGCGCTCGCCGTCGAATTCGGCCGCAAGGTGCTGTACTCGACCGAGCGTCCGACGTTCGCGGAACTCGAGGACCACATCAAGAAGGCCAAGAGCAAGTAATGGTGTTTGATTTCCACATCGGCGCGGGAGTACGTCATGGCTGACGAAGGCCAGCGGCCGATCATCGTCAAGCGCGTCAAGAAGGGCGGCCATGGACACCATGGCGGCGCCTGGAAGATCGCGTACGCCGACTTCGTGACGGCGATGATGGCGTTCTTCCTGCTCATGTGGCTGCTCGGTTCGACGACGAAGGGCGACATGGAAGGCATCGCCCAGTACTTCAAGACGCCGCTGAAGGTCGCCATGCAGGGCGGCACGGGCGCCGGCAACAGCAATTCGATCCTGCAGGGCGGCGGCAAGGACCTGACGCGCCGCAACGGCCAGGTCAAGAACGGCGACATCGAAGCCAACAAGAAATCGATGGACCTGAAGTCCGCGCGCGAAGCCCTCGAGAAGCAGGAGGCGGCGCGCCTGGAACAGCTCAAGCAACGCATCGAACAGACGATCGACGCCAATCCGCTGCTGCGCAAGTACAAGAACCAGCTGCTGCTCGACGTGACGAGCGAAGGCCTGCGCATCCAGATCGTCGACGAAAAGAATCGCCCCATGTTCGCTTCGGCGAGTGCGCAGCTGCAACCGTACACCCGCGACATCCTCGATGTGCTGGGCCTCGTGTTGAACGACGTGCCGAATCGCATCGGCCTGTCGGGGCACACGGATTCCACGCCGTATTCGACCGCCGAAGGGTATACGAACTGGGAATTGTCGGCCGACCGCGCCAACGCTTCGCGACGCGAGCTGGTGCACGGCGGCCTGTCCGACGCCAAGATCCTGCGCGTGGTGGGTCTCGGTTCGGCCGTCCACCTCGACCGCGCGGATCCGTTCAACCCGATCAACCGCCGCATCAGCATTCTCGTCATGAACAAGCGTACCGAGAACGCCGTGCTGCACGACGGTACGCCGCTGGACGTGCCGGGTGAAAGTGCCGATGCTGCAGTGAAAGCAGTTGCTGAGGCGACGGGTGGCGGTCTGGCACAACCGGCGGCAGCGCCGGCCGGGAAGAAATAACGGGCGGGAGTTCTGGAGGATTTTATGACGACAAGAAAAAAGATTCTCGGGTCACACGTCAAGCGCCTCCTGTCGGGTGTATCCGACCATGGCCGGCGCCACCTGTCCGAAGTCGAGACCGACCTCGTGCAGACGACGCTGTTGCTCGAGGAAGCCGTCGAGAAGCTGACGAACAGCTTCATGGCGATCCACCACGTGGTCGACTCGCGCCAGGAAGCGATCAACCGCCTGCTGGCGGGCCAGGCGCCGACGGCCGAGGAGAGTGCGTGCCTGACGGGCATGTCGGGCGAGATCGCCGGCCACGTGAACGCGGCCGTGACGAGCATGCAGTTCCAGGACATGACGAGCCAGCTGCTGGACCGCACGCTGCGCCGCGTGACGGGGCTGCGCGATTTCCTGACGACGCTGTCCGAGCATGGCGACGAGATCCTGCCGGAGAGCGACGGCGACGAGATCGTCGAGCGCCTGGGCAAGGTCAGCATGGCGCTGGCGATCCAGTCCCTGGAGCTGCGGAGTATGCTGCGCAAGTCTGTCGAACAGCGGCACCTCGAGAGTGGTGATGTCGAGTTATTTTGATCTAAGACCAGCCGATACTACGGCAACAGAAAAAACAGCAGGAGCATAAAGATGGCAAAAACTATTCTCGCAGTCGACGATTCCAGTTCCCTGCGCCAGATGGTGGCTTTCAGCCTGAAGGCCGCGGGCTACCAGGTGGTGGAAGCGGTCGACGGACAGGATGGTCTGGAAAAGGCGAAGCTGCAGACCGTCGACCTGGTCCTGACCGACCAGAACATGCCGAAGATGGACGGGCTCACCCTCATCAAGTCGCTGCGCGGCCTGCCGGGCTACCAGAAGACGCCGATCCTCATGCTCACGACCGAGTCGTCCGAAGACATGAAGACGAAAGGCCGCGCGGCCGGCGCCAACGGGTGGCTCGTGAAGCCGTTCGACCCGCAGCGCCTGATCGAGGTGGTCAAGAAAGTCATCGGCTGAGCGGCCCACGGGCTTGCCGCCGATCGCACCAGACGGATAATGACATGACCATCGACATCAGCCAGTTTTACAAGGTCTTTTTCGACGAGGCGGAAGAGCTGCTCGCCGAGAAGGAGCGTCTGCTGCTGGCCGTCGATATCGATTCGCCGGACCCGGAAGACCTGAACGCGATCTTCCGCACCGCCCATTCGATCAAGGGCGGGGCGTCGACCTTCGGCCTGACCGACATGAGCGAAGTGACGCACGTGCTCGAGTCCCTGCTGGACCGCATCCGCAAGGGCGAGATGGCACTCACCAGCCAGCACGTGGACGCCTTCCTGGCCGCCAAGGACATCCTCAAGATGCAGCTCGACGGCCACCGAAACGGTGCGGACGTCGACCAGGAAGCGGTCGCCAACGTGCGCATGATGCTGCACGACCTGTCCGAAGGCGTGATCGTGCCGACGCACCAGCCGACCGTGCCGTCGTTCCTGCACGCGGAACAGAAGCAGCAGGTGACGGAAGGCGCCCACCGCTACAAGATCGAGTTGCCCGACCTCGCCAAGCGCGACGTCGACGCGCTCGTGGACGAACTCGGCCTGCTGGGCCGCGTGTCCGTCGTGCCGCTCGCAGCGGGCCGCACGGCGCTGATCATCATGACGCACGAGAGCCTGGACGACATCATCGCCATCTGCTCCTTCGTGCTCGACCCGAACGACCTGAGGATCTTCGAAGCGCCCCCGCTCACGCCCGAGCAGCGCGCGCGCGAGGCCGCCGAACGCGCCCGCATCGAGGACGAACAGGGCTACGGTTTCTTCGATCCGACCGATCCGGTGGACGCGGCCCCGACCGAATCGTCGGAGGACGAACTCGGCTACGGCTTCTTCCAGCCGATCGAGCAGATCCGCCGCGAAGCCGGCATCGTGGCCGAGGCGCCGCCGCCGGCGCCCGTGCGCCCGGAGCCGCTCGAAATCACCGAAGTGGCGGCCGAAAAGAAAGCCGCCAAGAAGGCTGCCGAGGGCAGCCACGCGCAGGGTTCCGAATCGTCGTCGATCCGCGTGTCGATCGAAAAGGTCGACCAGCTGATCAACCTCGTCGGCGAACTCGTGATCACGCAGGCGATGATCGAGCAGCGCAGCGACGGCCTCGACCCGATGGTGCACCAGCGCCTGCTGGCATCCGTGTCGCAGCTCACGCGCAATACGCGCGACCTGCAGGAAGCCGTCATGTCGATCCGCATGATGCCGATGGACTTCGTGTTCTCGCGCTTCCCGCGCATGGTGCGCGACCTGGCCGGTAAACTCGGCAAGAAGGTCGACTTCATCACCAACGGCGCCGCGACGGAACTGGACAAGGGCCTGATCGAACGCATCGTCGACCCGCTCACGCACCTGGTGCGCAACTCGATCGACCACGGCATCGAATTGCCCGCCGCGCGCGTGGCCGCCGGCAAGTCGGAATCGGGACGCCTGTTCCTGTCCGCGGCTCACCAGGGCGGCAACATCGTGATCGAAGTGGCCGACGACGGCGGCGGCCTGAATCGCGAACGCATCCTGGCCAAGGCCAGGCAGAACGGCCTGCCGGTGTCGGACAACATGAGCGACGCCGACGTCTGGCAGCTGATCTTCGCACCGGGCTTCTCGACGGCGGAAATCGTCACCGACGTCTCCGGCCGCGGCGTCGGCATGGACGTCGTCAAGCGCAACATCCAGGCGCTGGGCGGCACCATCGACATCCGATCGGCGCGCGGCTTCGGCACGACGATCCTGATCTCGCTGCCGCTCACGCTCGCGATCCTGGACGGCATGTCGATCCGCAGCGGCGACGAGATCTACATCCTGCCGCTGGGCTTCGTGGTGGAGTCCCTGCAGCCGGCGCGCGCCGACGTCAAGGAGATCCACGGGCAGGGCCGCGTGGTGAAGGTCCGTGGCGAATACCTGCCGCTGATCCCGCTGTACCAGATGTTCAACATCGAACCGCGCATTACCGATCCGTGCGAAGGCATCCTCGTGATCCTCGAGGCGGAAGGGCGCAAGGCCGCGCTGTTCGTGGACGAACTGGTCGGCCAGCAGCAGGTCGTCGTGAAGAACCTGGAAGCGAATTACCGCAAGGTGGCCGGGATCTCCGGCGCCACCATCCTCGGCGACGGCGGCGTGGCGCTGATCCTGGACGTCGGCGCGCTCCTGCGCTCGTCGCGCCAGTTGTCCGACGAATCCGTCATCTCTTGATTCAACCCTTACTTTTGCTCCGATAAGGAACCGACATGTCCACTCAACCGACGAACAAGCCGAACGATGCCCACGACGGCAGCGGCAGCGAATACCTCGCCTTCACCCTCGGCTCCGAGGAATACGGCATCGACATCCTGAAGGTGCAGGAGATCCGCGGCTACGAAGCCGTGACGCGCATCGCCAACGCCCCCGAATTCATCAAGGGCGTGATCAACCTGCGTGGCATCATCATCCCCGTGGTCGACATGCGCATCAAGTTCAACCTGGGCACGCCGACCTACGACCAGTTCACCGTCGTGATCATCCTGAACATCGGCGGCCGCATCATGGGCATGGTCGTGGACAGCGTGTCGGACGTGACCACGCTCACGCCGGACCAGATCAAGCCGGCGCCGGAGATGGGCTCCGCGTTCAATTCCGACTACCTGACCGGCCTCGGCACCGTCGACGAGCGCATGCTCATCCTGATCGACATCGACAAGCTGATGTCGTCCAGCGAGATGGGCCTGATGGACCGGTTGGCAGCATAAACGAAGCAGCGCGGCGCAAGGGACACACCCGGACCGCACGCGGTCCGCAGAACGAATCACAACCCATGGCTAACAACGTGCCGCACAATACGAAGCCGGTGGTCAAACAGGAAACCGGCAAGGAATTCGACTTCACGCGCGCCGACTTCGAGCGCGTGCGGGGCCTGATCTACCAGCGCGCCGGCATCTCGCTGGCCGACAGCAAGCAGGAGATGGTCTACAGCCGGCTTGCGCGCCGCCTGCGCGCCAACGGCATCGCGTCGTTCGCGTCCTATCTCGACGCGCTGGAAGCGGGCCGCATGCCCGCCGAGTGGGAATCGTTCACGAACGCGCTGACGACGAACCTGACGTCGTTCTTCCGCGAGGCGCACCACTTCCCGCTGCTGGCCGAACACGCGCTCAAGGCGCGCGCGAGCCACGGTGGACCGCTCACGATCTGGTGCTCGGCGAGTTCCACGGGCGAAGAACCGTATTCGATCGCGATGACCGTGTGCGAGGCATTCGATACGCTCACGCCGCCGGTGCAAATCATCGCCACCGATATCGACACGAACGTGCTGGCCACGGCCAGCGCCGGCGTGTATCCGCTCGAGCGCGTCGACAAGATGGAACAGGCGCGCCTGCGCCGCTTTTTCCTGAAAGGGAAGGGCGCCCAGGAAGGCCTCGTGCGCGTGCGCCCGGAACTGCGCCAGCTGATCACGTTCCGGCAACTGAACCTGCTGGCCGACGGCTGGGACGTCAAGGGCCCGTTCGACGTCATCTTCTGCCGCAACGTGATGATCTACTTCGACAAGGCCACGCAGCGCAAGATCCTCGCGCGCTTCGTGCCCCTGATGAAACCGGACGCCCTGCTGTTCGCCGGCCACTCCGAGAACTTCCTGTACGTCTCCGACTCGCTGCGCCTGCGCGGCAAGACGGTCTACGAATTGAACCACGGCTGACGCCCACGACACTCGCCCATGGAAACGAACAGCCATTTCGCCACCAACGTCTACTACGACCGCACCTTCGACTGCGACGCGGCGAAGATCCTGCCCGGCGAGTACTACTACACGGGCAAGGACATGCTGATCGTGACGGTGCTCGGCTCGTGCGTGTCGGCCTGCATCCGCGACCGCGTCAAGGGCCTGGGCGGGATGAACCACTTCATGCTGCCGGACGGCGGCGACCCGGGCAACCCGGTCTCGGCCTCGATGCGCTACGGCACGTATGCGATGGAAGTGCTGATCAACGACCTGCTCAAGGCCGGCGCCCGGCGCGAACACCTGGAAGCGAAGGTGTTCGGCGGCGGCGCCGTGCTGCGCGGCTTTTCCGCGATGAACGTGGGCGAGCGTAACGCCGCGTTCGTCATCAACTTCCTCAAGACGGAACGGATTCCCGTGCTGGCCGAGGACCTGAACGACATCTACCCGCGCAAGGTGTATTTCTTCCCGCGCACGGGCAAGGTGCTCGTCAAGAAACTGATGCAAACCCATAACGATACGCTGGCGAAGCGCGAGCTCGATTACGCCAGCCGCCTCAAGGTCACGCCCGTCTCCGGCGCCGTCGACCTGTTCTGAAGAGAAAGGTTTAAGGAATGACAAAGATCAAAGTCGTGATCGTGGACGATTCCGCCCTGATCCGCAGCGTAATGACCGAGATCGTCAATTCGCAGCCCGACATGGAAGTGGTCGGCGTCGCACCCGATCCGCTCGTCGCCCGCGAATTGATCAAGCGCACGAATCCGGACGTGCTCACGCTGGACGTCGAGATGCCGAAGATGGACGGCCTCGACTTCCTCGAAAAGCTCATGCGCCTGCGCCCGATGCCCGTGCTGATGGTGTCGTCGCTGACGGAGCGCGGTTCCGAGATCACGATGCGCGCGCTGGAACTGGGCGCCGTCGATTTCGTCACCAAACCCAAGATCTCGATCCAGAGCGGCATGCGCGAGTACACGGAACTGATCGCCGACAAGATCCGCGGCGCGTCGCGCGCCCGCATCAAGCCGCGCACGCTGCAGTCGGCCGCGGCCGGCGCCACGACCCAGTTGCCGCAGCTGCGCAGCCCCCTGACGTCGTCGGAAAAGCTGATCATCATCGGCGCCTCGACGGGCGGCACGGAAGCGATCCGCGAATTCCTCATGCAGATGCCGTCCGACTGCCCGGGCATCCTGATCGCCCAGCACATGCCGGAAGGCTTTACCACGTCGTTCGCGCGCCGCCTCGATTCGCTGTGCAAGATCAGCGTCGTCGAGTCCGCCGGCAACGAGCGTGTGCTGCCGGGCCACGCGTACATCGCGCCGGGCCACTCGCACCTTCTGCTGACCCGGTCCGGCGCGAACTACATGACGAAGATCGAGCAGAGCGAGCCCGTCAACCGCCACCGTCCGTCCGTGGACGTCCTGTTCCGCTCGGCGGCGCAGTCGGCCGGCAAGAACGCCGTCGGCGTGATCCTGACGGGCATGGGAAAAGACGGCGCACAGGGTATGCTGGAGATGAAGAACGCGGGCGCCTACAATTTCGCCCAGGATGAAGCGTCGTGTGTCGTGTTCGGCATGCCGCGCGAAGCGATCGCCATCGGCGCCGCCCACGAGGTGGCTGCCCTGAGCGCACTGCCGGGCCTTGTGCTTGGCCATCTGGCAACGCATGGAGGCCGGGCGTTGCGCGTTTGATCCGCATACGGTGCATTCACTGCGGTTTTATCGCCGTAGAGCAACAAAAATGCTATGCTTTAGCCTGTATTCGCAGTGCCGAAACCCACCAACATACTAGGGGCCTGGAAAGTTTCCAGACCCCATCACTAGAGTTAGAGAAACAACGGAGTATTTCATGGCTGATCCTAAGATGCGTTTCCTGGTTGTTGACGATTTTTCGACGATGCGACGCATCGTCAAAAATCTGCTGAAAGAACTGGGTTACGGCAATGTTGACGAGGCGGAAGACGGTGTCCAGGCACTGGCCAAGCTGCGCAGCGAACAGTTCGATTTCGTCGTGTCCGACTGGAACATGCCGAACATGGATGGCCTGACGATGCTGCAGAACATCCGTGCCGATCCCGCGCTGGCCAAGCTGCCGGTGCTGATGGTGACCGCCGAAGCCAAGAAGGAAAACATCATCGCGGCGGCGCAAGCCGGCGCCAACGGCTACGTCGTGAAGCCGTTCACCGCGGCCACGCTGGACGAAAAGCTGAACAAGATTTTCGAAAAGATGGAAAAGGCCGCGTAAATGAGCGAGCACATCGCCGACTCGACTTCGCATGAAGAGGTCCTGAGCCGGATCGGGCACATGACCCGCGCACTGCACGAAAGCCTGCGCGGGCTGGGCCTGGACAAGCTGATCGAGAAGGCCGCCAGCGACATCCCCGATGCGCGCGACCGCCTCGATTACGTGGCCAGGCTGTCCGAACAATCGGCCAAACGCGTGCTCGACGCGACCGATGCTGCCAATCCGCTGCAGGACGGCATCGACGACCGTGCCGCCGAACTTGGCCGCTCGTGGCAGGCCCTGCTGGCCGCGCCGGGCGCCGACGGCGAATGGCGTGCGCTGGCCGAGCGCACCGTCGCCAGCCTGGCCGAGTCGCGTGAAGCGGCCAGCGCCACGAAGGGGCATTTGATGGACATCATGATGGCCCAGGACTTCCAGGACCTGACCGGCCAGGTGATCTCGCGTATCACGGGCATCGCCCAGAACCTGGAAAAGCAGCTGGTGCAAGTGCTCGTCGATTTCGCCCCGAGCGAGATCAAGCGCGAGCTCGACAATGGCTTGCTGAACGGTCCGCAGATCAACCCGGAAGGCAATAGCGACATCGTGGCCGACCAGGGCCAGGTCGACGACTTGCTGGACAGCCTGGGCTTCTGATCCCGCCGCGGCGGCCACGGCCGCCGTTTTTCGTTCCACCCGGCGATCGTTACAAGACATGCACCAGACTCACTTCATCGTCCGTGAACCCCTGCTCGACCCGAAGCAACGCGTGATCGGGTACGAGCTCTGCTGGCAACAGCGCGACGGCCAGGCACTCGGCGACGCCGACCTCGAACGCCTCGTTGCCTTCGTCGCCGAACACGTGGTCGACGAGGAGCAGGGCTGGCTCCTGCGCGACAAGATCCTGTTCCTCGACGCCGTGCCCGCGATGCTGTCGCTGGATGCGCTGCACGCGTTGCCCCCGGAGCGCACGGTCCTCTCGCTGCGCGTGCGCGATCTCGCGAACCCGGATACGCGCGCGGCCGTGCAGGCGCTGCGCGCGGGCGGCGTCGGCATGTCGATCCGCGGCGCCGACCTGACCCTGCTGGGCAAGAACCTGTCTCCGTTCGCGTCCTATGCCGAAGTGCGCTTCGCCGGCGCCGACGTCGCCACCCAGGCCCGCGCGTACGCGGCCGCGAAGCAGTCTTCGCTGCGTCTCGTCGGGCGTCCCGTGTCGACGTGGCAGGACTTCGACGCCTGCGCCGCGCTGGGCCTCGATGCCTTCGTCGGCAAGCTGCACCTGACGCCGCGGCCGGGCAACCCCGTCAAGGGCATGAATCCGGCCCAGACCATCATCCTGCAGCTGATGCAGATGGTGCAGAACAACGAGGACGTGCCCAAGATCGAGGCCGTGCTCAAGCGCGACCCGGCGCTGATCTATAAACTCCTCCGCTTCATCAATTCGGCCGGTTTCGGCTCGGGCCGCGACATCCAGTCGCTGCGCCAGGCGATCGCGATGCTCGGCTATGCGCCGCTGTACCGCTGGCTCGTCCTGCTGCTGGCCACGGCCAGCACGAGCGGCTATTCGCCGGTGCTGATGGAGACCGCGGTCGTGCGCGCGCGCCTGTGCGAACTGCTGGGCCAGACGTATCTGCCGCGCAGCGAGGGCGAGCACCTGTTCGTGGCGGGCATGTTCTCGCTGCTGGACCGCCTGCTGGGTTTGCCGATGAAAGAGGTGCTGGACACGATCCAGCTGCCGGAGCAGGTCGTGCAGGCGCTGCTGGGGCGCGAGGGCGTCTACGGCCCGTATCTTGCGCTGGCGGAGGCGTGCGAGCTGAATTCGGACCTCGTGGCGTCGCTGGCCGCGTCGCTGGACATCAGCCCGCTTGACGTCAACAAGGCGCATTTGTCGGCGCTGGCGTGGGCGCAGAACGTGGCAGCATAAAAAACGGCCCATCGGGCCGTTTCGTTCATCTGCGCTTCTGGACCTTGTCGACGGCCCGCTCCAGCGACTGCCGCATCTGCATCGAGATATTCGAAATGCGGCAACCCACCTGCACCTGCTGGCCCAGCAGGAAGGTGCGGAACGGCCGCAGCAGGCGGACTTCGAGGTCGGCCGTGATGACGAGCGACGAGCCCATTTCCAGCAACACGCCATCCAGCTTCTTGCCCACGTACAGTTCCATGGCCTGCTCGGGCGTCGCGCGCAGGCCGACGCCGCCGCGCGAGAAATCGTACAACGGCATCTCGAACACCTTGCCCATCAGCGCGAAGCGGGCGCCGTAATTCATGCCCAGCGGCGATTCCAGGCGGGGCTCGGCGCGCCGGTTCAGCACGAGGCAGACGTCCGGCAGCGGGAACTGCAGCAGGTCGGGGCGGTCGGCGACGGGCGCGGGATCCGCCTCGAGTTCGAACTGGATCTTTGCGTTGCTGCCGAGCGCGGCGACGAACACGAGCTTGCGGCCCAGCGCCGCGCTAGGCTCGGCGAGGTCGAGCGTGAAGACCTTGCTCTCCGGATCGACGCTGTCGATGCGCGCCATGGCGACGTCCTGGCCGTAGGGATACACGGTCACAGGCTCGCCGGTGAGCGCGAGCGTCGTCAGCGCATCGCCGATGTCGAACGGGTCGCGCATGTCGTGGGCGCCCGAATCCTGTTGGATACGGGCGACGGCGTCCGCCGGTTTGGGCAGACCCTTGCGCATCTGAGGCATCGAGAGATCAGTCAAGACGCTGCTCCTTCTTTTTACGTGGTTTGGGTAAAAAGCCAAATCACGAGTCTAACAAGAAGAGTTGCCAATTCCTACAACATATTTGCAACAATGGAACTTTTAGAATCAGATCTCAAGATTATCGATCAGACGCGTCGCACCAAGTTTGGCGGCCGTCAGGACGACGAGCGGTGCGCCTGATTCATATTCCTCGCGGCTCGGCGCCTGGAGGTTCATGCGCTTGCGGATCGACACGTAGTCGGGCTGCCAGCCGTGCGCGGCCAGGCGTTCCATCGCGTCGCGCTCAAGCGCGGCCAGGTCGGCATGGCCGGCGCGGGTTTGTTCCGCCACGTACTGCAGCGTCTGGTACAGGAACGGCGCTTCGGCGCGTTCCGCCGTGCTCAGGTAGCCGTTGCGCGACGACAGCGCGAGGCCGTCTTCCGCGCGAAACGTCTCGGCGCCGATGATTTCCGTTGGCAGCGCGAACTGGCGCGCCATGTTACGGACGATCATGAGCTGCTGGTAATCCTTCTTGCCGAACACGGCCACGCGCGGCTGCACGCAGGAGAACAGCTTCGTCACGACGGTGCACACGCCGTTGAAGAAGCCGGGGCGGAACTCGCCTTCCAGGATATTACCCAGGTCATCGGGCGGCTGCACGCGGTATTCCTGCGGTTCCGGATAGAGGTCTTTTTCCGTCGGCGCGAACAGCACGTACACGCCTTCCTTCTCCAGCTTGGCGACGTCCGCTTCGAACGTGCGCGGATACTTGTCGAAGTCCTCGTTCGGGCCGAACTGCAGGCGGTTGACGAAGATCGAGGCGACGACCGGATCGCCATGGCGGCGCGCGAGGCGCATCAGCGACAGGTGGCCTTCATGCAGATTGCCCATCGTCGGCACGAAGGCGGTGCGCAGTTGTCCGCGCAGCTGGTCGCGCAGTTCGTCAATGGTGGAGATGATTTTCATGATATCGATTCGTAATGGGTCACGCCGGAGAGTAGGCGAGCCGCACATAGATGGGGGCGAAAGGTTCGGCCTGGGTTATTTCGATTAATGTTTCTTTCGCCAGTTCGAGCATGGCGACGAAGTGCACGACGACGACGGGCACGCTGGCCTGGCCGCCGAACAGTTCCGAGAACTCGACGAAGCGGGCCGACTGCAAGGTGCGCAGGATGGCCGACATGTGCTCGCGCACGGACAATTCCTCGCGGCCGATGCGGTGGTGCTGGGTCAGCTTGGCGCGGCGCAGCACGTCCATCCACGCGCGCTGCAGGTCGTGCGGATTCACTTCCGGCCAGATCGGGCCCAGCGCCTGCTCGATGTGCAGCTGCGGGCGCACGAAGTCGCGGCCCTCCTGGGGCAGGGCGCCCAGCTGCTGGGCCGCGATCTTGATCTGCTCGTAGTCCAGCAGGCGCCGCACGAGTTCCGCGCGCGGGTCTTCCGCTTCCTCGACGAGCGTGTCGACGCGCTTGGGCAGCAGCATGCGCGACTTGATCTCGATGAGCATCGCGGCCATCAACAGGTATTCCGCCGCCAGTTCCAGGTTGCTCTTGCGGATCTGCTCGACGTATTCCAGGTATTGCAGCGTGACCTGGGCCATCGGGATGTCGAGGATGTTGAAGTTCTGCTTGCGGATCAGGTACAGCAGCAGGTCGAGCGGACCTTCGAATGCGTCGAGGAAGATCTCGAGCGCATCGGGCGGGATGTACAGGTCGTTGGGCAGGTGCAGCAGCGGTTCGCCGTACAGGCGCGCGATGGCGCTGTCGACGTGGGCGTCGACACTCGCAACATCGGCAGGGGAGGCCGTGGTGCCGTCGCCCGCATCGGGATCGGCGCGCCCCTCGGGCGGCGCCTGCTCGGGCATCATCGTCCTTGGCCTCAGTGTGGATGAGGTCGCGTCAGACCTTCGTCTGGTACGGATACGCCTGCTGGCGGAGACGCGACTCGTTGATGCGGCGCTGCTCGTCCAGCGACAGCGGGGCTTTGTCCCACAGCAGGGAGCGGCCGGCCTGCTGGCGCTCTTCCATGCCCGGGGTCTTTTCCTTCAGTTCCTTGATGAACTTGGTGTGCTCGGATTCGTACTGGATATGTTTCATGGCTTTTCTAGGCAGGTCGTACAAACGGCGGCCCCGTTTATCGGGAGCCGCCGCATCATAAAAACAAGGAATGATACTGCGAGTCAGCGCTTATTGGTGCAGTGCATTCAACTGACGGGCGATGATGTCGTGGTTGAGCCACAGCACCGGCGCGATCTTCTCGGCCGCGCCATGGAACATCAGCGGGCCGGTGCCTTCCAGCACGAGGGCCGACAGGTGGTCCGTGATCAGCGCCTTCTTGTCCGTATGCAGCGACGTGATCTCGTCGGAGGTGCCGATCATGAGGTCGGCCAGTTCCGGCGTGTTGTCCATCGGCCAGGCCTCGAAGTTGCGGAACGAGGCGAGGGTGGGCGTCTGCAGGTAGGCTTCCAGCTTGTCCACGATCGATTGCAGCGACACGCCTTCGCCCAGCAGGTTCTGGCAGATGTCCCACTGTTCCTGCGCCCATGCGCCGCCACCTTCTTTTTTGAGGGCCAGCAGCAGCGGGAACAGGGAGAGTTCGACGCCGACGAAGATGTCGGACGAGTTCGTGCGGATTTCCGGGCAGTTGAACACGGTGGCGGTGATGCCCTGGTTCCAGGCGGCCGCGGCGATCGATTCCAGGCGCATCTTGGCATAGCCCTGCGTGTAGTTCGTGTAGGTCTGCCACAGGTACTCGTCGCCGATCAGGACCTCGGTGCCGTGGTAGCCGTACGCCGTGTAGCGCACCTGGCCGCCCTTCGACTCCACGCGTGCGCGGATCGCGGCGGAAGCGTCGATCAGGTATTTCAGCGTGTTCGCCGACACTTCGTCGAAGTTCATCAGGATCAGCTTGCCGAGGTCGCTGTCCAGCAGGGCGCGCGACGACATGAAGCGGTCGCCGCGGCCTTTATAAATGCGGTTGGCGATGGCGAGGAAGGCCTTGATCTTCGGGATGCCGCCGGCCATCGTGTGCGCGAAGAACACGTTGGCGCCGTCCGGGATCAGCTTGTCGATCTCGGCCATGACATCCTGCGCCGACTGGGTGAAGCGCTGCACGCCGGCGGTGCGGCAGGCTTCGATCTTGGTCCAGTCCAGCTTGTCTTCTTGCCAGCTTTTGAGGGTAATGCCGGACAGCATCTCGGTGGGATTCTGCTCGCCCGGGGGCGCGTCCATGTCGAAACCGGCCATCAGCGGCACATTGATGATGCGGCCGCCCAGCTTGGCTTCCGCTTCCGCATGTTCTTCCGGCGTCAGCGCGCGCAGGGTGCCGTCGTCGCTGCGGCGGCCCACGGTGATGCCGAGGATCGTCATGCCGGCGGCGCGCGCCTCGTCGATCAGGCCGTTCACATAGCCGCGGCCGAACAGTTCGCCGAACAGGACGAAGACGTCACCTTGGCGGAACAGATTCGCTTGCGGGATGTGCCTCAGGGCTTTGTATTCGGTCATATTAGTCGCTACTACTCTAAAGTGTGGAGGATGGACGTCGGTATATTGCCCGCGTCCTATTTTTTTAAAAACAGCGCATTATACTGCTACCCGGCGAACGGGAATTGATAGTATTCTGGCAAGGTATTTATCTTTCCCTCAACCTATTCCCGTACAGGTGATCCATGAAAGCTGTGCTGCATTGCGCCGCCCTGTCGTTCATCCTGGCGGGCTGCGCCGGCACCACCGAGCCGGCCACCCCGGACATGCCCGCGCCGGGCGCCGCATCCACGTCGGCCGCATCCACGTCGGCCGTATCCACGTCGACGACGGCCGCGGCCACCCCGATCACCGGCAGCCGCATTCCGGCCAAGCGCACCGAAAAGATGGTCAGCCAGATCGGCGGCAAGGACTACAACGACAACAAGAGCTCATTGATGGCGCCCCTGCAGAGCAACTGACGCCACCGGGCGGGCTTAGCGGATCCGCATGCCCGGCTGGGCGCCGCTCACCGGCTCCAGCAGGTACAGGCCCGGATTCGCTTTTTCATCCTTCGCGGACGCGCACAGCACCATGCCTTCCGACACGCCGAACTTCATCTTGCGCGGCGCCAGGTTGGCCACGAGCACCGTCAGCTTGCCGATCAATTGCTCAGGCTGGTAAGCCGACTTGATACCCGAGAACACATTACGATAGCGGCCTTCGCCCACGTCCAGCGTGAGGCGGAGCAGCTTGCCCGCACCTTCGACGTGCTCACAATTGACGATTTTCGCCACGCGCAGATCGATTTTCGTGAAGTCGTCGATCGAGATCTCCGGGGCCAGTTCCTCGATGTCCGAAGCTTCCGCGGCCGGGGCTGCCGCGGTCTCGACGGCAGCGGCGGGCGCTGCTGCGGCCGGAGCCGGCTTGTCGAACAGGTCCTCGACCATCTTGGCATCCACGCGCTGCATCAGGTGGCTGTACGCGCCGATCGTGCGGCCCAGCAGCGGGGCGTACACGCGCTCGCCCAGGGTGTCTTCCCAGGAATAGGCCTCGTCGCCGAGGAATTCGCGCACGCGGGCGGCCACGTGCGGCAGCACCGGCGACAGCATGATCGTCAGCTGGCGGAACAGGATCAGGGCCGTCGTGCACACGTCGTGCAGTTCGGCCGTCCTGGCCTCGTCCTTGGCCAGGATCCACGGCTTGTTCTCGTCGACGTAGCGGTTGGCGACGTCGGCCACTTCCATGATTTCGCGCAGCGCCTTGCCGAATTCGCGCGATTCGAAGTTCGCGGCGATCGCGGCCTGGCGCTCGCCGTTCTCGCCATTGAGGGCGCGCGAGATCCAGCTCTTCGCATCGTCCGACAGGGTCGACGCCAGCTTGCCGTCGAAGCGCTTGGCGATGAAGCCGGCGCAGCGGCTGGCGATGTTCACGTACTTGCCGATCAGGTCGCTGTTCACGCGCGCGACGAAGTCCTCGCCCGTGAAGTCCAGGTCTTCGACCCGGGCGTTCAGCTTGAATGCGAGGTAGTAGCGCAGCCATTCCGGATTCATGCCCAGCTGCAGGTAGCGCAGCGGCGAGATGCCCGTGCCGCGCGACTTCGACATCTTTTCGTTGTTCACGGTCAGGTGGCCGTGAACATTGACCTTCAGCTTGTCGATGATCGGGTGGCCCGAGAAATTCAGCATCGCCGGCCAGAACAGCAGGTGGAACGACACGATGTCCTTGCCGATGAAGTGCACCTGCTCGGCGGACGGATCGTTCAGGAACGCTTCGTAATCGATGCCCTGTTTTTCGAAGTAGTTCTTGAGGCTGGCGAGATAGCCGACCGGCGCGTCCAGCCACACGTAGAAGAATTTACCTGGCGCGTCCGGAATCGGGATGCCGAAATAGGGCGCGTCGCGCGAGATGTCCCAGTCGGCCAGCTTTTCGCCGTTTTCGCCGAGCCATTCGGAGACCTTGTTGACCATCTCCGGCTGCAGGCGGCCCGGCGTGTTCAGCCACTCCTTCAGGAATTGGAAGCAGCGCGGGTCGGACAGCTTGAAGAAGTACTGCTCGGACGGCTTCAGGATCGGCGTCGAACCCGTGAACACGGAGTACGGATTGATCAGCTCGGTCGGCTGGTAGGCGGCGCCGCACACTTCGCAGTTGTCGCCGTACTGGTCCTTCGCGTGGCAGACCGGGCACTCGCCCTTGATGTTGCGGTCGGCCAGGAACATGCCCTTGGCCGTGTCGTAGAAGCGGTCGACGGTCTTCGTGTAGATGAGGCCGTTGTCGCGCAGGCGGCGGTAGATGCCCTGCGACAGGTCGACGTTTTCCGGGGAATCCGTGGAGTACCAGTTGTCGAACGCGATGTGGAAGCCGTCCAGGTATTGCGCGCGGCCGGCCGCGATCTTCGCGACGAATTCCTGCGGCGTCACGCCTTCCTTCTCGGCGGCGATCATGATCGGCGTGCCGTGCGTGTCGTCGGCGCCGACGAAGTGCACGACGCGCTGCGCACCGGCGTCGCGCTGCATTCGCTGGAAGCGGACCCAGATGTCGGCCTGGATGTATTCCATCATGTGGCCGATGTGAAAGGCAGCGTTGGCGTAGGGCAGGGCGGTGGTGACGAACAGCTTGCGTGTCATGGTCGAAGGTCGAGGTTGTCGAGGAAAACAGGCATTTTACCAGCGGATGACCCCGAGCGCGCATGGGGGAATCCCGCATTTGCCGGCCTGACAACAGGGGATACGCTGTTTTGCGCTAAACTTGCGCATCACATCCGGAGAACCCAATGAGCATCACTGTAGATGACGTCAAGGCCGCCCTGGCCGCTGTCGTCGATCCCAACACCCATAAAGATTTCGTCACCTCCAAGGCAGTCAGGAACATCCAGGTCGACGGCGGCAGCGTCGCCCTCGACATCGAGCTCGGCTATCCGGCGAAGAGCCAGGTCGCGGGCATCCGCGCGTCCGTCATCGACGCATTGCGCCGCCTCCCCGGCGTGGACAACGTCAGCGTCAACGTCACGAGCAAGATCCTGTCGCACGCCGTGCAGCGCGGCCTGAAGGTGATGCCGAACGTGAAGAACATCATCGCCGTCGCGTCCGGCAAGGGCGGCGTCGGCAAGTCGACGACGGCCGTCAACCTCGCGCTGGCGCTGGCCGCCGAGGGCGCGTCGGTGGGCCTGCTGGACGCCGACATCTACGGCCCGTCGCAGCCGATGATGCTGGGCGTGAACGGCCGCCCGCAGAGCCTGGACGGCAAGACGATGGAGCCGCTGGAAAACCACGGCGTGCAGGTGTCGTCGATCGGCTTCCTGATCGATCCGGACGAGCCGATGGTGTGGCGCGGCCCGATGGTCACGCAGGCCCTGCAGCAGCTGCTGGAACAGACCAACTGGCGGAACCTCGACTACCTCGTCGTCGACATGCCGCCGGGCACGGGCGACATCCAGCTGACCCTGTCGCAGAAGGTGCCGGTCACGGGCGCCGTGATCGTCACGACCCCGCAGGACATCGCCCTGCTGGACGCGCGCAAGGGTCTCAAGATGTTCGAGAAGGTGGGCATTCCGATCATTGGCGTCGTGGAAAACATGAGCACCCACATCTGCTCGAACTGCGGCCACGTCGAGGCGATCTTCGGCGAAGGCGGCGGCCAGAAGATGTGCGAAGACTTCCACGTCGATTTCCTCGGCAAGCTGCCGCTGCAGCTGTCGATCCGCGAGCAGACGGATTCCGGTACGCCGACCGTCGTGGCGGAGCCGGATGGCGCCGTCGCCGCGATTTATAAGGAGATCGCGCGCAAGGTGGCCGTGAAGGTGGCGGAGCAGTCGAAGGATATGTCGGCGAAGTTCCCGACGATCGTCGTCAAGAACGACTAAGTGCGCATCGAAGCACTCCGCGAGCGGCTGCGCGCCCTCGGCGCCCAGCCCCTGCACGAAGACCGCGTCCTGCGCGACTGGGTCCGCGTGATGGACCACGACCGCGGCCGCCGCCGTCCCGACGACTTCCTGCCGAAGCCCGTGCGCGAGGCGTTGCCGCAGCTGGATGCCGAGCTGGATGGACTCGCCCGCGTCATCAGCACCCACCCCGCCGACGACGGCTCGGCCCGCCTGCTGGTCGGCCTTGCCGACGGCCAGACGGTGGAATCCGTGCTGCTGCCGCGCGACGGCGTGTGCGTGTCGAGCCAGGTCGGGTGCGCGGTCGGCTGCCAGTTCTGCATGACGGGTCAAAGCGGCCTGATCCGGCAGGTGACGAGCGGCGAGATCGTGGCCCAGGTCGTGCTGGCGCGCCGCCTGCGGCCCGTGAAAAAAGTCGTGTTCATGGGCATGGGCGAGCCCGCGCACAACCTCGACAACGTGCTGGAAGCCATCGACCTGCTCGGCATCGAAGGCAATATCGCGCACAAGAACCTCGTGTTCTCGACGGTGGGCGACCCGCGCGTGTTCGAGCGCCTTCCGGAAGGCAGGGTGAAGCCGGCGCTGGCGCTGTCGCTGCACACGACGAAGTCGGACCTCCGTGCACGCCTGCTGCCGCGCGCACCGCGCTTCACGGCGCGCGAACTGGTCGAGGAGGGCGAACGTTATGCGCGCCTGACCGGCTACCCGATCCAGTACCAGTGGACCCTGCTGGACGGCGTCAACGACGGGCAGGACGAACTCGAGGCGCTGGTAGACCTCTTGCGCGGCAAGTATGCCGTGCTGAACATGATCCCCTACAACACGAATCCGGGCTTGCCGTTCCGCCGTCCCGGCTGGGACAAGGCGCGGGCGATCGCGGCCTGGCTGTTCGAGCGGGGCATCCTGACCAAGCTGCGCGATTCGGCCGGGCAGGACGTCGACGGCGGCTGCGGCCAATTGCGGGCGCGCGCCGCCGGCGAGCAAATCGTCACCTTGCGTCGTACGGCGGCCGCAGCGTAAACGTCGCCACCGGTTCGAGCGCCGCGCTCGACATATACCAGTCGTTGATCACGAGCTGCAGGCTGTCCACGCGCATGGTCCCGAGCGGCACGTCGCGCATCTCCGCCAGCACTGCGGCCAGCCGCGCCGGTCCGGCGGGCGGCGCGACGAAGCGCAGCACCGTCGAATGCGCCGTGACGAGCCGGTAGCGCTGATCCAGTGTCCCATCGAGCCCCCGCGCCCGCAGCGCGTCGCGCAGGCGCGCACGCAGCGCCTCCAGCGTGCCGTCGCGCGGAAATCCTTTGACCAGCACGGCGCCGCGCGAGATCGTGATGCCTTCGAAGTCGATGTCGAACGCGGGCAAGTCCTCCAGTGCCGCGCGCGCGGCCGCCGCGTAATCGGCGCGCCGGGCCAGGTGCGGTGCGTAATCGTCCGTCACCGTGAACAGCGACAGCACCGTCATGTGCAGATCGGAGAGCGGTTGGCGGTACTGGTGCGGGTCGGCGGCGATCAGGGCATCCTGCACGGCCTCGAAGCGGGCCGCCAGCGCCGCGCCGGGACGCGCGATCAGCGTGAGGCCGCGGCGCGGATCGAGTCCGCCGGCCAGGTGCCGGTCGCACTCGACGTCGCCCTGGGAGACGGCCGGCCAGGCGCGGTCCCACATGGCGTCGTAGTGGGTGCGCAGATCGGGTAAGGAAAGGTCGCTCATCCGGGCGATTCTATGCCACGCGTGCGATGCCCGTCTCGATCTGCCGTGCGCGCACCTGGTTGCGGCCGCCCCGCTTGGCGTCGTACATCAGGTCGTCCGCGACGGCGATGAGCGATTGCGGCGTGATGGCCTGGTTCGCCGCGAAGTCGGCGCCGACGACGCCGAAGCTGGCGGTCGTGGCCAGCACGCTGTCGCCGTAGGGGATGCGTTCGGCGGCGAAGGCGGCGCGGACGCGCTCGGCCAGTTCGACGGCGCCGTCCAGCCGGGTCTCCGGCAGGATGATCAGGAATTCCTCGCCGCCGTAGCGCACGACCGTGTCGATGGATTCGCGCGTCATCGCCTGCAGCAGGTCCGCGAAGCAGCGCAGCAGTTCGTCGCCCGCGTGGTGGCCGTACGTGTCGTTGATCGCCTTGAAGCCGTCCAGGTCGCACATGATCAGCGACAGGCTCAGGCGGTAGCGCCGCGCGCGCGCGATCTCGCCGTCGAGCAGCGCCGCGTTCAGGTGGCGCCGGTTGTAGCAGCCGGTCAGCGGGTCGCGTATGGACAGGTTCGTCAGCACCTGGCGTGTGCGGTACTGCTCGCGCCACAGGCGCGCGTGGCGGTTCGCGGCGACGGCCCCGAAGGCGTTGGCGAACAGGATCAGCATCGTCATCGACACGAGGTGGCGCGTCGATTCGAGATGCTGGATCCACGCCAGCGCGACGAACACGAGGCTGGAGCCGAGCGCGATGGCGACCGCCGTGCGCAGGCGGTTCGGGATGAAGATGAGGATCACGACGGCCATCAGGCCGACGGACGTGCCGTGCAGCAGCGTGTCGGTCGGGCGGCGCCACGCGACGAACATATAGGTGAACATCCCCAGCAACGTGAACGCGCTCGCCACCCGGTAGGCGGCCGTGACGGGCGCGGCGGCGCGGCGCGCATGGCGCAGGCCGGCCCAGGCCAGCAGCGGCACGACGGCGCGGGCGAGCAGGGAAGGGGTGGCGCCCGGCCAGCCCAGGGCCAGCACGTCCGCCACGCTGAACATCAGGTAGAACAGCGAGCACACGATCAGCGCGCGGCGCAGGTCGCGCAGGATCGTCGGGGCCTGTTCGCGCAGGAAACCGACCTCGGTCGTCGCGCAGACGAATTCGCCACGCAGGCGCGCAATGGCAGCGGTGCTCGGATCGTTCGTCATGGGCAGGGTGGCATATGCATGGGGTGGAAAAGCCGGACGAGACTGTAGCTAAAACTTTAATTTCTGTAAAGTAATTTTCAGTCATCCCGAGTAACCATGTTGCAGGATCGCTCGCGCCCCCATTGCCGGGCCACGCGGTAAAATAGCCGCTTCATTAATATTCATGCGTTCCCTTCGCATCCGACCATGACCGTCCGTACCCGTTTCGCTCCCAGCCCGACCGGCTATCTCCACCTCGGCGGCGCCCGCACCGCGCTGTATTCGTGGGCCTATGCCCGCCATTTCGGCGGCACCTTCGTCCTGCGCATCGAAGACACCGACCTGGAGCGATCGACGCCGGAAGCCGTGCAGGCGATCCTGCAGGGGATGGAATGGCTGGGCCTCGCGCACGACGAAGGCCCGTTCTACCAGATGCAGCGCATGGACCGTTACCGCGAAGTGGTGAAGGGCATGCTGGAAGCCGGCACGGCTTACCTGTGCTACTGCTCGCCGGAAGAAGTGGAAGCGATGCGCGAGCGCATGCGCGCCGCCGGCGACAAGCCGCGCTATGACGGCACCTGGCGCCCGGAGCCGGGCAAGCTGCTCCCGCCCGTGCCGGAAGGCGTCAAGCCCGTCGTGCGCTTCAAGAATCCGCTGGACGGCGAGGTCACGTGGCACGACGTCGTCAAGGGCCCGATCACCATCGCCAACAAGGAACTGGACGACCTCGTGATCGCCCGTCCGGACGGCACGCCGACCTATAACTTCTGCGTCGCCGTCGATGACTGGGACATGAAGATCACGCACGTGCTGCGCGGCGACGACCACGTCAACAACACGCCCCGCCAGATCAACATCCTGCGCGCGCTGGGCGCCGAGCTGCCGCAGTACGGCCACCTGCCGATGATCCTCGGCCCGGACGGGCAGAAGCTGTCCAAGCGCCACGGCGCCGTCAGCGTGATGGAATACCCGGAGCAGGGCTATCTGCCGGAAGCGATGCTGAACTACCTGGCGCGCCTGGGCTGGAGCCACGGCGACGACGAGATCTTCTCGATGCAGCAGTTCACCGAGTGGTTCAACCTCGACCACCTGACCGCGTCGGCCGCACAGTTCAATCCGGAAAAGCTGGGCTGGCTGAACAACCACTACATCAAGCAGGCCGACAACGAGCGCCTGGCCGGCCTCGCGCGCCCGAAGATGGAGCGCGAAGGCGCCGTGTTCGACGGCGCGCCGCCGCTGGCCGCCGTGCTGGGCCTCATGAAAGAGCGCACCAACACGATCAACGAACTGGCCGACGCCGCCATGCTGTTCTACCGCGCACCGAAGCCGGACGCGGCGCTGCTGGCCCAGCACCTGACGGACGCCGTGCGTCCCGCGCTGGCCCAGTTCGCCGAGCGCCTGCGCGACGTGGAATGGACCAAGCCCGCGCTGTCCGCGATGATGAAGGAAGTGCTGGCCGCGCACGGCCTCAAGATGCCGCAACTGGCCATGCCGCTGCGCCTGCTGGTCACGGGCCAGCTGCAGACGCCGGCCATCGACGCGGTGCTGGAATTGTTCGGCCGCGACACGGTGATCGCACGAGTGAAAACCGGGCTATGACTATTTGCGTAATGCAAGTGCGTCCGCTATAATGCTCGCACTTCAGCGCTGCGGGGGTATAGCTCAGCTGGGAGAGCGCTTGCATGGCATGCAAGAGGTCAGCGGTTCGATCCCGCTTACCTCCACCAACTCTGAAGTGCAGTAGTCGTAGTCCAGGTCCCCATCGTCTAGAGGCCTAGGACATCACCCTTTCACGGTGAGTACCGGGGTTCGAATCCCCGTGGGGACGCCAGATTCGGCAGCGACGTTGAAAAACGACGTAAGCAGTAAATGTAGTGTGTTATAGTGCTGTTTTCCCGTAGGGGGTATAGCTCAGCTGGGAGAGCGCTTGCATGGCATGCAAGAGGTCAGCGGTTCGATCCCGCTTACCTCCACCAAGCAGGGAAAACAGGGTAACGCATTGCAGTCCAGGGTCCCCATCGTCTAGAGGCCTAGGACATCACCCTTTCACGGTGAGTACC
>CBIHQW010000021.1:0-116639 GCA_966212285.1 Massilia kyonggiensis
GTATTCGGTACTGCCTTGCTGCGTTTGCGAATCGTTTTGTTCGTCAGCAGCAGAGAAGCGAGATTATGCAGTGTTTCGCGATGATCGTCAACTTCTTTTTTCTCCCATCGAAGCGTTCAGAACCGTTTGAAGGCCTGTCGTTTGCGACGAGGGACCGAATGATACCAGCGTCGCATACAGCCCGCAAGTCCCGCTACAATGCACGCTTTGCCGCCCTCCCCGCACCGCCATGACCATCCTGCTCTCCACCCTCAATGCCCGCTACGCCCACGCTTCGCTGGGGCTGCGCTACCTGCTGGCCAATATGGGCGAGCTGCAGGAGCAGGCGAGCCTGATGGAATTCGTCATCGGCGCCAAGACCGTGGAGGTCGTGGAACGGCTGCTCGCGAAGAAGCCGCGCATCGTCGGCTTCGGCATCTATATATGGAACGTCGAGGAAACGACGAAGGTCGTCGCGATGCTCAAGCGCGTGGCGCCCGAGGTGGTGGTCGTGCTGGGCGGGCCGGAAGTCTCGTACGAGACGAACGAACAGGAGATCACGCGCCTGGCCGACTACGTCGTCACCGGCTGGGGCGATATCACCTTCCCCAAGCTGTGCGGCGAGATCATCAACGGCCCAAAGCCGATCATGAAGGTGCATGCGGGCGTCCAGCCCCCGATGGCGGACATCGCCCTGCCCTACACCTTATATACAGACGAAGACATCGCCCACCGCACGATCTACGTGGAAGCGTCGCGCGGTTGCCCGTTCAAATGCGAGTTCTGCCTGTCGTCGCTGGACAAGACGGCCTGGCCGTTCGGCATCGACACCTTCCTCGCGGAGATGGAAACGCTGTACCAGCGCGGCGCAAGACTGTTCAAGTTCGTCGACCGCACGTTCAACCTGAACGTCAAGACGAGCCAGCGCATCATGCAGTTCTTCCTCGACAAGATCGCAGCGAACCCCGATGATCCGGTCTATGCCCACTTCGAACTGGTCCCGGACCACCTGCCGGAAGCGCTGAAGGCGACGATCGCGCAATTCCCGCCCGGCGCGCTGCAGTTCGAGATCGGCATCCAGAGCTTCAACCCGGAAGTGCAGACGCTGGTCAGCCGGCGCCAGGACAATGCCAAGGCCGCGGACAACATCCGCTGGCTGACGACGCAATCGCACGCCCACCTGCACGTGGACCTCATCGCCGGCCTGCCGGGCGAAGACGTCGAGTCGTTCGCGCGCGGCTTCGACCAGCTCGTCGCCCTCGGTCCGCACGAGATCCAGTTCGGCATCCTCAAGCGCCTGCGCGGCACGCCCATCATCCGCCACACGGAACCCTTCAAGATGGTGTACGAGCCGTATCCGCCGTACACGGTGCTGGCCACCGACCGCATCGACTTCGCCACCATGCAGCGGCTCGTGCGCTTTGCCCGCTACTGGGACCTGGTCGCAAACTCCGGCCGCTTCGCCCACACGGTCAAGGTGCTGCTGGGCGACAGCCCGTTCGACAATTTCATGGCGTTCTCGGACTGGATCTACACCCAGCTCGACGCCACCCACCGCATCGCGCTCGACCGCCTGGCGAAGCTGGTGCAGGCCTGGCTGCAGCGCCAGGGCATGCCGGCTGCCGACGCTGCGGCCCTCATCGCCAGCGACTACGCCGGCAGCGCCCACAAGCCGGCAGAGAAGACGACGCACGCCGCCCCCGAGCGCCAGGTCCGCCACCTCGCAGCGTAAATATATAAATTCGACGGCAATGTGCGCCACCGAACGCTATGAAGTCACGGTAACGTAGCGCTGGTGGCGGCAGTCGCGAATCTCTTTTACACTGCCGCAATGCGGATTGAAAATGCGCCAACATTAACCATCGAGCATCCAGACGCCGGCGCGGGGCAATCCGTGGTGGCGCGCGGCGTATGGCAGGTCCACGCATTCTCCCGGAGCAGCTTCAAGGACATCGAAAAGACGCTGAAATCCCTGGCCGGCAAGCCGGTCGCCTGGGACCTGTCCGAGATCGCCAGCCTCGATCACATCGGCGCCCAGCTGTTCTGGAGTTCGTGGGGCAAGCGCCGCCCCGAGCAGCTGAAGCTCGACCCCAAGCAGGAAGAACTCTTCGAGCGCATCGAGAAATCCGGCCGGATCGAGCTGCCCCGCACCCGCAAGAGCCACTTGCAATGGGTGATCACGCTGGGCGGCGGCGTGCTGAGTTTCTTCGAGCACCTGCGCGGCGCGATCACCCTGATCGGCCAGGTCGTGCAGGACATCGGCCGCTTCATCCGCCATCCGCTGTCCGGACCGTGGCGCGAAGTCTCGGCCAACATCTATCACTCCGGCTTCCAGGCGCTCGGCATCACGGCACTGGTCGGCTTCCTGATCGGGGTCGTGCTGTCGTACCTGTCGGCGCAGCAGCTGCGCATGTTCGGCGGCGACATCTACCTCGTCAACATCCTCGGCATGAGCATCATCCGCGAACTGGGTCCGTTGCTGGCGGCGATCCTCGTCGCGGGCCGCTCCGGGTCGTCGATCACGGCGCAGCTGGGCGTGATGCGCGTAACGGAGGAGCTCGACGCGATGCTCGTGATGGGCATCTCGCACGGCTACCGCCTCATCATGCCCAAGGTGGTCGCGCTCGCGCTGGCGATGCCGCTGCTCGTCGTGTGGACGGATGCGATGGCCCTGATCGGCGGCATGGTCTCCGCGAAGATCGAACTGAACCTGACGATGCGCTACTTCATCCAGAAGCTGCCGTCCGCCGTGCCGATCGTGAACTACACCATCGGCCTCGCGAAGGGCGTCGCGTTCGGCATGCTGATCGCGCTCGTGTCGTGCCACTTCGGCCTGCGCATCAAGCCGAACACGGAAAGCCTGGGCCGCGGCACGACGACGTCGGTCGTCACCGCGATCACCGTCGTGATCCTGGCCGACGCCGTGTTCGCGATCGTCTTCTCCGGGGTGGGCTTCTGATGGCGAATCCGGCCCAACCTACCCAGCGCCCGCCGCAGCAGTTGAACCGCAAGCCCGAGGAAGACGTCGGACCGCCGGTCGTCCAGATCCGCAACCTGTGGACGCGCTTCGGTCGCACCGTCGTCCACCAGGACCTGAACCTCGACATCTATGCGGGCGAAATTCTGTCCATCGTCGGCGGCTCGGGCACCGGCAAGACCGTCCTGTTGCGCCAGATGCTGGGCCTGGAGCGGCCGGCCAGCGGCTGCGTGCGGGTGTTCGGCGAAGACGTCAGCAGCGCCAGCCCGGAACAGCTGCAGCGCATGCGCAACCACTGGGGCATGCTGTTCCAGCAGGGCGCGCTGTATTCCGCGCTGACCGTGTTCGACAACATCGCCCTGCCGCTGCGCGAACTGCGCGCCCTGCCGGAGGACGTCGTGCGCGACGCGGTGCTGCTCAAGATGGACATGGTCGGACTCGGCCCCGGCGACGCGAACAAGATGCCGTCCGACCTGTCGGGCGGGATGATCAAGCGCGCCGCCCTCGCGCGCGCGCTCGCGCTCGAACCGCAGCTGCTGTTCCTCGACGAGCCGACGGCGGGCCTCGACCCGGACCTGTCCGATTCGTTCGTCGCGCTGATCCAAACGCTGCACAGCGAACTGAAACTGACCGTCGTGATGGTCACGCACGACCTGGACACGCTGTTCGCGCTGTCCTCGCGCATCGCCGTGCTGGCGGAGAAGCACGTGATCGCGGTGGGGCCGTCGTGCGACGTGCTGCGCGTGCAGCACCCCTTCATCAAACACTTTTTCCTGGGGCCGCGCGGCCAGCGGGCGCTGGAAGTGCTGGAAGAGCGCATCGCAAGAAAGGAGTCGGAAGACTGACATGGAAAACAGATCGTATGCCCTCATGACGGGCTTCTTCACGGTCGCGCTGCTCGTCGCGGCCATCCTGATCGGCCTGTGGCTGAACCGCGACCGCACCACGATGCATCCGTACGAGATCGTCACCACGCAGACCATCCCCGGCCTGAACCCGCAGGCCGCGGTGCGCTACCGCGGCCTGGAAGTCGGGCGCGTGGACGACATCGTGTTCGACCCGCGCGTAACGGGCCAGATCCTCATCAAGCTCTCGATCGAGGAAGGCGCGCCCGTCACGCAGACGACGTTCGCCTCGCTCGGCTACCAGGGCGTGACCGGCATCGCCTTCATCCAGCTGGACGACGACCGCACCGGCTCTCCGCTGCTCAAGAGCGACAAGGATCACGTGGCGCGCATTCCGCTGCGTCCCGGCCTGCTCGACCAGCTGGAAAAGCGCGGCCTCGCGATTTTGGAAAAGACGGAGCGCATCACGGACAGCCTGAATAACGTGCTCAGTAAGGAAAACCAGGACAAGCTGACCGGCGCCTTCGACAGCATCAACAAGGCCGCCGCGGCGTATGCCGAGATCCCGGGCCAGCTGCAGCCGACGCTGGCGCGCCTGCCCGCGCTGACGGATAAACTGGACCGCACGATGGGTTCCGTGCACGAGCTGTCGACAAGCGCCACCGCGGCCGCACGCAACTACGACAAGCTCGCGACGAGCCTGCAGGCTCCGGGCGGCCCGATCGAGCGTGCCGGTGCGGCCATCGATTCGCTGGGCGGCGTCACGTCCGACCTCGAGCTGCAGACCTTGCCGCACGTCGTCGACATGGCCGACGAGGCGAAGACGTCGCTGCGCGCCGTGCGCCGCACCGTGACGAACCTGGGCGACCGCCCGCAAAGCATCCTGTTCGGCGCGCCGGCCGCCGAACCCGGCCCGGGCGAACCCGGCTTCGTCCCCCCGACCAAATGAGGAACCCAGCGACCATGCATCCGACCCGCTACCTTCTCGCTGCCGTTCTGGCCCTTACGTTGTCCGCCTGCGCCTCGCAGAAGGGCCAGCCCACCACGCAGTTCGACTTCGGCCCGGCCGCGCCGACCGCGCAGGCACCGGCGCAAGGCGCGCTCGGCTCGGTGGTCGTCACCGACGTCACGGGCTCGAGTGCCCTGGACAACGAGCGCATGTTCTACCGCCTCAGTTATGCCGACCCGCTGCAGGCCCGCACCTATGCGAACAGCCGCTGGACGGCGAACCCGCTGCAGCTGCTGACGCAGCGCTTCAAGACACGGCTCGCACAGTCGGGCGCGCGCGTGCTGTCGGAAACGGATGCGGCCACCGGCATCCCGCTGCTGCGCATCGACGTCGATGAATTCATCCACGACTTCGGCGGCGTGAGCCAGAGCACCGGCGTCGTCGCCGTGCGCGCGTCCGTGTTCCAGGGCCATACGCTCGTCGACCAGCGCAGCTTCCGCCAGGCCGTCGCCGCGCCCAGCGCCGATGCCGCCGGCGGCGCGCGCGCCCTCGCGGCCAGCACCGACGCCGTCGCGGCCGATATCGTGGCGTGGCTGGGCACCTTGAACCTCAACCGACGATGAGCGAGACGGAAGACGCGGCCGGCCCGCGCGCCTCGCCGGTGGCGCGCGCCGCGCTGCTGGCCTATCTGCTGCTGATCGTCTACGCCAGCTGGTTCCCGTTTTCCGGCTGGCGCAGCAGCGGGCTGTCGCCGTTCGCCTTCCTCGTCCTGCAGATGCCGCGCTGGTGGACCGGCTTCGACGTCATGGTCAACATCGTCGGCTACATGCCGTTCGGGACGCTGATCGTGCTGGCCCTGCATCCGCGCGTGCGCGGCGTGTGGGCCGTGGCCGTCGCGGCCGTCGTCGGCCTGCTCGTCTCGGGCACGATGGAGGTCGTACAGAACTACCTGCCCAGCCGCGTGCCGTCGAGCCTCGACCTGCTGACCAATGCGGGCGGCTGCCTGGCCGGGGCTGTGCTCGGCGCGTGGTTCGCCCCGATGCTGCTCGACCGCAGTCGTTTATATCTGCTGCGGCAGCGCTGGTTCGCGGCGCACGCGAGCCAGGGCCTCGTGCTCGTCGCCCTGTGGCCGCTGGCCCAGGTCTATCCGCAGAACTACCTGTTCGGCAACGGCCAGATCCTGCCGCTGCTGTCGGAATGGCTGTCCGACTGGCTCGACACGGACATCGACCTCGTCACCATGCTGCGCGGCGACGTGCCGATGAGCGTGGAGCAGTACTGGCTGTCCGAGACCATCATCACCGCGTGCGGCATGACGGGCGCCGCCCTCACGCTGCTGTGCCTCACGCGCCGCGGTGCGCCCCGGCTGTCGCTGATGCTGGCGCTGGTCGGCGTCGGCATCGTCGTCAAGACGCTCGCCAGTTCCCTGTTCTTCGCGCCGGACAATGCATTCGTGTGGGTGACGCCGGGCGCCGAAGGCGGCTTCCTGATCGGGCTGATCATGCTGGCCGGCCTCGCGTTTGCGCCCCAGGTCGCGCAGCGCCGGCTCGCCGTCGTGACGCTCGTGCTGTCGCTCATCGTCGTCAATACGATTCCGGCCAACCCGTATTTCGTCTCCACCCTGCAGGCCTGGCAGCAGGGTAAATTCCTGAATTTCAACGGGGCCGCCCAGTTCCTCGACATGGCCTGGCCCATCATCGCCCTGTGGTTCCTGCTGCTGCCGTCGCACCGCCTGAATCGGTCCTGAATTTAGCCCTGTTATCGGCGTATCATATGAAAGATACAGCCAATCCGGAATCGACATGAACGACGACCAATCCTTTTACAAACACCACGTGTTCTTCTGCCTGAACGAGCGCGAAGGCAAGGACTGCCGCCCCAGCTGCGGCAAGAGCGGCGCCGAAGCGGCGCAGCAACACGCCAAGAAGCGCGTCAAGGAACTGGGCCTGAATGGCCCGGGCCAGGTGCGCATCAACAAGGCCGGTTGCCTGGACCGCTGCGAGGAAGGCCCCGTCGTGGTCATCTACCCACAGGGCACCTGGTACACCTACGTGGACAACTCCGACATCGACGAAATCATCGACCGCCACCTCGTCAAGGGCGAAGTGGTCGAACGCCTGAAGATCTGAACGAAGTACGCAATGAACAAGAATTCGCACAAGTTTTACCTGACCGGCCCCGCCGGCAAGATGGAGTGTTTGCTGGACGAACCGGAAGGCGCACCGCGGGGCATCGCGCTCGTCGCGCACCCGCACCCGCTGTACGGCGGCACGATGGACAATAAAGTGGCGCAGACGCTGGCCCGCGCCTTCGTCGGCCTCGGCTACGTGACGGCGCGCTTCAACTTCCGCGGCGTCGGCGAGTCGGAAGGCGTCCATGACGAAGGCCGCGGCGAAGTGGACGACATGGAAATCATGCTCGACCACATGATCGAACAGTATCCGGGCCTGCCGTACGCGCTGTCCGGCTTCTCGTTCGGCACCTTCGTGCAGGCGCAGTTGCAGCAGCGCCTCATCCAGCAAGGCCGCCCGGCCGAGCGCCTGGCGCTGGTGGGCACGGCCGCCGGCAAGTGGCCGATGCCGGAAGTCCCGGCGGACACGATCCTGATCCACGGCGAACTTGACGATACGATACCGCTCGCGCACGTGTTCGACTGGGCGCGCCCGCTCGACATCCCCGTGACGGTGATCCCCGGCGCCGACCACTTCTTCCACCGCAAGCTCGTTCACATTAAAAATCTTGTCGCGCAATTGTGGCGACGTGACATTTGAGGCGAACGCTGGCCTATAATGATGCGATCTTCTTTCAAGGCAATGCTTATGGGCATTGCCATCGCAGCATCGTCCACTGTTTACCTCTGAATTGTCTTCCATGAAAAAGCTAATCGCGGCCCTCGCCGCCAGTGCCCTTTTGATGTCGGCCGCCCAAGCGCAGCAGGTGCCGGCCCCGCAAATCGCCGCCCGTTCGTGGCTGCTGCTGGACGCCACCAGCGGCCAGGTCATCGCCTCGCAGGATCCGGACACCCGCATCGAGCCGGCGTCGCTCACCAAGGTCATGACGGCCTACGTCGTCTTCGAAGCCCTGCGCGACAAGAAAGTCACGCTGGACCAGATGGTCAACGTGTCGGTCCGCGCCTGGAAGGTCGACGGCAGCAGCTCGAAAATGTTCATCGACCCGGCCACCCCGGTCAAGATCAACGACCTGTTGTACGGCCTGATGGTCCAGTCGGGCAATGACGCGGCCGTGGCGCTGGCCGAAGCCGTCGCCGGCGACGAAGCGACGTTCGTCACCCTGATGAATCGCGACGCCGAGCGCATGGGCATGAAGAACACCAAGTTCGCCAACCCGCACGGCCTGCCGTCGCCGGACAACTACTCGACCGCGCGCGACCTGTCGATCCTGGCCGCGCGCGTCATCAAGGACTTCCCCGAGTTCTACAAGATCGACTCGGTCAAGGAATTCACGTACAACCGCATCAAGCAGCAGAACCGCAACCGCCTGCTGTGGCTGGACCCGACCGTGGACGGCATGAAGACGGGCCACACGGAAGCGTCGGGCTTCTCGATGATCGCGTCGGCCCACCGCCCGAACGGCCCGGCCGGCGAGCGCCGCCTGATCTCGGTGCTGTCGGGCGCTACGTCGGACGGCAACCGCACGGCGGAAAGCCAGAAGCTGCTGAACTGGGGCTTCCAGAACTTCGACACCGTCAAGCTGTACGCGAAAGGCCAGGCCATCCTGACCCCGGAGATCTGGAAGGGCTCCAAGTCGAACGTCAAGATCGGCTTCCCGAACGACGTGTGGGTGACCGTGCCGAAGGGCGTGGCCCAGAAGATGAAGCCGGTCCTGGAACGCAAGGATCCGCTGGTCGCGCCGCTGGCCCTGAACAGCCGCGTCGGCACGCTGAAGATGAACGTCGACGGCAAGCCGCTGCTGGCGCTGCCGGTCGTGGCGCTGGAAGAGGTGCAGGAAGCGTCGATCTTCGGGCGCGCGTGGGACTCGATGCGCTTGTGGATGAAGTAACATCACCACAACACGATCTATTGAAAGAACAACGATGACCCCAGCCCTCCCCCGCGACCTGTCCTGCCCGCGCATCGCCACCCGCAAGACCGGCGGCCTCGAACTGTCCCGCATCGTCGCCGGGATGTGGCGCATGGCCGACTGGGACATGACGGTGGAGCAGCGCATTGCCTTCATCGAGCAGTGCATCGCGCTGGGCGTCACGTCGTTCGATCATGCGGACATCTACGGCAACTACGGCGTCGAAGGCCTGTTCGGCGAAGCCCTGCGCGCCCAGCCGTCGCTGCGCGACCGCATGCAGCTGATCAGCAAGTGCGGCATCAGGCTGCTGTCCAATAAACGTCCGCAACACACCATCCAGCACTACGACACGAGCGCCGCGCATATCATCGCGTCGACCGAGGAATCGCTGCGCCAGCTCCACACCGACCGCCTGGACCTGCTGCTGATCCACCGTCCCGATCCGCTGATGGACTTCGACGAGATCGCCGCCGCGTTCACGCGCCTGAAGCAGGACGGCAAGGTGCTGCACTTCGGCGTCTCGAACTTCAGCCGCCACCAGTTCGAAGCGCTGAACCGCCGCATCGAACTGTCGACGAACCAGGTGGAATTCTCGCCGCTGCACGTTGGGCCGATGTTCGACGAGACCTTCGACGGCCTGCAGGATCAAGGCGTGGCGCCGATGATCTGGTCGCCGCTGGCCGGCGGCCGCCTGTTCACGTCGAACGACGCGAACGCGGAAAACCTGCGCCTCGTGATCAAGGAGATCGCCGACCGCCTGCACCAGCCGTTCGCCAGCGTGGTGTTCGCGTGGATCATGCAGCTGCCGTCGCGTCCCATCCCGCTGACGGGCAGCGGCCGCATCGAGGCGATTTCCGTCGCCGTCGCCGGCACCACGTTCCAGCTGTCGCGCGCCGACTGGTTCACGATCCTGCGCGCCGCGCGCGGCCACGAGGTCGCATAAAGCCGCCGCCATGGGCGAACCCCTCAAGATCGTCGAAGGCCGCGCGCTGACGGCGCAGCAGAAGAAGGACCTGCTGAACCGCCTCGCGCGCGTGGAAGGCCAGCTGCGCGGCGTGCAGAAGCTGATCGCGCTGGCCGACGCGCCGTCCGACTGCGACGCCGTGGCCCAGCAGATGGCCGCCGCGCGCAAGGCGCTGGACCGGTCGTTCGTGCAGCTCCTCACCGCCAGCATCGTCACCCATACGGGCAATGCGGGCGACGTCGAGGAAGCGAAAGCGGCGGCCGCACACCTGGCCGCCCTGTTCGACAAATTCGCTTAATCTGTCGCTTCGTCTTCGTACACCTTCGGCGGCGCGATCTTCGTCCACCCGCCCATCCACGCGATGTTCAGCAGCAGCGTCGCGCCGATATAAAACACGAAGAACAGCGCGAAGAAGCGCGAGCGCAGGAGCGCCAGCAGCACGATGCAGACGATGAGCGCGACGAGGGCCGCCTTCGATTTCGGCTGCTTGGAGCTGGGGAAGCGGATCGTCGACACCATCAGCGTGCCCACCGCGACCATCAGGAGCATGACGAGGAAGGCGCCGGCCATGTCGGCCACGGGGTCCGGCCATGCGACCACCACCGAGGCCACGCAGGCCGCGCCGGCCGTGATCGGCATGCCGACGAAGTAGCGCGGGTCCGTCTTCCCGACCATCACGTTGAAGCGCGCCAGCCGCAGCGCGCCGCAGGCCACGAACACGAAGCACGCCAGGCCGCCCATGCGCACGAGGGTCGGGTGCGCGGCGCCCATCTGCGCGAAGCCGTAGCAGTACAGCAGCAGGCCGGGGGCGCAACCGAAATTCATCACGTCGGCAATGGAGTCCAGCTGCACGCCGAACGCGGACTGGGTGTTGGTGGCGCGGGCGACGAAGCCGTCGAGCGCATCGAACACGCCGGCCAGCACCAGCAGGATCGCGGCCAGGCGATAGTCGGACGGATCGCCCACGGGCGCGTTGTCGACCGAGATCACGATGCTGCCGAAACCACAGGCGATCGACAGCAGGGTCACGAAACTGGGCAGGGCAAACTTGGCGCGCGCGAGGCGCTGCTGGCGGGTCGGATTCACTGGAATTCGTTAAAAGCGGAAGAATGGCTTATTTTACATGGGCTTACGCTGGGGCCGCGATTGTCCTTACGATCGTCACCGGGCCCCCGATTTCGCCTAGAATGGTGATTCTTTGACCCCAACAGGACGGACGCCGGGAGTTTTATATGACGAACAGTATGCTTCGCGCGCGGCAGATCGCCCTCGCCTGCACCACGGCGTGGGCGCTGGTCGCCTGCGGCGGCGGCGGAGGGAGCAGTGCCGGCGCCCCGAACGTGACGCCCTCGACCGGATTCTCGGGACAGGACGCCTCGGCGCCCACGGCGACGAACAACATCGCCACGGACGGCCTGAACTGGATCAACTACCGCCGCAGCCAGATCGGCATGCCGGCACTGGCACGCAACGGCGTCATCGACACCGCGGCCCAGGGCCATTCCGATTACCAGCGCGTCAACAACGTCGTGTCCCACGACCAGACGGCCGGCAAGACCGGCTACACGGGCGCGCGCCTGCAGGACCGCCTGACGAATGCCGGCTACGTGTTCGGGCAGCCGAATGCGATCGGCGAAGTCATTTCGGCAACCTCGAACGGGTCCGGTTTCTACATGGCCGAGGAACTGATCACGGCCATCTACCACCGCTTCGTGATCTTCGAACCCGTGTTCAAGGAAATCGGCGCCGGCGCGGCGACGACGTCCGCCAATTACAGTTACTTCACCGCCGATTTCGTCGCCAACAGCGGCTACGGCACGGGCATCGCCGCGGGCACGATCGTGACGTGGCCGTTCAATGGCCAGACCCAGGTGACGCCCAATTTCAACAGCGACTACGAGGAACCGGACCCGGTACCCGACCGCAACGAAGTGGGCTACCCGGTCAGCGTGCACACGAACCTCACGCGCAAGCTGACGGTACAGAGCTTCACGATCCGCGCGCACGGGGCGAATACCGACCTGGCGACGCGCCTGCTGGCCCAGGGCCAGGACGCGAACACGACCACGCAGTCGGCAGCGGCCATCGTGCCGCTGGCCAGGCTGGCGTCCGGCACCACCTTTGACGTGACCTTCACGGGCGCCGTCGATGGTGTCCCGGTCACCCGCAGCTGGTCGTTCACGACGAAATAAGGTTCGCATGGACAGTCCCGACCACCGTTTCCCGCCAGACGCCAACGACGCCCCCGCCGTGAACCACGCCGGCGGCGTGGCGCGCCTGATGGGCGACGGGGCCTTGTTCGGACGCGTCCTCGCGCGCTTCCGCAACGAATACCGCCAGGCCGCGGCCGGCATCCGCACCGCGCACGACCAGGGCGACACCGCGCTGGCGCTGCGTCTCGTCCACACGCTGAAAGGGGCCGCCGGCATGATCGAGGCGGTGCCGCTGCGGCGCCAGGCGGACATCGTGGAGCGGCTGCTGCGCACGGGCACGGGCGACGTCCACGGCAGCTTCGCGCGCCTGCAGGATGAGCTGGAACGGGTGTTACGGGAACTGGACGCGCTGGCGCTCACCTTGCCGGAACGTCCCGCGGCGCCGGCGCAGCGGCCGGCGGAGCTGGATCACGATATCGTCGACCGCCTGATGGCGCTGCTCGACGAAGGCAATGGCGATGCGGTCGACCTGGTGCGCGAAGGCGCCGGCGCGCTGGCCGCGCAGCTCGGCGAAGAGGATTACCGCCAGGTGACGGACCTCGTCGAAGGGTTCGACTTCGACGGCGCCCTGGCGCTACTGCGCGAACGAACCGGCGGCTGACGCGCAGCCGGCGGTTCAGCGGTTGTATTCCGCTTCTTCGTCGAACGAATCGGCGCAGGATTTGCCGCAGAAACGGCGTACGCTGTCGAGCGGCTTGTCGCAATACCAGCACGCGCCCTTGGGCGGCAGGCTCAGGCGGGCGGGCACCGGCGTCGCACTCATTGGCGTACTCATTGGCGTACTCATTGGCGTAACTATCGGCTCGACAGGCACGCTCTTGTCATGAACACTTTCCTGTATCGTTTCCAAGGTTACCCCCCTTACCGGCAGCACGTCAGTAACGCTGAGATTACTTTAGTGGAACACCGTGTGCATGAGAAAGCGCAAGCGCGCTTGTGCCCGCTTCTGCGGTACGTGGTCTTTCAAACCAGTGTGCGCCGATTGCGTTACCTCTGCAACGCTTGTTGCCCACGAGTTTTAAAGAAACAACAGTCACGGTGCCCCGACGTCATCGTCACCGATGCCGGACCATCCAACTGCCCGAAATAATAGCAGTATTGGCAATGCGTGCGCCGGGCCGTTCAATCGTGCGAAGCGCTCGTGTCAGATTTACGACGAGCGCGCCGGAAGCCGTCAGCGCGCCGGTTCCAGCGTGACGAACAGGGCGCCGGGCGCCGTCTCGAGGCGGGTGGGAATGAATTGCACGCCGGCGTAGCGCAGGTCCTCGGGGCGGAAGGTATACACCGGCATGTCGCGCATCAGCTGGTTCACGAGCAGGTCGGCGGCGCGCCCCAGGTCGCGCGTGCGGTCGCCGTCCATGCCCGCGACGTCGAAGCTGTCGACATGCGTCGCGGACAGGACGACGGCATTGCGCACATTGTCCAGCACGAGGTGGCCGGACATGGCCAGCGTGCCGTTCCACGACTGGCGCAGGAACGGCGGCGACACGGACACGTCCAGGGAAAGACCCACGCGGTCGGTCTCCGGCATGATCGCGAGGCGCGGCCGGGTCAATTGCACGTCGAACAGCTCGAGCATGCGGTTGCGCAGCGGGAAGCGGCGCTCCAGCCCGGCCTGCAAACGGGATTGCGACAGTTCGACGCGGCGCGGCCCGATCACCGTCGCGCAGGATGCCAGCAGGCCACCGCCCGCCAGCGCCAGCGCCGCTTTGCCGAACCGCCGTCTCGTCATCGCCGTCATCATCTGCCTCGCTCGTTCATGGATGGGGCGAAGCCTAGCACATCAATAAAAATACGGCGTTGCGCGTGCCCATTCGCTGCGCGGCCAGCGCTTGTGCAACAGTGCGTGCGCCTTGCGCGACAGGGCCGACGCATCCTTGTCGAGGCAGCCGCCGCGCGTCGACATCACCACCACGTGCAGCAGCCAGGGCAGCTCCGGATCGGCCGGATGCGTCCCGGCCCATTCCATCACGTCGTCGCCGAACGTGCCGGTGGCCGTCTTCAGCGGTTCCAGGCGGCCCAGTTCCGTGCGGCGCGCCGCCGTGTCGCCCAGTTCCGGCGTCGCGGGCAGGCGCCACACGTAGCTGGTCGGCGTGTCGACGCCCGTCGACTTGAAGCTGCACCAGGCGGACGCCGTCGCATCGCCGGCCTCGATGCGCGTCACGGGCGGCGCCGCCATGTCGAGGTCCGCCGACAGGCCGAATGCGACCGACGCGACCAGCGCCACGTGACGGCGCTCGGCGGGCGTGGCGGCGCGGCCATAGCGCGTCGCCATCTCGCCCACGGCCGGCACCAGCCTGGCCAGCAGGTCCGCGGCGGCGCGGCCGGTCTCGGGCTGGTCGAGCAGCGCGGCGCGGATCCAGGCGGCGCCCGCGATGCGCGCACGCAGCGGCTGCGGCAGTGTCTCCACGCGCGCCAGCTCGAGCATGTCGGCGGTGGCGAGACCTCGCCTGAACCATACGATGGCGTCGTCGTTGAGCATGTCCTCGGCCGGTGCGGCGTCCGGACTCGCCATGTCGACGTTCGCACGCAGCAGGTATGCGCCCGCATCCCGCACCGACGTCGCGACGGCGAAGCGCTCTTCGCGGAACAGGTTGCGCGTGGCCGGAGACAGCTTGCCCTTCAGCGCGGCATCGGCGATCGCGCGCGCAGCATCGCGCTTGCCCGCCAGGCGGTACAGCCTCGCCAGGTGGTAGCGCACGGTGAGATATGCCGGATCGGGCGCATCGACGGCCAGCGCCGCCTGTTCCAGCGCTGGCGTCAGCGTTTCGGACAGCATCAGCGCGGCGACCAGCCACGGGTCGGTATGCCCGCGCGGTTTCGTCCCCTGCTGCCAGCGCTCCAGCGCATGGCGTGCAGGCACCGCGCAGGAGCCGTCCCGGCTGCCGGCGCAAGCCTGCAGCGTTGCGACCCAGTCGATGAAGGCGTGCTGTCCGCGCAGCGGTTCCGGCTTGGCGTCATCCATCAGGACCGACCAGTCACCGAGGCGGTCGAGCGCGTACGGGTCGTGCGCCGGGTCGGCCAGGTAGCGGTTCAATTCAGCGAGCCGGCTTTCCGGCGTCAGCCGCACGCGCATGGAACGCAGCAGCGCGCGGGCCGGTTCATGCATGGCTTGCAGCGACGCGTCGGCCACGATGGCGGCGCCGCGCTTGTCGAGGACCTGCGCCTGGCGCTCGCGCGCGTCGCGCGGCGTCTGCGGGACGGCGGCCACCGCGCGCCGGACTTCCGAGCGCAATGCGAGATACGCGCCGAGGCCCCGCATCGGATGGCCGGCCGTCGCGCCGATCTGGTCGAACAAGGCTGTGCTTTCGGCATAGTGGGCACCGTGGAACTGCCACGCGGCGCGCTGATAGTCGCGCAGCTGGCGCCAGTAAGCGGGTTCCGTGGCGGGCAGCGGCTGCGGCGCGGCGATCCCGGGCAGTTTCTCGGTGCGATACGAGTAACGCGCATCCTCGGCGCGCTGGCAGGATTCGCCCACCTGGTATTGCGCACGCAGCCACGCGTCGACCCGCGCGCGGTTCGCGTCCGGCCGTGCCTCCAGCTGGCGCAGGGTCGCGGCCGCGTAGGCATTGGCGGCCGCGGGACAGGCCACGATCATGCGCGCCGCCGGATCGTCGATCTTGATGTTCAACACCCTGGCGGCGCGCCCGACCAGGTCCGCGGACGTGTCCTCGCCGTCGACGTGGTCCCACCCGTAGCCGAACGCGCTGCCGTCCGCGCGGTCCAGGCCACCCTCGGTGCCCGGCTTCTTCGCGACCGGAGCGCCGAGCATGATCGCGCGCCACGCCGTGTACAGGTAGACGCGGCGCATGCCCGGCTGCAGCACGCCCAGATCGCCCGCCTGGAAGCGCGCGTTGGGGATGTCCGGCTTCGTGTACGCCTTGAACGTCGTGTAGCTGGGACCATAGTCGCCGCTGGCGAACGCGTTCGCCGCGACGGCGGCAATGGCGGCACAGGCAAGCAGGTATTTCATCGGGAATCTCTCCATCCTTTTTCGTCGAACCAGAACGTGCGCCGGTAGCGCGCCGCCACCGCGGGCGGGAACGCTTCCTGGCGCGAAAAGCCGGCGCTGCCCGCGCGGCACAGCGGGTGCAGCAGGCCGGGATGCGTCGCCACGATGCCGCGCAGTGCCCGGTTGTCGCGTCCCATGCGGAAGAACATCGGCACCACCTCATCCGCTTCCAGCCCGTCCAGCCACGCCGGCGCACGGCACCACCAGCCGAGGGCCGTGACGCTCAGCCGCATGTCGCCCGGCAGCGCGGTGCGGATGCGGTGCACGAGGTCGCGGTAGTCGGCGCGCTGCGACGGCCGCGCCTCCAGGTCCAGCTGCACCCAGCCGGACGTCGACGCACGCGCGGCGCTGTGCATCGCGGCCAGCACGGTAGCGCGTGCGGCCCGCAGGCCGGGCGGCGGATGCAGCGGATCGATCTCGACGTGCACGACGGGGATCACGCGCGTGCCGGGTGCCAGCGCGCGCGGACGCGCCCCCGGCCGCACGAGCACCTTGTCGCCGGCGAGCCAGATGTGGCGATCGACCACGGCGACGGTGTCGCGCGAAAACGCCGGGACGGGCGTATCCCGCCACAGCCAGGCGATGGCGCCGGCGGGCGGTTCGGGCGGCAGTGAGGGAATGGGCAAGCGGGTCTTTCAACAAGGCGGACAAACGCGGACGCTATGTTAGCAAGCTTTTGTTGTCGAATTTGCACACACAATCACGCGCACAGAAGGCAGCCGCTCAGGCATCGGGACCGGTCTGCCCGGCCGCAGCCAGAAACGCGTCGTGCTTCATCAGCGATTCTCCCTCGTGGATCAGCCATCGGAGGCGTTCGCCGACCTGGGAGGCAGCGGATCTGCACCGCTCGATGGGCCGACTATGGCATTGTTCCGGGAGCCGGCGCGGCGCCGTCCACCACGGGCAGGATGAAGCGCAGGCGCGTACCCTGCCCCGGACCGGCGCTGTGGGCGGACACCATCCCGCCGTGCGCCTGGCACACGCTGCGCGCGATCGCCAGCCCGAGTCCGGCCCCCGAGGGCATGCGGGCGGGATGCGCGGTGAACTTGCGGAACGGCTCGAACATGCTGTGCAGCTGCGCCGCCTCGACGCCGATGCCGCGATCCGTCACCTGCACTTCCAGCAACGCGCCGTCGATCGCGACGGCCAGGGCGATCTCGGCGCCATCGTCAGAAAATTCGCTCGCGTTGAGCAGGACATTGCCGAGCGCCTGCGCCAGGCGCTCGGGATCGCACCACAGGACGGCGTCCCGCGCATCCGCGTCCACGCGCAGCGTCTGGCCGCGCGCGCACAGGATGCCGTCGGCCACGTCGCATGCCAGTTCGAGCACGCTGCCCACGCTGCTGGCCCGCATCGCGACGGCGATGTCGCACGCGTGCTCGATGCGCGCGCCGTCGAGCAGGTCGCCGATGAAGCGCGCGAGCTGGCGCGTCTGGCGCTCGATCATGCGCGCCATCTGGACAGTCTCGCGCGCGCCCCGGTGCCGCAGCAGCGCGGCGGCCGTCATGACCGACGCCAGCGGGTTGCGCAGTTCATGGGCCAGCACGCGCAGGAAGGCTTCCCGGTTGTCGCGCGCGAACCTGACTTCCTGGTCGAGCCGGTGCCGCTCGCTGATGTCGGTCAGGGAGCACAACACCCCGGCGGTCGCGCCGTCGCTCCGGAGGACAGGGTGAGCATGGATCACGAGGCGGCGTCTCTGCCCGTCTCCCGATTCGGCGACGAACTCGGCCGGCGGTGGCGCGACGCCGCTGGCCGCGGCCAGCGCGGCGGGCGAGGACGCTTTCTCGACGGGGGCGCCATCGAGCCGGTACAGGGCCGCGAAGCCATCCCATTGGCCCGCCTCGCCGGGCGCACAGGCGCCACCCCACAGGCGCTGCGCGGAGCGGTTGCTATGGACGACCGCGCCCGCGGGCGAGCAGCAGTAGGCCGGGCAACCGATCCCGTCGATCACCCGGCCGTAGGCCGCCGGCCAGGCCGGGACGTCCGCGTCCGATAGTGGTCCTGCGGAAATCGACGCCATGGTGACCCCTGGTTGGCTGCATGCGACGATTATGGACGCGTTGCCGGCGTCCAGCGTAGGACACGGGCTGGCGCGTCTGTCGTCCAGACCGCCGCAGTCCCACACGTATCAAAAAGATTGTTCGAGCGGACTTGAAATACTCCGTATATACTCCAATTGGAGTATAGATTGGAGAGATCATGAAACTTGTTACCTCACAACAGCGCATTCCGGACAGCGACAAGGTGACCGTCAACGTCGGCCTCGTCGACCTGGCCCAGGTCGACCTGCTGGTCAACGAAGGGTTTTATTCGAACCGCACCGATTTCGTACGGACCGCCATCCGCAACCAGTTGCTGGTCCATGCCGACGCCATTCGCCAGACCGTCGTGCGCAAGCGCTACGTGGTCGGACAGCACCGGTACTCGCGCAAGGAACTCGAACAAGTCGTCGCGGCCGGGGAAAAACTCGACGTGCACGTACTGGGCCTGGCCGTCATCGAAGACGACGTGCCGGCCGAACTGGCCAGCGCCGCCATCGCCACGCTCCAGGTCCTTGGCGCATTCATCGCAAGCCCCGCCGTCCGGCAGGCGCTCGCGGACCGCATTCACACCTGACATGGAATTCATATGAAACCGTTCGACCAGTTCCTCAAACACATGATGGCTTCGGCGCAGCGCGTCCAGGCCAACGACGCCGCCGGGGCCACCGAGATCATCCAGCGCGCCCTGCGCGACGCCGGGCTGATGACGCCACCGGCGCAGGAAACGCAGGAAGCACAGAACGCGCAGGCCGGCCCTGCCGGCTTCGTCGACCTGAACGCCGCCCCGACCTGGGCCACGCGCCCACAGCCGGGACGCTGGGCGCGCATGCGGCGACCGAAGGCCGACAGCGGCACGACCGCCGTCCCGCCCGATGCGACAGTCGACGCGACACGCGGACGTTTCGTCGACGGCGTGTTCGCCTGCGCGGCGGGCACGCGGCGCTACAAGCTCTACATACCGCCGGGCGGCGCGCAGGCGCAGCGTCCACTGGTCGTGATGCTGCACGGCTGCACGCAGAACGCCGCCGATTTCGCGGCCGGCACGGGCATGAACGCGCTGGCGGACACGCACGACTGCCTGGTGCTCTACCCCGAACAGGAGCGCGGCGCCAACCCGTCGGGCTGCTGGAACTGGTTCGACCCCGCGCAACGCGCGCGCGACAGCGGCGAGTCCGCGATCCTGGCCGGCATGACCCGCCACGTCATGGACGGGCACGCGGTCGACCCGGCGCGCGTGTATGCGGCGGGCCTGTCCGCCGGCGGCGCGATGGCGGCCATCCTCGGCGCCGAATTCCCCGAGCTGTACACCGCGATCGGCGTCCATTCGGGGCTCGCCGCGGGCAGCGGCAAGGACATGATTTCGGGACTGCACGCCATGAAGCATCCCGCGCGCGGCACGGCCGTCAAGAAGGGCGTGCCTGTCATCGTGTTCCACGGCGACGCCGACGCCGTCGTCCACCCGGGCAACGGCAAGGCGGTCCTGCAGCAGTTCATCGCCGCGCACGGCGGCCAGCTGAGCGAGCAATCCGAACGCAACGACGCCGCCGGCCGCCCATACAGCCGGACGCGCTGGCATGACGCCGGGGGCCGGTGCGTCGCGGAGCACTGGCTGGTCCACGGCGCCGCGCACGCGTGGCAAGGCGGCAAGGCGGCCGGTTCCCATACGGATCCCGGCGGGCCGTGCGCGTCGACGGCAATGCTGGCGTTCTTTCTCGGGCGCGCGGACTGACGCGCCGCGTGTTACCTGCGGCCGCGGGCGGCGGGACGCGGTCCGCCCCGGTGTTCGATGTGGCGGAACGTGATGCGCCCCTTGCTCAGGTCGTACGGCGACAGCTCGAGCTTGACCTGGTCGCCGGCGAGGATGCGGATGTGGTTCTTGCGCATCTTGCCCGACGTGTAGGCGATCAGCTTGTGACCGTTCTCGCAATCGACGCGAAAACGCGAATCGGGCAGCACTTCGGCAACGACGCCGTTCATTTCGATCAGTTCTTCTTTTGCCATTGATAGGTCCTTGGTGGGTGTGGATCGGTGGAAGGCGGGAACGACAATGGCGGGGCCGGCGCGCGGCGCGCCGTGCGCGGAAAAAAAAGCCCGCGTGCTGCGGGCTTCGTTTCAATGTGATACCAACAGTTGAATCGCTGATCTGCCCCTGCTATCTGCAGGGTGCAAAGCGTCGGACGCCCGTGCCATCCGCACGGTGCTCGTTCGTGTAATCGACCAATAATCGGGATGACACCCCAGGCGGCATGCTCGTCGCTGCCATTACACATGACAGGATACGTGCCTTCGAGAGAACGGCAGATCCATCAACCTGCCGCCGCGGCCAGTGTAACACGTCGGGGCAATACGCAAACAAATCATTTCGGGCGCACGGCCGGCGCCTCCAGGCCGCCCGAGGCGTTACGCCTGGATGCCGGTGCCGAACATGGCCTGCATGAGGGCGGCGTCGACCGGCCGGCTGAACAGATAACCCTGCGCCTCGTCGCACTCGTGGGCCTTGAGGAATGCGAGCTGCTCCTCGTCCTCGACGCCTTCGGCAATGACGCGCTGGTGCAGGTTCCTGCCCATGTCGATCACGGCGCCGACGATCGCCCCGTTCTTGCCCGCTGCGCCGTCGATCGCCCTGACGAAGGACTGGTCGATCTTGAGCACGTCGATCGGGAACTGGCTCAGGTAGCTCAGGCTGGAGTAGCCGGTACCGAAGTCGTCCACCGCGATCTTGACGCCGACCGTCTTGAACCGCGCCAGCAAATCCGCGCTCGTGGCCACGTCGCGCATCAGGACCGTTTCGGTCAGCTCGAGCTGCACACAGTCCGGATCGGCCCCCGTCTCTTCGAAGACGGCCAGTGCGTGGTCGAAGAAATCGCGCTGGCGGAATTCGACGGCGGACACGTTGATCGCGATCGACACGCCCGGAATGCCCGCCTCGCGCCAGCGCACGGCCTGCAGGCAGGCTTCGCGCAACACCCAGCGTCCGATCGGCACGATCAGGCCGCATTCCTCGGCGATGGCGATGAACCGCTCCGGCTGCACCAGGCCCCATTCCGGATGCATCCAGCGCAGCAGCGCCTCGACGCCGGTGATGCGATGGTTCTGCAGCTCGATCTTCGGCTGGTAGTGCAGCGTGAACTCGCCCTGCTCCAGCGCGCGCCGTAGATTGCTTTCGATCAGTTGCCGCTCCACGGCGCGCTGGTTCATGGCCTGATGGAAGAACTGGTAGTTATTGCGCCCTCGCTCTTTCGCGTGGTACATGGCCGTATCGGCATTCTTGATGAGTGTGGCCGCATCCATGCCGTCGAACGGAAAGACGCCGATCCCGATGCTGGTCGAGGTGTGCACTTCCTGGTCGCCGATCAGGAACGGCGTGGCAAGCGCATGCAGGATCTTTTCCGCCGTCAGCGCCGCATTCTGTGGATGGCGTTCGTCGGCCAGCAGGATCACGAACTCGTCGCCGCCGTAGCGGCTGACGGTATCGGACGTGCGCACGCAGGCCTGCAGGCGTTCCGCGACCTCCTGCAGGAGCTGGTCGCCGGCGCCGTGCCCCAGCGAATCGTTGATGTGCTTGAATTTGTCGAGGTCGAGGAACAGCAGGACCGGATACGCCTTGCTGCGCCTGGCGAGCGAGATCGCCAGCGAGACGCGGTCGTTCAGCAGCACGCGGCTGGGCAGGTTGGTCAGGAAGTCGTGTTGCGCCTGGTGCCGCATCTTCGCCGTCAACGCCACGTTGTGCGAGATGTCGCGGAACACCATCACCGCGCCCACGAGCTGCCGGTTCCAGTCGTGGATCGGCGCGGCCGAGTCCTCGATCGGAGTGTGCCTGCCGCGGCGGTCGACGAGGACGCACTCGCCCGTGATACCTGCGGCCGGGTCCCCCCGCAGGATGTATTCGAGCGGATTGACGATCGCCTGCCCGGTGGCGGTGTCGACGATCTCGAGGACCTCGGTGACGGGCCGCCCGCGTGCCTCGTCGCGCGACCAGGCGGTCATCCGTTCCGCCGCGACGTTCAGGTAATCGACGCCGCCATGCATGTCGACCGAGATGACGGCGTCGCCGATCGAGTTGAGCGTGATCTGCGCCCTCGCCTGGGCGATGTACAGGCGCTGCTCCACCTTCATGCGCTCAATGACGTTGCGCAAGGCTTGCGGCACCAGGTAGTTGTCGAAGTAGCCGCGCGACAGCCAGCCCTGGGCACCGCGCTGGACCGCTTCCTTGGCCTGGCCTTCGTCGTTGAGATCGCACAGCGTCAGGATGGGCATGTGGCGGGCCGCGTCGTGCACCCGGTCGAAACAGGCCATGCCCTGCGCGTCGGGCAAGGTCAGGTTCACGAGGACCGCGTCGATGCCGCCCGCCGCCAGCCGCTGCAGGCCGGAGGCGAGGGCGGGGACGCTTTCGACGTCAAAAGGGCCGTCGCGCGCATTGGCCAGCGCGTCCCTGAGGGAAAGGACATCGTCCGTGACGGCGGAAATGATGAGGACTCGATTCGCCATGTCGTCTCCCGAGTACTGTCTTTGACCGTCGGCCTGAAGAATGGTTCGCGGCGCGAAGGCGCCGGTCAAGCCGGCGGCGGACGCGCCGTGGCCATCGCGCCGCACGGTCCCGGCGTCGCGCGCCTGGTCCCGGTACAGCCCGGTGCCCCGCAGCAGCACCCGGCGGATGCCGAACAGTCGCGGGCTGTGCGGATCGCCTTCCCGCTCGCAGCAGGCGTGATGCTTGCGATGAGTGCCACCCACTCGCGCGTGGCCATGCCGGTGGCGATCCACAGCCAGAAGCGGCACACGTGGCTGACGGCCGGATGCAGCGCGAGGGCGCGGTGCGCCTGGCAGCGGTGCAGGTAGACCGTCACGGCGCCGATGGTCAGGTGGGTCGTCGCCGCCGTGTAGGCGACGATCTGCCAGGGGCGCCATGCGAGCATCCCGTGCGCCAGGTACTCCAGGATCGAGTGCCATGTGTGCGTCATGCGCCGCACTCCTTCATCGCGATGCAGCCAGCCTGCGCCCGATCCGGCGATCCGTCCAGTACGTGCCGTGCGGCATGCCCGTAAGGACGGGTGGAAATCGCTGGTTGTACGCTGGACCGGCGTGTATGATGGGCCGAATCGACCACGGAGGATGGATGGACATGAGCGAGCGCCAGCGGCGCAGCGACGAGCCGACAGCCAATGCCGTGGCCCGCGGGTTGAACATCCTGGCAGTGCGCGACGCCGACGTCGCCAGGCGCTACATGCGGCACAAGCACGTGCCGGACCACGTGATCGAGCGTGTCCTCGACCATCCCGAATTGCGCCGCCGGGAAAGCGCCGCGCAATCCATCTCGGAAGCGATCACGCCATCCGCACCGCTGGATGAGTGACGGTGCCGCGGCACACCCCAGCGGAGAGCGCGATGACACGACGTACCGGATCGAACGCCGAAGCCAGGCAATTGCAGGCCCTGCTCGCGCTGTCGCGCGAACTGATGCAGGTCGACCAACCCCGGGCCACGCTGGCCCTGGCCGGGCGCGCGCTGGCCGAACTGGGCGGCGTCGACAACGCGCTGCTGCTGGTTCGCGGCGAGGTCAACCACGACATCGGGTTCGACCGCGCAGGCATGCCGCACGCTGCCGGCCGCGGCCACGCCTGGCACCGACCGGCGCTGGCGCGCCTGGACGGCGGTCCCGAGGACGACGCCATGCCGGATCCGCGCACGATGATGGTGGGCGTGCCGGTCCGGCACGCCATGGCCGTGCTGGCCGCCGGCTGGCCGGACGCCGGCACGCCCGCGGAACAGGGCCGGCGCCGCCGCCTGCTCGGGACGATCCTCGAACTGTCCGTCGCGACCCTGTGCCGGATCTCCGCCCGCGACGCGCTCGAGGACCTGGTGTCGACCCAGTACGCGCAGATGGCGGGCACGGCCCGGGCGCATGCCGACGAGCTGGCCCGGCGCGACGACGCCGAGGACGCCATGCGCGCCCTCGCCCTGACCGACATCCTGACCGGCCTGAACAACCGGCGCGGCTTCTTCGTCCAGGCGGAGCACATGTTCCGGCTGGCGCGGCGCAAGCGCGCCAGTTGCATGGTGATCTATGCCGACATCGACGGCCTGAAACTGGTCAACGACCAGCTCGGCCATGAGACGGGCGACCAGCTGATCCGGGACGCCGCCGCCGTGCTGCGCGAATCCCTGCGCGACACCGACGTGCTGGCCCGCATCGGCGGCGACGAGTTCGTGGCCTTCGCACTGAACGACGTCCATCCCCGCGTGATCCTGTCCAGGCTGCGGGAAAACCTGCACGCCTTCAACCTGATGCAGGACCGGACGTATGCCCTGTCGATCAGCGCCGGCGCCGTGCAGTGCGATCCGGGCAGCGACACGCCGCTGCTCGATTACGTCCAGCGCGCCGACCGGGAAATGTACGCGCACAAGCACAGTTGCCTGCACTAGGCGGCGTGGCGCTGCCGGGTCAGGACTCGGGACGCGCGTCGGCCCGGTCGCGGTCGCTCTCGCCGTCGAGGACCGCAGCCTCCCGTTCCTTGCCGATGCTGCCGGACAGCACCTGCCCGTCTTCCTCGTCCGTCTCGGGCGGATCGAGCATGTCCGCGAGCATCGCCTGCAGCTCCGGCGTGTCCCATGGCAGGCCGCTGCGCTGCCGGACATGGATGTAGTGCCTGATTTCGCTGTCCTGTTCGGCCGTCAGCGGCAGGCCGCGGAACATGTTCGCGGGTTCGGGTTCCATCATGACGCCTCCTCGACGCTGCAAGCCAGCCTCTCGACGCTACGCGCTTTTCCCGCATGCGGGCGCACGTCAGGATGAGATCCGGAACAGTTCTATTTACCGATACAGAACCGGCTGAAGATCACCCCCAGCAGGTCGTCCGGCGTGAACTGCCCGGTAATGCTGGACAGCTGGTCCTGCGCCAGCCGCAGCTCCTCGGCGAACAGGTCCAGCGACTGGTCGTCCTGCGCCGCATGCTCGGCGGCGTACCGCAGGTGCTCGCGCGCCTGGCGCAGCGCGACGAGGTGGCGTTCGCGCGCGAGGTACAGCGACTCGCCCGTCTGCTGCCAGCCGGCGATGCGCAGGAGTTCCGCGCGCAGCAAATCGATGCCGATCTTCTCGTGCGCGGACAGGTAGATGTTGACCGCATCGGCGCCCTGGTCCACGGACGGCTGGTGGCCCGACAAATCGATCTTGTTCCAGATGCGCACGACGGGCACGCCGGCCGGGAACGCGGCGACGATGTCCTCGTCGGCCCTGGCCGGGCCGAGGCTCGCGTCGAGCAGGTGCAGGATCACGTCCGCCTTGCCGACCTCGCCCCACGTGCGCTCGATGCCGATGCGCTCGACGACGTCGATGCCTTCGTCGATGGCGCGGATGCCGGCCGTGTCGACGATGTTCAGCGGGATGCCCTCGACCTGGATCGTCTCGCTGACTTTATCGCGCGTCGTGCCCGCGATCGGCGTGACGATGGCGACGTCCGACCCGGCCAGCGCGTTCAGCAGCGACGATTTGCCGACGTTCGGCTGGCCGACCAGCACGACGTTCAAACCCTCGCGCAGCAGCGCGCCCTGGGCGGCCTGGCGGAACACGGCGTCCAGCGCGTCGACGATGCCTTTCAGCTGGCCGCGCGCATTCGATTTCTCGAGGAAGTCGATCTCCTCTTCCGGGAAGTCGAGCGTGGCCTCCACCAGCATGCGCAGGTTGATCGTCTTCTCCACCAGTTCATGGACGACCTTCGAGAACGCGCCGGACAGCGATTGCGACGCCGATTTCGCGGCGGCCTCGGTGGATGCGTCGATCAGGTCGGCGACGGCCTCCGCCTGCGCGAGGTCGAGCTTGTCGTTCAGGAAGGCGCGGCGCGTGAATTCGCCCGGTTCGGCGAGACGCAGGTCCAGGTCGCGGCCCGCCTCCAGCACGCGCGCGAGCAGCATGCGCAGCACGACGGGGCCGCCGTGGCCCTGCAGTTCCAGCACGTCCTCGCCGGTGTACGAATGCGGCGCCTTGAAGTACAGCGCGAGGCCTTCGTCGATGACGGTGCCCGCCGCGTCCTTGAACGGCAGGTACGTGGCGTGGCGGGGCGCCAGCTTCGTGCCGGGGAACAGCGCGGCCGCGAGGGCCGACAAGTCCTTGCCGGAGGCGCGCACCACGCCGATGCCGCCGCGGCCGGGGGCGGTGGCGATGGCGGCGATGGGAGAAGTATCGAGTTTCATGGTCGGATTGTAGTGCGAATAAAAAAGCCCGTGCGGACACGGGCTTTTCGGTCACCGGGCCAGGCTTACTTGGCCGGCGCGAACTTCTTGGTGATGACGTACTGCTGCGCCATCGAGATCAGGTTGTTCACGACCCAGTACAGCACGAGGCCGGACGGGAAGAACAGGAAGATGACCGAGAACGCCAGCGGCATGAACAGCATCATCTTGGCCTGCATCGGATCGGCCGGCTGCGGGTTCAGCTTCTGCGTGATGAACATCGAGATCGCGTACAGGATCGGCAGGATGAAGTACGGGTCCGGTGCCGTCAGGTCGTGAATCCAGCCCACCCACGGTGCGCCGCGCATCTCGACCGCGGCCTGCAGCACCCAGTACAGGGCCAGGAACACCGGCATCTGCACGAGGATCGGCAGGCAGCCGCCCAGCGGGTTGATCTTCTCGGCCTTGTACAGCTCCATCGTGGCCTGCTGCATCTTGACCGGATCGTTCTTGAAGCGCTCGCGGATCGCCTGCATCTTCGGCGTCACCGTCTTCATCTTGGCCATGCTGCGGTAGCCGGCCGCCGACAGCGGGAAGAACAGCAGCTTGATCAGGACGGTGAAGGCGATGATGGTCCAGCCCCAGTTGCCGATCATCGAGTGCAGCCAGTTCATCGTGGCGAAGATCGGCTTGGCGATGATCGCGGCCCACGCGTAGTCGCGCACCAGGTCCAGGCCCGGGGTCACGTTTTCCAGCAGGCTCTGCACCTGCGGGCCCGAGTACAGGCGCGCGGCGTTCGAGACGGTCGCGCCCGGTGCCACGGTGCCCAGCGGCTCGACGGCGCCGATCGCGAACAGGTTGTTACCCAGCGACTTCGTGTAGATGTCGCGCTGCGTGTTCGCCGGCGGAATGAAGGCCGAGACGAAGAAGTGCTGCGAGATCGCGATCCAGCCATCCTTCGCCGACTTCGCGTGCTCGGCCGAGCCCTTGCCGATCTTCTCGAACGTCAGCTTCTGGTAGTGCTCTTCCGGCGTCCACAGGGTCGGACCCGTGTAGCTGCTGTTGAAATAGGTGTCGCCTTCCGGCTTCATGCCGTCATGCTCGAGCTGGAAGTACAGCGACGGCGTGACCGGAGCCTGGGTCAGGTTCGTCACGTCGTGGCGCACGTCGATCACGTAGTCGTTGCGCTTGAACGTGAAGGTCTTGGTCAGGCGCACGCCGCCCTGCTCCGCGTCCAGCACGACCTGCACCTGGTTGTTGCTGTCCAGCGTGCGCGGGCCCGGACGGACCGTGAACGGGGTGTTGTGGTTCGGCAGGACGCCGGCCGCGCTGGCGCCGGTCAGGCCCGTCTGGGCCAGGTAGACGCGCGGGCCGTTGGCCTGGAACAGCACCTGGTTCTTGGTCTGGTCGACCTTGTCGCGGTACTTCAGCAGTTCCAGGCGGCGGATCACGCCGCCGGCCGTGTCGATGTCGACTTTATAGACGTCGGTGGTGACGGTGATGACCTGGGTCTGCACGGGCGCGGGTGCCGCGGGCGTGCCCGGGACGGCGCCGGCCGGGGTCGGCGAAGCGGCCGTCGGCAGGTCGTTCGGCTTGGTCGGATTCGGGGCCTGCGCGACCTTGGCCGGCGGCTGCGCCGAGAACATCGACTGCTTGCCGTTGGCCACCATCCAGTCGTTCCACAGGACGACCAGCGAGACGGCGAACACGATCCACAGGATGGTACGTTTATTGATTTCCATTGGTCTTATTCAGGAATGCTTGCAACCGCAAGCGGTTGGTGAGGAATGCTGCTCCCCGGGACGCGGTACCAGGTCGACGCCGCCATCGTTCCACGGATGGCAGCGGCAGACGCGGCGCAGGGCCAGCCATCCGCCGCGCGCGGCGCCGTGGATCTTGACGGCCTCGATCGCGTAATTGGAACAGGTCGGATAGAAACGGCAGTTCTGTCCGAGCATCGGAGACACCAGCAACTGGTAACCGCGCAACAGCCAGACAAGCAACCGGTTCATGATAGTCCCGGTTGCGAACCTGAAGGCGCAACGCTTGCCGCCTGTGGAGCGGCATTGGCCTTACGTGGACGCGGCAACTGCGATGCGAACAACCGCGCCAGCTCGACGCGCAACTGTGCCTTCAGCGCGGACGTCGTCGCCGGACCGTCCTTGCCGTTGACCGGACGCGACAAGCGCACGATGCAGTCGAGCGCCGGCAGCTGTGTGGTCCGGAACAGTTCGCGCGTGATGCGCTTGATGGTGTTGCGCGTGACCGCGCGCGGCGCAAAACGTTTGGCCGCGACGACGCCCAGCCGCGCATGAGGCAGGGCATTCGGTCGGGTATAGAGCACGAAATGCGCGGTTTTTTGTGCAGGGCGCAAACGAAAAACGGATGAAAACTCATCCGTTTTTACGATACGCCGAACGCGCGCAAAGTCGTGCGAACCTTCGCCTGACATATGTCGTAGGCGCGGTCGATGCGGCTTTCCGGGCTTAGACAGCCAGGCGCTTGCGGCCCTTGGCGCGGCGAGCGTTCAGGACAAGGCGGCCACCACGGGTAGCCATACGTGCGCGGAAGCCGTGCGTGCGCTTGCGACGGACGACGGAAGGTTGGTAAGTACGTTTCATGGTGGTCTCGCTTAAAGCAAAATAGAATGCAAAAAATCGGGGCTGAGCTCACGCTGAGTCAGCATTGCGCCAATGACATTTCGCAGTTGTTAAGCCAGCGTCACGCCACAGCAAAGCTTGTCGCCTGTGTGCCATTTGTTGGATTAACAAGGCGTACGGGCGGGGAACCCTGAATTATTCAGCATTTTTACTTCAACTGTCAAGGCGACCGTTGTGTCAAGGTCGCGTTATGGTGCGCCGCAAACGGTTGCGGACGCACGTCAGGCGCCCATCTTTCGGTGGAAAATTCCTGTATCGCCTGTGGATAACTTGCGAGAACACAGGTAAAATAGAGTGTTACGCTTAACTTAGTCGATGTATGGATAACTTTTGGCAGACCTGTTCCAACCAGTTGGAGCTCGAGCTGACACCGCAGCAATATACCGCGTGGATCAAACCACTCGTCGCCCTCGACTACGAGGACGGCAAGCTGCGCATTGCGGCGCCCAATCGATTCAAGCTCGACTGGGTGAAGTCGCAGTTCGCCAACCGCATCACCGCGCTGGCGTCCGAGCATTTCCAGCGGCCGGTCGACGTGCAGTTCGTCCTCGACCCGAAGAACAGCGCGCCGAAAAAACCGGCATCGTCGGCACCTGCCCCGATGCCGTCCAGCAGCGGTGCGCTGGGCATCAACGCCGCCGCCGACAAGACCGTGCCGGAGATGCCTGTCGTCACGCCGGACAATGTCATCGCGAACAATCCGCGCCGCGAGCAAAGCCGCGTCAACCCGGACCTCACGTTCGAGAACTTCGTGACCGGTAAGGCGAACCAGCTGGCGCGCGCCGCCGCGATCCAGGTCGCCAACAACCCGGGCGTCTCGTACAACCCGCTGTTCTTCTACGGCGGCGTGGGCCTCGGTAAGACCCACTTGATCCACGCGATCGGCAACCAGGTGATGGCCGACCAGCCGGGCGCGCGCATCCGCTATATCCACGCGGAACAGTACGTGCGCGACGTCGTGACCGCGTACCAGCGCAAAGGCTTCGACGACTTCAAGCATTACTATCACTCGCTGGACATGCTGCTCATCGACGATATTCAGTTCTTCGGTGGCAAGAGCCGCACGCAGGAAGAATTCTTCTATGCGTTCGAAGCACTGATCGCGGCGAAAAAGCAGATCATCATCACGTCGGATACCTATCCGAAAGAGATCACAGGCATGGACGACCGCCTGATCTCGCGCTTCGACTCGGGCCTGACGGTCGCGATCGAACCGCCGGAACTGGAAATGCGCGTGGCGATCCTGATGAAGAAGGCGGAATCGGAAGGCGTGATGCTGAACGACGACGTCGCCTTCTTCGTCGCGAAACACCTGCGCTCGAACGTGCGCGAACTGGAAGGCGCGCTGCGAAAAATCCTCGCGTACTCGCGCTTCCACGGCAAGGACATCACGATCGACGTCGTGAAGGAAGCACTGAAGGACCTGCTGTCCGTGCAGAACCGCCAGATCTCCGTGGAAAACATCCAGAAGACCGTGGCCGATTTCTTCAACATCAAGGTCGCGGACATGTATTCGAAGCGCCGCCCCGCCAATATCGCGCGGCCGCGCCAGATCGCGATGTACCTGGCGAAAGAGCTGACGCAGAAGAGTCTGCCGGAAATCGGCGAACTGTTCGGCGGCCGCGACCATACGACGGTGCTGCACGCGGTCCGCAAGATCGCCCAGGACCGTGCCAAGAACGCCGAGTGCAACCACGAATTGCACGTGCTGGAACAGACCTTGAAAGGCTGATGCGTGAACGCGGGGGAAAAGGCTTTGCCCCCGATGATTTCTGGCAAAATATTGCGCGAACAACATTATTACCCATAACCGAGGATATTTATGCAACTGGTCAAATCCACCCGAGACACGCTTCTCCGGCCACTGCAGATCGTGAGTGGTATTGTCGAGCGTCGGCACACCATGCCGATTCTGGCCAATATCCTCATCCGCAAGAATGGCGAAAGCGTCTCGTTCCTGTCGACCGACACCGAGGTGCAGATCACGACCCTGGCCAACATCGGTTCGGGTCCTGAAGAGACCGGCACGACCGTCGCGGCACGCAAGCTGCTGGACATCCTGCGTGCCCTGCCGGAATCGGGCGACGTCACGATGACCCTGCTGAACAAGCGCCTGACCGTCCAGAGCGGCAAGTCGCGCTTCGCGCTGCAGACCTTGGCGGCCGAGGAATTCCCGACCGTGTCCGTGGCCGACAGCTACAACGCGACCGTCACGCTGCCGCAGAAAACGCTGAAGCACCTGTTCAACATGGTGCACTTCGCGATGGCCCAGCAAGACATCCGCTACTACCTGAACGGCCTGCTGCTGGTGCTGGAGGGTAACAACGTCATCGCCGTCGCCACCGACGGCCACCGTCTGGCATTCGCGCAGGTGACGGCCGAGCAGACGTTCGAGCGCCAGGAAGTGATCATCCCGCGCAAGACCATCCTGGAACTGCAGCGCCTGCTGGAAGAAAGCGACGACGAAGTCCGCCTGGACATCGCCGCCTCGCAGGTCAAGCTGACGTTCGCCGACATCGAGTTGGTCTCGAAACTGGTCGAAGGCAAGTTCCCGGATTACACCCGCGTGATCCCGAAGGGTTACAAGAACGACTTCACGATCAGCCGCGAAGAACTGCTGCGCTCGCTGCAGCGCGCCGCGATCATGACGAGCGACAAGTTCAAGGGCGTGCGCTGCATGATCGCCCCGGGTTCGATGAAGATCAGCTCGACCAACGCCGACCAGGAAGAAGCGGTGGAAGAACTGGAAATCGACTACGGCGGCGACACGATCGACATCGGTTTCAACGTCACTTACCTGCTGGACGTGCTGAACAACCTGAAGTGCGACCAGGTGAACATCTCGCTGGGCGATTCGAATTCGTCGGCGCTGATGTCGATTCCGGAAAATGGCGACTTCAAGTACGTCGTCATGCCGATGCGTATTTAATTAGGGCAAAGCGCCCATATATTCGTTGTTTGCCGTCTGTTTGCGGCGTCGGCTGGTGCGGGAGACATCCTGCCCGGCCGATCGACGATCGAGACCGCGGGCCCGCGCGCCCGCCGTCTGATTTACACGTTATTTGAGAAAGCAGTCATGTCCGAGAACACTCAAGCAGTTTTGGAATCCTCCCCTGCCAAGGCGGAAGAGTACGGCGCCTCGTCGATCCAGATCCTGGAAGGCCTGGAAGCGGTACGCAAGCGTCCGGGCATGTACATCGGCGACACGTCGGATGGCACCGGCCTGCATCACCTGGTGTTCGAGGTGCTCGATAACTCGATCGACGAGGCATTGGCCGGCTTTTGCTCCGAAATCCACGTCACGATCCATTCCGACAATTCGATTTCGATCACCGACAACGGCCGCGGCATCCCGACCGGCATCAAGATGGACGACAAGCACGAGCCGAAGCGCTCGGCAACCGAGATCGCCCTGACGGAACTGCACGCCGGCGGCAAGTTCAACCAGAACGCCTACAAGGTGTCGGGCGGCCTGCACGGCGTCGGCGTGTCGTGCGTGAACGCGCTGTCGAAACTGCTGCGTGTGACCGTGCGCCAGAACGGCAAGGTGCACCAGCTGGAATTCTCGCGCGGCGTCCCGCTGGACCGCATCATCGAAGTCGTCGACGGCGTGGAAGTGTCCCCGATGAAAATCATCGGCGACACCGACAAGCGCGGCACCGAGGTGCACTTCTGGGCCGACGAGGAAATCTTTACGCATGTCGAGTTCCACTACGAAATCCTGTCGAAGCGTATCCGCGAGCTCTCGTTCCTGAACAACGGCGTCAACATCAAGCTCTCCGACCAGCGCACCGGCAAGGAAGAAGTGTTCGCCTTCGAAGGCGGCACCCGCGGCTTCGTCGAGTACATCAACAAGGCCAAGACCGTCCTGCACCCGACCGTGTTCCAGGCGACGGGCGAGCGCGTGTCGGAAAACGGCACCAACATCTCGGTCGACGTGTCGATGCAGTGGAACGACGCGTACAACGAGCAAGTGCTCTGCTTCACGAACAACATCCCGCAGCGCGACGGCGGCACCCACCTGACGGGCCTGCGTGCGGCGATGACGCGCGTGATCAACAAATACATCGACGAGAACGACTTCGCCAAGAAGGCCAAGGTCGAGATCTCGGGCGACGACATGCGCGAGGGTCTCACCTGCGTGCTGTCCGTAAAAGTGCCTGAGCCGAAGTTCTCGTCGCAAACGAAGGACAAGCTCGTGTCGTCGGAAGTGCGCGGCCCGGTCGAAGAGATCGTGGCGAAGACGCTCACCGACTTCCTGATGGAAAAGCCGAACGACGCCAAGATTATCTGCGGCAAGATCGTGGAAGCGGCGCGCGCGCGCGAAGCGGCCCGCAAGGCCCGCGACCTCACCCGCCGCAAGGGCGTGATGGACGGCCTGGGACTGTCGTCGAAGCTGGCCGACTGCCAGGAACGCGATCCGGCGCTGGCCGAGCTGTACATCGTCGAGGGTGACTCCGCAGGCGGTTCCGCCAAGCAGGGTCGCGACCGTAAGTTCCAGGCCATCCTGCCGCTGCGCGGCAAGGTGCTGAACGTGGAAAAGGCGCGCTTCGAGAAGATGCTGTCGTCGGAGCAGATCACGACCCTGATCGCGACGCTCGGCACGTCGATCGGCCCGGACGAGTTCAACGTCGACAAGCTGCGCTACCACCGCATCATCATCATGACCGACGCGGACGTCGACGGCGCCCACATCCGCACCCTGCTGCTGACGCTGTTCTACCGCCAGATGCCGCAGCTGGTCGAGCGCGGCCACATCTACATCGCGCAACCGCCGCTGTACAAGGTGAAAGCCGGCCGCGACGAGCGCTACCTGAAGGACGACGTCGAGGAAGCGAGCTACATGATGCGCTTCGCGCTGAACGGCGCGGCGCTGCTGCCGAAGGAAGGCGCGGAGGCGATCACGGACGGCGCGCTGGGCGACCTGGTCGACAAGTACAACAAGGCCAACGCGATCATGATGCGCCTGTCGCGCGTGATCGACCGCGCCGCCCTGTCCGCCATCATGACCGGTGTGAAACTGGACCTGTCGACCCAGGAAGCGGCCGAGAAATCGGCCCAGGCCATGGCCGACGCGATCCACGACCCGAGCGTGAAGGTGGGCGTGCGTTCCGATGAGCTGTCCGACAAGCACAGCCTGCGCATCGAACGCATCCACTACGGCAACGTGCAGGTGACGTCGATCGACGCCGACTTCGTCGCTGGCGGCGATTACAGGACGCTGGAAACCTCGGCCGAGACGTTCCAGGGCCTGATGGGCGAAGGCGCGATTATCCGCCGCGGCGAAGGCGACAGGATGAAGGAATTCGCCGTGCGCGACTTCCAGCAGGCCATGGAGTGGCTGCGCGAGGAAGCGGAGCGTGGTGTTTCCAAGCAGCGCTATAAAGGTCTGGGCGAGATGAATCCCGAGCAGCTGTGGGAGACGACCATGGATCCGACGGTGCGTCGCCTGCTCAAAGTGCAGATCGAGGATGCGATTGCGGCGGATCAGATCTTTACCACGCTGATGGGGGATGAAGTGGAGCCGCGTCGGAACTTTATTGAGTCGAATGCGCTGCAGGCGGGGAATATTGACGTCTAAATTAATGCGAAGGCAGGCAGCATCACTAGGACGTTATGAAGAGTGGCACTTCGTAAGCATTACGAGAAGGAGGTCCCTGCCTCCTTCTCCGTTCAATCTGCGCGCTGTTCTAGAAAATCTTTAATCCTGTCGAGTAGCTCAGGATCGCGCAGTTGGCATTCCCAGATTACCAACACCTTCCAACCCTCATCCATGAGCGCGTGCATGTTGCGCTCGTCCCGCTCTTGATTTGACTCGAGCTTGGACATCCAGAAATCCGCGCGCGATTTGGGAATCCGGGCGTTGTGACACCCATCGTGTGAATGCCAAAAACACCCATGAACGAAAATTACTTTTTTTCGCCCAGGAAATACCAAATCCGGGCTTCCCGGAAGTTTGGATACATGTAATCGGTAACGGAACCCAGCGTTATGAACCAGGCGTCGAACAAACAACTCCGGACGGGTGTCCTTGTTTCGAACCCGCGACATGATTTCGCTACGCCTGGCGACACTGACGGTGTCAACCATCTTCCCTCCCCAGAGAAGCTCGCTATCATAAGGCGCTTCCGTTAATATTGTTGCAGCTCAACGGACACTAGTCTTCTAGTTGGGGGAAGACCACGATTTTTAAAGGCCAGTGGGTACTACACGACACCTTCAACTTGGACTGCTGTACGCATATACAGTAAAATGTACCCAACTTACCATCTCCAACGGCACTAAAATCTTATATTTGTGTCAATCCGGCCCGGTTGCAGCGATTCCAACTTGCTATTTTCACAATAAATTATGACGATTAACTCGATTGAATTATTTGCTGGCGCCGGAGGATTGGCTCTCGGGTTTTCCGGTCACGATGTGATTCACGAAGCGGTAGTGGAGTGGAATACGCACGCCTGCAATACAATCCGTTTGAACAAAAAAGAAAATATTGACCCGGTAGCTCATTGGCCAGACGTAACGGAAGGAGATGTGCGGAAATTCGATTATGCGCATTTCAACAATATCGACTTGGTTACTGGTGGGCCGCCTTGCCAGCCATTCTCGCTCGGGGGCAAACATGGCGGCTTTCTGGATGTCCGTGATATGTTTCCCCAAGCGGTCAGGGCCGTACGCGAGACAAATCCACGCGCTTTCGTTTTCGAAAATGTCCAAGGCTTGACTCGAACTGCCTTCAAGGATTATTTCGATTACATTCTTCTGCAATTGGAATTTCCGTCATTGAGTGCGGACGCCACAGAAGAATGGTTGCTACACCTGGATAGACTCCGCCAGCATAAAGCGTCGGGCGCGCCGAGCGAATATCGAGTTAAATGGAAATTGGTAAACGCGGCGAACTATGGGGTTCCGCAAAAACGCATGCGCGTGTTTATTGTGGGTTTCCGCGCCGACCTCGGGATCGATTTCGAATTTCCAGAAGAAACCCATAGCCAGCATTCTTTGTTGCTAACGCAATGGGATTCCGGCGATTATTGGCACCGTCATGAAGTGACCAAGCGCGATCAACCGGTGCGGCCAGTTGGGATTGAGCGCGTTCTCGACACGATAAAAAAGCGCCAAACCGTGCATCAGCTTGCGCCATGGTTGACAGTGCGCGATGCGATTTCCGATCTTCCAGATCCGGAAACCGATCCGCAGGCAGCGCTGATTCAGGCGCATAAATTTCAACCGGGGGCGCGTATTTACCCGGGCCACACAGGCAGTCCCCTGGACGAACCTGCCAAAGCGCTGAAAGCCGGCGATCACGGCGTGCCTGGGGGAGAGAACATGTTGCGTCGGCCGGACGGTACCGTACGGTATTTCACCGTCCGTGAATCCGCGCGCATTCAAACGTTCCCGGACAATTTCATTTTTCAAGGTTCCTGGACCGAAACCATGCGTCAATTAGGTAACGCCGTGCCGGTCCGGCTGGCTTCCGTCATGGCCAAACGCGTATGCAACTACTTGAACGCTGCTGAGCAACAAGCACTTGATCTTGCCGCTTAATCCAATAACGGATCGATTTCGATCCCATATGGATAGCTTTTGCTCGTCTTATAAAGCACCATGCCATAACTGATGATTGCACCCCGCCAGCCATCGCCAAGATGTGTGACGATAGCTTGGAGTAAGTCATGTGCCACGTGATTGACAGATTGCAAGTGAATAGTGCTCTGCTGCACGCTCGCAGGAACATCGTATCGGAAGACATATGGCAATTGGAGCTTCATCTTTGCAAGAAGGTTTCCAAGTTGAATGCCCCCCTCAAGATCCAGGTCAATCTCAACAGGGTAGTCATCGATAATCGGGTGCTGTTGATCGAATTTTCCAGGCTTGGTAGTGTCTCGCTCTTTCCCGGGATCCTTGGGGCCAAATCCTGCGCCGTTCCACATGTCTGAATATTGCGCCTTGAATAAGCCAATCAAGATATCCTCGTTGGCAGCAGTGCTCATACTGTGATCGAGTATCAAAGCTTTGTAAGCAAGCTTATCGAGATTAATATGACGACGGCCACGTAATTTCGTAAGGTGCTGCGCGAGCCGATCTTTGACGTTATTTGCTTTACCAATATAACGAGGCTGACCATCATAAATCAACATGTAAACACCTTGCGCAGAGCGGACCTCGGCCTGGAATTCCTGCAGTCGACCGATCGCAGCATCATCCAACAGCGACGCCGATAACGTTTCCAGCTTGTTCTTCAACTGTTCGGAGACTGTACGGAGAAAGTCGAAAACGTATAGATCTTGCACTTGGAACCTTATTACATTTAGTAAACCGACATATCCTAACCTAACCGAACCGTACTCGACAAACCTTGACTGGATCAGTCAAGCCGAGCATTCCCTCTCGGCAAAATGTCCGAAAGTTCGCTGATGGCCTGCGCTACAATCACGTATCCACGATTCTTGCGCAATGAAAGCCGACAAACCCCTCGCTCTCTACCGCCAACTGCGCAGTCAGCCATTGTGGCGCCTGCTGGCGGCCGATACTGGGCCAACCGTGCTCGCGCTGCTGCAAACCCACCTGTACGACACCGACCGCAACCTGCCAGCGTCAATTTTGCACGAGCGCATCGAGCGCGACCTCGAGCAATTGCGTAATCGTGGCGAGGACTGGCCACAGACGGCGCAGTTATATGTGGCTCGCTGGCTTACCGAAGGCTATCTGGAACGGCGATTTCCGCCGGGTTCCAAGGAAGAAGAGTACGAGCTCGCCACCTCGACCGTCGATGCGATTCGCTATGTCGCCAGTTTGACCAAGCCGCACAATGCAGCAACCGAAAGCCGCCTTGGGCTGGTCATCGGCGCGCTGGCCAGGCTAGCCGATGATACCGATGCCGACAAAGAACGACGCATCGCGCGCCTGCGTGCTGAGCAGGAACGAATAGCGCAAGAGATTGCCGACATCGAACACGGCACATTCCAGGTGCTGTCGGAAAGCGCGGCATTGGAACGTACGCGTGAGATCATCGCGTTGGCCGACAATCTTGCCGGCGATTTCCGCCGCGTGCGCGATCAGTTCGAGCAGCTGAACCGCAACCTGCGCGAGCGGATCATGGACAACGATGGCAACCGCGGCGAGGTGCTCGACGCGCTGTTCGCCGGCATCGACGTCATTTCGGAGAGCGAAGCCGGGCGCACGTTCTCCGCGTTCTGGCGCCTGCTCACCGATCCGGTCCAGTCCGCGACGTTGGACGACGCGCTCGACCAGCTGATGTCGCGCGATTACGTGGCCGCTCTCGACGCCGACGAGCGCCGCTTCCTGCTGCGACTGACGCGCACCCTGCTGGACCAGGGTGGCGTGGTGCACGACGTGCTGCAGTCCTTCGCGCGCAGCTTGAAGAATTTCGTGCAGAGCCGCGAGTTCATCGAACAACGCCGTCTGAGCCAGTTGCTGCGCAAGGCGCAACGGGCCGCGCTCGCTCTGAAGGACGAGGTCAAGGCGACCGAGGCCCTGCACTACACGCTGCCGCTCACCAGCAGCAAGTTGTCGTCGCTGTCGCAATGGGTTCTGCACGACCCAGCCCTGCAGGCCTTGCCCGATCGGATGGCGGAGGGCGACGTCGCGCCGCTCGACTTGACGATGATCGGCGACCTCGTCGCCCAATCCGAGATCGATTTCCGTTCACTGCGGGAGAACGTGGGCAGCGTACTGGACGTGCGGTCGCAAGCTTCGATCGGCGAAGTCTTGCGCGTGTTCCCGGCCAGCCAGGGCCTCGGCAGCGTGCTCGGCCTGCTTGCATTGGGCGCGCGTCATGGCATCGTGGGGGATAGCAGCGAGACCGTCGCGTGGGTCGGTGGCGATGGCATCGCCCGCCAGGCACGCATTCCGCTCATCTATTTTTTGAAGGAGAAACAGAGTGATATCCGAGCCGGCACCTGACGGCGCGATCACGTCCGTCCACGCCGATGATGCGCAACCTGCCAGCGTGTTATTCGTCAACGACACGGGCGAGCTGCCGCTCGACACGCGGCGCGTGCTGGTGCAACTGCTGTCCGGGCCGTCACTTGAGGGACGGCGCCATCCTCGGCTGTGGCCCGTCCTCCTGCGCGACGAACAGGTCATCCGGCGCCGCCTGGCCGAGCTGTTCCTCGAGCTCGTGCTGGACCGCGATTTGCAGGTTGCGTTCACCAGCCAGGTGGCGGCCGAAGAGCTGGACATTCCCATCCTGCTTCGGCGCGCGCAATTGACCTTCATCGATTCGGTCCTGCTGCTGTTCCTGCGCCAGCGGCTTACCCAGGCCGATTCCCATGGCGAACGCGCCGTGATCGCGCGCGACGAGATAAGCGAAAATCTCATGCCCTACGAGCGCGCCGCCAGCACCGACCGGGCCGGATTCAGCAAACGTGTCAATGCGTCGATCGAAAAGCTCAAAAAGCACAATATCCTGCAAAAGCTGCGTGCCAGCGAGGACCGCTTTGAAATCGCGCCAACCCTCAAACTGCTGTTCTCCGCCGAGGAAATCATCGCGCTGACCGCACTGTACGATCGCATGGCGGCCGGCGAACTGCCCACACTGGCGCGCCAGCCACTGGACGATGACGAGGACGAGGGACCATGAACACGCCGACGCCGGGTACCAACGAACAATTTCGCATGACGCGCCTGCAAGTGTTCAACTGGGGCACGTTCAGCGGCTTGCATGATATTCCGGTCAGCAAACGCGGATTCCTGATCGTCGGCCGCTCAGGAGCCGGAAAATCGACGTTGCTCGACGCGCTCTCCGCCCTGCTCGTGCCGCCGCGCTGGATCGACTTCAATGCCGCCGCGCGAGAAGCCAGCCGTGCCGGACGCGACCGCAACCTGGTCAGCTATGTGCGTGGCGCCTGGACCGCCCAGACCGATGTCGCCTCTGGCGAATCGGCCGTACGTTACCTTCGCGCCGGCACCACCTGGTCGGCGCTGACACTGCAGTACGAAACTGAAGTGGGCCAGCACGTGGCACTGGTTCAATTGTTCTGGGTACGCGGCAATGCCAACAGCACCCGCGACGTGAAATCGTATTTCCTCGTCCTCGAGCGCCCCTTCGATCTACGCGAGCTGCAGGATTTTGGCAGCAACAATTTCGACGTGCGCAAGCTGAAACAGACACTGCCGGATGCGTTCGCGCGCGATGAGTTCAGGCCGTATTGCGAACGCTTCTGCCGCCTGTTCGGCATCGAAAGCGAGATGGCGTTACGCCTGTTGCACAAGACCCAGTCGGCAAAGAACGTCGGAGACCTGAATGCGTTCCTGCGCGACTTCATGCTGGACAAGCCGGAAACCTTCGAGGTGGCGGATCGCCTGGTCAGCGAGTTTGGCGAACTGCATGCCGCGCACCAGGCAGTCGTGACAGCGCGTGAACAGGTACGGGTATTGGCGCCGGCGCGCAGCCGACACCAGCAAATGGAGACGCTCGCGCTGGAACGTAATAGTCTGCAGGAACTGGTAGCGGGCATGCACAGCTATCGTGAACGCCTCCGCATGACACTGCTGTCTGAGCACATTTCCGCACTCAAGATCGAATTGGAGGGCCTGGCGGGCAACGTCCAGCGTCACCAGAACGTGCTCGACAATCGCGGCGCCGCGTTGCGCGACCTGGAACGTCAACGACGGGAAGCGGGCGGCGCACAAATCGAATTTTTCAAGAGCGAGATCGAGACACTGAGAACGCAGCGCGAAGAGCGCATGTGCAAGCGTCAGCAAGCAGTGGAGGCGTGCAAGGCGCTCGGCTGGGACTTGCGGCCGAACCCGCAGGGTTTTGCCGAATTGCTCGGCATGGCGCGTCAGGAAATCGAGGACTGGCAAAATGACGACCTCCAGCATGAATCCCTTCTGACACTGGACCGCGAAGCAACCGAGGTCCGGTCGCGGCGCGCCGTCGTCGACCATGAACTCGCGTCGCTGCGGCGCCAGCCGTCGAACATTCCGGCACCGATGCTGGAATTGCGGCGCCAGATCGCCGAGGCTGTCGGCGTGGCGGAAGCCGCGCTGCCCTTCGTGGGCGAATTGATTGAAGTCAAGCCGGAAGAAAGTACTTGGCGTGGTGCCATCGAGCGCGTGCTGCATGGATTCGCACTATCGATCCTGGTACAGGAAGACCAGTACGCCGCCGTATCCGGTTACGTCAATGACACAGACCTGGGGCGCAAGCTGGTCTATTACCGCACGGTGCGCGGCGAGCAGCCGGCGCGGCCACTGCAGGCGCAGTCGCTGGTGCTGAAGCTGAACGTGAAAGAAGACGGATTTTCCGGCTGGCTGCAGAACGAGCTGCGGCAACGCTTCGACTACGATTGCGTCGAGTCGCTGCGCGCATTCCGAGCCGCGCGCGAGCGCGCGCTCACGCGCGAAGGCCAGATCAAGCACAACCGGTCGCGCCACGAAAAGGACGACCGCACCAGCGTGGACGCGCGCCAGTACTGGGTGCTCGGCTTCGACAACCGCGCCAAGCTCGCCTTGTACGAGGACGAAGCCCGGCAATTGCTGGAGCGCGAAGCGCGGCTCGACGCCCAATTGCGCGTGTTGCGGGGACAGCGTCAAGCGCGCGCCACTCGCCTCCTGCAATGCCAGACCCTGGCCAACCTGCAATGGCGGGAAATCGACGTTTTGCCGCTGGCGGACCGCATCGCCGCCATCCAGCGCCAGCTCGATGCGCTGCAGACGGGAAACGCGGACCTGCAACGCGTCGAAGAACGCCTGCGACAGCAGGAAGACCTTGTGCGGCAAGCGCGCAATACGCTGAATGACGAACTCGTGGAACAACGGTCGCGCCAAAAACTGTGCGACGAACAGGAAGAACAGTTAGCTGTGCTGCGGGACGACCCGTCCATCGTGGCGTTGACGCCGCACCAGCAATCGGGCCTGGCGCAGCGGTATGCGGTCTGGAGCGGTACGCTGCGGTTAAAGGACGTGGACAATGCCGACCGCGCCGTCGGCAAAGCCTTGCACGACGAGATCCGTACGATCGACGGCGAACTGGCGCAAGGCGAGAAATTCGTGGAAGCCCAGTTCGCCGTCTTTATCAACAACTGGCGTGCCGATGCGGACGGCCTCGACGCACGCCTGGCGGCAGCGCCGGATTTCTTCCGCAAGCTCGCCCGCCTCGAATCGGACGGGTTGCCAGCGCACGAACAGCGCTTCTTCGATTTGCTCCAGAACCAGAGCCACCAGAACTTGGCGGCGTTGTCCAGTTACCTGAACGACGCACGCAAGGCGATCCTGGCCCGCATGGAACTGGTCAACGACAGCCTGCGGCAAGTGCCCTTCAACAGCGGCGAGCACCAGCGCACCTACCTGCACATTCAGCCCAAAGATCGACAGTTGCCCGAGGTTCAGCAATTTAAGCAGGACATCACGGCCGCGCTCAAGCATGCATGGATCGACGACCGCGAATTTGCCGAGGCCCGCTTCATCGACTTGCGACGCCTCGTTAACCGGCTGGCCAGCCAGGAACCGGAACATCGCCGCTGGCGCGAGGCAGTCCTCGACGTGCGCCAGCACGTGGAATTCATCGGCCGGGAGTTCGACGAGGACGGCCAGGAAGTACAAGTGCACCAGAGTGGCGCCGGACTATCCGGCGGTCAAAGGCAGAAGTTGGCCACGACGGTGCTGGCGGCGGCCCTGCGCTACCAACTCGGCGGCAACGACACCGGCATCCCACGTTATGCCCCCGTCGTGCTTGACGAGGCGTTCGACAAGGCGGACAACGAATTCACCGCTCTGGCCATGAACATCTTCGCCAACTTCGGCTTCCAGATGATTGTCGCCACGCCGCTCAAATCGGTGATGACGCTGGAACCCTTCATTGGCGGCGCGTGTTTCGTCGATATTCGAGAACGCAAGGCATCGAGCGTACTGCTGATCGAATACGATGATGAGCGCCTGCGCCTCAAGCTGGAGGAACAACTGCCCGAGGGGGGCGCGCTTGAAACTGCCGACTGACGTGCGTGCGCTGCTGCGGCGCCGCTTCGACAACCGTCATCGCAACTGGTTTGCTGCGCCAGACCGCGACGACGAATGGCCATTGACGATTCCCTTGGGTATTCCCACCGAGCAGGCGGCGAAGGGCCGCCTAGACGCGGCTCTCGCCTGGGTGAGAGCGTGGCAATCGTGGAGCGGCGCGGGCTCGCTACAGTGGACCGAGCGACAGTGGCGCACGCTGGGGACGCAGCGCGTACCGGAACTGCTACGTCTCGACGGCCCGGGCGACGTGGCCGCCTGGCTGGACGAAGCGGAGCGCTGGAGCCGGGCTTGCCGCCGCCAAGTAGCCCTGCTCCAGCGCTGGCCCGTGTTGACCGGCAGCTTGGGCCGGCTGTTCAACGTGCTTGCGGATTATCCCGATTCCGATTTCGATCGATTGACGACTACCCTGGACTGGCTCGATCGGCATCCCGACTCTGGTCTCCATCTACGTCAGTTGCCCATCCCGGGCCTCGACACGAAGTGGATCGAAGCGCGTACGGCCGTGCTGGGGGAGCTGCTGTGCAGAATAACGGGCCGCGCCGCTATTCCCGGCGATTTCCATACCTTGTGCGGCCTGCGTCGGCCACCACCACGTGTGCGCATGCGCTTGCTCGACCCGGCGTTACGCGCCCGCGTGGGTGGACTCGGGGACCTCACGGTGTCCATTGACGACCTGGAACGACTGGACATCGCGCCTCAAAACGTCGTCATCGTCGAGAACCTGCAGACCGGTCTCGCGCTGGGAGAACTTCCCGGCACCGTGGCGTTCATGGCCCTGGGTTATGGCGTCGACCTTCTTGCCAGGCTCGCCTGGCTACGGAGAGCGGAGTGCATTTACTGGGGAGATATCGATACACATGGCTTTGCCATCCTGAGCCTTCTGCGCGCGGAGCTGACTGCAATCCGCTCGATCTTGATGGACGAGACGACTTTATTATCCCACCACATCTTGTGGAGCACCGAAGGGAGCCAGTGCGCCGCGGAAGAACTGTCGCATCTCAAACCCGGCGAGCAAGCCGTATATCGCGCACTTAAGCGGCATACATTTGGTCCCGCGATACGGCTGGAGCAGGAACGCATTTCATGGGATATCGCTTGGCCAGTGCTTGTCGATACGATAGCGCGGCTAGACAACTCTCGTTCCTGCGGCGGGCATGGCGGCGCGATGTGAACTGGCAGCATCGAGCCGCGCCCCCCCGGCGAGTCGCGGACAGCGCCATCAATTCAACAACCTGCTGTGCTTGGGTAGCTGCGCCGCGAGGTAGTCGTGTTGATCGGCGAGGATATTCCGCCCGCTGAGCAGATAATGCTCCGCGCGGCACGGCACATACGGCACATAAATCAGCGGCCGGAACTGCTCCACCAGCAGATTGCCCTTCTCCTGGTTGCAGCGCTTGCAGGCGGTCACGCAATTCATCCACGTATCCTTGCCGCCGCGCGACCTTGGCAAAATATGGTCGCGCGACAGTTCCTTGTGCGCGAAGCGATTGCCGCAATACGCGCAGGTATAGCGGTCGCGCTTGAAGAGCAGGTCGTTCTGGTTGGTGAGCGGCAGTCCGGTCCGGAACATACGGGTCATGATTTCGCTGCCGGCGATGGCAATGATCGGCTTGACCGCGATTTTCGACTGCACGCCCGAACGGGAATAGCCGCCGCGGAAAACGAATTCGCGGCCGCCCAGTTCCCAGGCCACTTTGCCGAGTGCGTAGTACAGGATAGCGTCCTCTGGCGCGATCCAGTCGAACGGGTTGCCTGCGATATCGAGTGCCAGGATTTGCGTGTTCATCATGTCACCTTCGTTTCGTAGTGACAGCGTAGCTTGAACACAAATAAAAGTCAGCAATCGTATGCTGACTTTCGCTTCAGCCCCGTAATCTCACGGGTTTGGCACCGAACGTCCGCACCGCGACCGGCTTCGCCAACCCGGCCAGGAAGCGGCCCAGCGGCGCCTCGACCCAATGATGGAACAGCGCCCCGGACGCCACGCTGGCCGCCCACGCCCACACGACGCCTGCACCTTGCAGATAGGCATCGTCCGGCACGAACCGCGTGAACGCCGCATTCACGACCAGGCACACCGGAAAGTGCACGAGAAAAATCGAATACGATATCTTGCCCAGATAATTGATGAGCGACCAGCCCGAGCTCGCATACGTGCTCGGTCGCGCACGGCCGTACAGCAACAGGAAGCAGGCCACGACGGACGCCACCGCGATGCGGATCCGGAAGTCCAGTTCCAGCGCCAGCACGGCCGGCACCACCATCATCAACAGCAGGGAGAACGTCGCGACGAACGGCCGGCGCGGATCGCTCGCCCACCATGCCAGGATGCCCAGGCCATAGCTGCCGAAAAAATACGGTGCCCATACGTCGAACTCGGCGTCGCGGTTGAAGTACAGCAGCGAGATGCTAACGCCCAAGGTCACCAGCACGGGCATCAGCCAGGGCATCGCACGGTTGCCGGCGATGCGTCCGCCCAGCCACAGCAGGCAGGTCATCAACGCATACAGTTGGAAATCGATGGCGACATACCACGCGCCGGCGGACAGCGATTCATAGCCCAGCACGCTGTGCAGCAGCAGGACGTGCGCGGCCAGCTGGGACATGTTCGGCGGGGCCGAGATCGAATCGTGGACCATCCACGTACGCGCAAGCGCGGACGCGCCGATCGCCAGGAGCATGGCCACGATGAACGGCGGCGCCAGCTTGATGTAGCGGCGCCAGATCGTGCCTAGCGGGTTACCGACGCCGGGTAGCCCGGACGGCGACAGGGATTTCGCGACGAGGAAGCCGCTGATGACGAGGAAGGCCTGGACGGCGATGCGGCCGTACTGGTCGAGCCAGTCGATAATCGGCGGCATCAGCGGCCGCGCGGCGTCGGCCATCGGGCCGTAGAAAGCGAGATGGTGCAGGACGATCAGTTGCGCCGCACCAGCCTTCAAGAGGTTGATCAAACCAAACTGTTTTTGGACCGTCGCGTTCGGTCCGGATGCTCCCGTTTCTTTCATGTGCAAGCCCAGCCATTCAATGTTGCCCAGTGTCAATCAAGCAACAAAGTTGTCGATACAGCTGAGCGGGCCGCCATCATAGCTGAGCTGAATCGTGCGGGACCACGCTTTACACCTCGTAAAGCCTGTTACATAAAGATGCAAATCAATCGTAAAAATAATGGCTGAAATCGCGTTTTGCGCATTATTTCAGCCATTCAATACAACTAAAATGTTTAAAAAGCAGCAGAAATTACTTTGCCTTGAACCTATCCATCAGCAGATACCGCCTGCGATGCTCTTGCCAGTCTTCAAGTCAAACCCGAAGTAGCAGGTATATCCATCTGCGGGGTCGAACGTGCACCAGACATTCTCTTTACTCCGGCTGCGCGCGCCCTTCTTCTCGCTACAGGTTTCCTTGTCATCTGGAGGCATCGCATTGAAAATTTCCTTCGCCGGCTGCCCTTCGATGATGAAGGACAGTTTTCGATCCTCTTTGGTAGGTGCCTGCTGATCATCCAGGTCCCCTGAATAAATGGTGTACTCCCCCCTGAACGGCCGATACGGAGCCGGCCGGTGAACCTGTTCAGCAGCGTATGCCAGGGAAAGCAGTGTGGTTACACCTAGAATTGCCACGATCTTCTTCATATCGTGCCTGCCCGTAGTGCCACATGAAAGTGGTTATCGTGACCCTTCAACGGTAATACGCCAGGGATGCTCAGGTCATTAAAGTACACCTTGATCACCGCCGGGTGAGCTTGAAAAAGACCGATGAGTCGTTCCGTGGCGCTCCTGTCGTACCCCGCCTGAAAATATTTTACGGGTACATGGGCACCGTCTTTTCGTAAAGGCCGAACGTCCACCTGAAAGCCGTCCTTATGCGAGTCATGAGGTTTGAATTTTCCACCGCCCGACAAGCTGATGTTCCCAACACCGAATTTCCGGTGATCGATTGCTTGCCACTCGCGCTCGATGAAGAATAGGAGAGTCATCATGACGGGATGGGCATACTGCCCACCTCCCTGATCGGGCGTTCCGTACACGTAGTAGCCTGCATCTTCGGGCGCCTGCGGGAGCATGAAGTAGCCGCGCGAATCTCTTGGTTGGACGTCGAGCATGACGGGCTCCCGCTCACGTGATGCGGTTGGCTGCCAGGTCCCAGCCTCCGGCAGTGTTGCCGCCGGCGCCGCCGCTGATCTTCTGCTGGGTATACTTCCACTTGACCTTCGAGAACTTGAGGGCCACGGAATCCTGGAGAATGCCACCCTCGTGAGCGGCCTGGTTCACGCTACCAATCAAGACGTTTTCCAACTCGACTTCGTAATACTTGACCGGTTTGCCGTCGCTATCGGCCCGCATGAACTCAAGCTTGGCTTTCGGGATTGTCTTCCCAGATGAACAGGTCTGCATCAGCAGCGGTGACGACAGGTCGGCCAGCTTCGTCACCGTGATACTGCGGTGCTCGCAGCGTTCAGCGGTATGGCCGCCGGCAGTCGATGCCGTCGCTGACTTGGGCTGCAAAACGCCCTACTGGGCTGACGTCAGTTCGATCCATCCTTGGTGGGTGGAATCCTGAGACTCTCCTTTGATGCCGTCGATTTGCAGATATACGTCGATTGCCATGAGTCATCTCCGAGTTAGAGGGTGAATCACTTTTTCGATGAAAAGATGAAGTATTCACCCAACCTCGGCCGGCTCGATGCGCCTGGTCAATCAAGGGGCTAGTCACGAACAACTGCCATACGCGTAATACCCCGCCGACGTCTGCCTCACATCCGTATAAGCCGCCACCATGTAATACCCCAGATACTGGTTCGAATTCTTCGCATACGCCTGCCCATCCGCACCGATGTACGCCCGGCCAGCCGACACATGCGACACATTGCTGGCATACCAGTGACTGCACGTAAACGGCGCCGCGGCGTTGCCGCTGACGACCTTGTCGATCATGGTCTTGATGGCGACCATCTGCCCGCCGCTCTTGGCCGGGAAATTCACATCCTCGTACCCCCACCAGTCCCAGCATCCGCCCGGATTGTTCGCGGTGACGATCGTTTGCGGATACAGCACGACGATGTTGTTCGTATCTGCCCAGCGGTTATAGCCGGCATTCTGGTAAAACGCCGTGCCGACGACGGATGCGCTTTGCAGGCAGCCGTGGAACGCCACGTGCAGCCGGCACGACTGCCCTGCGGCGCAGCTGGCCGGAACGTAGGCGTAGCCGCTGCTGGCCATGCTGTAAAAATTCGGATTGAAGTTGCCCCAGAAAACGGACTGGTCGAAGTTGATGAAGCTGCCGGACAGCACACCCGTGTTCTTGGGATTCAGCGGCCCGTAAATCCATTTCAGGATCTCGCCCGCCGTATCGAAGTTGCAGTTGTTGACGTACGGGCTGCCGTTGATGGCACAGCCGTTACCGAAGAAATCCGTCGGGATCGAATGCTCGGCCGCGAGGTTGTTCTTGTAATAGATATTGGCGGCCGGGAGGTAGTTGCCGTACATCGTTTTGAGATCGTCCATGACGGGCTGGCGCACCGTGGAATCGATCGTCCCGGACAGCAGATAGACCTTCGATGCGGCCATGTTGCTGGTCGGGTCGATATAGCCATTGCCCGACCACGTATTCACCACTGAAATCAGATAAGGCAGGTTGCGCGAGCCGGTATTCGCCATGCACGGACCGACCGAGATCGCAACGTTCCCCTGCGAGCAGTAGACCGGCCCGCCGGCAATGATGCCCGCGCCCTTTTTTACCGTCTTCGAATACGCGAAATGCATTTGCGCCGCCATGTGGGCGCCGGACGAAAAGCCGGACACCGACACCTCGTTCACGCTGACGTTGTACTTCGGTAGCGCGACGACTGCCGCGAAGGCGCTCGTGCCGAGAAAGCCAATGAGGATGCCGGCAAGATGCCTTGCCCTGATCAGGATGGTCATGCTGTCTCCGATTGTTTTATAGGTTTGACCCGGATCAGCTTAGATGAGGCAGACCGATGTGCAAGCGCAAAGCGGTGTGCGCTTGCGATCAGGCGACTGTGCAAAAAACGATGCATCCGGCGCTGAGGCGCGCAGCGTGTACCATGTGCGCATGACCTATCGCCTCGTCCTGTTCGATTTCGACGGCACGCTCGCCGACTCGTTTCCCTTCGTCCTCACCGTCTTCAACACGATCGCCGACCAGCACGGTTTTCGCCGCATCGACGTGGCGCGCGCGGACGAACTTCGCCACCTCCACGTGCGCCAGATGATGGACCACGTCGGCATGCCGGCCTGGAAGCTGCCGCTCGCGTCGAAAACCTTCATGGCGATGATGCGCGACAGCGCCCACGCGATTCCGCTGTTCGACGGCATCGCGGACGCACTGCGGCACCTGCACGACCGGGGCGTCGTGCTCACGGTCGTCTCGTCGAATGCCGAGCACAACGTGCGCGCGGTGCTGGGGCCGGATCTGGCGGCGCTGATCCGGCGCTTCGAGTGCGGCATGTCCGTGTTCGGCAAGGCGAGTCGCATCCGCGCCGTGCTCAAGGCCTGCGGCGTGGCGCCTGCGGACGCCATCTACATCGGCGACCAGGCGACGGATGCGGAGGCGGCGCAAAAAGCCGGCGTGGCGTTCGGCGCCGTCCACTGGGGCATTGCGACGATCGAAGCGCTGCGGGCACAGGCATGCGCTACCGAGTTCGTCACGCCGGCCGACCTGCGCCGGATCGCCTCCGCATCCTGATCAAGTCTTCGGCACGCATCGGCGGCCACCTTGAAGGAAAATACTTCGCATGCTAAACTTTCGCATATAAACAGTGAACAACAAAAGTATTTACGAAAGACAACATGCACCTCACCGACCAGACCCTGAGCAGTCTCACCGCCGCGCTGACCCATGCGTCGCGCGCCTACCGTGCCGCCGCCGACAAGGTCGCGTCGGACTTCGGCCTGTCCCAGGCGACCGGGCTGCCGGTGCTGGTCATCCACCGCTTCGGCGAGAACGGCGTGCGGCCAGGCATCCTGGCCGAGACGCTGAGCCTGGAGGCGTCGTCGCTCGTGCGCGTCGTCGACCACCTGATCGGATCGGGCCTCGTCGAGCGCCATGAAGATCCGCAGGACCGCCGCGCCAAGATCCTGCGCCTGACCGACGAGGGCCTCAAAACCGCCCACCAGATGGACCAGGCGCTGACGCCCTTCCGCCGCAAGCTGTTCGGGCAGTTCGACCCGGCCGACGTCGAGGCCACGCTGCGCGTCCTGTCCGGCCTGCCGACGGCCATCGCCACGATCCAGGCCGCATGAACTTGCCAACCCGGTCGGAGATGCTGTTCTCCGTCAAGTCATTCGCGGCAGCGATGCTCTCGGTATATCTATCGATGCGCATCGGACTGCCGCGACCGTTTTGGGCCATGATGACGGCCTACATCTGCGCCGCGCCGTTCTCCGGCCCCGTGCGCTCCAAGGGTTTATATCGCGCGGGCGGTACGGTGCTGGGCGCCATCGCCGTCACGTTCCTCGTGCCGCGCCTGATCAATTCCCCTGAACTGTTGTCGCTGGCACTGGCGCTGTGGATCGCCGGGTGCCTGTATGTCTCGCTGCTCGACCGTACGCCGCGCTCGTACATGCTGATGCTGGGCGGCTATACGGCCGGCCTCATCGCCTTCCCCGCCGTGAACGAGCCGGCCGCCATCTTCGACATCGCCCTCGCGCGCGTGGAAGAAATCCTGCTCGGCATCACGTGCGCCACCGTCGTGCACAGCCTCGTGCTGCCGCAGCCGTTCGGCCCGATGCTGGTGGCGCGCCTGGACAACGCCGTGCGCGACGCCCAGCACTGGATCCGCGACGCGCTGAACCCGGCCGGCGACGCGCGCAGTGCCTCCGACCGCCGCAAGCTCGCGGGCGACATCACGGAGATGCGCCTGATGACCACGCACCTGCCGTTCGACACGTCGCACCTGCGCTGGACGGAGAAGGCGGTCAATGCGCTGCAGGAACGCCTGGCCGCGTTCGTGCCCATCGTCTCGGGTGTGGAAGACCGCCTGACGGCGCTGCGCGACCTGGGCGCCACCGAGGTGTCGGAACGGTGGCATGCGCTGCTGCGCGACGTCGTCGCCCTCACCGAGAGCCCGAAGGACGTGGCGATCGATGCGCAGGGCGACGCCCTGCGCGCGCGCATCGACGCGCTCGAGCCGAAGGTCGACGAGACGCTGGGCTGGACGGGCATGATCGAGGTGAACCTGGCCGCGCGGCTGCGGCGCCTGATCGAGATCTGCGTCGAGACGCGCACCTTGCGCCAGCACATCGACGCCGGCGTGCACGGCCGCCTGCCCGAGGCCGTCCGTCACCTGCCGGGCGTGCCGGTGAGCGCGCTGCACCTGGACCGCGGCATGGCCGCGCTGTCCGCATTCGCCGCCGCCGCCGCCGTGCTGACCTGCTGCGCATTCTGGATTCTGACCGGCTGGCCGTCCGGCGCCGCCGCACCGATGATGGCGGCCGTGCTGTGCTGCTTCTTCTCCACGCAGGATGACCCGGTCCCGTTCATCAAGACCTTCATGTGGTACTCGATCTACGCGATCCCGCTGTCGGCCCTGTACCTGCTGGGCATCCTGCCGGCCGTGCACAACTTCGAGTCGCTCGTCCTCGCGTGCGCCCCGACCTTCCTCGCGCTGGGCGTCTTCCTCGCGCGTCCCTCGACGTTCGGACGCGCGATGCCCTTCCTGTTCGCGATCTGCGGAACCCTGGCCATGGTCGACACGCACAATGCCGACATGGTGTCCTTCGTGAACAGCACGCTGGCGCAGGTGGTCGGCTACGTTACGGCCGCCGTCACGACGAGCGTGTTCCGCCGCGTGGGCGCCGGCTGGACGGCGCGCCGCCTGCTCAAGGCCGGCTGGAGCGAGCTGTCGCGCATGGGCCGCGGCGAGCGCGTGCCGTCGCTGCTGGAATTCTCGGCCAGGATGGTCGACCGCGTCGGCCAGCTGACCCCGCGCCTCGCGCTGGCCGGCAAGGACCAGGACCTGCAGGCCGTCGACGCGCTGCGCGACCTGCGCATCGGCTTGAACATGACGCTGCTGCAGAGCGTGCGCGCCGGGCTGGGCCGCGGCGATGCCGCAGTCGGCCCGCTGATGAAGCAGCTGTCCCGCCATTTCGCGCTGCGCCCGAGGGTCGATGCCGGCTGCGAACGCAGCCTGCTGGACACCCTCGACAACGCCCTGCGCGCCATCTGCGCCGGCGAGCGCGACGCGGCCCAGCGCGAGGCGCTCGCTGCCCTCACCGGCATGCGGCGCGACCTGTTTCCCAAGGCGGCGGCCTACAAGCCGTCGCTGGCAACTGCAATCTGAAAGGAGATCCGATGATCGGCGAAGTCAGCATCTACGGCCTCTACGTTCCTCCGCTCCTGCTGCTCACGCTGGCGGCGCTGGTGGTCTCGCGGCTCATCAACCTGGTCCTGGCGAAGACGGGCTTTTATCGCGTCGTCTGGCACCCGGCCCTGTTCGATTTTTCCCTGTTCGTCATCGTGCTCGGCGCACTGACGTATTACACACGCAACTGGTCCTGAATGCCCATGAAAACTATTTTGTCGACGATTGGCCGGGTAAGTCTCACGGCGGTGGTGACCGCGGGCGCGGTCTACGCGGGCTGGCAGCTATGGCGCCACTACGAGGTCGAGCCCTGGACGCGCGACGGCCGCGTGAAAGCGTATGTCGTGCAGGTCGCGCCCGACGTGACGGGCCAGGTGACCAAGGTCTACGTGCACGACAACCAGCAGGTGAAGGCGGGCGAGCCGCTGTTCGACATCGACCGCGCGCGTTTCGAACTGGCCCTGCGCCAGAGCGAAGCCCAGGTGACGGCGGCCCAGGCCGCACTGGCCCAGGCGCTGCGCGAGAACCAGCGTAACACCCAGCTCGACGACCTCGTGTCGCAGGAAACCCGGGAACAGGGCCAGACCCGCACCGACCAGGCCCGCGCCGCGCTGGCCCAGGCCATCGTCAACCGCGACACCGCAAAACTGAACCTCGAACGCACGCGCGTCGTCTCCGGCGTCAACGGCATCGTGACGAACCTCGACCTGCGCGAAGGCGCGTACGCCACCGCGGCGCATCCCGTGATGGCCGTCGTCGACAGCGGCTCGTTCTACGTCGAAGGCTATTTCGAAGAGACCAAGCTGCCCGGCATCCAGCTGGGCGACCGGGTCGACGTGACCTTGATGGGGACGCGCCAGCCGATCCGCGGCCACGTGGAAAGCTTCGCCGAAGGCATCACCGACCGCGACCGCAGCACGGGCGCGAACATGCTGCCGAACGTGAACCCGACCTTCAACTGGGTCCGCCTCGCGCAGCGCGTGCCGGTGCGCATCGCCATCGACCAGGTACCGGCCACCGTGCGCCTCGTCGCCGGACAGACGGCGACGGTCAAGGTGCTGCCGGCAGTGGCCAAGGCGGTGGCTGCCGTTCCCGCCGCGACTACCACGCATTGATTGTCATGAATCGCTACCGATCCTCCGTCAAAAAAGTCTTTACGCTGTCGCTGCTGGCGGCCGCGCTCGCCGCCTGCACGACGGTCGGCCCCGACTACCACGTGCCGAAAGAGGCCGTGATCCAGCGCGACGCGGCCAATGCGCCGTTCATGGGTGCGGCCGAACAGCCCTTCCAGTCCGAGCCGCTGCCGGCCGACTGGTGGCGCCTGTACCAGGACCCGCTGCTCGACAAGCTGATCGCCAAAGCCTTCGCCAACAACGCCGACCTGCGCGTGGCCGCCGCCAACCTGCAGCGCGCGCACGGCGTACTGGAAGAGGTCGAGGAAAAGAAGCGACCCGAAGTCGAGATGAGCGCCGCGCCGCAGTACGGCCGCATCGCCGGCGCCCAGCTCGGCATCCCGGAACAACTCCCCACCGACGGCCTGTACGACGCCGACGTCAAGATCGGCTACACGCTCGACCTGTGGGGCCGCATCCGCCGCGCCGTCGAGGCGTCGGAGGCGGACGTCGAAGCCGCACAGGCGGCCAGCGACCTCACGCACGTGATCGTTGCCGCCGACACGACCCGCGCCTATGCGGAAGCGTGTTCGGCCGGCTACCAGCTGAAGGTGGCGCAGGAGTCCGTCGATCTGCAGCAAAAGTTCGTGAAGCTCACGGCCGAACGCGTCAAGCGCGGCCGCGGCATCGCCATCGACACCACCCGTGCACAAGCCCAGCTCGACCAGTTGCGCGCCAATCTGCCGCCGCTGGAAGCGCGCCGCCGCACGGCGCTGTACCGTCTGGCTGTTTTGACAGGTGAAGTGCCGAGCCAGTTCCCGGCCGAGGTCGCTCAATGTTCGACGCCGCCGCGCGTGGCCGCGACGATTCCCGTCGGCGACGGTGCCGCCCTGCTGCGCCGCCGTCCCGACGTGCGCCAGGCCGAACGCCAGCTCGCCGGCGCCACCGCGCGCATCGGCGTGGCGACGGCCGAGCTGTACCCGAACATCAACCTGGGCGCGTCGGTCGGCATGATCGGCATGATGAACCAGTTCAACGATGCGAACACGTGGAAATTCAGCCTGGGTCCGCTGATCTCGTGGAGCCTGCCGGCGACCAGCTCCGCCCGCTCGCACATCGCGCAGGCCAAGGCCAGCACGGCCGGCGCGCTGGCCCGCTTCGACTCGGTTGTGCTGAACGCGCTGCGCGAGACGGAAAGCGCGCTGACGGTCTACGCCCGCGAGCTCGACCGCAACGCGCTTCTACGCGCCGCACGTGACCAGAGCGCGCTGGCGTCGCGCCAGTCGGCCAAGCTGTACCAGTTCGGCCGCACGGACTTCCTGTCCCAGCTCGACGCGGACCGCACGCTGGCCAGCGCCGAGAGCGTGCTCGCGGCATCCGATGCGCAGCTGGCGGCGGATCAGGTGCAGCTTTTCCTGGCGTTGGGTGGCGGCTGGGAAAACACCCACGCGAAGCACGTCGCGCAGGCGCATCACGCCGAGTGACGCGCCTGCCGCTTACAACAATTTATCGAGCGTGATCGGCAGATCCCTCACCCGCTTGCCCGTCGCGTGGAACACGGCATTCGCGATGGCGGCGCCCACGCCCGTGATGCCGATCTCGCCGATCCCCTTCGCTCCCAGCGGATTCACGTGCGGGTCGTCCTCGTCGACGATCTGCACGTCGATCGCCTGGATGTCGGCATTCGTCGGCACGTGGTACTCGGCCAGGTTCCCGTTCACCGCACGCCCCTCGCGCTTGTCGATCAGGGTCTCTTCGAACAGCGCCAGGCCGATGCCCCAGACGATGCCGCCCATCAGCTGGCTGTAGCCCGTCTTTTCGTTCATCAGCTTGCCGACGCCGTAGACGCCCACGACGCGCGGCACGCGGATCTCGCCCAGGTCCTCGTCCACCGTCACCTCGACGAACACGGCGCCGAACGCGTGCATCGAGTACTTCTGCTTCTCGTCGCCGGGCTCGGCCTTCGCCGTCACCTCCACGGGACTGCCATGGCGCGCGGCGATGGCCTGCATCGCTACACGCCGCGCCGGATCGGCCAGCAGATAAAGCTCGCCGCCATCCGACGCCGCATCGACGCCTACCTGGTCGGCCGTCGCGCCGAACAACGGCGAGCGTTCATCGGCGGCGGCGATGCCGAGCAGTTTCAGGCGCAACGCCTTCCCCGCTGCCTGGACGGCCGGTGCCACGCTGGCCACCGTCGTCGACCCGCCCGAGACCGGTGCTTCCGGCATCTGCGAATTGCCCAACTCGAAACGCACGCGGTCGACGGGCACGCCGAGCGCATCCGCCGCCACCTGGGTCATCACAGTATAGGTGCCAGTGCCGAGGTCCTGGGTACCGGAGCGGAACAGCGCGGTGCCGTCCGGCAGCAAGGTGGCGGAACATTCCGCCGCTGAACGATTGGTGGGATAGCTCGCCGTCGCCATGCCCCATCCGACCAGTTTATGTCCCTGCCGCATCGAGCGCGGCTGCGGGTTGCGCTCGCGCCAGCCGAAGCGCTCGGCGCCGATCTCGTAGCATTGGCGCAGCGATTTACTCGAGAACGGCAGGTTCTTGCCGGGGTCGCGCTCCGTGTAGTTTTTCAGGCGCAGGTCGAGCGGGTCCATGTGCAGCTCGTAGGCCAGCTCGTCGATGGCGCAATCCTGGGCATACGAGCCGGTCGCTTCGCCGGGCGCGCGCATGAAGGTGGGCGTGCCGAGATGCATGCGCGCCAGCCGGTGCGACGTTTCCTGGTTCGGGCTCTCGTACATCATGCGCGTGACGAGGCCGCACGGCTCGATCCAGTCCTCGATCATCGACGTGTAGGCGATCGTGTCGTGGCTGGATGCCGTCATGCGGCCATCCGACAGCGCCGCCATGCGCATGCGCTGCTCCGTGTTCGGGCGGCTGCCGACCGGGCCGAACATCTGGTTGCGGTCCAGCGACAGTTTCACCGGGCGCCCCAGCTGCTTCGCGGCCATCGCCGCCAGCACGACGTGCGACCACACGGAACCTTTCGAACCGAAGCCGCCGCCCACATACGGACAGATCGCCGTGACATGTTCCGGTGGGATGTCGAAGATGCTGGCCACGATGCGCTGCACGCCCTTCATGTATTGCGTCGAGTCGTACAGGGTGAGACGGTCGCCGTCCCACCGGGCGATCGTCGCGTGCGTTTCGAGCGGGTTATGGTTCTCGACCGGCGTCGTGTAAGTGACATCGATGCGTGCGCTGCCGGCCAGCAGCCCGGCCTGCAGGTCGCCCCGCTTCGTGTCGGTTTCTTCCGTCAACACCTTTTCCGGCGGATGCACGGCTTGCTTGGCCTGTTCGAAGTCGAGCACGGCCGGCTTGCGTTCGTACTCGATGCGCAGCCGGGCGCCCGCCTCGCGCGCGCGCTCGAACGTGTCGGCCACGACGACGGCGATCGGCTGGTTGTTGTAGTAGACGTCGTCTTCCTGCAGCAGGGTCAGCCTGCGCCCGATCGGCGGCTGGAGTTTGCCGTCCTTCATCTTCGGCGGCAGCCGCATGGCGTTCGCGGGGGTCATCACGAACAGCACGCCCGGCACCTCGCGGGCCGCGCTGTCGTCGATGGACAGCACGCGTCCGCTGGGGATCGTGCTCGTGACGAGGACCGCATGGGCCACGTCGTCGACCGGATGCTCGGCCGAGTAGCGCGCCGCGCCGCTGACTTTCGCCCAGGCGTCGACGCGATTGATGGGTGCGCCCGTGATCGTCATGCCATCTCTCCCATCTCGCCCGTCGCAATCCGCAGCGCCCGCGCGACCGCGCGCCGCGCCAGTTCGACCTTGAAGGCGTTGTGCGCATGGGGCTGCGCGCCGGCGACGGCATCCGCCCCGACCTTGCCCAGCACGTCGTCGGTAAGCGCTCCCAGCGACTGGCCGCGCAATCGCTGTTCCGCGCCCAGCGCGCGCCAGGGTTTATGGGCGACGCCGCCCAGGACGATGCGCAGGTCGCGGATGGTGTCGCCATCCACGTCGACGGCGGCCGCCACCGACACGAGCGCGAACGCATAGCTCGCGCGGTCGCGCACCTTCAGGTAGTGCGCATGCCGGGAAAACGGCGTCGGCGGCAGTTCCACCGCCGTGATCAGTTCGCCGGGGCGGATCACCGTGTCGTCCTGCGGACGGTCTTCCGGCAGGCGGTGGAACTCGGCGACGGGGACCTGCCGCGTGCCGTCCGGTCCCTGCAGATGAACGATCGCATCGAGCGCGACGAGGGCCACGCTCATGTCGGACGGATTGGTCGCGATGCAATGCGGACTGGCGCCCAGGATCGCGTGGATGCGGTTGTGGCCGTCGATGGCGTCGCAGCCCGAGCCGGGATCGCGCTTGTTACAGTGCGGAAAGGTCGGATCGGTAAAGTAATGACAGCGCGTGCGCTGCAGCAGGTTGCCGCCGACGGTCGCCATGTTGCGCAGCTGGGTCGACGCGCCGTTCAGCAGTGCCTCCGACAGCAACCGGTAGCGCTGGCGCACGAGCGGGTGGTTCGCGGCCGCCGTGTTGCTGGCCATGGCACCAATGCGCAGGCCGCCGCCCGGCAGCTCGTCGATGCCGGCCAGCGCCAGCCGGCTCACGTCGACCAGGCGGACGGGCTGTTCGATGCCGCTCTTGTACAGGTCGAGCAGGTTGGTGCCGCCGCCGATGTATTTCGCACCCGGCTGGCGCGCCAGCTCGAGTGCATGGTTCACGTCCCTGGCACGGTCGTAGAAGATCGATTGCATGCACATTCTCCTACGCCTGGCGCAAGACCACGCTGTGGATGGCCTTGACGATGTTGGGATAGGCGCCGCAGCGGCACAGGTTGCCGCTCATGCGCTCGCGGACCTCGTCTTCGGACAGCGCGCCCGGCGCCAGCTGGTCGCCTTCCGTCAGCATGCTGGCCTGCCTTGCCTTCACTTCATCCAGCAGCGCCACCGCGGAACACACCTGTCCCGGCGTGCAATAGCCGCACTGGAAGCCGTCGCAATCCATGAAGGCCTGCTGCATCGGATGTGGCTGCCCTTGCTCGCCGAGGCCTTCCACCGTCGTGATATCGCGGCCGTCGTGCATCATCGCCAGCGTCAGGCATGAATTGATGCGCTGGCCGTCCACGAGGACCGTGCAGGCCCCGCACTGGCCGCGGTCGCAGCCCTTCTTGGTGCCGGTCAGGCCCAGTACGTCGCGCAGTGCGTCCAGCAGGGTCACGCGGGGCTCGATCGTCAGGTTGTGCTCGGCACCGTTGATCCGCAGGGTGAGCGGTTGCGGTGGCGCATGGACCAGCGTCGCGCCCTGCGCACGCTGCTCCGATAGACTTTGATCGTCGTCTGGCATGGCTTTGCTCGCTTTCGAAGATGGATTGCCTGATTCATCATCTCCGAAATCAAAAAATGGGGGAGCGCGCGAGAAGCATGCCGTTGCGGCAAGGGTTTGAAGGGCTCTATACTCGCGCAGTGATGCATAGAAGCATCGGCAACCCGGAAATGACCATGCGCTCCACCTTGCTCCTGTTGACACCGCTCTTGCTGCTGGCCGGCTGCGTCAATGAATCGGCCAGCTATACGATCGACGGCAACGACCACGCCCTGACGGTGATCGTCACGCAGGATTATTTCTGGAGCAAACAGGTGGGCCTGCGCGTGATCGCGTCGCGCCTGCCGGACTGCCAGCGCCAGTTCGACCTCGGCAAGACGCCGCTGGCCGACCTGAACGTCGAGCTGTTCTCCACGGGCGACGACGCCTTCCTGCTGCGCGCTGGCGACGAGATGTGGCAACTGGAAACGCGTACCTGCAGCCAGTTGCCGGAACCGTCGGACAACGTCCAGGCCCAGCCGATCGGCGTGTTCCACATGGATGCGAAAAAGAAGCTCGTGTTCGAGCCGGCGGAAGGGTCGGTGGCGGCCGCGCGCTAATCCCGCCTCGCGGGATAGCGCTCACACAGGGCTCACAGCGCCGGCGGCCGGCGGGTCATCCGGCACCGCGGCCCGGCTCAGCGCTGCCCGGTCAGCTGGCGCAGCCGCGCGATTTCGGCCGTGCGCCCGAGCCGGTCGAGCGCCTGCTCGAGCAGGGTGCGGTCGCCGTCACGCAGCATCGTCCATTGCGTGAAATATTCGTGCACGGTACGCCAGGGCGGGAACTCGGGCGGCATGCTGCGCCAGGCGCTGCCGGTGTGGAGGAAGTACAGGACGGCGCAGAACACATCGTACAGGTCGTGCTTGCGCGGCCGGGTCTTGCGGCGGGCCGCTTCCAGCATTTCACGCACGGTCTCGAACTGTTCACGCGGTACATCGCTTGGAAAGGTTTGCCTGGCCATGTCGATCGCCTCAAATTCACTTGGAGACACGTGATCCGGAACAGGTTCCCGATCATCGACGGGGCGTAGCGCATTGTCGCGACGGATTCGAACACGGCGCCCAGTAAATACAGTCTAGCAGCGTGTTCGGAATCATGGCGCCTTTTTTTCAGGCGCCATGCGTGCGGGGTCGGGCAGACCCTCAGTCGCGGGCCAGCGACAGGAACTCGGTACGCAGCGCCAGGTTCGGCTGCAGTTCGCCCAGCAGGGTCGACGTGATGGTTTCCTCGCCCGGCGTGCGGATGCCGCGGCTCTCCATGCACATGTGGCGGCACTTGATGACCACGCCCACGGCCTTCGGTTCCAGCACTTCCATCAGCGTATTGGCGATCTGGACCGTCAAGCGTTCCTGCACCTGCAGGCGCTTGGAGAACACGTCGACGAGACGCGTCAGCTTCGACAGCCCGACGATCTTGCCGTTCGGCAGATAGCCGACCGTCGCCTTGCCAAAGAACGGCGCCAGGTGGTGTTCGCAATGGCTGTAGACCGGAATGCCGCGCACGACGATCAATTCGTTGTACTCCTCGGCGCCGTCTTCGAATGCCTTGAGGATCTCGACCGGATCCTGGTCGTAGCCGGAAGTCCAGTGTTTCCAGGCCTTGGCGACACGCGCGGGCGTCTCGTGCAGGCCGGAGCGGTTGGGATCTTCGCCAAGGCTTACCAGCAGGCGGCGCCAGTCATTCTCGGTGAAGACTTCTTTGTCAGACATGGTTAACCCTAAAATTTTCGATTGCCGAGAGTATATAGAAAATGGAGCGGATCCACAGATGCCGGCGGCTTCCTTGCGCAAAACGAAAGCCGGACTGTGGCGGATGCGCTAGCGTAGGCGACGTCCTGTCACTGCGCGGAGAACAGCCATGCTTGGGAGCACTGTCCTGGAAGTCGCTATCGGCCTGACATTTTGTTATGGCACGGTCGCCCTGATCGTCAGCACCTTGCAGGAAGCGCTGGCCGCGGCGTTCCGGCTGCGTGCCAACACCCTGCTGGCGGGCGTCAAGACCATGCTCAACGACCCGCGCTTCGACGGGCTGGCGCGCGCCGTCTACCTGCATCCGCTGGTCAACCCGCACACGGACGGCACCCAGCCGGACGAGCGGGACATGCGTACGCGGCCATCGTACATCGAACCCGCACATTTTGCGATTGCCCTGGTCGACAGCCTCTGGAAAGCGCCAGGCGACTTCGCCCAGCTCGGCAACGCCATCGAGACGATCCCCGATCCGCAGGTGCGGCAGGTGATGCGCGGGCTGTACGGGCGCGCGCGCGACCTGCAGCAATTCCAGGACATGCTGGCCGGCTGGTTCGACAACGCGATGGCGCGCATGTCCGGCACCTATAAGCGGCGCCAGCTGCTGATTTCCCTGCTACTGGCGCTGCTGCTGGCGATCCTGTTCAACATCGACAGCATCCATCTGTTCCGCACCCTGTGGCAGCAGCCGGGCCTCGCCGCGCATCTCCATGACGCGCCCGGCGCACTGGACCCGGCCGTGTTCGACGCCCTGATGGCGCTGCCGATCGGCTGGACGCGGTTCCCGCCGGTACCCAATGCCGATTTCGCGCTGCAGGTCGCCGGCTGGATCGTCACGGCGTCGACCGCGCTGTTCGGCGCCCCGTTCTGGTTCGACCTGATGCAGCGCGTCGTGCGCATGCGCAGCACGGGCACGCGGCCGGAAGAAACGCCGCTGGCGCTGCGCGTGGAAGGCAAGATCGCCGCCACGCCCACGCCCTGAGCGGCTGGCCGTCAGCGGCCGGGCGGCCGGTGGCTGTCGACCAGCATGCTCGAGATCGACACGTGCGGCACGCGCTCCGGCCATTCGTCGCCTGGTCCGAACCAGCGCGCCTCGCTGATCTCGTTGGGGTCGGTACGGATGTCGCCGTCCAGGTAATCGGCCGTGAACGCGATCATCAGCGAGTGCGGGAACGGCCACGACTGGCTGCCGAAATAGCGCAGGTTGTGCACGCGCAGGCCGACTTCCTCGAACACTTCGCGGTGCACGGCTTCCTCGATCGTCTCGCCCGCTTCCAGGAAGCCGGCCAGCGGCACGAAGCGTTTGACGGCGGACTGCGTGTGCAGCGCCAGCAGCACCTTGTCGCCGTTGCGGATCAGGACCATCATCGCCGGCGAAATGCGCGGATAGGCCATGTGGCCGCAATTCACGCACTTGAAGCAACGCTCGCCCGCCGCCAGCACGGTGCCGCTGCCGCAGGCGCCGCAGAAGCGGTGCGTACGCGCCCATTCGGCGACCTGGCAGGCGCGCGCGGCCACGCCGAGGCGGCCTTCGTCGAACTCCCCGAACAGCGAGCGTAGCCCGCGCCAGGCGTAGCCGGACGGTGCCAGGGCCTCGTCGTCGACCCAGGCCGTCTGGCAATAGCGGCCGTCCAGCAGGCCTACCGGCTGCAGGCGCGGCGGGTCGAGGGCGAGGCTGCGGACCGCGGCCTCGTCGGGCAGGCCGAGGTCGGCCTCGCGCACGAGCAGCCGCCCGCCGTGGAAGACGAAGGACAGCGGTGCGGCATCCTGCTGCGGAGCCATCAGGGGCGTGAACGAGGCGGGCGTCTGGAGCATGGGGAATCCGTCATCAAGGGCACTGCCGTCGATGATACCGTCTTTCGCCGTACCGTTCAGGCCGCTCCTGCCGCCTTCCGCCGCATCGACATCCAACGACCGCGCGAATGGATGAACTAATCCAGCTCATCGTGCTCCAAGCCTCAGCAGGACCGTTGCATCGCAACCCAACGCGGAGGAAACGATGACCGATGTTCCCGTCGTGCTCGGTATTAACCGGACCCAGGACGCCAGTGCCTGCCTGATGCAGGGCTCGCGGCTGCTGTGGGCGATCCAGAAGGAGCGGCTCACGCGCCACAAGCATCACTGGGGCCGGCCGGGCGACGTCCGCGACCATTACGGACCGCGCCTGCCGTGGCCGGAGCGGCCCATCGACATCGTGGTCGAATGCTTCTCGTGCGACGACGAGGCGCGCCACCAGGCCCGGTACGACACGGAACTCGGCGCGACGCTGCGCCTCGCCCCCGGCTGCCGGCATGTGCGCATCTCGCACCACCTGGCGCACCTGGTCAGCGTCTTCCACCCGTCGCCCTTCCGCGAGGCCGCCGTCATGGTCATCGACGGCCAGGGAAGCCCCGTCGCGGACCTGACCGACCACTGGAGCGGCGCGGCATACGTGCCGGGCGACTGGCGCGAAGTCGCCTCGTTCTACCGCGCCGACCGCGAACGCGTGCACTGCATCGGCAAGCACCTGTGGGACCGGGACGACATGCGCCTCGTCGGCCTCGGCATGTTTTATTTCCTGCTGACGCAGGCCATCTTCCCCGGCGAAGGCAACGAAGGCAAGGTCATGGGACTCGCCCCGCACGGCCAGCCGCATGCGCTGGGCCTGCCGCCGCTGGCCGTCGAAGGCGGACAGGTGACGTTGCCGCCGGCCTGGCGCGACATCCTGCGCGACCACGAACGCTTCCGCTACGGCCAGCCGGGGGTCGCCTTCGCCGACTGCGCCAACCTGGCGGCGGCGGGCCAGCGCGTCTTCGAGGACGCCATCCTGGCCGTGGCCCGCTGGCTGCATGCGGAGACGGGGCTGGACAACCTGTGCTTCGCCGGCGGCACGGCGCTGAACTGTTCGGCCAACGAGCGCCTGCTGCGGGAAACGCCGTTCAAACAGGTCTTCATTCCGCCCGCGCCGGGCGATGCCGGCACCGCGCTGGGCTGCGCGCTGTACGGCCTCACCGAACTGGCCGGCGCCGGCTGCGCCTACCGCTGGACCCACGATTACCTGGGCCCCGTCCCGCGACACGACGACATCGAAGCCGCCCTGGCCGACCGGGACGATTTACACATCGTCCATCTGGCGGATACCGACGCCCTATGCAGCCACATGCTCGACCTGCTGTGCCGGGGCCGCGTACTCGCGCTGTACCAGGGCGGCAGCGAATTCGGACCGCGTGCCCTGGGCCACCGCAGCATCCTGGCCGACCCGCGCCAGGCCGAAGTCCGCGACTGGATCAATGCGCGCGTCAAGCAGCGCGAATGGTTCCGTCCGCTGGCACCCGTCGTACTCGCCGAACGGGCCGCCGAGTATTTCGACCTGCCCGGTACCTCGCCCTTCATGCAGTTCGCCGCGCCGGTCCGACCAGGCATGATGGCGCGCGTGCCGGCCATCACCCACGTGGACGGCAGCGCGCGCCTGCAGACCGTCGGCCCGGACGACGATCCGCTGCTGCGCCGCCTGCTGACGGGCTTCGACGCGCGCACGGGCGTGCCCGTCCTGCTGAACACGTCGTTCAACGGCAAGGACGAACCGATCGTGGAAACGCCGGAGGAAGCGCTCGCATCGTTCCGCCGCATGCCGCTGCACGCGCTCGCGATGCCGCCTTTCCTCGTGACCAAACGGATCGAACCGGAGCTTCCCGCATGATCCGTGCGTATCCAGGTCGGGCCAGCGTACTGCCCGGCGCCACGCTGCACCTGCACGTGTCGACCGACAGCCGCCGTTTCCGCGTCACGTTCTATCGCTGGAGCGACGGCCCGGTCGAAATGCTGCGCAGCGACTGGCTACCCGGCGCATGGGCCGCCGATGCCGCGCCGGACGCGGACTGGCACTGGCCGGCCTATCCCTTCCCTATCCCTCCGGACTGGCCCTCGGCCGTCTACATCGCCGACTTCGAAGAAGAAGGACGCAAGACCACGTTCGACCTGGCCCGCGGCCACGGCGCCGCCCTGTTCGTGGTACGCGCACGGCCGGGCGGGCGCGGCATGCTCTACAAGCTGCCGCTGGCCACCTACCACGCCTATAACGCCAGCGGCGGCGGCTGCTTCTACGTCCACCCGCCGCGTTCGATCGAGCCGCCGGGCGCACGGGTCTCGCTGCGCCGTCCCGGCGGCGGCATCGGCGGGCCCGTGTGGTGTGCCGCCGACCACTACGACGCCGCATCGCCCCGCCAGACGTTCGCCCATTGGGATGCGCGCTTCATCCGCTGGCTGGCGCGCAATGGCTACCGCGCGGACTTCTGCACGGACCTCGACATCCACGCCGACCCGGCGCTGCTGGCGGGCTACCGCCTGCTCGTATCGGCCGGCCATGACGAATACTGGAGCACCGCGACACGCGACGCCGTCGAGGACTTCGTCTCCCTCGGCGGCAATCTCGCCTTCTTCGCTGGGAATGTGTGCTGGTGGCGCATCCACGTCGCCGATGACGGGACGGCCATCGTCTGCCACCAGGGCGGCCCGCACGGCGCCCGCGATCACTGGTGGTCGCCGCGCGGCGCCGCGCGTCCGGAAGACAGCCTGAGCGGTGCCAGCTACCGGCATGGCGGCGGCTGGTGGGATGGTCCGCGCACGTCCGGCGGCTATCACGTCCAGCAGCCGGATCACTGGATCTTCACGGAGACCGGCCTGGCCCGCGGCGACGCGCTCGCACGGCATAGCTGGCCGCCGCTGGCGGGCTATGAATGCGACGGCGTCCCGCTCGACGTTTTCGATGTCGGCCATGGCGCATTGCTGTCCGCCTGGGCGGACGAAGACGGCACGCCGGACGGCTATGCCTTGCTGGCGGCGGCGCGCCTGGGCCCCGGCTGGCAGGAATTGCCGGCACGTGCCCGCCACGCGGCCGGCGAAGGCATCCACACGGCGGCCATGGGCCTGTTCTCGCGCAATGGCACCGTGTTTTCGGCCGGGACCACCGACTGGGCGCAAGTCCTCGACGCCGGCCGGGATCGCCAACTGGAGCGCGTCACGCGCAATGTCCTCGACGGTCTGTTGCGCGGATAAGGCGACCTCACCGGAAAGACGCGCGCACGACCGCACGTTTTAATGGAGGAAGAAGTGTACCGTCGACCACTGCTGCAACGCCTCGATCCGCCTTCGGTCATCGTATTCCGCGCCCTCCACCTGGGCGACATGCTGTGCGCGGTGCCCGCCCTGCGCGCGCTGCGCGCCGCCCTGCCCCGTGCCGACATCGCGCTGGTGGGTTTGCCATGGGCGCAGCAATTCGCAGACCGGTTCAGTGCCTGCGTGGACGAATTCATCGCCTTTCCCGGTCACCCTTTGCTGCCCGAGCAACCGGTGCGGCACGAGGCGCTCGCCCGTTTCTACAACAGTCTCTGCACCCGCCAGTTCGCGCTGGCGCTCCAGTTGCACGGCAGCGGCGACGTGAGCAACGACATCGTCAGCGGCTTCGGCGCGCAGGCGATGGCCGGGTTCTGCCGTGGCGCGCCCGTCGTCCGCGACCGCACCGTCCTGTTTCCCTATCCGGAAATCGGCGCGGAACCGGAGCGTCTCCTGTCGCTGATGGAGCAGTTGGGCGCGCCATCGACGGGGGTCCACCTGGAATTCCCGCTGTCACGCGACGACGAAGATGAATGGCGCGCCAGCGGCCTCGGCGCGACGCTCACGCCCGGCCACTACCTGTGCATCCATCCGGGCGCACGCAAGCGGGACAAATGCTGGCCGGCGGCCTTGTTTGCCGAAGTCGGCGACCGCCTCGCGGCCGAGTTCGGCCTCAAGGTGGTGTTGACCGGATCGGCCGAGGAAGCAGACCTCACCGCCGACGTCGCGTCCCGCATGCATCACACGCCGCTCGACGCCGCCGCGCCCATCTCGATCGGTGCGATGGCCGTCCTGATGCGCGATGCCAGGCTCTTGCTCTGCAATGACACGGGCGTGTCCCACATCGCGGCGGGCCTCGGGCTCAAGAGCGTCGTCGTGTTCAGCAAGGCCGACATTGCCCGCTGGGCGCCGCTCGACCGCCATACGCACCGCTGCATCTGGGATCCCGGTGCGGAGCGCGCCCAGGTGGTCCTGCAACATGCACGTGCATTACTGTCCGGCACGGCACCGAGCCGCCAGCGCAGTGTCGGCATGTGGCCTTACTGGTGAATTTATTGATGAGCCAATGCCGCATGGGCCAGCGCCTCCACCTCGTCGATGCCGACATCCGCGACAAAGCTCACATCGTGCGGACAGCGCGTTCGCAGGTTGTCCTCATCGCAGACGGGACAGCGTGTCCGCACCGACAAGGCCGCGTGCAGGGTCGAGGGACGCAACGGCATCCCGTCGATCAGGTTCGTCAGCCAGAAGATGCCGACACTCGGCACGCCCAGGGCGAGACCCAGGTGCAGCGGGCCGGTGTCGTTCGACACGAGCAGCGCGGCGCGCGCCAGCAGGCCGCACAGCCCGCCCAGGCTCAGCCGGCCTGCGAGTGCGATGGCCGGCGCATGCATGCGCGCCACGACCTCGTGCACAAGATCCATTTCTTCCGGCGAACCGTTGACGGCGACACAGGCGCCGTCCTGCGCGAGCCGGTCACCCAGTGCCGCGAACGATGGCGCCGGCCAGCAGCGGCGCGGATCGGTCGACCCCGGCTGCAGCACGATGAGTCGTTTGCCCGCCAGCCCAGGCATGATCGCCGCAGCCTCGTGCCGGTCGGCTTCCGTGAGCGCGAGTTCCGGTTGCGCGTCAAGCGCCAGCCGCATTTCCGCGCCGGCCAGCCCCGCGATCTCGAGCAAGGCCAGCCTGCGCGGGCTGGGTTCGCGATACGGCACCCAGCGATCGAGCAAGGGCACGCCCGGCGCGCAGGCCCCCGCCGTCAGGCGCGCACCGAAGCGCAACAGGAATGGATTCGAATGACGCCCTCCCCCGAACATCTGCAATGCGATATCGAAACGTTCGGCGCGCATTGCATCGACGAAGCGCTCCACCTGTTCCACGACCGTCTCCGCCGCCCCCACGCCTTGCAGAGGCGGCACCTCGACGACGCGGTCGACCGGTCCGGGCCGCCCCTGCAGGAACGCGCGATGCCAGGCTTTTCCCGCCAGGACCAGCTCGGCCGCGGGATACGCCTGCTTCAGCGCGTGCAAGGCCGGCAGTGCGAACACGAAATCGCCCACCGCGCTCGGGCGCAGCACGACGATTCTGCGCACCTCGTCGAGACGATCATAGGCCGGTCGCATCATGCGGCTCGCTCATCGGTATTACGTCAGCGGCAACACATAAGGCGCATCGATGGCCCGTGCCGTGATGGTCGTCGGCAGTTCCATGTGATACGCACCGGACGGCAGTATTGCGCAGCCGCCGTAAAGCGCCATCACGCGCTGCTGGGCCAGCACGTCCTCGCCGCAATGCTGGGCCGGCAGGTCGCGCCAGAAGTCGAAACCGCCCCCGGCGCGCAGCTTGGCCGTATCGAACATCACGCAGCCGCCGACCCAGGCGATCTTGTAGCGCCTGTTGCGCGAGATTGCCCCGGCCCCGTCCGCCAGGCGGGTCTGCACGTGGAACAGGTTCGCCGCACTGTGCAGGTGGTGGCGTGCCCACGCCGGGCTGCCGGGCCGCACGGTTTCCGGCGTCACGGGGCCGTCCCAGAATTCGATCGCTTCCTGCATCGGCCGCAACTGGCCCAGGTAGCTCAACCCGTGCAAGGCGCTGCCGACGAAGCCGCAGCGTTCTTCGCCGAGGACGGCATGCAACCGGGCGATGAGGTCCGGCTCGAGGATCACGTCGTCGTCGACGAACAGGCAGCAGGACGCGCGCACCTGGGCCAGCAGGAAGGCGCGCTGTTCGGCCATGCCGCGGCGGCGCGGGCGCCGGAACGTGTCCACGCTGCGGCCGGTGACGCGCAGGTAGCGCAATACCGCCTGCACCTCCCCATGCGTGCAGACGCCGTCGCCATCCGACTGGTCGGCCAGCACGATGCGCAGGGACGGCCAGGTCTGCGCGCCGAGCGCCGTCAGCGTGACCGCGAGCGCCGCGGGGCGGTTGCGCGTCGGGATCAGGACGTCGATCGTCTCGTTCACGGCGCCGCCCTTCCATCCCCCTGCGCCTGGCCGTTGAGGTACGGGTTCAGGGCGGGATCGTTGTACATCTTGAACTGGCGATAGAGCTTGAAATATGCCCGTCCGGACCGCGCTTCCGTGAGCAGCAGGTCGAGGCAGGACATCAGGTCCTGGCGCTGCGCGAGCAGGCGGTCGAGCTTGGCGGTGCACGCGCGGACGTGGGCATCGTCCGCGTCGGCGCGCTGCGTCTGCGCGCGCATGTGGTGGATTTTGAGGGCGAGGATCGACAGGCGGTCGATCATGGCGCCGGCCGTTTCGCTGGAGAGCCGCGCATCGGGCACGCAGACGACGTGGCGCAGGCCGGCCAGCAGCCCTTCGTCGATGGATTCGACCGCGTCGTTGCGCTTCTGGTTGTAGCGGTCGATCAGGCGCTTGCCGGCCGCGATCTCGGAAGGCGGCACGTCCAGCCGGCGCGCCCGGTCTTCCTCGCGCCACAGCAGGCCGTTGTAGCGGTGGTTGGCGGCGATCCATTCCCATAAGCCCAACCCGCCCGCATCGGCGGAGACGTGCGACATCACGGGCCAGTCGCGTTCGCGCAGCTGGCGGTCGTGGAACCAGACGACGGACACGGCATCGATTTCGCTTTGCATGGCAACTCCGATCCTGGGCAGACGAGTGACGTTTGCTTGGAGTACGCAGGCGTACTGGAGTTCTGCGGAATGCGCGCGAGCTTGGCACAGCGCAAAAAAAAACAGGGCGGCGCCATCGGCACCGCCCTGAACAAGGAAGAAAGGATGATTACTTCAGCAGGCGCGAACGGCTGGCCACGAAAGCGATCAGGCAAGCCAGGCCGCCGATGTAGGCGATGGCGATCTGCATGCCCATGCCCTGGGCGATGGCGCCGATGACCGGCGGACCCATCAGGCTGCCGCTGTAGGCCAGGCTGGCCACGCCGGCCAGTGCCGCCGGACCTTGCGCGCCCGCCGCGCTGAACACGAACGGGAAGACCAGTGCCATACCCATGCCGGCGACGGCGAAGCCGAACAGGGCGAAGTAGGCATTCGGCGACAGCACGGCAAAGAACAGACCGGCGGCGCCCAGCATCGAGCCGCTGGTGACGAGCGGACGGGCGCCGCAGCGGACCTTGAGCTTGTCGCCGACGAGGCGGGCCAGCAGCATCATCACGGAGAACGACGACAGGGCCAGCGGCGCCAGGCCGTCCGACGCACCGAAATGCTCTTTCAGGAACACGCCGCTCCAGTCGGCGATGCTGCCTTCGGCCATCGAACCGAGGAAGCCGAGTGCGCCCAGGAACAGCAGCGGGCCGCGCGGCAGCGAGAACGATTTTTTCTCGACGACTTCGCCGGCGTCATCCGCATCCAGCGACGCATAGCCATAGTAGAGGGCCAGGGCCAGCGGACCGGCCAGCATCACGAAGTGCGTGAGCGGCGCGATGTGCAGGCCGGCCATCAGGCTGCCCAGGGTCGCACCCGCCAGGCCGCCGGCGCAGCCGAGGCCGTGCAGCTTCGACAGTTCCGACTTGCCCGTCTCCTTTTCGCGCTTCGTGGCGGCCGAGTTGACGGCGACGTCGAACGTGCTGGCCGTGATGCCCAGGCTCAGGACGGCCATCATCAGCAGCGGCACGGTCGGCGCGCCGCCGATGGCGACCAGCACGGCCAGCAGGGCCAGGCCGGAAATGAGCATGGTCTTGCGGGCGCCAAGCGAGCTCATCATGCGCGATGAAATCGGGTACGACAGAACGGCACCGAGGCCGCCGCACAGCAGGACCATCGACAACGCCGAGTGCGACACGTGCGCGCGCTCGGCCATGGCCGGAATACGGCCGGCCCACGAGCCCATGATCACGCCAAACACCGTGAACAGGAGCGGCAGGGCGAACGACTGCGATTGCGCGAGCGGGAGGCTGCAAGAGCGGACGGCAGTCGTGGCGGGCAGATTATTTTGCATTTGGTAGATGACTTTTTTTAAAAAAATGTCTGGATAAAAAAGCAAACGCCAACCGAGCGGTTGGCGCGTGGAAAGCTGATGGGAGGCAATTCTAAACGGTTTGCGAGAACTTTGCTTTGCCGCTCGGAAAAAACTTTTCACCGTTGCGGGATGCCGACAAACACCGGCAGTTTGTAACCAGATGTGAACTTATAACGAGAAATAAGCGCGGGCGTTGTAAAAAATATAGTGGAGATGAAAACGATTCCAAACTAGAATGACCGGGCCCAAAAACGGACAGGAAAACCATGACGCCCTCCCCCGACATGCCCCGTACCGACTCCCGCCTCGACCTGGTCGATGCCCTGCGCGGCTTTGCCATCGTCTCGATCATGCTGCTGCATAACATCGAGCACTTCGATCTCTACTTTTCGCCGCCCGGCGAGCCGGCCTGGCTGAAGGAGCTGGGGCAACACATCTGGGATACGATGTTCGCCCTGTTCGGCGGCAAGTCGTATGCCATCTTCGCCCTGCTGTTCGGCCTGACGTTCCACCTGCAGGACGATGCCCGGGCCCGGCGCGGGGAGGATTTCCGGCCGCGCTTTGCCTGGCGCATGCTGCTCCTGCTCGGGTTCGGGCTCGTGAATTCCGCGTTCTACGAGGGCGACATCCTCGCGATGTATGCCGTGCTCGGCCTCGTGCTGATCCCGGTCGCGCGCCTCGGTACGTGGACGGTCTTCCTGCTGGCCTGCTTCCTCAGCCTGCAGCCGGTCGCGTGGTTCGATGCGTTCGCGGCGCTGGGCAGTGCGCCGGGCAAGCTGCCCGATCCCGCCTCCTGGGCATACTTCGGCCGCGCCGAAGAATACCTGAAGCACGGTTCGCTGCTCGACGTCTGGATCGGCAACCTCACGAACGGCAAGCAGGCCGTGCTGCTGTGGAGCTGGGAAATGGGCCGCCTCCTGCAGATTCCCGCGCTGTTCATGTTCGGCATGCTGGCCGGCCGCCTCGGGCTGTTCGCCGTGAATGACAGGAACATCAGCATCTGGCGCCGCGTCTTTTTCGGGGCATTGTTGCTGCTCGGTCCGCTGATCTTCATCCACGGCCACCTGGCAGCGTGGTTCCCCGCCGAGGCCCTGCGCCGGCCGCTGGACGCCATCGTCAAGCCGCTGCTCAACCTGGACATCATGCTGTTGCTCGTGACGGGCTTCGCGCTGCTGTATCGCCGTCCTGCCGGCGCGCGCGTGCTGGGCTCGCTCCGCTGGCTGGGCCGGATGAGCCTGACGAGCTACATGATGCAATCGATCGTCGGCACGACCCTGTACCACGGCTTCGGCTTCGGCCTGTACGCGGTGGCGGGTACGGTGATGGCGCTGGCGATCGGCATCGTGCTGGCCGTGTTGCAGGGTTGCTTCAGCGCCTGGTGGCTCAAGCATCACAAGCAGGGTCCGCTGGAAGCCCTGTGGCACCGCCTGACGTGGATCGGCGCAGCGCCGAGCCACAATGCTCAGCCCGCAACGCGCGTAAACAACCCCTCGTAGCGCAGCACAATGCCGTCGCCGTCGACGTCGAGGTCGGCGGCGAACGGGCGGGACAGGCTTTCGAACCGCACCCGGTCCGGCGCCACGCGCGTGTACGCCTGCGCGACGGGCTGGACGTCGAGCTTGGGCAGGTCGACGTACGCAACGCGGATTTCCTGGCGATCGCGCAGCGCGTCACCGAGGCGCCGGATCGGCAGCGTGTTCGTGAAAGGGCTGCCGGACAGGTCGACGTCCGTGCAGCCCTGCAGCGCCGGCAACGGCGTGCCGTCCGCGTCAGTCCAGTTGCCGACCCCGTCGGCGCGCAGACTCACTCTCCCCTTGCCCGCGACATGGACGTCGAGACGGCGCACCCGCCATTGTTCGTCGCAGCACAACAGATAACTGCAGGCGAACAACCGGCCGCCGGCGGGGCCGATGAGGACGCCTTCGGCCGTCACGTCCGCGTTCCCGGTGTCCAGCTCGACATGCTCCAGGCCGCCACCCTGCTCCGTTGCCCAGCGATAGCTGCGTTTCACGTCGTGTCCTCCGTGTTCCGTGCACGCTTAATGTAGCACCCTCAGGCCGAGTTGCGCGCCAGCGAAGACGCCCTCGCCGTATCATCATGACAAGGCCTGCCGCAGCGGCGGGCCGCTGACAGGGAGACGCCGTGTTCGGTATCGATGCGCGTACGGCCCGCGTGGTGTGGACGGCCGCGCTGGTGATTGCAGGCCTGTATGGCGTCTTTCTCGTGCGGACGACGCTGCTGGTGATGCTGATCGCCGTGCTGTTCAGCTACCTGATCTATCCGCTGTTCGTGCTGGCCCAGCGCGTCGTCGGCGGCCGCATGCCGCGCACGCTCCTGCTGTGCCTCGTCTACCTCGTCGTGGTCGGGCTCGTCGCGCTGGCCGTCGGGCTGTTCGGCAACACGCTGGCCGCGCAGGCGACGGCGCTCGCACAACAGTTGCCGACCCTGCTCGATCCCGCCACGCTGGAGCGGCGCCTGCCGCTGCCCCACCTGCTCGAACCCTTGCGCGCGCGCCTGGCCGCCTTCCTGCGCGACCTGTTGCAGGGCGGTTCGGCGGAGGCGATGCCGTTCGTGCGCAACATCGGCTTCGGGTTGATGCACCTGGCCGGCAACCTGATCTACGTCGTCGTCGTCCCGATCCTGAGTTTCCTGATGATCCTGCAGGCGCCCGTCTTCGACGAGCTGCTCGTGGCGATGCGCCACCGCCGCAACGGCGCCTTCTGGACGGACGTGCTGCACGGCCTGAACACCGTGCTGTCGAGCTATGTGCGGGCGCTGGCCCTGCTGTCGCTGGCGACGCTCGCCGCCTACGGTCTCGTGTTGTCGCTATTGGGGGTGCCGTTCGCGCTGCTGCTGGCCGGCGTCGCGGCCGTGCTGGAAGTGATTCCCGTGCTGGGCCCGCTCGTCGCGGCGGCGGCCATCGTGGGCGTCGCCCTGTTCAGCGGCTATGAACACGTGGGCTGGATCATCGTCTTCATCGGCGGCTACCGCGTCTTCCAGGACTACATGCTGAGCCCCTGGCTGATGAGCGAGGGCGTGGACGTGCCGCCGATCCTCGTCGTGTTCGGCCTGCTCGCCGGCGAGGAACTGGCAGGCGTGTCCGGCATCTTCCTCTCCGTTCCCTTCCTGGCCGCGCTGCGGATGTTCGTCGTGCAGATGCGCCTGCACCGCACCAAGATCACGGGCACGTCGACGCCCGGCGATGCAAACGTGTTGTAAACGCCACACGCTTTCCACACGTATCGCTGTGCACAACTGATAGCGCTATCAGTCCTGTTTCGATAGTTTCCCTCTGGTGCAGCGGAAATATTCCCATCGTTTCATGCAGATTGCATGGATTGCCTCCCGCACAGTTTGCTCCGCAACATGAATATCGCTTTACAAACGTCCCGCCTTATTGAAGACTTGGCAAAAATGATAGCGCTAACGGTCGCTTCGAATTGAACAGAAAGAGAGACAGAATGGCATCACCAAGCGATGTATCCAACCAGTCGGGCGAAGGCTACCGCTGGGTCATCATGGGCGTCTGCGGCTGCGGCAAGAGCACGATCGCTGCCGCCCTCGCCGCGGCCTTCGACGTTGCCTTCCTCGAGGGCGACGCGTATCACCCGGCGCCGAACGTGGTCAAGATGTCGGCCGGCGTGCCGCTGACGGACGACGACCGCGCCGGCTGGCTGCAGGCCCTGGCCAACGAAATCGGCGCCGCGCGCGAACGCGGCACGGGCGTCGTCGTGTCGTGCTCGGCGCTCAAGCGGCGCTACCGCGACCTGCTGCGCCAGGCCGATCCGAACCTGCGCTTCGCCCACTTGCAAGGTCCGCGCGGCATGATCGCGGCGCGCATGCAGACGCGCATCGGCCACTACATGCCGATCACCCTGCTGGACAGCCAGCTGCGCGACCTCGAGCCGCTGCACCCCGACGAGGCCGGTATCACCCTGGACATTACCCAGCCGCCAGAAGCCCTGGTGGCCAGCATCATCGCATCGATCAATAAGTAAGTAAGCCGTCGCACCGGCCCAGCCGCCCATCCGAGGCGGCATGCCGACCACATGAGAATAATGGAGACTACCATGCGTACACCACTGCAACGCACCCTCATCAACCTCGCCGTCGCCAGCGCCTGCGGCATGCTGGGCGCTGCCCATGCGCAGCAAGCCGAACCGGCACAACAGCCAGCGACGGATGCCCAGGCAGCCCAGGCCCCTGAAGCCGCCCCCGCCGTCCCGGAAGCGAACGTCGTGCGCATTTCCGGCTCGCGCATCGCGGCCCGCGGCTTCACGCAGCCGACGCCGACGACGAGCCTGTCCAGCGCCGACCTGGAAAAGGCCGCCAAGCCGAACCTGTTCAACACGCTGGCCGAACTGCCGGCGCTGCAGGGCAGCACGGGCCGCACGACGAGCACCAACAGCACGTCGAGCGGCATCCAGGGCCTGAGCTCGCTGAGCCTGCGCGGCCTGGGCACGATCCGGACCCTGACGCTGCTCGACGGCCAGCGCGTCGTCGGCGCGAACGTCACCGGTGTCACGGACGTCAGCCAGTTCCCGCAACTGCTGGTGAAACGCGTGGACGTCGTGACGGGCGGTGCGTCCGCATCGTACGGGTCCGATGCGGTGGGCGGTGTCGTCAACTTCATCACCGACAAAAAATTCACGGGTTTTAAAGCGAACGTCGAGGGTGGCCAGACGAAATACCACGACGACAAGAGCGGCACCCTGCAGGCCGCCTGGGGCAAGGGCTTCCTGAACGACCGCCTGCACGCGACCGTCAGCGGCGAGTTCAGCAAGGAAAACGGCATCGATTCCCCAGGCTTCGGCGAAGTGGGCGCGGGCGGCCGCACGTGGTACCGCAACACGGTGTTCCAGCGCCGTCCGCTGTCGCAGACGAATGACGGCAAGCCGGAATACATGGCCATCGACCACGCCCAGCAATACCAGTATTCGAAATACGGCCTGATCACGAACGGCCCGCTGCAGGGCACCGCGTTCGGCGACGGCGGCGTGCCGTACCAATTCAACTACGGCTCGAACGGCGTGCCGACCGGCACCGGCCAGGTCACGAATTGCGTGAACCCGTTCTGCGTGGGCGGCGATCTCTCCGGCAGCGTGGGCGCGGGCACGAACCTCGCGATGAATTTCAAGCGGCAGGTCGCCTACACGCGCCTGTCGTGGGACCTCGACGCGGATAACGAGATCTACTTCACCGCCAACTATGCGCAGGTGAAATCGCACTTCTCGCCGAATCCGGGCGCGGCCAAGCAGGCCAACCTGACGATCCAGTGCGACAACCCGTTCCTGCCGGCGTCGATCGCGGCGGCCTGCGCGGCCAACAACATCAAGAGCTTCCAGTACGGCACGGCGAACGCCATCTTCCCCGCCAACATCAACGTGCATCCGACGCGCACGCAGCGCCGCTTCGTCGTCGGTGCGGACGGCAGGTTCAACCTGTTCGGCAAGGAATGGTCGTACGACGCGTATGCGGAACACGGCGAGAACACGACGAACATCAACGTCCACGACATCACGCTGAACACGCGCTACAACAATGCGATCGATGCCGTGCGCGATGCCAGCGGCAAGATCATCTGCCGCAACGCCGTGGCCACCGCGAACGGTTGCGTACCGCTGAACATCATCGGCAACAACCCCGTCGATCCGGCCGCCTGGGGCTATATCGCGCCGGCCGCCGGCCCGATCCAGCGCACGACGCAAAGCCAGGACGTGGCCAGCGCCAACTTCAACGGCGAGATCTGGGACGGCTGGGCGGGCCCGCTGTCGATGGCGACCGGTGCCGAATGGCGCCGCGAGAAGTATGACGTGCACGGCGACCCATACGGCGCCGGCGTCTCTCCCGATTCGATCGGCGGCGCCGCCTACCCGGCCGACCCCACCCTCAACAGCACGGTCGGCAACAACTGGTATGCCGGTAACTATCACAACGGCGCAGGCTCGTACAACGTGCGCGAGGCGTACGTCGAGCTGAACCTGCCCGTGCTGAAGTCGGACACCTGGGGCGAAGCGAACCTGAACCTGGCCGACCGCCAGACCAAGTACAGCACGGCCGGCAGCGTGAGCAGCTGGAAGATCGGCGCCACGTGGAAGACGCCCATCGACGGCCTGCGCTTCCGCGCCGTCAGCTCGAAGGACGTGCGCGCACCGAACCTGTCCGAACTGTTCGCGGCGCCGGTCGTCGTCAACAACCAGGTCCAGTACCAGGGCAACACGGTCAGCGTGCAGCAGCGCACCGTCGGCAACACGAACCTGCGCCCGGAAATCGCGCGCAACAACTCGTTCGGCATCGTGCTGAGCCAGCCGAGCTGGGCGCCGGGCTTCTCGACGTCGCTCGACTACTACGACATCAAGGTCAACGACGTGATCTCGACCTTGTCGATCCAGCAGGAAGTCGACCTGTGCGTCGCCGGCAACCAGGAGATCTGCCAGGCGATGGTGCTGAACAGCCCGGGCAACAACTACGTCACGGTGCAGAACTTCAATCTCGCTTCGCTGCATCTGAAAGGCTTCGACATCGAGTCGGCATACCGCACGAACCTCGACAAATTCAGCCTGCCGGGCCGCTTCACCGTGCGCGCGCTGGCCACCCGCACGCTGCACTTCATCACGGATTCGGGCGTCGTCGGCACGATCCCGTCGGAAGGCGCGGGCGTCAATTTGGGCAATACGCCGAAGTGGAAGGTGCTGGCCACGCAGACATGGGATAACGACAAGCTGAGTCTCACGCTGACGGAACGCTGGTTCAGCGACGGCAAGTACAGCAACGAGTACATCGAGTGCCAGACGAACTGCCCGGTGTCGACCTTGATCCACCCGACCATCTACAACAACAAGATGAAGGGCGCGACCTACATCGACTTCGGCGGCAGCTACAACGTGTCGAAGCAGCTGATGGTCTACTTCAAGATCGACAACCTGGCGGACCGCGATCCGGAACCGGCACCGCAGGCCAACCCGAGCTTCGCGATCAACCCGGCCCTGTACGACGTCGTGGGACGCACCTACCGCGCCGGCCTGCGCTACAACTTCTGAGCGGAGGCCCGCCGTGTGGAACCTCCTGTCCGTACTGCTGGCGGTCGGGCTGCTGACGGTGATGATCGCGTGGGGCAAGATTCAGCCGCTCCTCGCGTTCGTCGTCGCAGCGATCGTCGCCGCCTTGATGCTGGGGATGCCCGCCGCGAAGATCCCGGGCGCCATCGAAAAGGGGATCGGTGACCTGCTCGGGTCCCTGGTCGTCGTGATCTGCCTGGGCGCCGTGTTCGGCAAGCTGATCGCCGACAGCGGCGCGGCCCGGCGCATCGCCATCAGCCTCGTCGACCGGCTCGGCATGGCGCGGATCCCGGTGGCGATGACCGTCACCGGCTTCGTCGTCGGCATGCCGCTGTACTACAACGTCGGCTTCGTGCTGATGATCCCGCTGATCTTCTCGCTCGTGTACCAGTCGGGCCGCCCGGCCGTGGCGCTGGGCATGCCGCTGCTGGCGGGCCTGTCGATCGCGCACGGCTTCCTGCCCCCGCACCCGTCCGCGACGGCGCTCGTCGTCGCCGTGCACGCGGACATGGGCAAGACGCTGCTGTATGGCCTCGTCGTTGCGATCCCGACCTTGATCATCGCGGGGCCGATCTTCGCCATGTCGCTGAAACACATCCGCGCGGAGCCCGCGCCGATGTTCCGCACCGCGCAGCAGGCGATTCCCGACAGCGAGCTGCCGGGCACCTTCAACAGCTTCTTCACCGCGTTGCTGCCCGTCGTGGTGCTGGGTGCCCTCACGCTCGTCACGATGGTCCGTCCCGACCTGTCCAAGCCGCTCGCGTTTCTATCCAGTCCGCTCGTCGTGATGCTGCTGTCGTACGGCGTTGCGGTCGTCACGCTGGGTATCGGCCGCGGCCAGCCGTTCTCGAAAACGACCGACAGCGCCGCGGGCGCGCTGCGCGAGATCTCGCCGATCCTGATGATCATCGCCGGTGCGGGTGGATTGAAACAGGTGCTGATCGATTCCGGCGTCAGCGCGGAACTGGGCACGCAGCTCGCCCACATGCCCGTGCACCCGCTGCTGCTCGGCTGGGCCGTCGCCACGCTGATCCGCGTCTGCCTCGGCTCCGCCACGGTGGCCGGCATCACGGCGGCGGGCGTCGTCGGGCCGCTCGTGGAAAGCTCCGGCGTCGACCCGAACCTGATGGTGCTCGCCGTCGGCGCGGGGAGCCTGATGTTCAGTCACGTGAACGATTCGGGCTTCTGGATGTTCAAGGAATACTTCGGCCTGTCGCTGAAGGATACGTTCCGCTCGTGGACGATGATGGAGACCATCGTCGGCGTGTTCGGACTGCTGTTCGTGATGTTGTTGTCGCTGTTCGTCACTCAAGGATAACTATAAATGAAGACTACGCTTTCAACGCTTTTACGTCCGCTTCCGGCGGCGCTGGCGCTCGCGTTCGTGCTGGCCGCGCCGGCATCCGCCGCTTCCGTATCCGCTTTCCAGACCATGCCCGAGGACCCGCGCGCCGTCGTCGTGCACGCGAAGGGCGACGGCAGGACGGACGACACGGCCGCCATCCAGCAGGCCATCGACGCCGCCGCCAACAAGGGCGAAGGCGGTGTCGTGTTCCTGCCCTCCGGCCGCTACCGCATCACGAAGAGCATCCTGATCCCGCTCGCTGTGCGCGTGTACGGCGTGGGCGCCACGCGTCCCGTGTTCGTGCTGGCGCCGAAGACGCCGGGCTTCCAGCAGGGCGTCGCCAACATGGTGATCTTCACCGGCGGCGACCAATACACGGTGGGCAAGGTGCCGATGCCCGTCGCGGGCGCCGTCGGCGCGGACAAGGACGTGCGCGACGCGAACTCCGCCACCTTCTATTCCGTGCTGTCGAACGTCGACTTCGAGATCGGCGACGGCAACCCGGCCGCCACCGGCGTGCGCATGCACACGGCGCAGCACTCCAACCTGTCGCACATCGATTTTCATATCGGCAGCGGCCTCGCCGGCGTCTACCACGTCGGGAACATCGCGTACGACCTGAAATTCCACGGCGGCCGCTACGGCATCCTCGCCGAGAAGACGTCGCCCGCCTGGCAGTTCACGCTCGTCGACGCGACGTTCGACGGCCAGCGCGACGCCGCCATCCGCGAGCACGAGGCCGGGCTCACCCTGGACAACGTCGACATCCGCGACACCCCGGTCGGCATCGACATCGACCGCGGCTACGGCGACTGGCTGTATGCGAAGAACGTCCGCTTCGAGAACGTGGCGAAGGCCGCCGTCGTCATCAGCAACGAAGACAACGTCTACACGCAGATCGCGTTCGACCACGCCAGCGCTCGCAATGTACCGACCTTTGCCAGGTTCCGCGACAGCGGCAAGACCCTCGCGGGCGCCGGCCGCGCGTACGAGGTCACGGAACTGAACTACGGCATGAAGCTCGACCAGTTGGGTACGCCGGGGCGCTTCACGACGAATTACAAGACCGCGCCGTTGTCGGCTAAATCGTCTCCGCAGCGCGTGCTGAAAGCGCTGCCGCCGTCGAAGGAATGGGCCAACGTGCACAAATTCGGCGCGAAGGGCGACGGCCGCGCGGACGACACGGCCGCGATCCAGAAAGCCATCGACAGCAACCGCGTCGTGTACCTGCCGCAGGGCTTCTACATGGTCAACGACACGATCCGCATGAAGCCTGACACCGTGATCGTCGGCCTGCACCCGGGCCTGACGCAGCTCGTGCTGCCGAACGGCTCGCCCCTGTTCCAGGGCGTCGACACGCCGAAGGCGCTGCTGGAAAGCGCGCGCGGCGGCGCCGGCATCGTCTCCGGCATCGGCCTCGCGACGGGTGAGGTCAACAACCGCGCCGTCGCGCTGCTGTGGCGCGCGGGCGAGCAATCGCTGGTCGACGACGTGCGCATCCAGGGCGGCCACGGCACGCGCCTGTACGACGGCACGCGCGCCGATCCGTACCAGAAGTCCGCGAAATGGGATACGACCCTGTGGTGGGACCGCCAGTACCCGAGCGTCTGGGTGACGGACGGCGGCGGCGGCACGTTCACCGGCATCTGGTCGCCCAGCGGCTATGCGCAGGCGGGCTTCTATGTGACGAACACGAAGACGCCGGGCCGCGTGTACGAACTCTCGGCGGAGCACCACATCCGCAACGAGATCGTGCTGGACGGCGTGGAGAACTGGTCGTTCTATGCGCCGCAGACGGAAGAAGAAGTCCGCGACGGCATGGATTCCGTGTCGCTCGATATCCGCAATTCGAAAAACATCCTGATCGCGAACTACCACGGTTACCGCGTCACCCGCTCCATCAAGCCGGCGGTGACGGCCGTGCGCATCGCGAACTCCAGCGACATCCGCTTCCGCAACGTGCACGTGAACGGCGAGAGCGGCTTCGCCACCTGCGACGAGAACGGCTGCACCACCTACCTGCGCGCGTCGAAGTACCCGTACGAGAACGCGATCACCGACGTCACGCACAACATCGAGGTGCGCGAGCGCGAGTTCGCGATCCTCGACTACACGGGCAAGCAGACGGCCGCGCCGGCGCCCTCCGGCAAGGTCGAGAAGGTCGCGGACGGCTTCTATTCCATCGCCGGCGCCGCCGTCGACTCCCACGGCAAGCTGTACTTCATCGACCGCCACTTCAAGCGCATCCACGCCTGGAGCCGCGACCGCGGCCTGGAGATCGTGCGCGACACGCCGCTCGACCCGATCAACCTCGCCATCGACCGCAGCGGCAACGTGATGGTCGTGTCGCACTACGGCCCGAGCGCGAGCGTGTATGCGTTCAAGCCGGACGTGCCGCCTACGCCGGACGGCTACACGATGATCAAGCCGACGGCCATCGCAGCGCATGCGGATGCGCGCGTGGCCATCCCCGTCAACTTCTGGCAGAACGGCGAATTCCAGGACCAGATCGATCCGAAGACCTACGAGTTCACCACCCTGAGCGAGATGTTCGCCCGCGACGTGGCCAAGCCGAAGGCGCAGGAATACGTGTCGCCGGACGGCAGCTTCGTGCTCCCGGCGTGGCGCGTGACGCGCCAGGGGCCGACGGACCACATGGGCTACCGCTGGTCCGACACGCTCGACACGCACGGCTTTACCAGCGCGCGCGTGGGCGAGCGCGTGATCTTCACGAACGGCTCGGAGAACCGCACGTTCAGTGGGCTCGTCGGCCAGGGCGGCGCCATCACGGACCTAAAGCAGGTGGCCGACCGCGGCGGCGAAAGCGCGACGCTGGGCCCGGACGGCAACGTCTACGTCGCCAACGGCCAGGTGTTCATCTACGGCCCGGACGGCAAGGAACGCGGCCGCATCGACGTGCCGGAGCGCCCGCTGCAGCTGATCTTCGGCGGTGCCGACAAGCGCACCCTGTTCATCCTCACGCACCACAGCCTGTACACGAGCCATGTCGACTAAGCGCATCGTGCTGTCTGTCCTGCTGGCGCTGGGCTGCGCCGGCAGCGCGCTCGCCCAGCAGGCCGTTCAACTGTGGCCCGACGGCGCGCCCGGCTCCGAAAAGCGTCACGGCGAGCCCGAGAAGCTGACGGACGGCGCGTACCTCAGCAACGTGCACGACCCGTCGCTGACGGTGCTGCGCGCCGATCCGCGCCATGCGAACGGCGCGGCGATCGTCGTCGTGCCGGGCGGCGGGCATCGCATGCTCGTGTTCCAGAACGAGGGCGTCGTCGCGGGCAAGCTGCTGAACCGCATGGGCGTCACCGCCTTCGTCTTGAAATACCGGCTCGCGCGCGATCCGGATTCCGCCGGCTACAGCATCGAAGGCGACGGCGCGGCCGACCTGCGCCGCGCCGTGCGCTGGGTGCGCGCGCATGCGGGAGACTATGGCATCGACCCGCAGCGCGTGGGCATCATGGGCTTCTCGGCCGGCGGCGAACTCGTGTCGCTCGTCGCCGACAATCCGGAACCCGCGCAGCGCGGCAAGACCGATGCGCTGGACCGCCAGAGCGCGCGCCCGGACTTCCAGGTGCTCGTGTATCCCGGGCCGCTGGGCTCTCCGGCGAAGGCCGTGGATGGCGCCCCGCCCGCATTCCTCGTCGCCGGTTCGCGCGACACCTGCTGCATGCCGCCCACGATCACCCTGTACCAGCAGCTCGTGAAGGCCGGCGTGTCGGCCGAACTGCACCTGTATGCGGACACGGACCACGCGTTCAACGTGGGCCAGCGCGGCGAACGCATCTCGCTGCAGCACTGGCCCGATCGCCTGGCGGACTGGCTGTCGGACGGCGGCTGGCTCGTGCCGCGCAACGGACGCAAGCCGGAAGGCGTGCCCGCCCCCTGAAAGGATTCATATGAAACGTATCGCATCGGCGCTGGCCGCGACCCTGCTGGCCACGCCGGCGGCATGGGCGGCGGACGTGCAGTACAAGCTGCTCGTGCTGGCCATCCCCAACAAGTACCACTACGAATACATCCCCATCGCGCGGGAGAGCCTGGAAAAGCTGGCCAAGCTGCACGCGTTCGAGTTCAACTACACGAACAAGACCGAGGTCTTCGACGGCGACCTGAAACAGTATGCGGCCGTCGTCTTCCTCAATACGCCGGGCGAGGAACTGAACCCGGCGCAGCGCGCGAAGTTCGAGGCGTACATGCGTGAAGGCGGCAATGCCGTCGTCGTGCACCGCGCCGCGATCACGCCGCCGAACGGGTGGGTCTGGTACGAAAAGCTCGTCGGCCGCTCGTTCAAGACGCACCCGATGCTGCAGACGGGCGCCGTCGACGTCGTGGATAAAACATTCCCCGCGACGTTCGGCATTCCTCCGCGCTGGATCTGGAGCGACGAGTGGTACGAGACGACGAACCCGTACAAGGTCGCCATCCACCCCGTGCTGAACGTCGATGAATCCAGCTACGACGTCACGAAGATCTGGCCCGGCCAGGTGTCGACGGGCATGGGCAAGGATCACCCGGTGTCGTGGTACCACACGGTCGAAAAGGGCCGCGTGTTCGTCACGCTGCTGGGCCACAACGGCGACATGTACCGCGACCCGCAATACCTGTCGCACCTGATGGGCGGGATCTGGTGGGCGGCGACGGGCCGCGGCCAGCAGCGTTAAACGGCACTGTAGAAGGCCAGCCAGCTCTCCAGCCGGCTGCGCCAGAACTGCGCGTCGTGGCCGCCGCTGCCCACGTGCAGTTCGCTCGCGGCGCCGAGCACGGCGTGCATCGCTTCGTCCTGCCGGCGCAGCGGGTCGCGGTCGCCGACGTCGAGGTAGAAGCGCAGGCCGCGCAGGTCGGCGTGTGCCGCGAGCAGCAGCGGATCGCGTTGCGCGCGCAGGGCCGGCGTCGGGTACAGCCAGTCGCGCTGGCCCGTGAACTGGTCGGCGCCGCTGTAGTCCCACAGCGCGGCGCTGTGCGCGCCCACGCGGGAGAACATCTCCGGATGGCGCAAGGCGAGATGCAGCGCGGCGAATCCGCCCATCGACACGCCGCCGATGCGCCGGTCCGCGCGCGTGGCCGTCACACCGAGCCGGGATTCGACGGCCGGCAGCATCTCCTGTATCAGGTAATCCTCGTACAGGCCGATCGTGCCGCCTGAGGTCAGCGTCCCTTGCGCCGGCGTCGTGTTCACGCCGAAGCCGTTGTCGTAGTCGGGCGCGGCGATGACGAGCGGTGTGCCCAGCCGGTCGGCCGCGCGGTTGATGGCCAGGCCGGCATCGAAGAACGCTGCGCCGTTGCCGCCGAAGCCGTGGAACAGGTAGAGGATGGGATGGCGCGCGCCGCCCGGCGGCAGGTACAGCGCGACGTTCATCGTGCGGCCCAGCGCGCGGCTGGCGACGGCGAGGGTTTCGATGGTGCCCGCCGGCGCGGCAGGGGCGACAGGGGCGGCCTGCTGTACCGAAGCGTTGCCGCCCCCGCAACCGGCCAGGCAGGCAGCCGTGGCAAGCAAAAGACACCGACGTTCCATTCGTGGCCTCCCATGAGCACCGGCTCATTCTAGCCACGGATGGAACTGGGTTTCTTCAGGCAGTCTTCAATAATTGAAGCCAGCGCGGATGCCGAACATGCGCGGCTCGACGTAGGTGGCTTTCATGAAGCCGCCCCACAGCGAATCGCTGCTCGTCCTGGCGCGCTTGTCCGTCACGTTGCGCACGTACGCTTCCGCATACCAGTTGCCGTCCGGGGCATCCAGGCGTGCCGACGCATCCGCCAGCGCATACGCGGCCTGGTAGCGGCCGATGCCGGCCCAGTCCGAGTTGCGCAGGTCGAAGTAGGCCTTGTCGCGCCAGTTCACCTTCACGTACGGCGTGAGGCGGTAGCCACCCGGCAGCTCGAACTCCTGCGAGAAGTTCAGGTAGACCTGGTACTTCGGCGTGTTCGGCAGGTGGTTGCCGTCGATGTCGTACAGGCGCCGGCCGAGCAGCGACTTGTCCGGGCCGTTGTAGATGGCCGGGCAAGGCTGGACGCCGAACTCCGCGCGCACGTCGCCGCACTGGTAATCGTCGCTGTAGTTGTAGAAGCCGTGTACCTTGGTGTCGATGAAGGCGAAGCCGCCGCCCACGCGCGCACCGCGCCACGGCTTGTAGTCCCACTCCAGTTCCAGGCCCGGGATGCGGGTGTCGCCCACGTTGATCGTGCGCCAGGCTTCGTACACGTCGCACTTCGGCTGGTCGGCCGGGCAAGGCTTGCCGTCGTCCGGGATGATCTGGTTGATGAAGTAGTTACCCGTCAGCTGCATGTCCTTGTAGCGCATGTAGAAGGCGGTGGCCGAGAGGCTCAGGCGGTTGTCCAGGAAGCGGCCCTTCCAGCCCAGTTCATAGTTGGTGACGGTCTCCGGGCCGTACGGCAGGAACGTCGCTTCGCCCGGCTTGCCCGTCGCGGCGCACAGGTGGTAGTTGCAGCTGTCGACCTTGTCCGCGAAGCCGCCCGCCTTGTAGCCCGTCGAGACGGAGGCATACATCATCTGGCGCGGCGTGATCTGGTACTGCAGGCCCGCGCGCCACGTCGTCTTGCCCCAGGTTTCCTTGTGATCGTTGTTGGTCGCGTTGGCATAGCCGGCGTACGCAATCGGACCGCCGCCCGCCCAGCCCATCTGCTGCGTCAGGTCGGTGCCGTCGTGGATGCGGAAGCCCGGCGTGCCGGGAATGCCGCGGTCGTACAGGCCGCGGTAATAGGCCGGGTTGCCGATCCAGTTGGCGCCGTACACCTTGCCGCCCTTGTCTTCCTTCGAATCGCGGCTGTAGCGCGCGCCCAGCGTGGCCGTCCACTTCGGTGCGAAGCTCCAGTCGGCCTGGCCGAAGATGGCCTTCGAATCGATCTGGCGGTTCGGCTGCGCGTACACCACGCTGCCCGGGTCGCCGAACGGCTTCTGGATCGCTTCCGTCATTTCGTAGTCGATGCGGTTACGCTCGTGCATCCAGAACAGGCCGGACACGTATTTCAATGAACCCAGCTGCTGCTTGAGCTGCAGTTCGTGCACGGTCGACAGGTAGCGCGAATCCGCCGTGCGGTGCCACGTGTCGCGCAACGGCCAGGTGCCCCAGTTGCCGTCCTTCGTATTTGGGAACGGGGCGATGTCGGCCCACGACGGCGCGTTCTGCAGGCCCAGGTCGTCGTCCGAGATCTGGCTGCGGCGCTGGTCGGCGACGGCGAAGTTGTAGCTCACCGACGTGCGATCGTTGACGTTCCAGTCCGCGCCCGCGCGCACCGTGCGGATCGCCATGTCGGTCTGGCCCGGCACGTTGACGTTGATGGTGAACTCGTCGTTGGTGCAGGCATAGCGCGTGCCGACGCCGGCGCCGCAGTCGCGGAAGAACGCGTAGCCCGCGCCCGAGTCCTGGAAGTGCTCGTACGCGGCGTGCAGCGTGAGGTCCTTGTTGACGCGCAGGAGGGCCTGCAGGCGCGCGGCCCATTCGTTCTGGTTGGTGTAGTAGTCGGAAGGGCGGACGGGGCGGTTGTAGCGCATGTCGACGTCCGGCACGCCGTTCGGGATCCAGCCTTTCGACGGCACGTTCGCTTCCGACAGGTCCTGGTGCTGGTCCGCGTAGCCGTCGCGGCGCACGCGCATGAACGAGCCGCGCAGCGCCAGCTTGTCGTTGACGACGACGTTCTGCACCCAGTTGACCTGCTTCTTGTTGTAGTTGCCCAGGTCCGTCTCCACGCGGCCGTAGTTGCCGTTGAAGTCGGGCTTCGCGGTGATGACGTTGACGCTGCCGCCCGTCGAGTTACGGCCGAACAGCGTGCCCTGCGGACCGCGCAGCACCTCGAGCTGGTCGATGTCGAACATCAGCGCCTGCGCGCCCTGCGGCCGCGGCGAGTACAGGCCGTCGACGTGGAAGCCCACGGCCGGGTCGCCCGTCTCGGTGAAGTTGGTCGACGTGATGCCGCGGATCGTGATCTGGACGCCGTTGTCGAGGCCCGAATCGATGGTGACGTTGGGGATGTCGTTGGCCATGTCGCGGAGGTTGGTGGCGCCCTTGCGGGTCAGCTGGTCCTGCGAGAACGCCGTCACGGCGACCGGCGTCTTGAGCAGCGAGGTACTGAAGCGGGTGGCGGTCACCGTCACTTCCGGGATCGTGTCGGCGGATTGTGCCCAGGCGGGCATGGCGGCGAAAGTGCAGGCACTGGCGACGGCCACGCTCATGGCCGTCCGTTTGATTGGATGCAGCATCGTATCTCCTTGGTTTTTTGAATTCTGGGTGCCGGCGAACCGGTCACCTACAGACGAGTATTTCAACCAGAATTCGTAAAATCAAAGAATTTCGCATGACACCTTTCAGTTTCTTCGTCTTTACTAAACAATCAACTTGTCGCGCATGTTCAAGGCTGCACGGCGTCCACTGCGACCGCCTGTTCCGGGCCGTTCCAGGCGCGCACGGCGACCTTCAGCGCGCCTGCCGCACCGGTGAATTCGGCGCTGACGGTCCGGCTTTCGCCCGGCATCAGCGACACGTAGTTGTCCGACCAGTACACGGGCAGCACGCGCGCGCCGGCGGCGTCGAGCAGGGTCAGTTTCGTGGTCAGCACGGGCACCCGGGACGGATTGGTCAACGTGACGTCCACCTTGCGCGCCGCACCCTCCGTGCGGGCCGTGGCACGCACAGTCACGGGCACGCCGGCGAGCGTATCGAGACCGCGCTGGCGCTCGGGACTCGTCGACGGCCAGTACACGTTGTCCGACAGCGTGCGGCCCGCGCCGTCGGTCAAGGTCAGCTTCACGACCAGCAGGCCTTCGCGCGCCAGCAGCGGCGCGATGCCGAGGTCGATCGGCCCCGACGTGGCCACGCCGGGCACGCTGACGGTGGCGGCGCCGCGGCCCGCGAGCCGGCCGTCGACGGTCCAGGCCTCGAACGCGACGCGCGCATTGTCCAGCGGCGCGGTCGGGTTGTTGATGACGTCAACCGCGTGACCGGGCAGGTTCAGTTGCACGTGCACCGGTTCGGACGCGTGTTTCGTGCCGTAGTAGGCGGCGTGCGTGTCGTAGTCGTGGCTGAGGATCTGCCACATCGTGCTCGGCCAGGCCGGCTGCGTCATCCACAGCATGCGGCCGCTGTTCTCGCGCCACAGCCCCGCGTTCATGCCTTCGAAGATCGCACGGTGCGATTCGTAGTTCATCAGCTGCGCCTTGCGCTCGAAGTCGGCCAGCGACGCCGGAGACCCGTACTGCCGCTCGAGCGCCTTCATGAACGGTTCCACGCGGCCGTTGCCGCTGGGGTGCCAGTCGTGGTACGCGGCGGTGTCGCCCAGCGGCCAGCGCTCGGATGCCGGCACGGCCGCCTCGAACGCCTCGCGCGTGGGGAACGACGGGGTGCCCACTTCGACCACGAAGCCCTTGCCATGCGTCGTGAAATACGTCTCCGGCGGCTGGTAGTCGTACGGGCCGCTGTTCTGCAAATTCACCCGGTTCGAGCTGCCCGTGTACCAGCGCGTGCCGTCTTCCGCGTAGATCAGCGCTTCCAGCTTCTCGTTCAGCACCGGCTGCGGCACGCCCTCGTTGCGGCCGAACCAGGCGACGATCGAGGGGTGGTTGCGGAAACGGCGCACGACGTCGACGGCGTTCGCCATGAACAGGTCGACGTCCTGCGGCTCGATGTTGTAGTCCTGCGTCGAGGCCCAGAAATCGTTCAGTACCATGAGGCCGTATTCGTCGGCCAGCTCGAAGAACGTCTCTTCCGTGTTCTGGCCGACCCAGTTGCGGATGATGTTCACGTGGGCGTCGCGGTGCAGGCGGAAGTACGGTTCCAGGCGCGCGCGGTCGACGCGCTTCATGAAGTCGTCCATGCCCCAGTTGCCGCCGCGCGCCGCGATGCGCACGCCGTTGACCTTGATGACGAGGTGCGGCGCCAGGCTGCCGGCATCGGGCAGTTCGCGGATCGCGGCCGTGCCTTCCGCTTCCGGACGCAGGCTCGTCGCCCACTGGTTGCCCGCGACCTTGCGCAGCGCCTCGTGGCGGGCGTCGGTGATGCGCACGTCGAGCGCGCGCGCCCTGGTGAAATCGGCCTCCACGCGGCGCAGGTGGCCCGTGCGGTCGACCAGCGACAGTTCGTAGGTCACGCTGCGGATGCCGAACGCGGTGCGCGCATGGTCGGACAGCGCCGCGCCCTGCAGCACGTCGACGTCGAGGTCGTGCAGCTCCGGCTTGCCGTAGCCGTTCGGCCACCACAGGCGCGGCTGCTTCACCTTCAGCGCGGCGAAGTCGTTCGATGCGAAGCGCACGGTATGCGTGCCGGGCGCCACGTCCAGCGTGCGGCTCACGACGATAGGCTGCATCGATCCCGTCCGGGCGCGGATGGTGGCGCGCACGGTCGCGCGCACGGTCTTGTTCGACAGGTTCGTCACCGGCACCTCGATGCCGACGTCGGCCTCGCGATGGTCGTCCGCGAGCGCGGTGACCACGTGCGCATCGCCCACGCGCACGTCGCCCGTGCTGCGCAGGACGACGTCCTGCCACAGGCCCGTGTTGCGGTCGCGGACGGACGGGATCCAGTCCCAGCCCTCCGTGGCGATGAAGGTCGGACCGTCCTGCGCCTGCACGCCGCCGTTCTCGCCGACGCCGGCCGCGACGGATTCCTCGTGCGCGATGCCGGGATGCGGCGGCGGCGACACCCTGACGGCGATGACGTTCTCGCCTTTCGGGTTCAGGTACGGCCCCAGGTCGACGCTGCCGCGCACGAAGGCGCCGCGCGTGGTGCCGGCGCGGCGGCCGTTGACCCAGATCTCGGAGGCGTAATTGATGCCCTTGAAGGTGACGAACAGGTGGCGGCCGGGACGATGGCCGCGCGGCAGCGTGAAGCTGGTGCGGTACCACCAGTCCTGGCGGCTGAGGCTTTCCGGGATCGCGAGGTTGTCGAGGCCATACGCCGGGCTCGGATACACGCCGCGGTCGACGAGCGTGGTGAGCACGGTCCCCGGTACCGTGGCCTTGTACCAGCGCGAAGCGTCATAGCCGCCGCTGGCGATCTGCTGCGCGGATCCCGGTGCCTGGTCCGCCGATTGCAGCGTCCACGCACGGATCGTCCATTCGTTCGCACCCCGCGCTTCCAGCGCCGGCCCCGCATAGGCCGGCACGGCGACCGGCTTCGATGGCGGCGTCGCGCTGTGCGGCAGCGTCCACGCGTCCTGCGGCGCGAGCTGGCCGGCCATCTGGCGGGTCTGCAGCGGCCAGTGCGGGCTGCCGGTCTCGAACACGATCATGCCTTCGTTTGGCGGCGTCGCCGCGAGCCGTGCGACGGCCTGTGCGTCGTCCCCCAGCGTCAGCCCGGCCACGCGGCCCGCGAACGCGGCATCGGTCCCCGTGCGGGGTGCGATCGCGATCTGCGCGGCGGCTGCCGCACCGCCTTGCACCTCCTGCCGCGCCACTTCCCTGCCGTTCGCATACAGGACGACGTGGCGGCCGTCCCGGCTGGCCGCCACGTGGGTCCAGGCGCCGGCGGGCAGCGGTACGCTGCTGCGCACCGGCGCACCCGCGCCGCAGAAGGCCAGCGTGCCGTCCACGCTGCACAGGTAGCCGATGCCGTCCGCGCCGGCCAGCAGCGCGGTACCGCGCGCGGCCTCCGACGGCTTGAACCAGCCGCCGATGGCGACGCGCTGCGCCGTCAGCGTCACGCCGGCCGGTGCCTTCTTGACCAGGCCATCGGCGGCGGCGGGGAATTCGGCGTTGAACGGTCCCCACGTGGCGGCGTGGGCGGAGGATGCCGCCAGCAGCACTGCCGCGAGCATGGCGTTCATGGAATGGGATCGGCGGGCGAGGCGCATGATGGTCTCCGGGATAGGCATGAAGTCCCGGCGCGGACGGCCGGGATCGTTATGCGCCGGATTCTGCATCCGGCCCGAAAGAGGGTCAAACGCCGGAAAGGCTTTGCGGCGCTGTTTAGTGGTGATTACTAAACGGGTCGCGATTGATGGTCGAAACATGCCGCCCGCCGCGCGGGCAGCGGCGCGCGGCGTTTTAGTAAAGGCACCGGTCAGCGCTGCGGTTCGAAGAACAACACCTCGCCCGTCGCGGTGGCCGCGATCAGCTGGCCGTCGTACCAGGCCGGCGAGCCAATGAAGCCGCCGAGGCGCTTGACGTATTCGACGGCCGAATACAGCGCATGCGGTCCGCCCTTGTACATGTGCTTCGTGTCCAGCTTGCCCGTGGCCGTGTCGATCACGCGGCCGTCGTTCACGGCCAGCGCATCGCTGCGCCACGACCAGCGCGCGCGCCCGGTCGCCGCGTCGAGCGCGTGCAGTTCTCCCTTCATCGATGCGGCCACGACGACGTCTGCCACGCGCAGCGGCGATGCGAACGTCCACACCTTCGTCTCGAAGCGGTACCGTTCGCGGCCCGTGCGCTTGTCCAGCGCCAGCAGCAGGCCTGTGTCCGACGTGCCGACGTACACACTGTCGCCGTCCACCGCCGGCGTCCCGACGACCCAGCTGCCCTGCGCGTCGTAGCGCCACTTCGGCTGGCCGCCGGCCGCATCGAGCGCATACAAAAAGCCGTCGCGCGAGCCGACGTAGACCGTGTCGCCATCGACGGCGGGCGACGCCTGGATGCCGAACATGATGCTGGTCTTCTGCTCGACGCCCGTCTGGTGGCGCCAGCGCTGTTCGCCCGTCTGCGCATCGAGCGCATAGACGGCGCCGTCCCAGCTGCCGACGACGATGTTCTTGCCCGCCAGCGCGGGCGACGAGTGCACCATGCCGCCCGTGCGCCACGCCCAGGCCAGCTTGCCATCCTTCGTATCGAGCGCATACACGTGGCCGTCGCTGCTGCCCACGTAGACCTTGCCGTCATGGACCAGCGGCGACGACAGGTACAGGTCCCACGGGTCGGGCACGGGCTGGCCGTCGCGCGGCATGCCGAACATGCCGTGCGCGGCGAACACCGCCTCGCCCTGCGTGCGGAAGGTCCACCGGGGCGATCCGTCGTCGGCCTTCAGTGCATGCACCGTGCCCGCGCGGTCGAGGAAGTAGACGGTGCCATCGGCCACCGCCGGCGTGGAGGCGATACCGCCGCGCGCGTGATACAGCCACTGCAGCGTGCGCGTCTTCGCGTCGAGCGCGTACAGGTTGCCGTTCTCCGCGCCGACGAACACGCGCCCCTGCGCCGCCACGGGCGACGCGTGGATTGCCGCGTGCGCGTCGAACCGTCCCGCGAGTTTGAACCCCTTGATGGCGCGCGTCTCGCCGGCCACGCGGCCGGCATGCGCGGGGTCGCCCATGAACATGGGCCAGTCGGCGGCGAACGATGGGGTGGCGAGGAAGGCAAGCAGCAGGGCAAGGCGGCGCATGGGAATTCCTGTCGTTGGGATGCCGTCATTCTAGTGGCGGGAAGCGCGCACTATCTTCAGGGAGGCTTCACGGCCGATAGGCGCGGCGGCGGCGCGTCGCTATACTTGCGCTCCATGCGACTCCTACTCGTGGAAGACGACCTGGCGCTGGGCCGCGCGCTGCAGTCGGTGCTGCACAACGACGGCCATGACGTCACCTGGGTGCGCCTGGGCAGCGACTGCGCGCGCCTGCTGGACGAGCGCCGCCACGATGCGCTGCTGCTGGATCTGGGCCTGCCCGACGGCGACGGCGTCGCCTTGCTGCGGCGCCTGCGCGCGGCCGGTCACCTGCTGCCTGCCGTCCTGATCACGGCGCGCGACAGCCTGCAGGACCGCCTCGACGGCTTCGACGGCGGCGCCGACGATTACCTGATCAAACCCTTCGACATCCCCGAGCTGCTGGCCCGCCTGCGCGCCGTCGTGCGCCGTGCCGGCGGCGCGCAGGCCGACGCGCTGTGGCAGGTCGGCGACCTGGCCATCGACGCGCGCAGCATGAGCGCCACCTGCCGCGGCGCGCCCGTCAACCTGTCGCGGACGGAGTTTGCGCTGCTGCACGCGCTCGTGCGCAACCCGGACCGCATCGTCACGCGCACGGAGCTCGAACAGGGCGTGCTGCCCTACAGCGAGGGCCAGACGCTGGACGTGCATATCTCGAACCTGCGCAAGAAGATCGGCGACGGCTACATCCGCACCGTGCGCGGCGTCGGCTACATGGTGCGCCATGACGGCAGCCGTTAGAGCGACCGCGCCGAAGTCGCTGCTGCGCCGCCTGCTGGCCGGCTTCATGCTCGTCATGCTTGGCATCTGGCTGGCGGCGCTGGCCCACATCGTAAAGCAGGTCAAGATCGACAAGGTGCGCCAGACGGCGGCCGTCAACCGGGCCTGGACGCGCCAGATCATGCTCAACATGCAGTCGCTGCCGCCCGACCCGGCGGCACTGGCGCGCATCGGCCAGCGCATCGAAGACCTGCGCCTGGACATGTTCCGCGAGTTCGGCTATCCGACGCAGGCGCGCATCCGCGTCTGGCTGGGACGGCAGCTCGCGTACGATTCGGCGCCGGGCGCGCCGCTGGACGACGGGTGGGCGCGCTGGACCGAACGCGACGCCACACGCGGCATCACGGTGGAGCGGCGCGAAAAGCCCGACAGCGACTGGGTGTTCACCCCGTCGGCCGCCAACTACCTGCTTTCTCCGCTCGTCTACAGCCTGCCGTTCATGCTGCTGCCGGCCTGGCTCATCGTACGCGTGGGCCTGCGCCCGCTGCGCGCGGTGGCGCAGGCCCTTGAGGCGCGCGGCGCCGCCGAGCTGGCGCCGCTGCCCGCGTCTCCCTACCGCGAGCTGGCGCCCGTCGTCGACGCGGTGAACCGGCTGATGCGGCGCCTGTCCGAGCGGCTCGCGCGCGAGCACGAATTCCTCGCCGACGCCGCGCACGAGCTCAAGACGCCGCTGTCGGTCGTGCAGCTCAATGCCCATCTGCTGGAAGCGTCCACGGACGCGGCCCAGAAGATCGAAGCCGGTGCGGGCCTGCGCGAAGGCGTCGCGCGCGCCACGCATGCGGTGCACCAGTTGCTCGCCTTCGAACGGGCACGCCAGGAATCGACGGCCGCACCGCTGCAGGACCTGGACCTGGCCGCGCTGCTGCGCGAACGCATCGCCGTGGCCGCGCCGCTTGCGCTGCAGCGCGGCATCGACGTCGAATTGCGCGCAGCGTCCCCCGCCATCCTTCCGCTGCACCGCGAAAGCATGGCCGCCCTGCTCGACAACGTCGTCGGCAACGCGCTCAAGTATTCGCCCGACGGTGCGCGCGTGGACGTGTGCCTCGACGCCGGCCCGTGCATCACGGTGACGGACCAGGGCCCCGGCATCCCGCCCGCACTGCGCGCCCGCGTGTTCGAACGCTTCTACCGCGTGCCCGGCCAGGACCAGGCGGGCAGCGGCCTCGGTCTCGCGATCGCGGAACGGGCCGCGGCCCGCAACCGCGCCCGCATCGCGCTCGACGGCGGTCCCGACGGGCGCGGGCTGGCCGTGCGCATCGCGTTCGGCGACGCCGGCTGCGCTACCCCTTCGCCATGAACGCCGCGACCAGCGCATTGGCGTGACCGTGGCCGAGCTGGTGCCCGGTCTTGAGGTGGTTGACCAGTTCCATGTGCTTGCGCGGGCCCGCCTGCTCCAGGACCTGCATCCAGTGCGCGATGGGCTTGCCGTACTTCTTTTCGATGGAGGGGAAGTACGAGGCGGGGCCTTTTACGGTGTCTTGCGTTGCCATGTCGATGCCTTTCGGTCGTTGTCGGGTTGGGTCGTACTTCTCCACGACGAACGAGGGTACGGCATTTCGACACCCAAGCGCACTATGGCCCGCCGCGAAGCGAAATCCGCAGGATGCGGTTCGCATAGTAGTCGGACACATACAGGGCGCCGTCCGGGCCGAATACGAAGCCGGTGCCGCTCGACGGACCGGGAACGAATCCCGTCCCGATCGTCATCGCCTTGCCCGCGGGGGTAAAACGCAGCAACGTCGTGCCGCTCAGAACATACAGCGGTGCCGGCCGTGCCCTGCCTGGCACGTCGGGAAAGGCGAGATAGGTATCCAGCCCGGCCAGGCCGGTGGCGAAAGCGCTGTCCACGAGCCGGCCATCGGGGCCGTAGATCCGGATCGTACCGTCGGCGAGCGCAACGAAGATCCGGTTGCGCATATCGATGGCGATGCTGCCGGGACGTGTCGGGGTCTCGAACAGGACGGTCGGCGGGGCCCCGGTACTGCTCAACACGCGCGGCCGGTCGTCCGAAAAGACCAGGCGCCCGTGACGGTCGAACTTCATGTCGTCGACATCGTCGAAGCCGGTATCGAAGACGACCGATGCCGTCTCGTTGGCATATATCGCCGCGAGGACGCCGCCACCGCCGACGAGGACCGCAAACTTGTGCCCGCCGATACGCGCGGCGGCGTCGACGAGCACGGCGTCCGGATCGTTCATCGGTGGGCCGAACTCCGTCACCGGCTTCCCGCCAGCCCCCACACGATGGATGCGCAACCCCGGCTGGCGCCCGACATACAGCGAGCCGTCCGGTGCGAACGACAGCTTCATCGGCTCGGGAACATGGGCATAGACGGTGACGCGATACGGGGCGGATACGTTCGGCAGCGGGGGGTCCCGGCCCCACGCATGACCTGACGTGGTCACAATGACGACGGCGACGACGACGATCAGCTGGCGGACCAGCCGGAGCAATGGATACGGCATAAAAGCCTCCGGGGCAGAACGCGCACATGGCGCTGAAGCGATCCTAGACCGCACCGCCGGCATCTGGTTGACATCTCTCAAATGCAAACCGCATAGGCATACTATCGTTGCCGGCCTCGCTCGCACCGCTGCTGCGCGCCGATGCCATGCTGCCATGGACGGCACTGGGGGCTAGTGGAGGCGAAATCCTGCCTTCATTAAACTCTTGCATATCATTTTTGAGATCGATACCATCGCAAGACCTCGCCGTCGCTGCCCGGCACAACCCTTCTCTTGGTATCGTTCATATGGACATGCTATCCCGCCGCCGTTTGCTTGGTTCTGCTACCAGACTGGCCGCATCGCTCCCCGTGCTGTTTGGCGGCGCATTCAGCGGCAGCGCGCAGGGGCAAGGCACGCCGCGGCCATCCAGCGCGCATCACGATGTACGCGACTATGGCGCGCGCGGCGACGGTAACACGGTCGATTCGGACGCCATCAACGCCGCCATCGAAGCGGCCGCAAAGGCTGGTGGTGGCACCGTGCATTTTCCTCCCGGGCGGTATTTGTCCGCATCGATCCGGCTGCGCAGCCGCGTCACGCTGCATCTGGAGGCGGGTGCCGTGATCGAGGCGGTCGACTGGAAGGTCGCCCGCTACGATCTGCCGGAACCGAACGAGGCGGGTGGGAACTACCAGGACTTCGGCCACAGCCACTGGAAGAACAGCCTGATCTGGGGCATCGGCCTGGACAGCGTGGCGATCACCGGCACCGGCTGCATCGATGGCAAGGGACTGAACCCGGGCTACCGGAGACTGCCCGACGGGAGCATCCGCTACGACGCGGACGGCGGGCCGGGCGAAGGCAACAAGGCGATCTCGCTACGCGAATGCAATAACGTCCTGCTGCGCGACTTCGGCATCCTAAGGGGAGGCCATTTCAGCATCCTGGCGACCGGATGCACCAACGTGACCGTCGATAACCTCCGTATCGATACCAACCGCGACGGCATGGACATCGATTGCTGCAGCAACGTGCGCATTTCCCGGTGCAGCGTCAATTCGCCCTGGGATGACGGCATCTGCCTGAAGGCGTCGTATGCACTGGGCAGGGTCGCGGCCTGCGACAACATCACGATTTCGGATTGCTACCTGGCCGGGAATTTCGACGTCGGCACCTTGCTGGACGGGACATTCAAGCGCAGCGAGCCCGACTACCACTCGGGCCGCGTCGGGCGGATCAAGCTGGGCACGGAATCGAACGGCGACTTCAGGAACATCACGATCACCAATTGCGTTTTCGACGATTGCCGCGGCCTCGCCATCGAAAGCGTGGACGGTTCGCACATCGAAGACCTCGCGATTTCCAACATCACCATGCGCAAGGTGGCCAACGATCCGATCTTCATCTACCTCGGCGCGCGCCTGCGCGGACCGGATGCGCCGCCGATCGGCTCCATCCGGCGCGTCAACATCAGCAATATCGTCGTCTCGGGCGCCCAGGCGGGTTTCACGAGCACGATCAGCGGCTTGCCCGGTCATCCGGTCGAGGACATCCACTTGTCGAACCTGCGCGTGCACGTCGAAGGCGGCGGCGCGGCCATGCTCCGCGACGTGGTCCCGCTGGAAAAGCCGACCGCGTATCCCGAACCGGGCATGTTCGGCCCCTGCCCGGCCTATGGCCTGTACGTGCGCCATGCGGCGGGCATCGACGTCGACCATGTCACGGTGACGTATGCCCGGCCCGACGCGCGTGCCGCCTTCGTGCTGGACGACGTGCGGGACGCCGTCTTCAGTGCGGTCAACGCCCAGCCGGGCAGCGGCGGCGCGGCGCCGTTCGACCTGCGGTCGGTGACGGACTTCACGGTGCGCGACGCGCGCAGGGTCAAGGACCAGCACGTTCCCGACAGCGGGAAGCGGAAGCGCGTCTGATTCAGTAGGCCAGCGACCCCTCCAGGGCGGTCTGCACGAGCGCATCGATCTCGCCGGTGATGTTGGTCATCGTGCTCGCCACCACGGCGAACTCCCTGCCGACCGGGCCCGCGCGCGCGGCGACGATCTGGGCGTTGAAGGCGACCATGCGTGCCTCCCGCGCGATGGTCTTGATGTCGCCCATCAATTCGTGCATCTGCCGGCGCTGCTGGAGCGCGTGGCGCTTGGATTGCTCCTCGTACACGAGAGTCAGGGCGTTGAGCACGCTGAGCAGCGGCGTCGCGCTGCGCACCAGCTCGTCGAGCAGCCCGGGCGCGCGCCGCGACGTCGTGCCGATGGCGTCCAGCGTACTCTCGGCCAGTGCGATGAACTCGCGGATGATCTGGTCGCCCCGCATCGTGCCGAAATACGCGTCGCGCAGTTGCTGGCAAAAAATGCCCGGCAGCCCCTGCTTGCCCTCCACGAGCGTGAGATGCGCATCCCTGAAGGCGGCCAGCGTGTCGCGCGCGGTCTTGTCCGCGCCGTCATGGCCGAGCGAGGCCAGCACCGAATACAGCACCACCCGCTGGGATGTGAAGCGGCGCCGGCCGGACAGGTTGATCAGGGCGCCGAACACGTCGCCGGACAGTTTGACGTCGGGCTGGACGGTGGATGAGGTGGGAAGAGTGTCTGCGTGCATGCTGGACTCCGATCGGTGTGACCGCCGGCGGCGGCTGATGCGAGAGTCGATGCAGGTTTTATGCCAGCTTGATTCATGGCTGCTGTCGTTACATGCACTAACTTGAGTCAAACCGCAGCAAGATTTGCACCCGAGGCGTGAAGCGGCCCAAATAATGGGCAGCGCCGCGTGTTCACTGTTTTTCATTGTTCACGTAACGTGAACACGCCGAAAAGATGAACAACTTCCTGGCCGGTGCCGCCTACTCGAGCGTGGCCTTCGAAACTAGCTGCTCAGCACAGCCGTCCGCTCGTAATGCCGCATCTCTTCAAGGTTCCCAACAAACGGCCTGACGCTCGCAAAGAACTCGCGAAACTCGGGGCTCTTGCGGAAACCATTCATATGCCCCTCGACCGAATCCCACTCGATCCGCAAGATGAACGACGTCGGCTCTTCCGTACACCGGCTCAGCTCGAAGCCGAGGCAATGGCTGGACTTGCGCAGCGCCTCGCCCGCTGTCGCATAAGCGGCAATGAACTGGTCGGCCTGGTCGGCCGGTATCTTGTAGCGGACATATTCGATCACCATCGCGGTCTCCTGTAATAGAAAAAGCCCGCTGTTCTTGCGAAGAGCGGGCTTTCGTCAGCGGAAAACGGATTCCAGTTTAAAACGGAATGTCGTCATCCATATCCGAGAAATTCGGTGCCGGTTTCGGCTGCGGACGTGCGGCCGGGGCCGGCGGGGCCTGGCGCGGGGCCGGGCGGCTCGGCGGGGCGTCGTAGCCGCCCATGTCGTCGCCACCACCGTAGCTGTCGCCGCCGCCCATGCCCTGGCGGCCGCCCAGCATCTGCATGTTTTCAGCGATGATGTCGGTGGCGTAGCGCTCGATGCCGTCCTTGTCGGTGTACTTGCGGGTCTGCAGGCGGCCTTCCACGTAGACCGACGAACCCTTCTTCAGGTACTGGCCGACGATTTCGGCAAGGCGGCCGAAGAACGAAATGCGGTGCCACTCGGTCAGCTCTTTCTGCTCGCCGGTGTTGCGGTCCTTCGATTTGTAGGACGTGGCCACGGCGATGTTGGCGATGGCGTCGCCGCTCGGCATGTAGCGGATTTCCGGATCGCGGCCGAGATTGCCGACGATGATGACCTTGTTAACTGATGCCATTTTGTAAAGCTCCTTTGTATGATCCCTGACTCTGCATGAAGACTAAGCGTTAGGGAAACTGTTGATGTTGCGTCCGCTATTATGCTGGTCAGTCGCCTTAGAAAGCAACTGGTTCCGCACCGACCGGACACCCGGGTTGCAGCACCCGATCAGACCTCGTAGATGGGGACAAAGTGCCCGTTTTAGAAGAGATACATATCAATACCGCCGGACGAAAAATTTTTCGGTTTTCTGGTGAGTCTGCCATTGAATTGCGCCTCTCCCGGGCCACATACAGAACGCGCACGTTGTACCGGAACGGCAGATCTTGACAGGTCGTCATATCATGCTGCCAAGCCTCGCAGACTTTTTCGAGGGCCGGCATACCACTGTAAATAAAAACAGGTAAACTAGTGCGCTTTCCCGTTCGGCCCGCTCACCTGTGCCATTCGTGCGCCGGCCCCGCAACCATTCGAAAGCCTTCAAACAACAATGGAAGAAATCCGTATCCGCGGCGCCCGCACGCACAATCTCAAGAACATCAACCTCGACCTGCCGCGCAACAAGCTGATCGTCATCACCGGCCTGTCGGGTTCCGGTAAGTCGTCGCTCGCCTTCGACACGCTGTATGCCGAGGGCCAGCGCCGCTACGTCGAATCGCTGTCGGCCTATGCGCGCCAGTTCCTGCAGCTGATGGAAAAGCCGGACGTCGACATGATCGAGGGCCTGTCGCCCGCCATCTCCATCGAGCAGAAGGCGACGTCGCACAACCCGCGCTCGACCGTCGGCACCGTCACCGAGATCCACGACTACCTGCGCCTGCTGTACGCGCGCGTCGGCACGCCGTACTGCCCGGACCACCCGGAAGAGCCGCTGGCCGCGCAGACCGTGTCGCAGATGGTCGATGCCGTGCTGGCCATGCCGGAAGGGACCAAGCTGATGATCCTGGCGCCCGTCGTGGCGAACCGCAAGGGCGAGCACAGCGACCTGTTCGAGGCGATGCAGGCGCAGGGCTTCGTCCGCTTCCGCATCCAGAGCGGCACGCATGCGGCCAAGATCTACGACGTGGACGACCTGCCGAAGCTCAAAAAGACGGAAAAGCACACGATCGACGTCGTCATCGACCGCGTGAAGGTGAATGCCGAGATCAAGCAGCGCCTGGCCGAGAGCTTCGAGACCGCGCTGCGCATCGCGGACGGCCGCGCCGTCGCGTACGAGATGGACACGGAGAAGGAGCACATCTACTCGAACAAGTTCGCGTGCAACGTCTGCGGCTATTCGCTGCAGGAGCTGGAGCCGCGCCTGTTCTCCTTCAATAACCCGATGGGCGCCTGCCAGGAATGCGATGGCCTGGGCCATATCGAGTTCTTCGATCCGAAGCGCATCGTCGCGTTCCCGAACCTGTCGCTGGCGTCCGGCGCCGTGAAGGGCTGGGATCGCCGCAACCAGTTCTACTACCAGATGCTGACGAGCCTCGCGTCGCACTACGGTTTCGACCTCGACAAGCCGTTCGAGCAACTGCCGAAGTCCGCGCAGGACGTCGTGCTGTTCGGCTCCGGCAAGACGTCGGTGCCGTTCGCGTACGTGAACGAGCGTGGCCGCACGGTGATGCGCGAGCACACGTTCGAAGGCGTCGTGAACAACCTGCAGCGCCGCTACCGCGAGACGGATTCGATGGCCGTGAAGGAAGAGCTGGCGAAGTTCATCAACGAGAAGGAGTGCCCGTCGTGCGGCGGCGCGCGCCTGCGCACGGAAGCGCGCTACGTCAAGATCGGCAACGGCCGGCAGCAGCGCGCCATCTATGAAGTCGCGAAGACGCCGCTGCGCGACTGCCTCGGCTATTTCAAGGACCTGGAACTGACGGGCGCGAAGAAGGACATCGCCGAGCGCGTCATCAAGGAAATCGTCGCGCGCCTGTCGTTCCTGAACGACGTGGGCCTCGATTACCTGTCGCTGGACCGCAGCGCCGACACGCTGTCGGGCGGCGAAGCGCAGCGAATCCGCCTCGCGTCGCAGATCGGCTCGGGCCTGACGGGCGTGATGTACGTGCTGGACGAGCCGTCGATCGGCCTGCACCAGCGCGACAACGACCGCCTGATCGCCACGCTGAAGCACCTGCGCGACATCGGCAACAGCGTGCTGGTCGTCGAGCACGACGAAGATGCGATCCGCACGGCGGACTACATCGTCGACATGGGTCCGGGCGCGGGCGTGCACGGCGGCGCCGTGATCGCCGAGGGCTCGCTCAAGGACATCATGAAGAGCAAGGAGTCGCTGACGGCGGCCTACCTGTCGGGCAAGAAGAAGATCCACGTGCCTAAGAAGCGCACGCAGGCCGACCCGGACCGCCAGCTCGTCATCACGGGCGCGACCGGCAACAACCTGAAGAACGTGTCGCTGGAGCTGCCGGTGGGCCTGCTGACCTGCGTGACGGGCGTGTCGGGCTCCGGCAAGTCGACGCTCGTGAACGACACGCTGTACCCGGCGCTGTCGCGCCACCTGTACGGTTCGCAGACGGAACCGGCACCGCACGACGCCATCCACGGCCTGGAGCACTTCGACAAGGTGATCTCGGTCGACCAGGCGCCGATCGGCCGCACGCCGCGTTCGAATCCGGCCACGTACACGGGCGTGTTCACGCCGATCCGCGACCTGTTCGCGACGGTGCCGACCGCGAAGGAACGCGGCTACTCGGCCGGCCGCTTCTCGTTCAACGTGAAGGGCGGCCGCTGCGAGGCGTGCCAGGGCGACGGCGTGATCAAGGTCGAGATGCACTTCCTGCCGGACGTGTACGTGCCCTGCGACGTCTGCCACGGCAAGCGCTACAACCGCGAGACGCTGGAAGTCGAGTACAAGGGCAAGAACATCACCGAAGTGCTGGAGATGACGGTCGAGGATGCGCACGAGTTCTTCAAGGCCGTGCCGGTCATCGCGCGCAAGCTGCACACGCTGCTGGACGTGGGCCTCGGCTACATCAAGCTGGGCCAGAGCGCGACCACCTTGTCGGGCGGCGAGGCGCAGCGGGTAAAACTGTCGCTGGAACTGTCCAAGCGGGATACCGGCCGCACGCTGTACATCCTCGACGAGCCGACGACGGGCCTGCACTTCGCCGACATCGACCTGCTGCTGAAGGTGATCCACCGCCTGCGCGACCAGGGCAACACGCTCGTCATCATCGAGCACAACCTGGACGTCATCAAGACGGCGGACTGGATCGTCGACCTGGGTCCGGAAGGCGGCGCCGGCGGCGGCACGATCGTCGCGCACGGCACGCCGGAAGACGTGGCCGACAATCCGGCCAGCGTCACCGGCAAGTACCTCAAGCCGCTGCTCAAGGCGTGACGATGGGCGCCGGTGCGACGGATCCGGCACGGACCCTCGCGCTGGCGCTCGTACACGTGGGCGCCGACCTGGAATCCATCTGGGACGACCTGGCCGCCGCCGGCTATGGTGAAGAAGCCGCCATCGGGCGCGAACGCATGCTCGCCTTCGCGCCCACGCCCGAGGCGAAGGCGCAGTTGCGTGCCTACTGGCGCGAGTGCGCGATGGAGCGGCTGTCGGCCCTGCGCGGGCCGATCGACGTGTGCAAAGGCGTCTACGCTCCCACGCAGCCCTATCGCTCGGCGCTGCTGGAAGCCTTGCGCGAGCGGGCGCCCACGCTCGTGTCGCCGACGGACCTGACCGCCCCACAGATCGAGCCGGCGATCAAGCTATGTCTCGAAGACTACCTGAATCCCATCCACGACGAGACCGTGCGCTGGTCGCGCGAGGCCAAGGCGCATGCGATCCGCGCGGCCGGCCTACGCGACGATCCGCAATTCGACGCGCTGCCGTGGACCGGGCGCGTGCAGCTGCTGCGCGAGCGGTTCACGCAGGTGCTGGCGCCGCATGGCTTCGCGGTCAAGAACAAGGGCAAGAACGTCGTGGTCGCCGAACGTCCCACGACCGACGGGCGTTTTATCTATGCCCTCGTCGACGACGGGGGCGCGAACCTCGGCAGGTATGGCCAGCTGAGTCACTGGGTCACCATCCGCACGCCGCGGCAGCGCCTCTCGCACGACCCGGAGAAGGACCAATCGCTCGCACGCTTCAACATCAGCGACCTCGTGCCCGAGTTCCACTGGTCGTCGCGGCATTTCCAGACGTATCCCGAGTTCTGCCGGGCGGTCGATAGCGCCGCATACGCGGCATTGTGCATCTTCCGCAAGGTGGATGCGGCGCTGCTGTCTTAATCGGCCGTGTAGAACGGCTGGCGGATCCGCACCGGCCGCACGTCCATCCTGATCCGGTAGATCGAATACGCATCCTCACGGTTCGTCACGAATTCCGCGGTGTCCGGCACGCGCGTAAACGTGAACTCGAACCCGCGTTCCGGCAACTGGCTGTCCGGCCCTTCGAACGCGACGCCGACGGCGCGCTGCAGGTCGCTGTCGACCAGCTTTTCGAGCAGGTCCGCGACCGCCGTGTTGCCGAGGATGTCCGTATAAAAAATCGGCGGCCGGTGCTCGACGTACTGCCTGTCCACGGGTTCCTTGCCCGGTCCCGGCGTGTACGTGCGCGTGGCCAGGTTGAACCGGTCGCCGCTGTCCAGGTAGCTGATGCGCGCATTGGCGAGATTGAATCCCGGCTTCGACCTGTCCGTACTTGCCCCGACCAGGTCGAGCACGAGCGCGCCGCGATAGCCGATCACCGTGACGTCGCGCGTCGGCCCGACGACGGCGGCCGTGTTCTCGTCGATGCCCAGTCCCAGCGTATAACCCTTGGCCAGCATCGCGGGCAGCATGCGGCCGAAGCGGCCGCGCGCGAGCAGGTGCTGGTCGACGAAGACGTCGTCGCCGATGAAGCCGAGGCCCGGCGCGACGTCCTTGCCGTCCACGACGCCGTTCTTCAGCACCGGCATCACGTCCAGCGGCGGATCGTTGAACATGGTGCTGCTCATGATGGCGGCGCCGGCGCTCGTGCCCGCGATGACGCCGCCGCGCCGGTACAGCCCCCACAGCGCGTCCAGCACGGCCGTGTTGCTGCCGTCCGCGCGCCGCAGCGAGCCCGTGATGCGGGCTTGATCTCCGCCCGTGAAGAACGCGCCGCCGGCCTTGCGGATCGCATCGGCCAGCGCGGGATCGTCCGCGGCCTTGCGCACGTCGGACCCGGCCAGCATGGGCGCGACCGGGACGACGAACGCGCGCGCGCCGTAGCGGTTCAGCGCATCCACCGTCAGTTGCGCTTCCTTCGCGGGCGTCTGCGCGGCCGTCGGGAGCACGGCGATGCGCGCGCCCTTCCCGCCCGCCAGCGCGACGATCTTTTCCCACACCTCGGCGTTGTTGACGCGCAGGCCGCCGCCGATGATCACCAGCGATCCCTTGGGGCCGGATGGCGCGGCGGCCGCCCATGCGCTGACGCCCGCAAGCGCCAGCACCACGCACAAGCGCTTCAGCATGTCAGCGGAACGAGTAGTTCACGCTCACGAACGCGCTGCGGCCGCGCGGGTCCGTGTAGCTCGGGTCGTACCCGGCCAGGAAGAACCAGGCTTGGTTCGAGAACGGCGGATCCGCGTTGAACATGTTCAGCACGCCCGCGCGCACCTTGAGCTGCTTGCTGACCGTCCAGCTGCCCGTCAGGTCCCACAGCGAGTAGTACTTCACGTGGTTCGGCGCCAGCAGCGTGTCCGTGTACGGGTCGTAGGTCGTGTTCTGGTCCGTGTAGCCCATCGAATACTGGTTCGCCAGCGTGAGCGTGACCGGGCCGTTGTCCCATTCGAAGTTCACGCGGTGGCGCCACTTCTGGATCGCCTGGTCGTTCAGGAACACGCCCAGGTTCGTGCGGAACGGTTCCTGCGGACCGAACTGGCGGTCGTAGTGCAGGATCAGCGTGCCGGACAGGTTGACGCCAAAGCGGCCCCACGGTCCGCGCTCGGAGCGCCAGTCGCCGGCGATGTCGAAGCCGGACGTCCTGAGCTTGCCCTGGTTTTCCTTCATCAGGAGGATGTTGGAGATGAAGCCGTCCTCGTCGCGCTGGATGTACTTGCCGTTGTAGGCGGCCGGGTTTTCGATGATGACCTGTTCGCCCAGGGTGCTGATCACGTCGCGCTTCTCGATGTTCCAGTAGTCGATCGAGAGGCTCGTGCGCTTGACCGGTTCGAACACGACGCCCAGCGAGAACTCGCGCGATTTTTCCGGCTTCAGGTCCGGGTTCGAGCGGCGTTCGACGTTCCACTGGTCGGTACACGTGTCGATGCTGCCTTCCTGCTTCACACATTGCGGGTCGGTCAGGATGCCGGCCGTCGTGCCGAAGATCGTCGGGCGCTTCAGGTCCGACAGCGACGGCGCGCGGAAGCCCGTGCCCGCGGACGCGCGCACCAGCAGCGACTGCATCGGCTGCCAGCGCAGGCCGATCTTCGGATTGGTCGTGTTGCCTACTTCGCTGTAGTGGTCGTAGCGCACCGCGAACTGCATCTCGAGTTCCTTGGTGAACGGCGCGACCACCTCGGTGTACACGGACGCCACCTTGCGCGAGTTGTCCGCGGTCTCGACGTCGGCCAGCTCGCCGGCCGGAATGGTGCTGTCGCGGTCACCCTGGATGTTATTCGAGCGCAGCAGGTCCGACGGCCTGAACGTCTGGTGTTCGTGACGCAGTTCGCCTCCGACCGCCAGCGCCAGGTCGCCGCCGGCCAGCGCCGTCAGCGAACGCGACATCTTGCCGTCGAGGGAAGTCGACACGCCCTTCGCATTGCGGGCCTCGTCGTTGATCCGGATCTTGTTGATGAGGTCCCGGCCGGCCTGCGACGACGGCCCGAACGGATTGATCGCGCCCGAGCGCACGCCGGCCTCGAACTGGTCGTACAGGAAGTAGCCGTCGACGTACTTGTCGATGGCCTTGTTCTCGGCGCGGCCCAGCGCCACGTCGTAGTCCCAGCCTTTGATGGTACCCGTGGCGCCCAGCAGCAGGCGCTGGCCGGTACTCGTCACGTCGTTGGTGCGGTTACCCGCTTCCGACATCCGGTAGCGGATCCGGTTGACCGTGGCGGGCAGGCCGGGCGCCGACAGCGCATTGCGGTACGCCTCCGGCAGGATGCTGACCGGCAGGTTGCGCAGGGTCGACACCGGGTTCGGCGACAGCACGTATTTGGTCTTGGCCTGCGTCTGCACCAGCTCCGCGAACAGCTGGTTGTCCGCATCGAGCTGGAAGGTCGCGCGGCCGATGAAGCCGATCTTGCGCGAGTCCGGATAGATCTCCGTGTCTTCCATGTAGTCGTAGCTGCAGCCGGCTACGCCGCCCGGGCCCTTCTCGGCATACACGGTGGCGGGCGGATTGCACTTCGGCGCGCTCGGGTTGACGCGGCTCGCGCGGCTGCCGGCCGGCAGCAGGCCCGCGCCGATCAGGGCAGCACGCTGCGCGGCCGAGATGTCGATATTGGCCGGGAACGTGTTGCTGGACATCTGCGCCGGCAGGGTCGTCGCGAGCGGGTGTTCCGAGATGAAGCGGCGCTGGCCGGAGCGCAGGCGGTCGAGCTGCTGGATGTCCAGCACGCCGAACACGTTGAAGCGGTCGGTGCTCAAGTCGCCCGTGCCGCCGCTGAGGCTCAGCGTCTTCTTGCCCGCCCCGCCCTGCTGCGTACCCGCGGCCGATGCGGCCAGGTCGATGCCCGTATAGTCCTTGCGCGTGATGAAGTTGATCACGCCGCCGATGGCATCGGTACCGTAGATCGCGGATGCGCCATCCTTCAGCACCTCGACGCGCTGGATCGCGCCGGCCGGGATGTTATTGAGGTCGACGCCCGAGTTGTCGCCGGGCGACGCGAAGTTGGCGAGACGGCGGCCGTTCAGCAGGACCAGCGTGGACGACACGCCGAGGCCGCGCAGGTTGGCGCCATTCAGGCCGCGCTGGCCGGACGTGCCGTCCGTGATGCTGGGGCCGTCCGTCACCGGCGCCGTGTTCGCGCTGATGTTCTTGACCAGTTCCGCGGCCGTCGTCGCGCCCATCTTCTCGATGTCCTCGCGCGAGATCAGCTGCACCGGCAGCGCGGTCTCCGTGTCGATGCGCTTGATCGACGAGCCGGTGATCTCCACGCGGTGCATCTTCGGTTCGTCCGCCTGCGTCTGCGTCTGCGCGGTCGCGTGCTGGGCCATCAGCGCCGCGACGGCCGCCGCGAGGATGGTCGGTTGCAGGGCTCTCGAAATGTGCTTGGTCATGCGGTGCTCTCCCTCAGGTTTTTTTGACGAGCTTGCGAATCTGGTGTTCGCCGTAGAGATACGCGGCGATCGCCTCGGTGTGGCGGGCCGCCTTGGCCACGTTGGCTTTATTGGACGTCATCAGCGACACGGCCAATGCTTCGATGACGGCCAGCGCGGCGCTCGAACTGCTGGGCAGCACCGGGTGTGTGCTGTGGGCGTACAGCACGTGGTGACCCAGTTCGGCGAGCGGCGACGCCGGCGAATCGGTAATGGAGACGATGGTCGCGCCGGCATCGCGCGCGAACCGCGTCAGCGACGCGGCATCCAGCGTGTAGCGCGGCAGCGAGATCACGACCAATACGTCCTTCCCGGTGATGGTGGCGAGATGGCTTGCCGCGACTTCCGTGCCGCCGCTCGCAGCCGCTTCGACGACGTGGCGGCAGAACGGCTGCAGGTGCATCGCGAGCGCACCCGCGAGGAATGACGACAGCCCGAACCCCAGCACGTACACGGTGCGCGCCTTCGTGAGCACGGCGCCGATGCGGTCGATCTGCGTACCGGCTAGCGCGCGGCTCGTGGCCGTGATGGCCGCTTCCGCATAGCCCAGGCTTTCCAGTGCGGGCGACGCCTTGGCGGTGCGCCGCGCGATCGTGCTGCGCAGCTTTTCGACGGGCTGCAGTACCGACTGCAGCGTCTCCGCCACCGCGCCGCGCATCGCCGCGTAGTTCTTGAAACCGAGGTCGCGCGCAAAGCGGCTGATGGTCGCCGTCGACACGGCGCACGCGTCGGCCAGTTCCTCGATGCCGAGCGCCGTCACGCGCACCTGGTTGCGCAGCACGTAATCCGCGATCGCGCGGTTCGACGCCGAGCCCTCGGCCAGCACCCGCAGCAGCGACTGACCGAGCGAAGATTCGGCGAAACCGATGTCGGGCGAAGCGCTGGACGGGACGGCAGAAGTCATGTGACCGGATGTCAATGAGTTAATGTTTTTTAATGTAAAACAGTTACAGCGCCCAACTCAACAACATTTTTGAAAATAATCTTTCATCGATTTACGTTGTGTAAAAATTCATACATAATCGGCCGCAGACCGACGCCAGGAGACACGTCCGCATGCATACGAAGACCCATCCGATCGCAACCGAACCGGGCGTCGCCACCTACCAGCTCACGTCGTACCACTACGGCAGCGCGGGCAGCGGCAAGAAGGTCTACATCCAGGCGTCGCTGCACGCGGACGAGGTACCCGCGATGCTCGTCGCGCACGTCCTGCGGCGCGAACTGGAGCAACTCGATGCGGCGGGCCGCATCCATGGAGAGGTGATCCTCGTACCCGCCGCGAATCCGATCGGGCTGTCGCAGATCGTGCACGGCATGCCGTTCGGGCGCTTCGACCTGGGCACCGGCACCAATTTCAACCGCGCCTTCCGCCACGTCGCCGATGAATTGAAGGACACCTTATCCGGCCGGCTCGGGCCGGATGCAGCCGCAAACGTGGCCGCGATCCGCGCCGAGGCACGCGCCGCCGTCGGACGGTGGGCGCCTCAAGACGCGACTCAGGTGCTGAAAAAGACGCTGCTGGAGATGGCGATCGACGCCGACATCGTGCTCGATCTGCATTGCGACAACGAAGCGCTGCTGCATGTCTATACCGGTCCCGCGCTGGCGGACCGCGTGGCACCGCTGGCGACGCTGCTCGGTGCGCGCGCCTATCTGCTGTCCGCCGGTTCGGGCGGCGAGCCGTTCGACGAGGCGTGCAGCCGGCTGTGGTGGGACCTGGCCGCGCACTTCGGGCCGTCGATCCCGATTCCGCCCGCGTGCGCCGCCGTCACGGTCGAACTGCGCGGCGAGATGGACGTGCGCTACGATTACGCGGAGCAGGATGCGCGCGCGCTGCTGCAGTTCCTCGCCCGCGAAGGCATCGTCGACACCCCCTCGGCCCCCCTGCCCGCGCCGCGGTGCGAGGCGTCGCCGCTGGAAGCCGTGGAGCCGCTGCACGCGCCGCAGACGGGCGTGCTCGTGTTTTTGAAAGCGCTGGGCGACGAGGTGAAGGCGGGCGACGCCGTCGCCGACATCGTCAACCCGGTCACCGGCGACACGGCCACGGTGCACGCGAGCCGCGACGGCCTGCTGTTCGCGAGCACCGCGCACCGCCACCTGCTGCGCGGGATGCACATCTGTAAGATCGCGGGGACGACGCCCTTCCGTTCGGGTTCTTTACTGAGTCAGTGATATGCGACTACGAATTCCCAATACCTTCGTGCTGCTGTTCGCGATCCTCGCGCTGATCGCGCTGGCGACGTGGTTCATCCCCGGCGGGAAGTACGAGACGCACCTCGTGAACGGCAAGCAGCTCATCGACCCGGCCTCGTTCCACTACGTCGAGAGCGCGCCGCAAGGCCTCGTCGCGCTGATGAAGGCGCCCATCAAGGGTTTCGTGGAGGCGGCGCAGATCATCGGCTTCGTGCTGGTCGTCGGCGGCGCGTTCGCCGTCGTGCAGAAGACCGATGCGATCGACACGGGCATCCGCTCGATCGCCCGCATGCACGAACACTCGGCGCTCGTGCGCGCCGCGCTGATTCCCGTCTTCGTCACCCTGTTCTCGCTCGGCGGCGCCACGTTCGGCATGAACGAGGAGGCGATTCCGTTCGTGCTGATCTTCGTGCCGCTGGCGCTGGCACTCGGCTACGACACCATCACCGGCGTGTCGATTCCCTTCCTCGGTTCGCAGGCCGGCTTCGGTGCCGCGTTCCTCAATCCGTTCAACGTCGGCATCGCGCAGGGCATCGCGGGCGTGCCCGTGTTTTCGGGGATCGGGTATCGCCTGATCGTGTGGGTGGCGACGACGACGGTCACGATCCTGTTCCTGATGTGGTACGCGGCGCGCGTAAAACAGAACCCCACGCTGAGTCCGACCTATGTGCTGGACCAGACGCGGCGCCAGGAACAGCCCGTGCATGTTGGGCTCGACCGCATGACGGGCCGGCACAAGGCGGTGCTGGCGATCTTCGCGCTGTCGCTGGCGGCCATGGTGGTCGGCGTGGTGAAATTCGACTGGTACATCGACGAGATCGCGGCGCTGTTTTTATCCATGGCGATCGTCGTGGGTATCGTGGGCCGGCTCGGGTCCGACAACTGGGTGGCGGCCTTCATGCAGGGTGCGAAAGACCTGGCGCCGACGGCGCTCGTGATCGCGATCGCGCGCGGCACGATGATCCTCGCGCGCGACGCCCACATCATCGACACGATGCTGCACGGCCTGATGCCGCTCGTGCAGTCCAGTCACCCCGTGTTCGCGGCGCAGAAGATGTACCTGATCCAGTCGGTGATCAACTTCTTCATCCACTCGGGCACGGGCCAGGCCGCGCTGACGATGCCGATCATGGCGCCGCTCGCGGACCTCGTGGGCGTCACGCGCCAGACCGCGATCCTCGCTTTTCAACTGGGCGAGCTGTCGACGCCGATGATCCCGACGTCCGGCATCACGGTCGGCGTGCTCGCGCTCGCGCGCGTGCCGTGGATCACGTGGGCCAGGTGGATGATCCCGCTGCAGCTGATCTACCTCGTGCTGGCCCTCGTGCTGCTCGTGCCCCCCTGCCTGATGCAGTGGAGCTGAGCCAGGTTACTTCGCGATCTTCACCAGCACCACGTCGTTCACGCGCATCGGCACCTGCACGTTCGCGGTGCCGTTCGCCGCGACCTTCACGGTGCGCGTCTCGGGCTTGTCCACCGTCAGCGCCTGCAGCTTCGCGAGCTGGTCGGCCGTCAACGTCTTCGGCTTGCCCATCTCGATATAGGCCGTGTACGCGTCGTTGGCCTTGAAGCCCGTGCGGTACACCTGGACGTTATACGTGCCCGGCTTCATGCCCTTCAGCGACAATTTCAGCGGCGTGCCGTTCTTCGTGGGCTGGACGGCGCCGAAGAACGGGCGGTTGGTCTTCTTGCCCATGTCCGGCGTCTGGAAGTCCCACGCCAGCACCTGCACGCCGTTCGCGTCCTTCGTCACCCAGCTTTGCTTGTCGGTGGTCTGCACCTGCTGGTCGCCCAGCTCGTTCATGTACTTGTAAGCGAACCAGGCGGCTTTGCGGATGCCCTGCGGGTTCATCAGGCCGAAACCGCCTTCGAACGGCGCGGTCGGCGGACCCGGTTCCTCGAACAGGTCCGTATAGGTCCAGTAGCTCATGCCTTGCACGATGCCTTCCGTCGCCTTCAGCTTCGACAGGATGTAGGCGGCGCTCATGTACGAATCGTGCACGAGGTCGCGCGGGTTGTAGCTCGTGCTCCATTCCGTGAAGTACAGCGGCAGCTTGGGCAGGTACGACGCTTCGATTTCCTTGCGGACCTTGCGCACGTCGCCGACGATGCCGTCCGGCGACGGCGACAGCTTCTGGTCGCCCTGGCCGTTCTCGTCCAGGAAGCCGCCATCCACGCCGTAGGTGTGCGTGGCGATGAAGTCGACGGCGGCACCGCTCTTCTGCGTGTGCGCGAGGAATTCCGGCACCCAGGCCGCACCCGCCGTCGCCGGACCGCCCACGCGCAGGGTCGGATCGATCGCCTTGATGGTCTTCGCGGTCACGTCGTACAGGTCGAAATAGGCCTTCTGGTCCGCCTTTTCCCAGAAACCGTCCAGGTTCGGCTCGTTCCACACTTCGAAGAACCAGGTGCGCACTTCTTCCTTGCCGTAGCGCTGCTGCACATGGCGCACGAAGGCGTCGACGAGGCCGGCCCACAGCTCCGGTTTCGGGTGCGAGGTGTTGCCCTTCCAGTAGAAGATGCTGTTGTCCGACGTCTTCATCGCTTCCGGCGTGAAGCCCAGCTCGACGAACGGCTTGATGCCCATGCCCAGCAGCTTGTCGTACAGGTAGTCGATCTTCGTCCAGTCGTACACGGGCTTGCCGTCGACGACCTTGAACGTGCCCAGCACGTCGTGGAAGATGCCGTGGAAACGGATGTAGCGGAAGCCCAGCTCATCCTTCGCGATCTTCAGTTGGGCCAGGCTGTCGTCGCGGATCAGCGTGCCCGGGTAATCGGAGCCCACCGACAGGTCGGCGAAATGGTCGCGCGCGACGGTCGGCGCGTTCGCGTCGATGACGATCTGGCGTGCGGCATCCGCAGCCAAGGCGGTGCCGACAGGGACGAACGTAGAAGCGAAAGCCAGCGCGAGTGCGCTGCCCAACAACTTGCGGCGGTGTCTCATGATTATTATCCTTTACGGTGTCAAATGACTTTGGCGAAATGTTTGCGCTAACACTCGCCCAGACGCAAAGGATAATGGATAACGTTGCATCAGTAAAACGAAAAAATAATCAGTGACCGAAAAATATTTAGTAACGCGAATCGCCGCCTATTCCTTGGGCTGGGGCTTCGGCACCAGCCCCATCCATACGCAGGTCGCGGTGCACATGAAACCCGCGCGTTTGGGATCGCTGATGTTATAGACCCACCGCTCCTGCGCGCCCTGGTAACTTATCTGGCATAGACCCTGTTGCGGCAATCGCACCGAGCCGAGAAAACACGCATGTGCGGACTCGGAGTCGGGAATCTCCTTCCAGACGCCGTTGGTGGTTTCGTCCAGCGACACGTTCCGGACATTCGCGATTGCTATGTCAAAGGCGGCCGTCTTTGCGAGCATTTGCTTGCGGCTTTTTTCGGCCTCCACCTTTGCACGCTCGCTTTCGGCAGCCGTCCGGCTATCGAGACAACGCAGTGCCGCCTGGATATCGCCGATTTTTTCCAATGTGTTGATCTTTACGCTGCAATCCTCCTGCGCAGCCAAGCCGGACGCCGATGCGGCCAGCACCAATGCCGGCACCACGCTTTGCAAACGGGACTTCATGGTCGCCTCCGATCATTTCTTTAACAAGCAGTCGATTTGCCTTGCACTGACATCGGGATTGTTACAGTTGTCGGTTACCGCAGGCACGGTCCGTTTGCGTGCCGCCTGCTGCGTGATGGATTTCCGTACCGCGGACGCGTGGGGACGGCGTTCGGGTTCTTTGGCCGATGCATGGTCCTCGACCGGCTTCACGGCTGTCACCGGCGCAGACGGGTGTGGCGCAGGCGATGGCGTCGGCGCAGGCGGGTTCGGCGACGGCGCCAGTATCACCGCTGGCTTCGCCGGCAACGGCGCGGGGCGATCGCGGACAATCAGGTAGATGCCGGCCGCGACCAGGGAAAACGCGGCCGCGCCGGCAGCCGGCCAGTACCTGACAAGCATGTCGACAAGCCGGGGCTTCTCCTTCGCGGGCGGCATGTTCACTGCCGGCTTCGGCGGAACCATCACCGGCTCGTCAGGTATGTCGAGCCTGGGTTCCGGCTTGAGGCGGCGTCGGCACCCAGGTGTCGATTTTCGGCTCCAGCTTGATTGGCGGAACAGGTTCCGCCACCCGGATTTCTCCGGCTTTCTTGCGTTCACCCGGGGCCGGCGGCGAGTGGAACGACGGCGGGCTTTCCTTTTTCGGAGGCTCCTTTTGCCGCTTCCGTTCGTTCGGGCCGGGTTCGAGCCTGGGCTTGGGGCCCGGTGTACTCTCCCTGGCCGGTACCTCTCTTTGCCGTTTGCTTCGTTCGTGCCCGGCCGGCGCCGGTCTCGGCAATACGGGTTCTCTGATCGGCACGTCCCCCGACGTTTTCCTCTCGTTGAGGTTCGCGCCCGGCTTGAACAGCTGGCCGCTCAGTGCGCGCATATACAGTACCGGCGTGCCCCATTCGATGGGATGGCCGTTTCCCTGCATGCGCAACCGTGCCTCGGTCAGCGAAGCGTCGACGGTGCCGGTCTCGATCAGGTCACGATAAAAATAGCGCGTAAAGATCAGCGCGGCATCATCGGTGATCGATGCCTGCATCGCCACCACGGCAGGTACGCCCTGCCGCAGGAAGCCTTGCGCCAGGCCCGAAAACGGCATGTCTTCGCCGATCGCGCCGGAACAGGAATTCAGGACGATGAGCCGCGGCAGGGCGCCGCTGGGAAAGGCCGAGCGCAAATGCGTCGCCTCCATCTCCAGCCCCTTGCCCGTCTCCTGCTCGAGCACGAGCGCACCCGGTATGCCGTGTCCGATGAAATGGAAAATGTGTGCCCCAAAATGACGCAGCGAATCGCGCAGATTGTCGAAGGTGCAGCGGCCCGGCACACGCCTGAGTTCGACTTGGCCGGCGGCCACGGGCGCTTCCAGCGCGTTCATCAGTATTTCCCATTCGCGTGCCACGTCGAGCCGGGGATGATCCGTGGGTGCGGCCAAGGCCACGAGGATGCGTAATGGCCCCTCCACCGTGATGGGCGGGATCGGCTGTGCCACCGGCAGATAACGGACCAGGGGCGTATGCTCCCTGACCGCCAGGAATTCCCGGCTCTCGGTATCGAACAGGAATTCCCATGGCCTGGAATGCAATGCACTGTCGTCAGGCAAGCGCAGGCGGATGCGCAATCCATTCCCTGAGCGGAACGCCGTATCCAGCGAGGAGCGGAACAGGTGCTCGATATCGCCCGTGAAGACTGCATCGAACAGTCGTCCGCCGAAATCCTGGACGGTGCTCATCTTGGTCGTTCGTACGCGCCGCTGCCTCAGTCCGCCATATATCTCGGCAAGGAATTCGTTTTCTTCTTCGGCCTCGAACGGCCACGCCACGTCGATGAATGGCGAGTCGCCCTGCGGAGACTCGAGCACCCTGGCATGCAGGCTCTGGTCTCCTTGTGAAGAGATGATTTCCAGATCAAAGTTCTGATAATTCATCGCACCTCCAGGCTGGTGGGACGGAGCCCGTTCCTATGCCTTGGACAGCGCAATTCTCCCGTGGTTGTACGTTGCAGGGGGTCCGGCTTATACCGGTTTCCAGACCAGCTTGATGTTCAGGCTCGCCTCGGCCTTGGTCTGCGCGACGAACGCACCGACGCTGCCATTGAAATTCAGGCCGAACTCGACCTCGACCGAGGCAGGCGCCGGGGCCAGCGCGTGGATGGCGGCGAGCGTGGCATCGGCCACCGGATGCACGACGGACAGCGTGTCGCCCAGCGACATGCCGACTTTTTCCGTCAGCTTGCCGATGCCTGCACCACGCACCACGCTGACTGGGGCCACTTCAGAGGATTCGACGACAACAGTGCCACCTGGAACACTAAATTCGAGAAGCTTATTCATGGTGCGCTCCATTCATCGGGCCGCTAAAGGACAATGCCTGACTCATTATGCGCATTGGGTCGCATATCCTTGTCGATATCGACCCTTTCATTAAGCCATATCAATCACCAATGAAAAAAGGACAGGCCACAGGCCTGTCCCTTTTCCGTCTTGTCGCGGCCGCATCGTCGTGCGTGCGGCCGTCGTCTCCTCGCCTGTATTTCTCCGCCCGTATTTCTCCTTCAGTCTTACTCGGCCAGGCGCTTCTCGAGCTGCGCCTTGGTCGCGACCAGTTCCTGCGGCAGGCGGTAGGCCAGCTTGTCGAACAGCTCGCTGTGCAGCTTCAGTTCCTCGCGCCACGCGTCCTTGTCGATCGACGTGATCTGGTCGAACTGCTCGTTCGTGAAGTCGATGCCGGTCCAGTTCAGGTCGCCGTAGGTCGGCGTGGTGCCGAACATGTGCTCGACGCCGCCGGCCTGGCCCTGGCTGCGGTCCAGGATCCATTTCAGCACGCGCATGTTGTCGCCGTAGCCCGGCCACACGAACTTGCCGTTGTCATCGGTGCGGAACCAGTTGACGCAGAAGATCTTCGGCAGCGCTTGCGGGTTCTTGCCGGCGACTTTCTGGCCCAGGTTGAGCCAGTGCTGGAAGTAATCGCTCATGTTGTAGCCGATGAACGGCAGCATGGCGTACGGGTCGCGGCGCACGATGCCCATCTGGCCGGCGGCGGCGGCCGTCGTTTCCGAGCCCATCGTGGCGGCCATGTACACGCCTTCCGTCCAGTTGCGGGCTTCCGTCACGAGCGGCACCGTCGTCGAGCGGCGGCCGCCGAAGATGAAGGCCGAGATCGGCACGCCGGCCGGATCGTCCCAGGCAGGGTCGATCACCGGGTTCTGCGTGGCGGCGACGGTGAAGCGCGCGTTCGGGTGGGCGGCCTTGGTGCCGGACGCCGGGGTCCAGTCCTTGCCCTGCCAGTCGATCAGGTGCGCCGGGGCTTCCTTGGTCATGCCTTCCCACCACACGTCGCCGTCGTCGGTCAGCGCCACGTTCGTGAAGATGACGTTTTCGCGCAGCGAGGCCATGCAGTTCGGATTCGTCTTTTCGTTCGTGCCCGGGGCAACGCCGAAATAACCCGCTTCCGGGTTGATGGCGTACAGCTTGCCGTCCGCGCCCGGCTTGATCCAGGCGATGTCGTCGCCGATGGTCGTCACCTTCCAGCCTTCGAAGCCGGCGGGCGGGATCAGCATCGCGAAGTTCGTCTTGC
>CBIHQW010000022.1:0-110630 GCA_966212285.1 Massilia kyonggiensis
TGCTGATCGCACACCGGATCGCCCTGGCCCCGAACAACGTGCAGGCAACGTATCTTGCGCGCGCTGCGGCGCCAGCTGAACGCGATCAAACGCGAACAATTCCCCTGGATGCGCGGCCGCGACGTACAGGATGTCGCCGTCGGCATGAAAGCCGCACACCGCCGCGGATGGCGCCTGGATGATGGCGCGACAACCGGCCTGGCGCGCCGCGTCGGTCAGCAGGCGCAAGGCCTTCGCTTGTCCCGCAGGGTCGCGCGGCATCCAGCTGCCGAACGTCATGTAGACCGGCGTGTCCCTGGCGGCGAGGAACGCGGCGAGGCTGGGCGGGATGTCCCCTTCCATGGCGAGGTTCGTCGTATCGAGGAAACCGCACACGCGGAGCGACGCGGGCCAGTCCGGCTGCGCCCGGCAGATCGCGGGGCTCACGGCGACCAGCGTCAGGTGCTGCGACAGCCAGACCTGCGTGACGACGTCCTGCAGCGGCGGCATGCCGAGTTGCCGGCGCAACCGGTCCGGATAATGCTTCAACGTGCGGTTGAGCAGCGTCCGCGTCAGCCACCAGAGCATGCGATGGATGCGCTTGCCGGCGCCGGGCACCGTCAGCGGGTGGTCGAAGTCGCTGGGGATTGCCGCGTGCGACAGCAGGACGCTGACATACGGCCGTCCCGCCGCCTCCGCAGCGGTCTGCAACGGGTGCATGAAGTAATGGCCGATCAGTACGTCGGACTCGGCGCACAGGCGGCGCGCGGCGTCGAACATGGCGTCCTCGACCGGGTCCAGGCACAACCGCAGGATGGTTGCCATCTGCGTCATGGGATTGCGGATCTCATACGCCGTCCGGCCGACGGTCTCCTGCTGTTCCGGCGTGAGCACGGGAGACGCAATGACGCTGATCTTCACGCCGCTCGCCGACACCATGCCCTCATAGGCATCGCTGTCGACACAGGTGATCACGAGGTGAACGTCGTTGCCCGCCGCCTGCAAGCCCTCCGCGAGCGCCAGGAAGGGCCGGATATCGCCGTGGCTGCCCCACGTTTGCATGCCGATTTTCATACGCGCCATTGCAAGGATACCAACCTTGCAAATATGCAACAAACAGGCGCGTGGAAACGATTATTGGACCACCTTGAACTCGATGCGGCGGTTGCGCGCCCTTCCCTCCGGCGTGCGGTTGTCGGCCACGGGACGATCGGGGCCTTCGCCGGACACCGCGACCATGTCGGGCTTGACGCCGCGTCCGACGACATACGCCTTGACGGCCTCCGCGCGTGCCTGGCTGAGCGACAGATTGCCGGCGCGCGAGCCGGCATTATCCGTATGGCCAATGACTTCGACTCGTTTATCTTTCAGGCGCAGCAGCGCCACGCTCATCTGGTCGAGGATGGCCTTGCCGGAATCCGTCAGCGTGGCCTGGCCCGATTCGAACTCGATGATGCGGTTGGCCAGCGCGGCATCCAGCATGCCCTGCTCGGACGCCGCCACGCGCAGGCCGTTGTTGACCGTGTAGCCTGGATCGAGGGCCAGCGCGATGTCGCTCGCGATCTGCGCGCGCTGGGCTTCGCTGGCGACGTCGCCGCGCAGGCTGACGTTCGTGCCGTCGACCTGCAGCTGGCCGCGGCTGATCAGCTTCAGGTTCGGGCCGATCAGCTTGCCGACATGGTCGTTCCAGTTCGCCGGCATCGAGACCCGACCGACGGCGAGCTGGTCCACGATCCGGTCCGCACCGTACACCGCGCGCAGGCGGGCCAGCAAGGCGGCCTTGCTGGCGTCGTCGGCGATGGTGCCGGACACGACGATGGGCGCGGTGGCCGGAGCCGGGGCCGGGGCCGGGGCCGGGGGCTGAGTCTGGGCCTGCGCGGCGGCGGTGACGCATGCGAGGGCGGCATAAAGAATCAATGTCTTCGGCATCACGGCGCGGCTCCGATAAAGGTTTTCAGGAACAGTTCGTGCGCGAGCCGCAGGGGCAACGCCGGCTGCTCGAGGTAGCTGGCCAGCGCGCGCACGTCGACGTCCAGGCCGAGCTGCTCGTCGATCCAGGCGTTGTCCTCGAGATGCACCTGCTGGTCGGTCGCCACGATCGGATCGATCAGCGCATGGAGCGTGCCGGCCGCCGCGCCGCCGAACCCGACGACGAGCGCCGGACGCTCGCGCACGCGGGTGACGAACAGCACAAGATCGAAGCCGCTGCGGCGGATGAACGGCAGCACCAGTTCCAGCCAGAAGGCGGCCGCCGCATAGCGTTGGGTGCCCGCGCGCGGCAGCGGCAGCACGAGGCTCTTGTGCAGGCCGGCGGGACGGCTGTGCATCACGGGCTGCAGCAGCAGGCCGAGCCCGAGGATCATCCGGTTGACCTCGAGTTCCAGTTGCGCCGTCAGTTCGCCGACGGTGGACAAGGCCAGGTAACTCTCCAGCGCGGCATCGTGTTCGCCCAGCGCCACGGGCGCGTCCCCGATCGCCTGCAGGTAAGCGCTCGGATCGCTGCTACCCAGCACCTGGGGTGCCATGCCCTCGAGGTAATCCCACAACGGCGCGAAAGCAAGCGGGCAGCGCGCGACGAAGCCGGCGGGATCGGGCACGTCGACGGTGCGCATCATCAGGAACGGGAAACGGCGTCCCGAGCGGTCGTGGCTGGCGACGAGGTGGCCGGCGACGGCATGGCGCCGGTCCGGTCCCACGAACGCGAAGCTGGCCGGCGCCATCGCGTCGTAGTTCAGCTTCCAGCGCGCGTCCGACGGCAACCGCGTCATGACCTGCGCGATCCAGTCGTCCAGCATGCCAATGACGGGCTGGTCGTCGGCCAGCTTGACGAAGTCGCTGTGCGCCGGGATCTTGCCGAAGTAGCCGATGCGGCTGACGGCGGGCGCGCGCTGGCCCGCGCGGTTCGGGGCGCGGTTCACTGCGCCGCTCCCGCCAGCGCGGCGCCGCTGGTGCCGACCGCGCCCGCACGGCCGACGACTGCGTCCGGCAGGCGCAAGCCGCGGAAGCCCCGGCTCGCCTGGGCGTCGCCGGCGGACGTGTCCGCGCTGCTGACGCGCTTCAGGTTGACGGCCACCGAGACGTTGCCGGCAGTCCAGCGCAGTTCGTGCGTGCCCGCGTCCAGGCGCTTCTTCGCCGCCGTCTCGATCATCTTCTGCAGGCCGAACTCGCCCGGCTCGTTGAACAGTTCGACCGTGCGGCCATCGAACGTGACGGCGCTGATCTTCGCGCCGCTGCTGCCCTGCGGGCCGGGATGCACCATGTTGACCCAGGCCGGCGGCGTATTCCGGTAGCGCAGTTGCTGGCCGTCGATCTCGATCGTGTATTCGGTGACGCCGGGCGCAGTCAGCGGCAGCAGCTGGAACACGGTCTGCGGGCCGCCGCCGGCCGCCACGCCATTCGCCGACAACGGCGCCACCCAGCCGGGGAAGCCGCTGACCACCTGCGGCGCCAGCGTGATGCCGATGTCGGCCCAGGTGCGGCTGCTGAGGACGTCGCCGCGGCGCACGACCAGCGGTCCCATCGTCGTGCCCACGAACTTGGCGACCACGCCCTCCGGCCCGAACACCTGGCCGATCTCGGCCGGCGTGGCCTGAATCTGGGCCGACGGCGCGAACGGATACTTGGCGGCCAGCGTCTTCTGGAAGGGTTCCACCACCTGCGCCTGCCACGTCCGGTTGATCTCCGATTCCGAGGGCAGCACGATCATCGCGAAGGTCTGCACGAGCGGACGCACGAGCAGCGGTCGCAGCATCTGCTTCTGCGTGTCCGTCATCCCCGTCAGCATCTGCTCGTCGACGTATTTCAGCGCCTCGGCCAGTTCGGAGCCGTTGCCCTCCAGCGTCTGCTGCATCAGCTGCTTGGCGCCGGGACCGGGATCGCCCTGGTTCTTCAGCTGGTTCAGGCGGCTGCGCAGCTTCGACAACGCATCGAGGTAGCCCGTCATCAGCGACGCATCCTTCTCCTTGACGCCGACCAGGCGCGCGACGCCGGCGAACTCGCGCCCGACCGGACCGGGCGCCTGCACCCCACCGACCGGCAGCGGGCCCATCGCATCGGCCACCTGGCGCGCCTCGCTCGGCGCCTGCCTCAGCACGACTTCGCGGAACCAGCCCGTGAGACCGCGCTTGAGCTTGACGGTGTCGACGCGGGCCTGCGTGGGATCGTCCCAGGCCGTCTGCTCGTGGACGGTCTTGAGTACCTTGGCCAGCGGCGACGTCAGCGGATCGCCGAGGCGGTTCATCGCCTGCACGCTGGCGTCGAAGCCGTTGAGGTCGGCGATCGTCACGCCCTGCACGAACTTGCTCCACTCGCGCGCGTAATCCGCCTTGTACATTTCAACGAGGGCTTTCTGGATCTGCTCCGGGCTGCCCTCCAGCGTGAGGTCGTCCTTGGCGACGCTCTTGAGAACCCAGTCGCTGCTCTGCAGTTCGCGGGTCGACGCTTCGCGGATCGCGCCCTGGACGAATTTTTCCCAGGCGTCGCGGGTGTACGCGCCGCCGACGGCGTAACTGCCGACGACCAGTGCCTGGTCCTGTTCGCCCACGATGCGCGCCACCGTCACGCCGGGGAAGCGCGTCGACGCGCGGGTGCGGATGTCGGCATACACGCGCTCGCGCGCGGGCGTGCCGCGCACGACGCGGCGCAGGTTCTCGCGGGCGGTGTCCAACAGGCTGAGCTTGGGCGTGATCTGGGGCCACGCCTGGTCGTCGATATGGGCCAGCACGAACGTGAGCTGGCGCTCGGCGCTGCGGATCATCTGCTCGCGCGGCTTGGCGCCCCGGTTCGCTTCGAGCCAGCCGCGCCAGAAACGCGTCAGCTGGTCGTTCAGGTGGCCGGGCTCGGCATGGCTCTTGTCGGCCAGCATCAGGTAAGTCTTGAGCGCGTTGTACGCGTCGCCGACGTTCGTGGCCGATACCTCCTGGTAGGGCTGGCCGGGTCTGGCGGCCGGCGTCGCGCGCACGTTCGGGTCGAGCTGCGCCGCGTTCGCGTTCATCTCCGCCAGCAGGTTCTCCAGCGCCCCCGCCACCGGCTGCACCATGACTTCGCGCACGCCGGCAAAATATTCGTCGCGCAGCTTGCGCTCCAGCGCCTCACCCTGGTACAGGCCGAACGCCAGCGCCCACGGACGGTCCTCGCGATATTTATCGAGTTGCTGGATGCGGTCCTGCAGGATGTCGAGCCCCTCCAGGCGCGCCTGCAGGTCGGTCCGGCCGGCCTGCAGCTTCATGACCTTGTCGAGGTCGGCCTTGACGTTCGCGACGAGCTGGCGGTTCCCCATGTACGACCAGCTCCAGCCGCCCAGCGCACAGCCGAGCAGCAGGGTGGCGGCGAAGAACGCGCCGATCTTCATGCGTGTGGCGGCCGGGCTCGTATAGCGCTTGACCAGGTCGCGGTCGGCGAAGATCACCTTGCGGAACAGCTGCAGCAGGAAGAACCCGGACTGCTCCGTGCCCGGCGCCGCTTCCTCGCCGGGTTTCTCACCGAACGGACGCAGTTGCAGGTCGAACCGCCCCGCGACGCGCCGTGCGGACTGGTTCTCAACGCTGCCCTCCTGCAGGGCGCTGGTGAAATAAAAGCCGCGGAACACGGGCTTGAACTGCCACGTGTTTTCCTCGAACAGGGTGGCGAGGAAAGCGCGCAACTGGGGCTTGAGCGCGGCGAATTCGAGCGGGAACGTAAACACGCCCGGACGCAGCGCCGTGCTGCGGTTGCCCGCCATGCTGGCCAGGCTCATCTCCTTGAGGCCGTCGTGCAATTCATCGAAATGCTGGTCGAAGAACGCCAGCACGTCCTGCGGCGTGCTGCGCCGGTTGTAGCGCAGCGTCGCGCCCCAGACGCGTTCGCGCTCCGCCCGCTCGCAATCGTGGAAAAAGTCGGCGAAGCCGGCGATCAGGTCGGCCTTGGTGAAGATCACGTACACGGGCGCGTGCACGCCCAGCCTTTCGGTCAGCTCCTGTACCCGCGTGCGCAGGCTCTTGGCGAGCTCGATGGAAGTCTCGGGACTGCCGCCGGCCAGCTCGGCGACGCTGACGGCGATCAGGATCCCGTTGATCGGCGCGCGGGACCGGTGCTTGCGCAGCAGGTCGAGGAAGCTGAACCACTCGGCGCGGTCCGCTTCGAACACGGAATAGCGCCCCGCCGTGTCGAGCAGGATGCCATCCGTCGTGAAGAACCAGTCGCAGTTGCGCGTGCCCCCGACGCCCTGCACGGCCTTGCTGCCGGGGATCGGGAAGGTCAACCCGGAATGCTTGATCGCGCTGCTCTTCCCTGCCGCCGGATTCCCGATGATCATGTACCAAGGCAGCTCGTACAGCGCCGCGGCGCCGCGCGTCAGGCCCAGCTTGGAGGTCTTGATCGTGTTGATCGCCTCCAGCATGCCCTTGCGCAGCACGGCCGCGTCGTTGCGTGCCGCCTGGGCCTTGCCGTCGGTCTCCGCGCCGGTCAGGATCGCTTCGCCGAGCCGGCTGGCCGCGCGCTTGCGCAGCCAGGCGCGGACAAGCCAGGCGATGCCTCCGGCGCACAGGAGGAGCAGGCCAAGCAGCGCGGCCCAGATGAGAACCGCGTCGAGGGATTCCGCGCCCAGCAGCACAAATGCCGCAAGCACGCCGATGCCGATCACGGCCAAAACACGTCTGTCGGTGAGGAACTGCCAGAGTCGGGCCATCATGTTCGTTCGGAAGGTTGGTGAATACCATCGGGAATACTGGCACTATTTCCTTGTCGAAAACTTGAGGTGAGACAACGCTCCGGGAACCGCCCGGCATCAGCGCCGCATTACCCCGCGCATTCGCAGCTCGGTATGACCGAAGTCCATCATCGTCCAGCGTCCGCCCCAGGTCAGGCCCAGCGATTCGGCGACCTCGCCGTAGAGCTGGTAGCCACGCATGGCCCATGGGTCTTTTTCCGAAATTACGAGCTTGCCGTCGCGCCAGAACGCGCAGTCGGCCGCCAGCCCGTACTGGTGCCAGCTCTGGAAAGCGCGTGCGTTCGTCACCTGCGACCCCATGCCGGCCAGCATGTCCTGGCGCGCCGGGCTGCGGTAGCCCTCCAGCAGCGCCATCTCGTACCCGTATTTCTCCTTCATGATCTTGAACGCCAACAGCAGGCGCTGGCTGAACTCCGGTCGCAGCAGACCCCAGTTGCGGCTGGCGTCCACCAGCATCGGACGCACCAGTTCCACTTCGCGCGTGCCGAACGCGAGCGGCGGCAATGCGGCCGGCGGCACCAGCTGTTCGCCCTTGAGCAGCGCGGCCACCTGGGCGTCGACGACGGTGTCAACGGGCTCGTAGTCGGGCAGCATGTCCGGCCTACGCATCAACAACGCGAGCAGCGTCGGGATCAGCACGAGCGGCACGCCGACGGCGAACCAGGCCCAGTGCCGGCGCAATACCCTGCGGCCGTCGTACAACACGCCGCGCGCGCCCGACCAGGATGCCTGCAGCGTCGCATTCCCGCTACGTTGCCAGCCTCCTACGCGCCATTGCAGGCGGCGCTGCAGCATGCCGAGCACCTGCAGCACCGACGCCCGCCCCCCGGGGAACAGGACGAGCCAGATGACGCTGCAGGCCAGGCAAAAGTACAAGAATGCGAGGAAGATCAGCATCGGCTTCTCCGGTTTGTTTCTAATTGGAATTAGCTTTCCAATATTAGGAGTAACGCGGTGCGCCCTACAGATGAAAATCAACCCGGCTCCAGACGTCCCAACCTGATGTCGTCGTCGCGCCGGGCGACCGGCGAAATCAATATTCTCGCCATGCTCGACGGCCAGGCGCCCGGACGGCGGCTCCTCGCCCTGCCCGCCGTCGTCCGGTACGGCGCCGCCGGCGTGCTGGCGTGCGCCCTGCTCGTCGCCCTCGCCTGGGTCGTCCGCGGCGCGACGCCGGCGCGCGACGCCGATACGGCCGGTACGGCCGGCGCGGCGCAGGCGTCCGCGCAACCTGCGCAGTCGGCACAGCCCACGCAATCCGCGCGGCCGGTGCCGGGCAGCCGCAACGCGGTCAATGCACACGACGGCCTTGCCGTGGACGTGCCGAGCATGCGCGCCACGCCGACGATGGAAGCTCACGTGTCCGTGCCGGCGCCGGACATGGCCGCATCGCCGGGCGCAGCCGGTCCGGCGCACGGCGCGGTCATCATCGACCTGCCGCAACCCGCCCCGCCGATGGCATCCGCCATGCCTGTGCGCACCCCGGCCGGCACGGAGACGGCGCGGAGTGCGGCAAGGGGCGTGGCGCGCCATGCGGCCACGCATCCCGGCACGCCGTCGATCCCATCCGCGCGGCCGCAACCGGCGCCCAGAACGAATTCGTCCCAGGCGCTCGCCCATGCGGATGCGGCACCGCCGCGCCAGAAACGGACCGCCGGCGCCTCCAGGCCAACGCCGTCGACCGCCAAGGTCGATACGGACGTCGCCCTGATCTCGGCCATCCTGCAGCACACCGGCACCCGTAACGAGGCGGCCGATGGCGCGGGACCGGCGTGCGCCGACAAACCGTGCGGCCCGCGCATGCCGCCCCGGCAATAGGGCGGCAAGCCTGGAAAACCACGCCACAGGCCGTAACTGCATCAAACTGCGCCAAAACTGCTGGGCCATCGTCGCCGGCACCGTTATACTGTACAAAAGTACAGTTGGTGCGGTTTGACGATGATCAGAGTCCTCGAAAACGAGTTTTATTATCTGGATAACTTCCAGCGCGTGCTGGACTGGATCGCCGAGCGCTATGCCGACCTGCTCATCGACGAGGAACACGCGTTCATCGCCGCCTTCCCGCAATTGCCGCAACCCGCCCGCGCGCTGTTCGTGCGGATGGTGATGCGCAAGGGCACCCTGTTCCGGGCCAGCAAGCTCAACTACGCGGAGATCGGCTGCCCGCGCGCGGCGGCAGAGGCCCTGCTGCCCAGCGGCTGGATCGAATCCGATCCCGTCCTGGCGCTCGACGAGTTGTTCGACCTGCTGTCCAAGCCGGAGCTGGCCGAAGCGTTCGGCCTGGCCGGCGCGCAGAAAAGCGCGCGCAAGGCCGACCAGCTCGAGGCGCTGCGCGCGGATCCCGCGCACGGGGCGGACCGCCCGTTCTCGCGCTGGCATCCCGGTTGCGACGACCTCGCGCTGCGCCTGCTCGTGCAACCGCTGTGCGACCGCCTGCGCCTCATCTTCTTCGGCAACCTCTCTCAGGACTGGACGGAATTCGTGCTGTCCGACCTGGGCCTGTTCCGCTACGAGCGCGTCGAATTCTCGCCGGCGTCGCGCGGCTTCCGGGCGCGCCAGGACATCGACCACTACCTGCAGCTGCACGCTTGCAAGGAGCGCTACTACGCGGGCGAGCCCGCGCTGGACGTGCTGGCCGACCTGCCCCGCCACGCGTTCGGCAACGACTGGCTCGACAGCCGGCGCGAACGTCTTCTGTTCCAGCTCGGGCAGTTGCTGGAAAAGGAACAGGACTGGGACAACGCCTATGCCGTGTACGCGGATTGCCGCTATCCGGGCGCGCGCGGACGGGCCATCCGCGTGCTGGAAAAGCACGAGAAGTTCGACGAAGCCTATGCGTTGTTCGAAACGGCGCGGCAGGCCCCGGAAAGCGAGGCGGAGCGCCAGCACCTGCTGCGTCTCGGCCCGCGCCTGGCGCGCAAGCTGGGCCATCCGAAAGGCCCGCCGCGGCGCGCGACGCCGGCCGCGCGGCTCGACCTGTGCCTGCCGCTGCCGGGCGGCGAGTGGCGCGTCGAAGGCGTCGTGCTGGAGCATCTGGCGCGCGCCGACGCGCCTGTCTTCTACGTCGAGAACACGCTCGCGAACACGCTGTTCGGCCTGTTGTGCTGGCGCGCCATCTTCGCGGCCATTCCGGGCGCCTTCTTCCACCCGTTCCACCGCGGGCCGGCCGACCTGTTCGCACCCGATTTCTACCAGCGCCGCAAGGACGATTTCGATGCCTGCCTCGCCCTGCTGGACGACGGCCGCCACCGCGCCGCCATCCTCGCGACACACGCGGAGAAGGCGGGCCTGCAATCGCCGTTCGTCGCGTGGGACTGGCTCGATCGCGACATCATCGAACTCGCGCTGGACTGCATCCCGGCCGCACACCTGAAACTGTGGTTCTGCCGCATCCTGCACGACGTGAAGGAAAACCGCACGGGCTTCCCCGACCTGATCCAGTTCTGGCCGGGCGAACGGCGCTACAACATGATCGAGGTGAAGGGCCCGGGCGACCGCCTGCAGGACAACCAGCTGCGCTGGATCGATTACTGCGCCGAGCACGGCATGCCGATCACGGTGTGCTACCTGCAATGGGAACAAGCGGCGGCATGAACGACGCACGCTACGTCGTGTCCGTGCGCGCCCTGTGCGAATTCACGGCCAAGCAGGGCGACCTCGACCTGCGCTTCACGCCGTCTCCCACGGCGCAGGAAGGCATCGCGGGCCATGCCGTCGTGGCATCCCGCCGCGACGACAACTATCGCAGCGAAGTGACGCTCTCCGGCGACTGGGGCCCGCTGCACGTGCGCGGACGCGCCGACGGCTACGACCCCGACCGGAACCTGATCGAGGAAGTGAAGACGTACCGCGGCCAGTTCGCGCGGATCCCCGACAACCACCTGCGCCTGGCCTGGGCCCAGTTGCGCGTCTACGGGCACCTGATGTGCGACGAACTCGGCATGGACGAGGTCAACCTGGCGCTCGTCTACTTCGACATCGGCAGCCAGCAGGAGACCGTGCTGCGCGAGACCCGTACCCGCGCCGACCTCGCCGCGCTGTTCGAAGACCAGTGCCGCCGCTTCGTCGCCTGGGCCGAACAGGAACTCGCGCATCGCGGCGCGCGCGACGCAGCATTGACGGCGCTGCGCTTTCCCCACGCCGACTTCCGTCCGGGCCAGCGCCAACTGGCAGAGGCCATCTTCCGCGCCAATGCCGCCAAGCGCTGCCTGCTCGCGCAGGCCCCGACCGGCATCGGCAAGACCGTGGGCACCCTGTTCCCGGTGCTGAAGGCGGCGCCTGGCCAGGCTCTCGACAAGGTATTCTTCCTGGCCGCGAAGACGCCGGGACGCCAGCTCGCGCTCGACGCGGCGGCGACACTCAAGTCCGGCGGCACGCTGCCATTGCGCGTGCTCGAACTGAGCGCGCGCGACAAGGCGTGCGAGCATCCGGACAAAGCCTGCCACGGCGATTCGTGCCCGCTCGCCCAGGGCTTCTACGACCGCCTGCCGGCCGCGCGCGAGGCGGCGGCGAAAGCGGACATGCTCGACCGCGCCGCGCTGCGCGAGATCGGCCTCGCGCACGACGTCTGTCCGTACTACCTGGGCAGCGAGATGGTGCGCTGGAGCGACGTCGTCGTGGGCGACTACAACTACTGGTTCGATGGCGGTGCGATGCTGTACGCGCTGGCGCTGGAGCGCGGCTGGAAGGTCAGCGTGCTGGCCGACGAGGCCCACAACCTGGTGGCGCGGGCACGCTCGATGTACACGGCGACGCTGCAGCGCGCCGACTTGCGGGCGGCCCGTGCTTGTGCCCCGCCCGCACTGCACAAGCCGCTCGACAAGGTGAAGCGCGCGTGGACCGACGTGAGCAAGTCTTCGCCCCTGCCCTACCAGGTGCTGGACGGCCTGCCCGACAAATTCCTGAACGCGCTGCAGGGCGCGGCCAGCGCCATCACGGAACACATGGCGGCGTTCCCCGTACCGCTCGACCCGGAAGTGCAGGACTTCTATTTCGGCGCGCTGCAGTTCGGCCGCCTCGCGGAATCGTTCGGCGAACACTCCCTGTTCGACGTCACGCGCGAGGACGAGCGCAACACGACGCTCTGCATCCGCAACGTCGTCCCCGCGCCCTTCCTCGGCCCGCGCTTCGCCTATGCCCATTCGACGACGCTGTTTTCCGCGACCCTGAGCCCATGGCATTATTTCGCCGACCTGCTCGGCATGCCCGAGGACACGGCGTGGATCGACGTCGATTCGCCGTTCACCGCGAGCCAGCTGGACGTGCATGTCGCGCACGGCATCTCGACCCGCTACCAGGCGCGCGCCGGCTCGCTCGCGCCGATCGCGGCCCTGATGGCGGACCAGTACCACGACAAGCCCGGCAACTACCTCGCGTTCTTTTCCAGCTTCGACTACCTGCAGCAGGTCGCGGACCGCTTCGAGCGCGACCATCCGGACATTCCCGTGTGGAGACAGGCGCGCCGCATGAGCGAGCCGGAACGGGCGGATTTCCTCGCGCGCTTCGTCGCGGGCGGCCGCGGCATCGGCTTCGCGGTGCTGGGCGGCTCGTTCGGCGAGGGCGTCGACCTGCCCGGCGAGCGCCTCATCGGCGCGTTCGTCGCGACCCTGGGCCTGCCGCAGCTGAACCCCGTCAACGAGCAGCTGCGCCAGCGCATGCAATCGATGTTCGGTGCCGGCTACGACTACACCTATCTCTATCCCGGCATGCAGAAGGTCGTGCAGGCGGCCGGCCGCGTGATCCGCACGGAGCAGGACCGCGGCGTCGTGTGGCTCATCGACGACCGCTTCGCGCGGCCCGAAGTGCAGGCGCTGCTGCCCGCGTGGTGGCATGTCAGCGCATGAGATCGCGCACCTTCTGATAACCGCTGCGGCTGATGGGAATGCGCGCACCGGACTTCAGCACCGCGCAGTGACCGTCCTTGCCCGTCGGTTCGATACGCGCGATGGTGCCCAGGTTGACGATGTACGACCGGTGCACGCGCAGGAAGGCCTGCGGATCCAGCTGGCTTTCCAGTTCGGCCATGCGCTGGTTCTTCAGCCACTGGCGGCCTTCGGAACAGATGGCCACGTAATCGTCCTGGGCCTCGATGTAGTCGATGCGCGCGACGGGAATCACCTGCACGCGCGCGCCGTCGCGGATCAGGATACGTTCAAGCGGCTGGTGGCGCGCCTGCGCATCGCTCACGAGCGCGCGCATCGTAGCCTCCCCCTGGGTCGCCGCCGCGGGCGCAATAGAGAAAGAGGCACGGCGTTCGCGCGCGTGCGCGAGGGCCTGCGCGAGGCGCTCGCGCGTGAACGGTTTCAGGAGGTAGTCGAGCGCGTGGACGTCGAAGGCGCGCAGCGCGAACTGGTCGTACGCGGTCACGAACACGTAGTGCGTCTTCGCGCCGGCCAGTTCGACGACTTCGAAGCCGTCCAGCTTGGGCATCTGGATGTCGAGGAACACGAGATCGGGCGCCAGCTCCGCGATCGCCTTCACGGCCTCGAAGCCATTGGCGCATTCGCCGACGATCTCCACGTCGGGGTGTAGCCCCAGATGCTCGCGCAGCACGGCGCGCGCCAGGGGTTCGTCGTCCACGATGATCACGCGCATGCGTCAGATCCTTTCGAGTTCGGGTTGGGGTTCATCGGCCGTCACCGCCGGCAGTGCCAGCTCCACGACGAAGCGGCCATCGCGCCGCGCCCAGTGCGCGCTCGCCTCATGCCCATGGTCCGCCGCGAGGCGCTGGCGCACGTTGACGAGGCCCAGGCCCGTGCCGCGCGCGGACCCGGCGCCATCGACGCTGTCGGGATCGACGTCGTTCTCCACGCGGATGCGCAGGATCGATCCGGCGCGCACCGCCTCGATGCGTACGAGACCCGTCTCGATCATCTGGCCGATGCCGTGCTTGATCGCATTTTCCACGAGCGGCTGCAGCAGCATCGGCGCCAGCAGGCACTCACCGGCGGCGGGATCGATGGCGGCCTCGAAGCGCAGCCGGTCGCCGTAGCGCACCTGCTCGATGGCGACGAAATGCCGCACGAGCTGCAGCTCCTGGTCGAGCGTCACCTTGCGGTCGGCGCGCAGCCCCAGCGTGTGGCGGAAGAACTCGGCCAGCTGCACGGTCATGGCGCGCGCGGCGGCCGGGTCGAGCGACGTCAGCGCGCTGATCGAATTCAGGCTGTTGAACAGGAAGTGCGGATCGACCTGGGCGCGCAGCATGCGCAGTTCGGCGTCCTGGGCCATCAGCTTCATCTCCAGGCGCTGCGTCTCGAGCTGGCGTACCCGCTCGGTCTCGATCAGCAGGTAATTCACGGCGGCGGCCAGGCCGTACAGGATCAGGCCGAGGCCGAACATCGACGCCAGCACGAGGCCGCTCGCGACGGGCACGTAGCCGTCCGGCGCCAGCGCGGCCAGCAGGCTGTTCCAGATCGCGCCCATGCCGCTCCACAGCCCGGACACGCAGGCCGCCGTCATGCCGACGCCGGCGGCGATGGCGAGCGGGCGGCGGCGCCCCAGCGGGTACGCGCGGCACACGTAGTAGGCGGAAAAGCCCGCCGCGTACGCGTACCAGAGCGCCAGCGGCACGGCGAACAGCACGCTCGCGCCCCAGCCCGCCCCGCTGACGGCGAGCATGGCCGCCAGCAGCAGGCCCAGCATCAGCCAGGCCAGCAGGTAGAGCGCCGTCGCGCGCCAGCTCGCGAAGATGCCGTGCACTGGCCGCGCCCTTAGTTACGCACTTCCACGCCGCCCATGATGGCGTAGCCGGTGATGACGAGGCGCTTGCTGGCGTCGGGCGGCCGGGCCGTCTTTTCCGCGAATCCGCCCATCACGGGCGTGCCGTTCAGGACGACGGTCCAGTCGGGCGGAACCTTGATGTTGATGCCGCCCCAGACCGTGAAGACGTTGATCACGGCTTCCTTGACGATGGACGCATCGCGCAGGTCGAGCGCGCAGCCGCCCATCACGGCCGTGATCTCGCCGCCGCGGAAGTCCTGCGAACCGACGCGGCGCTCGAAGCCGCCCAGCACGGCGACGATGTCGACGACGTTGTCCGGGCCTGCCCCGGCCAAGACGTCTTCGCGCGCCACCCGCCCCGGGCCCAGCGAGCGGTACAGCACCAGACCGCCCAGCGCGATCATCACGAGCGGCCACAGCGTACCCCAGCTGATGTAGAAGTAGCCCATGCGGCTGACGATCATCAGGAGGCCGATTGCGATCAGCACGCCGCCCATGTAACTGCTACTGCGGCCGCTGCGCGTCCCGTTGCCGAACAGTGCGACACAGCCGGCCACGATGAAGGCGAGCGGCCAGAAACCGATCGCGTGGCGGAAGTTCAGGATGTCGAGGTTATCGAGCAGGAACAGGACGCCCATGCCCACCACGAGCAGGCCCAGCACGACCTGGCTCGATGCGCGGTTCGTGTTATTTTCCATGGCCGTCCCCTCCCTTCTGGCCGAAGCGGCGCTCGGCGATCGGCCGGATCGCCATCGTGATGCCGCTGATGATGATGAACAGGGGCCAGCTGTTGCCGAACGTGAGGCCCCACAGGCCCTCGAGCACGGCGAACAGCCACAGGCCGATGAACACGGTCCACAGGCCGTTGGAGAATTCGCGGGCGTTCGGGTAGCCGATGGTCTGGTTGATGCCCACGACGACCAGCAGCAGCGGCGCATAATGCCACAGCGAGCGGACGTCGAACACATCCATCTGGTCCAGCAGGAAGGCCACGCCCAGTCCCACCAGGACCAGGCCCCACAACACCTGGCGCCGCAGGTGGTAGGAAGCTTCGCTATTCATGTTTCCTCCGTTGTGATCGAATGTCGACACGATAACGGAGGTCGGCGCGCGGGTGGAAGTGCTTTTCGGCCAACGGCGGCGTCGTGCCGGTGAATGGCGACGTGGGCGGCGAATGGCAAAAGGCCCGCCATGTCGCCATGGCGGGCCCTTCGGAAAGCGGATGAATCAGGCCGCGGCTTGCGGACGCTGCCCCTTCTGCTGGTTGCGGTACCTGGCGCGGGCAGCGGCAATCTTGAGGGCTTCGCGCGCGACGTTCATCCTGTGGATTTCCTCGCGCTCTTTCTTGCCGCGGTGCTGGGCCACGTGTTTGCTGCCGATCTTGGCGGTCATGATGCTTCTCCTGTTCGGTGACGGTGAAACTGGTCTAGGTGCGGGAGGCGCCGATCCGGTCGTCCGACGGCATCAGCATGCCCCATCCCAGCTGGCGCCGGATTTCTTCCGGCGTCGGCGGCGGTTTCGGGTCTTTCGAACGCCGCTCGAGGTACTCGCGCACGAGATGCTTGGGGGGGTTCGTCGTCGTCGTGGTCATGGCAACCTCCGCTTCCGTGGAAGCCGGCGCGTTCGCCGCCGGCCTCGAAATTGGTGCCGGTCCTCGAGGCGACCGGCTGACCTGTCGAGGTGGTTGGCCGCCTGCGGAAGATCGCTGGGGCCTCACTCGACGCCTCCATCGTAGCGAGTCCAGCGGGGTCGCAACCGTTAGATGCCGCACACTGTGCGTCCCCATGAGTTCCAGTCCTACAGGCCATCTTCAAAGAGACCTACGTGGCAGCGAAAAATGCAATAAAAAAGGGGGCCGCAGCCCCCTTGCATTGCCGCCGACGACGTCAGAAACGGTATTTCAGGTTCACGTAGAACTGGCGGCCGCTGACGTCCAGCTTCTGCTGCTCCTCCTCGCTGTAACGATAGTAGGCGCGCTTCACGTTGGTCAGGTTCGTCGCGTCGAACGTGAGGAGCAGGTTGGACGCGAGATTGACACTGGCGTTGAAGGCCAGCGTCGTCACCGGCGCGGCCATCGTGGGCGCGGTCGGCATCAGCACGCCGTTGACGCTGTACAGGCCCTGGCTGTTGGCCGTCGGTGCCGGCGCCGTGGAGCTGTTCACGTACTCGCTGCGGTAGTTCGCGACGAGGCGCAGCGACACCTTGTCGTTCTCGAAATATCCGCCCAGGTTCGCGGCCCATTCGGACGCGCCGACCATCGGCCGGCCGTCGTCGACCTTCGTGTGCGCGCGGCTGATGTTGCTGGTGAAGCCGAAGCCCGTCGTGCCGAGCGGCTGCTCGTACGACAGTTCGAGGCCGGCGATGTGCGCGCCCTGCTGCTCCGACGTCTGGACCGTGTACGTCTTCATCGCCTGCGCCGCCGAATCCCACAGGTCGATCGTGGCGCCGCCCGTGGTGCCGGTCTTCGCATAGCCCTGGATGCGCGAGTAGAACAGGTCCACGCCGACCATCGAGCGGCGCCCGAAATACCAGGCCCACGACGCATCGAGGTTGTCCGACGTGAGCGGTTTGATGTCCGGGTTCGGTCCCGTCACGCGGCAGCCCTGCGCATCGCACGTCGGCGAGCCGAAGCCGGCGCCGAGCAGGTTGTAGTTCTGGCGTCCCACCGTGCGGCTCGCGCCGAAGCGCAGGATCTGGTCCTTCGTCAGCTCGTAGCGCACGTTCATGCTGGGCAGCCAGTTGTTGAAGCGGCGGTCCGTCTTGATGAAGTAATAGGTGTTGCCCGTGTTGTTCTTGAAGGGCTCGTTGTCGTAGACCGGCTGCAGGTCGCCCGAGGTCGTGATCGCATCCGGATAGGCCGCGCACGGAATCGCCGGCTGGCCGGGCGCCGCGCGCAGGCAGACCCCGGCCGGGATCGGCGTCGGGATGTCGGCGTTGATACGCGTCTGCACGAAGCGCAGACCCACGTTGCCGGACCAGCGCTCGCCTTCCAGGTTGGCCATCACATACGCCGCGCCCTGGCGTTCGCGCATGTGCAGTTCGGACGCGATGCGGCGCTCGTACTGGTCGCTCGTTGCCTTCGTCGCGCCCTGGAAGTACGCCATCAGCACGGCCGGGTCGAACGTGTAGCCCGTATTGTCCCAGCCCGCCGGCCCGTCGAGATCCGCGCCGAAGTCGGATGGCCAGGGAATCGTGCCGGTCGGCGCGCCGATCGTGATGTCGCGGTTGTGGTACGCCGGGTAGCGGCGCGCGCTGTCGCGGTGGTGGTCGGCGTAGCGCACGCCGCCTTCGACCGACTGGATCCAGCCCTTGTCGACGCGCCATTCGCCGTCGACCTGGCCGCTCGTCTCGCGGTCCGTCGTCTTGAGGCCCGAGATCGTACGAACCACGAGCTGGTCCGGCCTGACGCCGGTGCCGTAGTACTTCACGTACGGCGCGTTGTCGACGCCGGCCAGCGCATACGACACGCCGGTGCCGAAGCTGGCGTACGTCAGGCCCTGGTCGTAGTCCGTCTTGCCGACGCCGCGCGTCGTCGACAGCAGCGTCTTCAGCGTGAGGTCCTGGTTCACGCGCCACTTGCCGTCCAGGTCGAGGAAGGAACTGGTGGCGCGCGCGCCCTGGCGGTAAAAACCTTCCGAATTGCCGATGTACTGGGGCGGCGTCCCGTCGGGGAACATGATGTCGGCGCTTTTCAGTACGCGCAGCTGGTCGCCGTACATCGTCGTCTCGGTGACGATGACGGGATTGCGGATCGACGCGAACACCTGCTGGCCCTGGGCGCCCGCCGTGTTCGGCGCGGTCGCGCCGGTGGCGCCGTCGGCCAGCGACGCTTTACCGAGCAGCATGCTGTAGATGGCGCCGGCCTTCAGGCGGCCGTAGTTCGGCGCCTTTAGCGTCGACGTAAAACCCGTCACGGTGACGTCGACGTCCTGGTTCGGCCTGAACTCCAGCGAGAACATGCCGCCCTTGCGGTCGCGCACGCCCTCGACGAATTCCGTGCTCATCGAACCGGGCAGGCGCACCCCGTTCAGGTCCGCGGCCTTGTAGCCGCTGCCGGCCAGCGAGGCGTCCGTGATGCCCTTCATGGTGGTCGTGTTGATGACGTCCCAGCCGCTGCTCGTGCCGTACGCGAGGCGCGACGCGGAGTCGCGGCGGATGTAGCGCTTTTCCGCAAAGCCCTGCAGGATGAAGCCGAACGTGCCCGCCTCGTTCTTCCAGTTGACGGAGGCGTTCAGGTCGGGCGCCGTCTTGCCCGGCAGGGTCGCGTAGCTGGCGCCCACGCTGGCCACGCCCGACAGGCGCTCCTTCTGCGCCAAGGGTTTGCGCGTCGTGACGTTGATCGTGCCCGCGAGGCCGCCGTCGACGATGTTCGCCAGCGACGTCTTGTACACGATGGCCTGGTTCAGCACCGACGACGGCATCAGCGACAGGCTCGTGGACCGGCTGCTCGACGCCTGGTCGGCGATGTACCAGTCGCCGCTGCTGACGGTATGGCCGTTGAACACGATCAGCGACATGTCCGGATTGGTGCCGCGCATCGCGACCTTTTCCGCTTCGTCGTAGTCGGTGCGCACCGCCACGCCGGGCAGGCGCTGCAGCGAATCGGCCAGGTTCTTGTCCGGCATCTTGCCCACGTCCTCGGCGGTGATCACTTCGACGTTGGCGGTGGCGTCGCGCTTGACGGCCAGCGACTTCGCCATCGACGCGCGGATGCCCGTCACTTCGACCGTCTGCATCTGCGTGCTGACTGCGCCATCCTGGGCCAGCGCGGGCGCGCCCGCCACGCCCAGCCATGCCAATGCGACAGCGGCCGCGAGCGGCTTCTGCTTCAACATATCTCTCTCTCCTCTGTTGTCATCGCCGGGGCCGGTGTTTCCCGGTCTCGCGCCAGTATTGACGATGACAAAGTGGTTGGATAATGATTACTGTTGCAGAATGTATAACTTAAAGGAATGCGTGGCCTGCCATTTTCTTTTTGACGGCACCGTCCGGCCGGGTTAGCGTAGCGTTTTATTCAACGAGACCCGCCATGCGTCCTATCCGCGCGCTCCCCGCGCTCCTGTTCTCCACGCTCGTTGCCGGCTGCGCGACCCCGCCGGCCACGCCGCCCGCCGCGCCGGTCGCCGCCACGGAGCCGCTCGAGACAATCCTGGGCAAGCCACTGTTCCGCATGCATCCCGTCGAGGCGGGCCGTTACATCGCGTGGGTGGACGAGGCCGAGCCCGACCTGCGCAAGCGCATCGCCGCGATCGGCCGCAAGAACCTCGGCCAGCCGTATCGCCTGAACCTGCTGGGCGAATTTCCGTACCAGGTCCATGACGACCTGCCGATGTTCAGCCTGGATCACAGCGACTGCGTCGTATTCGCGGAGCACACGTATGCGATGGCCCTGTCGCAATCGTGGGAAGAGTTTTTCTGGATGCTGCAGCGAATCCGCTACCGCGACGGCATCATCGGCGTGGCCACGCGCAACCACTACACGGAGATGGACTGGAACGTGGCGAACCGCTGGCTCGTCACGGACGTCAGCGCCGACCTCACGGGCCCTGACGGCCCCGCGTACACGATGACGATCGACCGCGCCCGCTTCCTCAAGACGCGCCACCACACGGACGCCAGCATCCCCGTCGAGACGAGCCGCCAGGCCTACGTGCCGAAAGACCGCGTGGCGGCCGTCGCGAGCCAGTTGCGCGAAGGGGATCTCGTCAACGTGATCTCGACGCGCGACGGCCAGTACTGGGCCTCGCACGTGGGCCTCGTCGTGCTGGGGCCCGACGGGGAGCGCCACTTCCTTCACTCCTCCGAGCCGCAGGTGCGCGAAGAAACGTTCGAGTCTTACATCGCCCGCGCCGCCGCGCGCGAAGAACGCAACCGCCAGGCGGGCAAGAACGGCCAGGTACTGGCCGGCTTCAAATTCCTGCGCCTGAACGACGACATCGTCGTGCCGCCGATGGCACCGCAGCCCCGACCGGGCCATCCGGGCGGCGCCTGAGTTTCGCGTGCGTCGAGCCCATCGCACCGATGGGCTCGACGGGCATCCCGTTCTCCCATCCGCTCCCGCCGCCGCAGCACCGCGCCTCTTCGTGGTGCCACTTCCCTATCCAACTTACGCCGTATCCCAATCAAAAGATTATCAAGGAAATATATTCGCGAATTAATTTCCCAATATTATCATTTATGGATTCCAAAAAGAATTCCCTATTGCCGGTTGAGCATGGTCAAATCTGTATCGATGGGTATCGAGATAATAAATAAACCTGCTCATCAAAATAACAAACAACAATTTATCCACGAATAAATAAAGAATAGTTCGCCTTCCCGGGACGCCACTGCCAGTTTCAAACTTTGGAAGTTTGCATTCATCAACTCACGCAATGCTTCAGAATCATGGCCAAGCTCAACCTAGTATTCGTCCGTCGGTTTTGTTCCAGGATGGTGTCCCTGCATCGCACGACGAAAATCGCGCTGATGGTCACAGCCGATCTGATCGCACTGCCGTTTTGTTTCCTGGGCGCGATGCTCCTGCGCGGCGGCGACCTGAAACTCGCCTCCCATTTCGGGCCGAGCTCTTATGTCCTTGTCGCGATCGTCACGATTGCGGCGTTTTCCATTTCGGATCTTTATCGCGCCGTAATTCGTTTCATCGACCAGCGTTTATTGAGCGCGACCGGCCTTGCCTTGGCGATTGCCGTTCTCTGCGCCTACACCATCACGTTTTCGGTAAATGAAGCGAATTTTCCACGCAGTGCTTTGGCAATATATTGGTTTATCGCTTTTTCGTATGTCATTGCATCGCGCGTCGGCGTGCGCAATCTTCTGCGCAATCTGAACGGAAGCCAGCGCGGCTCTTCGGAAGTGGTTGCCATCTACGGCGCCGGCGAATCGGGGGCGCAGCTGGCGCAGACGATGCGCAACAGCGACGAATATCGTCCTGTCTGCTTTTTCGACGACAAACGCGCCCTCAGTGAGCGCACCATCGGCGGCCTGCGCGTGTTCCACACCGATCGCCTGGTGGAGACGGTGAATGCGATGGGCATCCGGTCGATCGTGATCGCCATCCCGGCCGTGCCCCCGGGACGCCTCCGTGACATCATGCAGCGCCTCGCCCAGGCCGGTATCAGCACCAAGATCCTGAGCCGTCTCGTCGATCTTGCAGACGACAAGGTCACGCCGCGCGAGAGCATCCGGGACCTGAAATTCGAAGACCTGCTCGGCCGAGCGCCCGTTCCACCGCGCCTCGACCTGTTCGCGCTCTGCGTACGCGCAAAAAACGTCATGGTCACGGGAGCCGGCGGCTCCATTGGCAGCGAACTGTGCCGCCAGATCGCCACATTGAGGCCGGGCCGGCTGCATCTGCTCGACCACTCCGAATTTGCGCTGTACACAGTCCGCCAGGAGATGGCGAGCCGGTTTCCCGACGTCCCCGTGGAAGCGCACCTCGGCTCGGTCTGCAATGCCGATCTGATCGAACGCATCCTGCGCGAACATCGCGTCGACACCATCTATCACGCCGCCGCGTACAAACACGTTCCTCTCGTGGAAACGAATATCGTCGAAGGCCTGCGCAACAACGTGATGGGCGCCCAGGTGATCGCCACCCAGGCGGCAAGGCACGGCGTCGAAACCTGCGTGCTGATCTCGAGCGACAAGGCCGTGCGTCCGACGAACATCATGGGCGCCAGCAAGCGCATCGCGGAGCTCATCTTTCAGGCAGCGGCCGCGCGACCCGGCACCGACACGACGTTCTGCATGGTCCGCTTCGGGAACGTGCTTGGGTCGTCGGGTTCGGTGATTCCGCTGTTCCAGCGCCAGATCGCACGGGGCGGCCCGGTCACCATCACGCACCCCGACGTGTCGCGCTACTTCATGCTGATTCCCGAAGCGGCCCAACTGGTGATCCAGGCAGGGGCGATGGCAAAGGGCGGTGACGTGTTCGTGCTCGACATGGGCGAACCCGTACGCATCGTGGACCTTGCACGCACGCTGGTCGCGTTGTCCGGCCTCACCGAGAAATCACCGCAGAATCCGGGCGGGGATATCGAGATCCGCTATGTGGGCCTCTTCCCGGGCGAGAAACTGCACGAGGAATTGCTGACCGACGGCGTCGTCTTCCCGAGCGAACACCCGCGCATCATGCGCATGAAAGAGAACGCGTTGCGGCCGAGCGTGCTGGACACGTTCATCACCTGCCTGATGATGGCCTGCGACACGCATGAGCGCGGCCTGATCGAAGGCATGGTCAAGGCCATCGTCACCGAGTACAACCCCGGCCGGCACGCCGAAGGGCCCGCACCGACCCCGGCTTCGACCCCAGCTTCGGCCCCGGCCGTGGCGACGCCGGCACCCATCACTGCGCCCCAGGAACGCCTGGCCCTGATCAAGAAATTCGTGCCGTTCCGGATATAGACACCGAGACCGGAACGTCCCTTGAAACACCCCTTTCATCCAACCAGTCTGGCGAGGACCCACATGCGCGACGAAAGCAAACCGGCTTATCTCGAACAGCTCACTGCCCGTCTGAGTGAGCGCACTGCCCTCATCGGCATCATCGGCCTGGGCTACGTGGGCCTGCCGCTGACGCTACGCTATGCCGAAGCCGGCTTCCGCGTGCTCGGCATCGACATCGACGGCAGCAAGGTCGAACGTCTCAACCGGGGTGAAAGCTACATCAACCACATCCCCGCCGCCGACATCGCGCATGCGCGCAGCCAGGGCTTCGAAGCGACCACCGATTTCACGCGCGCGGGCGAGCCGGACGCCCTGATCATCTGCGTGCCGACGCCGCTCAACCCGTACCGCGAACCCGACCTGTCCTTCGTCCTGGACACGACGGACGCCCTGCTGCCCTTCCTGCGGCCCGGCCAGCTCCTGTCATTGGAAAGCACGACGTACCCCGGTACCACCGACGAGGAACTCAAGCCACGCCTCGAATCGCGCAGCTTCGTGATCGGACGCGACATCTTTCTCGTGTTCTCGCCCGAACGTGAAGACCCGGGCAATCCCCACTTCCACACCCGTACGATACCCAAGGTCTGCGGCGGCGTGACGCCGGCCTGCCTGGAAGCGGGGATCGCACTGTACAGCGCGGCCATCGACCGCGTCGTCCCGGTCAGCTCGACCCGCGCGGCGGAGCTGACCAAGCTGCTGGAGAACATCCACCGGGCCGTCAACATCGGCCTCGTCAACGAAATGAAAATCATCGCCGACCGCATGGAGATCGACATCCACGAAGTCATCCGCGCGGCCGCCACGAAACCCTTCGGCTTCACCCCCTATTACCCCGGCCCCGGTCTCGGTGGCCACTGCATCCCGATCGACCCGTTCTACCTGACGTGGAAAGCACGCGAGTACGGGCTGCACACCCGCTTCATCGAGCTCGCCGGGGAAATCAACAGTGACATGCCCCACTGGGTCGTCGGCAAGCTCACGGATGCGCTCAACCGGCGCGGGAAAGCCGTGATGGGAAGCCGCGTGCTGGTGCTGGGCATCGCCTACAAAAAAGACGTCGAGGACATGCGTGAATCGCCTTCGGTCGAACTGATGGAACTCCTGCGCGACAAAGGGGCCGTTGTCGATTACACCGATCCGCATGTGCCCGTTTTCCCACGCATGCGCGAACACCACTTCGACCTGAAAAGCGTCGAACTCACCCCGCAGCGCATCGCTTCCTACGACGTCGTCCTCCTGGCCACGGCGCACTCCGCCTTCGACTACGACCTCGTACGGCAGTACGCCAGTCTCATCGTCGACACGCGCGGCGTCTATCCCACCGCGCTGCCCAACGTCGTGAAAGCCTGAGGACCGCCATGATGCGCCACTATCCTGCCCCCATCCAGGACCGCAAGATCCGCTTCGCGCTGGTCGGCTGCGGCCGCATCGCCAGCAACCACTTCGAGGCCCTGCGCAAGCACCAGGACCGCGCCGAGCTGGTCGGCGTCTGCGACGTCGACCCGCGTGCGCTCGACCGCGCGGCCGGCCTGACTGGCGCCGAAGGCTACACCAGCCTCCAGGAGATGCTGCGCCGCGTCGACGCCGACATCGTCGTCGTCACCACGCCTTCCGGCCTGCACCCCGAGCAGGCTATCCAGATCGCCGCCAGCGGCCGCCACGTGATGACCGAAAAACCGATGGCGACCCGGTGGGAGGATGGCAAGCGCATGGTGGCCGCAGCGGACGCCGCCGGGGTACGCCTGTTCGTGGTCAAGCAGAACCGCCGCAACGCCACCCTGCAGTTGCTCAAGCAGGCGGTCGACAAGCAGCGCTTCGGCCGCATCTACATGGTCAACCTGAACGTGTTCTGGACCCGCCCGCCCGAGTACTACCACAGCGCCAAATGGCGCGGGACCTGGGAATTCGACGGCGGCGCCTTCATGAACCAGGCCAGCCACTACGTCGACCTGATCGACTGGATCGTGGGCCCGGTCGAAAGCCTGCAGGCCTACACCGCCACGCTGGCCCGCGACATCGAGGTCGAGGACACCGGGGTGCTCAGCCTGCGCTGGCGCAACGGCGCGCTGGGGTCGATGAACGTCACCATGCTGACCTACCCGCGCAACCTGGAAGGGTCGATCACGATCCTCGGCGAGCGCGGCACGGTGCGCATCGGCGGCGTGGCCGTGAACGAGATTCAGCAATGGGAGTTCGCCACGCCCGATCCGGACGACGACAGGGTCCGCGACGCGAGCTATGAAACCACCTCCGTCTACGGCTTCGGCCACCCGCTGTACTACGACAACGTGATCAAGGTGCTGCGCGGCGAGGCGGAGCCCGAGACCGACGGACGCGAAGGCCTGAAATCCCTCGAAGTGCTGATCGCCGCCTACAAGTCGGCGCGCGACGGCAAGCGTGTGGCCCTGCCGCTGGAGTACTGATCATGAACGCTCCCATCGACAGCAGGGACATCCATCCGAGCGCGATCGTCGACGACGGCGCCGTGCTCGGTCCCGGCACCCGCGTCTGGCACTTCTCGCATGTCTGCGGCGGCGCCCGCATCGGCGGCGGCTGCTCGCTTGGCCAGAACGTATTTGTCGGCAACGACGTCGTCATCGGCGACCGCGTCAAGATCCAGAACAACGTCTCCGTCTACGACGCCGTGACGCTCGAGGACGACGTGTTCTGCGGCCCGAGCATGGTGTTCACGAACGTCTACAACCCGCGTTCCGGCATCGTCCGCAAGGATCAATACCGGCGCACCCTGGTCCGGCGCGGCGCCAGCATCGGCGCCAACGCCACCATCGTCTGCGGGGTGACGATCGGTTCCTACGCCTTCATCGGCGCCGGCGCCGTGGTCAAGCACGACGTGCCCGACTTCGCGCTGATGGCCGGAGTGCCGGCGCGCCAGGTCGGCTGGATCAGCCGTTTCGGCGAACGCCTGCCGCTGCCCCCGGCGGGCAACGGCGAGGCGGCCTGCCCGCACACCGGCGAATCGTACGTCCTTGTCGGCGGCATCTGCAGCCTCGTTTCCGCCCCCTCCCGCCCCTGAACCGCCCGACCCGCGAACGGAACGACCACCATGGAATTCATCGACCTCAAGTCCCAATACCAGGCATCGCGCGACCTGATCAATGGCCGCATCCAGGCCGTCCTCGACCACGGCCAGTACATCATGGGCCCGGAGGTGGCCGAACTCGAGGAACGCCTGGCCCGGTACACGGGCGCCCGCCACTGCATCACCGTGGCCTCGGGCACGGAAGCGCTGCTGATTTCTCTGATGGCGCTGGGCGTGGGCCGCGGCGACGAAGTGATCACCACGCCGTTCACCTTCATTGCCACCGCCGAGGCCATCGTGCTGCTCGGCGCGACGCCGGTGTTCGTCGACATCGATCCGGTCACCTGCAATATCGCGCCGGGGTTGATCGAAGAAAAGATCACGGGCCGCACCCGGGCCATCATCCCCGTGTCGTTGTACGGACAGCCGGCCGACATGGACGAGATCAACGCGATTGCCCTGCGCCACGGCCTCACCGTCATCGAGGATGCCGCCCAGAGCTTCGGCGCTACCTACCGAGGCAGGCGGAGCTGCAACCTTTCCCGCATCGGCTGCACCAGCTTCTTTCCCAGCAAGCCACTCGGCTGCTACGGTGATGGGGGCGCGCTGTTCACCAGTGACGACGCGCTGGCCAAGGCGATGCGCGAGATCCGCGTGCACGGCCAGTCGAAGCGCTACGTGCACACCCGCATCGGCGTCGGCGGCCGCATGGACACCCTGCAGTGCGCAATCCTGCTGGCCAAGCTGGAGCTGTTCGACTGGGAACTGCAGCAGCGCCAGCGCGCCGCCTCCGCCTACGACGCGCTGTTGCTCGGCAACGACGCGCAGGTCCGTCCTGTCGGCCGGCAGGAGGACCGCACCAGCGTCCATGCCCAGTACACGGTGATCGTGGAGCAGCGCGACGCGCTGCAGGCGGCGCTGCACCGGGCGGGGATTCCGACCGCCGTTCACTATCCGGTCCCCATCCACCGCCAGCCTGCCTATGCGGCGTTGAGCGCGGCCGACGCCTGTCCCGTATCCGTCGAGATGGCCGGCAAAGTGATGAGCCTGCCGATGGGGCCCTACCTGTCGACGTCGAGTGCGCAACAGGTTGCGACGGCACTGCTGAACGCGGCGGACGTCACCCGGTGCCCCCCGGAACCCGTGACATTACCGGAGTAGGCTGCGCACGCAAAGGATGCCCCGCAATGTGCAGGATCGTTCATCTGACGTCTGCTCACCCTCGCAACGACACGCGCATCTTCATCAAGCAGTGTCGGACCCTGGCCGCGCACGGGTACAACGTGACACTGGTCGTTGCCGACGGCCTGGGCGACGAACAGCGGGATGGGGTGGCGATTACCGACGTCGGCTGCCTGGGCGGCCGCGTCGAACGCATCCTGAAGACCACGCGCCGCGTCGGCGACAAGGCGATCGCACTTGATGCCGAGATCTATCAACTGCACGATCCCGAATTGCTCCCCGTCGGATTGCGGCTCAAGCGGTGCGGCAAGAAAGTCATCTTCGATTCGCATGAGGATGTTGCGCGCCAACTGCTGGGCAAACCGTACCTGGGGCCGCTATCGCGCAGGCTACTGTCCTCGGTGTATTCAGCCGTGGAGCGTTATGCCTGCTCGCGCTTCGACGGCATCATCACAGCCACCCCGTTCATTAGAGAAAATTTTCTCAAGATTCATCCCCGCACGGTCGACGTCAACAATTTCCCGATGGTGGGAGAACTCGATGGCGGCGGCCCCTGGGAACACAAGCACGTCGAGGTCTGCTATGTCGGTGGTATCGGCAGTATCCGCGGCATCCGCGAGCTGGTCCATGCGGGCGAATTCCTGGCCTCGGCGGCGCGGGTGAACCTCGTCGGGACGTTTTCCGAACCCCTGGTCGAGGCTGAAATGAAGGCCAGTCCCGGGTGGCGCCGCGTGAATGCCCATGGGTTGCTCGACCGCGACGGTGTGCGCGAGGTGCTGGAGCGTTCCCTGGCCGGCATCGTGACCTTTCATCCGCTGCCGAACCACCTGGACTCCCACCCGACCAAGATGTTCGAGTACATGTCGTCCGGTATTCCGGTGATCGCCTCGAATTTCCCGCTCTGGCGCGACATCATCGAAGGCAATCAGTGCGGGATCTGCGTCGACCCACTCGATCCCAGGGCGATCGCGGCCGCGATCGATTACCTCGCTACCCATCCGCAGCCTGCGAAGGCAATGGGCGAAAACGGCCGCCGGGCCGTGCTGGAAAAATACAACTGGACTGTCCAGGCAAACAGGCTGGTCGACTTCTATGGAGCGATATCCCATGACAAGCAAGCTGTTGCAGCTGTTTAATCTGGCCCTCGACATCAGCAAGCTTCCGGTTGCACGCCTCGAATTCCGGCTGGACCTGAATCCGGATGCGGTGCGGCGCATGCACGCCCATTTCACCAAGCCTCACCCGAAATACAAGATCTTCCAGAACAAATCGTTAGGCGCGGCACTCATCGACCTGAATCGCTTTGCCGACCCCGATGCCTATATGGCGAACGTAAAGGGCCGCAACTCGGCGGGATTCCATGCCAGGAAAGCCAGGTCGCGCGGCTATAGGGTCGTCGAGATCGACAAGAACAATTTCGTGGAGGACATCCATGAGATCAATACCTCGCTCGATCTGCGCCAGGGCCGGCCAATGGCCGAGGCATACCGGCAAAAACAGACGCAGTTCCATCCGGAGAAGAACTACGAATATTTCGGCGTCTTGAACGCCGCCGGAAAACTGACCGCCTACGGCGATGTCGGGCTTTTCGGGAATTTCGTCGCCTTCGACCGCCTGCTCGGCCTGCGCAACAATGACGGCGCCATGCACCTGATGATGACGGAGATTATCTGCCGGATGATCGAAAGTCATGCCTACGGCTACCTCATGTATGACACGTTCTTCGGTGCCAGTCCCGGGCTCAGGACCTTCAAGACGATGCTCGGATTCGAACCTTATCGCGCAAGATATTCACTCCAATGACTCCATTACTTAGGCGCATTTATAGCGATTACGGGATGCCGTCGCGCCTGCGTACGCACGAAACACTGATTTGTGCCGCCATGGACGCCGGCTACACCCAGACTTCCGTCCGGGATTTCTTCGACCGCGCACGAACTGGCCAGTCGGCGACCGGGGCATTCATCGTGCACCGGCATGACATCGATACGGACCTGCGCACGACCAGGAAACTGTTCGAGATGGAAAAGAAGTATGGCGTCAAGGCGAGCTATTACTTCAGGCTGTCCACGCTTGACTTCGGCCTGATGCGCGAAATTGAAGACTATGGCAGCGAGGCCAGCTACCACTACGAAGAAGTGGCCTCTTTCGCCAAAAAGAACAAGATCAAGGATCCGGCCCTCGTGCGGAACTGCCTTCCCGAGATCAGGAATGTCTTTCGCAAAAACTTCCGGTGGTTCGAGCAGCAACTCGGAAAAAAACTCCGCACTGTGGCCGGCCATGGGGACTTCGCGAACCGCCGCCTGAAGGTGAACAATACGGAGATCCTCGCGGACCGGCGGTTGCGCGAAGAATGCGGCATCGAGTGCGAAGCCTACGACCGCGGCCTGCTCGACCACATCGACATGTACATCGTGGATCGGCCGCCTCCTCAATATTACTGGCCGACCTCTCCCCTGAACGTCGTTTCCGTACACCGGAACATTTGTCTCGTAACCCACCCGCGACAGTTTGAAACGAACTGGAAGGAAAACACCAAGGACAATCTTTTCCGCTTTTATGAAGCGGTGACCTGGTAGGCAAAGAAAACTCATGAAACCAAAGAAAATCGTCACCGTGATCGGCGCCCGCCCACAATTCATCAAGGCGAGTGCAGTGTCAGCCGTCGTTGCGGAATACGACCAGTTTCGTGAGATCGTCGTGCATACCGGCCAGCACTTCGACGCCAATATGTCGGATGTCTTTTTTGCCGAGCTGGGCATGAAGCCGCCCGCTTATCAGTGCGCGATTCACGGCGGCACCCATGGCGACATGACTGGGCGTATGTTGATCGACATTGAAAAAATACTGTTGTTGGAAAAGCCCGATGCGGTCCTGGTATATGGCGACACGAATTCCACGCTTGCAGCATCCCTCGCGGCGGTCAAGCTGCATATCCCGATCGCGCACGTCGAAGCGGGTTTGCGTTCTTTCAACATGAGATCCCCGGAGGAGGTCAACCGCATCCTTACGGACCGGGTCTCGCGCTGGCTCTTCACCCCCAACAGCGAGGCCGGCGTACATTTACTGCGTGAAGGCGCCAGTTCCGATCGGATTCACCAGGTCGGCGACGTCATGCTCGATGTCGCGCTTCGGCATGGCGAACGGGTCACCTCCAACGGGGGCGTACTGGGCCGGCTACGGCAAGAGCACGGCGTCCAGGCTGGCGAGTATTGCCTGGCAACCATCCACCGCGCAGAGAACACCGACGATCCCGGCAGGCTCACAACGATAGTCGAAGCCCTTTCGCATTTCGCCAGGAACATCAAAGTCGTGCTGCCCCTCCACCCCCGTACGCGCAGCACGCTCGCGAAACAAGGCAAATTGCAGGCCTTGCACAACGCGGTGGTCGTGCTGGATCCGCTCGGCTATCTGGCAATGGTGCAGCTGGAAAAGTACGCCGCAATCATTGCTACCGATTCGGGCGGCGTCCAAAAAGAAGCCTTCTTCTATGGCGTTCCGTGTGTGACCTTGCGGGACGAAACCGAGTGGACGGAGTTGGTGGACGCCGGGTGGAACCGACTGGCGCCACCGGTCGATGCCAACGCCGTACTGCACTCCCTGCGCGCCGGCCTCGAAAGTACCGGCGACGACATCGCCCCTTATGGCGCCGGTGACGCCGCAGTCCGGATCGTGGAACGTCTATCGGACGAGCTTGCCTGAAACGCTGACATCAAGGAGGTACGCATGAGAAAGACCACAACATACGACGATACCCCGGACAACGACTTGTGGCTGCGAGTCGCAGTGCGCGGCGCTTCGCTCATCAGTGTGGCCGCCCTGCTAGCCTCCTGTGCCGACACCAGGCAGCTGTATGTCGCACCTTATGGCGCAGACTCGAACCCTGGAACGAAAGACGCGCCCTTCCTGACGATCGGCCGAGCAGATGCCGCCGCTGCGCCGGGCTACACCATCCATGTCGCGCCCGGCGAGTACCGGGTCTCCGCCCGAGGTCCCGACAGCGCGGGCATCAGCACGCTGCGCAGCGGCACGCCTTCCGCTCGGCTCAAATTCATATCGGACATCAAATGGGGGGCGAAAATCGTCGTGTCGGGCACCGGCATAGCCTGGCACTCCAAGGGGAGCCATGTCGACATCGAGGGTTTCGACATCAGCGGCACGGGGCGACACGGCATCCTGGCAGACGGCACGAATCTTACGATCGCGAATAACTTCATTCACGACCTGACGGTCAGCGGTGGCTGTACGGGTAATGGCGGCGCTGCGATCGATACCAACGGCGGCGCCGGAAACGTACTGATCAAAGGGAACGTGGTCAGAAATATCGGCTACTCAATGATCGGCAAGTGCAACACGGTACAGGGGATCTACATCGCCAACCCGAAGAATACTGTCGTCGACAACATCGTTTCCGGCGTTGCGTTGGCAGGCATTCAGCAGTGGCATGGCGCCACGGATTCAACCATCATCAACAATACGGTCTTCCGCTGCAAGATCGGCATACTCATCGGTGGCGGTGACGCCGGAACGTTACCGAACGGTTCACAAAACAACTATGTCGCGCACAATATCGTCTACGACAACATCACTTATGGGATTATCGAAGGCGGCAAAGTCGGCGCCAATAACCGCTACGTCAATAACCTGGTGTACTTGAGCGGGACCAGTGTGCGCGCTGACGGCCACGTCAGCGGCACGATCTCAGCCGATCCAGAGTTCGTGAATTATCAGGCTGACGGCACTGGCGATTATCGTTTACGGAAAAGCTCGCCGGCGATCCGCAAGATCGCCGAGCCTCCAGTATCCGCGGGCGTGGTTCCCGCTTCTTCCCACGAGACGCGCGCAGAGCTCGGGGCATACAGCGCTGTGGCAGCCGGACATTAACCGGGGCTGTGCAGGTTCGTTTTTGACGCACCGTGCAATGCCCCCGGCTGCCGAGCGGCACATGTGTCGACATCGCGTGTCCATCGATAAGGATGGTCACGCCCGGAGAAATAGAGCGCTACGTCGACCAGCCGGTGGTTGATCGCAGACGGCTTCAAACTGCAGATGATAAAAAACGTGAGCAAGCTCATTGCCACAGCCTGGCGATTGGGGCCAGGCGCCGGCAGTGTCGCCGACAGCCGTACAAAGACACGGCCCGCAGCGATGCCAAGCACCAGGCTCGCAACAACCTCCGATGTCGTGTGGAACCTGAACACAATGAGCAGGGCGCCGAGGCCGATGCCAAGCGCCACACCAAACGCGAACCCGCGCTCGCGCCAATTGTCGGGGGCGCGCTGCAGGAGAACGAAAAAGAGAACAGGCAGTACTGCCGCCGTCCGCCACGCATGACCACTGAGCGCCTTGAAACCGAGCGGAGGCACGGACAGTCCCCACCCGAGGAAGGCAATCTTGGACAGGGCAACCACTCCCAGGCCTGCGGCAAAGATCAGGCACCAGCATGAGGCCAGCTTCCAGGCCCGGCCGGACATGAGCCAAACAGCAATGGCACCGGCCGTTGGCACCATCACCGCCGTATGGCCAATATCGATGACATGTATCCACGACATCATGGGCTCGCCGTCAGCGCAACGCCTTCCGCCATGGCCATGACTTCCCTGATGACCACGCAGGTCTTCTCGACATCCTGATTCCTCAGCGACGGGTGTACGAGGAACATCAGGCTTGTTTCGCCTAATTCCTTCGCGACCGGCAACCGGTACTTCGGGCGGTAACATGTGTTATCGAAAGCCTTCTCCATGTAGAGTTCGGAGCAAGTGCCTTGGGCGCACGGGACGCCCCTTGCGGTGATTTCCTCGATGATCCGGTCGCGGGTCCAGCCGCGCGCCAGTTTTTCGGGCTCGACGAACACGTAGAACTTGTAGAAGGCATGTTGCACATCGGGCGGCACGACAGGAACCCGCAATGCCGCACATTCCCGGCACGTTGCAGCAATCCTCGATGCGTTCGCCTGCCGCTGCGACGTCCACGTGGCCATGCGCTGGAGCTGGATACGCCCGATAACGGCCTGGGTTTCCAGCATCCGCCAGTTGGTACCGAAGGATTCGTGAACCCACCGGTAGCCAGGGGGATGCTGGCGTTCGTACACGGCCTCCCACGACTTGCCATGATCCTTGTAGGACCACATGGTGGTCCACCATGGGTGGGAATTCGTGGTCACCATGCCGCCCTCCCCGCCAGTGGTCATGATCTTGTCCTGGCAGAAGGACCAGGCGCCGATGTGGCCGATGCCTCCCACCATCCGCCCTTTGTAGCGTGCGCCATGGGCCTGGGCACAGTCCTCGATCACGAAGACGGCGTGTTCCTGGGCAAGCTCCATGATCGGATCCATGTCACATGGCCAACCGGCGAGGTGTACGCAGATGATCGCCCTCGTACGCGGCGTCAGGACGGCCCGGATGGTTTCGGCCGTAATATTCTGGCTCTCCCGGTCCACATCAGCGAACACGGGAATCGCGCCCGCGTTGACGATGCAACTCGCGGAAGCCAGGAAAGTCCTTGGCGTCACGATCACTTCATCGCCCGGCGATATGCGCAACGCCTTGAGAGCGACGTCCAGCGCCAGCGTACCGTTCGACAGCGCGACGGCGTACCGGGTGCCGACCCACGCCGCGAATTCCTTTTCGAACTCCCTGCATTCCGTGCCCGTCCAATAATTGACTTTATTCGACAGGATAACGTTCTTGACAGCGGTTGCTTCCTCGACGGAGAAGCTTGGCCAGGTAGCGCATGAAGTACTCATGACCTTATCCGAGAATGGTGTGGAAAATATACCGAAGATCGCGCAGCAGGGAATAATTATTGACATATTCCCGGTTGATTCTTACCTTGTCCGGCCAGATGATCCGGTCGTTATATGCCTCCGGGTCGTCGACCGCCGCCAATATGGACTCCTCATCCTTGTACTTGATGGAGGCCGGTCCGGTAATTCCCGGCCGCAGCGAGAGAATGATACGGTCCTCACCTTGCAAACGATCCGCATAGCCAGGTACATCCGGCCTCGGCCCGACAAGACTCATGCTTCCGGACAGTACATTAAACAACTGGGGCAATTCATCGAGTTTGCATTTTCTAAAAATTCGACCGGAGCGCGAAATCGAAGCGATATTTCTCGATGCGATGGGACTGCGCTGGCTGTCGCCCGGATACATCGTCTTGATTTTGCAAACACGGATGACATGACCATGACGCCCGATGCGTTTTTGTATGAAAAACCCATTGCTCCGGGTATCGAGCGTTGCGACGAGCCAGCATAGGAATATGACTGGCGCGAGCAGCAACAACCCCGCTAGCGACGCACCGATATCAAACGCTCGTTTAAATAAAATGTCAGTTCTCGACATCTTATTCACCTCATAAGTCAGCCATACTCATGGTCAATCTTTCAGGAACAACAGGCAGCCAGAAAACGTTCGCTCAGGATTGGATAAGTATGGCGATCCATGACAAAACGCCTGCCGCACAACCCCATGGCTTGACGCTCGCCGGGGCTCAACGCCAACAAACTCCGAATACCTTGCGCCGCGACTTCCGGATTCTCCGGTGCAACAGTCAAACCGCAGCCTGCTTCCCCAACCGGATCGTTGCCCGCCTCGACGGCATGCAGCACCGGGCGGGCAGCCATCATGTAATCCATCAGCTTGTTTGGCGCGATCCCGAAACGATAGAGGGGCTGGCGTTGCCAGCCGATATATGCGATGTCGAAACGTTGAAGGAGTGCCGGGATCTGTTCCTTGGCGATCGGATCGATGAAGCGGACGTTTTGCAACTGCTCCGCATGCGCACGGCGCTGCAGGCCGGCTTTTTCCGGGCCGCCGCCGACCAGTACGAAGGCGACTTTCTCGTCGCGCAGGATCGCTGCAGCGTCGAGCAAGGTGTGCAGCGAGTTCGATACGCCGTGCGTACCCGCATAGCCAACCACGAAGTTGCCCGCCTCCCTGATCGCGGAAAGTGTCGCTTCGATGTTTGCCTGGAGTTCGGTGCTCCCCGCCGCCCACTCCCGCGGGTCGACGCCGTTCGGGACGATATGCAGTCTGTCGCGTGGCACGCCGCGGGATGCCACGTAGTCATGCACTTTTGGCAGCATTGACACGACCGTATCCGCGTGACGATAGGCATAGTCCTCAGCCGCTTGCAGCAGCATGATGAAAGGATGCCACCTTGACATCCCGCCCAGCTCCATTGGCGTCAGAGGCCATAAGTCATGGATCTCGAAGACGAGTTTGGCACCGGCCAATTCTGCTATCCGGCGCGCGGGCCAGATATCCATCGGGTAGGTGCTCGACGCGATCACGACATCCGGTTTGAATGACGCGGCAATTCGCTTGCTCTCGCGGTACAGGCGACTGACGAAGGACGCCATATTGCGCACCCTTCCAATACCATTGCCACAATACCGGGGCGTTTCCAACCACAGGTATTGAATGCCATCGATGGTTTCGTCCAAACGGCATTGGCCGGCGAGCTCGGGCTGACGGCTGCGAATATGCGATTGGGAAGCGCCAATAATCTGCACATCATGTCCCATGCGCACCCATTCCCGCGCCAGGTAATATGGCCTGTACTCCATGCCATAGCTGGGAGAGCCCGCATAATGATTGACGTAGAGAATACGCATCGTTTTAAAACGTGAGAATTCCAGAGCGATGATCGTTCAGCCGAAGTGATTATCATATTTTTAAGCACCACCCAAACTGATTGAAATCAATCCTAAGCGGCCCAGGCATTTTTATCGCCTTTCCGTTATTCCATTGAACGCCACCAATTAATTGGAATCGGATTACTTTCACACTTTTCAATATTTCACTTGACCTTATGCGACATCAATAAGACTATTTGCGAGATCGATATCGTCCGACAGAGAACCGATCGTATCGCCTGCCGCGTCGGCGATTATGCACGGCGATCCCAACAAAGGGATGTATTATGAAAACCAATAAAATACCGAGGGTCACATTCCAGATGCACAGTCAGGTCGGCGATGACTGCTGGCATTCGGTACTGATCTCGCTGTTGCGCGGGCTGGCGGCTATCGAGGTCGCGGCTGCGCATCTGCGCGCGGAGATGTACCCGGGGCTGCGTACGGTGGCGGATCCATCGATCTGGTTCAAGGGCTTCTCGTTCGCCACCGGCTTCGCCCACCATGCGGTGCTGGTGTTCTTCGTCATCAGCGGCTGGCTCGTGGGGGGCAGCCTGCTCGACAAGATCCGGCAGCCCGATGCGATCGCCAGCTATGCGATCGACCGTGTAACGCGCCTGTGGACCGTGCTGATTCCCACCTTCGTACTGACGTTGCTGTTCGGCTTCGGCACGGGCGTCGTGGAAACGCAAGGCATCGATTTTCATCCTGCCAACGAGTACTCCGCCCTGGTCTTCGGCGCCAACCTGGTCGGCCTGCAGACCATCGCCGTGCCGACCTTTGGCGGCAACTTCCCTTTGTGGAGCCTGGCCAACGAAACCTGGTATTACGTACTCTTCCCGCTATTGGTCGTGCTGTTGCGCGCGCCCGGCCGCGCCCTGCGCGTGGCGTGCGGCATCACACTTCTCCTGCTGGCAGCCTCGTTGCCCGCTGAGATCATCGGCTACTTCATGATCTGGCTGTTGGGCGTGGGATTTTCGCGGATCAGGATCGAGTGCAACACCGCGCAGCGTTCGGTCTGGCTGATACTCGTCGCGGCGCTGTGGGTGTATTACCGGCTGACCGGCGACATGAACGCGTTCACGCTTGCCAGCATGCTGCCGGACCTGGGTTGCAGCCTGATGTTCGTGGTGCTCTTGTCGAGCCTGCAATTCAGGGCCGCTGCAACGTCGACGCTGCGGCCGCTCCTGGCCAGGACCGGCACCTTTTTCGCAGAATTCTCCTTCAGCCTGTATGTCCTGCACGTGCCGCTGATCGACCTGCTGCGGCATTGGGCATTGAAGCGCTGGGGGCTACGCGAGCTGTCGCCGAACGACCCGCTGCACTTCGCAATCTATCTGGGCATGCTGGCCACTTTGCTCGCGGGGGCCTACATGTCGTACTGGCTGTTCGAATCGCGCACTTACCAGATTCGGCGCATGCTCAAGCGCATGCTGCTGCAGCGACGTGCCCCTGCGCCGGTCTCGCCCACCTTTCGCGCCGACTGAGGCTCGCGGCCGTGTCGTGGCTCACGGACAACAGCACGCCGGCATCGTGCAAGGGCGACGCCACCCTACGACAAGTGCTCCCTCGGCGGCGCGATCCTGCCAGGATGCGCCACCTCAGGCGCAGCCACTTTACGCCGCGCGTCGTGGCTCGGTCCGGTCAGCGCAAACAACACGAACAGCCACACCGGCGGTTCATAGAAGAACATCTTTTCGTTCAACGGGACGAGTACCAGCAAGGTCGCCAACACGAGCCCGTTGACCCGGACCATGCGCACAAGCAGCCCCAACAAGGCGAGCGACACCACCACACCACCTCGCGTGGTGAGGTTGAACAGGACGCCAATGTCCTGGTAGTGGCAGCGAACACATGGATCGCTAACGAAACCGATGCCCACGAATTTTTCTTCGGCACTCTTCGCGCCGTACGCGGCAATGCCCTCGATCCGATGCGTCAGGCTGCCGTCGGACGGCTGATTGATGAACCGCTCCTCCAGGTGTGTCACGATGCCCGACGCGATCAGATAGGTCGCAATCGCCGCGGCGAGGATAATGAGATGGAGTGGCCGGACTTCCTTCCGCCACAGGTAGAGACCCAACGCGGTCACCAGCGGCACGAAATAGACGGACGAGCCGGAATTGGTCAGGAAAATCCCGATGATGGAGACGCAGGTCAGCAACACCAGTCGCTCGCTGAATTCCGAGACCAGTATCATGATCGCGAGCAGGCAGCCCATATAGTTCGCATAGGTGCCCGGCTCCACGTGGAAACCGGAAAACCGTGTAATGTTCAGGTAGTCTTCGGAAAAGCGGCTGTCCGACCCGAAAATCATCTTGTAGAAGTCGACTATCCCGGCCGAGGTCGCAAAAAACAGCAATGCCTGCAGCACGATGAACAGGACGTTAATCACCAGCAGCCATGCAATCGCTGCCCGGAATTCCCGTCGCCAGTGGAACGACAGCTCGTACAGGAGTATCGCCGCGCACATGTCGGCGGCGATGAGCATGGCGAACTGGCCCGGACCGGAGATGATCAGGGTTGCGTGCATGAAGATCAATGCCAGCAGGAGCAACACATGCATGGTGGGCGTACGCGGCCGCACCGATCGAACTGCCAGCAAGGGAAACAGCAGCATCAGCGATACACCTGCCACCAGATACCGTGGGATCATCGATGGATTGGGGCCGCCTTGTTCGAACGGTGTAAAGAACAGAAACAGTGTACAAAAGAACACCGTGAACACCAGGGGCGACTCAAGGCGATTCGGCGTGCGCATGTCAGGGACGGGATGCGATGTCGACCAGGGATTGGCCGAACTGCGGGTAATTGTGGGCGGCGCTAAATTTTTCCTGCCAATCGGAGCGCGCACGCGTCCGGTACGCTGCAGCTGACGCCCTGTCGCGGAAGCGCGCCAGCGCGCCGGCGATGGTCGCGACGTCCGGATCGGCCGGGATCAGGATCCCATTGCTCTCATTGACAATTTCGCCGTTGCCGCCGACGTCCGTTGCCACCATCGGGATACCGACCGAACTGGCCTCCATGAGACTGACAGGAATCCCTTCGCTCGAGCTGACGTTGACGAACACATCAAATTTTTGCTCCCGGTACAGCTTCATCACGTCCTCCTGTGCGAGGTAGCCCGTGAACACGACCTCGGCGCGCCCGCCCCCCAGCTTCGACCGGGCGTATGCCCGTAGCTCCTCGAACAGCCCGCCGTCGCCGATGTGCGTCCACCGGACGCTCAACGATGGTGCGGCCTCCAGCAGGTGCGCAATCGCGTCGACGACGAGGTGGAGGCGCTTCTCCTCGACCACGAACGAACACGATACGACCGAGAGCGCTTCCTCCTGCGGCTGCGCATTTTCGAACCCGGGGTCATCCACACCGAGGCGCGCCGTGAAGCATTTGCGCGCCGCGGCCGGATGCTCGCGCGCCACGTAGGCCCTGCCATGGTCCGAGATACTGAATACCGCGTCGATCCCCGCGAGCACGCCCTGCCGCAAGCCCGCGTAGCCACCGCTGCGCTTGTCCTCGTACAAGTCGCCGCGATGGGCTCGCGACACCACCTTGAGCGAGGGCTGGACCACGTCCCGGAAACGGATCGCTCCTGCGATTTCCGGAAACATCCAGTAAAAGTAGACGATGTCGATTTTCTTGTTCGCGTGCTTGACCTGCTCGACCAGAAAGCGCTCGAACAGGCAAGCACGGTACAAGGCTCTCACCAACTCCTTCACGTTCTCCCAGCGGTGCGCGCCGCGCAATACTCGCCGCGCGTCATCGAGCCATGCGTAGCGCCACAACCCGCCCAGCAACGAACTGACCAGGACGATGCCTCGTTGCATGCCCCAGCGCGCATTCGCATAGTCGAGATTGACCGGCAGCGAGGTAGGACGCGGCGCGGCGTCCCGCGGGTAGAAGCTCGGCACAAGTTCCACATGCGCGAAACACTGGGCAAGGTATTCCAGTTCGGCCTTGATGAAGGCTTCGTTCCGGCCATAAGGGTAAGAGGTCGTCACCACCAGTATGCGTTCCTGGTTCATTCACTCGTCTCCATCGACAGAGGTCGCGGCATCGGCGCGCGCGTCGTTGGCCTCTGCCCGCTTCACTGCCATGATTTTCTTGTACATGACCACGGTATAGAGGGCAGTGACCGAGAACGCGACCGTCGACGCGAGTGCCGCACCGCTCGTTCCCAGGACCGGAATGGCGAGGACGCCGCAGACCGCATTGATCGCCAGGCACAGGATTGCGCCCTGGATGTTCACTTTTTGAAATCCCATCCCGGCAAGGGCATTGGAGATGATGCTCATATAGCTCCAGGTGACGATCCCGGGGAGCAAAATGATGAATGGCGCAACGCTGCCCCGGAAATCTCTGCCGAATGCGAGCGGGATCGCGAACCACGAGATGGCAGCCGCGACGAGCGCGCCGGCCAGCGTCACCCGCACCACCAGCCTCGCAACTTTCGTCACCATGGCTTCGAGCGCCTCGGGCGACCGGCTGTTGGCGGCCGACTCGGGATACACGATCGATGACGCGGCTCCCGAAAACAGCCACAGCATCTCCGCCAGCTGTACCGCGAGCGCGTAGAACCCGGTCGCAGTCGTGCCCAACATGAAGCTGACGAGATACAACGCGAGCCTGTAGTTGAGAAAGGTGATGACATTGCTGACATGGGCGCGCAGCCCGAACGACATCGCATCACGCAACCGGTACTGGCCGGCGGTGCCGGGAGCGATTTTCCGGAGGCGCGATTCGCTCATCAGCCAGAGCGACAGCTGGCCGATGAGGTGGCACGTCACCACGGCCATCACGTCGACGCGCCCCGTCACGCCCAACAGGGCAACCGTGGCGAAAAATATGAACGGGTGGACCAGCAGTGTTCGGTTGTAGGCGCGGTAGTCGCGCTGGCCCCGGATCATCGACGAGGACCACCCTGCCAGCAGCAGCAGCGGGAACAGGAGGCTGGCATACAGGGCCAGGCCTTTGTGTATCCCAGGAAGGTAACGGGCGATTTGTTGCTCGCTGCCTGCCAATAAGACCAGCGCGACCGCCATCCATAGCAGGACCGCCAGGATCCAGTTCGCGGCGCGCATCTGCCGCGGATTGCCGGAACCGGAGCTCAGGTGGTACACATGGCTTGCGCCCATGCCGAGGTTGAGAAACGCGTACAGCGCCTGGGGCAGCAGCATCGCCGTGGCCAGGATCCCGTTGCCTGCCGGCCCGAGCATCCGTGCGGTGATGCACATCCCGGCAAAATACAAGGACCCGGACAGTATCTGGCGGGCGACAGTGGCGCCAATGGTTGCAGACAGGTTCAGGTGCGAATCCGGAGATCGCCCCAATGAGAACGCTGCAAACAGGCCGCGCATCATTATCTTCATCGCTCGCCTGGTTCAGGCCGAGTAGCCCAGCTGGGCGGCGTCGTCGATGTATTGGGTACGACCGGCGCCAATCCGCATGGCCATGTCGTTGAACAGCACCCCTCGTGGCGAGAGGCCTGCATGGTTCAGCCGCTTGATCGACTCGGTGATCTCGGCGTCGGTGGTGACGCGCGCGCGTGCGAGGAGGAAGATGGCGCCGGCATGATTGCCGATGATGAGGGCGTCAGAGGCCAGCAGGATCGGAGGCGTGTCGATCAGTACCAGATCGTAATTGGTGCCGGCTGCTTCGAGTAACGTCGTGAAATTCACGTGCAGTAAGAAATCCGAGCGGTTCGGCGGCAACGGGCCAGTCGGGATAAAGTCGAGGTTCTCGTCGACCTCGTGGTGGACGACGTCTTCGATGCGCATCGATCCATTGATGGCCTTGGACAATCCCTGGTCGCGGCTGATGCCGAAGTAGCGGTGCAGGTGGCCGCTGCGGAAGTCCGCATCGATCAGCAACACCCGCTTGCCGCTCGCCGCCATCACGGCCGCGAAGTTCACCAGCACGAAGGACCTGCCCAGGCCGTGAGTCGGCCCGGCAAACATGACGATGTTGTTCCTGAAGTGGGGCATCGCGAACTGCAGGGCAGCGCGGAAGCTGCGCAGGCTTTCCACGGCGGCATCGCCCGGAATGACACGGGCCAGCAGAGGCAAGGCTTCCATCCCCCCTCGCGCCTTGTGCATCAGCTTTTCCTGGTTGCTGCTGTGCGGGATCGAGGCGTAAACCACGCGGGCATGCAGCAGGCGCTCGATCTTCTGCGGATCGTCGATACCGCCCTTCATCGCATTGCGCGTGAACGCGACCATCGTGCCGAGCAACAGACCGGTGACCACCGCGAGCGCGACGATCAGGGGACGGTTCGGCTTGAGCGGCTTTTCAGGCGGCACCGGCTCGTCGACCATGCGCACGTTGCTCACCCGGCCCACCGAGATCAGCCGCAGCTGCTGGGCCGTGTTCGACAGTGCCGTGTACAGGTCCGTGCTGACCTTGATTTCCCGGGTCAGCCGCGCTTCTTCCTGTTCCAGTGCCGGCAAGGCTTTGATGCGCGCGTTGACGTCATCGATTTCAGCCTGGGCTTCCTTGCGCTGGCGATTGATGGCGGCGATGATCGGATGGTCTTCCGTGAAGCGTCCCAGCAGTTCCGTTTTTTTCTGGATCAGGTCGAGACTGCGGGTGCGCGTCGCTGCCGCCTGCGCCAGCATTTCCTTCGCCTCTTCCTGCAGGTCCACGGTGCCGTGGGTGTTGCGGAACTGGTTGTAGCGGTCCTCGGCCTGTTCGAGCTGGCGCTTGAGGATCGGCAGCTGCTGGTTCAGGAAGGCCAGCGACTTTTCTGCCTCCTCGGTCTTGCGTGCCAGGTTCTGGCGCATGTACTCGCGGCCGATCTCGCGCAGGACCGCATAGGTGCGCTGGGCATTCTCGCCCTGCAGCTTGACCTCGATCACGCCGGACTGCTTGCCCTGCTCCGAGATCACGAGGGCGCTCTGGATCGCCTGGATCAGGGCCACCCTCGAGATGCGACGCAGGCGGAAACGCGCGCCGGTCTTCGCCTGGATGCGATCGACCTTCAGCTCGATGGTGCCCTCCGGCGTCGGCACGCGGTAACGCTGGCCGACGTCGCCGTCGAAGACAGTGCGCTGCCCGCCGCCTGAAAAACGGAAGCGCCCGCCTCCCAGTGACGTCAGTGCGAATTCGCGTCCCAACCAGCCCTCGGGCACCTCGAATACCGACACCTCCGCCTTTTCGCCGCCCCAGACATAGCCGCCGTAGCCGAACAGCCCCGGCTCGGACAGCGCACCACTGTTCTGGTTGGCGAACCAGAATCCGGCGACCGGGAAGTACTTCGGCTGCGTGTCGATGTACAGCTGCAGGTTGTCGACCGCACGTGATACCACCATGCGCGAGCGCAGCAGTTCCATCTCGGCGATGGCCGCCTTCTTGGTCTCGAACAGCGACGACGCCTCGCTCAGGATGTTCTTCGATGCGTTCGGACTTTCCTCCTCGACGTGGATCAGCAGGTCGGCCTCGAACACCGGCATCGCAAGCAGTGCGTACAGTACGGCCGCCAGTGTGATGAGGGCCGTGATGCCGCCGATCAGCCAACGGCTGTCGTAGAGTGTGTGCAGGTGGCCCTTGAGGTCGAAAGGAGGTTCGTCCGTCCCGCCCGCGTTCGCGCGCGGGTCGAAGGGAACGGTGACGATGGGCGGCGTATGGACCACCGGTGTCAGGGAATGCGACTCGCCGAGGGTGCTCATGGTCGTGCTCCTGCAGGGTTCGGTGTGCGTGATGAAGCGTGCTGTTCGTGTGCGCGAGCTTCAGGGCCGGGTGGTGGCGCTGACGGCCGACGTCAATGCGCCCGGAATCAGGAGGCTCAGGTTCCGGTTCCAGTTGGCCAGCGGCGTTGCGGCCACATAGACGATGTCTTTCGGCTGCAATTCGAAGGCTTCGGCCAGCGCCAGCGAGCTGGCCTCACGGGCATCGAGCCGGAACACGCGGGTCCGGCCGGACGTCTTGCGCACCACATAGACCTGGCGCGCATCGCCGCTCAGCGGACTGATGCCGCCGCTCTCGCCGAGCGCCTCGTTCAGGGTCAGGCGGCCATCGTGCATCGTCAGCGCCTTCGGCGTGATGACCTCGCCGGAAACGAACACCTTGCTTTCGTCGCGGGACTGCACGCGGACCACGTCGCCCGCCTTGAGCATGACCAGGCCGGGATTGATGCCCTTCTGCACGAGGTCGCGCAGGTTGACGCGGTAGCGCTGCTGGCCGCGCTCGAGGACGATCCTGCTCTGGTCGGCGGTGGGCAGCAGGCCGCCAGCGCGGTTGAGCGCCTCGACCAGCGTCATCGGGATGTCGTTGATGGCCTGCAAGCCAGGCGCCTTGACCTCGCCGTCGATGTACACGCGCTTGCTGCGGAAGGACTGGACCCGCAATGTCACGTTCGGGCCTGCCAGGTACTTGGCGAGCCGCTTCGTCAGGACCGCGCGCGCCTCCTCCTCGGTCAGGCCGTCGACGGGCACGAGGCCGATCAGGGGAAACTGGATGCGCCCGAGATGGTCGACCACGAAGCCCGGCGCCGCCGCGTTCATCCCGCTGGGGTCGGGCGTCCCAGGGGGCGCGTTGACGGCGGTCCCAGCCAGTTCAGGGTGGTCCCAGACGACGATGGACAGCACGTCGCCGCTGCCGATCACGTAGGGAGGCGGGTTCGGCACGAGCAGCTCGTCCAGGCCCTGGTGAGCCACCTCCTGATGCTGCTGGCGCTCCGCGACGATGAGTTGTTCCGTGATCATTTCCGTCGGCGGCGCGGATTCGTTGCCCCCCGCCTTGTCCTGCGAACGGAAGTGAATGGCGGGGGCGCACCCCATGAGGGCAGACGCCAGCAAGGCGGCCGCCATGTACTGCGTAGAGGAAGCTTTCATGATTTGCCTGTCGGAATGTCCTGCCAACCCCTGGCGATCCGATTCAGCGTAAGCCCGCTACCCATAATGGCTTTGGCGCACGTCAAACAGCAGGCTCAGGTCAGCATTAACTTCTGCGGCAACATCTCACGTGCAAGAGTGCAATCATGTAGGGCGGAAATAAAAACACCCGCATCGAAAACGATGCGGGTATCGTCCCGCCTGTCGCGGGATCATCGACTCAGCGTGAGCCGGTACGATCAGTACTCGTACGCGCCGACGTCGACTGCTGCGCCACGCGGACGTGCCACGCCTGCGAAATCGATCGTCGGTGCCTTGGTCGACGTGCCGCGGTCGATTGCCGGCGAGCTGCTGTACACGCGATAGTCGCCCGTGCCGTTTGCCAGATAATTCCTGAACAGCGGATCCGACGAAATCGATCCGGACACGGACCCTTTCACTCTCCAGCTGGTGCCGCTGCGCGCGACCAGGTTGTTGGCATAACGGTTGTTACCACCCATCAAGCCCATTTCGATAACGCCGTAAGCAACGTTGTCATAGACAATGTTGTTGGCGACGTAGTTGTTGGCCGAACCGGTCGTGGTGCCCGCGTCGCCCTGGCCCAACAGAATACCGATCTTGTTGTGGAACGTCGTGTTGTTGACGATCGTCGACGCCGTGGCGCCGTGCCATTGCTGAATGCCGGCCATCGCGACGCCCGAGACAATATTGTTCGTGACGACGTTGTTTGCATTGGCGATATAGATACCTTGAATCGTGTTGCATGCGCCGATATAGCGATAACCGATGTTACGCACGACGTTGCGGTCGATGACGACATTGCCAACAGGACCGTACGTGTCGATTGCTGCGCCGCCGCTGCCGTTGCAACCGCCGCTGACCGTCAGGTCGTGGATGTAGTTGTTCTTGAACGTCAGGTACGCACCGGAAGCCAGGAGGCCGTGACGGCCCGAACCGGTGATCTGGAAGCCGTCGATATCGACATAGCTGCCGCGCGAATCCCAGGTGATACCGGTACCGGACACGACAATCTTGGCGCCCCATTTCACATCCGACACGAAGCGGATACGCGCAGATGCGGTGCCGCTCTTCCTGGTGATGATGCCGGCGTTATTCAGTCCAGATGCCGACACATAATACGTTCCGGCGGCAACGTGGACCGTCGATCCAGCGCTTGCCAACGCGTCCGCACGCGTGATCGTCTTCACCGGCGCTGCCTGGGTGCCTGGGTTGGAATCGGAACCCGTGGGGGACACGTAGATGTTGGTAGCGGCGACTGCACTCCCACCAGCTGCCAGCAACGCAAGAGCGCCAAAGCACGACAACAGGTTGATACGGACGTTCGGAACAAACTTGACTGCGTTTTGCATTTAACTGCCTCAACAAGTGAAAGGAGTAGCTTTGAGGCGTGGAAACTTCCTAAGTTCAATGAATTTGCAGAAAATTTTTTTGGGAGTAATGAACAATACAAAACAATTCCCCCAAGGAAAAATTTCTTGGAAGGATAATCATTCGTTGTTCGCTAACACCCGATACGGGAACGAGACGTGGCGACGCATGACCTTACGCGTGGAAAGCCGTCATGCAGGAGGACTGATGCGGGAATCCGTTAGCCGGACCGTGAAATGATGGACGAGCGCAATTTACATTGAAACATGTTGCATGCTTCAGCGTCAGAATAACGACAGGAGTCAACGGCGGACGACGTCAGCGCATCTCTTCCATCAGCCGCAGGACGCCGGCGAAGCGCCAGACGCGCCGCAGTTCGATCACGTCGTAGTTCGCCGCGACATTCGGCGGAAACGCCGAGTAGCGTGCGTTCAGGCGCACGATGCGGCGCACGAAGTCGTCGATGTCGGTACGCCCGCTGGAGCGCAGGATGGTCACGTCCTCGACGCTGCCGTCGCTGCGGATCGCCACGCTGACGATGGGATCGGTGCGCACCACGTCGGTCGCGAGCTGGGCTTCGCTCAGGACGGCGTTCCGTTCGATTTTCTGGCGCACGCTGTCCATGTACATGCGCAGCGGAATGTCATGGCGTGCCGCTTCGGCCAGGGCGCGCCGGACGGCACGTGCCGCGTCCTCGGCGGGCTGCATGGCCCGCGGCACGGGCTTCGAAATGTCGATGCCACGCATCATCTCGCGCGCCCGCGAGGCCAGGTCGCTGCCCAGTGCCCCGCGCGGAAGGGTGCCGCTGCCGCGCCCTGCGCCATCGCCGTTGCCGCTGTCCACGCCTGCGCGCGCGGGCCCCGGCGATGGGGCGTCGGCAACGGCACGCTCGCGTGCCTGGCGCGCCTGCTCCTGTGCCAGTCGGGCGTTCTCTTCGGCCTGACGGCGCGCCGCCTGTTCCGCCTGGGCCTGTTCCTGGCGCGACCGTTCTTCCGCAAGCCGGCGGGCCCGTTCCTGGTCCGCCAGCTGTTGCCGGACAGCTTCCTCCGCGCGGCGTTGGTCAGCCAGCTGCTGCGCGCGCTCCTGCTCGGCCCGTTGGAGTCGCTGCTGCTCGGCCTGCTGCTGCGCCCGCTCCTGCTCGGCCTGCTGGAGCCGCTGCTGCTCGGCCTGGCGCAAACGCTGCTGCTCGGCCAGGCGCCGGTCTTCCTCTTCCTGGCGTGCCCTCGCCTGCGCTTCCTCGGCCGCGCGCTGCCCGGCCAGCGCCGTCTCGTATTGCGCGGATTGCTCGGCGAGACGCTGCCGCTGCTGCCCGGCCTCGGCCCGCAGCCTGTCCTCGGCGTCGGCGCGCAGCCGGGCTTCGTCCGCTTCGCGCCGCAGCGCCCGCTCCCGCTCCCGTTCTTCGGCCAGGCGGGTGCGCTCGGCCTGCGCGGCTTCCCGTGCCGTCGCATCGTCCTCGACGGGTGCATCGGGCTCGGCCGGCGTTTCCGTGCGGGCCATCGGGTCCGGTGCCGGATCGGGCTCGACAGCCGGCAACGGCACGTCGAAGGTGCTCGCCTGATGGGCTTCCTGGGCGATCACCCGCGTATGCAGGCCATCCGCCAGCCGCGTGGCGGGTGGCTTGCGGCGGCGTTTGGCGGCCTGCCGCGGCGGCGGCGCGGGCGTGGGTGCCGGTGCGGGCGGCGCCGGTATGGGTACGATGGGATCGACGAGCGTGAAGCCGTGACGCGGCGTGGCAGGCTGCGCCGGCGGCAAGGGCAACGGTGCCACTGCCGCAGGTGCCGATGCGACCGGAACCGGCGGCAACTCCGGTGCCGGCGGCGAAGGCACGGGTACCGGCGCAGACACCGCGGGCGGGGTCAGCCTGACCGCGATCGGACTGCCGGCCCCGGGACGCAACCCGGGAATTCCGAACTGCAAGGACAGGACGAGAGCATGCAGCAGCAGGGAAACGAACACGCCCATTGCCAGCCGGCGCTCCGATACATCCCGGGGTGTGGCGGGTCGTGCCGCGGTGGCATTGGGCATGCTGGTCGTGTCGCGTCAGGAGATGAAGATATGAAATGTTGCTGAATTGATAGCACAGCTTACACGCGACAGTAAAGGGGGAGCGCACAAATGGTGGGGGCGCGCACGGTTCGGAACGCTGTTTGCAATCCCGGCTACAATGAATTGGACCGATCAGCAGCCAGAGGTTCGCATGTCGCCAGGATTTATTTTCGCTACGGGCATCGAAAACAGCATCCCCACGATCGAGAACGGTCGGGTGCGCATGGACGAGATGGAAAAGTGCGGCCACTACAAGTACTGGCGCACGGACTTCGACCTCGTGCAGGAACTCGGCCTGAAAGTCTTGCGCTACGGGCCGCCATTGCACAAGACGTGGCTGGGGCCCAAGCGCTACGACTGGGAATTCGCGGACCTCGCCCTCAACGACCTGCGCCAGCGGAATATCGCATCGATCGTCGACCTGTGCCACTTCGGCGTACCCGACTGGATCGGTAACTTCCAGAATCCGGATTTTCCCGAATTGTTCGCCGAGTATGCCGGCACGTTCGCGCGGCGCTACCCATGGCTACAGCTGTACACGCCGATCAACGAGATGTCGATCTGCGCCCTCTTCTCGGCCCTGTACGGCTGGTGGAACGAGCAGATGACGACGGACCGCGGCTTCGTCACCGCGACGAAGAATCTCGTCAAGGCGAACATCCTCGCTATGCATGCGATCCTGCAAGTTCGTCCCGATGCCTTGTTCGTGCAAAGCGAGTCGACGGAATACTTCCACGCCGAAAGCCCGTCCGCCATCGGTCCGGCCGAGTTGTACAACGCGCGCCGCTTCCTCTCGCTCGACCTGAATTACGGCCGCCGCGTCGATTCGGAAATGTACGAATACATGATGGACAACGGCATGACGCGCGAGGAGTACCACTTTTTCCTGAACAATAATCTGAAGCACCACTGCATCATGGGCAACGATTATTACCAGACCAACGAGCACTACGTATCGGCGGACGGGCTCACGCGCGCGGCGGGGGAAATCTTCGGCTATGCCGTCATCACGCACCAGTACTACAACCGCTACCGGCTGCCCGTGATGCACACGGAAACGAATCTGTGCGAAGGACCGCGCGGCGACGAGGCCGTGCACTGGCTGCGCAAGGAATGGGCGAACGTGCTGCGCGTACGCAACAACGGCGTGCCGCTCGTCGGTTTTACGTGGTATTCGCTGACCGACCAGGTCGATTGGGACACGGCCCTGCGCGAGAACAACGGCAACGTCAATGCGCTGGGTCTGTTCGACCTCGACCGCAAGATCCGTCCCGTCGGCATCGCCTACAAGGAGCTCGTGCGGGCATGGATGGAAGTGCTGCCGACGCAAAGCGTCTGCCTGCAGGTGCCGATCGTGATGCCGCATGAATTCCAGCGCCACGTGCCGCCGCCCAGCGGCTGGCCATTCGACGAGGACGCGACCCTCGCGCCGCGCACCGAAGAGCGCGAGTGATTAATCAGCGCTCGCGGGGCCCGAACGTGTAGGTCTCGCCGTGCGCCAGGTAGACGACCTGCTGGTCGAGCCCGGCCGCCTTGACTTCTTGCGCAAAGTCCGACAACGGCGACTTGAACACGTCGTAGTCATCGTAATGGATGGGAATCGCCTTTTTCGGCTGGACGATCTGCATGAGGGTCACGCCGTCCTTGCCGTCCATGGTGACCTTGAAGACGCCCAGGATGCGCGTGCCGCCCAGGTGCAGCAGGGCAAGGTCGACACCGGGAAACCGCTGCGGAATCGCCTTCAGGTCGTCGTAGATCAACGTATCACCGCTGATGTACATGCGATAGCTCGGCGCCGCCGTGTTCGGGCCGAAATCGAGCACCGATCCCATGACGGACGGCAGCAGCGCCTGCATGCCCGCCTTGCCGTGGCGGCCAGGCGCCGCCGTGATGCGCAGCCGGGACTCGCCTTTTTCGATGTCGATCCGGTCCCACGTCGACAGGCCGAACGTGCGCCGGAAGCCCATGTCCTTGAGCTTGTTCGCCGCAGACTTGGTCGTGATGATGGGAATGTTCTTGTCGAGTTTTTCCTGCACGAGCTTGTCGAAGTGATCCTCGTGCAGGTGCGACAGCACGACGAGATCGATCGGGGGCAATTGTTCGAGATTCAGAGCAGGGTTCGTGAGGCGCTCGGAAGTGATGCCATAACCGAGGTGCACATGGTCGCCCTTGTGCAGGAAATTGGGATCCGTCAGGATCGTGAAGCCCTGGTAGCGGATCAGCACCGTCGCGGTGCCGATGAATTGCACGGTGCCGTTCGCTTCAGCGGGTGCGCCCGCCGGTGGCAGCCTGAGTGCGAGCGTGGTGGATTCGGGCGCCTTCGTTTGCGCGCTTGCGACCACGCAACCCGACAAGAACATCGCCATCATTACCATCACCCGGACCAACACCATATCGCCTCCTCGCCAATGTCGAGTCAAGACTAGCATGGGGGTTTGCACGCCGGCGTTCGCTAGCCTGCAGTCAATGAAAGGATGGGTGGGGATGGCCTGCCCAGCTGGGTTCGAACCAGCGACCCTCAGCTTAGAAGGCTGATGCTCTATCCAACTGAGCTATGGGCAGTACGGCTACATAAATGAAAACGGGCCGTCGAGGACAGCCCGTTTGCAAACGGTGGTCGGAGTACAAGGATTCGAACCTTGGACCCCCTGCTCCCAAAGCAGGTGCGCTACCGGGCTGCGCTACACTCCGATTGAGACGATCATACCCCGCCGGGAGGGAGGCGTCAATGAAGGGTCCCGCCTCCGCCGACGGTCAGACTTCGAAGCGTGCGGCGATGCGTTTGGCCATCGATTCGGCCAGTTCCGCGCTCTTCGCCTCGACCATGACGCGCACCAGGGGTTCCGTGCCGGACGGGCGGATCAGCACACGGCCAGTGTCGCCCAGCTCGCGTTCGGCCGCTTCCTTCTCGGCCACGACGGCCGCATTCTTCGTCCAGTCCGTCCCCGGCTGCACGCGCACGTTGATCAGGGTCTGAGGATAGAGGGTCAGGTCGCTGCAGCACTCCGCCAGGCCCTTGCCGGAACGCTTGAGCGCGGTCAAGACCTGCAGTGCCGACACGATACCGTCGCCGGTCGTGTGCTTGTCCAGCGCCAGCAAATGGCCCGAGCCCTCGCCGCCCAGCAGCCAGCCCCGTTCCTGCATCATTTCCAGCACGTAACGGTCACCGACCTTGGCGCGCGCGAAGCCGATGCCCATTTCCTTGAACGCCACCTCGAGCGCCATGTTGGTCATCAGGGTGCCGACGGCGCCGGCCACCGGACCGGTCGCCAGCCGCGCGCGCACCATCACGTACAACAGCTCGTCGCCGTTGTACAGGCGGCCTTCGGCGTCGCACATGATCAGGCGGTCGGCGTCGCCGTCCAGCGCGATGCCGAGGTCGGCCTTGTGCTCGACGACCGCGGCCGCCATCGCCTTCGGTGCCGTCGCGCCGACGCCGTCGTTGATGTTGAAGCCGTCCGGCTTGGTGCCCAGTTCGACGACCTCGGCGCCCAGTTCATGGAACACGTGCGGCGCGATGTTGTAGGCGGCGCCGTGGGCGCAGTCCACGACGATCTTCAGGCCGCGCAGGTCGAGCTCGTTCGGGAACGTGCTCTTGCAGAATTCGATGTAGCGGCCCTGGGCGTCGCGCAGGCGCGTGGCACGGCCCAGTTTTTCCGACGACACGCAGCCCATCGGCTGGTCGATCATCTCCTCGATCTCGAGCTCGACGGCATCCGGCAGCTTGGTGCCGTGGCCCGAGAAGAACTTGATGCCGTTGTCCTGGAAGGGATTGTGCGAGGCCGAGATCACGACGCCCGCTTGCAGGCGCAGGGCACGCGTCAGGTAGGCGATGGCCGGCGTCGGCATCGGTCCGGCCAGCATCACGTCGACGCCGGCAGCCGAGAAACCGGCTTCCAGCGCCGCTTCCAGCATGTAGCCGGAAATACGCGTGTCCTTGCCGATCAGGACCGTCGGGCGTTCGCTCGTGCCGGCTTTGTCCTTGGCCAACACCTTGCCGGCGGCATAGCCCAGCCGCATCACGAAGTCAGGGGTGATGGGCGGCTTGCCCACCAGGCCGCGTATGCCATCGGTACCGAAATATTTGCGTGCCATTAATTAAATTCTCTTCGTCTATTGATTATTCGTAGTGGCCGCTTGCCAGACCTTCAGCGCATCCACCGTCTCTGCCACATCATGGACCCGTACGATCCGGGCGCCCTGCGCTACCGCAGCGAGCGCGCCGGCCAGGCTGCCGGCCAGCCGCTGTTCCACGCTGCGCCCCGTCACGGCACCGATCATCGATTTGCGAGACAACCCGGCCAGTACGGGCAGACCCAGTTCGCTTTCCATGCGGCTTATGCTTCGAAGCAAAGCGTAATTATGCTCGACACTCTTCCCAAAACCAAATCCGGGATCGATCGTGATGCGTTCACGTGCCACGCCCGCGGCCAGCAGCGCATCGACCCGCTCGCGCAGGAAGGCGATCACGTCGGCGACGACGTCCTCGTAATCGGGCCGCGCCTGCATGTCTTCCGGCGTGCCCTGCATGTGCATCACGCACAGCGCACAGTCGCTGTCCTTCACGGCCTCGATGGCGCCGGGCGCGCGGAAACCGTTGATGTCGTTGATCATGTCGGCGCCGGCGATGATCGCCTCGCGCATCACCTCCGGCTTGCACGTATCGATCGACAGCGGATAGCCCAGTTCGCGCAACGCATAGATCGCCGGCATGACGCGGCGCAGTTCTTCGTCCGCGGGGACGCTGGGCGAGCCGGGACGCGTGGATTCGCCGCCGATGTCGATGATGTCGACGCCGTCCTTGATCATCAGTTCGGCCCGCTCCACGGCGAATTCGAGGGCCTGGTAGCGGCCGCCGTCGGAAAACGAATCGGGGGTGACGTTGAGGATGCCCATGACCAGCGGCCGCTGGGCGAGGTTATAGCCGAAACGGCCGCATTGCAGATATTGACGCATGACAAAAAGCCAACGGAATGAAGAATAAAAAGGCACCCGCTCGGGGTGCCTTTCGTTTGTGCTATTACGCAGCGATCAGGCTAGGCCGCGTCAGGCCGGGGCCGTCGCGTTCGGGGCGACGCCGCTGTCGCTCGGAGGCGTGCGCTTGGTCAGCACCACCGACTTCGGCGGACGCGGCTCGCGGCCGGCCATGATGTCGTTGATCTGGTCGGCGTCGATGGTTTCCCATTCGAGCAGTGCCTTCGTCATCACTTCGACCTTGTCGCGGTTTTCTTCCAGCAGGCGACGGGCCAGCGTGTACTGCGTGTCGAGGATGTTGCGAATCTCGGCATCGACCTTTTGCTGCGTCGCTTCGGAAATGGTCTTCACGGAGCCGCCGAAGAAACCTTCGTTCGGATCATCCTCGTACACCATCACGCCCATGCTTTCCGACATGCCGAAGCGGGTCACCATCGAGCGGGCCAGCTTGGTCGCGCGGGCGAAGTCGTTCGAGGCGCCGGTCGACATCTGGCCGACGAAGATCTCCTCGGCGATACGGCCGCCGAACAGGATCGAGATCTCTTCCAGCATCTTGTCCTTGTAGCCGGACAGGCTGTCGTGCTCGGGCAGCTGCCAGGTCAGGCCGAGGGCATAGCCGCGCGGCATGATCGTGACCTTGTGCACCGGGTCGGCCTTCGGCAGCAGCTTGGCGATCACCGCGTGGCCCGACTCGTGGTAGGCCGTGTTGCGGCGCTCTTCCTCGCGCATGACCATCGACTTGCGCTCCGGACCCATGAAGATCTTGTCCTTCGCGTCTTCGAAGTCGCTCATCTCGACGAGGCGCTTGCTGCGGCGCGCGGCGAACAGCGCGGCTTCGTTGACGAGGTTGGCCAGGTCGGCGCCGGAGAATCCCGGGGTGCCGCGGGCCAGGATGTCGGCCTTCACGTCGGTGCCGATCGGCACTTTACGCATGTGCACGTTGAGGATCTGCTCGCGGCCGCGGATATCCGGCAGGCCCACCATCACCTGGCGGTCGAAACGGCCCGGACGCAGCAGCGCCTTGTCCAGCACGTCGGCGCGGTTGGTCGCGGCGATCACGATGACGCCCGACGACGCCTCGAAGCCGTCCATCTCGACCAGCAGCTGGTTCAGCGTCTGTTCGCGCTCGTCGTTGCCGCCGCCCATGCCGGCGCCGCGATGGCGGCCGACGGCGTCGATCTCGTCGATGAAGATGATGCACGGCGAGTGCTTTTTCGCGTTTTCGAACATGTCGCGCACGCGGGACGCACCCACGCCGACGAACATCTCGACGAAGTCGGAACCGGAGATCGAGAAGAACGGCACCTTGGCTTCGCCGGCGATGGCGCGGGCGAGCAGCGTCTTACCGGTACCCGGAGGACCGACCATCAGCACGCCGCGCGGGATGCGGCCGCCCAGTTTCTGGAACTTGGTCGGGTCCTTCAGGAAGTCGACGATCTCGCCCACTTCTTCCTTCGCTTCGTCGCAGCCGGCGACGTCGGCGAACGTGACGGTGTTGTTCGTCTCGTCCATCATGCGCGCCTTCGACTTGCCGAACGAGAATGCCCCGCCCTTGCCGCCGCCCTGCATCTGGCGCATGAAGAACACCCAGACCCCGATCAGCAGCAGCATCGGGAACCAGGAAATGAAGACTTGCTGGAGGAACGACGGCTCCTCGGGCGGCTTGACGTCGAAGCGCACGTTGTTGTCGCGCAGGTCGCCGATCAGGCCGCGGTCGAGCATGGTGGCGGTGGTGCGGACCTTGGTGTCGTCCGTGCGGGTCGCGGTGATGCTCGAACCTTCGATCACGACGTCCTTGATGCGTTTCGCCTTGACGTCATCGAGCAGCTCGGAATAAGCAATGGTCTTGCTGCCGCCCGCGACGCTGTGGTTGTCGAACTGCTTGAACAGCATGAACAACAGCAGCGCGACGACCACCCAGATGGCGGATTTGGAAAACATATTATTCACGAAGACTCCTCTGATGCGAACGCATCTTTTCCCATTTTTTCAAAGGCAGATTTTACCGCAATAAGCAGCCCGTGCCACGCACGACCGCCATAGTGCCTATGCTCCACTATAGCCGGTTTTTATTTCCGTTGCGCAGCCATCATAAACACAGACGTGGCTGTCCTTTGCTGATGTGCGGTTGCACCGCAGGAAATCAAGGGCATTTCCGTCGAATTTCGCGGTTTTAGGCGGCCGGATTCTTCAGACCACGCCCCAGCAGGAAAATTTCCGAGGATTTATCGCGGCTGGCCTTCGGCTTGATCTGTTTGACGACCTTGAATTCGGTGCGGAACTTCTCCAGGATCTGGGTAAACCCCATGTCCTTAAAGCATTTCACTAACAATGCCCCTGAAGGTTTGAGGTGCATTTGAGAGAACTCAATAGCGAGATCGATCAAATCCTCCATGCGCGCCGCATCCGCCGACGGAATACCCGACAAATTCGGGGCCATGTCGGACAGCACGAGGTCGGCCATACGGCCTTCGAGGACGCCGGCCAGTTCGTCGAGCACCTCCTGCTCGCGAAAATCGCCCTGGATGAAATGCATGTCGGCAATCGGCTCCATCGGCAGGATATCGAGGCCGATCATCGTGCCCTTGATGCCGCCCTCGTCGCCGCCGGCCAGCTTGCGCCGCGTGTACTGGCCCCAGCTGCCGGGGGTACAGCCGAGGTCGACGATCACCTGTCCCGCCTTGATGAGCTTTTCGCTTTCGTCGATTTCCTTCAGCTTGTAGGCCGCACGGGCCCGGTAGCCCTCTTTCTGTGCCAATTTGACATACGGATCGTTGATGTGATCGTGGATCCAGTTTTTATTGAATTTGTTCTTGGCCATTCGCGTAAAATACTGCTTTTAATAGGTATCTCAAAATAACATCATGATCAAACTTACACCGGTCGAGCGTGCAGCGCTGCGTGCGGAAGCCCACGGACTCAATCCTGTCGTCATGATCGGCGCAGACGGCCTGACCGAGGCCGTCATGAAGGAAATCTCGTCCAGCCTCGACGCGCACGGCCTGATCAAGGTACGTGTGTTCGGCGACGACCGCGAAGAACGCATCGCGATCTACGAACGCATCTGCGCAGAACTCGACGCCGCGCCGGTCCAGCACATCGGCAAGCTGCTCGTGCTGTACCGCCCGAAGAAGGACGCCGTCAAGGAGCGTTCGACCAAGTCCGGCAAGGGCCTGCGCGAAGTCACCATCGTCAAGCCGAGCCCGAGCGGCACCAAGAAGCCTTCCGTGACCAAGGTCCTGCTGAAAGGCAACGAGCGCGTCACCCAGGGCGGCAACATCAAGCGCGCCAAGGCACGCCAGAGCAGTACGAAGAAGACGGCCCTCAAATAAAGCCGTGTTCCAAAAAATTACCGGGGCCGCTGCCCCGGTTTTTTTACGCCTTCAACGCGCCTTCACGACCAGCAGCACGCCCAGAATACTCTCTGTCAGGTACAACACCTGCGACACCCCGTGCAGCGCCGCGAACGTCCCCCACTGCGGCGACGCCCGCACGCCGGCCGGCCCGGCCGACTCGCGGATCGCCGCCATCATCGGCTGCAGGCCCAGGTAGACGACGAGGCTGCATGCCAGCATGCCGACGATCAACCCATACAACCAGCGCTTGCGGCGCACATCGAGGTCGGCCGCACGCATGACCAGCAGTCCGAGCAGCACGGCCAGCGCGATCGCCAGCCACGCCGAACGGGTCAGCATGACGCCCACGACATTGCCCGCCTGCGTACTGTCGAGCACGGCAAAAGCGCTCGGCGCGGCCAGGTAGCTGACGGCCCACACGCTGCCGGCCCACAGGGCCGCCAGCAGCAGGCGCACGTTGGCAAGCATCGGCGCAGGTGACTTAAACGTAGCGGACTTCCAGGATTTCGTATTCGCGCGGACCGGACGGGGCCTGCACTTCGACCACGTCGCCGGCGTATTTACCGATCAGCGCGCGCGCGATCGGCGAGGTGACGGAGACCTTGTTCTCCTTGAGGTCGGCTTCGTCGATGCCGACGATCTGGTAGGTGACTTTCTGGCCGTTGTCGAGGTCTTCGAGGTCGACGGTCGAGGCGAACACGACGCGGCCTTCCGCATCCAGCGTGGCCGGGTCGATGATCTGCGCGGTGGACAGCTTCTGTTCCAGCTCGGCGATGCGGCCTTCGACGAAGGCCTGGCGCTCCTTGGCGGCGTCGTATTCGGCGTTTTCCGACAGGTCGCCGTGCGAGCGCGCCTCGGCGATCGCATCGATCACGTTGCGGCGCTCCTTGGTCTTGAGCTGGTGCAGCTCTTCCTTCAACTTCTCGGCGCCGAATTTGGTCAATGGAGTGTTCATGGCTACTCGTTCTCAGTGTTTGCGGACGTACCAAGTGAAAACCACAGAGCCGCACGGCGCAAGCCGCGCGAACTCTGTGGTCTTAGGTACTTCTAAGGTACTGCTTTGCCGCTTAGTTTAAGGTTTTATGCAGGCCTTGTAAATCGTACACCCGCAACTCGTCCAGGTGACGCATGCCCTGCACGGCCGCCTCGGCGCCGGCGATGGTCGTATAGGTGACCACGCGCGCCTGGAGTGCCGACGTACGGATCGTACGCGAGTCGGCGATGGCGCTGCGCTTCTCTTCGACCGTGTTCACCACCATCGCGATCTCGTGGTTCTTGATCATGTCGACGATGTGCGGACGGCCTTCGATCACCTTGTTGACCGGGGTGACCGGGATGCCGGCGGCGGCGATGACGGCCGCGGTGCCCTTCGTCGCGACGAGCGAGAAGCCCAGTTCGACGAGGTCGCGCGCCACTTTCACGGTGCGCGGCTTGTCCGAGCCCTTCACGGACAGGAACACGCGGCCCGTCGTCGGCAGGGTGATGCCGGCGGCCAGCTGCGACTTGACGAACGCTTCGCCGAACGTCGTGCCCACGCCCATCACTTCACCCGTCGACTTCATCTCGGGGCCGAGGATCGTGTCGACGCCCGGGAATTTCACGAACGGGAACACGGCTTCCTTCACGCTGTAGAACGGCGGGACGATCTCTTTCGTGATGCCCTGCTGTGCGAGCGTCTGGCCGACCATGCAGCGCGCGGCGATCTTCGCCAGCTGCAGGCCCGTCGCCTTCGACACGAACGGCACGGTACGCGACGCGCGCGGATTCACTTCGAGCACGTAGACGGTATCCACGGTCTGGCCGTCGACTTCCGACTGCTGGATCGCGAACTGCACGTTCATCAGGCCGACGACGTTCAGCGCCTTCGCCATCAGCGAGGTCTGGCGCTTCAGTTCATCGATGGTGGCTTGCGCCAGCGAGTACGGTGGCAGCGAGCACGCGGAGTCGCCCGAGTGCACGCCGGCCTGCTCGATGTGTTCCATCACGCCGCCGATGAACGTGGTCTCGCCGTCCGAGATGCAGTCGACGTCGACTTCGATCGCGTCGTTCAGGAAGCGGTCCAGCAGCACCGGCGAATCGTTCGACACCTTCACGGCTTCGCGCATGTAGCGCTCCAGGTCGCGCTGCTCGTGGACGATCTCCATCGCGCGGCCGCCCAGCACGTACGACGGACGCACGACGAGCGGGTAGCCGATCTCGGAAGCCAGCGCCAGCGCTTCGGCTTCCGTGCGCGCGGTGCGGTTCGGCGGCTGGCGCAGGCCCAGGTCCTGCAGCAGCTTCTGGAAGCGCTCGCGGTCTTCGGCCGCGTCGATCATGTCCGGCGACGTGCCGATGATCGGGACGCCGTTCTTTTCCAGGTCCAGCGCCAGCTTCAGCGGGGTCTGGCCGCCGTACTGGACGATCACGCCTTCCGGTTTTTCCAGGTCGACGATTTCCAGCACGTCTTCCAGCGTCAGCGATTCGAAGTACAGGCGGTCGGACGTGTCGTAGTCGGTCGACACGGTCTCCGGGTTGCAGTTGACCATGATGGTCTCGTAGCCGTCTTCGCGCATCGCGAGGGCCGCGTGCACGCAGCAGTAGTCGAACTCGATGCCCTGGCCGATACGGTTCGGGCCACCGCCCAGCACCATGATCTTCTTCTTGTCCGTCGGATTCGACTCGCATTCCTCGTCGTACGTGGAGTACATGTACGCGGTATTGGTCGCGAATTCGGCGGCGCAGGTGTCCACGCGCTTGTAGACCGGACGGATGCCGAACTCGTGGCGCTTGGCGCGCACGGCTTCCGGCGTCGTCTGCATCAGGAATGCCAGGCGGCGGTCCGAGAAGCCCTTCTGCTTCAGTTTATACAGCGTCGGCTTGTCGAGGCTGTCCAGCTTCTGGTGATCCAGCCACAGTTCGATGTCGACGATTTCCTTGATCTGGATGAGGAACCACGGATCGATCTTGGTGAGGTTGTGCACCTCTTCCAGGGTGAAGCCCTGCGCGAACGCGTCGCCCACGTACCAGATGCGCTCCGGCCCCGGCTCGCCCAGTTCTTCCTCGATCTTTTCGCGGTCGCGGGTCTTTTCGTTCAGGCCGTCGACGCCGACTTCCAGGCCGCGCAGCGCTTTCTGGAACGATTCCTGGAACGTGCGGCCCATCGCCATCACTTCGCCGACGGACTTCATCTGCGTGGTCAGGTGCTTGTCGGCGGTCGGGAATTTCTCGAACGTGAAGCGCGGGATCTTCGTCACGACGTAGTCGATCGACGGCTCGAACGAGGCCGGGGTCGCGCCGCCGGTGATCTCGTTGCGCAGTTCATCCAGCGTGAAGCCGACGGCCAGTTTCGCTGCCACTTTCGCGATCGGGAAACCGGTCGCCTTCGATGCCAGCGCGGACGAACGCGACACGCGCGGGTTCATCTCGATGACGATCATGCGGCCGTCTTTTGGGTTGATCGAGAACTGCACGTTCGAGCCGCCCGTGTCGACGCCGATCTCGCGCAGCACGTTGATCGACGCGTTGCGCATGATCTGGTATTCCTTGTCCGTCAGCGTCTGTGCCGGCGCGACGGTGATCGAGTCGCCCGTGTGCACGCCCATCGGGTCCAGGTTCTCGATCGAGCAGACGATGATGCAGTTGTCCTTCTTGTCGCGGACGACTTCCATCTCGTACTCTTTCCAGCCGAGCAGCGATTCTTCGATCAGCAGTTCGGAGGTCGGCGACGCTTCCAGGCCGCGCTTGCAGATCGCTTCGAATTCTTCTTCGTTATAAGCGATGCCGCCGCCCGAGCCCCCCATCGTGAACGACGGTCGGATGATGGTCGGGAAGCCCAGTTCGCGCTGCACGGCGCGCGCTTCTTCCATCGAGTGGGCGATGCCGGAACGGGCCGAACCCAGGCCGATCTTGGTCATCGCTTCCTTGAACTTGAAGCGGTCCTCGGCCTTGTCGATGGCTTCCGGCGTCGCGCCGATCAGTTCGACCTTGTACTTGTCCAGCACGCCGTGGCGGTGCAGGTCCAGCGCGCAGTTCAGCGCCGTCTGGCCGCCCATCGTCGGCAGGATCGCGTCGGGACGTTCCTTGTCGATGATGCGCTCGACGGCCTTCCACGTGATCGGTTCGATGTAGGTGACGTCGGCCGTTTCCGGGTCCGTCATGATCGTGGCCGGGTTCGAATTGACCAGGATGACCTTGTAGCCTTCTTCGCGCAGCGCCTTGCAGGCCTGGGCGCCGGAGTAGTCGAACTCGACCGCCTGGCCGATGACGATCGGGCCCGCGCCGATGATCAGGATGCTTTTAATATCAGTACGTTTTGGCATTTATTTCTTCTCACTTGCTGGCGTGGGCTTGCATCTTGCTGATGAAACGGTCGAACAGGTAGGCGACGTCCGTCGGGCCGGGCGACGCTTCCGGGTGACCCTGGAAGCAGAACGCCGGCTTGTCCGTGCGCTCGAAGCCCTGCAGCGAGCCGTCGAACAGCGAGACGTGGGTCACGCGGCAGTTGGCTGGCAGCGTCGCGGCATCCACTGCGAAGCCGTGGTTCTGCGACGTGATCATGACCTGCTTCGAATCCAGGTCCTGCACCGGGTGGTTGGCGCCGTGGTGGCCGAACTTCATCTTGATGGTCTTCGCGCCCGAGGCCAGCGCCATGATCTGGTGGCCGAGGCAGATACCGAACGTCGGGATGCCCGAGTCGATCACTTTCTTCGTTGCGGCGATCGCGTAGTCGCATGCGGCCGGGTCGCCCGGACCGTTGGCGAGGAAGATGCCGTCCGGGTTCAGCGCCAGGGCTTCTTCGGCGGTGGCTTGCGCCGGCAGCACCGTGATCTTGCAGCCGCGCTCGGCCAGCATGCGCAGGATGTTGCGCTTGACGCCGTAGTCGAAGGCGACGACGTGGAACTGCGGGTTCTCCTGCTTGCCGTAGCCCTCGCCCAGCTTCCATTCGGTCTGGTCGAACGTGTACGGTTCCTTGACGGAGACGACCTTCGCCAGGTCCATGCCGTTCAGGCCCGGGAACGAGCGCGCCAGTTCCAGCGCCTGCGCTTCCGACGGCTCATTGCCCTGCGTGCCGGTCAGGATTGCGCCGTTCTGGGCGCCCTTCTCACGCAGGATGCGGGTCAGCTTGCGGGTGTCGATGCCGGCGATGGCGACGACGTTTTCCTGCTTCAGGTAGTCCGACAGCGATTGGGTGGAGCGGAAGTTCGAGGCCAGCAGCGGCAGGTCGCGGATGATCAGGCCGGCGGCGTGGACTTTCGACGCTTCGACGTCTTCGGCATTGATGCCGTAGTTGCCGATGTGGGGGTACGTCAGCGTGACGATCTGACGCGAATAGCTGGGGTCGGTCAGGATTTCCTGGTACCCGGTGATGGCGGTATTGAATACCACTTCACCGATGGTGTGACCGGCGGCGCCGATCGAATATCCTTTGAAAATGGTTCCGTCTGCCAGAGCGAGGATGGCTGGAACGGCTGGGCCAGAAAAAAATGGCGGCAAGGGCAACTCCCGATAAAGTTGCCGTAGGCTGCGCCACGTCAGACCGGCCTGAACAGGGTGTGGGCATGCATCTCGCCCAGTGTTACAGGTCGCTAGAAAGAGGTATGTGTGGGGTAGTCGCTACGGCAGATAAGTGATGGCTAAACCTCTGAATTATAGCGCGATTTATATCGGCCGGCAATCGCCTGCCCCACGTTTTTCCTCTAAATGACGTCCGGAAAAACAAATCGGCGGGCGGGCGCGACGATCCGTCGCACCCCGCCCGCCGACTTGACGGAAACGTAAATTAGAGGCCCAGCGCGGCGATACCGGCCTTGGCGATCTGCGCGTCTTCCGCCGATTTCACGCCCGACACACCCACGGCGCCGACCACGTGGCCTTCCACGACGATGGGCACGCCGCCTTCCAGCATGCCGTCCAGTTGCGGCGCGCGGGCGAACGACACGCGGCCGTTGTTGATCATGTCTTCGTAGATCTTCGACTCACGGCGGCCCAGCGCGGCCGTCTTGGCCTTTTCCGGGGCGATGTGGGCCGACACCGGGGCGGCGCCGTCCAGGCGCTGCAGCCACAGCGGGTGGCCGCCGTCGTCGCAGATGGCGATGACGACTTTCCAGCCGTTCGCGACCGCTTCGGCTTCGGCGCCGGCGGCGATCTTCTTGATGTCTTCGAGGGTAAGGACGGGCTTGGTTTGCATCTTGAGTCTTTCTTTCGTGTGGCGTTACAAAAAGGGTAAGCGATCAGCGCGCGGCCGCCAGCGGGGCGGGCGTGCCCTGTTTGGCCTTCAGCCTGGCCTTGAGGTCGGCCATGACGCCGGCCGCGGCCTGCTCTCCGGCCAGCACGGCCAGGTTGCGGCCGGTGAAGTCGGCGCTGCCCATCGTGCCCAGTGCGGGCGTGATGACGACGTCGGCATCCTTCAGTTCATGCTGGTTCAGGCGCTGGCCCATGATGGTGAACGTCTGCATCAGCACGTCGACGGAACTCGCGGTCGCCTGCGCTTCGGTCGCGCTGGAGATGTTGACCGCAATAATGAATTCGGCGCCCATCTCCTTCGCGAAGCGCACGGGCACGGGCGCGACGAGGCCGCCGTCGACGTAGCTGCGGCCACTGATCACGACCGGCTGGAATACGCCAGGCACGGACGACGACGCGCGCACGGCCATGCCGGTGTTACCGCGGCGAAAGAGGATCGGCTGGCCCGTCCTGAGGTCCGTGGCGACGGCGCCGAACGGGATCTTGAGCTTTTCGATCGGCCGGTTCTGGACCGCCTTGTTGACATAGGACTGCAACGCCTCCCCTTTCAGCACGCCCGGGGCCTTGCTGAAGAACGGGATGGCCCAGTCGGAGATCGTCGTCTCGTCCATGTCGAGGGCGATCTTCTGCAGCTGGAAACCGTTGTAGCCGGACGCGTACAGCGCGCCGACGACGGAGCCGGCACTCGTGCCGACGACGATGTCCGGCACGATGCCCTGGGCTTCCAGGGCCTTGATCACGCCGATGTGGGCGAAGCCGCGTGCGGCGCCGCCGCCCAGGGCGAGCGCGATCTTTACATGACGCAGCGGGACGGGACCGTGCGCGGCTGCGCCAGGCGTGGCGGCAATCGGCGCGGCCGGCTGGGTGGGCGCGGAGCCGCAGCCGGCCAGCAGCGCCGCGGCGCCGAACGTGGCAAGAAGGGAACGTCGGGAGAGAGTCATCCCGGGATTGTAACCCGATCCCGTCCGTTTGCCGGCCCGCTTTAAGGCTTCCGTAAGATGATGGCCACCTTCCTCGCCGGCCGCGTTAACCCGGCAGCGACGTGTTCGGCAACGTGGCCGTAAACACGCTGCCCTTGCCCGGCGTGGACCGGATCGCCAGCTTGCCGCCGTGGCGCAGCAGCACGTGCTTGACGATGGCGAGGCCGAGGCCCGTGCCCTGCGTCTCGCGCGAACGGCTCTTGTCGACGCGGTAGAAGCGTTCCGTGAGGCGCGAAATGTGCTGCTCGTCGATGCCGATGCCGTTGTCGATCACTTCGAAGCGCAGGTCGTTCGGGCCGCGCAGCCAGCGCAGTTCGATCCTGCCGCCTTCCGGCGTGTAGCGCACGGCGTTGCTGGCGAGGTTGCCGAACGCGCTGCGCAGTTCTTCCGCGCTGCCCATCACGTCCGGGCCGTCGACGGCGACGTCGATCTCGTGGCGGCCGTTCGACAGCGCGCGCGCGTCGTTCGCCACCTGCTCGACGAGGGCGCGCACGTCCACGCGCTCGCGCTTCAGCGGATACTCGTCCGATTCCAGGCGCGACAAGGTGAGCATGTCCTCGATCAGCCGCTGCATGCGCTGCGCCTGTTCCGTCATGAGGTTCAGGTGGGCCGTGCGCGTCTTTTCGTCCAGGCCCGGATCGGCCAGCGCGATCTCGAGGAAGCCGACGATCACCGTCAGCGGCGTGCGCAGCTCGTGCGACGCGTTGGCGATGAAGTCGCGGCGCATCGCTTCGATGCGGTCCGTGTCCGTCGCGTCGTGGGTGACGAGGATTTGCCGGCGGTTCTCGAACGGGATGATCTGCACGATCAGCTTGCGGCCGCGGATCGACAGCGTGAGCGGCTGTTCGTAGCGTCCGAGGATCAGGTAATCGATGAACTCCGGGTGGCGGATCAGGTTCGTCACGCGCCGGCCCTTGTCGTGTTCCAGCGTGAGGCCCAGGTGGCGCTCGGCCGCCGGGTTGCACCATTCGAGGAACAGGACGTCGTCCATGATCGCCACACCCTCCGGCAGCAGGTGCATCGCCTGGCGGAAGCGCGCGAGCCATTCCGTCAGCTCGTCGCGGTTGCGTTCGTCGTCGCGCCGCAGGCGGTACAGCCGCGCGAACACGTCGGTCCACGCGCCCCACCCGTCCGGCAGCTTCGTGCTCTGCGGGTCGTCGAGCCATTCGCCCAGCTTGTGGAGGTATGCCAGTTGGGAGATCAGCAGGCCCAGCGTGATGAGCAGCGCGAGCGCCAGCCCGGAGATGGGGCCCAGCAGCCACCATGCGATGCCGGCGACCGCGAGCATCAGGCCCAGGCGCAGCAGCGCCGGAACCCAGAACATGACGCGAGGATTCAAACGGACGACCTTTCTATTTATCTTTCTCGCTCAGCATGTAGCCCACGCTGCGCACGGTCTTGATCAGCTTTTCCGCTTCCTTCAGCGCCTTGCGCAGGCGGAGGACGTGGACGTCGACCGTGCGCTCCTCGACGGCCGCCGCGTCGCCCCACACCTTGTCGAGCAGCTGGCTGCGCGAGAACACGCGCTCGCGGTGCGCCATCAGGAATTTCAGCAGGCGGTATTCGGCATTGCCCATGTCGAGCTGGCGGCCGTCCAGCGTGACGGTGCAGCTGGACGGATCGAGCGTGACGGGACCGGCCGACAGCGGCGCCTCGGCCAGGTGCGGGCTCTTGCGGCGCAGCAGCGCCTTCGAGCGGGCCACCAGTTCGCGCGGCGAGAACGGCTTCGTCACATAGTCGTCGGCGCCCGTGTTCAGGCCCGCGATCTTGTCCTCTTCCATGCTCTTCGCCGTCAGCATGATGACGGGGATGTCCTGGAAATCGCGGTCGCCGCGCAGGCGCGACAGCAGCCGCAGGCCGCTCTGGTCGGGCAGCATCCAGTCCAGCAGCAGCAGGTCGGGCCTGCCGTGCACGATCGAATCCCAGGCCGACGCCACGTTCGCGGCCGTGCGGATCTCCCAGCCCGTCTCGCGCAGCGAATAGCTCACCAGTTCGACAATCGCCGGCTCATCTTCGACAATCAGGACGCTCGTGTTGGCCGCCATCGATCACCCTTCTCCGCCCGCCGCGACGGCGTGCGGTTTGCTGTGGCGGATATCCCGCCCTTCGACGACGTAGATCACGTACTCGGCGATGTTCTTCGCGTGGTCGCCGATGCGCTCAATGGCCTTCGCCACCCACAGCACGTCCAGCGCCGACGAGATCGTGCGCGGGTCTTCCATCATGAACGTGATGGTACTGCGCATGATGGTGCGGAACTCGTGGTCGATCACGTCGTCCTGGGCGATGATCTGCACGGCAGCCTTGCCGTCCAGGCGCGCGAACGCGTCCAGCGCGTCGTGCAGCATGTCGGCCGTGGCGCGCGAGATCGTGCGCACCGTCTCGTAATGGTTGAAGCTGACCATGCCGCGCTCGTGCAGGCTTTTCGCCGTGCGCGCGATCTTGGCGGCCTCGTCGCCGATGCGCTCGAGGTCCGTGATCACCTTGATCGTCGCCATGATCGTGCGCAGGTCGTTGGCGGCCGGCTGGCGGCGCACGATCAGGTGGCTGCAGGCGTCGTCCAGCTGCACTTCGAGCTGGTTGACGGCGTGGTCGTCCGCCACGACCTTGTCGGCCTGCTCGGTGTTACCGACACGGAATGCATTCACCGCCTCGTCGAACTGCGTTTCCACCATGCCGCCCATGAGCAGCACTTTCGACCGGATCGCTTCCAGTTCCTGGTCGTACTGCTTGGAAGAGTGCTCGCCTACCATGTGTCCATCCTGTTCAATTTGGTTATCTTACCGTATCAGCCGAAGCGACCGGTGATGTAGTCTTGGGTTTCTTTTCGTACAGGGTTCAGGAACAGCTGGTCGGTCTCGCCGAACTCCACCAGTTCGCCCAGGTACATATACGCCGTGCAGTCGGAGCAGCGCGCGGCCTGCTGCATGTTGTGCGTGACGATGGCGATCGTGTAGTCGACCTTCAGCTCGCTAATCAGTTCCTCGATCTTCGACGTCGAGATCGGGTCCAGCGCCGACGTCGGCTCGTCCAGCAGCAGCACGTCCGGCTTCACCGCGACGCCGCGCGCGATGCACAGGCGCTGCTGCTGGCCGCCGGACAGCGACAGGCCGCTCTTGTTCAGCTTGTCCTTCACTTCGGTCCACAGGGCGGCCTTCTTGAGCGCCCATTCCACGCGCTCGTCCATCTCGCCTTTCGACAGGTCTTCGTACAGGCGCACGCCGAACGCGATGTTGTCGTAGATGGACATCGGGAACGGCGTCGGTTTCTGGAACACCATGCCGATCTTCGCGCGCAGCATGTTCACGTCGACGCCGGGTTCGAGGATATTCCGGCCGCGGTACAGGATCGCACCTTCGGCGCGCTGCCCCGGATACAAATCGTACATGCGGTTCAGCGTGCGCAGCAGGGTCGACTTGCCGCAGCCCGACGGGCCGATGAACGCGGTGACCTGCTTGTCGTGCACGTCCAGGCTGACGTTCTTCAGGCTCTTCGTCTTACCGTAATAAAAGTCCAGGCCGGAGATCTCGATCGTCTTCGTCTTGGGCTTCGAACCTTGCGTCGTTTGCGACGGGGTGGACAGGGTCTGGGTCATCATGGAGGTCATCATTGCGGGGTCTTTTGGCGGAACAGGGTCCGCGACAGGATATTCAGGAGCAGCACGCTGAAGGTCACCAGCAGCGCGGCGCCCCACGCGAGGCTGCGCCAGTCTTCATACGAGCTCATCGCGAACAGGTAGATTGCCACCGGCAGGTTGGCCATCGGCTGCTTCATGTCGAGGCTGAAGAACTGGTTGTTCAGCGCGGTGAACAGCAGCGGCGCCGTCTCGCCGGCGATGCGGGCCACGGCCAGCAGCACGCCGGTCACGACGCCGGCCTTCACGGCGCGCAGGCGCACCATCATCGCCACTTTCCAGCGCGGCGCGCCCAGCGCGAACGCGGCTTCGAGCAGGCTGTTCGGTACGAGGTGCAGCATGTTGTCGGTCGTACGCACGACGACGGGGATCGCGATCAGCGACAGTGCCACGGTGCCTGCATAGCCGGAGAAGTGGCCGATACGCGCGACGACCAGCGCGTACACGAACAGGCCGATCACGATCGACGGCGCCGACAGCATGATGTCCGTGACGAAGCGCGTGACGGTGGCGAACTTGTTGCTCTGGCCGTACTCGGCGAGATAGATGCCGGCCAAAATGCCGACCGGCGTCGAGATCGCCGTGGACAGGCCCACCATCATGAGGCTGCCGACGATCGCGTTGCGCAAGCCGCCCGGGCTGCCCGGCGCCGGCGTGTCCATCGTGAACAGCGTGTGCGACAGTGCGCCGAAACCATTGACCAGCAGGGTTTCCAGGATCCACAGCAGGAAGCCGAGGCCGACGGCCATCGCCAGCACGGACAGCGCGATGCCGATGCGGTGGCCCAGCAGGCGGCGCCGGTAGACGTTATTGACGACGGCATCCATTACTTCACCCCTTCCTTGCGGGACATCCCGACGAGCATCAATTTGGCGGCCGACAGCACGATGAACGTGATGGCGAACAGGATCAGGCCCAGCGCAAACAGCGAGGACACGTGCAGTTGCGAGCTGGCCTCGGCGAATTCGTTGGCCAGCGTCGAGGAAATCGAATTACCCGCCGAGAACAGCGACAGCTTGATGTCGTTGGCGTTGCCGATCACGAAGGTGACGGCCATCGTCTCGCCCAGCGCGCGGCCCAGGCCCAGCATGACGCCGCCGACGACGCCGGCGCGGGTGTACGGCAGCACGATCTTGCGCACGACTTCCCATTTGGTGCAGCCGAGGCCGTATGCGGATTCCTTCAGGACGGCCGGGACGATCTCGAACACGTCGCGCATGACGGAGGCGATGAACGGGATGATCATCACGGCCAGGATCAGGCCGGCGGTCAGCAGGCCCAGGCCCATCGTCGGGCCCTGGAAGAACGGGCCGATGAACGGCAGCACGCCCAGCGTCTTCTTCAGGAACGGCTGGATGGTGTCGCCGAACAGCGGCGCGAACACGAACAGGCCCCACATGCCGTAGATGATCGACGGCACGCCGGCCAGCAGCTCGACGGCCATGCCCATCGGGCGGCGCAGCCAGGCCGGGCAGATCTCGGTGAGGAACAGCGCGATGCCGAAGCTGATGGGGAAGGCGACGAGCAGCGCGATGATCGACGTGACCAGGGTGCCCGTGATGGCGATCAGCGCGCCGAATTTGTCGTTGACGGGATCCCACTCGTTGGTGACGAGGAAGGATGCGCCGAATTCGCGGAACGCAGGCGCCGCGCCGATCGCCAGGGAAACGATGATGCCCACGAGGACGATCAGGACGCTCGCGGCGAACAGCAGGGTCACCTTGTGGAAGACGAAATCCTGGATGCGCTGCACGCGCATGGTATTGCGCAGTGCGACGTTGCGGGCTTCCTCCTGCAACGCGGCCTGGCCGGCCTCGTCGGCGGCGAGCGCGGGGTGTGCGTTCATGTGTTTGTCCAATTTATTACCTAGAAGCAAAAACGCGCCGCTCCCACCTGCCCGACCTCGCGCCGGGAGGTGGGAGCGACGCTACCCACAAGTTGGGTATTGCTCAATTACCAGATCGCCTTGCCCGAACCGTCTTTCACGTTGTTCTTCCAGGCGGTTTCCACCAGCTTGGTGACGGAATCCGGCATCGGCACGTAGTCCAGCTCGGCCGCAGCGGCGTCGCCGTTCTTGAAGGCGTAGTCGAAGAACTTCAGCACTTCCTTGCCCTTGGCGGCATCGGCCTGCGACTTGTGCACGATGGCGTACGTCACGCCGGTGATCGGCCAGGCGTTCTTGCCGGCCTGGTCGGTCAGGACGACGCCGAAGCCCGGTGCCTTGACCCAGTCCGCGTTGGCGGCGGCGGCCTTGAAGTTCTCGTCGTCCGGCTGCAGGAAGTTGCCGTCGCGGTTCTTCAGCTGGGTGTGGGACAGCTTGTTCTTCTTGGCATAGGCCCATTCGACGTAGCCGATCGAGCCCTTGATGCGCTGGACGTTGGCGGCGACGCCGTCATTGCCCTTGCCGCCCACGCCGACGGCCCATTTCACCGCGGTGCCGGCACCGATCTTCGCCTTGAAGTCGGCATTGGTCTGCGACAGGAAATTGGTGAACAGGAACGAGGTGCCCGAACCGTCGGCACGGTGCACGACGGTGATGTCTTCGGCCGGCAGCTTCACGCCCGGGTTCAGGGCGGCGATCGCCTGGTCGTTCCACTTGGTGATCTTGCCCAGGTAGATGTCGGCGACGACCGGACCGGTCAGTTTCAGCTGGCCCGGCGCCACGCCGTCCAGGTTGACGATGGTGACGACGCCGCCCATGATGGTCGGGAACTGCATCAGGCCTGCTTCGTTCAGCTCTTCGACCGGCAGCGGCATGTCGGATGCGCCGAAGTCGACGGTCTTGGCCTTGATCTGCTTGATACCGGCGCCCGAGCCGATCGATTGGTAGTTCAGGCCGTTGCCGCTGGTCTTCTTGTACATCTCCGCCCATTTCGAATAGATCGGGTAGGCGAAGGTGGAACCAGCACCGGTGATGTCGGCGGCCAGCGTCGCGGTGCTCGCGAACGCGGTGGTGGTGCCGATGATGATGGTTGCCAGCAGTTGCTTCATGCGCATATCAAGGTCCTTTGGTTAGGGTAGTGACACGGTTGATGCTGCGCAGTGTAGTGAGCAAATATGACGGCTTTATGACATGACTATCCTGGCCATATGACATGCGGTCCGCATAATGTGACAGCCCGGGATGACATGTCACACAGCGCTTCGACCGCTGTCACAATGTGCGGTTCCCCTCTCTTTCACCGTCGAGAAAAAGTGCCTTGTAAATACTTTTTCTTATGCTAATTTGAAAGTGTTTATGCAGTATGGAGGAGTTGTCCTACACGGAACGGAGGGGACGTTTAACCGCGTCTGACAGGTATGTTATTTATCTCAGGGATGCTGGCCGGCATGGTCGTTCTCGTGCTGTACGAGGTCATCGCCGAAGGCATCGGCAGTTCGCGAAAGTTGCAAGACCGCTATCACGAATAGCATTGGGGGCCGCAGAGGTCTCATCAAAGAAAAAGCGGCGGGGCCCAAGGCGCCCGCCGCTTTTCTTGTGTGCGCATCAGGCGCCGTCAAGAGGTCAACGCAAAAAGCGTGACACCTGGCTCATGGCCGTCAGGTCCAGGTTCATGAACTGCACCCCGGCCTTGAATTCGCCATTGCTGAAAATACAATACATGACCTTGACGCGCGCATGCAGCGGAAACGGCGTGCCGTCGACGAGCAGGTCGAAGCCGACCTGACCCGTCTGGCCCGTCTGCAACGGATGCGGTACGGTGATGCTGACGCCGTTGGCGCCGATGTCCGAAGTACGTCCCTGAACGGGCGCCTGGCCTTCCATCGCCAGGATCGCCCTCACCTTCAGGATCTTGCGTGCGGATTGCCTCTGTTCTATCGCCACGATAAGCCTGTGTTACTTTTGAAAACGAGGTGGCATTATAGGTGCAAACGGACACCAGTGTGTTACCGCTATACAAGTAAGGGCGATCAGTCGAGCTCGCGCAGCTTGCTGAACGCCTCGTCGATCCGCTCGACGGCCACGATGGTCATCCCCTCGATCTTTTGCTTCGGCGCGTTCGCCTTCGGGATCACGGCAACGGAAAAGCCCAGCTTCGCGGCCTCGCGCAAACGCTCCTGGCCGCGCGGGGCCGGGCGGATCTCGCCGGCCAGGCCGACTTCACCAAACACGACGAGGCCGCGCGGCAGCGCCTTGTTGCGCATCGACGAATTGATCGCCAGCAGGACGGCCAGGTCGGCCGCCGGCTCCGTGATCTTGACGCCGCCCACCGCATTGATGAACACGTCCTGGTCGAACGCGGCAATGCCGGCATGGCGGTGCAGCACGGCGAGCAGCATCGCGAGGCGGTTCTGCTCCAGGCCGACGGACAGCCGGCGCGCGTTCGGCAAATGGCTCGCATCGACGAGCGCCTGGACTTCGACCAGCAGCGGCCGCGTGCCCTCCTGCGTCACCATCACGCAGGAACCGGGCACCTGGTTGTCGTGTTGCGAAAGAAACAAGGCGGACGGGTTCGACACACCTTTCAGGCCCTTTTCCGTCATCGCGAACACGCCCAGCTCGTTGACGGCGCCAAAACGGTTCTTGATGGCGCGTACGAGGCGGAAGCTGGACTGCGTATCGCCTTCGAAATACAGCACGGTGTCGACGATGTGTTCCAGCACGCGCGGCCCCGCCAGCGCGCCCTCCTTCGTCACGTGGCCGACGAGGATGATCGTCACGCCCGTCTGCTTGGCCACGCGCGTGAGCTGGGCCGCGCATTCGCGCACCTGCGAGACGGAACCGGGCGCCGACGTCAGCGCGTCCGAGTACAGGGTCTGGATCGAGTCGATGACGGCGACGTCCGGCTTGAGGTCGGCAATGGTGCCCAGGATTTTTTCCAGCTGGATCTCGGCCTGCAGTTTCAGCTCCTTCGCCTCGACCTGCAGGCGGCGCGCGCGCAGCGCGATCTGGGCGCCGGATTCCTCGCCGGATACGTACAGGGTGCTGCGCGCCGCGGCCAGGTTGGCCAGCGCCTGCAGCAGCAGCGTGGACTTGCCGATGCCGGGGTCGCCGCCGATCAGCACGACGCCGCCCGCGACGAGGCCGCCGCCCAGCACGCGGTCGAATTCATCGATGCCGGTGCCGAAACGGGGCACGTCGATCGCCTCGATGTCGGCCAGCGACAGCACGGGCGCGGTTTGAGCCAGGCTTTTATGCATGTGCGGCGTCTGCGACATGCGGTTCAGGCCGGCGGTCTCGACCTGCTCGGTCATCGTGTTCCAGGCCTTGCAATCGGCGCACTGGCCGGTCCAGCGGCTGGCGACGCTGCCGCAATCGCTGCAAACGAAACTGGTACGGGGTTTAGCCATGATTCTTTGCTTTTCTTTATAAAACGGGATCGCACCCGAGCGGCGCCTCGGCCACGCGCACGCGCGGCGCCACGGCGCACATCAATTCATAGCCGATCGTGCCGGCGGCCTGCGCCACCTCGTCGATCGGGAGGCCGTCGCCCCACAGGGTGACCTTGCTGCCCACGCGCGCGTTCGCGACGGGCGACAGGTCGACGGCCATCATGTCCATCGACACCCGGCCGACGAGCGTCGTGCGGACACCGTCCACGAGCACGGGCGTGCCGTGCTCGGCGTGGCGCGGGTAGCCGTCGGCATAGCCGCAGGCGACGACGCCCACCGTCATGGCGCGGTCCGCCTGGAAGCGGCTGCCGTAGCCCACGCTGTCGCCCGCTTCCAGGTGCTGGATGCCGATGATTTCCGATTTCAGCGTCATCGTCGGCAGCAGGCCGTAATCCTTCGCCGAGCGTCCGCCCGGCGTGCCGCCGTACAGCATGATGCCGGGACGGACCCAGTCGCTCTGCAGTTCCTGGACGAGCTCCGCCGTATGCAGGACGCCGCCGGAATTCGACAGGCTGCGCTCGCCCGGCAGGCCGTCCGCGCCCAGGCGGAAGCGGCGCACCTGCTCGCCGATCGACAGCCGCGGATGCTCCAGCTCGTCCGCATTCGCGAAATGCGTCATGAGCGTGATGTTGCGGATGCCCGGGACGGCGCGCAGGCGCTGGTAGGCCGCCGCGAACTCGTCCGGCCGGAAGCCAAGGCGGTTCATGCCCGTGTTCATCTTCAGGTGCACGTCGATGGGACGGTAGAGCTGGGTGTACTCCAGCATCTTGACCTGCTCGATGCAATGGACCGTGCTGTTGACATTATGTTCAGCCAGCAGGGGGATATCCGACGTGTCGAAGATTCCCTCTAATAACAGGATCGGCTTCACCCAGCCCAGCTCGCGCAGGCGCAGCGCGTTTTCCGTCTCGATCAGGGCCAGGCCATCGGCCTGCACGAAGCCGCGCATGCCTCTTTCCAGGCCGTGCCCATACGCGTTCGCCTTCACCACGGCCCAGATCTTCGCCTGCGGCGCACAGGCGCGCGCACGGGCCAGATTGTGCTGCATGGAGTCGAGATGGATGGTGACGTGCAGGGGACGTGGCATGGCTTGCAGATGGGGGCGACGGCTGAGAACGAAAGGTTTATTTTACTCCCGGCAGTGAAATGCCGTATTGTCGATTCCTTGGGCTAACCGGTCTTTCATGGTATAAAGCAACCCATCCTGTTTTTTGAACCTTTCGAATGAATCGTGGTTTTTATACCATCATGGCGGCGCAGTTCTTCTCGTCGCTGGCAGACAACGCGCTGATATTTGTCGCGATCGGTCTGCTAACAGCGATGAAAGCCCCGGCTTCGCTTACTCCGCTGCTGAAGCTGTCGTTCGTCCTGTTCTACGTCCTGCTGGCTGCTTTCGTCGGTGCTTTTGCCGATTCGATGCCCAAGGGACGCGTGATGTTCATTGCGAATCTCATCAAAGTATTTGGCTGCTGCCTGATCTTCTTCGGCGTGCATCCCCTCGTCGCCTGCGCCGTCGTCGGCTTCGGCGCCGCTGTCTACTCCCCCGCCAAGTACGGCATCCTGACCGAGCTGCTGCCGCCGGAAAAACTCGTCGCGGCCAACGGCTGGATCGAAGGCCTTACCGTCATGTCCATCATCCTCGGCACGGTCATGGGCGGCGCCCTCGTCAGCGCCCACGGCGGCGCCTGGCTGATGACCCTGGACGTACCCGGCATCGAGACCGGCATCAACACACCTGTCAAGGCGCAACTCGCCGTGCTGATCGGCGTGTACGCACTGGCCGCCGGATTCAACCTGCGCATTCCGGACACCGGCGCGCGCTACGAACACCAGGAGCGCAATCCGGCCCGCCTGATCGCCGATTTCGCCGACTGCTCCTCCACGCTGTGGAAAGATAAACTGGGCCAGATCTCGCTGGCCGTGACGACGCTGTTCTGGGGCGCCGGCGCGACCCTGCAATTCATCGTGCTGAAATGGGCCGAGCGCTCGCTCCACATGCCCCTCGACAAAGCCACGAGCCTGATCGGCGTCGTCGCCATCGGCGTCGCGGTCGGCGCCGCGATGGCCGCGAAGATGATCCCGCTGAAGAAGTCGCTGACCGTCATCCCGCTGGGCATCATCATGGGCCTCGTCGTCACCGCGATGACGATGGTGTATTCGCTGACGGTCGCCGTCCCGCTGCTGCTGATCATCGGCCTGTTGTCCGGCTTCTTCGTCGTCCCGATGAACGCCCTTCTGCAGCACCGCGGCCACGTCCTGATGAGCGCCGGCCACTCGATCGCCGTGCAGAACTTCAACGAGAACCTCTCCATCCTCACCATGCTGGCGCTGTACGCCATCATGATCACGCTGAACCTGGACCTGAACGTCATCATCGTCCTGTTCGGCCTGTCGCTGGCCGGCATCATGTGGCTGATCGGCCGCCGCCACGCGGCGAACCAGCGCGAGCACGACTCGCTCGCGCTGATCGGCGAGCACAAGCACTGATTCAGGGCGCCGGCCGGGCCCTGGCGCGGTCGCGCCAGTCGTCCGGGACGATGAAGCCCCGTTCGAATTCCACGATGTTGTTCGGCTCTTCCCGCACGAGCGCCACGAGCACGGGCGCATCCGATGCCATGAAGTGGTCTTCCAGTTCGGCGGCGAGCTGGGCCTTGTCCAGCATCCATACGGCCGACTGCGCCCGGAACGGCGGCAGCCATTGCAGGCGCGGCAGGACCAGGAAGCGGTCGCCGGGCAAGGCGTCGAGTTCCGCGAGCGGGCACCAGAAGCCGCGGCAGTGTCCCGCCGTGATGCCCTGCATGGCCTGGTACGTCCCGCGCGGGTAGAACAGCCAGCCTTTCACGAGCGCGCGCGCCGCGACGACGGGCCGCGGCAGCACCTCCTGCGCGGCCGGGTGGACGCCCAGGTTCAGCTGGCGGTCGAACACCTTGCGCATCTTGCGGCCGAGGCTGTCGGCCAGGTTCGGGCCGACGAACGTGTCGAACCCCGTCGTGGCATCGCCCTGCAGCAGGTAGAACTTGGTGGCGAACTCGATGTGTTCGACACCCTCCCCTGCATCCAGCAGGAAGTCGAATTCGCCGACGGTGTCGTTGCGGCTCGCCCGCACCTGGAGGCCGTGCGCGACGAGGCGGCCCTGGTGCGCGAAATAAAAGGCCATCAGCTTTTCCGCGTACAGGCCAAGGCGAGTGTACATCTTCGAACCCAGCGCGGCGTCCAGCGGTGCCGGATCCGCATCGAGTCCGGCCAGCCAGCGCGCCGTCTCTTCCGTCATCGGACCGAGCGTCGCGATGCGGCCTTCCCAGTGCGGGTCGTGGATGTCGAGCAGGTCCGGCGCGTCCAGCAGCCAGGCCAGCGCCCGCACCCGCGCGCGCCGCAGATGACGCCAGCGGCGTTCGAACAGTGCCTGGTAGGTGTCAGCCTGATCGCGCACGGGCGTTCCTTGCCCTGCACAGGTCGGCCCACGCAAGCGCCTTGTCGGCACCGCGCCGCAGCAGTTCGCCCGGATGCAAGGTCGCCACGAGATTGACGCTGCGGCCGCCCGTGTCCAGCGCATGGCTGCCGCCGCGCGCGCCCGCCAGCGGTTCCGGCAACGGCCGGCCCAGCAAGGTGTTGGCGGCGATCTGGCCCAGGGTCAGCACCGTCTCCGCGCCCGTCAGCGCGACTTCACGCTCGAGGTAGGGACGGCACGCGGCCGCCTCCTGCGGCGTGGGTGCACGCTCGCCGCCGTTCGGCGTCGTCGGGCGGCACTTGATCAGGTTCGTCACGTAGACGTCGCGCTCGCGGCCCATGCCGACGGCGGCCAGCATATTGTCCAGCAGCTTGCCCGGATCGCCGGCGAGGGGCACGCGCGCCTTTTCGTCGGCGGCCGTCGTGGCGCCGGCCGCGACGACCCAGCGCGCCTGCTTCGCCCCCGTGCCCGGCACCGGCGCGCGGCCTTCGCGGCATGCGCTGCAGCGGCGGCACGCGGCGATGGCGATCGTGAGCTGGTCCCAGTCCATGTTTGCGATTTCTTCCGGCGTCGCGTCGCTCGGCAACGCGGCATCGTCCCAGGCGGAGTCGTGGTCGGCCGGCGGCGCCAGCGCGGACACGGATTGCGCGACCGGCTGCAGCGGCGTCGGTCCGGGCGGCCGCGGCTCCGCGGGCGCCGGACGTGGCGGCGGCACGACCGGCGCAGGCGGTGCGACGGCCGTCTCGGCGACGGGCGCCAACGCGGACGCCGACTGCGCCACAGGCTGCAGCGGCGTCGGTTCCGGGGCAACCTCGCGTGGCGGCGCCGTGCGCAACTGCCACAGCGGGCCGAGGCCCATCTCGCCCAGGAAGATGGCGTCGCGTTCGCTGACACCGTTCATAACACATACCTCATCACGATCGCATCCTCGCGCCGGCCTTCGTGCGCGGGATAATAGCCCTTGCGCCGGCCGATCTCTTCATAGCCGTAGCGCCGGTACACGTCGAGCGCGCGCGTGTTCGACGGCCGCACCTCGAGCAGGATCGACGCCATGCGCTGCGCGCGCGACCTTGCCGCGATGCGGTCCAGCAGATAGCGCCCGACGCTGCGTCCGTGCAGCGGCGCCGCGACGGCCACGTCGAGCAGGTGCGCCTCGTCCAGCGCATACATCAACAGGAAATACCCGGCCAGCGCACCCGCCGGCTCGCGCAGCACCCACGCGTCGTAGCCGCTCGCGAGCGAGTCCATGAAGTTCGCGCGGCTCCACGGATGCGGGAACACGCTGCATTCCAGGGCATGCACCTCGTCGACGTCGCCCACGACCATCGGGCGCAGTTCCAGGTGCGCGCAATCGGTCATCGCGCGTCCGCCTTGGCCGCGTTGATGGCCTGGCGCTCGGCGCTCGTGTACGCGACCTTGTTGCGCAGGTAGAGCGGCTGCGCCTCGTCGGCCGGGACGGCGCGGCCCGCCGCCAGGGCGGCCACGCCCAGTACCGCGAATTCGCGGGCGTGCGGCAGGATGTCGCCATGCGCTCCCGCGGCGAACGCGGCGTCCGCGAACGCTTCCGGATACGCGACAAAGCCGTTGCCGCACGCGACAAGGCCCGCGACCGCTTCCGGCGCGACGGCGCCCGGCGCGCTGAGCGCAGGCGCGCGCACGGCCTGCCACTCGCCGGTCCACCGGTACTGCGCCCAATAGACTTCGCCCATGCGCGCATCCAGCACGGCGAGCACGTCGTCCGCACCCGTGCGTGCGCGGCACGCCTCCGCCATCGCTTCCAGCGTCACGAGCGGCAGCACGGGTTTGCGCGCGCCGAACGCGAGCCCCTGCGCCACGCCGCACGCCGTGCGCACGCCCGTGAACGAGCCCGGACCGGCGCCGAACGCGATCGCGTCGCAGTCGGCCAGCGCGATGCCGGCGTCGCGCAGCAGTTCCTGCACCATGGGCAGGACGGACTGCGAATGCGTGCGCACGCCGGACGCTTCACGAGTCAATACGCGGGTCAATCCGGGGGTGTTTGCGCCGTCCGCGCTGTTCAATAACGCGCAGGACGCCAGCTCGGACGAGGTTTCGATGGCGAGGATGATAGGCATGGCGTATTGTAACCCGGCGGCCCGCCCAGCCAAAAGCGTGGAACCGTTGTAGAATCGCGCCCATGTCCAGTCTGACCCTCGAGCCCGATACCCGCGACCAGGTCGCCGCCGCCCTCCACGGCGACGGCTGGATCGTCGCCTGCCTGTGCGCCGCGTGGTGCGGCACCTGCTCGTCCTACCGCGCCGCGTTCGACGGCCTGGCCGCACGCCATCCCGACAAGACCTTCGTCTGGATCGACGTGGAGGACCAGGCCGACGTCGTCGGCGACCTCGACGTCGAGAATTTCCCCACGCTGCTCGTGCAGCGCGGCGACGCCGTCGCATTCTTCGGCACGATGCTGCCGGATCCGAAAGTCGCCGACCGGCTGATCCAGGCGCAGGCCGAACTCAGTACCGCCGAACTCGCGCGCCAGGCGGCCTCCACACCGGAACGGCAGGCGTGGCAGCGCGAGTGCAACCTGCGCACCCTCATCGCCAACGCCGACGAGTGATCATGTCAAGCGCAGCGGCAGGCTGCGCAACCGCTGCCCCGTCAGCTTGAACACGGCATTCGCCACGGCCGGCGCGACGGGCGGCACGGCCGGCTCGCCCATGCCTTCCGGCGGTTCCGCGCTCGGCACGATGATCGTCTCGACCTCGGGCACTTGCCCCATCCGCAGCACGGGGTAGTCGCCGAAGTTCGTCTGCTGCGGCTGGCCGCCGCTGAACGTGATTTCCCCCGCCAGCGCGGCCGACAGGCCGAACACGACGCTCGACTCGACCTGCTGCGCGACGATGTTCGGGTTCACGACGAGACCGCAATCGACGGCGCACACGACCCTGTGCACGCGGATCTCCTTCCCCTCGACCGACACCTCCGCGACCTGCGCGACCACGGTGCCGAACGACTGGTGCACGGCGACGCCGTGCGCGCGGCCTTCCGGCGGCGTGCCGGCGCGCGCGAGCGCAGCGTCCAGCACGGCCAGGTGGCGCGGATGGTCCTGCAGCAGCGCGCGCCGCCACGCGACCGGATCCTGCCCGGCCGCATGGGCCAGTTCGTCCGCGAAGCTCTCCTTGAAGAACGCGTTATGCGAGTGGCCGACCGAACGCCAGTACCCGATCGGCACGACGCTGTCGACCGTCACGTGGCGGCTGCGGCGGTTGGCGATCGCGTACTGCAGGTCGTACTCGCCCTCGGCCGTCGTCTTGTCCGGACCGACACCCGGCAGGCCGAGATTGCGCGGGAAGTACTGGTGGCCGATGGCGCCGCTTGCGAGCTTGCTGTCCCACGCGAGCACGCGTCCACTCCCGTCCACGCGCGCCGTGTAGCGGGCCAGCGCGGCCGGGCGGTAGACGTCGTGGCCCGTGTCGTCCTCGCGCGCCCAGATCAGTTGCACGGGCCGGCCGCGCGTCTGCATGGCCACGGCCACGGCCTGCGCGACCATGTCGGTCTCCAGGCGCCGGCCGAAGCCGCCGCCCAGCATCGTCACCTCGATGGTCACGTCCTCGCGCGCGACGCCGGCGACCTTCGCCGCCACGTCCACGGCGATGCTCGGCACCTGCGTGGGCGACCACAACCTGACTTTGCCGTCCAGGACCTGCGCCGTGCAGTTCTGCGGTTCCATCGTCGCGTGCGCGAGGAAAGGCGCGCGGTATTCGGCCTGCACGATGCGCGTGTCCGCCAGATCCTGGCTGCCCGTCTCGAAATACGCGTGGCCCGATTCTTCATCGAGTGCCTTCGCGAAGCCGGCGAACACGGACTCGCTCGACAATGCGGCGTGCGGGCTCGTGGTCCACTGCACGGGCAACGCGAGCGCCGCCTGCTTCGCCTGCCACCATCCCTTCGCCACGACCGCGACACCGGCGCCGGCACCGGAGAACGGCTGAAGCACGGACGACACGTCGACGACGTGTTCCACGCCCGGCATCGCCGTCACCTTGCCCGCATCGAATCCGGCGACGCCGGCGCCCAGCACGGGCGCCATGCGCAGCGCCGCATACAGCAGGCCTTCCGGCCGCACGTCGATGCCGAACACCGCGCGGCCGTTGACCTTCGATGGCGCGTCGCGCCGCGGCAGCGGCTTGCCGATCAGGCGGAACCCGGCGGGCGGCTTGAGGCGGACGTCGTCCGCATCGATGTCGCCGCCCAGCGCGCCCGCGCGTTGCGCCAGCAGGCCGTACGGCGCGCGCCGTCCGTCCGGATGGAGCACCATGCCGTCGCGCGTGGACAGCGTTGCCGCCGTCGTCTTCCACTGTTCGGCGGCCGCGCGCAGCAGCATCGCGCGTGCGACGGCGCCGGCCGCGCGCATCGTCGGCCACGCATCCTTCACGCTCGTCGAGCCGCCCGTGAACATGATGCCCAGTTCGCGCGCCACCTTGCCCGCGACCCAGCGCGCGCCCAGCTGGAAGTTGCCGGCGTCGTCCGGGTGGAACGGCAAGGTGTCGCGCAGCACGGTGAGGTTCGCGAAGATCTTGTCGATGGGCGCCTGCACGACGCGCACGGCTTCGAGCGGCGCGTCCAGTTCCTCGGCCAGCAGCACGGGCAGCGCCGTGTGCACGCCCTGCCCCATCTCGCTGCGCGGGACGACGACGTCGATGGTACCGTCGGGAGAGATCGCGACCCAGCCGTTCAGCGCGACGGTGCCGGCGTGCTGCACGGCGCCTTCGGCCGTCGCGCGCAGGCGCTGGCGCGGCGGCGCGGCGCCCCAGCCGACGACGAGCGCGGTACCCGCGGCCAGGCCACCCAGCAGGAACCGGCGCCGGCCCTTGCGTACCGTACGCACCGAACCGCCGCCATCGTCCTTATCCGAACCTGGTCCGCCCGTGTCCCGCATCGTCCTGCCTCCATGTCTCCAACAATTCAGCCGGCTCCACCGGCCGGCCGTACAGATAGCCCTGCGCGCGCCCGCACCCATGGCGCAGCAGGAAGGCCGCCTGTTCGGCGGTCTCCACGCCTTCCGCGATCACGGCGAGGTCCATGCTCTTGCCCAGCTGGACGATGGCGACCGCGATCGCCTCGTCGTCCTTGTCGGCCGGGATGTCCTTGATGAAGCTGCGGTCGATCTTCAGGGTCTGCACCGGCAGCTGCTTCAGGTATGCGAGCGACGAATAGCCCGTGCCGAAATCGTCGATCGCCAGTTCCACGCCCAGCGCGTGCAGGTCGTTGATGTACTGGAGCGCGTCGCCCGTATTCATGATCACGGACTCCGTCACCTCCAGCTGCAGCCGCTGCGGCGCCAGGCCCGCGTCGGCCAGCACGCGCGCGACGAGCGGCGCCACGCTGCCGCGGTCGAACTGGCGCCCCGACAGGTTTACCGCCACCTTCGGCACGTACAGCCCGGCCGCTTCCCAGCATACCACCTGGCGGCACGCCTCTTCCAGCACCCAGGCGCCCAGCTGGCCGATGAAGCCGATGTCCTCGGCGAGCGGAATGAAGCGCACCGGCGGCACGTGGCCCAGTTCCGCGCTGTGCCAGCGCACGAGCGCTTCGACGCCGACCAGGCGGCCCGTCTCGATCTCGACCTGCGGCTGGTAATGCAGGCGGATCTCGCCCCGCTCGATCGCCCGCCGCAGCAGGCCTTCCATGCGCAGGCGCTCGGCACCGTCGCCGTCCATCGACGGCGCATACAACTGGTAGCCGTTGCGGCCCCGTGCCTTGGCCTGGTACATGGCCACGTCGGCATTCCGGATCAGCACGTTCATGTCGACGGCATCCTGCGGGAACAGGCTGATGCCGACGCTGCCCGTGACGAACAATTCGTAGTCCGAGACGAGCACGGGCCGCTCGAACAGCTGCATCAGTTTTTCCGCCACCTGGCGCGCGCCGTGTGCGCCGTCGACGTCCTCCAGCAGCACGATGAATTCGTCGCCGCCCAGGCGCGCCAGGGTGTCGCCGTCGCGCAGGCAGCCGGACAACTGGCCCGCGACCTGTTTCAGCAGCTCGTCGCCGACGTGGTGGCCGAGCGTGTCGTTGACGGTCTTGAAGCGGTCCAGGTCGATGAACATCACCGCGAGCTGGCGCTGGCTGCGCGCCGCGCGCACCATCGCGTGCTGCAGGCGGTCGTGGAACAGCAGGCGGTTCGGCAGGCCCGTGAGCGGATCGTGGTGGGCCAGGTGGTCCAGCTTGTCCTGCGATTCCTTGACCTTGGTGATGTCGGAAAACACGCAGACGTAGTGCGTGACCGCGTCGGCATCGTCGCGCACGGCCGACACGGTCAGCCACTCGAGGTACGTCTCGCCGTTCTTGCGGCGGTTGACGAGCTCGCCGCGCCAGAAGCCCGTCTCCGCCAGGTCGGCCCACAGCGCCTCGGAGACCCCGGCGTCGTGGCTGGCCAGGCGCGTGAGGCTCGAATGGGTGCCGACCGCTTCGCTCTCCGTATAGCCCGTGATCTGCGTGAAGGCGGGATTCGTCGCGACGATCTTGCCGTGCACGTCGATCACCATCACGCCGTCGGCGATATGTTCCAGCACGGTGGCCGACAGGCGCAGCTTTTCCTCGGCCTGGCGCCGTTCCGTGATGTCGGCGAACACCCAGATGCTGCCGTCGTCCTGGCGTTCCGGGTCGAGCGCGCGGCCGCTCACGGTGCACCACACCAGGCTGCCGTCGCGGCGGCGGAACTGGCGCTCGTCGCCGAAATCGCCGCCCCGCGCCAGCACGGGTTCGGCCATCTCGATGCCCTGCACGTAGTCCTCGACGGTCGGGAACAGCACGCCGATCGGATCGCCCAACAGCTCGCCCTCGCCGTAGCCGAACAATTCGTCGAAGCGGCGGTTGGTCGACACGACGCGCCGTTCGCGCACGTACATGATGCCGAACATGACGTTGTCCAGCACGGCGCCCTGCTCGGCCAGCAGCGCTTCGATGCGCATCTCGTTGTATTTGCGCTCGCTGATGTCGGAGATGATCCCGTCGATCCAGAACGCGGCGTTGCCGTCGAAGCCGGCCGGCTGGCCGCTTTCCAGCACCCAGCGCTCGATGCCGGCGGCGTCCGTGATGCGGTATTCGATCTCGTACGGCCGCACGCCCAGCACGGCCTCCTTGACGAAGTGCCGCTGCATCTTGCGGTCTTCCGGGCAGATGACGTCGGCCCAGCGGTCCGTGTGCGCGCCGATGAAACGGGCGGCCGGGTAGCCGGAGATGTCTTCGATGGCGTCGCTGACGAAGTCGATCAGCCCGCCCGGCCGGGCGCGGAACACCGCGCCCGGGACCTGCGAGACGATGGTGCGGAAGCGTTCCTCGCGCCGCCCGATGTCCTGGAACAGGTCGCCGATCGCGATGCGCATGTGTTCCAGCTGGCCGCCCAGCCGGCCCAGTTCGTCGTTCGTGGACAGCGCGAGCGGCGCGTCGAACTGGCCGCGCGACAGGTGGTCGGAAAAACTCATCAGGGTGCCCAGCGGCGCCAGCAGGCGGCGCCGCAACAGCAACAGGATCAGCAGCAGCGACACGCCGATCTGCACGGCCAGCACGAGCGCGTAGCGCACCTGCTTGGCGCGCAGCGACTGCTGGCTCAGGCTGTCGTCCATCTCGACCGTCACGTGGCCGATCGGCTGGCCGTGCACGACGACCTCGCGCTCGGCGCGCAGCACGTGGCCGCCGGGCGCGGCGGCCGTGCGGCGGTCGATGAAATCGCCCTCCGCCTGGGCGCCCACGTGCACGCGCACGACGGCCGGGTCGCGCATCAGCGAATCCACGAGCGAGCGGGCGGCGTCGATGTTCATGTTCCACAGCGATTCCTGCATGCCGAGCGCGAGGATGTCGGCATTGCGCTGCAGCGTCTCGTCCAGCTCGCGGCGCGCCGCCTGCTGCTCCTGCACGCCGATCAGCAGGTAACCGCCCACGACGGCCGGGATCGCGAGGCCGCCGGCCACCAGCACGAGCAGCGCGGCGTACAGCGAGCGGCTGTACAGCCGCGCGAGGCGCGACGGTAACGCGGACAAGACGGCACGGGACAGGAAAGCCATGGCGGAGGGATACGTTGCCGGCCAGCCCGTAGCCGATGCGACAACTTTCTGTGGTAAATCAATAAGTTAATGTTTTTTTTGATTATGCACGCAACAGTTGCCGTGCGTCACATTTTTTTGGCTTATGCCGGCGGTGATAGCGATAACCGTGACCAGGTCGCCACGTTGGATGCGGACTTACGGGATTTTCCATGCCGGTTGAGGGATTTCGTGATTGCGGGCGGAATATGCCCGATCACAGAATCGATGTGCGACCTATCACACCGACAATTCATGCTCCCATCTAGACAAACACAGGGCTGCCTCGGCCTGGCCCTTGCGCTCGCCTGCGCCGGCGCGCACGGCGCCCCCATCCCCTACGCGACGGAACACGTCATTGCCGCGGACGACACGCCGGCCGCGATCGCCGCCAAGGCCGCGAAGACGCTGCCCCGCCCGAACCAGTCCGCCTGGATGCGGCTGGAGCGCACGTTCTTCCTGCACTTCGGCGTCAATACCTTCAATGGAGTGGAATGGGGCAACGGCAAGGAAGATCCCGCCCTGTTCAACCCCTCGCAACTGGACGCGAACCAGTGGCTGCGCGCAGTGAAGCAGCTCGACGGCAAGATGCTCGTGCTCGTGGCCAAGCACCACGACGGCTTCGCCATGTGGCCGTCGCGCTATACGGATCACTCGTCCGCCGCGAGCCCCTGGCGCGGCGGCAAGGGCGACCTCGTGCGCGAAGTGGCCGATGCGGCGCGCGCCGCCGGCGTCAAGCTCGGCATCTACCTGTCGCCGGCCGACCTGTACCAGCTCAAGACCAATGCGGCGAACCCGGCCGGCTACTACGGCAACGGCAGCGCGAAACGCCGGTCGACGATCCCGACCGATCCGGCCCGCTTCCAGAGCGACCCCGCGCAGGGACGCACGCCGCCGCCGGGCCGGCCCACGTTCACGTACGAGGTCGACGACTACAACCGCTACTTCCTGAACCAGCTGTACGAACTGCTGACGGAGTACGGTCCGGTCCACGAAGTGTGGTTCGACGGCGCGAACCCGGATCCGAGCGTGGCCGAGACCTACGACTACGCGGCCTGGTACGACCTGATCCGCAAGCTGCAGCCGGACGCCGTCATCATGGGCAAGGGGCCGGACGTGCGCTGGGTCGGTTCGGAAAGCGGCTACGGCCGCACCACGGAGTGGAGCGTGATCCCGCTGCCGACCGCCCCCGACCGCTTCCAATGGCCCGACATGACGGGCGGCGACCTGGGCAGCCGGGCGCAGCTCAAACCGGGTTCGCACCTGTGGTGGTACCCGGCCGAGACGAACGTCACGATGCTGGCCAACGGCCAGTGGTTCTGGGCGCGCGACAAGCGCCCCCGGCCCGTCACGCAGCTGGTCGACATCTTTTATTCGTCGATCGGGCGCAACGCCAACCTGATCCTGAACCTGTCGCCGGACAACCGCGGCCTCGTCCCCGACGACCAGGTCGCGACGCTCGGCCAGCTGGGCGACATCGTGCGCGCCACGTTCGCCGTCAACCTCGCACGCGGCGCGCGGGTGACGGCCGACCACGTGGCCCCGCGGCACGGCGCCCCGGCCGTCCTGGACGGCAGCCTGGACACGTGGTGGGAGGCGGCGCCGGGGCGCAGCGACGGCACGCTCACGCTGACCCTGCCCCGGCGCACGCGCTTCGACGTCGTGTCGCTGCAGGAAGCGGTGGACCGGCGCGGCCAGCGCATCGAGTCGTTCGAGATCGAGACGTGGGACGGCGCGGCGTGGACCGCGCCCGCGCGCCATCCGGCCGACGAGACGACGACGGTCGGCCACCGCCGCCTGATCCGGCTGCGCGCGCCGGTGACGACGGACCGCGTGCGCGTGCGCATCACGGGCGCGCGCCTCGAGCCGACGCTGGCCGAGATCGGGCTGTACAAGCAATCGGAAGACCTGTTGCCGCCCACGATCGCCGGCCGCGACGCTGCCGGCGCCGTGCGGCTCGACCATCCGGCCGGCGGCACGATCGTCTACACGGTCGACGGCTCGGCCCCGACGGCCGCGTCGCCCGTGTACCGCGCGCCGCTGTCCGTGCCCGGCAGCGGCATCGTGAAGGCGGCGCGGCTGCTGCCCGGCGGGCGGCTCGGCGTCGTCGGCGTGCGCGACTTCACGGGGTTGTCGCCGCGCGGCTTCAAGGTCGTGGCGGCGGATGCCGAGGATGCCGGCCACGCGGCCGCACTCGCCGTCGACGGCGATCCCGCCACGTTCTGGCAGACGCCATGGGGCGGCGGCCGGTCGATCCAGGTCGACATGGGCGCATCCCACCGCATCGCGGGCCTCGCCTACCTGCCCCGGCAGGATGGGCAGGTGGCGGGGACCGCCGTGAACTACCGCTTCGAGACAAGCGGGGACGGGACGCACTGGCAGGCCGCCGTCGAACGGGGCACGTTCGCGAACGTCCACAACAACCCCGACCTGCAGACGGCGCGTTTCGCGCCCGCCGCCGCGCGCTTCTTCCGTTTCACCGTGCTGGACGACGTGTGGCGCTCCGGCTCGGCCAGCGCAGCCGAGCTGTCAGTCATTCCCGCCGACGCCGATTGACCGAAGATCGAAAGCCGACATGACGACCAGGCACGGCCACCGCGCCGCCTGGATGCGGGCTGGCGCTTCCCGCAGGGCGACGTGCCATGCCAATGAAAAGCGGAGGCACATGGCCTCCGCTTTGCATCCCGCTTCCCGGATCAGGTCCGGCGGCGCGCCAGGCCGAAGGCCGCCACGCCGCCCAGCAGCAGCGGCAAGGTGCCCGGCAGCGGCACGGTCCCCGCGGCGTCCACGTCGACGTTGGCGAGCGCATTGACCGCGCCCGACGTGAAACGCAGTTCCGTGATGCCGTTCAGCGCCGTGTTCCAGGTGCCGCCGCCCTGCAGGAAGGCCTGCAGGTTGCCGTCGGTCGACAGCGCGCTGCCGGTCGTGTAGTAGTCGAAGCTGCGCAGGTCGAACAGGCCGCCGCCGATGCGCGCCAGCGTGACGAAGGTGTCGGCGCCGTTCTCGAAGCCGTCGTGCCAGTTGTACGTCTGCGGGTCGAACGTGCCGTCGCCGATGTGGGCCGCGCCGGCGGCCGCCCACGGCGCGTTCAGCGTCAGGCGATAGCCCGACTCCTCGTACACGAGGTTCGTGCCCTCGTAGTGCATGTTCGCAGCCAATGGGAAGCCGTCGCCGTACATCATCTCGGTCAGGCCGTCGAACGTCAGGACGGCCGCGCCGGCGTTGGCGGCCGCGGCGCCCAGTGCAAGCGCGGCCAGGATTGCTTTCAGTGTCATTCGAATGTCTCCCTTGAATCAGTAGGTGTACAGCACGCCGCGGGCGGCGCCGGCGAAGTACACGCGTCCAGGCACGGTCTGGTCGGCCGCCAGGTTGCTGATGCCGGCGTACTGGTGCTGGTCATCGTTGATGCGGGTCCAGTTGACGGCGCCGTCATCCGAGCGATACAAGCCCCACTGGCCGTTGATCACGCCCACGATGTAGATCGATGCCGAATACCTGGCGCCGGCCGGGGCCTTGCCGAGGGCGATCGATGTGGCGCCATAGATCTTCGGCACGTACTCGTGGTTCGGGTCGGGGATCGACTGCGTCACGTTCAGCTTTGTCCAGTTGGCGCCTGAGTCGGTCGAGTGCAGGATGCTGAACCCGTCCACCAGCCAGATGTCGCCTTCCACGTTCGGATTGACGGCGACCGAGGTCACCTGGAACGAGTTCAGCGACGGGCCGCTGGCCGGGAACGTGGCGCTCTCGGTGAACGTATGGCCGCCGTCCGTCGACGTAAAGAAGCGCGGCTTTTCGTTTGCCCACAGCTGCCACCAAGCGCCGCCCGAGTTGTACGCATACAGCTTGTTCGGGTTCTTGCGGTCGGCCACGACGTGATAACCGCGCGACACGCCCACCGAGGACAGCGCGGGCAGGTTCGTGTAGGTCCACGTGTTGCCGCTGTCGGCCGTCCACGCCGGGACCGACTCGGCCGGTGCCCAGACCGCGTTGCCGGCCTTCGTGACCGCGATGCTGGCCGTTTCGGACTGGTGCGCCTTCGCGTCCGGGTGGTTGGTCGCGAACTGGTTCCAGCTTACCCCGCCGTTGGTGGAGTAGGCGCCAACGATGTCCGGGTAGTCGTACGACCCGGCGCCGATGGCGGCGATGTAGTTGGAGTTGGACCATGCGGCGTCGATGCCGAACGCGCTGCTGAACCAGTTGCCCGAGGTACGCGTGGGCGACTTGAGGAGTTCCGTCTGCACGGTGACGCCGATGTCGAGGCCGGCGCGCATCAGCGAGTAGCCGGCACCCGGCGCCGGGGCCATCAGAGCCTTCGTCGCAACTTCCTCGACCCCGGCGACGATGAAGTTCCACGTCGGCTGCGCGGCCGACGCGCTGCGGGTCTCCCACACGCCGCCGCCGGTCACGTGCAGGACGCGGTCCGGATTGTTCGGGTCGATCTCGACGTCGTCCACCCAGCCGGAGTAACCGCCGTCCGTCGGGTTGCGCGGCATCAGGTTAGCGATTTCGCGCCACGTCGCGCCGCCGTCGTCGGACAGCTGCACGGCCGGCATGCCTTGCCAGTTCCCCCACGTGTTGGTCACGCCCAGCGCGATACGGGTGTTGGCGCCGGTGCCGGACACGGACAGGCCGCCCATGCCGAAGCTGGACCACTGGGTATCGTCGTAGCCCTTCAGCAGGGTCCAGTTGGTGCCGTCGAACTTGTACAGGCGGCACGGACCGCCGGCGCCGGGACCTTCGCCCTTCGTGAACGCGACGTACATCATGCCATCCTTCGCGCGCACCATGTGCGGGATGATGTAGCCCTGCACGTCGGCCGGGACGGGGATGCTGGTCCAGGACGCGCCGCCGTTGGTCGTCTTGTACAGGCCGGCCGTCAGGCCCGCCATGCCCGCGTAATCGGGCGCCACCGCCGTATAGATCGTTTGCGTGGCGGTGCCGGTATTCCTGGTCTCGGTGTCGAAGATCACATGCTCCATGCCGACCGGGCTGCTCCAGTAGGTCGTGTCGATCTGCGCCTGGGTCATCGTCAGCGTCGACAGCGACGTCACCTGGTTCCAGGTCTGGCCGCGGTCCGTGCTCTTCCACAGGCCGGCCGTGCGCGTGGCGTAGAACAGGGTCCTCGAGTCGTTCGGGTCCACCATCAGGCGCTCGCCGATCGCGCGCCCCTGGTTGTTGCCGCCCGCGGGGAACGGCAGGTCGACGTGCGTCCAGTGGCTGCCCCGGTCAGCGGAAATGTACAGGCGCGCGGTACTGCTGGCCCAGTTATACATGCCGGCGCTCATGTAGACGCGCTGGTCGTCGTTCGGGTCGAGCGCCATCGTTTCGCTGCCGTGGTAGAAGCCCTCGTCGGGGCCGAACATGTCCGTGATCGCGATCCAGGACGAGGTGGCCGCATCCCAGCGGTAGGCGCCGCCGACGTCGGTGCGCGCGTACAGCACGTCCGGGCTGGTCGGGTGGAAGATCAGGCCCGGCACGTAGCCGCCGCCGCCGAACTTCACGCTCGCGAAGCGGGCGGGCTTGATGGTGGGGCTGGCCGATCCGATGGTGCCCGCCAGGACGGTTTGACCGCTGCCGTGATCGGCGTTGCCGCCGCCGCAGCCGGCAACGAGGCCCGCCGCGACGCCGGCCAATGCGATGAGTCGCATCTTGTGCATGTTTGTGTCTCCAGAATGATGGTGATGACGTACCCGCAACAGGCGCGCCCGCCGGGTTCGATACATTCTGTGAGACTGTCCATACGGCGGCAATTTCGAAAACCCTCAGTCGATCCACGAAATCCCGGAGCGTGCGCGCGGCCCGACATGAAATTCCGCAGCGCCGGCAGAATTTTTACCAGCGGCCCCGGACGACGGCGGCGCACGGCCGCACCGGTGTTAACATCCGCGCGCCAACCCATCACCTATGCCCATGACACCTCGACATCTTTCCCTGACCGCCCTCGCGGCGGCGGTCACCCTGACGCTGTCCCTGCCCGCCGCCGCCGCGCAGGCCGATCCCGCCGCGCGGGCGCAAGCCCTGCTGGCCCGCATGACGCTGGACGAAAAGGCCGGCCAGCTGCAATCCACTTCACCCGCCATCGCGCGGCTCGGCATTCCGGCCTACAACTGGTGGAGCGAAGGCCTGCACGGCGTCGCGCGGGCCGGCAACGCCACCGTGTTCCCGCAGGCGATCGGCCTGGCCGCCACCTGGAACGCCGCGCTTGCCGAACGCGTCGCGGACACCGTCGGCACCGAATTCCGCGCCAAGTACCTGGAAACCGTGCACCCCGACGGCGGCTCCGACCTGTACCGCGGCCTCACGGTGTGGTCGCCGAACGTGAACATCTTCCGCGATCCGCGCTGGGGCCGCGGCCAGGAAACCTATGGCGAAGACCCGTACCTGACGTCGCGCCTGGGCGTGGCCTACATCCGCGGCCTGCAGGGTGCCGACCCGGGCGCGCCCAAGGTATCGGCGACGGTCAAGCACTTCGCCGTGCACAGCGGGCCGGAGGCCGACCGCCACCGCGAGGACGTGCATCCTTCCCCGCGCGACCTGACGGAAACGTACCTGCCCGCGTTCCACGCCGCCGTCACCGAGGGGCACGTGCTGTCCCTCATGTGCGCGTACAACGCGGTGAACGGCTTGCCGGCCTGTGCCAGCGCTCCCCTGCTCAAGGATCTCCTGCGCGATGCGTGGAAGTTCCAGGGCCATGTCGTGTCCGACTGCGGCGCCATCGCCGACATCCACTCGGAAGGCGCGCACCGCTACGTCGACACGCCGGAACGGGCCGTGGCGGCGGCCATCAAAACGGGCACCGACGTGATGTGCGAATTCGGCAACAGCCCCACGGCGACGCCCGCCACGACCGTGCGCGCCGTCCGGCAAGGCCTGCTGGCCGAGGCCGACGTCGACCGCGCCGTGCTGCGCCTGCTGGAAGCGCGCATCCGCCTCGGCCTGCTCGATGCGCCGCGCCCTTATGCCGGCATCACGGCGAAGGATTACGACACCCCTGCCGGCCGGCGCCTGAACCTGGAAGCGGCGCGCCAGTCGCTCGTGCTGCTGAAGAACGACGGCCTGCTACCGTTGAAGACAGCGCCGCGCCGCATCGCCGTGATCGGCCCGAACGCCGACAGCGTCGACGCGCTGGTCGGCAACTACAGCGGCACCCCGTCGAAGCCGGTCACGGTGCTGGCCGGCCTGCGCGCCCGCTTCCCGCAGGCGCAGGTCACGTTCGTGGAAGGCACGGGCTGGGTCGCGCCGCCGCTGCAGGACGTGCCGGCCGACGCGCTGTGCCTGGACGCCGGCTGCACCCAGCCCGGCGTACGCACGGAACGGTTCGACAACCTCGACCTGGCGGGCGCGCCGGCCGCGGTCGACACGGGCACGCAGGCGGCATTCAGGTGGGGCTGGCCGGACCGGTTCGACCGCAAGACCTCCACGCGCTGGAGCGGCTACCTGCGCGCCGCGGAGACGGGCCCGCATCACCTGCGGCTGAAAGGTGGCCAGGGCTATCGCATCCGCATCGACGGACGCCTCGTCACGGACCTGTGGGACATCGCCTGGCCGACGTCGAACACCCCGGTCGAACTCGCGGCCGGCAAGGTGTACCGGATCGAGATCGAGGCGCGTCAGATCGGCTGGGACGGCGAACAGATGCTGCAGTGGACACGGCCCAGCTTCGACGACACGGCCGCGCTGGAAGCGGCGCGCGCAGCGGATCTCGTCGTGTTCGCGGGCGGCCTGACGTGGCAGCTGGAGGGCGAGGAGATGGCCGTCAACGCGCCGGGCTTCGCGGGCGGCGACCGCACGAGCCTCGACCTGCCCGCGCCGCAGGAAGCGCTGCTGGAACGCCTGGGTGCGCTCGGCAAGCCGCTGGTACTCGTCAACATGAGCGGCAGCGCGGTGGCGCTGAACTGGGCCGACAGGCACGTGCCGGCCATCATCCAGGCCTGGTATCCGGGCGGCGAAGGCGGCCAGGCCGTGGCCGAACTGATCGCGGGCGACTTCAGCCCGGCCGGCCGCCTGCCGGTGACCTTCTATCGATCCGCCGCCGACCTGCCGCCGTTCAAGGACTACGGCATGCAGGGCCGGACGTACAAGTACTTCAAGGGCGAACCGTTGTACCCGTTCGGCCATGGCCTGAGCTATACGCATTTCTCGTACAAGCTGGCCGCGCCCGCACCGAGGACCGTGTGCGCCGGCTGCGCCCTCAAGGTCGCCGTGGACGTGAAGAACGACGGTCCCCGTGCCGGCGACGAGGTCGTGCAGGTGTACGTCGCCCGCTCCGGTCCCGCGGCGCCCAACCGCACGCTCGTCCGCTTCGCCCGCGTCACGCTGCAGCCGGGCGAGAAGCGCCGGCTGACGTTCGACCTGGACGGCAAGGCCCTGAGCACGGTCGACGCGGCCGGCAAGCGCAGCGTCGAGCCGGGCCGGGCCACGGTGTGGATCGGCGGCGGCCAGCCCGGCCCGCGGACCGCGGGCGCCGCGCTGAAGGTCGACGTGAAGGGCCGCCGCAGCCTGCCGTCGTTCTGACGCCCCTACTCCTGCACGGCGACGACCACGACGGACTTCGCCGGCAGGGACAGCACCAGCCTGCCGTCCCGCGCCGCGGCCTGGAACGGCGCCGGCCTGACGGCGTCCGGCGCGGCGAACGTATTGTGCGCGTCCATCGCGCCTGCCGTCAGCACGGAACCGGCCGCCCCGCGCGCGGCGGTGCCGCTCACGTCGACCGTGACGTCGGCCGTCTCGCGCGGGTTCGTGTTGACGAGCGCGAGATAGAGCTTGCCGTCCTTGCCGCGCGCCGCCGACGCGCTGACGGCCGGGATCGCGTCGGCGCCGAACGCGTACAGCGGATTGTGCGCCAGCATCACCGGCACCGAGACGGCATCCTGGAACGGCACGTACATGCGGAATACGTGGTAGGTCGGCGTCAGCACCATCCGCGCGCCATCCGTGCGGACCATCGCCTGCAGCACGTTCACCATCTGCGCGATGCTCGTCATGCGCACGCGGTCCGCATGGGCGTGGAAGATGTTGAAGTTCAGGGCCGCGACGAGCGCGTCGCGCAGCGAGTTCTGCTGCTGGAGGAAGCCCGGCCGGCTGCCCTCCTCCGCGTCGTACCACGTGCCCCACTCGTCGACGGCGAACATGAGCTTCTTCTGCGGATCGTGCACGTCCAGCTTCGCGACGTTGGCGGCGATGAACCCTTCCATGCGCCGCGTCTCGCTCAAGGTGTGGATCCAGCGGCTTTCGTCGAAGCCGGTCGCGCCATACTTGCCCTTCGCGTCCGCGCCGGGCGACGTGTAGTAGTGGAACGAGATGCCGTGGGCGCGCACGCCCCAGCCGTGGATGTGCTGGCTCAGGTACTCGGTCCAGTTCGTATCCTCGTCGTGGCCGCCGGCGGCGATGAATTGCGTGTCATTGCCGCCGCCGGGATGCAGGAAGGTCGCGTAGCGGCGGTAGGCGTCGGCATACTGTTCCGGCCGCATATTGCCGCCGCAGCCCCAGGCTTCGTTGCCGACGCCGAAGAACGCGATCCTGTACGGCGCCGGGTGGCCGTTGCGGGCGCGCAGCCGGGCCAGGCCCGACGCGCCGTCCGCCGTCATGTACTCGATCCATTCCGACATCTCCTGCACGGTGCCGGTGCCGAGGTTGCCGTTGACGTGGGCCTCGGCGCCGAGCTGCTCGACGAGGTCGAAGAATTCGTGCGTGCCGACGGCATTGTCCTCGTCGACGCCGCCCCAGTTCGTGTTGATGCGCACGGGACGCTCCCCGCGCGGGCCGATGCCGTCGCGCCAGTGGTACTGGTCGGCGAAGCAGCCGCCCGGCCAGCGCACGAGCGGCACGTGCAGCGCCTTCAGCGCGGCCACGACGTCGTTGCGCCAGCCGCGCGTGTTGGGGATCGTCGAGTCGGGACCGACCCACAGGCCGCCGTAGATGCCGGTGCCGAGGTGCTCGGCGAACTGGCCGTACACGTAGCGGCTGATGACGGGGCCCGGCTTGCCGGCGTCGATCGTGACGCCGACCTGCGCGGCGGCGGCGAAGGTGGACGCGGCGGCGCAGACCGCAAGCGCGCACCGGCGAAGAACATTCATGCAAGGGCCTCCGTTCTCAATATGCGCGCAGCCGGATCTTGAGGATCGTGGGCCGCGCGGGCAGGTTCAGCCCATGGTCGACCTGGTCGCCGTTCCAGTTGCGTTCCATTTGCCAGCGGCCCTGGGCGTCGAACTGCCCTTCCTCGACGCGCGCGAACATGAACTTCTTGCCTTCGTTGGCGCCGGCCGGCCAGAAATGCAGGCGGACGTGTTGCCCGATCACGATGAACTCGTCGTCGCCGATCCGGGCGAAGGCCGCGCCGCCGTTCGGGGCGGCGGTGCCGGGCGGGTAGTCTTCCTCTTTGGCGTCCGCGCCCATCGTGCCGAACTGCCATTCGCGGAACGAGGCGGAGACGCCCCAGTCCTTCAGCACCAGCGACTGCGGCTTGCGGTCGTCGCCTTCCGCGATGCCGGCCGTGCGGCCCTCCAGCGCCCATCGCCCCCACTGCCGCGCCAGCGGCGCGAATGCGGCATAGATGGTCCCGAACGGCTCGACCATGCTCTTGTCCGTGCGCTTGGAGCCCAGCGGATAATTGCTGTAGTCCGCATAGTCGATGCCGAACGGCGCCACGCCGATCGCCCCGGCGCCGAGGATCCGGTAGACATAGCGGGCATACGCGGCCGCGTTGCCCATCTCCGGCACGAACAGCGCGTTGTCCGGGCGCTGGAACTTGTCCAGCGTTGCCGCCACGCTGTTCGATTGCGGCGCGTACAGGTCGGGACCGGCGACGTCGATGTGCGGGGCGGCCGCCTTGTAGATGTCGATCACGTCGTACGTCGGACCGCCGCTGGCGAAGTTGCCCTTCCACGGCGCCAGCGGTTCGAGCGGATCGCGCAGCGCATTGTTGACGAACATCGGCAGGTCGTACACGGCGCGTCCCGCCTTCGCGATCTCTTCGATGTAGCTGGCCACGGCCCAGGCGTGGAAGTACTCGTCGGCATACGGGCCGTACACCTCGGACCACGTGCCGCTGGCGGCGCCGGGCACGGGCGGCTTCTTGCGCGCGAGGACGGCCGCTGGCACCGGCTGGCGGAACGCCGCCTCGCCGCGCGGTGCGAAATCGCGCACGGTGCCGTAGGTGCCGACCTCGTTCTCGACCTGCACCATGATCACCGTGCGCTGCGCTTCGTCGATCTGTTTCAGGTGGCGCATCAGGGCGACGAACGCCTTCCTGTCGGCCGCCAGGGTCTGCTCGCCCAGCGGCGACAGGCAGTAGCTGGCCTTGCCGTCGCGGCCGAGCATGCGCGGGAAGCGGCTGTCGTCGAACTTGACCCATTCGGGCGTGTACGCGGGGCCCGTGTTCTTCCAGGTGCCGAACCACAGCAGCACGAGACGCACGCCGTTGCGGCGGGCTTCGGCCACGAGCGTGTCGACGTAGCCGAAATCGAACTTGCCCTCGACGGGCTCGATCTGTTCCCAGGCCACGGGAATCTCGAGCGTGTTGGCGTGGGCATCCTTGACCGCGGCCCAGACCTTGGGCAGCGCATTCGGATAATTGCTTGAGTTATGGGCCTGCACGCCCAGCATGGTGAACGGCTTGCCGTCGACCATCAGGGCGTAGCGGCCGTCTTGCTGGACCAGGCGCGGCAGCGGGGCGGCGGCCAGCGCCTGGGTGGAGATCAGGGCGAGCGCGGCCAGCAGGTGACAAGGGAATTTTTTCATATGAGGATCCGGTCAGTTGAATGCACCGACCTCCCGCGACCGGCAAAGATCGCGGGAGGCCTGTTCCGCAGCGGGACGCTTAGAACGTGTAGTTCATCTGGGCGCTGAAGGTACGGCCCGTGTAGAAGGCGTTGTGCAGCTTCATGCCGACCTGCTGCTGCATGTACTGCCGGTAGACCTGGTTCGTCAGGTTGCCCACCTGGCCGCCCAGGCGCAGGTGGTCCGTGAACTTGTACTGGAAGCCCAGGTCGAGCTGGCCGTATGCGCCGCCCCAGGTCGGCAGGCCGTAGTTGACGGAGTATCCCTTGCCGTAGTTCGGGCTGTCCGGGTTGCGGTCGATGCCATCGTTGCCGGCCGTGCCCCACGAGTTGGTCGACTGCAGGTACTTCGAGCGCCAGCTGTACGCGAGGCGCAGCGACACCGCGTCCTTGTCGTACAACAGCGCCACGTTGTACGAATTCTTCGACAGGCCCACCAGCGGCATGTCGCCGAACACCTTGCCGTCCGTGTCGCAGCCCTGCAGGTTGCGGATCATGTTGGCCATCAGCGTGTCCTTCGGCGTACACCACGTGCCGTTGACCGGGTTGTGGTACGTCGTGCTGCTGTCGATGTACGTGAAGTTGCTCGACACCCCGAGGCCCGAGAACAGGCCGGGCAGCTTGTCGAAGTAGGTCTGGAAGCCCGCCTCGACGCCGCTGACGCGGGCATCCATGCCGTTCACCGGACCCGTGACCATGAAGTCGTGCGTCTGGCCCGTGACGTCCTTCAGCGGGTAGACCGTCGTCTGCGCGATGATGACGTCCTTGAGCCGCTTGTTGAAGACGCCGAACGTCGCCGAGCTGGCGCGGCCGAAGTAATACTCCGCCGTCAGGTCGAGGTTCGTGGCCATGACCGGACGGAGCGACGTATTGCCGCGCAGCTGGCCGTTGTACGCGATCGAGTCGACCACCGGCTTCTGGTCGTCGCCGGGCGGCGTGTGCGTCTTGATGTCCATGCCCAGCGTCGTGTAGGCCTGCAGCAGGTAGAAGTCAGGACGCGACATGCCCTTCGACAGGCCGAGGCGGAACTGCAGCTCGTCGCTGGCCTTCAGTTTCAGGTTCAGGCTCGGCAGCACGCGCGTGTAGGTGCTCTCGAAGGTCTGCTTCTCCGACTGCGCCGGAATGTCCGGCACGCCCGGCAGCAGCGGCTTGTTGGGCGGCGTGAACAGCGTGTAGCCGATCGACTTCGGATTGGTCCGCACGACGCGCACGCCGATGTTGCCGTCGATGGGATACGCGAGCTTGTCGAATGCGAAGCGCAGCTGGGCATAGGCGGCCTGCGTGCGTTCGTGCTGGTCGTTCAGGCCGATCGCGTCGCCGAACTTCGGCGGTTTGTAGCTGCAATCGTTACTGCGGCCGGTCGCGTTGGCTTCGTTGCACAGGATCGTGTAGTAGTCGTGCAGCTTGTTGACGGCGTCGACCGAGTTGGCCAGCGAGGCGTCGGGCACGATCACCGGTACCGGTGACGCCGCCGAACCACCGAAGAAGTTCTTGAACTGGTGCAGGTTGAAGCCCTTGGCGAAGCGCGGGTCGCCCAGGCCGGCGAACTGGGCCAGCGGTTGCCACGACTGGTTGCCGACCGCCCATCCCTGCGAGATCTGGACCCATTCGGAGTCGTGGGTGGACTGCGTCACCGCCGAGCGGTCGGTCACGCGCACGCCGAAGCGCAGGTCGTTGAGGATCGGATGGTCGAACGTGTACTTGGCGTCCAGGCGCGCCGTGTTCATCTGCGCCTTCGCCACGTCGTGGTGCACCTGCGTGAAGCCCCAGTAGTAGTGCGACGGATCGGCCAGGTACGCCCGCGACGCCTGGTCGAACGAGATCGTCGGCATGCCGCCGCGCAGGTCGACCGTCTGGCCGGGCACCCAGCCGCCCAGGCCGACCGTGTTGTCGTAGCCGTCCGTCGTGGCCTGCACGTGCTGCAGGTCCGCCTTGAAGCTCCACGCCTCGCTGGCGCGCCACGTGCCCGACCACGACACGTCGCGCGTATCGGACGTGCGGCCGCTCGCGCGCGCATCGGTGCCGAAGCCGAGGCCCGTGCCGAAGCCCGGACCGCTGTTGGTCGTGTCGTGCAGCGTGCCGGTCAACAGCGCGCCGTTGGCGTCGTAGGTGGCGCCCGGGTCCAGCGACAGCGTGGCCGGATTCGTACCGCCGAAGTAGGAATGCTCGTCCGAGTGCTGCCTGTAGCGCGAACGCAGGAAGGTCACGTACGAACCGAAGTCGCCCTTCTTCCACTGCAGCGCGCCGTACAGGCCGTCGCGGGTGCGGTCGAAGGTGTTCTGCCCCCAGCTGGCGGACGGGGTGACCCACACGCGCTTGCCGGGCACGAGGTCGTCGCGCGAACTGTACGGGGCGATCGACAGGCTGTCGCTCTGGTTGGCGATCTTCGAGTGCGCGAGGTCGATCAGCACGCCGACCTGGCCGAAGCGCGTGTCCCAGCGGTCCGAATACAGGCCGGACACGGACGGCGGCGCGGTCTTCTGGCGCAGCGACGAGCGGGAGACCTCCGTCGACAGCGACACTTTGCGTCCCTTCGAATCGAACGGCAGCGCGGTGCGCAGGTTCACGAGGCCGCCGATGCCGCCTTCGATCTGTTCGGCGGACGGGTTTTTGTATACGTCCACGCCGGCCATCAGCTCGGGCGGCACGTCCTCGAAGCTCAGCGCGCGGCCGCCGTTGGCGGAGAACGCGTCGCGGCCGTTGAACTCGGAGCGGACCTGGCCCGCGCCCAGGCCGCGGATCGACACGCCCGTGCCTTCCGCCGCATAGTGGTTGACGCTGTCGCCCACGCCCTGCTGCGGGTCGACCCGGTTCATCGTACGGTCGATGCTCACGCCGACCACGCGCTGCAGCACTTCCGTCACCGATTTGTCCGGCAGCTTGCCAATGTCGTCGGCGACGATCGAGTCGACGATTTCGTCCGCGTTCTTCTTGATGTTCTGCGCCGAATCGAGCGCCGCGCGCTGGCCGTACACGACAACGGTCGTCGGTTCGGTCTGCGCCAGCGCGGCGCCGCTTGCCATGAGCGCGAGCTGCGCGACGCCGATGGCGATCGCTGTTTTCCTGGTATTGTTCACCTTGTCAAGTCTCCGTGTTGTCTTGGATGTCGTCGCCATCGATCATGCGCGGCGATCCGTTTCATTCTGATTGCCGCACCAGGGCCGCGGCAATTTCGAAATCCCTCAAACATCCAACGAAAACAAGGCGCGCTTCGATGTCGGCGAAAAAAAAGGGACGGCCGGAGCCGCCCCTAACCCACTTGAACGCGGGAGGAGATGATGCCGCGCATCGATCGGGGGGAACGATGCGCGAGCCACCAGAATTCATTCTACGAAAGGGCCACCCGGCGTCGCCAGATCGAAATCCCTCAACCGGCCGACGAAAATCCGTGGGCATGGCGGGCCGTTACGGCCCGGCGGATTCCGGTGCGCTGTCGCGCAGCTTGCGGAAGGTCTTCGGCGTGCAGCCGTATTCTTCCTTGAAGAGCTTGTTGAAGTAGGAGACGTTCCGGTAGCCCACGGCATAGGCGATCTCCGCCACGCTCGTGTCTTCCTTCGCGCCCAGCAGGCGCGCCGCCTCGGTCAGCCTGAGCTTGTTCAGGTACGTGGAAAACGTGAAGCCCAGCTCCGCCTTGAGGATCTCGTTGATCTTGTTGCGGCTGATGCCAAGCGCGTTCACCGTGGTCTCGACATCCAGTTCCGGGTTGACGTATTCCGTCGCCATGAAGCGCAGGATGGCGCTCTGCTCCTTGTCGCGGTGCAGGTCCTGGGACAACTGCTGGTAGGCGACCAGGGGAATGTCGCGCCGCATCTTGTCCTTCACTTCCGCCAGCAATGCCTGGGTATGCCGGCGGAAGAACCACAGGCCATAGCCGGGCCAGGCGACGACCATGAACGCCGCGAACAGGACCAGGTAGCGCATGTCGCGCCCGGTCAGCGTCAGGTTCCTGACCTGGACTGTCGAGAGCACGCCGTAGGGACTCTGGAACGTGCTGCCGAACGAGAGCTTGGCGATTTTGGTCAGCGTGTGTTCCTGGCGCGCGAGGTTCAGCTTGTGCGTGTCGAACCACCACTGGTCGGTCCGGAGACGCGCCAGGTCGAGCTCGACGTGTTCGCCGTTCCCGTTGCAGAAAAAGTAGGTGTAGGGGGTGCGATAGGTATCGAACCGGCCGGGAACCGATACCTGGTCCTCGAACATGACGAGGCCGAACGCCAGCGTGTTGGCCGGCGCGCATTTGACGTCGAACTCCACGCTGCTGTAGCGGGACAGGTCGACGTGGGCGAACTTGCCGGCGCGGTCGCGGAACGCCAGTTCCGTGTGGACGAACGGGTAATCCGTCGCCTTGACGGACGTGAACTCGAAGCTCAGCGTGGCGGTGTCGTCGATCAGCCTGGCCGTCGAACGCCCGCCCACCGCCGAGTCGGCCATGATCTCGCCGCGCCACGGCAGGCCGCTGTCTGCGGCGGGCAGCAGCGGCAGCCGGACATAGGTGCTGCGGACGCAGGCATAGCCGATGAGGACGCTCGCCACCACAAGTCCCAGCAGCCCGGCGAGCGCCTTGTTGTAGAAACTCCGCATTACCCTGCTGCCACCTCGACAAAGATATCCTTGGCGGCGCCACTGGGGCGCCGGGGCGGCCGTCGCGCGGCCTCGTCAATATAATGACAGGTCGCCCATGGATTTGTCGAGATGCGCGTCGGGTGGCACCGGTGTCAGGCCTGCAGCGCGGCCTCCTGCGGTGTCCCCTGCCCCGACGCCACGCGCTGCTGGTATTCGCGCGGCGAGCAGCCAAGTTCGCGCTTGAACACGGCGAACAGGTATTGCATCGACGTGAAGCCGCACCGCAGCGCCACGTCGCCCACGCTGCAGTCGCCGCGCGCCAGCAGCGCGGTCGCGGCATCGAGCTTGAAGCGCAGGATCTCGTCGTGCACGCTGCAGCCCAGCTCCTGCTGGAAATACGTCTCGAGCGTGGAGCGGGAAACGCCGACGTAGGCAGCCACCTGGTCGCCCTTGATGCCCTGGCAGGCATACTGGCGGATGAAATGCCGGGCGCGCATCACGCGGGGATTCCTGACCGGCTGGTGACTGCTGGAGGCAAGCACGTTGATGCCGGCAGGCGGCACCAGGATGCGCGTGCAATCCAGATACGTTCCTTCAAGCAATTGATGCAGCATCCGGGCCGCCGTGCGGCCGATCTCGGGCGATCCCTGGATCACGGAGCTGAGCGGGACGCATGACAGCATGCGTGCCAGCGGATCGTTGTCGATGCCGATGATGGCGACTTGTTCCGGCACAGCGATATTAGCCAGCTGACAAGCTTGCAGCAGCTGGCGCGCGCGGGCATCGGTGACGGCCACGATCCCGACCGGTTTCGGCAGGCCCTGCAGCCACCGGATCTGCTGCGCGACGTCCTCCTCCCAGCTTTCGGCGCCCTCTGCCCGAAAGATCTCGACGTCGAATTTGTCGCGCTGCATCAGGGACCGGAACGCCTTTTCGCGCTCGAGCGCCCATGGGTGCCTCGTCCCGTCGGGCAGGGAAAACAGGGCGAACTGACGCAGTCCGACGTCGATCAGGTGGGCATAGGCGAGGTTGACGAGCTTGAAGTTGTCGGTCGCGACATACGGCACGTTGGCCGGGTAATCGGCCTCGCTGGCATACGAGCCCCCGACCGCGACCACGGGCACCGGGCTGTCCGCCAGCGCCTCGGCCACGGCAGGGTCGTCGAAGTGGGCGATGATGCCGTCGCCTTGCCACCGAGCAAGACTCGACAGCCGCAAACGAAAATCATCCTCGATGAACAATTCCCAGGACGTTCGCCGGCTCGACAGGTAGCCGGCGATCCCGCCGATCACCTCACGGGCGAACGCCTGGTTGGCATCAAATAACAAGGCAATGCGATGTGTTTTGGGGCACTTCATTCGCGACAGTCTCCATGTTGCGTCCTGAATGAACGTCTCTTTTCAATCCGGCAATGTCACAAAGTATCTTTTCGAGTGCGCTGTTCCCTGTAGAATTTTTTTAATCGACTCCTATGAGGATACGAATAGTTGAAGTTTTAAATGCGAAAAGTGTTATTTGCAGGCGCCAAGCAGCAACGATGCAGGCTTGCTATCATCGGACTCTTTATATTGAGGAGGCATCGATGACATTTTCCTTGTACACGGCTTCGGTCCCCGTGTTCCGGCAGATCCTGGGCAGCCTGTCCGCCATCCTGACGAAGGCCGAAGCGCACGTGGACGCGAAGAAGCTGGATCCGAACGCCCTGCTGCAGGCGCGCCTGTTCCCGGACATGTTCCCGCTCGTGCGCCAGGTGCAACTGGCGACGGACTTCGCCAAGGGCGCGGCCGCGCGCCTCGCGGGCGTCGAGGTACCGCGCTACGAAGACGTGGAGACGGATTTCGCGGGCCTGCAGGCGCGCCTGGAAAAGACGCTGGCCTTCCTGGACACCGTGGCGCGCGAGGCGGTGGACGCCGGCGGCGACCGCGACGTGACGATCGGCACGGGCGCCAACCAGCGCCAGTTCAAGGGCCAGGTCTATTTATTGCACTATGCACTGCCGAACTTTTATTTCCACGCCGCGACGGCGTACGACATCCTGCGCCATAACGGGCTGGACATCGGCAAGCGGGATTTCGTCGGAACCTTCTGATCAGGTATTGCGGCGCGGGTAGCCCTGCGCCAGGATGCGCTGCCACACCACTTCCTTCTGGTCGGCCGTCATCGAGACCCAATGGGCCACCTCGACGACGGTCCGGCCGCAGCCGCGGCAGATGTCGTCGAAGGTGGTCGAGCAGACTGCAACGCAGGGCGTGTCCGGTCGCACAGGGAGCGGCGCTCCCTGCGCGTCAACGAGCGGGGCCGACATCGAGCTTGTCCCAGCCTTCATGGCCGAGCTTTTCCATGGTCTCGATATTCTTCTCGAAGATCTCGGCCGCGTCGGGAATCGCTTCCACGGCGCGGTCGATGCTGTCTTCGCGCAGGAGTTGCAGCACCGGGTAAGGCGAACGGTTCGTATAGTTCTCGATATCGTTCGGGTCCGTGTCCGCGAACTGGTAGTCCGGGTGGAAGCTCGCGATCTGCAGCTCGCCGTCCAGGCTCATGTCTTCGACGGCGGCGTCGGCCACGTCGAGGAATTCATTGAAGTCCAGGAAATCCTGCAGCACGTACGGGTGAATCAGCAGGGTCGTGTCGACCTGCTCCGGATCCGTGTCGGCCAGCAGCTGCAGCTCGTCCATCAGCGTGTCCAGCAGGGACTCCGGCGTGCGCGCGTGCGCGACGACGTAGCGCACCTGGTCCTTCACTTGCACCGCCTTGGCGAACGGACAAAGGTTCAGGCCGATGACGGCGCGGTCGACCCAGCGCCGGGTGGCGGCGATGATGGCGTCATCGTCCACGTTCTCGTTGGCAGTGCTCATCTGATGCTTTCTAAGAGGTAGAGAACCCGCATTCGCGGAAAGGCAAAACTACGTGATGCGGAGACGGCAATTGTACGCTTTTTGCGTCCTCTCATGGAACGTTGGACAAGCCGGGCTACCTTGAATGACAGGGTGGTATTACCCGCCAGCCCATGAAGTCCAGGTACAAATTTGACAATGCCGGGCTCGCGGAGGCACCGATTTTCGCCCTGGAAATTTCTCATACACCCCAGGGGTATCCATAAAATCGCTTGATCTCCATCAGCCAAAGACGAGTCTGCCGGAACCATACCCCCTGTTATCTCGTCTTAACGGGTACTCACGTTAGCAAAAAGAATAGACAAGATTTTTTGTAACCGCGCCGACATATTTCTTGACTGACTCGGTAACTGGTCCGTACACTCCGACTTCACTCGTCAGTCCTGCCGTTCCTGGACGCAACACTGGAAAGCTATGAACGAAACGACTCGCTCCACTTACGCCCTGGCCATCGCGCTCCTGTCAGTCTCCGCGATCAGCCACGCCGCCGACAGCGCCCCGAGCCCGATCGCCCAAAGCAGCAGCAGCGCGGCCGCCATGGCCAAGGCGATCCTGCCGCAATCCCTGAGCCCGTCCAAGTCCGACGACTACAAGGACCCCGACCTGTGGGCCCGCATCCGCAGTGGCTACGCCATTCCCGACATCGACAATGCCCTCGTCGCCAAGCACGTCCAGTGGTACGCGAGCCGTCCGGACTACCTGACGCGCACGTCGGGCCGCGCGTCGCTGTACCTGTACCACGTCGTGCAGGAGCTCGAAAAGCGCGGCATGCCGACCGAACTGGCCCTGCTGCCCGTGATCGAATCCGCGTTCAACCCGCAAGCCCTGTCGACCGCCGACGCGGCCGGCATCTGGCAGTTCGTGCCGGGCACCGGGCGCGACTTCAACCTGCAGCAGAACATGTTCAAGGACGAGCGCCGCGGCGTGCTCGCTTCCACCGACGCCGCCCTCACCTATCTGCAGCGCCTGTATACGATGTTCGGCGACTGGCAACTGGCCCTCGCCGCGTATAACTGGGGCGAAGGCAATGTGCAGAAGGCGATCCAGAAGAACCGCTCACTGGGCAAGCCGACCGATTTCGAAAGCCTGGCCGAACTGATGCCGGCGGAAACCCGCAACTACGTGCCGAAGCTGCAGGCCGTCAAGAACATCATCGCCAACCCGGCCCAGTATGGCGTCGCGCTGCCGACGATCGACAATACGCCGTATTTCGTCGCCGTCGACAAGACGTCCGACATCGACCTGGCCGTCGCCGCCCAGCTGGCGGAAATGTCCGTCGACGAATTCAAGGCCCTGAACCCGCAATTCAAGAAGCCGGTGATCACGGGCGAATCGACCAAGATCCTGCTGCCGAAGGAAAATGCCGAGAAGTTCAACCTGAACCTCGCGCAATGGGGCCGCGCACTGTCGACCTGGACCACGCACAAGATCACGTCGGCCCGCGAAAGCATCGCCTCGCTGGCCGCGAAACTGGGCACGACCCCGGAAGTCATCCGCCAGGCCAACAACATTCCGCCGCAGATGCGCCTGAAGGCCGGCTCGACCATCCTCGTGCCGAAGACGAGCGCGACCGCCGGCAACGACATCGCCGAAAGCATCGTCGAGAACGCATCCATGATGCTGGAAGCCGACCGCGGCGATGCGCGCCGCAACGGCCGCAAGCTGACCGGCGCCCAGCGCATCAAGGCCAGCGCCGCGCATGCGGTGGCCGAGATCAAGAGCCGCGTGTCGCGCGGTTCCAAGCCTGCCGTCAACGCCAACGGCCGCAAGCGCCGCTGATTCGTGTCATTTTGACCACGTGACGGGCTGACGACCCGTCAATACGCGCACATCTCGACGCGTGCCGTGCACGCTATCCAAAAGTGCGGTATAGTGTTGGTTGTGCGCTGCAATAAACACGGCAGGCACCTACAGCAGTACCACTAGCAGCTACGCAAGCCCATGCATCCATGAAGTGGGGCTTCGGAAAACCGTCGCGAGCGGCAGCAGATTTCGTTGAGAAGCGCAGCTGTACGAAAGTACAGTGAGCATCGCAAACGAAATCGGCAACGCGCAGCAGGTTTTACGACGCGCCCGTAGGATGCATCCATAAAGCCCTCCCGCCCTGCGTGCCGAAACTGGCACCGACCCGGCGCAAAGCTTTTGTGCCGAAATTTCTTTCGTTTCAGAGTCATTTCGTATTGTTGGCTCGCGTTGCTATTTCGCGTTCCGCTCCGAATAGCGTGGACGCTCACTGATCCATACCGAAAGTAAAGTTAAACAATGAGTTTTGAAGCACTAGGCTTACACGCGTCCATCGTCAAGGCAGTCTTCCAGGCCGGCTATGAAAAGCCGACCCCGGTGCAGGAGCAGGCGGTGCCGGCAGCGATCGCGGGCCGCGATCTGCTGGTCTCGTCGCAAACCGGTTCCGGCAAGACGGCAGCCTTCATGCTGCCCGCCCTGAACAAATTTGCCAACACCGAACCGGCAGCGGCCGGCCGTACCCCTGCGCAGGAAGCGCAGGCAGCACGCGCTCGTGGCGAGCGCGTCCGTTTCAAGGCTGCCCAGCCGAAGATGCTGGTCCTGACCCCGACCCGCGAACTGGCCCTGCAGGTGACCACCGCGACCGAACAGTACACCGCGCACATGCGCCGCATCCGCGCCGTGGCTATCCTGGGTGGCATGCCGTATCCGAAGCAGATGCAACTGCTGGCCAAGAATCCGGAAATCCTCGTCGCGACCCCGGGCCGTCTGATCGACCACATGGAGTCGGGCAAGATCGACTTCTCGCAGCTCGAGATCCTCGTGCTGGACGAAGCCGACCGCATGCTGGACATGGGCTTCATCGAGGACATCGAGAAGATCGTCGCCGCGACGCCGGAAACGCGCCAGACCATGCTGTTCTCGGCCACGCTCGATGGCGTCGTCGGCAACATGGCGCGCCGCATCACCAAGAACCCGCAGGTGATCCAGATCATGAGCGCGGCCAACCGCCACGAAAACATCACGCAGAAGGTGCACTTCGTCGACGACCTGTCGCACAAGAACCGCCTGCTCGACCACCTGCTGCGCGATGAAACCATGGACCAGGCCGTCGTGTTCACGGCGACCAAGCGTGACGCCGACATGATCGCCGACCGCCTGAACATCGCCGGCTTCGCGGCCGCCGCACTGCATGGCGACATGCACCAGGGCGCCCGCAACCGCACGCTGGACAGCATGCGTCGCGGCCAGGTGCGCGTGCTCGTGGCAACCGACGTCGCCGCGCGCGGCATCGACGTGCCGTCGATCACCCACGTGGTCAACTACGACCTGCCGAAGTTCCCGGAAGACTACGTGCACCGCATCGGCCGCACGGGCCGCGCCGGCCGCAACGGTACGGCAGTCTCGCTCGTGAACCACGCGGAAAGCATGAACGTGCGCCGCATCGAACGCTTCACCAAGCAGACCATCCCGGTCGACGTGGTGGAAGGCTTCGAGCCGAAGCGTTCGGCAGCACCGCGTTCGGGCGCGCGTCCGGGCTGGAAGCCGGGCGACGGCCGCGGCGGCAAGCCGGGCCAGCGCAGCTTCCACAAGCCGGCCGGTGAAGGCTACCGCGGTGACGCACCGCGTCGCGAAGGCGGCTATCGCAGCGAAGGGGCACCGCGCAGCGAAGGCGGCTATCAAGGCCAGCGTCGCGAAGGTGGCTTCCGCACGGAAGGCGCACCACGCACCGAAGGTGGCTACCAGGGCCAGCGTCGTGAAGGCGGCTTCCGCAGCGAAGGCGGCCAGCGCCGCGAACGCCCGGCTTTCGGCGCGCATCCGCGTTCGGCCGACTCGGCTCGTCGCACGTTCGGCGATCGCTGATCGTCAGTAGAAACGTAAAACCCCCGGCATCGCAAGGTGCCGGGGGTTTTGTTTTTATAACGCGCAGCTGCGGAATCCGGCGAAGATGTCGTCACGCTCCGGCGTGAAGAAATTGCGGAAGTGCGGCGAACGCAGCCGCGCCGGCGTCGCGAACGATGCGCCGCGCAAGGTCTGGCGCGTGCCGAACCACGGCGCCGAATAATCGCGGTAGCGATCCGCCTCGAAGCCCGCGAACGGCAGGAAGGCGGACGCCGTCCATTCCCACAACGCCCCCCACGCGAAGCCCGGCTGGGTCGACCCTGCCGCGTATTCCCACTCGTCTTCCGTCGGCAGCCGGCGGCCCGCCCACGCGCACCAGGCCTGCGCCTCGTACAGATTCACATGACGCACGGGCTCCGCGAGGTCGAGGGCGACGGGCCGGCCGAAGCGCACCGTGTACCAATCCTCCCCTTCGCGCGCCCAGTAGCGCGGCGCCGACCGCTCCTGCGTCATGAGCCAGGCGCGGCCGGCATCCGTCCAGTACTGCGCACGCTCGTAGCCGCCGTCGTGCACGAAGTCGAGGTAGGCGGCCGTGCTGACGAGTCCCGCGTCGATGGCGAACGGCGCGACCTTGACGACCGCGGCGTTCCTCTCGTTGTCGAACACGAAGCCGGTCGACTGGTCGCCGCCGCGAAGAAAACTCCCGCCGGGGAAGGCGATCTCGCCCGCCCTGCCCGCGGCCGTCGACTGCGCGCGTGGCGCCAGCGCACCCGCCGGCGCCGGCGCGCCGCGCGACTGCAGCGTCTGCAAGGAGTACAGGAAGGCTTCGCCGTGCATGTCTTCATGGGCCAGTGCCAGGCGATATGGATACAGCGCGAGGTCGTCGCCGGCCTCGTGCGCGAGCCGGTCGAGGATGCGGTCGAGCACCTCGTGGCAATAGGTTTTCACGGCGCCCGGCGGCGGCAGGTCGAGGGTCCAGCGCGCACTGTGCGGGACGGTGCCGGAATCGAACCAGTCGTCGCCGCGCGCCAGCAGCGAGTGGCCGCTGGCGGCACCGGGCCGGCTGTCCATCGCGCCACGCAGCACGAACCATTCGGCGAACCAGGCCGTATGGCCCAGTTCCCACAACGGCGGGTTCACGATCGGGAGGCGCGGCACGCGGGCCGCGTCGTCGTAGCCGGCGGCCGCGAGGGCCTCGAACAGCGCGAGCGTATAATGCCGCGCATCCTGCAATGCGACGGCCAGTTCCCTGGGTCCCGCGTGGCGGAACGATGCTTGATTGACGGTCATGCATCATTGTACGACCAATTCCGACTCCATTCCGACCCGATGCCCCGAGCGCACATCCATATCGTCAGCCCCGCATCCGCCCGCGAAAACAACGGCAACTGGCAGACGGCCAGCCGCTGGCGGCGCCACCTCGCGCGCGACTACCGCGTCACGATCGGCCCCGGCTGGCAAGCCGGCGATCCGGTGCCGGACCTGTTGATCGCCCTGCACGCGCGCCGCTCCGCCGCCGCGCTGGCGGCATTCCACGAGGCGCATCCGGCCAAGCCCGCGCTGCTCGTCCTGACGGGCACGGACCTGTACCGCGACATCCACGACGACGCCGCCGCGCAAGCCTCGCTCGCCCGCGCGCACGCGCTCGTCGTGCTGCAGCCGCGCGGGCTGGACGAGCTGCCGGACGCGGTGCGCGCGAAGACGCACGTGATCTACCAGTCGGCCCCGCGCCTGCGCCCTGCCCGGCCGCGCATGCCGCTGGACGTCGCGATGATCGGCCACCTGCGTGAGGAAAAAGATCCGCAGGCGTTCATGGATGCGGCCCGCCTCGTCCGTACGCCCGGCGTGCGCCTGCTGCACATCGGCGCCGCGCTCGACCCCGCACTGGGCCGCCGCGCGCAGGAGACGCAGGCCGCGACGCCCACCTACCGCTGGCTCGGCGCCCTGCCCCACATGGCGACGCGGCGCCGGCTGCGGCGCTGCCACGCGATGGTCATCGCATCGCGCATGGAAGGCGGCGCGAACGTCATCATCGAAGCCGTGACGAGCGGCGTGCCGGTGCTGGCGTCTAGCATCTCCGGCAACGTCGGCATGCTGGGCGACGATTACGCCGGCCTGTTCGCACCCGGCGACGCACAGGCGCTGGCCCGCCTCATCGAACGCAGCGCGACCGACCCGCGTTTCGCGGACCGCCTGCGCCGCCAGTGCGCCGGGCGCGCTGCCCTGTTTGCTCCCGCCGCCGAGCGAGCGCGCCTGCTCGACTTGGTGGATAATCTTCTCTTCCACTCAACGCAAGACTACAAGAGCACCGTATGAACACATCCGCCGACCAACCCATCAAACTGACCTCGTTCTCCCACGGCGGCGGCTGCGGCTGCAAGATCGCGCCGGGCGTGCTGTCCGAGATCCTGAAAAAGTCGAGCGGCTTCCCCGTGCCGAAAGAGCTCATGGTCGGCATCGAGACGGCCGACGACGCGGCCGTCTACAGGCTGAACGACGAACAGGCGCTGATCGCCACGACCGACTTCTTCATGCCCATCGTCGACGATCCGTTCGACTTCGGCCGCATCGCCGCCACCAACGCGATCTCGGACGTGTACGCGATGGGCGGCACGCCGATCATGGCGCTGGCCCTCGTCGGCATGCCGATCAACAAGCTGCCACTAGAGACGATCGGCAAGATCATCCAGGGCGGCGAATCGATCTGCGCGGAAGCGGGCATCCCCATCGCGGGCGGCCACACGATCGACTCCGTGGAACCCATCTACGGCCTCGTCGTGATGGGTCTCGTGCACCCGTCGAAGGTCAAGCGCAACGCGGATGCGCGCGCGGGCGACGTGCTCGTCCTCGGCAAGCCGCTGGGCGTGGGCGTGCTGTCGGCCGCGCTGAAGAAGGACCAGCTGGATGCGGACGGCTATGCCGCCATGGTCGCGAACACGACGAAGCTGAACAAGCCGGGCAAGGCGCTCTCCGAACTGGCGGGCGTGCACGCGCTGACGGACGTCACCGGCTTCGGCCTGCTGGGCCACCTGCTCGAGCTGGCGCGCGGCGCGCAGCTGACGGCGCAACTGGACATGGCGCACATCCCGCTGCTGCCGGGTGTCGAGGCGCTGGCCCACGCCGGCTATTTCACGGGCGCCTCCGGCCGCAACTGGGATGCGTACGGCCACGACGTCGAACTGGGCGCCGCGATCACGGACACGCAGCGCGTGCTGCTGACGGACCCGCAGACGTCGGGCGGCCTCCTCGTGTCGTGCGATCCGGGCAGCGTCGACGAGGTGCTGGCGCTGTTCCGCCGCGAAGGCTTCGGCGACGCGGCCGTCATCGGGTCGATGGCGGCGGGCGCGCCGAAAGTCGTCGTCGGCTAAACGGTCGGTTAAACCATAAACAAGCCGCCGTCGCGATCCGGATGCGTCGCGTCCGGATCGATGTCGAGCACGATCCCATCGGCGCCGGGAATGCGCACGGGCAGCAGCTGGATGATGTCGTAGCGCTTCTGTTCCGCGTACTGGCGCGAGCCGGCAAACGCGGTCGACTGCGACAGCCAGGACAGCGCCGCCTGCCCCCGCTCGACGAGCGTGCCGCAGCACAGGCCCGAGCCGTACACGCCCACGCGGT
>CBIHQW010000023.1:0-99753 GCA_966212285.1 Massilia kyonggiensis
TAACACGCTGGACCTGGGCATCCTGGCCGAGCTGTCCGACAAGCTGGAATTCCGCGTCACGGGCACCAACGTCAACAACGAGCTGGGCCTGACGGAAGGTAATTCGCGCCTCGTGGGCGCCAGCACCGGCCCGATCAACGCGCGTCCGATCTTCGGCCGTGCATGGGAAGCGTCGCTGACCTACCGCTTCTGACGTAACGCTTCATCGCATCTTCTGCTGTACCCTCTTGGCGGGACTTCGGTCCCGCCTTTTTTCATTTCAACGCGCGCAGGCGAAGCTGGCCGCGTCGTCGAGTGGCCCCGTCCCCTTGTAGCGCGCGATCGCCGGCCAGGCGCAGATCGGCCGGCTCACGCCCGGGAACGCGCGGCCGGTGGCCGTGAGGTAAGCAGGTGCTTCGTCCTGCTCGACCCATTTCACCAATGCACCCAGTCCGTCCATGTCGTCGAGCGCCTTGCCGCCCGCGCAATGGGCCATGCCGGGCACCATGAACAGGCGCGCGAAACCGTCGGCCGGCTTGCCGCTGGCCTGGCGCATGTCGTCGGCCATCTGCGCGTGCCAGCGCACCAGGTCGTCGGCGCTGAAGATCGGATCGGACCAGCCGTCGACCAGCATCAGCTTGCCGCCGCGGGCGGCGAACGTGCGGAAGTCGGTCGACGTGGCGTCGGTCCAGGCCGCGGTTTCCCCGGTGGCGCGCAGCAGGCGGTCGACGTCGGCCGCGCTGCCGGTCAGGCTGCCGCCGTCGATGGGCGGGTACGCAAAATACTGGGTCAGCGAACTGGCGACCAGGTCGCGCAGGAAGGTGTTGGTGCTGCCGTCCGGGTTGACGCTGCCGGTCTGCCAGCCCAGCCATTCGGGCGTGAACACGGAACTGTCCCACGTCCACGGCGTGAAGCGCGGCTTGCCCGCGGTGTCGAGCGGTCCCTGGAAGGCGCGTGCGATGGCGTCCGCCTTGTCCGGCGCCAGGCAGGTGCCGGCGCGCTGGCCGGGTTTGCAGGCCAGCGCTTTCACGTCGAAATGGCAGGCCGCGTGGTCGAAGATCATGCCGTCGCGCGCACCGTCGAGGGCATCGCATTGTTCCAGCAGTGCGCCGCGGATCAACTCCCCTTCCGCCGGCGTGACGAAGCGCGCGGCGGCGCCGTGGGAGGCGCGGTCGTAGGCCTTGCCGGTCGCGAACGACAGCACGGCGGCATCGCGCAGGTTGAAGGCCGGATTCGAGACCAGCACGCCGTCGAACAGGGTCGGGTAGCGCTGCGCCATCAGCATGCCTTCGCGCCCGCCGTTCGAGCATCCCATGAAATAGCTGCGCTCGGGGGCGTGTCCGCCCAGCGTGGCGGTCAGCGCCTTCGCCTGCAGCGCGACCTTGCCGATGGCCGCGTACGCGTAATTCAGCTTGGCCTGCTGGTCGCGCGCGAAGCTCGCGTCGGCGCCGTGGGCGGCCACGTGGCCCGTGTCGGTGCTGACCACGGCGAAGCCCTGCGCCAGCGCCGTCGGACGGCTCGATTGCGCATTGATGTTGCCGCCCAGGGCGGGGGCGACGAAGCCGTTCATGCCGCCGCCGCCCTGGAACACCAGCCTGCCGTTCCAGCCGTCCGGCAGCCGCAATTCCATGCGGATCGCGTAGGGCTTGCCGTCGGCGCCCGTGCGGCGTTCGAAGTCGGCCTCGACCCGGCAGTGGCGCACGGGCGCGGTGTCGAGTGTCGCGCGCGTGATGCGCAGGTCGTCGTGGCGGTAGTTGGCGAGGGCCTCGCAGCGTGCGGCCAGGTCGTCCGCATGGGCCAGTCCGGGCAGCAGGACGGCGAACAGGATGGGGGTGATGCGCATGGGTCTCCTTGGTTGTGGTGTCATGGATCGTTAGCCAGGACGCGTTCGACCAGCTTGTCCAGCGTGGCGAACAGCCTGCGGCGCTCGGCGTCGGTCAGGGCGGCGAGCACGCGGTCCTCGACCTCCCGGGTGCGGTCGACGAGGTCGTCGAGTGCGCGCTTGCCCGCCGGGGCGATGTGCAGGACGTAGCGGCGCCGGTCGTCGGCCGCGCGCGCGCGCGTGACCCAGCCGCGCCGCTCGAGATCGTCGATGACGGCCACGGCGGCCGTCCTGTCGATCCCGGTCACACGGCAGATCTCGTTCTGGGAAATGCCCGGGTTGGACGCGATGGTCGCGAGCGACGTGAACTCGCCCTCGCGCAAACCATAGTCGTCCGTGGCGCGGCCGAACTCGCGCGCCAGCACCTGGTTCACGCGGCGCAGGCGGAAGCCCAGCAGCTCGGCCAATGCGGCCCGGTTCAGCGCCATGGACGCCTCCAAAATAGTTTAATTATTAAACTATTCTAGCAACCAATTCGACGGCTGGCGATCAGAACCCGAACTTCAGCCCGGCCGACCACACGCCCGCGCGCGCGCCGAAGTCCTTGCGCTTGCCGTAGTTCTCGTACTCGCCCACGATCGAGATGTTCTCGTTCAGCTTGTACTGCGCACCCACGCCGGCATACACGTCGTTGTCATTGTCCGCCGCCGAGTAGCCGATGTTGTTGCTCCACTTGCGCTGGCTGTGCGCGAGACCCAGCTTGCCGTAGGCCGAGAAGCGGTCGGTGATGGGCACCGTGTACTTGGCGGCGACGTAGGCGCCGTAGCCCTTCGTCGTGGTCTTCACCCCGCCCGGGATGCCCGTGTACGCTTCCGGGTACTGGCGGTCGCGGCTGGAGAAGTTGACGTAGCCCGCTTCCACGCCCAGGTTGTCGGTGAAATCGACGCCGCCGAAGATCTTGGCGTCGGCGTGGCGGCTGTCGGTGTCCCGGTTCGCCGCGCTCGCGACACCCACGCCGATATACGGCTTGAACGTCGTCGATTGCTGGGCGTGTGCGGCGCTACCGGCAACGAGCGTGGCGGCGGCGAGGATGAGGGGCAGTGCTTTCATGGCTATCTCCAGTGGTGGTGTGAGGACGCCACGATAGCAACGTGTTCAGAAAGCAAAAATCTGGGAATGGTAAGGATCTGTTACGGGTGTGCATATCATTGACCCGCAAGCCAAATATGCATGCAGATAAGGCGATGCACGTTGCATGACATAGCGCGACGTAGGCTGCACGATCTCAGCCATACGCCGACGCTACTCCTGTTTCACTTGATTACAATGGTGAGGATCATTTAACGCCATTGCCCACGTTGATGAACGGGACCGCACCACCGGCCACGCTGGGCAGCTTGCCATCCCACTTCTCGATGGCCATGCGCTGGTTCTCCATCTCGCGCAGGCGGATCAGTTCCGGCGTCACCTGCTGGCGCTGCACGGCCAGCGATTCGGCTTCGGCACGGGCCTGCGCCACGCGCTGCTTCGCTTCCACTTCGATGCGCTGCAGGTCGCGTTCCGCCTTCAGCTTCAGCTGCTCGGCCGTCGTCTTCGCTTCGATCGCTTCATTGAACGAACGCGAGAAATTGAAGTTCACGATCGAGAACTCGTCCACCACGATGCCGTGGCGCGCCAGCCGCTCGCGCAGCTGGGTGACGATCTGGTCGCGCACGTCGGTACGCTTGGCGATCAGTTCCTCGGCCGTGAAGCGGGCCGTAACGGCCTTCACCGCTTCCTGCACGGCCGGGATGATGATGCGCGGGCCCGGCTCGTTGCCCAGGTCGCGGAACACCGTCACCGCGGCATCCGGGCGGACGTGGTAGTTCAGCGCCACGCGGGTGTGCACGGTCTGCAGGTCGCGCGAGGCGGCATCGCCGTCGCCTTCGCCCTTCTGGATCGAGACGTTGACGAGGTTGAGCTTCTGCGCCAGCGGTATGCGGAAGTGGATGCCCTCGCTCAGCACCTGGTCGCTCGGGCTGCCGAACGTCGTCATCACGCCGCGATGGCCGGCCGGCACCGTCCCGAACGGTGCCAGCGCGAACAGCAGGATCAGCACGACGACGGCGATGACGAGCTTCACGCCCGCGTTCAATGACACTCGATTCATTTCGATTCCCTTTCAGCTTTGGTTCCGCCGATCGACTTTGGATCGGCAGGTCGTCTTATATTGACGACGGACAAAGTGTATAGCTGTCAGAGCAACAATAGAATCAGAAATATCGGAAGCCGAAGTTCGGGAAAGCCGAAGCACCTGGATTCAGCCGGCGGCGATGGCGGCTGCGAATGCGCGACGTTGAGCGTCACGCGCGCCTGCGTGAATTCGTCGGGCACGACGGCATTCAGCAGGATCAGGGTCGCACGCAGGAAGGACGCGCGCTGCACGGGCGAGCTGGCGCCGTGATCAGCGCACTGGCCGCGGAACGACGCCTTCGCTGGTCATGACGACGGGCCGGATCGTGCCGTCGTCGTTGAAGATCAAACGGTCGACCGCGAGCTCGCGATGGTTGCCGTCGGTCTCATCCAGCGGGCGGCGGTGGTAGGCGATGTACCACTCGTCGGTGCCGGGCACGTTGACGATGGCATGGTGGCCGGCACCGCGCGCAATGCGGCCATCCTGCGCGAGGATCGTGCCGATGCGCTTGAACGGACCGAACGGCGACGGGCCCATCGCATACGCGACGCGGTAGTCGGGCCCGGTCCACTCCCCTTCCGACCACATGAAGTAATACACGCCACGGCGCTTCGCCATGAACGGGCCTTCCACGTAGGCCGGATCGGGCGTGACTTCCTTGAACGTCGTCCCGTCCGGGAACGACACGACGCCGAGCAGGTCCGGCGCGAGTTTGACGACGTTGGCGTGCTTCCAGCCGCCGTAGACCATGTAGACCTGGCCGTCGTCGTCCTTGAACACCATCTGGTCGATCGGCTGCGCGCCGTTGTGGATCCGCCCGATCAGCGGCTTGCCCAGCGCATCCCTGAACGGGCCTTCGGGCCGGTCGCTGACGGCCACGCCGATGCCGCCCATCTGGTCGTTGCTCTGGATGTCGTTGGCGCCGAAGAACAGGTAGTACTTGCCGTTATGCGCGATGGCCGACGGCGCCCACACCGCGTACGCGGCCCAGGCCACGTCGGCGACGTCGAGCACGCGCTCGTGCCGCGTCCAGTGCACGAGGTCGCGCGACGAGAACGCGTCGAGGAACGTCTGTTTCAGGAACGGCGCCCAGATCAGGTCCGAACGCGCGCGCATGCGCTGCTGCGCCGGCGTGAAGACCGATGGCCTAGATGGCTTGCCGGCGTCGGCGGAATACGTCGGATAGATCCAGTACGTGTCGCCGAAGACGCGGATTTCCGGATCGGCATACCAGCCTTGGACGATCGGATTGGCCGCCTGCGCGCTCAAGGCAACCGCGGCGACAGCGGCCGCCGCGGCCAGCAAGGCGCGCTTCATCGTGGGAGCGTGAAGCGGAACGTGGGTTCGATGCCGCGCGCGTGCAGGACGCGGACGATGTCTTCCAGGGTCGCGTCCTTCAGCAGCAGGCCGTCGGCGGCCGGAGGAGAAGGCGGCGCGGCGGGAGGTGCCGCGGGGGCCTCGAGCCGCGCCAGCGCGGCGCCGAACTGGCCGGGCGCGATGCTGTCCAGGCCCTCCAGGAACGCGACCTGTCCCGCCACGGGCGGCGCCATGTCGAGCCCGGACTCGTCCGCGAACGACGCGCCCATGCCCGGATGGATGAACGCGGCCCACGTCCCGGTCGCCGTGTTCGCGCACGGCGGCAGTTCGACGGGCAAGCCGATGGCGTCGGCGGGCGGCAGCGTGTCTGGCCACAACCGGCCCAGGCCGGCGACGAAGCGGCGCGCATCGGCGACCGGCACGGGTGCCGCCAGCGACAGCCACAGCATGAAGCCGCCCGTGCTCGTCACGCTCACCGCAGGGGCCGGGAAACCGAAGTCGGCCTGCAGGCCGTTCGCGACGGTGCACAGGCGTTCCCAATGCTGCGCGTCCTCTCCGGGCGCCTTGCGGAACGGGATTGCGATGGCGCGCACGAGGCCCGCGCCGGAGACGAGGTCCACGGCGGGGCCGGGGCCGTCCTGCGCGGCCGGACTGTCCGGCAGCAGGTACAGGCGAATCAATTCAGAGAGCAGTTTTTCCATGCGCGTGATTGTGACACAGCGCTAGAAACCCATCTTGAACTTGGCCTGCAGGCCCGAGTTATTGGTCTCGCTGCCCCACTTCTTCGCGCTGTTGCCGTACTGCTCGTAGCCTGCGGACACGGTTGCCTTCTCGCTCACCTTGTAGCGCGCCCCCATGCCGACATAGGGGCCGACGTCGATGTCCGACACGGTGTTGCGCAAGGTCTTGTCGTGGGTCACGCGCTCGCTGACGGCCACGCCCAGCTTGCCGTAGGCGGAGAACTGGTCGTTGACGGGCACGTTGAGCCGCGCCGCCAGGTAGCTGTTGACCCCCTTGGTGCCGAGCGCGCCGTTCACCTCGTCGGGACGGGCGTAATCGGCGAAGTGGAAGCCGCGCGTGTACAGGTTCGCGTAGCCCGTCTCGATGGCGAAGTTCGGTGACAGGTTGACGCCCGCGAACAGCTTGGGATCGGACACGTAGATGCCGAACGCGCTCTTGTCCTGGTAGCGCAGGCCGCCCGTTTCCGTCTCATTACCCATGTAGGTGCGGGGGACGGGCAGGATCTTCGCGAACGGCGGGGACAACACTTGCGTGGCGGACAGGTCCTTCGGCGCCGCCGCGCCGTCCAGCAGCTGGGCCTGTGCAGCGCCGGCGGCGAGCAGCCCGGCCGCCAATGCGAGATGGATGGTGTTCATGCGTGTCCCCTTTGTCATGGATGCCACCCATTAAGATAGCAGTCCGTGTTCAAAATCGCATCATCCGGCACGTAAGCGTTTGTGACTAAAAATATGCATTACTCACGTATGGTCGGCCAGTTTGCCGCGCAACATGTCCAGCTGACGCTTGAGGGCAGCGAGGTCGGACGGTTCGCACGCGGTGGCGCACAGCACGCCGTCGTAGATCGCGGCGGCTTCCTGCTCCAGCGCGCGGCCGGCGGGGCTCAGGGCCACGACGACCTGCCGTTCGTCGGCGGCGGACCGGGTCCGGCTCACCAGGCCGGCCGCTTCCAGCCGCTTGAGCAGCGGCGTCAGCGTGGCCGAGTCCAGGAACAGCCGGGCGCCGATCTCGGACACCGTCTGCTCGTCCTTTTCCCACAACACCAGCATGACGAGGTATTGCGGGTAGGTCAGGTCCAGTTTGCGCAGCAGCTTGCGGTACACCTTGTTCATCGCCAGACCGGTCGAGTACAGCGCAAAGCACAACTGGTCGTCGAGCAGCGGGGTCCGCTTGCCTTGCTTGGTCGATGTGTCGTTCGCTTCCATGGTTTGCCTATCAGATCGCGCGAGGCAGCCTCCACATCAGTGTAGACCTTTTACCGCCGGCCAGCGCACGGCATCACACGGCCGCCTCGTGTCCCTCGCGCGACACGACGCGGTCGCGGCCGGCATCCTTGGCCTCGTACAGCAGCCGGTCGGCCACGTCGACCCAGGCCAGCGGATCGTTGCGCTCGGCCAGCGCCGGGTGGCCCACGTACACGCCCATGCTGATGGTGACGCGGCCGGCCGGGTTGTCGGCGTGGTCCAGGTTCAGGGCCGCCACGGCCGCGCGAATCGTGTCGGCCACCGCGTTGGCGCCGGTGAGATCGGTGTCGGCCAGGATCACGGCGAATTCCTCGCCGCCGTAGCGCGCCGCCAGGTCGCCCGGGCGGCGTGCCCCGAGCTCGATGGCGCCCGCCACCTTGCGCAGGCACTCGTCGCCGGCCGGGTGCCCGTAGCGGTCGTTGTACTGCTTGAAGTGATCGACGTCGGCCATGATGAGGGCAAACGGCGCCCCGCTACGGCGCGCGCGCTCGTATTCGCTCACGAGACGGTCCTCGAACAGGCGCCGGTTGGCCAGGCCCGTCAGCGCGTCGCTGTCGGCCAGGCTCTGCAGCGACGCGTTGTGGCGCTTGAGCGAGACGCCCACGCGGCGCAGGTCGCGCTCGAGCCGCTCGCGGATGCGGATCTGGCGCACGAGGACTACGCCGCCGCACGCCAGCAGGATCAGCGCCGCCGCGCCCAGCACGGATGTCTGCGCCGTGGTCCGGCGCCATCCGGCGAAGACCTCGTCCGTGGCCAGGCCGCTGGCGACGATCAACGGAAAACCCTGCAGCCGCCGGTAGCTGTACACGCGTTCGATGTTGTCGACCTTCGGCGCCTCCACGAGCGAGCCGGCGGGGGCGTCGTTCTGGAGCCGCCGCCAGATGCTGCCGTTGCGGATATCCATGCCGACCTGCTCGTCGCGGAACGGCCGCCGATAGATCAGCGTGCCGTTGTCGAGCGCCAGCAGGATGGTGCCCTTCGCGCCGACATCGAATTTTTCGTAGAAGCGGCCGAACCACGCCAGGTTCAGCGTGGCCAGCGCCACGCCGGCGAAGCTGCCGTCGGGCCTCTCGAGGCGGCGCGACAGCGGCAGGATCCACACCCCCGTCGACCGGCTGCGCACGGGCACGCCCACGTGCGTCCCGCGCCCGGCGTGCAGCAGGTGGAACTGGAAGTACTCGCGGTCGAAATTATTGCCCTGCATGGGGCGCGGCAGCGACGACGTCAGCCACTTGCCGTCCGGTCCGTACACGAACAGGCCGTGCAGTTCGCCCACGTCGTGCGTGATCTCGCGCAGCCGTCCCGTCAGGCGCGCCGTGGCGGCCTCGCCCAGGCCGTCGTGTTCGATCCGCTCGACCATCTCGGCCAGCACGGCGTCGCCCAGCTTGATCGACGTCTCCGCATGCGATGCGAGTGCGCGCGTGATGTTGGTCGTGGCGACGCGGCTTTCCTCCTCTGCCGCCTCGTAGGCATGCCACGCGCTCCAGCCCTGCAGGCTGGCCAGCAGCAGGCAAAAGCCGGCGATCAGCCCGACGGCCAGCGCGACCAGCGGGCGGCGCTGGCCGTCGAGCGCGGACAATCCTTGGCCGTCCTTGTCGGCGGCGCTGTGGTTGGCATCGTGCATGTGACGGCATCCCCTCCGCCTCCAGCTTATCCGCGTCGGCGGCCGCCGTCCACATTCGCACGAGCGGCGCCGCTAGATTTCCACCTGCGTGCCCAGTTCGATGACCCGGTTGGTGGGTATGCGGTAGTAGTCGGCCGCGTCGCGGGCGTTGCGCTGCATCGCCACGAACAGGTGTTCGCGCCACGGCGCCATGCCGCCGCCCGGCGTCGAGATCACGGTCTGGCGCGCGACGAAGAACGAGGTCTGCATCATGTCGAAGGCCAGTCCATGCACCGCGCATTGCGCAAGGATGCCGGGGATGTCAGGCTCGTCCTTGAAGCCGAACCGCACGTCGACCTGGTGGCAGCCGTGTCCAAGATCCGTGGTGCGGATCCGGGACGCCGTGTCGACATACGGCTCGTCGGCGATGTGCACGGTGAGAAACACGACGCGCTCGTGCAGCACCTTGTTATGCAACAGGTTGTGCAACATCGCATGGGGCACGCCGTCGCTTTCGCCGCGCAGGAAGATGGCCGTGCCGGCCACGCGCGTCGGCGGCGCAATGAACAGTGATTCGAGGAAAGCGTCGAGCGGGATCGCGTGCTTCTGCAGGTTCTCGAACACGTGCGCGCGGCCGCGGCGCCACGTGAGCATCAAGGTGAACAGCAGCACGCCCAGCGTCAGCGGGAACCAGCCGCCGTGCAGGATCTTGAGGACGTTTGCCGAAAAGAATGCCGCGTCGATCACGAAGAAGAACCCGGTCGCGCCCAGGCACAGCAGCAAATTCAGGCGCCAGCGGTAGCGGATCACGAAGTAAGTCAGGATGGTGGTCGCCAGCATCGTCGCCGTGACCGCGATGCCGTAGGCGGACGCCAGCGCGTCGGACGAGCCGAACCCGACGACGGCCAGCACCACGGCGACCAGTTGCAGCCAGTTGATGACGGGCAGGTAGACCTGGCCGATCTCGCGCTCCGACGTGTGCACGGTGCGCATGCGCGGTAGGAAGCCGAGCGCGATCGCTTCCTTCGTCATCGAGAAGGTGCCGGAGATCGTCGCCTGCGACGCGATGACGGTGGCGATGGTGGACAGCACGACGAGCGGGTAGACGCTCCAGCTCCCGAGCTGCTGGTAGAACGGGTTGGCGATCGCGTCCGGCCGCGCCAGCAGCAGGCCGCCCTGCCCGAGATAGTTCAGCGCGAGCGCCGGAAAGGCGACGGCGAACCACGCGAGCCGGATGGGCTTGCGGCCGAAGTGGCCCATGTCGGCATACAGCGCCTCCACGCCCGTAAAGGCCAGCACGATCGCGCCCAGCGCGAGGAAGGCGATGCCGCGGTTGTCGATGAAGAAGCGCACGGCGTGCCAGGGGTTCAGAGCGACGAGGATGCCGGGGTTCTGCACGATGTTCACCACGCCCATCGCCGCCAGCGCCGCGAACCACACCAGCATGACGGGCCCGAACCAGCGGCCGATGCCGGCCGTGCCGTGGCGCTGCGCCGCGTACAGGCAGACGAGGATGACGATCGTCAGCGGCACGACATAGGCGCCTAGCGCCGGGGTCGCGACCTCGAGACCCTCGACGGCGGACAGGACCGAGATCGCGGGCGTGATCACGCTGTCGCCGTAGAACAGCGACGCGCCGAACACGCCGATCAGCAACAGCACGAACTGCATGCGCCGGCGGTCGCCGACGGCGCCCAGCGCGAGCGCCAGCAGGGCCATGATGCCGCCCTCGCCGCGGTTGTCGGCGCGCAGCACGAGCGTCACGTACTTGAACGAGACGATGACGGACAGGCCCCAGAAGATCAGCGACACGACGCCGACCAGGTTGGCGGGCGTGAGCGGCAGGCCATGCGCGGGATCGAAGACGGTCTTCAGCGTATACAGCGGGCTCGTGCCGATGTCGCCGTACACGATGCCGACGGCGGCCAGCGCGAGGCCGGCCATGTTCTTGTTCTTGTGCGTATCCAAACTGGTTCTCCAGCAATGTTCATGGGCCGTATCGTACTGACGCCGCCGTAAAGATTTTGTAAAAACCGGGCCGATGCGCCGTATAAACGACGCCTTTATCCGGGACGGACGTCTTTTTAGAAAATTTTTACGTGGCTGTTCCTACACTTCCCCCATCGCATTCCGCGACAACGGCAAGTTCCTCGGCAGGCAGGCGCTGGTCGTCAGCGTCGACAAGATTTTCTGATCAACCCCACGTGAGGTCACCATGGATATCGTCTTCATCGGCGCCATCGCCCTGTTCACTGCCCTGATCCGGGCCATGGCAAGCGGCTGCGCCAAACTGGGAGAACGCAAATGACGCTGTTCTACCTGATCGGTACCGGTGCATCCGGCGCCCTGCTTGCGTACCTGCTGTACGCCATGTTCTGCGCGGAGGACCTGTAATGGACATGCATTCGCTGGCGCTGCCGGCGCTGTTTCTCGTCCTGCTGCTGGCCATGTCGTGGCCGCTCGGGATCCTGCTGGCGCGCGTGGCCGAAAGCGGGCGCGTGCACGGTTTCGGCTGGCTGCGGCGCGCGGAGGCCGCCTTGTACCGTTTGGCCGGGGTCGACGCCCACGCGGGCATGGACTGGAAGGCCTACATGCTGGCCCTGCTGGCGTTCAACGCGCTCGGCACGCTGGTCGTCTACGTGCTGCAGCGCGTGCAGGCCTGGCTGCCGTTCAATCCCCAGGGCCTGGCCAACGTGAGCCCGGATTCCGCGTTCAACACGGCCGTCAGCTTCGTCGCCAACACCAACTGGCAGGGTTACAGCGGCGAGCAGACGATGAGCTATCTGACGCAGATGTTGGCGCTCACCTGCCAGAACTTCTTCTCGGCCGCCACGGGCATCGCCGTCGTGTTCGCGCTGATCCGGGGCTTCGCGTCGAAGTCGGCGCGGTCCATCGGCAACTTCTGGGTCGACCTGGTCCGCAGCACCTTGTACGTGCTGCTGCCGCTGTCGCTCGTGTTTTCCGTGTTCCTGATGGGCCAGGGCGTGATCCAGAATTTCTCGAGCTACCAGCAAGTCCAGCTGCTCGAGCCGCTCACCTACACGCAGCCGACGACGGGCGCCGATGGCCAGGCCGCCAGCGAGACCCTGACCACGACGACGCAGACGATCGCGATGGGCCCGGTGGCCTCGCAGGAAGCCATCAAGATGCTGGGCACGAACGGTGGCGGCTTCTTCAACGCGAACTCCGCGCACCCGTACGAGAACCCGACCCCGCTGTCGAACCTGTTCCAGATGGTGTCGATCTTCCTGATCCCGGCCGGCCTGTGCTTCGCGTTCGGTCGCCTCGTCGGAGACCGCCGCCAGGGCTGGGCGATCCTCGCGGCGATGACCGTGCTGTTCGTCGCGATGACGGCCGGCGTGATGGTGGCGGAGCACCAGCCGCATCCGGCGCTTGCCGCGCTGGGCATCGACCAGAATGCCAGCGCCCTGCAGGCGGGCGGCAACATGGAAGGCAAGGAAACCCGCTTCGGCATCGACGCCTCGGCCTTGTTCGCCGCCGTCACCACCGCCGCGTCGTGCGGCGCCGTCAACGCGATGCACGATTCGTTCACGCCACTGGGCGGCGCGGTGCCGCTCCTGCTGATGCAGTTCGGCGAGGTGATCTTCGGCGGCGTCGGTTCCGGCCTGTACGGCATGCTGATCTTCGCGATCATGGCGGTGTTCATCGCCGGCCTGATGATCGGCCGCACGCCGGAATACCTTGGCAAGAAAATCCAGGCGTACGAAATGAAGATGACGTCGATCGCCATCCTGGTAACGCCCGTACTGGTGCTGGCCGGCACCGCGATCGCCGTGCTGGCGGCGGCCGGCAAGGCCGGCGTCGCCAATCCGGGCGCGCACGGCTTCTCGGAAATCCTGTACGCGTTCAGCTCCGCCGCCAACAACAACGGCAGCGCGTTCGCGGGCCTGTCCGCCAACACTCCGTTCTACAACTGGATGCTCGCGATTGCCATGTGGTTCGGCCGCTTTGCCATCATCGTGCCCGTGCTGGCGATCGCCGGCTCGCTCGCGGCCAAGCAGCGCCTGCAGACGACGGCCGGCACCATGCCTACGCACGGCCCGATGTTCGTGGGTCTCCTGATCGGCGTGGTCGTGTTGGTCGGCGTGCTGAACTACGTGCCGGCGCTGGCCCTCGGACCGATCGTCGAACACCTGCAGCTGTTTGCCAAATAAAGGAGTGGCCATGACCCGACTCGATGCCCCCATGACCGCGCCCGTGAACGCAGCGGCCGACGCGCCAGCAGCCAAGCGCCTGTCCATGTTCGACACCAGCCTGGCCGGGCCGGCGCTGGCCGACGCCTTCAGGAAGCTCGACGTGCGCACGCAACTGCGCAGCCCCGTCATGTTCGTCGTCTACGTCGGCAGCATCATCACGACGCTGTTGTACGTGCAGGCCCTGTTCGGCACGGGCGAGGCCCCGGCCGGCTTCATCCTCGCCTGCGCCGTCTGGCTGTGGTTCACGGTGCTGTTCGCGAACTTCGCGGAAGCGCTGGCCGAAGGCCGCAGCAAGGCCCAGGCAGCTTCGCTGCGCGGCCTGAAGGAAGCCGTTACCGCGAAGAAGCTGGCCGTGCCGAAGCACGGCACCACGTGGTTGCCCTGCCCCGCCACCGACCTGCGCAAGGGCAACCACCTCCTGATCGAAGCGGGCGACGTGGTGCCCATCGACGGCGAGGTGGTCGAAGGCGTCGCGTCGGTGGACGAGAGTGCCATCACGGGCGAGTCCGCGCCGGTGATCCGCGAATCCGGCGGCGACTTCTCGGCCGTCACAGGCGGTACGCGTGTGCTGTCCGACTGGCTGGTCGTCAGGGTCACGGCGAACCCGGGCGAAACGTTCCTCGACCGCATGATCGCGATGGTGGAAGGGGCAAAACGCAAGAAGACGCCCAACGAGATCGCCCTGACGATCCTGCTCGTGGCGCTCACCATCGTGTTCCTCGTCGTGACGGTGACCCTGCTGCCGTTCTCGCTGTATTCGGTCGAAGTGGCGCAGGCCGGCACGCCCGTGACGATCACCGTGCTGATCGCGCTGCTCGTGTGCCTGATCCCGACGACCATCGGCGGCCTGCTGTCGGCGATCGGCGTGGCCGGCATGAGCCGCATGATGCGCGCCAACGTGATCGCGACGTCGGGCCGTGCCGTGGAAGCGGCGGGCGACGTCGACGTGCTCCTGCTCGACAAGACGGGCACCATCACGCTCGGCAACCGCCAGGCGGCCATGTTCCTGCCCGCGGCCGGCACAACCGAACGCGACCTGGCCGACGTGGCGCAACTCGCGTCGCTGGCCGACGAAACGCCGGAAGGCCGAAGCATCGTCGTGCTCGCGAAGCAGCGCTTCAACATCCGCCAGCGCGAACTGGAAGGCCTGCATGCCGAGTTCGTGCCGTTCTCCGCGCAGACCCGCATGAGCGGCGTCGACATCGGCGCGCGCCGCATCCGCAAAGGGGCGTTCGACGCGGTGCGCCGCCACGTCGAGTCGCTCGGCGAGACGTTCCCGGCCGACGTCGTGCGCACGGTGGAGGACGCCGCTCGCCGCGGCAGCACGCCTCTCGTCGTCGCCGAAGGCGGCCGCGTGCTGGGCGTGGTGGAGCTGAAGGACATCGTCAAGGGCGGCATCAAGGAACGCTTCGCCGAACTGCGCCGCATGGGCATCAAGACCGTCATGATCACGGGCGACAACAAGCTGACGGCGGCCGCGATCGCCGCCGAGGCCGGGGTCGACGATTTCCTGGCCGAGGCGACGCCGGAGGACAAGCTGAAGCTGATCCGGGAATACCAGTCGGACGGCCGCATGGTGGCGATGACGGGCGATGGCACCAACGACGCCCCGGCACTGGCGCAGGCGGACGTGGCCGTGGCGATGAACTCGGGTACGCAGGCCGCCAAGGAAGCCGGGAACATGGTGGACCTCGACTCGAATCCGACCAAGCTGCTGGAGATCGTCGAGATCGGCAAGCAGATGCTCATGACGCGTGGCGCATTGACCACGTTCTCGATCGCGAACGACGTCGCCAAGTATTTCGCGATCATTCCCGCCGCCTTCGTCGGCACCTATCCGCAGCTGAAAGCGCTCGACGTCATGCACCTCGCGAGCCCGTCGTCGGCAATCATGTCGGCACTGATCTTCAACGCGCTGATCATCGTGTTCCTGATTCCGCTCGCGCTGCGCGGCGTGCGCTTCCGCGCGATCGGCGCGACCGCCCTGCTGCGCCGCAACCTGCTCGTCTACGGCGTCGGCGGCATCGTCCTGCCGTTCATCGGCATCAAGCTGATCGACATGCTGCTGGCGACACTGCACCTCGTCTGAACAAGGAGAACACGATGACATCCACGCTTCGTCCCCTGCTCGCCCTCTTCGGCGCACTGACCCTGCTGTGCGGCGTGCTGTACCCGGCCGCCGTCACCGGCATCGGCCGCGTCGCGTTCCCGCGCCAGGCCGGCGGCAGCCTGATCGAAATGGGCGGCAAGACGGTCGGCTCGACGCTGATCGGCCAGCCGTTCGCGGCGCCGGGATACTTCCGGGGCCGGCCGTCCGCGACCGCCCCCATGGCCGGCAACGCGGCCGCCTCCAGCGGTTCCAACCTGGGACCGACCAATCCCGCGCTGCTCGACGCCGTCAAGGCTCGCGCGGCCGCACTGAAGGCACTCGACCCGGGCAACGACGCGCCGATCCCCGTCGATCTCGTCACCGCGTCGGCCAGCGGCCTCGATCCCGAGATCAGCGTAGCGGCCGCCGAGTACCAGGCAGCGCGCGTCGCCGCGGCGCGCAAGATGCCTGTGGCGCAGGTGCGCGCACTCATCGACCGGTACCGGCAGGACCCGGCACTGGGATTCCTCGGAGAGGCGCGCGTCAACGTGCTGGCGCTGAACCTTGCCCTGGACGGCCGGGTGCCATGAGGACGAAAGCATGAGCGTCCCCGGCGCCGAGGTGCGGCCCGACCCGGACGCGCTGCTGGCCCAGGTCCGGGAACAAGAGCGGCGCGCGACGCGCGGCCGGCTCCGCATCTATTTCGGCGCCTCGGCCGGCGTCGGCAAGACGTACGCGATGCTGTCCGCGGCGCGCCAGCTCGCCGCCACGCGCGCCGTTCTGGTCGGGGTCGTCGAGACGCATGCCCGCGCCGAAACGGAAGCGCTGCTGCACGGACTGGAGGTCCTGCCCCGCCGCCAGATCGCCTACCGCGGCAAGGCGCTGTCCGAGTTCGACATCGACGCCGCGCTGGACCGGCGCCCGGCACTGGTGCTCGTCGACGAACTGGCGCATTCGAATGTTCCCGGCTCGCGCCATCCGAAGCGCTGGCAGGACGTCGACGAGCTGCTGGCCGCCGGCGTCGACGTGTTCACGACCGTGAACGTGCAGCACCTGGAAAGCCTGAACGACGTGGTCGGCGGCATCACGGGCGTGCGCGTCGGCGAGACGGTGCCGGACTCCGTGTTCGACGCGGCCAACGAGGTCGTGCTGGTCGACCTGCCCGCAGACGAGCTGCTGGCGCGCCTGAAACTCGGCAAGGTGTACCAGCCGGCGCAGGCCGAGCGGGCGGGCCGCAATTTCTTCCGCAAGGGGAACCTCATCGCGCTGCGCGAACTGGCGTTGCGGCGCACGGCGGAGCGTATCGGGGACGACGTGCGCGCCTACCGGGTCGAACAGTCAATCGATGCCGTGTGGCGCACGGGAACGGCGTTCCTCGCCTGCGTCGGCCCCGGGCCGGGCGCGGAAGGCGTCGTGCGCAGCGCGGCGCGCCTCGCGGCCCAGTTGGGCGCCGACTGGCATGCGGTCTACGTCGAGACGCCGGGTTTGCTGGGCCTCGACGCCAGCCGGCGCGCACGCACCCTTGGGGTGCTGAAGCTGGCGCGCGACCTCGGCGCGGCCACGGCGGTCCTGTCGGGCGACAACGTGGAGGCCACGGTCGTCGACTACGCGCGCAGCCACAACCTGGCGCGTATTGCGCTGGGCCGGGGCCAGCCGCGCTGGCCATGGCAGGCCACGTGCGGCCGGCGCATCGCCCGGCTGGCGCCCGACGTCGAACTGCTCGAAGTCGCCGTGCCGCCGGCGCGGGCGCCGGACACCGTCCGGCCGGCCCCGGCCGCGCGTTCCGCCGACGTCCGCGCCGCCGTCGTGGCCCATGGCGCGGCAGTCCTGTCCAGCCTTGGAATGGCACTGGCGGCGACGCCCACCGTCGGCTACCTGGACCTGGCGAACATCGCCATGCTGTTCCTGCTCGTCGTGCTGCTGGTTGCGGTGCGCCTCGGACGCGGTCCGTCCGTCACCGCGACCTGCGTCAGCGTCGCCTGCTTCGACTTCTTCTTCGTCCCGCCGCGCTTCACGTTCGCGATCTCGGACATCCAGTACCTGGTGGCGTTCGGCGTGATGCTGGCGGTCGGCCTGATCACGGGACACCTCACGGCCGGCCTGCGCTTCCAGGCCCACGTCGCCGCGCGGCGCGAAAACCGCACGCGGGCGCTATACGAATTTGCCCGGGCCCTGTCCGGCGTGCTACAGACGGAGCAGATCCAGGAGGCGACGCGGGACGCCATCGGTCGCACGTTCGGCGCACGCACGGTCTTGCTGGTGCCGGATGCCGCCGGCCGCGTGACCATGGCCGGCGACGACGCCATCGCCGGGCTCGACACCGGCATCGCGCAATGGGCGTTCGACCACGGCACCAGCGCGGGAATGGGCACCGACACCCTGCCCGGCAACCCCGTCTTCTACATGCCGCTGGTAGCGCCGATGCGCACACGCGGCGTACTGGCGATCGAGGCAGCGACGCCGCACTGGCTGCTGGCGCCGGAACAGCGCCAGCAACTCGATACGTTCGCGACGCTGGCCGCCATCGCGCTGGAACGGGTGCATTACATCGAGGTCGCGCAGGACGCGCTGGTCCGCATCGAATCGGAGCGGCTGCGCAATTCGCTGCTGGCGGCGCTCTCGCACGACCTGCGCACGCCGCTCACGTCGCTGATGGCGCAGGCCGAAGCGCTGGCCGCCTCCGCGCCGCCGCTGGCGCCCGGACAGCGCGCGATGGCCGATGCGCTGCGCGAGGAGACGGTGCGCATGGGCCGCCTCGTGACGAATTTGCTCGACATGGCGCGCATCGAAAGCGGCGACGTGAAGCTCAGGCTCCAGTGGCAGCCGGTCGAGGAAGTCATCGGCAGCGCCCTGGCGGCCAGCCGCGCCGCGCTGGCCGGCCACACCGTGGAAACGCATGTGCCGGCCGACCTGCCGCTCGTGCAGTACGACGCGGTGCTGGTCGAACGCGTGCTGTCGAACCTGCTGGAAAACGCGGGCAAGTACACGCCGCCCGGCAGCACGGTCGGCGTGTCCGCGGAACGGCACGGGCAGTGGCTGAGCGTCGCGGTAACGGACGACGGCCCGGGCCTGCCGCCCGGCCAGGAGGACGCCGTGTTCGAGAAATTCACGCGCGGCGAGCGGGAATCGGCCAAGCCCGGCGTGGGACTCGGCCTCGCCATCTGCCGTGCGATCGTGGGCGCGCACGGCGGTACCATCCGCGCGGCCAACCGGCTTGACGGCGGCGCCGCGTTCACGTTCACGCTGCCGCTCGGGACGCCCCCGGCGCTGCCGCCGGAGGACGACATGGAGGTCGACGATGAGTGATTTCACCGGCATCGCCCTGCTCGTGGAAGACGAGCCCCACATCCGCCGTTTCGTGCGCGGCGCGCTGGAACAGGAAGGGTGGCAAGTGCACGAAGCCGCCACCTTGCAGCGCGGCCTGACGGAAGCGGGCACGCGCAAGCCGGACGTGGTCATCCTCGACCTCGGCCTGCCGGACGGCGACGGTGCCGACTTCATCGCCGACCTGCGCAAGTGGTCGGGGGTGCCGGTCATCGTGCTGTCGGCCCGCGTGAACGAGGACGAGAAGATCCGCGCACTCGACCGCGGCGCGGACGACTATCTGACGAAACCGTTCGGCGTCGGCGAGTTGCTCGCGCGCGTGCGCGCGTCGCAACGACGCCTGCGCGGCCCGGCGACAGGCGGCGACGGCAAGGTGCGGTTCGGGGATGTCGTGGTGGACGTGCAGAACCGGCGTGTCACGAAGGGCGGCGCCGCCGTCAGGTTGACGCCGACGGAACATCGCCTGCTGGCGGTCCTCGTCGGCAACGCGGGCAAGGTCATGACGACACCGCAGCTGCTGCGCAGCGTGTGGGGGCCGAACCAGTCCGACCATGCGCACTACCTGCGGATCTACATGGGCCACCTGCGCCACAAGCTGGAAGACAATCCGGCCCAGCCCCGCTACCTCGTCACCGAGACGGGCGTGGGCTACCGCTTCCAGCTGCCGTGATTCAGGCGCCCACGACGAGCACCGACACCGTATCGCGCCCCGCGTGCTTGGAGCGGTACAGGCCGTCGTCCGCCGCGTGGGCCAGCGCGGCCTGCTCCGGGCGCGCGCTCCACGCGATGCCGATGCTGCTCGTGACCGCAAGCGTGTGGCCGTCCAGCTGGAACGGCACGCGGATCGCGCCCTGCAGCTTGGCCGCGATGCGTTCGCATTCCAAGGGCGAGCCGACCTGCTCCAGCACGATGACGAATTCGTCGCCGGCCAGGCGCGCCACCGTGTCCGTGGCGCGCACCGTGGCGCCCAGGCGGCGCGCGAACTCGCGCAGCACGGCGTCGCCCACCGCGTGGCCGAGGCTGTCGTTGACCTGCTTGAAGTGGTCGACGTCGAGATAGGCCAGCGCCAGCGGCGTGGCGCCGCGGCGCGCGCGCGCGATGGCCTGCGCGAAGCGCTCCTCGTAGCTGCGCCGGTTCGGCAGGCCGGTCAGGTGGTCGGAATGGGCGAGCGCGTGCAGCTGGCGTTCGTATTCGCGCGCCGACGTCGCATCCGTCGCCAGCACGTAGATGCCCTGCACGACGCCGTCGCGGATATGCGGCAGATAGGTCGAGCTGACCACGCGCGTGCGGCCGCGGCGCCGTTCCTCGATCTCCAGGTGCGACGCATGGCCGGCCAGGCAGCGCTCGAGCGCCTCGCGCCGCGGCGCGTAGAACGCCTCGCCCATCGCGTCCGGCACCGTCCTGCCGATCATGTCCGTGGTCTTCACGCCGAACCATTCGCGATAGCGCTCGTTGGCGAAGCGGTAGCGCAGGTCCGTGTCGACATAGGCGATCAGCGCGGGCACGTTGTCGGCGATGGTGCGCAGCCATTCGCCGCTCTCGGCCAGGCGCGCGCGCGACGCGTCCAGTTCCGTCACGTCCTTCATCGCGACGACCGCGCCCAGCGGCTCGCCGGCCGTGCCGTGCAGCGCGCGGCCGCTCGCCAGCAGGCGGCGCGCCGGCGCGCCCGGCACGTGGATCGTCATGCCGGCGTCGATCACGCGCTCGCCGCGCAGCGCGCGCACGAGCGGGATGTCGGCGGGCGCCAGCGGCGTGAGGCCATCCTCGCCGTACAGGTCGTAGTGGGCCGGCCAGTCGGCCTGCGACAGCGCGCTGTCCGCGTCGAGGCCGTGGAAGGCGCGCGCCGCGCGATTGAACATCATCAGGTGGCCGTCGGCGTCGCATGCGACCACGCCCACGTCCACCGTCTCCAGCACGGCGTCCAGCAATTCCTGCTTCTGGCGCAAGGCCTGCTCGGCCGCCTCGCGCAGGCGCATCGTCAGTTCGAGCGTGGCGTTCTTGTCCTGCGGTTCGCGCGTGCGCGCGGCGACCAGTACGTCGCGGTTCAATTCGTCCTGCACCAGTTGCGCGAGGTCGCACAGCATGCGCCGGTCGGCGTCCCCGAACGTGCGCGGGGCCGTGTCGATGATGCACAGCGTGCCGAGCGGCTGGCCGTCCACGCTGTGCAGCGGCTGGCCGGCATAGAAGCGGATGCCCGGCGCGCCCGTCACGTGCGGGTGCGCGACGAACCGGTCGTCGGCCAGCGTGTCGGGCACGACCAGCATGTCGTCGAGGGCGATGGCGTGGCTGCAGAAGGCGAGCGGGCGCGGCGTCTCGCGGTAATCGAGGCCGGCGTGCGACTTGAACCACTGGCGCTCGCGGTCGACGAGCGACACGAGCGCGATCGCGACGTCGAACGCGGCGAGGGCGAGGCGGGTGAACCGGTCGAACCGGTCTTCGCGGGGCGTATCGAGCAGCCCCAGCGCGTGCAAGGCCTGTAGACGTGCTTCTTCCGCGAGATCTTGTTGACTGAGCATGAGCATCCTTGCCTGGACGGTGGGAGCGCTGGCGCCACAACCGTTGCATTACGGTTACACCCCGTGCCGTTGTAAAACTTTGAAAACATTCTACTTCGAAATAATTGATGAGAATTCACCTTTTATGCAAAAACCATGCGGCCTGCTGCACAAATGACACACTGCGTTGCCAGATCGATCACATTGTGTGTGTGAGCGAACCGAACGACAGCAAAGGGGACCGTATGGTGGGGCCTTTGCCTCGACAAGGACGGCCATGGACGCTTACCGGCAGTACCCCATCCGCCTGCGCATCAATGGACAGGACCGCGCATTCGACGTCGAATCGACGGTGACGCTGCTCGACCTGCTGCGCGAACGCGCCGGCCTCACCGGCACCAAGAAGGGCTGCGACCATGGCCAGTGCGGCGCCTGCACGGTGCTGCTCGACGGCCGCCGCATCAACGCCTGCCTGACCCTCGCTGTCATGCAGGACGGCCACGACGTCACGACGATCGAGGGCCTGGCCGATGGCGACACGCTGCATCCGCTGCAGCAGGCGTTCATCGACCACGACGCCTTCCAGTGCGGCTACTGCACGCCGGGCCAGATCTGTTCGGCGGCCGGCCTCGTCGCCGAAGGCCAGGCGCAGACGGTCGACGACGTGCGCGAACTGATGAGCGGGAACCTGTGCCGCTGCGGCGCCTATCCGCAAATCGCACGGGCTGTCTGCGACGTGATGGGGATCGATCAATGAATCCGTTCGACTTCCAACGGCCCGCGGACGTGGACGCCGCGCTGGCCGCCCTTGCCGTGCCGGGCGCGCGCCCCGTCGCCGGCGGCACCAACCTCCTGGACCTGATCAAGGAGGGTGTGATGACGCCGTCCGGCCTCGTCGACATCAATCCCATCGCAGGCCTCGACACGATCGAGGAAGACGGCAGCGGCCTGCGCCTGGGCGCCCTCGCCCGCAACGCGGACACGGCGCACCACCCGCTGGTGCGCGAGCGCTATCCGCTGCTGGCCGCCGCGATCCTGGCCGGCGCGTCGCCCCAGCTGCGCAACATGGCGACAAACGGCGGCAACCTGCTGCAGCGCACGCGCTGCGTCTATTTCTATGACGTGGGCACGCCGTGCAACAAGCGCGAGCCGGGCACGGGCTGCCCGGCCAAGGCCGGCATCAACCGCCAGCTGGCGATCCTCGGCACGAGCGCGCACTGCATCGCGACGCATCCGTCCGACATGTGCGTGGCCCTGCGCGCGCTCGACGCGACCGTGCACGTGCGCGCGGCGAACGGCGAACGGTCGATCCCCTTCGCCGACTTCCACCGCCTGCCGGGCGACACGCCGGACGTGGACAGCACCCTGCGGCCCGGCGAACTGATCACGCACATCACCCTGCCCGACGCGCGCCGCTTCGCGCAGCGCTTCGACTACGTGAAGGTGCGCGACCGGCTGTCGTACGCGTTCGCGCTCGTCTCGGTGGCCGCCGCGCTCGACCTCGCCGCCGACGGCACCGTGCGCGCGGCCCGCATCGCCCTGGGCGGCGTGGCGCACAAGCCGTGGCGGGTCGAGGAAGCGGAAGAGCTGCTCACCGGCCAGCCCGCAAGTGAAGCCGCGTTCGAACAGGCGGCCGAGCGCATCCTGCGCGGCGCGCGCGGCTACGGCCAGAACGATTTCAAGATACCTCTGGCGAGGAACGCCATCGTCCAGGCGTTGACGAACGCCGCAAGGAAAAACGAACTGAGGGGAGACAAACGATGACCGACCTGATCCCCGACCTGCGCACGCCGACGGCCCCCGACGGCACGGGCCGCGTGCACAGCGGCATGGCCGTGTCGCGCACCGACGGCCGCGCCAAGGTCACGGGTACCGCGCACTACGCGGCCGAGATCCCGGCACCGGATCTCGCTTACGGCGTCGTCGTCGGCGGCACCGTCGCGCGCGGCCGCATCAAGGCCATCGACGGCGATGCCGCGCGCGGCGTGCCCGGCGTGATCGACGTGATCACGCACGAGAACCGCCCGAAGATGCGCGGCAACGACCTCGCGTACAAGGACATGACGGCACCGGGCGGCTCGCCGTTCCGCCCCCTGTTTTCAAGCCGCGTGTTCTGGAGCGGCCAGCCGGTGGCGCTCGTCGTGGCCGAAACCTTCGAGGCCGCGCGCCACGCGGCGAGCCTCGTGCGTGTCACGTACGACATCGAGGGACACGACACGAACCTGCTCGCCACCCTGAACAGGGCGTATACACCACGCCCGATGAAGGCGGGCTTCACGCCGCCGGGTTCGAAAGGCGATGCGGAGCAGGCGTTCGCCGCGGCGCCCGTAAAAATCGAATCGGAGTACTACAACGCCGTCGAGCACCACAATCCGATGGAGATGTTCGCGTCCACCGTCGTCTACGGCGAAGACGGTCACCTGACCATCTATGACAAGACCCAGAGCTCGCAGAACAGCCGCTGGTACGTGTCGCACGTGTTCGGCCTCTCGAAGAACAAGGTCACGGTGCGCAACCCGTACGTGGGCGGCGCGTTCGGGTCCGGCCTGCGTCCGCAATACCAGTTGCCGCTCGCCGTGATGGGCGCGCTGAAGCTGAAGCGCTCCGTGCGCGTCGTGCTCACGCGCCAGCAGATGTTCAGCTTCGGCCACCGGCCGGAGACGTGGCACAAGATCAAACTGGCGGCCGACAAGGAAGGCAAGTTGCAGGCCGTGTGGCACGAAGCGATCCAGGAGACGTCGCGCCTGGAAGACTACGTGGAGGTGGTCGTCAACTGGTCCGGACAACTGTACGCCTGCGACAACATCCACCTCGGCTACCAGCTCGTCGAACAGGACCGCGCGACGCCCATCGACATGCGCGCGCCGGGCGCCGCGCACGGCGTGCATGCGCTGGAAGTGGCGATGGATGAACTGGCGTACGAACTGCGCATGGACCCCCTCGAGTTCCGCCTGAAGAACTATGCGGAGCACAACCACCTGGAAGACAAGCCGTTCTCCAGCAAGGAACTGCGCCAGTGCTACCGGCTCGGCGCCGAGCGCTTCGGCTGGAAGGACCGGCCCGTCGAGCCCCGCTCGATGAAGGACGGCGACGAGTTGATCGGCTGGGGCATGGCGACGGGCATCTGGGATTCGCTCGTGATGATCGCGCGCGTATCGGCCGTGCTGCATGCGGACGGGCGCCTCGTCGTGTCGAGCGCCGCCTCCGACATCGGCACCGGCACGTACACCGTGATGGCGATGATCGCGGCCGAGCGCCTCGGCCTGCCGCTCGAAAGAGTGACGTTCCAGCTGGGCGATTCCACCCTGCCGCTCGCCCCCGTGGAAGGCGGCTCGTCGCACGTGACGACGGTGGGCGGCGGCGTGGCCGGCGCCTGCGACAAGCTCAAGGCCACGCTGCTGAAACTGGCGCAAAGGGAGCCGGCCTTCAAGGGCCTCAAGGTCAAGGACGTGGAGTTCGCCGACGGCCGCATCCATCCGCACGGGCAGCCGGACCGGGGCATCCTGCTGACAAGCCTGCTGGCGCGGGCGGGGCGCGACCGCATCGAGGAAAAATACCTCATGACGCCGCAGATGCTCAAGCAGCGCAAGTTTTCGCGCGCCGTGCACTCCGCCGTGTTCGTCGAAGTGCGCGTGAACGAGCGGCTCGGCATGGTGCGCGTGACGCGGGCCGTGTCCGCCGTCGCGGCCGGCCGCATCATCAATGCGAAGACGGCCGCGAGCCAGGTCAGCGGCGCCGTCGTGTGGGGCATCAGCCAGGCGCTGCACGAAGAGACGTTCACGGACCACCGCCTCGGCCGCTTCATGAACCATAACTATGCCGAGTACCACGTCGCGGTCAACAAGGACATCCACGCCATCGACGTGATCTTCGCGGACGAGGAAGACCGCATCGTCAGCAAGCAGCTCGGCGCCAAGGGCGTGGGCGAGATCGGCATCGTGGGCGTGGCGGCGGCCGTCGCCAACGCCGTGTTCCACGCCACCGGCAAGCGCCTGCGCACGACGCCCATCACGCCCGACAAAATGCTGTTGGGCGAACACGAAGTGCCCGTCGGCAAGTAAAAATTTTCCACCTGGAATTTGAATCGTCGCATCGGCAACACGGGGCAAGTGAAAACTCACGAAAACTCATCTTTCGCTTGCCCTGCCAAACAATCTGACCCTATTCTTCCCGTTCGCGGCTCAGCCGCGCAGAGTCTGCCCGGCATAACAACGGACGAGAAGACATGACGCATAACGACACGGGCAATGTCGAGGTGACCCTCGACGAAGTCTTGATCACGCACGAACTCGCACGCCGCCCGGTACGTGCGCCCGATCACCGCGCGGAGAGTCGCGCCCTCACGCTGCTCAGCCAGGAGCTCGTGACCCATCCGCGCGGCGTATCGCAGCGCCTCGCCGAACTCGCGCTGCAGCTGTGCCGGGCCGGCACGGCCGGCGTCAGCGTTCTCGAACATGGCGCGACGGGCGACGTGTTCCGCTGGCGCGCGATGGCCGGCGCCCACGCCGCGGTCGGCAGCGCAGTGCCGCGCGGGGACAGCCCGTGCGGCGTCGTCGTCGAACGCAACACGACCTTGCTGTTCGACGGGCCGGCACGCCGCTTCGCCTCGCTGCGCTGCGACGGCCCCGCCCTGCTCGAATGCCTGCTCGTGCCCTGGGCGATCGACGACCAGCCGATCGGCACCGTCTGGGTCATCGCCCACGATCCCGAGCGGCACTTCGATGCCGAGGATGCGCGCCTGCTGGCGGAACTGTCGTCCTTCGCGGCCGCCGCGCACCGGGTCGTGAAGGCGCTGGACGATGCGCAGTCCGCAACCCACGCCGACCGTCACCTCGCGACGCTGCGCCATCACGTCGAAACACGTGCCAGCGGCAGCGCCGAGGGCGCACTGCTGGCCAGTCCCGCCATCCTGCGCCCCCTGCTCGAACTGCACGTGGCACCGCCCGGCCACGCCGACCTGCCCGCGGCGCTGGCCCCGGTGCTGAACCGCGCCTGCGCACTCGCGGGCGCCGCCCACGGCCGCATCGAACTGGCCGCCGGACCGGACGCCGGACGCGCCATCGTTGCCCACCGTACGCACGGCGCCGCGGCCGGCTACCGCAACGACGTGGTGCCCGTCGCGCGCGCGGCGGCCACGGACGCGCCATACGCCCTGCCCCTGGCCGCCCACGACGGCACCGAACTGGGCACGCTGCGCCTCGCCCTGGCGCGGCCGCCGGCGGCGGACGGCACGGGCCTGCTCGACCTGCTCGCACGCACGGCGGCGGGCGCGATCGAACGCCACCGCAGCAACGCGGCACGGCGCGACGACGAGCGGCGCCAGGCCTTCCTGCTGCGCCTGAACGATACCCTGCGCCCGCTGGCCGACCCGCGCCGCATCCAGGAAGAAGCCGCGCGCGTGCTGCGCGACCATCTCGGCGTCGACCGGATCGGCTACGCGGCCGACTGCGGCGACGGCGAGCACCTGATCGTCACCTACGCCCACGGCACCACGGCGCCGGGATTCGCCGACCGGCAGCGCTACGCCGACTACGGCCCCGGCCTGCTGGCCGCGTTGCGCACCGGGCGCCCCGTGGTGCGTGAGGACGTGCAGGCCGCCCCGGACCTGGACGCCGCCGCGCGCGCGGCGCACGCGGCCCTCGGGGTCGCGGCCGTGGCCGACGTGCCGCTCGTGAAGGACGGCCGCCTCGTCGCCATCCTGTTCGCGCACCACGGCCGGGCGCGCGCATGGAGCGACGCCGACCTGGCCGTGATGCAGGAGACGGCCGAGCGCACGTGGGCCGCCGTCGAGCGCGCGCAGGCGCAGGCCGAGCGCGAGGCCGCCCACGTGGAGCTGATGCGCCAGTCGCGCTTCGTCGCGACGACGCTCGATGCCCTGCCCGACTTCGTCTACGCGTTCGACCGCTCGCACCGCTTCGTCTACGTCAACCGCGCGATGGAAGAACTGTACGGGATGGCCGCCGGTGCCCTCGTGGGCCGCAGCTTCGCCGACCTCGACTTCCCGTCCGACCTGGCCGCGCGCCTGGACGGCCACCTCGACACCATCTTCCGCACGGGCGTCACCATCCAGGACGAAGTTTATTTCGCGAGCCCCACCGGCACGAGCGCCTATTTCCAGTTCCGCTGGGGTCCCGTGCTGGCCGAGGACGGGTCGGTCGAGCAGGTCGTGGGCGTCTCGCGCGACACGACCGGACGGCGCATGCTGGAAGCGCGCCTGCGCGAAAGCGAGGAACGGGCGGCCTTCCTGCTGCGCCTGTCCGACGCGATGCGCTCGCTGGACGACGCCGACGCGATCGAGACGACGGCCACGCGGATGGTGGCAGCGCACCTGGGCGCGAGCCGCGTGCTGATCGGCGAATTCGAGGACGGCCGGGTCCACATCCGGCGCGACCACGTGGACGGCGTCGCGTCGCTGGCCGGCGCGTATCCGATGCCCGCGCTGGGCACGCGCGCGCTCGCCGCGTTCGAGCGGGGCGAACCCTTCGTCGTCGAGGACACGGCGCGCGACCCGCACATGGACCGCATCACGCGCGCCGGCTGGATCAGCGTCGGCATCGCGTCCCACGTCGCCGTCGGGCTGTATTCCGGCGGGCGCGTCGCCGGCGTGTTCTGCGTGCACCATGCGGCGCCGCGGCACTGGAACGCGGCCGAAGTGAACCTCGTGCGCGAAGCGGCCGAACGCACGTGGGCCGCGATCGAGCGCGTGCGCGCCGAGCAGGCGCTGAAGGAAGCGGACCGGCGCAAGGACGAATTCCTCGCCACCCTGGCGCACGAGCTGCGCAACCCGCTCGCGCCGATCAGCAACGCGATCCAGCTGATGCGCCGCGCCGAGGGACGGGACGCCACCGACCGTCTCACGGGCATCGTCGAGCGCCAGGTGCGGCAGATCGTCAAGCTGGTCGACGACCTGATGGAGATCGCACGCATCTCGCGCGGCAAGATCGAACTGGACCGGCGCGCGCTGGCCCTGGCCGACATCGTGCGCGACGCCGTCGAGGCGAGCCGCCCGCAGGTCGAACGCGCCGGCCACCTGCTCGACGTGACGGTGCCCGATGACGCCCTCGTCGTGCATGGCGACGCCGTGCGCCTGACGCAGGTGCTCACCAACCTGATCAACAACGCCGCCAAATACACCGGCACGGGAGGCCGCATCGAACTGCTGGCCCGGCGCGAAGGCTCCGCCATCGCGCTGCGGGTGCGCGACAACGGCCGCGGCATCCCGGCCGCGCAGCTGCCCCACGTGTTCGACATGTTCGCGCAGCCGCACCTTGGCAACCGGGGCGACGGCGACGGCCTGGGCATCGGCCTCGCCATCGTGCGCAAACTCGTCGAGATGCACGGCGGGACCGTGGAAGCGCACAGCGCGGGCCCGGGCTGCGGCAGCGAATTCGTCGTGCGCCTGCCGCTGCTGCACGGCGCCGCGCCGGATGGCGAGGCGGGAACGACGTGCACGGCGCTGGCCGGCCACCGCGTGCTCGTCGTGGACGACAATGCCGACGCGGCCGACACGCTGGCCCTGCTGCTGGATACGCACGGGGCGCGGGCGCGGGCCGTGTACGGCGGCCCGGCCGCGCTGGCGGCGCTGCCCGGGTTCGCCCCCACCGTCGTGCTGCTCGACCTGGGCATGCCGGAGATGGACGGCTTCGACGTCGCGCGCGCCATCCGCGCCGAAGGCCATGCGCACGTGCGCATCGTCGCGCTCACGGGCTGGGGCCAGCAGGCCGACCGCGAGCGCACGCGCGCGGCCGGGTTCGATCATCACCTGACCAAGCCGGTGGACCTGGCGGCGTTAGCGGCGTGGCTCGGCGCGTAACTCGTCCATCAACTGCGCGTGCAGGCGCGGGTCGCCGCACGCGAGCACCGTGCCGCCATGCTGCACGTCGCCGCCATCCCACGCCGTGATGACGCCGCCGGCACCTTCGATGATGGGCACCAGCGCCTGCACGTCCCACGGCTGCAGGCCCGCTTCGATGACGGCGTCGACGAGGCCGGACGCCAGCATGCAATAGGCGTAGCAGTCGCCGCCATAGCGCAGCAGCCGCGCGCGGCCCGCGACGGCGTCGAACGCGGCGCGCCGGGCGGGTGTGAACATGTCGGGCGACGTGCACATCACGTGCGCGTCCGCCAGTTGTGCGCACGGGCGCGTGTGCAGCACGTGGCCGCCGTTCCACGCGCGGTATGCCGTGCCGACGAAGCGCTCGCGCGTAAAAGGCTGGTTCATCAGGCCCAGCACGGGGCGTGTGCCGTCGTTCAGCGCGATCAGCGTGCCCCACAGCGGCAGGCCGAGCAGGAAGGCCTTGGTGCCGTCGATGGGGTCCAGGACCCACGTCAGCCCATCCCCCGCCTGTGCGCCCTCCTCTTCGCCGAGGATGCCGTGGTGCGGATAGCGCGCCCGGATCAGCGCGCGCATCACGCGCTCGGCGCCGCGGTCGGCCGCCGTCACCGGATCGAACCCGCGCGCGCTCTTGTTCTCGGCGCCGCTGCCGGCGCGGAAATGCGGAAGGATCGCACCGGCGGCCGCATCGGCCAGCTCGTTGGCAAACTGCAGGTACTCGTCGAATTCGGTGGCATCGATGGGCATCGGCTATCTCGCAGGAAGGCGGCACGGCGCCGCTTTTTCCGCATACTACCGCGAAGCCGTACCGTCTTGCGTTAAAACTGTGAACATGCATGCCTCGCCGTCGTCGGGCACCAGCACCCGCGCCACCAGATCCTGCGTGGCCACCCACGCCCGCAGCCCGGCCCGCGACAGCACGCAGTGGTTCACGGCTTCCAGGTGGCTCGCGACGATGGTCGCCCGCGGCGCCGCCTTCACCACACTGGCCACGTCGTCCAGGTCCATGATGATGGGGCCCAGGCCCGGCACCTGCGCGTCGCCGCAGTTCAGCACGACGACATCCGGGTCGTACGTTTCCAGCGCCGCGGCCACGTGCACGTTCCACACGGTGTCGCCGGCGATGTACAGCGTGGGCTCGTCCGGGTGGCGCAGCACGAGGCCGCTCACCTCGCCCATGCGCGCGCCGATCACGGCCATGACGCTGTCGCTGCCGTGCTGGCCCCGCGTCTGGGCGATGCGGATACCGTCGAACAGCGTGTCGCCCTGCGCCGACAGCGTGCGCACGTCGGTGAAGCCGTCGGCGCGGATGGCCTGGGTATCGGCGTCGTTCTGCGCGAACACGGTCAATTCGCGCGGCAGCTTGCGCCGCGCCGTTTCATCCCAGTGGTCGGCGTGCAGGTGCGTGACGAGCACGGCGTCCACGTCGAACAGCGTCGCCAAAGGCACGGGCAGGTCGACGAGCGGATTGGCCAGGTGGCTGTTGGCCGTGCCGGCAAAGCCGGGGTAGGCACCCTTGTCGGCGAGCAGCGGATCGACGAGGAAGGTCTTGCCGGCGTACTCGATGAGCAGGGTCGCGTTGCGGATCTGGGTCACTTGCATGGTGTCTCTCCTTGGTATGTGTGACGCCATTGTCGCGGTGCGGCCGGTTGTCCGACAGTGGCCCGCAGGACAACCTTCGATATAATCGGGCCATGACCCGATCCGAACCTTCGACCTACCGCGTGACCGTCATCGCCTTCGACGGCATGACGCCCTTCCACCTGTCCGTGCCCTGCCTCGTGTTCAGCGGCCGTCCCGGCGCGGATGCGAGATCGCGCTTCGCGCTGACCGTGTGCGGTGCCGGCCTCGGTCTTGATGCGCCGCTGGCCACGAGCGCCGGCTTCGGCATCGTGCCCAGCCACGGCCTGGAAGCGCTGCAGGAGGCCGACATCGTCGTGATGCCTGCCTGGTACGACGATTGCCGCCCCGCCCCGCCCGCCCTGCTGGACGCGCTGCGCGCTGCGCACGCGCGCGGCGCCTGCATCGTCGCGCTGTGCCTGGGCGCCTTCCCGGTGGCCGAGGCGGGCCTGCTGGACGGCCGCACGGTGGCCACGCACTGGGCGCTCGCCGCCGAACTGGCGCGGCGCCACCCGCGCGTAACAGTCGATCCGGACGTGCTGTACGTGGACGATGGGGACGTGCTGACGTCGGCCGGCGTGGCGGCCGGTATCGACTGCTGCCTGCACCTGATGCGCCGGCTGTGCGGCGCGGATGCGGCCAACCACGTGGCGCGCATGCTCGTCGTGGCGCCGCACCGGCAAGGTGGGCAAGCCCAGTTCATCGAACGGCCGCTGCCCGCGTCGCCCAGCGACGGCCGCCTATCCTTTGTCCTGGACTGGGTGACGCGGCACCTGGCCGAGGAGCACAGCATCGACGATCTCGCCCAGCGCGCCGCGATGAGCCGGCGTAACTTCACGCGCCACTTCCGCCAGGCGACGGGCACCTCGTTCAAGCAATGGCTGCTGGCCCAGCGGCTGGCGCACGCGCGCTGGATGCTGGAGACATCCGACGCGGCCGTCGAGGTGGTGGCGCAGGAAGCGGGCTTCGGCTCCGCGCTGTCGCTGCGCCAGCATTTCCGCGCCGCGCTGCAGACGTCGCCGGCGGCCTACCGCAAGGCGTTCCGGCGTGGGGCCGACTGACCTGTGCAAGTCGCCTTGACCGTCCATGCACTGGGCTTGCGTGACTTGATTTCTCGGGTTTGCAGCGTACAGTTTATGTCTTCGGGGGCCAGCCGGATGAACCACGACTCTTTTCCGTGCCCCTCCATGTATTGTCCCCATTCGTGCCCGTCGTGGAAACGGCCCTTGATTCGCTTATGCGAGCCGTACTCGCAGACGAGCCAATTCGGCTCTGGCGGCTCAGAAAGGCCGTAAAGAATGTCGATACCCTCCTTGGCCGGGCGGTCGTCCCCCCTCAACCAGCCTCTTGGATAGATGGTTCCGTCGGTGGGTAACTCGCCCCACATCATCATTGCGCTCGTGAGCGGAAGACCCGGCATCTCCTTGCCGGGGTAGGTCGCAGGACAATTGTAGACGCCCGCATGGGCGGTGACGGAAGTCGACAGGATGAGTGCTGCAATGAGATTTCGTTTCATGGGACGAGCACCACGTAAAACTCTTCCGCCCTGTCGCATGGTTGCCTTAGCGATGATGCAGACTGCACCGTCGCCCACCGAGGGCTGGGCCATTTTCCTTCGCCACTGCGCCACTGATCGAACATCTGGATGCGCAATGCCTTACCTCCGCTGTACGAGTCCGCACCCATGAATAAAGCGGCATGGTGTCCGTGCACGACGGCGGGAGGGCGAGGATACTGCCACTTTCCGTCGATAAGCTTGAAATTCGCAATAACGGTCCCCGGCTGGAGCGTCTTGGCGACATCAATAACACGGTCGCCCCGTTGCCATCGTCCAGTCCAGCCAACACTCGTTAATCCTTGCGGCAGAGCTACACATTCGCCGTTTCCGATCATCAGGTGTTTCAATCCTTCTTTTCCCTGCTCCTTGAACGTCTGCCTCCACTTACCTTCCCACTCCTTGACCAGCGCATTCATGTCGCCAGTGTAGACAACCGGATGCGGCATAGTGGCCTCCCATCAGGCGCAGATTCGATTCGCTGCCGAATCCCAGCCTCCCGCCGTGCTACCACCAGCACCACCGCCAATCTTCTGCTGAGTGTAAGTGCATTTGAACTTGGACGACGCCAAGTGAACCTTTTCCGTGATGATTCCGCCATTTCCGCTGGTCGGGAGGACGCTGGACAGCATCACGTTCTCAAGTTCGATTTCGAAGTATTTGACGCGGGAGCCGTCGCCATCGGCCCTGAAGAAATGAAACGTGGCGTTAGGTAGCGTCTTCCCAGCTGCACAGGTTTGGAAGAGGACGGGTGAGGCGATATCGGCCAGCTTGTCAAAGATGACTTCGTGAACTTCAGCCTTGCCGCTGGTGTGTCCGCCGGCCGTTGATATGGCCGTGGCTCTCGGCTGGGTTACGCCCCACGAGACGTTGTGCACTTCTATCCACTGGCGATGCTTGTCGTCCATCGATTCGCCCTTGATGTCCCCGATCTGCAAATAAGCGTCAAGCATGTCTTCCTCCGTTGAGAATGGAACGGGGAATCTTGCTCTACTACACAGCGCCGACGTTGGTTGGCGTCAACGCTTCGAAGGAAGCAAATCAGCAGACCGGAACCATCCTGGCTACATGGGGCAATCGATCAAGTTCAGCCAGGGCGTGCGTGATCACATCGTCCTTTCGCTCGCTGGTCGAACGCTACGCCCGGCCCGAGCCCAGCCACGCATGCAGCACGTTCAAATCGACCGGCTTGGTGAGGTGAAAATCGAACCCGGCCCCACGCGTGCGTTCGCGGTCGCTCTCCTGCCCCCAGCCCGTCAGCGCGACGATGCGCACGCCGGCCAGGGCAGGATCGGCGCGGATGCGGCGCGCCACTTCGAAGCCGTCCATGTCCGGCATGCCCAGGTCGAGCAGCACCGTGTGCGGCCGCAGCGCCGGCAGGACGGCCAGCGCGGACGGGCCGTCGTACACGGCGCGCGCCTCGGCGCCGTCGGCGTCGAGCAGCATCGCGAGCGTGTCCGCCGCATCCTGGTTGTCGTCCACGACGAGGATGCGCTGCCCCGCCAGCGGCGCCGCGCCCGTCCCGGCGGCCGTGCCGTCGTGCGCGGCGTCGGGCGGCTCGGCCAGCGGCAGGCGCACGACGAATTCGCTGCCCAGTCCGGCGCCGGCGCTCCTCGCCTCCACGGTCCCGCCATGCATCTGCACGAGGCTCTTTACCATCGCGAGGCCGATCCCGAGCCCGCCCTGCCCGCGTCCGGCCGCGCGGTGCGCCTGCGTGAACATGTCGAACACGGCGGGCAGGTTGCCGGACGGGATGCCGATGCCGTTGTCGCGCACGGTGATCTCGATCTCCGCGCCGTCGCGCCGCGCTTCCAGCAGGATCGTGCCGCCCTGGTCCGTGTACCTGGCCGCGTTGTTCAGCAGGTTCGCGAGCACCTGCGTGAGGCGCACGCTGTCGGCGTTCACGGTCAGCGGCTGGTCCGGCAGGCGCACGTCCAGGTGGTGGTGGTGCTGGTCGATCAGCGGCCGGCTCGTCTCGACGGCGCCGTGCACGACGTCGGCCAGCAGCAGCGGCTGGCGGTGCAGTTCGATCTTGTCGCGCGTGATGCGCGAGATCTCGAGCAGGTCGTCCACGAGCTTGATCATCTGGCGCACCTGCCGCCCCAGCATCTCGACGAGGCGGTCGGCGCGGCGCCGGCCGTCCGGATGGCGCAGCAAATGCACCGCGTTGCTGATCGGCGCGAGCGGGTTGCGCAGCTCGTGCGCCAGCACGGCCAGGAATTCGTCCTTGCGCCGGTCCGTTTCCTTCAGCGCCTGCTCGGCCAGCACGGCGTCCGTGATGTCGAGCGAGGCGCCGACGTGGCCCGCGTAGCTGCCGTCCGGCGCGAACAGCGGTTGCGCGTAATTGTCGAACCAGCGCCACTGGCCGTCGCGGCGCAGCAGGCGGTCGAGGTTGCGCCAGGGCCGGCGCACGCGCACGGCATCCATGTAGTCGGCGATGTACGCGGGCGCGTCGTCCGGATGCACCAGCTCGTGCCAGCGCACGCCCATCACGTCCTCGAACGTCTTGCCCGTGAAATCGAGGTAGTACTGGTTGACGAACACGTTGCGGCCTTCCTCGTCGTTCTGCCAGATCAGCACGGGCACGGTATTGGCCAGCGTGCGGAAGCGCTGTTCCGACACCCGGAGTTCGTTCTCGACGCGCTTGCGCGCCGTGATGTCCTGTACGATGTTGACGGCGCCGGCGATGCCGCCCGCATGGTCGCGCAGCGGCGTGATGTTGAGCAGGACATCGATCCGGCTGCCGTCCGGCCGTTCGATCGCCAGTTCGCGGTCGACGACGGGCTCGCCCCCGGCCAGCACCTCGCGCAGCGGCGCCGCGAAGTTTTCCAGCCGGTGGCCGTTGTTCGCGCAGGCTTCCGGGCCCCAGCACGCGGGCGCCTCGCCGGGCGGGCCGCCGCACAGTTCGTCGGCGCAGGCGTTGTGGAACACGACCGTCCCCGTCGCGTCGCAGGCGACGACGCCGGCCGGGATCGCGCCGATCAGGTCGCGGTAGCGCTGCTCGCTGGCGCGCAGCGCATCGTCGGTCTGGCGGCGCTGGGCGATCTCGTGTTCGAGCATGCGGTTATGCCCCGCCAGCACGCGCGTGCGCTCCTCGGCCGCCTGCACGAGTTCGCGCCGGCCCTCGGCCGTTTCCTCGAGCGCGACGATGGCCTGGTACGCGGCGGCCGCGAAATCGGCCAGGTTGCGCAGCACGCGCGCATCCTCGGCGTCGAATTCCCGGTCGGGGCGATGGCTGATCACCCACACCGTGCCCAGGGCGCGCCCTTCCGCCGTCCACGGCACGAGCAGGTTCTCGATCATCGGCGGGTCGAAGCCGGCCATCGCCGCAAAACAACGCTCGCCGTAGCGCATCAGCATGGTTTGATTGCGGTCGACTACGACGCCGCACGGACTGATATCGAAGGCTATCGTGCCGCCCAGGTTGTCAGCGAACAACCCCGCCGCCGCGTGCCAGCGGAAGTAGCGGCGCCCGTCCTGTTCCTCGAGCAGGCTGATGCCGGCCGATCCGGCGTCGCACAGTTCGAGCACCAGTTCGGCCAGTTTCTGGGGGACGCCGTGCGGATCGACCGCCAGTTGCCGGGCGAGCGCGGCCATCGCGCGGTTCTCCGCCGCGTGATCCGGCGCGCGGCGCGGGCGCAGCTCCAGTTCGGCTGTGATGAGCACGTCGTCCACACAGGACGCGGTGGATGAGGGGTAGGTCTCCATCGACACGAAATCGTTGGTATTGACACCGTTCTCCAAGACCTACGCAAAACTAACCGTAGTTAACTTTTGCCGCTGGGTTCCTGCTTCACGGGGACCGGTTTCGCCCCGTGCGCATGCACGGGGCCAGAGCCAATCCCTCCACAGGCAGTTGCGATGGAACTCATCGCCATATTCTTCAGGTTGACGGCCGCGTTGACGTCGCGGTCGTGCTGCATTCCGCACGCGGGACAGGTCCAACTGCGTGTGCCGAGCGCGAGCTCTTCCAGCCGATGTCCGCAGCACGAGCACGTCTTGCTGCTCGGGTACCACCGGTCGGCCACGACCACATGTCCGCCGCGCCATGCGGCCTTGTATTCAAGCTGACGGCGTAGCTCGTAAAAACCCATGTCCGCGATTGCACGTGCCAGGCACCGGTTCCCGAGCATGCCCTTCACGTTCAGGTCCTCGATCCCGATCGTATGAAAGCGCCGGGCGACGCTGGTCGTGAGCTTGTGCAAACCGTCGCGGCGCAGACTGGCGATCCTCGCGTGCAGCCGGGCCAGGCGCCGCTTCGCCCTGTCCCGGTTGCGGGAGCCCTTGACCTTGCGCGACAGCGAGCGCGACAGCCGCCGCAGCCGGTCGAGGAGCGAACGCAGCGCCTTTGGGCCCGGCCACTGTTCTCCCGTCGACAGCGTGGCCAGCGCCGACACGCCGAGATCGATCCCTACCACACCACCTTGGTTTTCGGCTGGTGGCGGGGATGCTTCGGTTGCGTCGACAGTGATGCTGACATGCCATCGGTCCGCGTGGCGGGAAACGGTCGCCGAGACGATGCGGCCGCTAAAGCGTAACGCTTCGCGCATGCGTAACCAGCCCAGCCTGGGGATGTGAATGCGCTTGCCGTCCACGCGGAACTGGTCGTTCGTGAGCGTAAAACGATCATCGACGCCCTTGCGGCGGAACCTGGGGTAGCGTGCACGATGTGCGAAGAAATTCTTGAACGCGTCGCCCAATTGGATAATCGCCATTTGCGGCGCGTTTTTCGTGACGTCAAGCATCCAGGGGAATCGTTCGCGCTTGATGGCGTTGAGCTGGCGCCGCAGCGCGAATTGCGACGGCGTCGGCAGCTTCGGATCGGCTTGGTGTGCCACATATTGTCGCTGCCATTCGGACAGGGCCCAGTTGTAGGCGAAGCGCGCGACGCCGGCGGCGCGCGCCAGATACGTTGCCTGCACGTTGTTCGGGGCCAGGGCGATCCGGTGTGCGATCAGCATTGCGCCTCCTGCACGGCCCGCCGCACGCTGTCGATCAGCTTCTGGTTCCGCTGGCTGCGGCTGCCGTACAGCCGCGCCGAAAAGACGGTGATGATCTCGAGCACGTCGTTTGCGAGGTCTTCCTCGAACGTCGTGTCCACGCCCCGGTTGATGATCACCACCTCGACGTTCCGGGCTTCGCACAGGGCAAACACCAGCTCGGCGCCGAAGCGCAGCAGGCGGTCCTTGTGGGTCAGCACCAGGCGGCCGACATCGCCGGCCACGATCTCGTCCAGCAGGCGTCGCAAGCCCTTCTTGTGGTAGTTCATGCCGGACCCCAGGTCGGTGATGATGTCGAAGGGCCAGCCCTGGGCCGCGCAGTACAATTCGAGCACCTGCTTCTGGCGTTCGAGGTCCGCGCGTTGGTCGTGGCTCGACACTCGCGCGTAGGCCACCGTCCGTCGCGGCAAGGTGGCGCCGTGGATATGCCCGGGACGCAGCGCCGCGAGGTCGTAGCGACGCTGTCCGCCCTCGGTCCGGATCGGGACGAGCCGGCCAGCGGCCTCCCAGCGGCGCAGCGTGCTTGTGGAGACCCCGAGTGCCTTGGCGGCGGCGCCAATGGAAAGAAGCTTGCTCATACTGCATAAGACTGCGCAGATTTGGCTGAGTTCCCGGCGAACTGATTAAACCCATGCTAGCGAAAAGCGCGCTGTGGTGGCGCGCTAATGCATTGCAGCCGCAATCAAGCGGCGTCGGCTGTTACCGGCTCAACACCCGTCGGTATTGGTCTTGACCGTGGGAACGCCATTCCCGTTGTAAGTGTATTGCACGGAACATTGCGTGGGATTCGGCGCGCTCTCGATGCGCCATCCCGCGTCGCCGCCGGGCAGTTTATTGTTCCCAAAGCCGTAGAACGTATAGCCATCGACCTCGACCGCCGTGGATTTGAGATAGCAGCCGGTGTCCGGGACGGTCATGCCTTGCAGCACCGCGCCGATACCGTCGCACCACCGGTCGGGATAGCCGTTCCAGACACGGATCTGGGTGCCGTCCATATTAACGTTCGTCAAGTTCGCGATGGCGAGCGGCGTGCCTGCCCCGCGAATCGAGGTCAGTGACTTGACCAGCTTGATGCCCGTGTTGACGGAGCCGGCCAGCGCCTGGATCGACGCCTTGCGGCCATCCCCTCCGAGGTCGGCGAATTTCGGCAACGCGACCGCGGACAGGACGCCGAGGATGACGATGACGACGATCAGTTCGATCAGCGTGAAGCCGCGGGCCCGGGCGGCGTTGAGGGCGTTGATTTCGGTTGGGTGTCGATACATGGCGCGAGCTCGATATGAAGTCGGTTACATTCTTTTCCACAAAGAATTGTTTCAGTATATCAATACGCGCGCCACATATCATCATATGGTTGGCAAACCGTTGTAACCTTGCGTCTATTCCGGCTTCGCCAGGCCCATTTTCGCCAGCGTCAGCGTCTCGTCCGCCCTGCCCCAGCCGCCGTCGGCGACTTCTTCCACCAGCACCATCGAATAGGGCCGGGCCTGCTCGCCGAAGTACTCGACGAACATCGCCGTCGTGCGGTGGATGATCTCTTCCTTGCGCGCCGCATCGACGACGCCTTCGGGAAACTTGAAGTTTGCGAATGGCATGATTGCTCCTTGAACGTGAATGGAGTCGACATTGTCGGCATTCGCCCCGGCGCGATAAACGTGGAGAAATGGCGAACTCTGTTCGGCTTCGCCCAACAATCACGCTTACAGGGCTGCGTCCAGCGCGAGCCGCAACGGCCCCGGCGTGATTCCCGTCCAGCGCTTGAACGAGCGGCGGAAATTGGCCGCGTCGTGGAAACCCAGGTAGGCCGCGGCCGCTTCGTTGTCGAGGCGGCGCGCCTGGAACAGCCACAGCGCGACGTGCGTGCGCACCTGGTCCAGCTCGGCCTGGAAATGCGTGTGGTGGCGCAGCAGCTGGCGTTTCAAGGTGGCCGGACTGACGCCGAAATCGAGGGCCGTTCGCTCCAGCGTCGGCGCGGCGCGCACGCGTTCCAGCAGGTAGTCGTACAGCGCGGCCAGCAGGCCCGGGGGGCCGCCCGGCTTCCGCGGCGGCGGCCGCCTGCGCGAGGCCGGCCGCGATGCCGTTCCCGCGCGGCCAGGGACGGTCGAGCCAGGCCGCGTCGATCAGCATCGCGTCGAGCTGGCAATCGAAGCGCAGCGCGCTGCCCAGGTGCACGTGGTGCTGCTCGACGTGGCGCGGAGCCGCGCGGTTGAAGCAGAAGCGCCACGGCAGCCGCTCCCCGCCGAGCCAGCGGCACAGCGCGACGACGGCCGTCATGTGCATCTCGACGAGCGCCGGGCGCAGGCCCGGGGCGCCGTGGCTGTCGACCCAGTACAGCAGTGCGACGTCGTCCCAGGTTTCCAGGCGCGGACGCAGCAAGGGGGTGAGGCGCGCGTGCCAGCCGCACAGCGTCTCGAGCAGCGCGCGCAGCGTGGGCGCCTGCACCAGCGCGTGGCTGGCCGCGCCGTCATGGCCGGGCAGCAGTTGCTGGCCCAGCATGAACGACGTGTCCGGACTGTCCAGCGCGCGCAGCAGGTTCGCGAGCAGGCGCAGGAGCTGGCTGGCGGACACCTGCGCGGCCGAGTCGAGGGAACCGGACAGGCCCGTGTCGCGCAACAGCGCGGCGGCGTCCGCATCGGCCGCGCGGCCGTATTCGAGCACGAGCGCCGGCTGCAGGTAGCCCGGGATCGACGGTTCGAACGCCGCGCGCCAGGCGATCACGCCGCGTCCATCCGGCGGCACAGGTCCGCCAGCAGGATCTCGGGGGGCCCGTCCGCGGGCGCGCAGTCGTGGCGCAGGCTGAGTGCCACGGGGCGTGCGCCGGCGTGATGGCGCATGGCGCCGACCATCGCGCACAGGTGGCGCGCGGCGGCCGCGGCGGCATCCACGGACAGGCCCGGCATCAGCACGGCGAAGCGGTCGCCCGCGTAGCGGCACAACAGGTCGTCGTTGCGCAGGTTCAGCAACAGCATGTGCGCGACGGCCTGCAGCGCGCGGTCGCCCTCCGCGCGGCCATGCTCGCGGTTGATGCGGTGGAAGCCGTCGATGTCGAGCAGGACGACGGTCCCCTCCGTGCGGCGCAGCTGTTCGCGCAGGTAGTCCGCGTCGGCCAGTTGCGTGACGCGGTCGAACGGCCGGTGGCTGCGGAACAGGCGCTCGCGCTTGCGCAGGTAGTCCGCCAGCAGGCCCTGTTCGCGGCGCCAGTAGTACAGCCCTGCCGTCAGCACGAGCATCCCGAACGGCACGAGGCCTTCCAGCGCGTTGTCCCACAGCGCGTCCTTGTCGATGCGCCAGAACTCGTCCAGGCAATCCGCCCACGACCCGAGCGTGATGCATGCGAGGCCCCCGGCCAGCAGCCGCGTCACGCGCCCGTCGGGCCGGCTCGCGAGCACGATCAGGCACCACACGAGCGCCATCAGCGCGGTGCCGCCCTCGTCGACGATGTCCATCCAGTGCCAGCTCGCGAACGGTTTATAAGCCCCGGCGGACGCGTACAGCGCGGCGAACGCGGCAAGCGCGCAGGCGAGGACGAGGAACGGACGGACGAAGGCAGGCATGGCGGTGCGGTAGCGAAAAATGACGGCCGAAGGTAGCGCGGGCGTGTGACAGGTTGATGACAGGTGCACGGGTCTGAACGGCTCATGTCGCCCGCGCTTCCCGGGCGTCGTGGACGGTCAGCCCGCGAACGTGCCGGGTCAATTCGGCTCATTTCACGGTCGTACGGCCTTGCGCGGCGCCGGACGTCACCGACCCGTCATATTCGATGCCGAGAATGCGCCGCATTCCAACCGCGTCCCGACAGAACAACAATGCGACCTCTCGATCTTCCCAAGACTTTGACGGCCCTCGGCGCGGGCCTGCTCGCCGCCGGCGGCGTCCATGCGGCCGACACCGTCGTCGTCACCGGCCAGCGCGCCAGCCTCGCGCATGCCATCGCCGCCCAGGAAAAGGCCGACAACATCGTGTCCGTCGTCAGCAGCGACGACATCGGCGGCCTGCCGGACAAGAATGCCGCCGAGGCGCTGGCCCGCCTGCCGGGGGTCGCCGTGCAGCGCGACCAGGGCGAAGGCCGCTACGTCGTCGTGCGCGGCCTCGACGCCGACTACAACAGCGTGACGATCAACGGCGCCACCGTGCCGTCGCCGGAAGCGTCGCGCCGCGCCGTCGCGCTGGACGTGCTGCCGGCGGGCCTGATCCGCGAACTGGCCGTCGCCAAGACGCTCACGCCCGACCAGGACGCGAACGCGCTGGGCGGCAGCATCGACGTGAAAACGCTGTCCGCGTTCGACCTGCCGGGCCGCCTGCTCAGCGTGGGCGCGGCCGCCAGCCACGACGACCTCACGCACCGGACCAGCCCTGCCGCCAACGCGCTGTGGGCGCAGCGCTTCGCGGGCGGGACGCTGGGCATCGCGGCCGGCCTCTCGGGCGAAAAGCGCAGGTTCAGCTCGGACAACGTGGAGACGGGCGGCGCGTGGAGCGGCGACCGCCTGTCCGGCTTCGAGCTGCGCGACTATGCTCCGGTACGCACGCGCCGCGCGGGCGCGCTGAACGTCGACTGGCGTCCGGATGCCGGCACGAGCGTCGCGCTGCGCAGCTTCCTGTCGCGCTTCTCGGACGACGAGATGCGCGACCGCCTCACCGTCGGCAACGTCAAGGGCGGCGCGCTGGCCGAGGGCTCGACCGACACGGCGCGCGTGGAACGGCGCATCCGCCAGCGCAAGTACACGCAGGAGATCCGCTCCGTGAGCCTCGCCGCCGACCACCGCATCGACGCGTGGAAGGTCCATGCGGAAGCGGCCAGCACGCGCGCCAGCGAGGACACGCCGGAGTCGCTGAACGACGGCCGGTTCCGCGGCACGTCCAGCTTCGCCGGCATCGGCTTCACGGACGGCGTACAGCCGCACCTGGTCGCGCCCGCCGCCGTGTTCGACCCGGCCAGCTACGCGCTGAACGCCATCACGCTGCAGCAGCGCTATTCGTCCGACCGCACGAACCAGCTGCGCGTGGACCTCGCGCGCGACGTCGACGCGGGCGACTGGCGCGGCACCGTGAAATTCGGCGCCAAGGCGATCCGCCGCGACAAGGACAACGACACGAACCAGTGGGCGTACAACAGCGGCAAAACCGCGAGCGGCAATTACTGGGGGCCAGGCTCGACGTCGATGTCCGTGTTCACGAACAACGCCACGCTGGACTATGCGCCGGGCACGATCGGCGCCGCGCTCGATCCCGCGCTGATCCGCGCCCGCGTGGCGGGGCTCGACCGCGGCAAGGCCCTGCTGGCGGCCGAATCCGCGCTGAACGACTACGGCATGCGCGAAGACATCGATGCGGGCTATGTGCAGACGAGCCTCATGCGCGGCCCGTGGACGATCCTGGCCGGCGTGCGCGCCGAACGGACGCGCTTCACGGCCGACGGCAACGAAGTGGCCGGCAGCACGACCACGCCGCGCCACGCGGGCCGCGACACCACGAACTGGCTGCCCGGCGTGCAGGCCCGCTACGACATCGACCGCGCCACGAGCGTGCGTGCCGCATGGACGAACGCCGTCGTGCGCGCCAACTTCAGCCAGCTGGCGCCCGGCATCAGCCTGGCCAGCGCCACCGAGGCGGCGATCGGCAACCCGGACCTGGCACCGCTCAAGGCCCACAATCTCGACGCCGGCATCGAGCGCATCCTGGGCAGCGGCGGCGTCGTGTCGGCCTATGCGTTCTACAAGGACATCCGCAACTTCACCTATGCCGCCAACCTCGCGGGCACGGGCCGCTGGGTGGGCTACACGACGGCGACGTCGTACGCGAACGGCGACGAAGCCGACGTGCGCGGTCTCGAACTGGCGTGGCAGCAGCCGCTGCGCATGCTGCCCGCGCCGTTCAACGGCCTGCTGGTCGGCGCCAACGCGACGCTCACGTCGTCCAGCGCCGACGTCAAGGGCCGTTCGATCCGCATGCCGGGCCAGGCCAGGCGCATGGCCAACCTGATGCTGGGTTACGAAGCGGGTCCGCTGTCCACGCGCATCGCCGTCAACTACAAATCGCCGTATCTGCTGGAGCTGGGCGGGGATGTGAACGACCCGCTGCAGGACCATGTGGTCGACACGCAGAAGCAGGTCGACTTCTCGCTGGCCTGGCAACTGGGCAAGCGCTGGCAGCTGTCGTTCGATGCCGCGAACCTGAACAACGAAACCTATTACGTGTACCAGGGCGTGAAGGGCCACAACGTCCAGTACGAACGCTACGGCCGCACGTACAAGATCGGCCTGAAAGCGAGCCTGTTCTGATGAAACACATCTTCCTGTATGCCGCATTTCTCGCCACGACGGCCCACGCCCAGGTCGCTCCGACTGCGCTGAACGGTGCGAACGAACTTGCCCCGCTGCCCGGCGGCGGCTGGCTCGCGCTGGACAAACACGCGCTGCGCCTCGTCGATGACACCGGTCGTGAGCGCGCCAGCATCGCCATGCGTGGCCGCCAGTTCGACGTGCGCGGCAACCTGGCGCTCGTCGTCGATGCGAACGCCGAGCGCGCGGTCCCCGTCCGCATCGACGCGGCCGGCCTGCACGCCCTGCCCCCGCTGCCCGACACCGGCTTCGGCATCGAAGCGGCCTGCCTGTACCGCGACGCGCAACACCTCGCCCACGCCTTCCTGATCGCGAAGGATGGCCAGGCGCAGCAATGGCTGCTGGGCGAGCCGGCCCGGCTCGTGCGCCACCTGGCGCTGCCGCCGCACGTGAAGCACTGCCGCGTGGACGATGCGGATGCGACGCTGTACGTGTCCGAGAGTGATCTCGGGCTGTGGGCCTACGACGCCGATCCGGAAAGCGCCGGCGCCCGCGCGCCGGTCGCGCTGGCGGCGCCGTTCGGCAAGCTGGCCAAAGGGACCGGTGCCATCTCGGTGCTGCCCGGCGGCGTGGCGGCGCTCGATGGCAACGGCACGCTGCATGCATGGCGCCGCGCGGGTACCGGCTGGCGCGAACAGGCCGTGCCGCCGCTGGCCGCGCGCACGCTGGCGTCCGGCCCCCGCCTGCTCGCGCGCACGGACGCCGGCTGGAAAGATGCGGGCCTCGCGTGGCAGGCGGCGGCACCGAAGCAGGCCCCATTGCCCATCGTCCTGCCGCGCGCGCAGACTGCGCCCGTGGCGCGCGCGGGCGACGCGGCCGACGATCCCGCGCTCTGGATCCACCCGACGGACCCGGACGGTGCGCGCATCCTCGGCACGAACAAGAAACAGGGCCTGCTCGTGTACGACCTGTCGGGCCGCCAGACGCAGTTGCTGGAAGCAGGCCGCCTGAACAACGTGGACGTGCGCCAGGACCTCGCGTTCGGCGACGGCATGCGCTTCGATCTCGCCATGGCCACGCAGCGCGACGAGAACGCGATCGTGCTGTTCGCCATCGACGGCGCGGGTACCGTCACGGAAGCGGCGCGCCTGCCGACGACGCTGTCCGACATCTACGGCGCCTGCCTCCATCGCACGCCGCAGGGCGGGCTGGACGCGATCGTCAACGACAAGGACGGCCGCTTCCAGCAATACCGCATCACGCGCGTCGACGGCAGATTCGGCGCGGAGCTCGCGCGCAGCTGGCGTCTTGCAAGCCAGCCGGAAGGCTGCGTGGCGGACGAGCGCACCGGGCTGCTGTTCATGGGCGAGGAAAAGCGCGGCCTGTGGGTGGCGGAGGCCGATGCGGCAACGCCGATGACGCCGCGCCTCGTGCTGCCGGTGGGCGGCCCGCTGCATGCGGACGTCGAAGGCATGGGCATCTATCACGGCAAGACGGGGAGCTGGGTCGTCGTATCGAGCCAGGGCAACGACAGCTACGTCGTGCTGGATGCCACGGCCCCGTTCACGGTGCGCGGCGCGTTCCGGATCGGCATCGATGCGGCGCGCGGCATCGACGGCACGTCCGAGACGGATGGACTGGAGGTGACGTCCGCGCGGCTGGGAGAGCCGTATGGCAAAGGCCTGCTCGTCGTGCAGGATGGCCACAAGCGCCTGCCGGACGGGCCGCAGAACTTCAAGCTGGTCGCGTGGGAGGACGTGGCGAAGGCGCTCGGCCTGCAAGACTGACTCTTCACCCCGTTTGCGCTACCATACAGTCGAGAGCGACTCACGACGACCGCATGGAACTCGAACTGATCACGCGCCGCCCGGCCAAGCCCCGTCCGGACAGTCCGCGCCTGCTGCTGGTACACGGCATCTGCGTGGGCGCCTGGGTGTGGGAGGAACACGTCATGCCGTGGTTCGCCGACGCGGGCTTCGAAGTGCATGCGCTCAGCCTGCGCGGCCATGGCGGCAGCGGCGGGCGCGAGCGCCTGGACGACTGGCGCCTGGCCGACTACACGGAGGACCTGCGGTCGGCCATCGCGCGGCTGGGCGACGGCCCGCTCGTCGTCGTCGGCCACTCGCTCGGCGGCGCCGTCGTGCAGGACTGGATCCGCTGCGGCGGCCACGCGGCCGGCGTCGCCCTGCTCGCGTCCGTGCCGCCGTGGGGTCTCGCGTATTCGGCGTGGCAGATGATGCTGTCCTCGCCCGACCTGTTCCAGCAACTGGCGCGCCTCTCCTTCGCCGAACCGCGCACGCTCGACCCGGACATCATGCGCCGCCATCTGTTTTCCGACGACCTGCCGGAGGCCGACTATGCCCGCTTCGCGCGCCGCGTGCAGGGCGGGTCGCGCCACGTGGGCATCGAACTGCAGGGCTGGCGGCCGTTCGCGCCGATGCCCTGGCAAGCGCCGCCCGTGTTCGTGCTCGGCGGCCTGGACGACCGCTTCATCCGCCCCGACGCCGTGCGCGGCACCGCCACGTACTATGGCGTGAAACCGCAGCTCGTGCCGCGGCTGGCCCATGCGCTGATGCTCGATCCGTCCTGGGAAGACGCGGCCCGGCCGCTGCTGGACTGGATCCTGAAGCTGCCTGCATAATAAAAGCATGTCCCATCCGCTCGACAACATCTTCTGGAACTGCCTCGACGGCCCGCACCGCCACCTCTCCACCGGCACCGACTGCGCGCGCCGCTACGCGCCCGGGTTCTCGCCCATCGTCGGCTTTCCCGATCCGGAGCAGCCCGACTTTGCCGCGCTGCGTCCGTTCTGCACGCCCGGCGAGCAGTTCTATTGCGACGTCTGGTCCGGCCCCGCACCGGACGGCTGGCGCATCGAGGTCGATGCGAAGATGTTCCGCCTCGTGTGGGACGGGGGCCCGGGCCCGGCCGCCGATCCCGCACCGGACGCCCTGCCGCTGGGCACGGCCCACGCGGACGAGGCGCTGGCGCTGGCCCGGCTGACGCGCCCCGGCCCGTTCGGCCCGCGCACGATCGGGATGGGTGCATACTTCGGCTGTTTCGACGACGGCCGCCTCGTCGCGATGGCCGGAGAACGCACGACGGCGGGCCCCTATCGCGAAATCAGCGGCGTCTGCACGCACCCGGACTACCAGGGCCGCGGCTACGCGAAGCGGCTGATGCGGAAGGTCATCCAGCGCCAGCTGGCGCGCGGCGAGATCCCGTTCCTGCACGTGATGAGCGCCAACCGGGCCGCCCACGACTTTTACCTGCGCATGGGCTTCCGCGATTATGGCGAGACGGTGGTGCGGGTCGTTACGCCCGTCTGAGTATTGTCTTTTTGCTGTCATCGAACGGTAGTTTTCGTTTGTTTTAATGCATGAGCGTGCCATCCCGGCACGATCCATCCCTATGGAGAGAGCTCAGCATGACAGACAAGAATATCTCGCCCTCGCGACGCAACCTGCTCAAGGGCATGGGCACGTTGCCGTTCGTCGGTGCCTTCGCCGCCCTGCAGGCACGCGAGGCGCTGGCTGCCGGCGCCCTGATCGACAGCCCGTACGGCCCCATCGCCCCCGTCAACGACCTGACCACCGGCCTGCCGCTGCTGCAGCTCCCTGCCGGTTTTACCTACAAGAGCTTCGGCTGGACGGGCGACACGATGACCGACGGGAAGCCGTGCCCCGCCGCGCACGACGGCATGGGGGTCGTCGTAGCGCGCAAGGTGGGCCGCAGCACGGAGCTCGTCCTGATCCGCAACCACGAGGCGCACGCCGTCAGCCCGAACAAGTTCATCAACGCGTTCGGCGCGTACGACACGGGCGCGAGCAGCCCCGGGGCCAGCACGGTGCTGGGCGGCGGCACGACGAACCTGCTGTTCCGCGACGGCGCCTGGGTCAGCGTGACCCCGAGCCTGGGCGGCACGGACGGCAACTGCGCCGGCGGCATCACGCCGTGGGGCACGTGGCTGTCGTGCGAGGAGATCGGCTCCGACAACGTCACTGCATCGGGCAAGAAGCACGGCTACGTGTTCGAAGTGGCGCCGGACACCACGCAGACGACGGGCCAGCCCATCGTCGGCATGGGCCGCTTCGCGCACGAGGCGGCGGCCGTCGATCCGGCCACCAGCATCGTCTACATGACGGAGGATTCGTCGGGCAAGTCGGGCTTCTACCGCTACATCCCGGACGATAAGAATGGCGGCTACGGTGCGCTGGCGCGCGGCGGCGTGCTGCAGATGGCGCGGGTGAAAGGCACGCCGAACGCCAACGTGGCGGGCGCGCTGAAGGGCGACGCCCACGTGCTGGAATGGGTGCCCATCGCGAATCCGGACCAGAACCGCGGCAACGCGACGGGACCGTCCGGCACGACGATCACCAACGCCGCGGGCCCGTTCGTGCAGGGCTGGCTGCAGGGCGCGCTGCGCATGAACCGCGGCGAAGGCATCTGGTACGCGCAGGGCAAGATGTACGTGATGGACACGTCGGGCGGTGCCGTCTCGCGCGGCGCGATCTGGGAACTGGACCTCGCCACGCAGGTCCTCCGCTGCATCTATTCGAGCCCGAACACGACGGTGGGCAACATGGGGGACAACCTCACGGTCAGCCCGCGCAACGCCATCCTGATCTGCGAGGACGCGTCCACGGCCACGACGGACACCTTCGGCTACGGCCAGCGCCTGATGGGCATCACGCAGGGCGGCGACGCCTACATCTTCGCCAAGAACAACGTGCAGCTGACGACGTCGCAGCTGAATGCCGCGGGCAAGCTGGATACGCTGGCCGGCGACCACCGCGGCAACGAGTTCGCGGGCGCCTGCTTCGACCCGACGGGCCGCTACCTGTTCGTGAACATCCAGACCCCGGGCATCACGTTCGCGATCTCCGGACCGTGGGCCAAGGGCCCGCTCTGATCCGCCATCGAAAGGAACCGATATGAACAACAAACTGATGGGCGCTTTCGCCCTGGCGGCCGCGCTGGCACTGCCGCAACTGTCCCAGGCCGCGATCCTCACCGGCACCACGGGAACGAACACGGTGACGGACTACAGCGGCGCGGGCCTGGCGTCGTTCGACCTCGACCTCGCCACGTTCACGCCGACCACGTTCAGCTTCGTGCTGGAAGCCGGCGACCTGGCGGGCCCCCTCGCCTTCAACGCGCTCGTGCGCAACGTGGCCGGCGCCGCGCTGGACGAATTCAGCTTCTCGTTGCACGGCATCGCGTTCTTCGCGGCCGGCAGCGTGACGCCGGCCTTCGGCACGGTCGGCGCGACGACGTCCGGCGCGCACACGGCGAACGTCGTGTTCAGCGCGCCGGAATGGGCCGAGTTCCAGTTCGGGAATGCGCTGGGCGCGCCGGGCGCCAGCGACTGGCTGCTGGATACGCAGGGCCTGCGCGCGGGCGACACGTTCACGATCACGGCCGCCACCGTGGCCGCGGCCGAAGTGCCGGAGCCGTCGACCGCATTGCTCGCGATGACGGCGCTGCTGGGGATGACGGCGGCGTACAGGCGCAAGCGCGGCTGACGTTGAACGCGCCGCCCTTGCGCGGGCGGCGCGTTACACCAGCCCGGTCACGTAATAAAACGCGATCACGAAGAACACCGCCGCCGTCTTGATGACGGTCACCGCAAAAATCTCGCGGTACGATTCCTTGTGCGTGAGCCCCGTCACCGCGAGCAGGGTGATGACGGCGCCGTTGTGCGGCAGCGTGTCCATGCCGCCGCTGGCCATCGACACCACGCGGTGCAGCACTTCCAGCGGGATCTGCGCGGCCTGCGCGCCCTTGATGAACAGGTCCGACATCGCGGCCAGCGCGATGCTCATGCCGCCCGACGCGGAGCCCGTGATGCCGGCGAGGGAACTCACCGACACGGCCGCGTTCACCAGCGGGTTCGGAATGCTTTTCAATGCGTCGCTGACGACGATGAAGCCCGGCAGCGCCGCGATCACGCCGCCGAAGCCGTACTCCGACGCCGTGTTCATCGCGGCCAGCAGCGCGCCGCCGACGGCTGCCTTCGAGCCGTCCGCGAAACGGGCGCTCACGCGCCGGAACGCGGTGAGGATCACGACGACGATCCCCAGCAGCAGCGCCCCTTCCACCGCCCAGATCGCGACGACGGTCTTGATCGTGGCCGTCACCGGCGTGTGCACGCCCGGCAGGATCTCGGCCGGCACCGTGAACGAATCGCCATACCATTGCGGGATCATGCGCGTGAGGACGAAGTTGGCCACGCCGACCACGATGAGCGGCAGGATCGCCAGCGCCGGATGCGGCAGCGACGTCGCCTGCGTGCGTTCGGGCTCGTTGACGAGCGACGTGCCGTAGCCTTCGCCCCGCGCCAGCGCCGCGCGGCGGCGCCACTCCAGGTACGACAGGCCCACGACGATGATGAACAGCGAGCCGACGGTGCCCAGCACGGGCGCGGCCCACGACGTCGTCTTGAAGAATGTCGTCGGGATGATGTTCTGGATCTGCGGCGTGCCCGGCAGCGAATCCATCGTGAACGAGAACGCGCCCAGCGCGATGGCGCCCGGCATCAGCCGTTTCGGGATGTTGCTCTGGCGGTAGAGCTCGGCGGCGAACGGATACACCGCGAACACGACGACGAACAGCGACACGCCGCCATAGGTCAGCAGTGCGCACACGGCGACGATCACGGCGTTCGCGCGCGAGCGGCCGATGTAGCGGATGGCGGCGTTGACGATCGATTCCGAAAAGCCGGACAACTCGATCACCTTGCCGAACACGGCACCCAGCATGAACACGGGGAAGTACAGCTTGACGAAGCCGACCATCTTTTCCATGAAGATGCCGGTGAACACGGGCGCGACGGCGTCCGGCGCGGTGAGCAGCACCGCGCCCAGGGCGGCGATCGGCGCGAACAGGATGACGCTGTAGCCGCGATAGGCGGCGAACATCAGGAACGCCAGCGCGGCGAGAACGATTAGAAATGACATGGGCCTCCTCTTTCTTCTTGATGCAGCCGATTATTATTGATCCGACAAATCTTTGAAATACGTAAAATTACTGTTATCAATTTACCCAGTGACGTTGCGCCGCCACATATGGAAAGGTTTGCATTTCCATTTCCCTCGTTCAGCGCCGTGTCGTCGGGTACATACATTAGGAATTTCGCAAAGGAAATGATATTTTGTTAAACATCCATTGATGTGTTGTGGAGGCCCGCCGTGCCCGTTGTCAGTGCAGAACTCCTGTTGATGTTGATGCCGCTCGCGGCGGTCATCGCCATTCTGCTGGGATGGCAGCAGCAGCGTCTGGCGGACGCCCGGCGCGACAGCCTGGACACGCACCGCGCCATCCTGACCCTGGAAGCCGCGTTCGCCCACGTGCCCGTCGGACTGGCCGTGCTGGACCTCGACCTGCGCTACGTGCGCATCAACCGCCTGCTGGCCGAGATCAACGGCCTGCCGGTCGAAGACCACATCGGTAAATCGATCCACGACGCCGTTCCCGAAATCGCTCCCGCCGCCGAACTGCGCATCCGCCAGGTCATGACGGCAGGCGCCCCCATCCTCGGCTCGGTGTTCGAAGGCGCGACGCCGGCCCAGCCGCACGTACGCCGCATCTGGCGCGAAAGCATCTACCCGGTCGTCGACCACAACGGCGCCATGCTGGGCGTGACCGTCGTCGTCGAGGAGATCACCGAACAGCAGCGCCTTGCCGGCGCGCTGCAGGACAGCCAGCGGCGCGAGCAGCGCCGCACGAGCGAACTGGAAGGCCTGATGAAGGCGGCGCCCGCCGCGCTGTTCGTCGCCAGCGACCGCGAATGCCGGCGCATCAAGGCGAATCCCGCCGCCGAGCGCCTGCTGCGCCTGCGCCGCGGCGAGAACCCCGTACCGGACGCGCCGGACAGCCGTGCCTTCGCCGTCTATGCGGGCGGCACGCTGCTGGCCCTCGACCAGTTGCCGCTGTACCGCGCCGCCGCTACCGGCGAGGAAGTGCGCGACGAGACGCTGACGGTCCGCTTTGCCGACGACGAGCGGCTGCACGTCGTCATCAACGCCCTGCCCCTGCGCGACGAGGCGGGCGAAGTCGTGGGCGCCGTGGCCGGCTTCGTCGAGGCACCGCCGGCGAAGCCGGAACTGGCGGGTAAAGCATGCGATGTTCAGTAAATGAAACGGCAAGCTTGAAGGGATAAAATCGAGCCATGACGACCACCATTTCATCGAGGACGACGGCGAACGCCAGCCAGGGCCTGGCCGACCTGTACGGCGCGGCCGTGAAGTCGCTGAGCGCCCGCAACACCGGCCTGCAGGGCATCGACGCGCAGATCAGGCGCGACGACGCGCGCCTGTCCACGCTCGGACGCCTGGCCAACGTGCTGGACGACGTCAGGTCCGTCGCGGGTACGCTCGCCGCGAGCGGCCTGAAACTGGCGACGCAGGTCGACGGCAAGGCCCTCGACGCGCGCATAACCGCATCGGGCGCGGCCGCCGGCACGCACAAGATCGACGTGAAGCAGCTGGCCCAGGCCCAGCAGCTGGTGACCGTGCGGGTGCCGTCGGCCACGACGCCGATCGGCAGCGGCGCGCCGACCGTCATCAAGGTCGAGGTGGCCGGCAGCACGAAAACCATCCGCATCGGCGCGCCCGACAACACGCCGGACGGCCTCGCCGCCGCGTTCAAGGCGGCCGGCATCGATGCGAAGCTCGTCGCCGACGACAAGGGCGTCGCGCTGAGCCTCACCAGCCAGCCCGGCGCCGCGAATGCCATGCGCATTGGCGTCTCCGGCGACCCGGCCCTGCAGGCGCTGCTGGCGTATCAGCCGGGGACGCGCGGCGCGGTGACGCAGGCGAGCGCCGCGCAGGACGCGGTCGTCACCGTCGACGGCAAGACCGTCACGAGCACCGGCAACAAGGTGACGGGCGCCATCGCCGGCGTCACGCTCGATCTCAAGGCGAAAGGTGCCGGCACCGTGACGCTGGCCGGCGACAGCACGGCCATCGCGAAGAACGTCAAGGCATTCGCCGACGCCGTGAACGCCCTGCCGGGCCGCCTGGCCGCACTGAAGACGAACGACCTCGCCTCCGACCGCACGCTCGCGCAGATCCAGGACCAGGTGACGCGCCTCGTCGGCTCTGCCGATCCTGCCGCGCTGGCGGCCATCGGCGTGAGCGCGAAGAACGGCAGGCTGGCGGTCGACGCGGCGAAGCTGGACGCGGCCATCGCCGCCGACCCGGACCGGGTGGCCAAGGTGTTCGCGAACGGCGGCACGGGCCTCGCGGACAAGGTCGGCAGCGGCATCGCGCAGCAGCTGGCGACGGGCGGCACGCTCGCCGGCCAGGCCGCGGCCGTGACGAAGGACCGCGAGGCGCTCGCCGACAAGAAGACGCAGATGACCCAGGCCGTCAACGCGCAGGCCAGCGCTCTCGTCAAGCAGTACTCGAATGCGGGCGCGAATTCCCTGTTCGGCCTGATGAACGGCGGCCGTCCGATGTCCGCGTTCGACTTCCTCGCCTGAAGGTCAGGCTACGGTACGCAGGGCGAACTCCGCGAGCCAGTCCTGCAGCTGCGCCGCCGTCATCGGCCGGCCGATGCCATAGCCCTGCGCGATGTCGCAGCCGTGCTCGCGCAGCCAGCGCAGTTCCGCCGGCGTCTCCACGCCTTCCGCGACGACGGTCAGCCCCAGCGCGTGGCTCAGCATGATGGTCGATTCGACGATGGCCGCGTTGCGCGGCGACTCCGTGATGGCGGTGATGAAGCTGCGGTCGAGCTTCAGTTCGTCCACGGGCAGGCTTTTCAGGTAGGCCAGCGATGCCTGGCCCACGCCGTAGTCGTCGATCGACAGTTTGATGCCGAGGCCCGCCAGCTCATCGAGGTGAGCCTGCGCCAGCGCCGGATCGTCCATCAGCGCGCTCTCCGTGATCTCCAGGCACAGGCGGCGCGCGGGCACGGCATATGTCTCCAGCAGGCCGCGCACGCGGCGGCCCAGGTGCGGATCGAGCAGGTCCAGGGTCGACAGGTTCGCCGACACGGCGATGTCCAGCCCCACCGCATGCCACGCGGCGGCCTGGCGCACGCTTGACTCCAGCACCCACGGCGTGATCTCGCGGATGAAGCCCGTCTGCTCGGCGAACGGGATGAAGCGCGCCGGCGCGATGCTGCCGCGCTCCGGATGCTGCCAGCGCAGCAGCGCTTCCACCGCCACGATGCGCCCGCTCCCCAGCGCCAGCTTGGGTTGGTAAGCGAGCGTGAATTCGCCGGCGGCCAGCGCGCGCCGCATGTCGCCGATGAGGGACAGCTGCTCGTGGGCGGGCTCGCCGCCCGTCTCCTGCGCGAACGCGATGCCGGCATGGCGCCGCTTGGCGGCGGCCAGCGCCAGCTCGGCACGGCGCAGCAGGGTCGCCGCATCGAGACCGTCGTCCGGATACAGCGCGATACCGACGCCGGCCTCGATGTCGAGGCGCTGGCCGTCCAGCGTGACCGGGTCGCGCAGCGCAGCCAGCACGGTGTCGGCGAAGCGGCGCGCGGCCTCAAGGCCGGCGCCCTCCAGCAGGAACGCGAACTGGTCGCCCCACAGGCGCGCCAGCATGCCGCCCGGCGGCACGAGCGGCTGCAGCTGGCCCGCGACGGCGCGCAGCAGGCGGTCGCCGACGACGTGGCCCAGCGCATTGTTGATGAGGGCGAAGCGGTCGACATTCACGACCATCACGGCGCCGCCCGCACCCGGGGAGAGGCGGCCGAACGCTTCCAGGAAGCGCGTGCGGTTGGGCAGGTCCGTCAGGGCGTCCACATAGGCCAGGCGGGCGATGCGCTCCTCGCGGCTCGCGATCTCCGTGCGCATCTGTTCGAAGCTGCCGGCCAGCTGGCCGATCTCGTCGCGCGGCGCGGGCGGCAGCGGCTGCGCGTAATCGCCCTGCGCGATGCGGCGCGCGGCGGCGGACAATTCGTTCAACGGCCGGACGATGCGCCCGGCCAGCATGATGCTGCCCGCCGCGAACACCAGCACGGCCACGACGATCACGCCCAGCAGACGGCCCTGCAGCTGTTCGAACGGCGCCTGCACCTGCGCGACCGGCAGCTGCAGCACGGCCTGCAGGCCGCCGTCCAGCGGCACGTTCACCGATGCGAAATTCATCCCGCCATGCGCGCCCACGGGGGCGGCGGACGACGCGAGTGCGCCCCGGGTCCCGGTCCGCACGATGTGCACGCCGAGCCCCGTCACGCCGGCCATGTCGTCCGCCCAGCGGTCGTCCACGTGGAAGCCCATCGCCACCCAGGCAATGCGCGTGGGCGCCAGGATCGGCACGAGCACCACTTGATACAGCTGGCCGTTGCGCATCTGGCGGAAGCCGGCGCTGCGCCCGGACGCTTCGGCGGCGGCGATGAGGTCGGGGAACGGGAACGGATCGCCGGCCGCGCCGGCGTGCTGCGTCGTGGCGATCAGCTTGCCGTCGGTGCCCGCGACCATCATCACCTGCGCGTGGATGCGCTGGCCGTGGTTGCGGATCACGGAGCGCACGGTGGGCTGGTCCTGCGTGGCGATCGCCTCGCGGAACGCGAAGTCGGCGGACAGCACGGCGGCCGCCGTCTCGAGCTGGCGCTGGTTCTGTTCGAGCAGGCGCTGGAACACCTTGGTGCCGACGGCCAGTTCGCGCCGCGTCTCGCGTTCCACGATGCGCGCGCTGCTGTGGTGGACGAGCGCCAGCACGAGCCCCATGACCAGCACGAGCAGGCCCACGAAGACGATGGCGATCCGATGCCGCAGCGATCTCGATGACATGTCAGTAACGGTCCGGGTCGTCCTCGGTGTGGGGCCTGGGCTGGCGCGGGCGCGCGTCGAGCGTGAGCGTCATGCGCGCGGGCGCCTCGGCCACGTCGATCTCCTCCACCGCGCCGGCCGTCTTCTGCAGCGGATGCCATGGCCGCACGCGATAGTGGCCTGCCGGGACATTCGTGATGGAGGCACGGCCGTCCGCGCCCGTGCGGGCAAAGTACGGCGTGTCGACGACCAGCACGTGCGCCTCCATCCAGTCGTGGATGTTGCAGCCGATGTCGACCTGGCCCGGCTTGTCGAATACGACGGGCTGGCCCGGCTTGCCGGCATACAGCTTGATCTCGAAGCGCTTCGGCTCGGAGAACGAATACACGTGGTGGCGGATCGTGTCGTTGTTGGGGAAGTCGACGCTGGTGCCCGTCTGCACGACGGTCATCCACGGGATGAATTCACGGCCCCGCTGCTCGATGGCAGCGTGGGCACGCGTTCGCGGGCGCGCCGGCGTGCCCGCGACCGGCTCGACGAGCACGGCGGCGTCGGCCAGCGGCGTGCCGGCCGGCGTCTGCACGAGCACCTCGACGGTCGCGGCGCGTGCCGTGCCGGACAACGCCAGTGCCGCGAACAGCAGCGTGCGTTTCACGGGTCGATCTGCAGCGCGGGCGCGATCTGCCACACTTCGGTGGTGAGATCGCCGTCGCGGTAGGTCAGCGCATGCCAGACTTTGACAGGACTGGCGCCGCCGTAATCGGCCTTCGCCTGCAGCGACGTGCCGCGCGGATTGCCGAGCGCCGTCAGTTTGCCGAACGAAGCGGGACGGGGCTTGCCGGCATTCGCCGCGATGAATTTCTGCCAGACGGCGCGGATCTCGGCCTTGCCGCGGTAGCGGCCGTCGAGCGGACCGCCGACCCATTCCATGTAAGCGTCGTCGGCATAGTCGCGCATCAGCGCGTCGAGGTCGCCGGCGGCGACGGCATCGAGGTGGGCCTTCGCCTTGGCCTCGTCCAGCGGCCCGGCCACGGCCTGGCCACCGCACACAGGCAGCAATGCGAACGCCAGCAGCAGGGATGCAACCTTCGTCTTGCGGATCATGGTGTCTCCTCCACGTGTATTCATTGCTCGAGCAAAAGTTTCGTGTCCGAAAATCATGATTACACGGAAACCCTGCCGTGGCAACACGGAAGAAGCAATGTGGCGTGGCGGATCAGCTTTCGACGGTGCCCAGCTTGCCGAGGCAGCGGCGCTGGAAGTTGTCGAGGCCCTCCGTGACGAAGTCGTCGTCCTCGTCGATCGCATGGCCGTCGATCAGCATGCGCAGCTTGGAGATGCGGTCGCCCAGCTCCAGGGCCTGGGCCAGGTTCTCCTCGCCCGGATTGCCCGCGTGCGCGATGGCGTCGGCGACCTCCTGCGGGAAGTCCCAGTGCCTGGCGATGGCGGCCGACAGCAGGCGGCCTTCCGCCAGCAACTGCGCCCCGAATTCGCTGGAACCGGGCACCTTGTTCTCTTCGCACAGGCGGTCGGCCAGGCGGAACCCGACGACGAGGCCCAGGTTCTGCATCAGGCCCGCGAGATAGGCTTCGAACGGCCCCGCCGTCAGGCCGGGCGCCATCAGGCTGGCGGCTAGCGCGCATTTCTCGGACTGGCTCCAGACGTGCGGCGCCGCCAGGCGCGTGAAACCCGTCGTCTGCAGCTTGATGATCGGCCGGAAGGCGATGCGCGCGAGCAGCATGCGCAAGCCGTTCTGGCCCAGCATCATGAGGGCCGCCTCGACCGTCTTCACGGGCGACATCGGCCGGTAATAGGCGCTGTTCGCCTCGCGGATCACCTCGGCCACGAGGACGACGTCCTGCGCGACCTGGCGCGCCAGGTCGGCGTTCGACGCCTCGTCCTGCAGGCTGCGCAACAGTTGCGGGATCACTTCCGGCACGCGCGGCACCAGCTCCGCCGCGCTGGCCGGATCGCGCGCGAGCGCGCGCACCTGGTCGAGGATCGCCGCCTGGACGGCATCCGAGGCGTCGTAGCCGGAGGACGCCGTCAGCCAGCGGTAATAGGTAGCCTCGATTTCGGCGGGAATGCCGCCCGGGTGTTCGTCCGCCTCCGCAGCGGGAGCGGGCTTCGTGTCGGCCGTGTTGTCGGCACCGCCCCGGAGGCGGCTGATCCAGTTTTTCATAAGCGTTGGAACTGCGGAGCGGTCATGGCCTCATTGTAGCTTGTTGCTGGCTGCGCGCGAATCAACTTACATGAGAATGATGCCATGCAGCAACATTCATGCCGACATCCCTTTCGGCGCGCATCAGAGCGAGGCCGCCAGTGCTTCCGCATCCGCACCGGCGGGAATACGCATCGGCGCCCCAGGATCCGTCACGGCACGCCACACGGCTTGCGCAACGTCGTCGGCGTGCGTGACGGGTCCCGGCGCGCGCATGCGCGCAAACAGGCTGTCGCACAGCGGCGCGTACTCGGCCGGCACGTCGCCCTGCATGAGCGGGCGGGCGTTCTCGCCGAAGCGCGTCTCCGGCGCGCGCCCCGGCAGCACAAGGCGCGCGCGGATACCCAGCGGTTCCAGCTCCAGCGCCAGCGATTCCGTGAACGCATTCACCGCCGCCTTGCTGCCCGTGTAGACCGACAGCAGCGGCCGCGGCGCAAGCGTAACGGTCGATGTCACGTTCACGATGACGCCCGTGCGCCGGGCGCGCATCGCGGGCAGCACGGCCTGCGTCATGGCGATCGTGCCAAGCGCGTTCGTCTCGAACACCGCACGGATCGTGTCCGTCGACACGGCTTCCAGGGGATTGATCAGGCCGACGCCGGCATTGTTGACGAGCGCATCGATCGGCCCCGCCGCGGCGATGGCCGCGCGGACGCTGTCCGCGTCCGTCACGTCGAGCGCGACGACGCGCAGGCGGCTTGACGCCGGCAGCAGGTCGGTGCGTGGCGTGCGCATCGTGGCGACGACCTGCCAGTCGCGGTCGAGGAAATGGCGGGCGATTTCGAGGCCGAAGCCGGACGAGCAGCCGGTGATCATGACGGTTTTCATGTGAACTCCTGAGTGGGTTGGCGATACCGTTACGATAGCGACCGGCATCCGGACGCGCTACAATCGTTAGTCCACATATCTTTTGCGAGAGTCCGGAATGATCGATCCCCTGGCCGATGTGGTCGGCCTGCTGCGGCCGGGCGTGCGCTACACGAAGATCGTCGGCGCGGCGGGCCGCTGGGGCGTGCGGCGCACGGAAACGGGCCAGCCGTCGTATTGCGTCGTACTCGACGGCGCCTGCCTGCTCACGGCCGCGGGCATGGATCCCATCGCGCTCGAACCCGGAGATTTCGTGCTGATCCCTGCCACGTACGATTTCTCGATGTCCAGCCTGCGCCCGCCGCCCGCACAAGACTTCGACAAGCCGCCCGCACAGGTCGCGCCCGGCGAAGTCCGCCACGGCTCGCGCGACGGCCCGCCGGACGTGCGCTTCCTCATCGGCCACTGCGAGTTCGCGGCGCCCGATGCGGCCCTGCTTGTGTCGCTGCTGCCGCGCGTCGTGCACGTGCGCGGCGCGCCGCGGCTGGCAACACTCGTGCAATTGCTGAACGACGAATCGCGCGCGGGGCGGCCCGCGCGCGACGTCGTGCTGGCGCGCCTGCTGGAAGTGCTGCTGATCGAAGCACTGCGCGGTGGCGGCGGCACGGACGCGTCGCCGGGGCTCGTGCGCGGCCTCGCGGACGCGCGCCTGGCGCACGCGTTGCGCGCACTGCATGCGGCGCCGGAACGCGCGTGGACGGTGGCCGACCTCGCGCGCGAAGCGACCCTGTCGCGCTCCGCGTTCTTCGAGCGTTTCAGCCGCACCGTGGGCATGGCGCCGATGGCCTATCTGCTGACCTGGCGGATGGCGCTCGCGCAGGACCTGTTGCGGCGCGGCGTCGGCAGCGTCGCCGAGGTGGCGGAACGCGTGGGCTACGGGTCCGCGAGCACGTTCACCATCGCGTTCGCGCGGCACGTGGGGTTGCCGCCGGGGCGGTATGCGCGGGAGGGCTGAACTGAATCACCGTAACTGGCGCATCGCATTACGCGCCGCGGTTCAACGTCGTAGTGGTGAGGTTGCGTGGATGGCACTCTCAAGGTGGAATCAATGGTTTGGGAAGGGATATCGATACCGAGCAAGAGCGCTAGCAGAGTTACTGGTTCTACTACATCTGCAGCCACTTCAACCGTAGACAGCAGAGATAAATAAAAAGTTAAATTGATGCAACTTATTTCTCAGAAGAACATTTGACAGAGCGCGAATACTGTTGTTTTATACAGCACTCTACTGAACTACGACCTATGCGACTGGCGGACGTCACCAGTCCAAGCTACAATGCCTTTTCATGAATGCCACGCCTAAATCCATTAAAGGGACTCCTGCCCATTTTTCAGGCCATGAGACATTTCCCCTCCGACAAATGTGGCTCAAGAAGGTTTTTGAGCAAGCGACAGATGGAAACCTGATTCGAAAATCAACGTTCACCGACAACTCGGCCATCGCCGCGTTTGGCGTAGGCAAAAACATGGTCGCATCTATTCGCCATTGGGCGTTGGCGTGCGGCGTAATGTTTGAAGAAGGTGACGGATTCCGAATTGGAAGCCTCGCTAGTGAGATCCTGCGAGACGGAGGTCTAGATCCCTATGCAGAGAATCCTAGCACAGCATGGCTCGCTCATTGGCAGCTCGCCGGGCGTTGCTTCCGCTCGACCACTTGGCATTGGCTGTTCAACCATGTAACCGCGCCAACCTTTACTCGACAAGAGCTTGAAGAACCATTAGCTCGCTACGCGCGCGATCTTGATCCTAAGCACCGTCTATCAGCCTCCACGATCTCGCGCGATCTAGAAACATGCCTTCGCAGCTACGCTCCGCGCGCCGCAGGCGGCTCTCCTGAGGACTTCGCCGAACCACTATTGGGCGAGTTGGGCTTACTACAAGAGGTCCACAAAGGCCAATACGCTTTTCGCCGTGGTCCAAAGACCTCGCTGCACGACGGCATCTTCGCCTACGCGTTGGTCGATTTCTGGAATCGAGAAGCTGAGGGACAAAGCTCGCTGGCTTTCGAGACTGTGGCCTATGCGGAGGGTTCACCAGGACGGGTGTTCAAGCTCGACGAAGAGTCGATCGCCCAACGACTGATTGCTCTTTCCGACTTCACCGGACGCAGGCTCGAATGGACTGATTCGGCAGGGCTTCGCCAAGTTCACCGAAAGAACTTGTCCAAAGAAGACATTAAAAACATGATCAAGCGCGCCTATGACTGACAAGAAGCAAATGGCGCTATCGGACATCGTCCAAATTTCGCGCCAATACCAGCGATCTATACGTGTGGACGCCGACATCGGGCGTGCGGATGCACTCACTGGCTACATTTGCCATGCAACTGCGGCTTCCGTGATCGATGGAATGTGCAAACAGCTGTCCGGCACCAACCAACGCTGTTTCACTTGGACGGGCCCGTTCGGCGGAGGGAAAAGTTCATTAGCCGTCGCGTTGGCGAGTGCGCTGCATCCCGACAAGAATCTTCGGACAAGAGCTCGAGCATCATTGCGTCTGGACTCCAAGCCTTTGTTCGACAAAGCCTTTCCTGTTCGCAAAGGTTGGCTGATCGTCCCGGCCGTGGGTCGGCGCGGCAGCGTCGTGGCCGAGCTCCATGCCGCGCTGCGCCGTGCGCAAGGCAAGGCCGTCGACGGCCGCAGCAAGTTTAATGCCCAAAGCCTTATCGCTGAGCTACTCGAAGAGACCAAGAGTCGTCCGCATGACGGGGTACTGGTCATCATCGACGAGATGGGCAAATTCTTAGAGGCGTCCGCCCTGGGTTCTGGGGACGATGTCTACTTCTTCCAAGAGCTCGCCGAAGCGGCCGCACGGTCTGACGGTCGCCTAGTCGTTGTCGGCGTACTTCACCAATCTTTCGCGCAGTACTCGGCACGCTTGGGCATCGACACGCGCGACGACTGGGCCAAGATTCAAGGTCGCTACGTTGACCTACCCTTCGTGGCCGCGAGCGACGAGGTCGTTGAACTGATTGGCCGTGCGATTGAGGTGGAAAGCTGCCCTGCTTGGATGCTTGAGGCTTCTAAGACGATTGCCGAAGCGATTCGCTCGCGACGGCCCGCCGTGGGCCAGGACTTCGCCAAGTCCCTCGCCGCCTGCTGGCCACTGCACCCGGCCATGGCAGCGCTGCTGGGCCCAATCTCGAAACGACAGTTCGGCCAAAACGAACGGAGCACCTTTGGTTTTTTGTCGTCGGTCGAGCCCCACGGCTTTCGCTCTTATCTGAACTCGACTCTCGTTAGCGAAGCAAGCTGGTATCGTCCAAGCGACTACTGGGACTACCTACGTTCCAACCTAGAGCCCGCGATTCTCGCCTCGCCTGACGGTCATCGCTGGTCGCAGGCAGTGGAAGCGGTGGAACGTGCGGAGGCCAAAACGAGTGACCCGTTGCTAGTGGTTTTGATCAAAAACATCGCTGTCGTCGACCTTTTCCGTAGCGGATCGGGTCTGGCGGCCGATGCCGCAGTCATTGGTGCGCTGTTTTATGACAAAACGCGCGAGGAACTCGACGCCGCACTGCAAAAACTCGCTGCTCTTAAAGTCGCGCTCTACAAGAGCTATACGGGAGCGTGGTCGATCTTTGAAGGTAGCGACTTCGACATAGATGCTGCCATCGCTCAGGCGTTAGCCACATCGCCAGGCGTCGATTACGGACGTCTCGCGCAACTCATGGGTCTCCATCCGGTAGTGGCTAAGCGGCACTATCATGAAACGGGCTCAATGCGCTGGATGGAGCTGTCGTTGTGCAGCATCGAGCAGGCTGAAAAAGTCGCCGCGGATTTTCATCCACGCAAGGGTGAATTTGGAACCTTCTTGTTGGCGTTGCCCAGCAAAGGTATGAGCCCGCGCGTAGCACGTCAGCGCGCGCAGGCTTGCTCGAAGCTTGCGCCCTGGCCGGTAATGGTCGGCATCCCCACTAATCACGCCCGTATCGCCGAGCTCTCCGCTGAGCTTGTAGCCTTGGAGCAAGTCAAGGAGCGCCATGAACTATCCGGCGATGCCGTAGCGCGCCGGGAAGTCTATGCGCGCTTGGCTGCGACTCGGGCCAATTTGGAAGACCAACTCCAAGCCGCCGTGTCATTAGCGAAGTGGCACAACGGGACCGATCAAATCGTAGAGCCTGGCTCAAAACTTTCACCCGTGGCGTCCTCACTCGCTGAGGATCTTTTCAGAGAATCGCCCGAGGTTTGGAGCGAGTTGGTCAATCGCGACAACATCTCAAGCAACAGCGTAAAGGCCAGGCGCGACCTGCTTCATGCAATGGTCAACGCCGAAGACCAAGAAGCGCTGGGCTTCGAAGGTTTCCCCGCCGAGCGTGGCCTTTACGAAACACTTCTACGAATTACTGAACTGCACCGTCAGGATAGCTCTGGCGCTTGGCGTTTCATGCCACCAGGTGACGGGTTCGCCAATAGTTTTGAGCCATTATGGGCGGCAACACGTTCCCTCTTCTCGGATGTCAATGCCCGCGTGGGAGCTCACGAGGTCTATGCCTTATGGAACGCTCCTCCCTTCGGGATGAAGCAGGGAATCCAGCCAGTCATCCTCACCGTGTTCATGCTCGCCCATAAGGCAAACGTTGCTGTTTACAAGGATGGAATGTTCTTGCCTCGACTCACAGACTTCGACATCGACGAGTGCTTGCAAGATCCCGACCGCTTCTCGTTGCGTTGGGTGGCTATTGACGAGGATAAGACCCGCATCCTCGACGGCATCTCGAAGCTGCTGGCTGAAATTGGTGAGAGCGCAGGTGCGGGTGACCCGCTCGAGGCCGCGCGTGGACTGGTTGCTATGGTCTTCAACCTACCCGAGTGGGCCCGACGCACACAACGCTTGGGGGAAACGCCTAAGGCTATGCGCGATATGCTGTTGAAAGCTAGCGACCCACATAAGGTGCTTTTTGTCGATCTAGCCTCGCTCCTCGATGCCACTGACGGCGAAACCTATGTGAACGCTTTGCGTGCGCCGCTACAAGAACTCGCCGGCGCCTACGAAAAAATGCTCGCCGAAGTCGAAGACAAGATGCTTGAGGCACTCGGTACAAGCAGGAGAGATCTCGAAGCCTTGCGCGAGCGCGCCCGCTCCGTCGCCGGCGTCTCCGGTGACCGTCGGCTCGATGCATTTGCGACGCGTCTGGCCAACTCCGACGGGGGAAAGGCTTCTCTCGAAGGCATTCTGAGTCTGGCTGCTGAGAAGCCTCCGCGCGAGTGGGTAGATCGGCATATCGACGTAGCGACTTTAGAGGTCGTGAGATTTGCCCGGCGCTTCCGCGAAGCTGAGGCTTTCGTAGGCGTGCAAGGCCGCAAAGCATATAGCGAAGCTATCGCCGTCGTCATCGGCACGGGCTCGGATACCAAGACTATTTCACGGTCGTTCGCGATTCCAGATCAGCATCGCCAAATGGTAGAAGCCAAGGCCGACGAAGTTGCCTCCATGTTAGGTGATCAAGGTTTGGAAACTGAAATATTGCTGGCGATTTTGGCCAAGGCCGGAATGAAGCTGGCGACTATTGATGAGGAGGCGGCCCATGGCTGAGCGACACGTTTTGGGAATTTCCGGAGGTAAGGACAGCGCTGCGTTGGCCGTTTATATGCGCGACAAACACCCTGAGCTGGATATAGATTACTTCTTCACTGATACTGGCGAGGAATTACCGGAGGTGCACGAGTTCCTCGGTGAGCTCGAGGGCTATTTAGGCAAGCCGATCGCTCGACTCAATCCCGGTCGTGATTTCCGCTTTTGGTTGCGTCAGTATGAGCACTTCTTGCCCAATCCCCAAACTCGCTGGTGCACTCGCATGCTGAAATTGAGGCCGTTTGAAGAATGGATAAAACCGTGGTTGAGCATCGGTGACACAGTCACGTCTTACGTCGCCATTCGCGCCGACGAGGACTATCGCGAAGGATACGCAGCTAAGGCGGAAAATCTAATTGTGAAACTGCCCTTCCGCGAGGCTGGCATTGACAAGGCCGGCGTGATCGACATCTTAGAAAATTCAGGCGTCGGCTATCCAAAATATTATGAATGGCGCTCGCGCAGCGGCTGCACTTTCTGCTTCTTCCAGCAAAAGATCGAGTGGGTACGCCTAAGAGAACGGCATCCGGAAGCGTACGAAGCCGCTAAAGCCCTAGAAAAAAGCGCCTTGGACCATGGATCGCCCTTCACCTGGTCAAAGGGAGAGTCGCTAGGCGATATGGAACAACCCGTACGAGTGGCTGAGATCGAAGCTGAATACGAAATTCGCCGCGCTCGCATGCGTAAGGCCATTCCCATCAATCCGCTGCGACCTGTGAAAGTGGGTCCTGAGGACATCGACGATGTCTACGGAGTGGACGAAGGCAACGGGTCTTGTGCCGTCTGCCATAAGTAGTTTAGAGGAGACGTAGATATTCATCTAGATTAGAGACAGAGATGAATCGAGTCCGGTTGGAGGTTAGGACAGAAAAATCGTCCCTACTAATCGTGATGATTGTTTTCTTGACCGAGCATAAGGCGACCTGGGCCGAATATTTGACGAACAGTTCGACTTCATAGTCGCCTAGAGGCCATTCCCCGGAGTCGTATCCTGGTCGTTGAACTTGAACGAATAGAATAGACTGTTGGACCGAAGTTTGAGGTGCGATCGCGAAATCCCCGAATGGATACCCCAGCTGCCGTCGGCGTGCGTATTCATCCCCTGGACTGCTCAATACAACGCATTCGGGACGGTAGCGCATCTCGCGAGTAGGCGACCAAACCCGCAGCAGAAACATCTCCACAACAGCCGTGGACGCCCCCCCGTTAACGACGGTCAGCGGTAGAACTAACTCGAAGGCCCGGTCAGATAGCTGTATCGGTCCTGCGATTTCCGCTACGCTCCAGAGGACAGCACAATTTGCGGTCAAGCGTTGGCGAACCGCATGGGGATAGCAAGCCGTAATCCCACTGAGCAACCATCCATCGAATTCTTCACGCGACGTACTTTTTCCCTTTATCGACGCTTGAAGCATGCGAGCGACGAGTTCGTATATCAACGACTCTCGCAAGGGAAGTGGTAGCGGATCGATAGATTTTGCAGTCAGGTAGCGATCCACTTTCGTGATGGCCTGGTCGAGCAAAGCCAGTGTGTCCATCGATGTCGGAGTAGGCACCTCGACGCCATCGAAGGGCGCGTCATCTAAGACAGCGGCCGCGATCGGCCCAGCCAACATTAGCTGGTATTTGCTGGCAGCGCGGGAATCCTTGAGCTCTCTGCACCAAGCGACTACATCGCCTTTGCCGATCTGGTTCTTGGAGGATTTGACCTGCTGAGCGCACGAGGAATCATCCGCGTATTTCCAGATGATATCGACTTTGTCATTGTCAGAATCCGGCTCAAGAGTGACTTCGGTCCATTGCCCATCATCCCAAAAGGAGTCGAGCAGGCAGATAAGGGTCTGGACCGCAAACCCGCGGATCGCTTCGCGCCCGCCCATGGTTAATTCTCGACCTCGAAAAAGTCCATGGCCATCCTCCCCCATTGGAGACGGGTATCCTCGATCGTAATCCGTAGCTTCTCACTTGGCGCTTCATCTTCCATCCGGGCCCAGGCAGCTATAAGAGATAGAACCTCCCGTGCGTACTGGGCTTCCGGCCCGTCCTCTCCTCGCAGTGCCTCGAAGATTGTTGTATGTACTGGATGCCTACTGTTCAACGTGACTAGGATGACGCCCCCAGCAGTAGAGACGTCAAAGATGTGAAACCCAGGCACGTCGGCATGCCTGAAGCGAAATTTGATCTTCTTGCTAACGTAATCCACTGCGAGTGCTTGTGCTTTCTGCTCATCCACGCCATCCTGGACAATACCGGCAGTCAGCGCCGATGTGCGTTCGTCGGGCGTTGCATTCTCCTCTTTGTCGCTTCTGCCGGTGTCTCCAACTCGCTCTCTCCGTCTGGCCACTGAGTCCGTGGCTGCCTTCTCAGCTTTATTTTCGGCTCGATCTTTCGTAGAGTTGATACGCTCCCCTTCTCGCATCTTGGCCACTTGAGTGCGCATCGAGTGCAACAGCTTCTCGATCTCGCGGCTAATGCGATACATAGCAAGCCGTGGGTCACGATCCTGCTCGAGCCTCTCCTGGTAAGCCCGCACGCTGAAGCCCTCTTCCGATGCATCCTCCTCGGCACTCAAGCGCGTAAAGCCCGTCGCTGACTGCTTGTTGTTGGTAACCCCAAAGACATCATCCAGGCCAGGATCGAACTGCACTTCAATCCCCCACCACCTCTCACGCGTGTCATAAGAGTTTGTAAAGCTGTGGTTGAGCTCTAGCTCCCGTCTTGCCCTCACGACGGAAATGCCCTGGTTCTTTCGCGCATGTTGGCCAATGGCTTTACCTCCTCCCTCGCGCCGAGCCTCTGGCTTACAAATTGATGCCATGATGGTCACTTTATGTTCCTTACCCTCGTGAGCTACCTTGAGGACCAGCGGGTGTCCGAAGGGAACGAAAGCCGGTACCTGATTAAAGGGTGTCGGAGCATTCGTTCCAGACATCAGGTAGAGCGGATCGTTCGGCCGGACAAAGCTCTCATAAACGGTTGCTTTAGTCTTGCTCTCATAGGCGGCAAGGCGAATTCGAACAGATTTGTCGTTGATGAAGTGTCGGTACACACGTCCGCTGATGAATTCAGTATTTCGCAGCAGAGTCGAACTTTGCTTCCAAGTAACACGATCTAGTTTGCTCCACACGACTAAGGTACCGTGCTGTTCGAGGTCGCCAGCGATCAATGATCGCCACTCGGAGGGAATCTCAGAGGGCTGCGGCTCTGGAACCTCAAGCATTTTTCCGTCTTGGACGTCCTGCACATCCAAGTACGCGTGATGAACCAATCCTTCTTGCCATGTCCAGACGTCCACTCTCTTGCATTGCGAGATCGAGGAGTTCGGCAAACCCATCCCGAACTTCCCGATCCCCTTGTGCTGCGTCTTGTCTAGACGCGATCCATTGCCGAACTGAAGGGCCTTTCTAAGTGAAGTAGGGCTCATGCCGCTAGCATTGTCGTAAACGGCGATTCGAGAGATCTGGCGTCGTCCCTCAGTCGGGAGCTCGTCAATACAAATGACCTCGACTTCGGTACGGGTTTCGGTTTCGTCCCCAGCCTGGATGGCGTTGTCAATAAGCTCTGCCAGCGCGTGTGCGGTATCGCGATAGCCCGAGCTTCGCATCGCGTGAATAGATAAATTTTGGGGAATGATGGGAAAAGACATGTGGACTCCTAAGTTTTCAGCGTTGACCAAGTGCTCAGCGACTCCACCCAGCCAACTTCGGCTTGAGTATCGGCAGCCACAACGATTCGAAGGGCTGGAAGGTCAGTCTCTCTAGCTTGAATAAGTCGCCCAATCGTGGATAAAAACGTTGCTCGCGATTTATAGGGCGACGCCATCACGCATGCGGAAATTCTTGGCACTGAACTCCCAGCAAGAAGGAAACCGTGGACGCACAAAACTTTTTCTTCTCTAGCGACAAATTTCTGAAGAGCAAGCGCGCGTGCTGCCGGGGGCTCCTCTGCGGTAACGGATCTTGCTTTTACCCCCTGAACCGGCAATAGGCCAGCGAATAACCTCGCGTTTTCAGCCGTGGTCGCATAGAACACAATTCGTCCGTTAGCGGTGGATTCTCTCTTCAGAATTTCGAGAAGGCGCTCGTTGCGTTCAACGTTGTTACTAAGTTCGTTGGCGTAGTCGCGATCGAATTCAAGTGAGTCGTCGTCGACTGATCGCGACACAATTACGGAGGTACTTGTTGCCGTGGAATTCGTAAGTTGTACGACTACGGGATCAACGCCAGCAGAATCGTCTACTGTGGAAGGCAACTGCAGTTGCTCTTCCGCCTCGACCGTTATGTAAGCTCCTGGAAAAGCGGCCTTTAAGGCACTCCGATCAGCTTTTGCAGAAATAGCCACACCCGAAGTAGCTAATATTCCCACAACGCTAAAAGGCCCACCTGCTGCCATCCTTTCAATGATCGTGGCTCCAACAGGATGAATCACGTTCTCTGCATCTGCGAAGACAGCTACAGACGTGGCAGCTCCGAGCTTTTCAAGCGCCAAGTCATCCTTGTTGAGACGAAGAATGTCGATGACCGCTATCGCTCCTCCAATCTGATCGAGGTCGCGCGTTGGGTGGTCACCGTAAAGCTGAAGAATCGTTGTGTCACGCGAGCCTAGCTGCCGCCACACTTCCTGCAGCTCAAGGAACGCCTCTTCACACATGGCTGTGCCAGGCGCCAGCCAAACGATCGATTTATCGTCAGCTTCCGAGCGATATAGATCGAGCGCCGCCGTAGCGACAAGCCGAAGCTTTCCAGCACCGAACGGCATGTGAACCAAAGCAGAACAACGTGGTTGGGCGATCGCTCGTCGGAGTTCGCGAAATGCTTTCAGTTGATGAGCATATAGCTTGTGGGAGGCCACGGCTTTATGGGATCCCTCGGATGCTTGAAGAGGCTCCTCTATATCGTCATTGGTCACCCCATACCATCGCGCTAAAATCTCTAGGTTACCTGGTGCTCCATCGAAATCAAAGCCATTTAGTGTTCGGAGAGGAGAGATCACTGGCAACTGAAGCAGTTCACACAGTTCGGTAGCCTCGGAGTTCTCCAGTTTGGACAGCAGGAGGCTTCGTATGTCCCGCTTGCGAAACGCACCGCGTTCCCCGTACACACTCTCGATGAAGTAGGCAAGACTTGTCGGAGTCGTCACATCTGCACCCAGTTTGCTGAGCAAATCCGCGATTGGGGGGCCCAACAGAGTCGTTAGAGTGGCAGTGTCGTTTCTGGCCAAATGTGTAATGAATTGCGTCATCGAGGTCCCGCGAGACGATCGCGAAACCGACAGAGCTTCTGGAGTTTCAGGTGGTGCCATGCGCTGGTCCTAACGAGTTGTCGAGGGAAATCGCCGCTACTGCAGCAGTGATTTCATCGTCAGAAAGAAATGGAGCCTGCGCGAAGAGCAGACCCTGCTCGCCGTTCAACTTAGCAGCTAGATGCCCACGACCCAGAAGCAATTCAGCCCCCGGCCGATCGAGCGCAATCTTGGATGTCGCCTCGCTTGACACCTTCAAGATCAGGCGATTGCCCAGGTTTTCGCGGAGCTGCATCGGCATGACGTCCTTGTCAGGACGCTGCGCCGCAAAGATCAAGTGAATGCCGGCCGCGCGCGCCTTCACGCCAAGGCGCTGTACTGCCGCCCCCACCGCCGCCTTGTAGGCGTCATCGAGCATCCAATCAGCGAACTCGTCGTGAACCAAAAAGACCATCGGCAGCCGCTCCTCGACCGGGACCTTGGCGTTGTAAGTTGGCAGATCGCGCGTTCTGGCCTTGGCGAAAGCGCGGTAGCGATCTTCCATCTCCTGAACTAGCGCTTCGAGAACCTCGCCAGCCTTCTCCTTAGTGGTGACGATCTCGTCGCGCAAATGCGGCAAGTCAGCCAAGGGGGCATAGTCCACGCCCATCTTCGGATCGATCAAAGTGATCTGGGCCAGATCCTTCGAGTTAGTCGCGGCGATATCCAAGAGCAGCGCCTGGATCAACACCGACTTACCGCTGCCGGTCGCGCCAGCGACAAGGGAATGCGGCTCGTGCGATGAGAGTCCGCCAAATTCCGCCCCGAGGTTCAAATACAGCAAGGCGCCGTTGATCTCCTGGAGCCCTAAGAGGAAGGACGTGTTGATTCCAGCGACATTGCGGTTGAGCTCGCGACGCGACCAAAGCTCCCAGAGCGACACGGCCTGGCGCTTAGAACCGGCCACCGTCACCACGATCTCGCCTGGTTTGGGCTGAACCGTGACCAGGTTTATCGCATGCGTGGTCAGAAGCTGAGTGCGCTTGTTCTCTATGTCCTCGACGCGCAGCCTGTCAGAGCCCGCCAAGCGCACTAGGCAGCCATTGGGAGTCAAGCGCGTGCCCAGAATGGCCGCCTGCAAACCGTAGCTGTTGAGCGCGGCCTTAAGTTTCTTAGTGACCTCTTGAGCCCACGCCTCCCGCTCCGCATCAGCCTGCGCGCCGCTCACAAATTTGGCAGACACCAGCTGAGAGAGCGCAGTCCCGAGATTGGAGGACGTCGCCGACATCAGACCCGGGGTCAAAGTGGCCACAGCAGGAGTAACTTGGACCAGTTCTGGCGTCGAAACGGCAAGCTCGAGCGCCTGATTGCTTGGTGGGACCGAGGCATCGGCACCGTCGACCGACAGACTCTCGTCCACCGCGACATCGGTAGGGCCGCTCGCAAGCTGTCCCATGGCTGCGAGCCACGGCACGCGCGGCGCGGGCTTCCTAAAACCATGTCCCGACCAGGGCTGGTGAGGGCCGAGCTCCGCGCGGACTTCAATTCCTCCACTTCCCTTAGCATAGGCCTCTGCGAGCTTTCGCAGGTCAGGCCGGTCGAAAACCTCCTGCCAGGCTTGCACTCCATCGACGTCCTCAAGCAACTCCTGACCAGAGGCAGAGGTCAACCCGGCATCCGATGTGTGGACATAAACCTGTGAGTAGCCGCGCAGAGAGATTTCTATATCTCCTTCGCGCAGCTTTGACCGTGCGCGCTCCATGAGTCCTGTCATACCCGGCGGAATGTCCGCGTCAATGAGCATATCCGCCAAGCGGGCAAGCCACACATCGCGATCAAGTCGACCGGGATCGCCAAACAGCGCCTCACGGAACATGCTTAGTGTCGCCAAAAGCTGATCCTTTGAGTCGCGGCGAGCCTTGGCAAGGCCATCAGCACCGACATATTTCGACTCGACGATCGAGATAACGACGCGGACATCGTCCCCGCGCTCCTCGACATTGAGTGCGAGGATGTCGGCGATGCGACTCTCCGGCTGGGAGAGCCAACTCGCATAGTCATCGAGCAAGAAATAGGCCGTCAAGACTTTTCCGCTACCTGCGGCCGCCTGGAACTCCGCGGCGAGCAAGTAGCGGCTGAGCACTAAGCCGATCATTTCGCCTGCCGAGACACCGCGCTTGGCCGCACGTAGCACAATGTCGCCGGAGACGGAAAGCGCATCGCGCTTGGCCTTCTCGACGGCGGCCTGGATTTCATCAGCGTCGAGCTGTAACTTCAACTCCTCCAAACGGCGACGCACCAGCACGCCGAGGAGCCGCAGCTCGGAGGTAGAGCTCACGATCATATTGCGTCCGTTAGTCGAACCCCGGCGGTAGCGTACGACCGTGATTTCATTGTGCTGGAGTTGCCGCTTGTCGAGCAGCTCGTCATAGGTGGCAACCCACTCAGCGAGGTCGTGCGCGTCCTTAATCATCCCCGCCAAAACAGGGCTTTGCAGCGAGATGCGGCGGGCCGGGAGGTAGCGCTCGTCGGGCAAAGCATCGGTTTGGCGGCACACAGCAGCCACCGCTGACACATAGGCCCAACCCGAGGCGGTCTGCCAGGGACAAGTCAGGAACGTGGTCGATTTGAGTTCGTTCTCGCCAGAGACGCTGCGATAGGACCATCGCGAGGGAGCGTGCTCCAAATTGGGCCGATCGTTAGTCCAGGGAACCGGCAGCCATTCTGACTGGGCCGCACGTGAGACTACGTCATGCAGGAAGGCCACGTCGAATGCCTTGAAGCCCTGCGCACTCCCGCTCGGCGTCGCGGAGATCGGCGTCACTGAGATGCGCAGCTTCGAGACGAAATTGTCGCTGGTCTCGCTGACCACGGGCAGGTCTGGGTCGTCGCCGGCCTTATTCACGAGCTCGCCGTAGACGCTTCGAAGTTTCGCAGGATCGGCGTGGCGCACCGAAACGCTGCATTGGAACTTGCCATGCTCTTGGAGCGACGCGAGCTCGCGCACAGTCGCCAAGGGCAGCTCCGCCGCGTCCGCGTTGTAGAGCACGACGCTAAGGTTTGCGGCCTCATGCGGCTGCAAGCCGACATAGCGCTCCAAAAGCTCGCGCGCCTGCTTTGCGGCGGCCGCAGGATCAACATCAGTCATCGCGTGTTCGGCGCCGCGCGTGGGCGATTCCAACAAACTATAGCCATTGACCGTGTTACTCTCGGAGACCAGCAGCGGAGCACCAGCACGGCTGAGGACCGCGATTTCTGGGTAGAACGGATGGGCGATCTCATCGGAAAGTTCGCGCATGAAGATCTCGCGATCGCCGTAAAGGATGCTTTCGCTTGAGAGGAGATGCGTGGCGAAGGCGGCTACACGACGGGATTTGACCGCTAGCGCCTTCATCCGCTCCGGGTGCCATGGCGGGATGATCACGGCCGGGTTGTCGCCGGCTACGCGGGCCGTACCGACCGAAAGAACCTCAGAGGCTAGGCGCGAGCGGCATACATCGCCGCGCGCGTGGGCCATTAAAGCGCCCAACAGCGCAGCGAAAGAATCGGATTGGCGCATGACAGCTTCGCCATGTAAGCCCGTGAAAACGAAATCCGCCATCGCTTTGGCGTAGTCTTCTTCAAACCTTTCCCAGGCCGCTTTGATCTCGTCGCGCTGATGAGGCATTAAGCGGCCCTCGTCGGCGAGTTCCTTGATCCGAGTTTTGATCTCATGCCGTAGACTTCGCAGTTTGTTCGCCGCGGGAACCAGAGAGCCGGCATCGGTCGAATAAGTCGCCTCGAGGGTACTCGTGTCGAGCAGGGAGACGTTTTGCACCCCACCCTTCTTGCTGACGAGTCTGCGTGGGACCTCCGTGCAACCCACCGCGCCCTTCTCTAACAGACGGCGCATGTCGGCAACCATCGACAGGCCGATCGACTTGGGTTTATAGCTCCATAGGAGCTGTGTCTTGGCCAGCGTTATCTCTTTGCCGCGAGTCACTTGGATTAGGGCGACATCAAACTTGATCTGCAATGCCGCCCGGGAAAGCGAGGAGTTGGGGCGGATCTTGTTCTTCTTGTCATTGCGAAGTTCCTTCTCCTTGGCAAAGAAGTCCTCGTAGTCGAATAATGGATCAGGCAAGTTCGCGTTGCCCATTCGCTCGATCTTCCAATCCGCCTTGGAACCCATGAGCTCTTTCAAGCCGCGATACATCGCTGAGAAATAGCTGCCGGCATCGTAGTTGAAACGCTCGCGCCACTCCTTGCGGCCTTTGCTGACAGTGAAGCGCAAAATGCGCTCCCCCTCCGGATCGCGCAGGCCTGCGTGCAAGCTGTTAACCACCCGCGCGAAGCCATCGAAGAAGTCGGTGCACTCAATGGGCTTGCCATACAATGCTTTCTCCCAGCGGGCGCAAAGTTTGGCATCTTGCTCGAGCATGCGGCGGTGCTTGACGAAGAATTCCTCGTCCTCGTCGTTGAAATCGGCACGCCGCTCGCGCGACTTCAAGTCCTCCAACAGTTTCCGCCCCTCTGCGTCCAGGGCGTTCTCCTCTTCGCAGTCATGGTCGAAGAAGCGAATCGTCGAGTCGACCAAGCCAAATTGCTTCTCCTTGGGCTTGTCGAACGCCAAGTAAACGCCGTCTCCTTCCCACTCAAACTGCGCGAGGCACGACGCCGCATCTTGATCACCGGCCGGCGCTGCGGCGAAGGCCTCAAGGGCCTGGCGCGCGGCTTCAGCGATGTCCGCAGCGTTGGTCTCAATGCGCTCAGTGAGCTCTTCGACATCGAGCAGTTGGCCATTCTGGCGAAGCTTCTTGAGCACTGGAGCGCGCTGATCGAAGAGTTTGGCGAACGCCTTCTGCCAAGGTTTGCGCGTAGTCGCGAAGGTCTTGGTGTTGGAAAAGAAGGAACTGTCCCTAGGAAGCCCCGCCCTTGGCAGCGCGAAGCCGACTGCGTCGCGGATAGGCAGTCCACGCGTGGAGATCGCTTCGACAATCTCGGAGCAGAACTCGCCGAGCTGGATCAACGAGAGCTCGGAGACGGCAAGCAATCCGCCTAGCGCCGCATGGAACACCGTGCGATCGTCTGCCACTGGCGCGAGCCCACCCGCGCGCAAGGTCGCCTCGACCCACGGTTCAGGGTCCGCACGCATCTCTTTGGCCCCGATGGCCATAACGTGCCCCAGCGTATCAGCCAGGTTGTGCTCATTGCCGTTGGCCGTCAGGATCGACGCCTTAGTCGTTACTGCGTTATTTCGCACATAGCCAGCGTTATGGGATATTAGTATCTCCGCGGGCAGGCCTTGACCTTCGACCAGGGCCTCAGGAATCATTAGATCCACACGAGCGATCAAGTCGGGATTCGCAAGGATCGCCCGCGCGACAGCCGCGATCTGACTCGCAGAGAGTTTATCAAGACGGAAGAGCGCCGCCGAGTCACCCGGCTGACTGGAATTGGAAATGCGCTTGGCAAGAATGTCTGCGCCGACGCGCCCGATGATGCGATCGGTCAGCATGCAGCCTCTCCCTTGAACGCGAACGGGTTTTCTACAAATGAGCAGGAATCGGAAAGCCTGCGGACCAGGCCCAGACCAACCAGCCGCGCTTCTAGGTTATCCCGGTTTTCGCTGAGCTCTTCTTGGTCGACCAGCTTAGCACCGATCAGGCGTGCCCCTTCGGCGTCACCGAGCACCAAGCCATAGCGCCGTTTAGCCTCGGCCAAGAATTCGTCGAACTGCATGCGGTCGTCCACGACCGCCACCACAATCGACTTAAGCAATCGGTCATTGGGCGCATACCGTGTACGGCGCGAAAGTCGGCGAGAGCTCAGTCCGATAGCGCGCGACCAGGACGCGTGGATCTTGCCAACGTGCTGCTCGTGGCGCGCGAGCGCGAGCTCCGCTAAATTGGAGACTAAATCATCCGGACTTTTCCCCGAGTAGTCCTCATCATCCCTGTCTTCGGTCGGGGGCCACTGGAAGCGCTCGCGCATGAGCTTTACGCGCTCAGCGTCGGGGAACTCGGTCCCGGTAGCGCGCTCCCACTGTTCCTCTTGTCGGATCGCCTCGACGTAGGTGCGCACAGCCTTGGCGGGAAGCCCTTGATTGAACTGGTAGCTGTCGCCCGACAGCGCACGCACTTTGGTGCGTTCCCTGGAGACGATTTCGCAGACGATCTCCACGGGATCGTCATCGCCCGCGACGCGCTTGGCGCGCTCAAGGAAATAGAGGAGCATGTTCAAGCCGGAGATAGCGATCAGATGCTCCAAGGCGTCGTAGATCGGCATATCGTTGGATAAAATCGACAGCCAATCCTCACAGATCTGATCAAAGCGTGCGTTGGCAATCTCAGGCAGATAACCAGAGGGGCGCGGATCGTCGGCGAGCTGTGGCGAGCCTTGCAATGCGCGGGCAAGCCTGTTCATCGGAGCGTCCCGGTCGAACAGGCGTTTGGCCAAGACGTCGCCGAGCTGCGCGCCCTTGTTAGCGCGCGTGAGCATGAGATAGAGCAGTTCACCGGAGCGGGCGAAAAAGCGTCGATCGTTGCTCATTTTGCCGCGCGGGTCGATCTCCAAGTCCTCATACAGGGCGTCAGGACCAAATGGGAACACGAACTTCGAGCTCCAGCGCTTGTTGCTGCGCGACTCGAACGACGATGAGCGCAAAAGCTCGATGGCCTTCGCGAAATCATCAAAGCTGGAAAACGATTGGCGCAGATACGCCATGTCGTCGTCGCCGTTGCCGGTTTTTCCCTGGTCGAACTTGTCAAACCATTGCCGCCATTTCTCGTCATCGGGCAGCGCACTTTCGGCGATTGACTCGACGTACGGGTTATTGAACAGCAAGCCGCGCAAGCGGATTTGTCGCTGTGGCTGAAATTTGACGGCCCCGCCCGCTCCCTCGTGGACACGCAGCGGTTTGTCAAGATTCGAGCCGAGCACACCCAAGAATTCCAGAACGGTCAAATGCGGAAGTTGCTCGTCGTAGAGGCGATGCCCCCAAATGTTCTCGTCGACGCAAAAGTCGACGCTCTTGATCTGCGGGCGCTTGATGATCTCGCTCATGCGGAGCCCTTCACAGTTACGGGACGAGCGAAGCCGCGGCCGCCTGGTTCGATGTCGATGAAATTTAGCGTCAGCGCTGAAGCTTCGCCGTGGGCCTCATCGTCGTCACCGGCAAACCCGGCCTTGCGAACGATCTCGGCTTTGCGCAGCAGCTTGGCCTTGAAGGCCAGCAGGTCCTCGAGACACTCATTGGAAAAACTCGCCGGCAGGGCGCCGGCAGCGACGCAGGAGAGGAATTCATGACGGATGGGCGTGAGGTCGAACGCGACAGAGTTTCCGAGGCCAGGAGACAGGGAGATGTCGAGCTGAGGACGCAACGTCTCTTCATGGAGTTTGATGGCCATGCCGACCCCACCTTGGCGGCGCGAGGGTGTCTCATGGTCACACAGCACGCTCACGCGGCTTTGCGTGAAGCCGCCGGAACTCGCGATGAAGATGCGATCTACGTTCTCCAAAAGGAGTCCAGTCATCACACGGTTGAGCCCTTTGGCGATCCGTCCGCGAACGGTCTCGCTAACGGATTTCTTGGCTTTGAGCGAATCGATTATGTCCAGATAATCGCCAGCAAAGCGGAACGCGGTCATTGACCAGCGGGGATAGCCGGGTTCGGCTTCGGGTAGCGTAAAGTAAAGCCGGCGGCGCTGCGCTTCAAGCATCTCCAGAAACTCAGACGAGCCGGCCTCCAAGCGCACGCCCTCATGGCCTTCCAAATATGCGTCTTGGGCTCCGCAGAAATCCGCAGTAGCGCCATAAACCTGGTCGCAACCAACCAGTCGATCAAAATCGGCTTGTAGGTGCGCATCGTCCTTGCCGTAGACCAGCAGGCCATCGGCCGCGTTGGTCGTCTCTTCGCCCACACCGAAACTGGCCATAGCCTTGAAAACAGGCCGGTCGGAGGCCCTGCGCTTCGGCAAGTTCGCCCCGAAAGCGTTAGCGTAAATGCTAGCCTTACTGACGTGGCCGCTCTCTTGAATCTTGGCCACATCCGCGCAGGTCATTAGATTTTCCTTGGCCTCCTTGGCATCGGCATAACCTAGGACCATGTTCGCGCATAGGGCCAGCAGGTCGCGGATCGGAAGATGCAGCCCGTTAAGTCGGGCGATCTCAACTAAGTCACCTAAGCGGCGCGTAAGCTGCCCACCATCGGATTCGCCGAGGAGCCTACGGCGGTTCTCATCGATCGGACACACTTTGCCACCCGAGTTCAACGAGCAGCGCTTACAATTGTCCCACTCTGGATGACCGGCCACGGCCATTGCGACCTCTTCGAGCGTCTTGCGGCTGGTAGTGCGGCTGAGGTCGAAAACGGCAAGCCGATCAGGTGCTGGTCCTGCTTGCAGAAAGCGTTCTTGAAGTGGCTTGCGAAGCGGATGAACTCGCTTCTGACGCTTTCCTAGGTCGCGCAGGCGATCGAGGAGTTGGCCGTGGTTGGCCGCCAGGATCACGACCTCGGAATCACCCCCTTCGAGCACCGACTTTTCGAATCGTTGCAGCGGAAGATCGCTCTCCTCGCCATTGAATTCGGAGAGGTCCTTGATGAAAACCGCCAGACGACCATCTGCGAGGCGATGCTCCTTCACATTCCCCTTATCCGTCCAAACTTTGGGATCCCCACCGATACGCGTCCAAAGGGATCGGCAATGGTAGGTTTTGCCATCGCCCGCCGTGCCGGCGATTAGGATCGACCCTGGCGCCTTGGATTCGATGTGCTCAACCATTGCATCTAGCAGCGGCGTCGACAGCCGGATTGGCTGCACCTTCGCTCTACCCAATGCATTTGAGACGTATTCGTCAAACATCGTCAAGTTGTTCGGCGTTGGTCCATAGCTCCGAAGGAAACGAACCCAAGCGCTTGCCGGTGGCGCTCCGCTACCACAGTCAATTTGAGGCGACACATTTGTCATTTTGTTTCCCTCTGGACGTTACGCTTGCCAAGTTGTTATTGTACGGGTTGAAGATGCCTATGGGAATCACTGCTTAGCGTTTGCCTGCTGATCACGAAATTTCGTGGGTTAATTTAGACGCGATAACTAGACTGTGCCAACGGCAGTCACTCTTGGCCCCTGTCGTCTCAGCAACGTTGTAATTTTCACTTTGGTTAGCTCATGTACGACGCAGAGATCACAAATGCCGATGGAAAAATTATGGTAACGATTACCTCATCGACCTCGAACATTCATTTCAGCCGAACGTTTCATAACATATGCGATGCTGAGCGATGGATTATTGGATTAGTGCGCACTGGCCTAACCAAGCGCGCACGTAAGCATCTGCGAGAACAAGCTGTTGCCCCTTCCGAACTGCCTGCACTCTGGCCAATTGTCGTGAGGGATAAGCGTACTATCAAGCGGGCCGTATTACCGACCCGGCTCGAATGATGGACTTACAGGTTTTTTCTGTCCTTGCTGTGCTGGTCACACGGGAAGCCAGATTTTTATGGAACTAGCGACAAAACCGGCCCAAGGCGGCTGCAAAATGATTACTAAGGTAGCAGTTGCTAGCAATCGAAGCCCGCGAACATATGGCATAGACGTGCGCTCAGAGCCCGAAGGGGCTCACTTCTCTTCGGACAAAAAAAAATAGGCCACCTGAGGGTGGCCTATTTTTTAGTTTCCTGGCGGAGAGAGGGGGATTCGAACCCCCGATAGGCTATGAACCTATACACGCTTTCCAGGCGTGCGACTTAAACCACTCATCCATCTCTCCTGATGGGTTCGCGAACGCGCTCGTTCACGAAGCCGCCTATTATAACAAGGTTTCTCGGCAGTACAAGGGTGTCATGTGATCGTGTGTTAGCGCAAAGTAGTAATGCCCCCTCTCCGCAAAGTAGAGATGTCCCCTAGGATGGGTCGTATGGGAGGATGGGATAGTGATCGCGATGACGGCCAAGGATGTGTTGCGCAGCCAGGTGATTGCGCAGGTGTTGGAGGAGAAGCTGGATCAGGCGAGCGCGGCGAGAAGGCTGGGCATCAGCGTCCGGCAAGTCAAGCGGCTGAAGCGGCGGATGCTGGACAAGGGAACGGAAGGCTTGTTGAGCAGGAAGCGTGGCAAACCGTCAAACCGGCGGACGCCGGCTGATGTTCTGGAGAATGCGATGGCCTTGGTGAGCGTGCACTACGCCGACTTCGGGCCGACGCTTGCATGCGAACGCTGTTGCCTGCTGGTGTTCATCGACGACGCCACCGGCGAACTGATGGCTTTGCGCTTTGTCGATGCCGAAACGACGCTCGGTTACATGGCGCTGCTGGAAGAGCACGTTCTTGCACACGGACTGCCTGCCGCGATCTACAGCGATCGGCACAGCATTTTCCAGGTCAACCGGGGGGATTACAAAGACGTCAGCCACGCGCAAACGCAGTTTGCGCGTGCCTTGGAGCAATTGGGGATCGAGGGCATTCAGGCCAACAGTCCGCAAGCCAAGGGACGGGTCGAGCGGGCCAACCAGACCCTGCAGGATCGTTTGATCAAGGAAATGCGTTTGCAGGGCATCAGCAGTCAGGAAGCGGCCAATGCCTGGCTGCCGCAGTTCATCCGTGCCGTCAACCGTCGCTTCGCCGTCGTGCCAGCGACGCAGGACGACGCGCACATCCCCTTCGCCGGGACACATGCAGCCTTGCGCCGCATCCTGTCTGTCCACACCAGGCGCCGCCTGTCGGGCAACCTGAGCTGCCAACTGGATGGCATGCTGTATCAGGTTCAGGCAACGGGACAAGGGTTGGCCCTGCGCGGCGCCGATGTGGACGTCGTGACGCATCCCGCCAGTGCGACGGAACTGCTCTGGCAGGGGCGCGTGCTGCCCCATACGTGCAACAGCAAACCCATCAAGCAACGCGAGGCCGTCGACGCCAAGGACGTCAACACCAAAGTCAAGCAGGCGCTGACACGGCGCACGCCACCTCAGCCGATGGGGCACCATGGAAAAAACGCATGGCCACCCCGCCCGGCACAGCGCAAGCACGCGCCGAATTCACGCACCCCAAAACCCACTTGGCCCCAGTCTGATCTCCTTCCAAGGAGACATTTCTATTTAGGGTTGGCAAATATCTCTACATGCCACCTCAAAAGCACGGTATTTCGGGGGCAATCATCAGCATCGGTTTACCGATCTTTATCCCTCCGATTTGCTGACTTCAACCAACGTCGCTGATGAGTAGTTGAGCAAGAATCTCCGTTCAACTTCAACGGAGGGAAGACATGATCGACGCTTACTTGCAGATCGGGGACATAAAGGGCGAGTCGCAAGATGACAAACATCGACAGTGGATCGAAGTCACCAATGTGACGTGGGGCGTAACCCAGCCGAAGGCAACAGCAATATCGACGGCGGGGGGACACACCAGCGGCAAGGCCGATGTGCATGAAGTCAGTTTCGATAAGTTGGCTGACATTGCATCCCCGGTTCTCTTCCAGACCTGTGCGATGGGGAAGACGGTCCCGAAGGCGAAGTTGGAGTTTTTGCGGGCCGATGGCGATGGCGCTCGTGTCAAGTACTTTGAGATCGAGCTTGAAAACGTCATGATCTCTAGCGTCACGCCGAACAGCGGCAGTGGTGGAATCATCACGGAAAAGGTTCACTTGGCATCGTCCAAGTTCAAATGCACTTACACGCAGCAAAAGATTTCGGGTGGTGCCGGAGGTAGCACGGCAGGGGGCTGGGATAGCGCCAGTAACAAGACCTACGCGTAACAGGAGCCGACTATGCACCCCGTTATGTACCTCGGTGACTTCAACGCCCTGATGAAGAAGTGGGCCAACCAACGAGCCAGCGACTGGGCGGAAGATCATAACAAGATGACATTCCTCGGTGACGGGCAATGCGCGCGGCTTCCGCAAGCCTTGACGAGTGTCGGACATACGGGCCGATGGAAGCCCGGCGAGCGAGTCATTGACGTTGCTAAGACACTCAAGTCGGGAACTGTCGTGGCGAATTTCTGGTTTGAGCTGAACGAGGTTTGGTATCCGAACACGCACGGTTATCATGCGGCGCTGTTCGTCCGTGGCGAAGGCTATAGCGTGGTGACAGGGAAGGCCAGCCAGATCATCTTGTTTGACCAGTGGGTTAATCCTTCTCGAACAGTGAAAGGCTCACACCCACCGGGCACACGACCAGTTAGGGCATATTCGTACGAAGTAGCGAAGCAAAGGGGCTATATGCCGTGCGACAACGCGAACGACTTCTACGTGGTCCTTGTTCCATGAGAGGACTGCTCTTTTCGGTATTGATCCTGTCAAGCGCTACCGCTGGGGCCGAGACCTACCGATGTCCACAAGCCTACCCCGGCAAGGACAAACCCGCTTTGCCCCTCACCAATGCTGACATGACCCAAGACACGGACATTCAGTTTGCGAGTGGCTTCCTCACTGACGACGAAGCGGCGGAAGAAGGGTACAACGCGCACTACGCCTTCGACACCGGGTCGCAAACGCGGCTGGTTTGTCTTTACGGAGGTAAGACGCGCCTCAAGGGCCGAGTTCACGACGGGCACGAATGGAACCAACGTATGCAGGGCGGCGATTCAGAATGGAGTGTGAAACTGGCTCCAAAAATCAGCCGGTGCACCCTGCAGGTTCGAGAAATCAAAACCCGCGACCCGAGCAAAAGCACATGGACAGCGACCGCCAACTGCGAGTAAGTCGGAGTGCGAAGCGGTTCAGATAGTGTTTCAGACGTTCTTCCCAGCAGGTGACGGAGGGCCGTCTGAGCCGTCATGTGGCTAATCGACAACGCTCTCAATCCACGGCATTTTCCATCGAAAAATGAAAAATCGCTCCTCTCAAAGTGTTGTCATGCATGTTTAGACCTAAAGTAGTGCCGATCCGCCAGATGTTTTTGGGGGGATATTTGGGGCCACTGATGAGTATTCTCAATTAAAAAGTTATTATAAATCATGTACTTGACTCAACAATTAGACTTCCCCTCTCTCCGCCAGAACATGTATCAGACGATCCAAGGTCGCCCACCAAACCCGCGTAACCCCTGAAAGAACGTGGTTTTTTGTTCGTCAAGCGTTTAGCGTCCATTGAAATCCGGCATCTTTGACGGTAGCTTTGACGGTTTCCATTCATACCGTCAAAACCGATACCGTCAACATGCCGAAGCTCGGCCCCGCTTACCGATATCCAGACCCGGACAGCGAAACCCAAAGAAAAACCGTACAAGGTCTGCACGCAGCCGTTCCACCAACATGACTGCCGTTGATGAGGGCGACGTCATTCGCGAGCAGGTCATGCGCGCGGAGGCGCAACGCGCGCAGCCGGCGAATCTCCCACAACAGTGCTCGAACGTCCGATGAGTCGAATTGCGGGCCCGGTCGGACGCGCAGTTCATCCGCTGCGATTTAACAATGCTCAACAGGAATACTGTCCCGCACATTCATGATCTGGACATGAAAGTTGCCGGCAACACGTTGTATAAGTAAGTCAAGCGCAATCCTGTGATACCAGTTGTCAAAAAGCTAGTGTAGAGTACACGGTTCAGCTTGAACGGCTCTTCTGCCAAGTAGAACGTACACCCTCTACACCATGACCGCATCCTTACCGATTTCATTGCCCGCCAAGAGTGGTCGAAATGTTGACGTTCCGACAATCCAATCATTCGAAGGACTGCGAGGTATCTGCGCAGCCCTAGTGGTCTTGTACCATTTTGGCCTCGTTAAATCGAACCTCATTGCCGGCTCTTATCTTTTCGTGGACGTGTTTTTTGTCCTCAGCGGTTACATCATGATGCTGAACTACTCGGAGCGACTGGTTGATCGCCGAGCATTCATGGACTTTCTCGGAAAGCGAGTTGCCAGGCTCTATCCGCTTTTCCTGTTTACGACGTTCACGTTTCTTGTCGCAACCAAGATTGTTGCACCTTACCTGCAAGGACTGTTGGTTGAGGTGACGCCCGCTGTGAATGCGGTCGCTGTAGCCCCCGCTCATGCCCTGGCTCCAACCAATGATGATTCAGCGCTCCTGAAGCTCCTTGCGTGGCTGACTTTCGCAAGCAGCATGGGTTGGTACGACTACCTGTATGCGAATTATCCCGCGTGGAGCGTTAGCACGGAATTCTGGACATACGTCCTGTTCGCCGCAGCGGTTATTCTGGCACGCAAACGACTGGTCGCTGTCGCGGCTGGCGCGATCTTCATATCGTTTTCGATCACGTTATATTTCTCCGTAGTGCGCCATGGATGCCTTGCGCACGGCGAGTGCCTTAACGTCACGTACGATGCTGGTTTCCTTCGCTGTGTCGGAGGCTTTTTCTTGGGGGCGCTTTCATATCTCTTGAATACGCGCCTTCGTCAGAACAGGCAAATCGCATGGCTCAAGCATGCTGATGTCGTCCTGCTAATCCTGATGTTCTCTGTAGTATGGTTTTCAACCGATATCCCGGCAGTCGCGTTTGCAATGCCAGGTGCTGCTGCGGCACTCATCACCGTCCTCCCGTTTCAAGGTGCCGCAAGCCGTCTTTTGAGCCATAAGCCGCTACTTTGGTTGGGCAAGATGTCATTCGCCATTTATTTAGGACACGCAAGTATCCTCGGTGTGTTCAGTCCACTCTTCCAGTCGAGAAGCCTGCCCTTACCTCTGAAAATCATTACGCTTGTGGCCACCTTGATTCCATTTGCGGTGTTTGCAAACCGAATGATCGAGGAACCTGCTCGGAAACTCATCGTCAGACTCTTGCATAACTCGTTACATTCCCGTGCACCGAAGCTTGCAATTGAGCCCGACGTAGAAGTTGCCGATCCGCACGCACGACCATAAATCGGCACACGGACAAATATCTGGGCAGCATGATTGCTTGCCACTTCAAACCTTGATTTTTCGTTAGCAAAAGTCACGCGGTGAGTGATATTGTTGCCGCGATAAAACTTTTTCAACACCGCCGTGAAACGCAAAGCCCTCTATCTCGTCATCTTCGCCGTCGCCGCGGCAGGTGCCGCCAGCGGTACCTGGCTCGTCAACCGCAAGCCCGCGCCACCGGCCCAGGCAACACAACAAAACCAGTCGAAGGAAGCCACCGCCATCGCCGCCGACATGCAGCAGGTGCTGGCCGACTACCGCAAAATGATCGTGCTGACCCAGGACGAAGCCGGGCTCTCCTCAACGGGCCAGGAAGAGGTCAACCGCATCGGCCAGCAGCTGTTCCATGACAACCAGGAACGCATCAACCGGATCGACGATGCCCTGGCAAGCCTCGTCGGGTCGCAGGATCCGCGCCGCTTCGAAGCGGTCGGCGGCCTGCTCGATTACGTCGAGTCGGGCGAGGGCCTCTACGACGCCGACCGTCTCGCCTTCCGCGAACTGATGCAGTCGCTGCTGGCGAGCGTCGCGAAGGATTCGTCGCTCCCGGCCATCAAGCTGCACAAGCGGATCTCGGAAGACGTCGACGCGCTGGCCGAGATCGAGCGCACTTACGAGAAAGAGATCCGCGCCGTCTTCGGACGCTTCGAGACGCGCTCCATCACGCTCAAGCGCGAGAAGTGGGACAGCTACGTCGCCTACCTGAAGACGCTCTACCAGCGCGACCGCATCCTCAAGGATTACGGCGTCGTGCTGCCCTACCCCGCCAAGCCGGAACCGCCGGGCCAGGACAACAACAACCCGACCGCGCAAAAGGAAGAGGACGAGATCTTCGGCAAGGGCCTGCCGAAGAAGACGATCGTGCTGACGTTCGACGACGGTCCGCACCGCCGCTACAGCGAGGAGATCGCCGCGATCCTCAAGCAGTACGATGCGCCGGCCGTGTTCTTCAGCGTCGGCCGCAACATCGGCACGCTCGACGCGCACGGCGCCGCGCGCCTCAACGCGGGCGCGGAAGTCAGCCGCAAACTGAAGGCGGCTGGTTATGTGCTGGCCAACCACAGCTTCTCGCACGCGCAGTTGTCGAAGGAAAGCGGCGACAGCCTGAAGGCCGAGATCCTCGATACGGACACGCTGCTGAAGGCCGTCGATCCGCAACGCTCCGCGCTGTTCCGGTTTCCCTACGGCGCGCGCAACAAGGAGGGCATGCACCTGCTGGCCGATGCGCACCTGAAGTCCGTCATGTGGAACATCGACTCGCTGGACTGGGCCGATCCGGTGCCCTCGTCCATCGCCGATCGCGTGCTGCGCGCGGTCGACAAGGAAGGCCGCGGCATCATCCTGTTCCACGACATCCACGAGCGCACCGTGAAGGCGCTGCCGGCGATCCTCGACCGGCTCGTCGCCGAGGGCTACCAGTTCGCCGGCTGGGACGGCAATACGTTCCGCGTGAGTGGCGGCGCGCATGCGGCGCCGGCGCCCGTCGCGCGCGCGGCGGCGACGGGATATGCGTCTTCGTGGGCCATCGTCGTCGGTGTCGACGGCTATCCAAAATGGCCGCGCCTGCAGTACGCCGTGCGCGATGCGGAAGGCGTCGGGCAGGCGCTCGTGCAAAAGTTCGGCTTTGCGCCCGACCACGTGATCACGCTGAAGAACGAGCAGGCGACACGCCGCGGCATCCTCGCCGCATTCCACGACGTCGTGGGCCACGGCTTGCAGCCGAACGACCGCGTGTTCGTGTTCTTCGCGGGCCACGGCGCCACGCGCAAGCTGAGTTCCGGCCGCGATCTCGGCTACATCGTGCCGTACGATGCCGATCCGGACAACCTCGCCAGCGACGCCATCCCGATGACGGAAATCCAGAACATCGCCGAGAGCCTGCCCGCGAAGCACGTGCTGTTCGTGATGGACGCCTGCTACAGCGGCCTGGGACTCACGCGCGGCGGCGCCAACGCGGCCTTCCTGCGCGACAACGCCAGGCGCCTCGGCCGCCAGATGTTGACGGCGGGCGGCACGGACCAGATGGTCTCCGACGGCGGTCCGAACGGTCATTCCGTGTTCACGTGGACGCTGCTGCAGGGCCTCGGCGGCAAGGCCGACCTGAACGGCGACGGCCTGATCACCGCGACGGAGCTGGCGGCGTACGTGGCGCCGGCGGTGTCCAGCGTGTCGCAGCAGACGCCCGCTTTCGGCAGCCTGCCCGGTTCCGAAGGCGGCGACTTCGTGTTCGAACTGCCCGAGGAAAGCGAATTCCTGAACACGAACACGGCGCAGCTGTCGAACGACGCCATCGCCCTCAACACGAAGCTGGACGCGAAGGCGTCGGCACCCACCGCGCCCGTCGTCGTGAAGGATCTGCAAGGCGGCGAGCAGACGATCAAGGCGCCGGTCGCGGTGCCCGTATCGAGCCGCCAGCAGGCGCAGCACGCCAACGATCACGGCCTGCAGCTGTACAAGGAAAAACAGTACGCGCAGGCGGAGGCGCAGTTCACGGAAGCGCTGAAGCTGCGGCCGAACTTCGCGCTGGCGGCGAACAATCTCGGCTTCGTATTCTACAAGCAGGACAAGTTCGCTGAAGCGGCGCGCTGGTTCGAAAACGCGATCAAGATGGATCCGTCGCGCGCGATCGCGTACATGAACCTGGGCGACGCGTATGCGCGCGCGGGGGATGGCGAGAAGGCGAAGGCGGCGTACAAGACCTATCTCGAGCTGGCGCCGAACGGGTCGGGTGCGGGGTATGCCAAAGGACAGCTCGAGAAGCTGTAAGGGCGCTACGGGGCCTCGTACGCCCCGAGCCTCCGCTGCTCATCCTCGCTGAACATCCGATTGCGCAGTGCCGCCACGGCTGCCTCGTCATGCAGGCCGCGGCGTTCAGCGAGGTACGCGTCGATCCGCCGCTTCCACGCCGCTTCCTCCCGATCCACATCCGCAAGCCGCTGCGCCGCATCCGCGCCGAACGCCTCCGCACGGAGGCGGAAAACATCCTCCTCACCCGCGCCGCCGGCCCGCAACCGCTCCGCCTCCTCCTGCACGCGCACGATTTTCAAAGGCGCCTCGCGCGCCGCACGGACATCGGCCGGCAAGCCCGCATCCAGCGCGGCCAGGCGCGCCTGCTTCTGCTGCGCGCTCAAGGTGCGGTCGTCGCGGATCTCCATGCGTGCCAGGGCGTCCGCACTGGCGGCATCCTCGCGGCCGAAGATCGCGACGATCTCGCGCGGGCTGAAATACTGCGCGCGCAGGCCGCGCAATGCGGTCAATCGGCGCTTCAGGGCCGCCGCGTCCACGCCGGTCAGCCTGCGGTCGGCGCCCAGTCCCGCCAGCGCATGCCGGTACGCGATGTAGCGCGTCAGCACGCGCTTCGCCGCCGCAGCGGCGGCCGGGCGCAGCGTGCGGTCCAGTTCACGCTCGATTTCCGCCCGCACCGCATCGGGCGATTTCTCACCGACGGTGCTCAGGTAGTAGTCGAACAGCTCGATCAGCCGGGCGTCCGCGACGATGCTGTCGTCCGGCGCCACGTGCACGGCGCCGTCCGGCCGCGTGCCCTGCAGCGATGGCGCGAACGCCTTCGCTGCAGGGACGACGGTCACCGTCTGCAAAGCCGGTGCCGGGCGAGAGGCCAGCACGGCCAGCCACAACGTGCCCGCCGCGCCGAGCGCAAAGACGATGGTCGGATTGCGGTTCACAGGCCCATCTCGCGCAGGCGGTTGGCGTGCTGGCGGTACAGCGTGACGGGATTGGTCTCGAACAGGTTGACGAGGCCCGCGACCTGGTTCACTTCGTCCAGGTGGTTCAGCGCATAGTCGTCGCGGATCACGCGGCCCAGGTGGCTGGAGCAGCTGCCGACGAGGCCATCGTTCTTCTCGCCGCGGAACGCCAGCGACACGAGGCTGAGCGGGCCGTCGATCGGGTCGAGCAGGTTCGTGAACGGCTGCGCGCCGCTCCACGAGAAGTAATACACGCCTCTGGTCTGGTAGGCGCCCTCGCCGCACGCGGTGGCCGGCACGCCTTCCGGGTGCGCGGCGTTGAATTTCGCGGCGCCGGCGGTGGTCAGCGAATCCAGCGCCGCCGTCGACACCTGCGCGCTGCTGTCGCCGGACAGGAAGGCGATGGTGCCCGCCAGGCCGTTGACGATGGACCCCAGCACGGCTTCCGAAAACGTTCCCGGCGCATTGGCGCCGCGGATGACGTCCGCCACCGCCGAACCTTTATTGACGCCGCCGACGCTCGTCACGGAAGCGACGAGGTTCGGCGCCACCGAGGCGACGTAGCGGATCGTCGGGCCGCCGTGGCTGTGGCCGATCAGGTTGACTTTCTGGGCGCCGGTCGCGGCCAGCACCCGCTTGACGTAGGTGAGCAGCTGTTCGCCGCGCACTTCCGTGCTGTTGGCGGCGCTCACCTGGGCGACGTAGACCTGGGCGCCGTCGCGGCGCAGCGCGTCCGTGATGCCGAACCAGTAATCGAAGGGACCGATGCTGTCCCAGCCGAGCAGGCCGTGCACCAGCACGATCGGGTAGCGGGTCTGCGTATAGCCCGCGGCGGATGCGGACAGCGGCAGGAACGACAGGGCGAACAAGAGTGCGGCGAGCCAGCGGGCGAAACGTTTCATCGGTTGGTCTCCTTTTTGATGTTTGTCGTACGGCTGAGCCAGAGTACGTACAAGCGGAGGACGCAACAAGGCATGTACGGCCGCGCAAAACGGCTTGGCTTGCCGAATCAGGCGAATGTCTCAATAATCCATGCATCGTTTGCAAAGGACCAACACCATGGACATGAAACGCATCAACGCGGGCAAGCTGCGCGCGATCGGTTACGACACGCGCGAGCGCATCCTGCGCGTGGAATTCGACGACGGCAGCGCGATCGATTACTCGGGCGTCGGCAGCGAAATCTGGCGGCGCTTTTCGACGTCGGGCGCGGCCTGGAGTTTCTATCGCGACAATATCGAGGAAGAGTTTGCGGGCAAGCGCGGGCGCGCCCAGGTGGACAGCAAACGGGCGGAACTCGATGCGCTGTTCGGCGGCGGGGACGCCCCCGTAAAGCCGAATCCGCTCGACGAACTCTTCAAGAAAACGGGCGAAGAATGAACGGGCCCGCACCCGGCATGCCGGAAACGATCGAGGCGCCGTGCCAACGCAAACGATCGACCTGAAAGTCGGGCTCTACTAAGCGACAGGAAACCGATTTGACCATGCAGTGGAGGAAATCCTGATGGAGCAAGAAAGCATCGTACGTTATTGGCACGCAGTCGAACTGCTTCAGCCCCAATCCGCACCGAAGCTGAAGAAGCGCAGCAACCTGTACGGCGCGTTCATTCACGACACGCCGCTCCGGCACCTGGTTCCTCCCTGGGCGCCCGACAGTATCGTCGCCGGACAGCCGTTACCCAAGAAGTGCGACTGGAGCCACACGCTGTTTGCCCACCTGTACGACAGCCGCGTGGTGGCCGACAAGCTCAGGGAAGCCTTCGGGGCCGATCAAGGTTATCGCGAACCGCAATTCCGGGAATCGGCAGTGTTTGCCGCAAAATTCACCATGGCCGGCCACATGGTCGACGACAGCTTCGTGCTGTCCACGGAAGCGTGGATGCTGGGACGGGTGTTGGCCGGCAAAGACTGGACGGCGGGATTCGACCTCGATCAAAAGGCCGCCGCCGACCAGGCGAGCGCACTGCTCACGGGCCGCGTCACCGGCGACGCCCTGCGCACACTGACGGATTGGGTGGTCGGGTTCCTGGGCCTGGCGGACTTGTTCGGCCGTGCGGAGCGGCCCGTGTGCCGTTTCCGCTCCCAACCCGTCAGGCCGGACAAGCGCGAGCCGGAAGAGGATCCGCTCAACAGCTTCCTGCTCGGCGATCTGGCCGGCGTCGCTGCCGCCATCCATCACGGCGAAACGAGCGCACCGCTCGATCAATACCTGCGCCGGCACGATCCGCAGCGGCGCCTGCACGTCGACGACGACCGGGCATCGCTGCCGCTGATCGAGCGGCTCATGCCGGATGCCTACGCCGACAGTTGCTGGCCCACCGAGCGGCATCTGGGACTGGTGCACTCCCAGCAGCTGGCCGTGAACACGATCCTGTCGACGCTCGCCGGCGACCAGGGACTGCTCGGCATCAACGGCCCGCCGGGCACGGGTAAGACGACGCTGCTGCGCGACCTGGTCGCCGCGATCGTCACCGGCCGCGCCGATGCGCTTGCCCAACTGCGGCGCGCCTCCGACGGCTTCGTGAGCGACGGACGCGAAGTCGCCAACGACGGCGGCAAGCAACAGGCGAGTTTTAAACTTGACCCGGTACTCTTCGGGTTCGAGATCGTCGTCGCGTCGTCCAACAACGGCGCGGTGGAAAACGTCACACTCGAATTGCCGCAGCGTGACAAGATCGACGCGAGCTGGTTGCCCGACGCCGAGTATTTCGCCGAACTGGGCGAACTGCTCAGCGGCAAACCGGCGTGGGGAATGATTTCCGGCGCTTTGGGCAGCAAGGCCCGACGCACGACGTTCGTCGATCGCTATTTCTTCGGCCAGCGTCCCTACTCCAGCACCGCCAGGCCGGACACGGAAACGGACGACGACGACGACGAGGCCATCCCGGGCGACGACGCGCAACCGGGGCAAGCTCCGGGCCCGCAGGGCTTCCTGGCCTGGCTGAGCGCGCAGGTTGAGGTCAACGCGGGCCGCTCCACCGAGCAACGCCAGGCGATGTGGCGGCAGGCGGTGTCGGACTACGCGGCGGTCAAGGAGGAGGCGCGCAAGGCCGGCGCCGATGCAAGCCGCATCCACGCGTTGATCCGGACGATCTGCCAGACCCGGAAGACGATCGCCGACAAAACCGGCGCGGCAGCCATCCTCGAACGCAAACTGGCCGACACGGTGGCGCGGCTCGCGCACCTGGATGCCGACGAAGGCCGCCCGGCCGGCCTCGCGCTCAAGACCAGCCTGGATACGCTCAAGCAGCACCTCACCCGCAAACCGGGTTTCTGGGCGAAGTTGTTCAGCCTGTGGAAGGCGCAACGCGAATGGAATGCGTTGCAGGCGTTGCTGGAGGCCGAACGTGACCTGGCCTCGGCCGAAGTCGCCCGGATCGCGCGCCTCGCCAGGCAACTCGACACGTCGCGGGCGAGTCTGGAACAGGAGAGCGCCGAAGCGCGCCGCGACCTTCTTCGCTTGCAGGAGCAGGATAAGGCACTGACGCGGGACGCGACCGGCCTGGCCGCCGGGCACCGGGCGGATCACCTCGTCGCCTGGCTGCAAAGCGATGCGATCGGCCGTGGCGATGCCATCGAGCTGGCCGAGCCCTGGCAGATCGAAGGCTGGCGCCAGGCGCGCGCGCGCGTCTTCGTCCAGGCCCTCAAGCTCCAGCGGACGTTCTTCGAGCTGGAGGCGGCGCGGATGCGCACCAACCTCTTCCTCGCCAACGCACTCGTGACGGGCGCACGCTTCCAGGGCCTGTCGCGCGACGCCATTCGTTCGGCCTGGGCGTCGTTGTTCATGGTCGTTCCGGTGTTGAGCAGCACCTTCGCGTCGTTTTCCCGCTCGTTCGGCTCGTTGCGGGCCGGCGAAATCGGGTGGCTGATGGTGGACGAGGCCGGGCAGGCGCCGCCGCAGGCCGCGGTGGGCGCACTGTGGCGCGCCCGGCGCGCCGTGCTGGTGGGAGATCCCCTGCAGCTCAAGCCCATCGTCACCGTGTCCGACGCGGCGCTGGAACACATGCGCACGCGTTACCAGGTCGATGCGCACTGGCTCCCGAACCGGCAATCCGCGCAAACCCTGGCCGACGAAGCCACCCCGTGGGGCCGCCTGGCCGGACCGTCCGGCAGCAAGACGTGGGTCGGCCTGCCGTTGGTCGTGCATCGCCGTTGCGACAGGCCGATGTATGCGCTTGCCAACCGCATCGCCTACGACGGGGCCATGGTGTACGGCACGCTGGCGCCCAAGCCGGAAAAAGAAACCCGCGCCAGCTTGCCGACCGGGTGGATCCACGTCAAGGGCACATCGCAGGGGAACTGGGTTCCCGAGGAAGGCCAGGCCTTGCAGGCGCTGTTGGCGCATTTGCGCGCGGACGGCGTCGACGCCAAGGACATCTCCGTCATCACGCCGTTCACGGACGTCCGCAACAACCTCAAACGAATCGTCGGCAACGGCATGGTGTTCGGCACGATCCACACCATGCAGGGCAAGGAGGCGATGGTCGTCATCATGGTCCTGGGCGGCAACACGGCCGGTGCGGGCGCCCGCAACTGGGCCGTTTCGGAGCCGAATCTCCTGAACGTGGCAGCGACGCGGGCCAAGCGGCGCTTCTATGTGATCGGCGACCGGGACGACTGGCAGAACCGGGCGCTGTTCTGCGACGTCATGGATCTGCTGCCGCTCCAGGCGATTCCGGCGCGTCCGCAGGAAACGATGGCGCTGCCTCAATAAAAAAACGCCGCTCCGGTCTCCCGGCGCGGCGTCAACTCTGCTGTGATCAGTGTAACCGATCACGCGCCCGAATGGTCAGGCAGATTCCTTCAGCTGTTCCAGGATGGCCGGGTTTTCCAAGGTCGAGATGTCCTGGGTGATGGTCTCGCCCTTGGCCAGCACGCGCAGCAGGCGGCGCATGATCTTGCCGGAACGGGTCTTCGGCAGGTTGTCGCCGAAGCGGATCTCTTTCGGCTTGGCGATCGGACCGATCTCCTTGCCGACCCAGTTGCGCAGCTCGGCGGCCAGCTTCTTCGCTTCCTCGCCGGTCGGACGCGCCTGTTTCAGCACGACGAACGCGCAGATCGCCTCGCCCGTCGTCTCGTCCGGCTTGCCGACGACCGCCGCTTCCGCCACGATCGGGTGCGCGACCAGGGCGGACTCGATCTCCATCGTGCCCATGCGGTGGCCCGAGACGTTCAGCACGTCGTCGATGCGGCCCGTGATGGTGAAATAGCCCGTGTCCTTGTTGCGGATCGCGCCGTCGCCGGCCAGGTAGTACTTGCCGCCCAGTTCATCCGGGTAGTAGGCGCTGCGGAAACGGTCCGGGTTGTTCCAGATGGTGCGGATCATCGACGGCCACGGACGCTTCACGACCAGGATGCCGCCCTGCCCGTTCGGCACGTCGTGGCCGGCTTCGTCGACGATGGCGGCCATGATGCCCGGCAGCGGCAACGTGCAGGAACCCGGCACCATCGGCGTCGCGCCCGGCAGCGGGGTGATCATGTGGCCGCCCGTTTCCGTCTGCCAGAAGGTGTCCACGATCGGGCAGCGCTGGCCGCCGATCTGCGTGTAGTACCACATCCACGCTTCCGGATTGATCGGTTCGCCGACGGTGCCCAGCAGGCGCAGGCTGGACAGGTCGTAGTTCTGCGGATGCACCTTCTCGTCCGTGTTGGACGCCTTGATCAGCGAACGGATCGCCGTCGGCGCCGTGTAGAAGATGCTGACCTTGTGCTTGGCGATCGTCTCCCAGAAGCGGCCGGCGTTCGGGAACGTCGGCACGCCTTCGAACACGACCTGGGTGGCGCCGACGGCCGTCGGGCCGTAGCAGATGTACGTGTGGCCCGTCACCCAGCCGATGTCGGCCGTGCACCAGTAGACGTCGTCCGGCTTGATGTCGAAGGTCCACTTCATCGTCAGCGCGGCCCACAGCAGGTAGCCGCCGGTCGAGTGCTGGACGCCCTTCGGCGTGCCCGTCGAGCCCGAGGTGTAGAGGATGAACAGCGGATGTTCCGCATCCACCCACTCCGGCTCGCACTCGCCGCTCTGGCCGTCGACGAGGTCGTGCAGCCACAGGTCGCGGCCTTCCTGGAAGTTGATGTTGCCGCCGGTGCGCTTGTAGACGATGACGTCGCGGATCGTCTCGCAGCCGCCCATCGCCAGCGCCTCGTCGACGATGGCTTTCAGCGGCAGCGATTTACCGCCGCGCAGCTGCTCGTCGGCCGTGATGACGGCGACGGCGCCCGCGTCGATGATGCGCTCCTGCAGCGATTTCGCGGAGAAGCCGCCGAACACGACGGAGTGCGTCGCACCGATGCGCGCGCACGCCTGCATCGCGGCCACGCCTTCGATCGACATCGACATGTAGATGATGACGCGGTCACCCTTCTTGATGCCGCGGGCTTTCAGGCCGTTGGCGAATTTGCACACGCGTTCGTGCAGTTCGCGGTACGTGGCGCGGGTGACGGCGCCGTCGTCCGCTTCGAAGATGATCGCCGTCTTGTCGCCGTTGCCGTTCTCGATCTGGCGGTCGAGGCAGTTGTACGACGCGTTCAGCTGGCCATCCGCGAACCATTTGTAGAATGGCGCATTCGATTCGTCGAGGGTTTGCGTGAAGGGTTTGTGCCAGGCGACGTTCTCGCGCGCCAGGCGGGCCCAGAAACCTTCGTAGTCGCTGGCGGCTTCGGCGCACAGCTTGTTGTACGCATCCATGCCGGAAATCGCGGCATTGGCGGTGAATTGTGCGGGCGGCTGGAATACGCGGTTTTCCTGCAATCCCTGCTGCTGGGTCTCGTTCTCGGCCATACTAGTCTCCTATGTTTTGATAGTGTAGTGTTTGCCCAATACCTTAGGCGCCCTCGCTTACTGAGCCCTTACAGAGCCCGGTCGGCGCACTGGCGGCATCCCCGCTGGCCATTCTATCAACCTTCCGCATACCACGACGCCATGCCGGCAACGCCCGGCGGGTGTAGAATGTTGAGCTGTCCTGACCGCCGCCGCATTGGAAAGCCCGCTTAGATGCACGATTCGCAACCCTCCTCCAGCCCGCGCAAACGCAGCGCACTCGCCAGTTTCATGTTCGCCAGCCGCTGGCTGCAACTGCCCCTTTACCTCGGCCTGATCCTCGCGCAATGCGTTTACGTGTTCCATTTCTGGGTCGAACTGAAGGACCTCGTCCTGGCCGCGATGGGCAACGAAGCCGCGCTGCAGCACATCTTCCAGGCCGTCGCCGTGCCGGGCGCGCCGCTGCCGAACAAATTGAACGAAACGACGATCATGCTCGTCGTGCTGGGCCTCATCGACGTCGTCATGATCTCGAACCTCCTGATCATGGTGATCGTGGGCGGCTACGAGACGTTCGTGTCGCGCATGTACCTGGAAGACCATCCGGACCAGCCGGAATGGCTGTCGCACGTGAACGCGTCCGTGCTGAAGACCAAGCTGGCGATGGCGATCATCGGCATCTCGTCGATCCACCTGCTCAAGACGTTCATCAACGCCCAGTCCTACGACGCGAAGACGATCATCGCGCAGACCTGCATCCACGCCGTGTTCCTGCTGTCGGCAATGGCGATCGCCTACACCGACCGGATCATGATGAATACCCAGAGTGACAACAAGCACCACTGATTCCACCGTAATCCAAGACCCCACAGCGAGACCCACATGACTGTCATTAAACAGGACGACCTGATCGAATCGGTCGCTAGCGCCCTCCAGTACATCAGCTACTACCACCCCGCCGACTACATCCAGCACCTGGCGCGCGCCTACGAGGCCGAGCAGAGCCCGGCCGCCAAGGACGCCATCGCGCAGATCCTGACCAACTCGCGCATGTGCGCGGAAGGCAAGCGCCCGATCTGCCAGGACACCGGCATCGTCAACGTGTTCCTGAAGATCGGCATGAACGTGCGCTTCGAAGGCTTCGGCAGCGGCTCGATCACCGACGCCGTCAACGAAGGCGTGCGCCGCGCGTACAACTTCGCCGACAACAAGCTGCGCGCCTCGATCGTCGCCGACCCGCACTTCGAGCGCAAGAACACCAGGGACAACACCCCGGCCGTCGTGCACATGGAACTGGTGCCGGGCGATACGGTCGACGTGATGGTCGCCGCCAAGGGCGGCGGCTCGGAGAACAAGACCAAGTTCGTCATGCTGAACCCGTCCGACTCGCTGGTCGACTGGGTCCTCAAGACCGTCCCGCTGATGGGCGCCGGCTGGTGCCCGCCTGGCATGCTGGGCATCGGTATCGGCGGCTCCGCCGAAAAGGCCATGCTGATGGCCAAGGAGTCGCTGATGGAAGACATCGACATGTACGAACTGAAAGCACGCGGCCCGCAGAACAAGCTGGAAGAGCTGCGTATCGAACTGTGCGACAAGATCAACGCACTGGGCATCGGCGCGCAGGGCCTGGGTGGCCTGACGACCGTGCTGGACGTGAAGATCAACATGTACCCGACCCACGCCGCGTCGAAGCCGGTCGCGATGATCCCGAACTGCGCCGCCACCCGCCACGCGCACTTCGTGCTGGACGGCTCGGGCCCGTCGTACATCGAACCGCCGGCGCTGTCGACCTGGCCGGATGTGAACTGGACCCCGGACACGCAGAAGTCGAAGAGCGTCAACCTCGACACGCTGACGAAGGAAGAAGTCGCATCGTGGCAGCCGGGCCAGACCCTGCTCCTGAACGGCAAGATGCTGACGGGCCGCGACGCCGCGCACAAGCGCATCCAGGACATGCTGGCGAAAGGCGAACAGCTGCCGGTCGACTTCACGAACCGCGTGATCTACTACGTCGGCCCGGTCGATCCGGTGCGTGACGAAGTCGTGGGCCCGGCCGGCCCGACGACGGCGACCCGCATGGACAAGTTCACCGACATGATGCTCGAGAAGACGGGCCTGATCGCGATGATCGGCAAGGCCGAACGCGGCCCGGCCGCCATCGAGGCGATCAAGAACCACAAGTCGGCCTACCTGATGGCCGTCGGCGGTTCGGCATACCTCGTGTCGAAGGCGATCAAGTCGGCGAAGGTCGTCGGCTTCGAAGACCTGGGCATGGAAGCGATCTACGAGTTCGAGGTCAAGGACATGCCGGTGACGGTGGCCGTCGATGCGACGGGTACCTCGGTGCACCAGACCGGTCCGAAGGAATGGGCTGCGAAGATCGAGTCGCTGAAGCTGATCCCGGCGTAATGCATGGGACGGGCGGCCCGGCCGCCCGTCTTACAATCCATCCATGTCCACATCCACGTCCACCAACGATGCGCCCATCGGCGTCTTCGACTCCGGCCTCGGCGGCCTGTCGATCCTGCGCCACATCCGCGCACAACTCCCGCACGAACACCTGATCTACGTGGCCGACACGGGCTTCGCCCCGTACGGCGACAAGCCCGAACACGTCGTCGCCGAACGATCGCTGGCGGTGGCCCGCTTCCTCGTCGAACGGGGCGTCAAGGCAATCGTCGTGGCGTGCAACACGGCGACCATTTCCGCGGTTCGCCTGATGCGCGAGACCTTCCCCGACCTGCCCATCGTCGGCGTGGAACCGGGCCTGAAGCCGGCGGCGGCGGCGACGCGCAGCGGCAAGGTCGGCGTACTGGCCACGGAACGCACGCTGGCCGGCACCAAGTTCCTGCAACTGCGCGACCAGATCACGGAAGCGACGAACGCGCAATTCCTGCTGCAGCCATGCCGCGGCCTCGTCGACCGGATCGAACTGGGCGACACGGAAGGCACGCGCGAGCTGCTGCAGCGCTACGTGACGCCGCTGCTCGAGCAGGGCGCCGACACCCTCGTCCTGGGCTGCACGCACTACCCGCTCGTACGCGCCGCGATCGAGGACGTGATCGCAGCGACCGGCGCACGGGGCGTCACGCTCGTGGATACGGGCGACGCCGTGACGCGCCAGCTGGTGCGGTTGCTGGATGCGGGGCGGTTGCTGCGTTCGGCTTCTGCCGATGCACCGGGCACGCTGGAGGCTTGGACCAGCGCCAGCGCCACCGCGCTGTCGGCCGCGTTCAACAGCCTGATCGGCATCGATCCGCCGGTGCACGAGGCGACGTTCAGCGAGAGCTGACAGCCGCCCGCACTGTTGGGCAAAACTCGATTTGCCAGAATGCGAATGTGCCTATATAATCTCGTTCTGTCTCGGCAACAACGAGACAGCAAGTAAGACAGTGGTGGCTGTAGCTCAGTTGGTAGAGTCCAGGATTGTGATTCCTGTTGTCGTGGGTTCGAGTCCCATCAGCCACCCCAAGAATATCAAGCACTTAGCCCAGTTTTCGAACTGGGCTTTTTGCTTTTTAAAAGTCATGTAGGCACTGCGCAGGGTTTCGCGTCCATTATGTCGAAACAGCGCTAGTTCACGCTTACCAATCACGAGCGTTCGGCTCTTTGAAAGCCTGCCGATGCCCGATAGCGAACTTATGTTCCGTTGACGCTTGGTTCGGCTCCGGGGAATTCCTTGTCTTCGGAGCAACAAGGGCCTTACACTGAGCTCAGCGGCCGGGCTCGGCCACAAGCGGACATGACGAGATAACCAAGGAATTTCTTGATCCCCACGACCAATCTGGACAGCAGCGTCGCGCACGGCGCAAGGAGCGGAAAGACGCGTCTGCCTGCCGACCTCGCGGAATTCTTTGTCTTCGTCAGATTGCCCAAGCGTGGCCGTCCCCGCCGTGAAAAGCCGGGCCGGGTGTTTCGGACAATTGCCACGCTGATTGCGTTCACTGCGCTGTTCGCGCTGCTGGTGTCGATACCAACTTTGCTGTTGTTACGAAGCTTGATCGGGCTAAGGTCCTGCATCGATGTCGAGGGAGGAACGTTCCTGGTCCTCAGCGTGACGGTTGGCCCCCTCGTGGAAGAGCTGCTGTTTCGGGCGGGGCTACGCAGCGCGCGCTGGACGATGTGTGGGATGCCTGCGCTGATCGCCCTGTTCGTGCAGGGATGGCAGAGTCCGCTGGCAATTGCCGCCGTGACGAGCGTGGCGTTATTGATTGATGTGGCCATCCGACGCCGCATGGGGGCGGAGGCCGAAGCCCTCCTGCGCTGGCGCCGTGGCCGTGCATTCGTCGCGCGCTACCCGCTGATCGTGCGCGGCTATGCGCTCGCGTTCGCCCTCGTCCACATCATTAACTACGTATCTGACCCGGCGATCGGCTGGCGTGCCGGGCTGGTCGTCTTCGCGGTGAGCTCCCAGCTTGTGCTCGGGTTGGTGCTCAGTTTCCTGCGTCTACGCTTCGGCTTGGGAACCTCGATCCTGGCCCACTGCGTCTGGAACGGGCTTGTGAGCATCGTGGACGCGATCGTAGGGTAGTTGGAGGAGCCTAACCAAACCCCGGCGAACAAAAATGCGAAACTCAACAATGTTTTCTTGATTCTGTACTCAGCACCATCCAATCGTGATGCTGTAAAGAATGAAAAAAGCCATCACCGACTGAATAAAAACGTTCCCAAGCGTCTTCCAGGATAACGTCCTGACACTTTGCCTCAATGCGTGCGAACTCCGCCGCAACCTGCTTTGCTGCTTTTTCCTGGCGCGGGTCGATACCTTGGTCTACAAGGGTTTAATCAGTTCGACGGGAACTTAGCCAAATCTGCGCAGTCTCATGCAGTATGAGCAAGCTTCTTTCCATTGGCGCCGCCGCCAAGGCACTCGGGGTCTCCACAAGCACGCTGCGCCGCTGGGAGGCCGCTGGCCGGCTCGTCCCGATCCGGACCGAGGGCGGACAGCGTCGCTACGACCTCGCGGCGCTGCGTCCCGGGCATATCCACGGCGCCACCTTGCCGCGACGGACGGTGGCCTACGCGCGAGTGTCGAGCCACGACCAACGCGCGGACCTCGAACGCCAGAAGCAGGTGCTCGAATTGTACTGCGCGGCCCAGGGCTGGCCCTTCGACATCATCACCGACCTGGGGTCCGGCATGAACTACCACAAGAAGGGCTTGCGACGCCTGCTGGACGAGATCGTGGCCGGCGATGTCGGCCGCCTGGTGCTGACCCACAAGGACCGCCTGCTGCGCTTCGGCGCCGAGCTGGTGTTTGCCCTGTGCGAAGCCCGGAACGTCGAGGTGGTGATCATCAACCGGGGCGTGGACACGACGTTCGAGGAAGACCTCGCAAACGACGTGCTCGAGATCATCACCGTCTTTTCGGCGCGGCTGTACGGCAGCCGCAGCCAGCGGAACCAGAAGCTGATCGACAGCGTGCGGCGGGCCGTGCAGGAGGCGCAATGCTGATCGCGCACCGCATCGCCCTGGCCCCGAACAACGTGCAGGCAACGTATCTTGCGCGCGCCGCCGGCGTCGCGCGCTTCGCCTACAACTGGGCCCTGTCCGAATGGC
>CBIHQW010000024.1:0-91557 GCA_966212285.1 Massilia kyonggiensis
TGATCAGCCAGAACTCCGGCCTCTCGTCGCTCGTCCAGCAGAGCGTGAACGTCCAGAGCAACCTGGCACTGGGCCACTGAACGCGCCGTGCGACTGCCGTGCCCGCCGGCACGGCAGTTTTTTCATGACCGGAGTCGAGCATGCATCGAATCACTCAAGCTTTCATCGTGCGCGCGTGCGGCATCGCCGTGCTCGCGCCGTTCGCCTCGGCGGCCTGGGCCGGTCCCGACGCGGACCCCGCCACCCGCGCCGCCGCCCGCGCACTGTTCCGGCCCGCGAACGCAGTTACCCAACAGGCCGACAGGCAGGACGCCCTGTTGGCGCGCCAGCGCGGCGGCACCGACACCCGTAACGACGCGCGCATCGACGGCGCGGTGGCCGCGAACACGGCCGTCAACGTCGTCACCGGCGCCAACAGCATCGATGCCGGCTCGTTCGCGCACATGGCCGGCATGCCCGTCGTCATCCAGAACAGCGGGACAAACGTGCTGATCCAGAACGCCACCATCATCAACCTGCAATTCAAATGAGACGGCTGCTCGTTTTCCTGCTGGCGGCCGGCACCGCCCACGCGGCCAATGTGCCGGTCGCGGGCGGCGCCTTCACCGTGCCCGTGCACAGCATGCAGGCGCTGCGTTTCGCGTCGACCCTGCGGCAGCAGTACGACTTCAGTTGCGGCTCGGCCGCCCTGGCCACGCTGCTGACCCATCATTATGGCTTCACGGTCAGCGAGAGCACCGTGTTCGCGGCGATGTGGGCGCAGGGCGACCAGGACAGGATCCGGCGCGAAGGCTTTTCGCTGCTCGACATGCAGCGCTACCTCGCGGCGAACGGCTTCCAGGCGGACGGCTTCCGGCTGCCGCTCGACAAGCTCGTCGAGGCCGGGTTGCCGGCCATCGTCCTGATCACGGAACAGGGCTACAACCACTTCGTCGTCATCAAGGGATTCGAGGCGGGCCGCGTGCTGCTGGGCGATCCGTCCGGCGGAACCCGGTCGCTGCCGCGCGCACGCTTCGAAGCGGTATGGCCGACCCGGCTGCTGTTCGTGATCCACACGGCGCCCGGCGAACCGCGCTTCAACCTGGCCGACGACTGGCGCGCGGCGCCGCATGCGCCCCTGGCGGACGCGGTGGCGCGCACGGCCCGGGGCGGCGTCGACCTGCCCAAGTTCGGCCCCGGCGATTTCTGAAGGAGACCCCATGCGCGTGCCCCTCATCCTCGTGCTGCTGTTCGCCGTCGCACCCGTCCGCGCGGCGCCGCCACCGAACCCGTTTGCGGCGGCCACGGCGGTCGGCCCCGCCGAACTCGACAGCGCCCGCGGCGGCTTCACGACCGCGTCGGGCGTCGCCGTGTCGCTCGGCATCGAACGCATCGTGACGGTCGACGGCCAGGTCGTCGCCCGCAGCGAGCTGCGGCTCGGCGACCTCGGCCGGCTCGTCTCGGGGCAAACGGCACCGGTCGGAAACAGCCTGGCCACCGTGGTCCAGAACAATCTGAACGACCGGGCGATCGGCACGGCCACCATCATCCATGCCAGCGTCGCCGCGCACGGCCTCTTGCAGGCCATGCACTTCCAGTCGACGCTGGCGACTGCCATCAACGCTGCTGCTGCCGGCAGGTAGCAGCTTCAGTGCGGAGCCCTTCACCATGCGAATGTTTCCCGCGCTACCCGGCGCGATCGGCCTTGGCCTCATCATGACCTGCATGCCGGCGGCAGCGCAGCAGGCGCAACTCATCGAAGCCATGAAGACCATGCGGCAGCAACTCGCCCAGCAGCGGGCCCGCATCGACGCCCTGGAACGGCAACTCGGCGCGGCCCGGCTCGACGACCTGCGCGGCAAAGGCGCGGCCGCCGACGCGGCGCCGCCCCCGGGTGCGGTGGGGCCCGCGCCGCAGGCGGCCGCGCGGGCCCCGGAGGTCGCGCCGATCTTCGACAGCCCGGGCGTGCTGACGCCGCGCGGCCGCGTCGTGGTCGAGCCGTCGATCCAGTACGGCTACTCGTCCAGCAACCGGGTGGCGCTGGTCGGCTACACGGTGATCCCGGCGCTGCTGATCGGCCTGCTGGACGTGCGCGAAGTAAAGCGCAACACGACGACGGCGGCCGTCACCCTCCGCTACGGCGTCGGCAACCGCTTCGAGCTGGAGGCGAAGGTGCCATACGTCTACCGCTCCGACTCGACCGTCAGCCGCGAGATCTTCACGGGCACGGCGGCGGAACGGGCGTTCGACACGAGCGGCAAGGCCATCGGCGACGTCGAAGCGGCCGCGCGCGTGCAGCTCAACCGGGGCGGGCCCGACAGCGCTTACGTCATCGGGGGGCTGCGCTATAAATCGCGCACGGGCCGCGACCCGTTCCAGGTCGTGACCGATTGCCAGACGCGCTGCGTGGGCCAGAACGTCACCGGCACGGGGCTGCCGCTGTCCTTGCCCACCGGGTCCGGATTCCGCTCGCTGCAGCCCAGCCTGACGTGGCTGCTGCCATCCGATCCGGCCGTATTCTTCGGCAGCATCAGCTATACGAAGAACTTCCGGCGCCGCGACGTCTACCGCACGGTCCTCGCCGGCCAGCGCGAACCGCTGGGCGACATCAAGGCGGGCGACGTGCTCGGCTTCAATCTCGGCATGGGCCTTGCCCTGAACGACAAGGCGTCGCTGAGCTTCGGTTACGACCACAGCGCCGTGGATCGCACGCGCCAGAACGGCCAGGTCATCCCCGGTTCCGTGCGCGTCCAGCTGGGCACCCTGCTGGTCGGCGCATCGTACCGGATCGACGCGCACCGCACCGTGAACGTGTCCGTCGGCGCCGGCCTCACGCGCGACACGCCCGACGTGACCCTCACGGTCCGCACGCCGTTCGGCTTCTGAACAACATCAATCTCCGCAAGCCCCCCCAGCGATGGGGGATTCCCCTCCCGCAATCGGCAAAAAGCCACACGTTGACCGTTATTTCCTTGACCATGACGAGAATCGGTTACACGATTGTCACAAATTGTAACTGCAGTCGTTATCCTATCGTCCGCCACGAATATTTCACACGCGGCATAATGTTAAACAAAGATCAACTGATAATAAGAAATTGCTAACAAGCTACAGAACAACAGTCTCGGTTACACCCAGTTACACTTGTCAAGAAATGATGCCGGTGCCCATTCGTCTGCCGCCGTTGCGAGGACCGGCCGATTACCCGATGGAGGATGGATGACCCGAAAGCGCCTGCTGTGCATTGCCCCCGACGACAAGGGTGCGCGCGCCCTGCTCGACGAGGCAATGCACGACTGGGAGATCCGCAGTGTCAGCAGTCTCGGCGATGCCGGGCGCGAACTGCGTAACGACCGTTACCTGGTCGGCCTGCTCATGCACGACCGCGAGCAGCACCGGCCGGCCGAAGTGGACACCTTCCTGCGCCGCCACAGCCAGGTGCAGTGGGTGGGCGTGTTCAACCCGCGCGATCTCGAATCCGCGCCCTGCCGCGACCTCGTCGTGGAGCACCTGTGCGATTACCACACGGCCCCCGTCGATCCGGTCCGGCTGGCCCATACGCTCGGCCATGCGCACGGCTGGGCGATGCTGCGCAGGCGGCCCAGCGCCAACGACGCCCACGACGATCCCGCGTCGCCGCTGATCGGCGGCTGCGATGCGATCGCGCGCCTGCGCGCGCAGGTGTCGCGCGTCGCCAAGGTGGCGGCACCCGTACTGATCTGGGGCGAAAGCGGCAGCGGCAAGGAGCTCACGGCCCAGGCGATCCACGCGCAATCGGACCGTGCCGCGGGGCCATTCGTCCCCATCAACTGCGGCGCCATCGCGCCGAGCCTGATCCACTCCGAGCTGTTCGGGTACGAACGCGGGGCCTTCACGGGCGCTACGCGCAGCCAGGCGGGCCTGATCGAATCGGCGGACGGCGGCACGCTGTTCCTCGACGAGATCGGCGACCTGCCGAAGGACCTGCAGGCCAACCTGCTGCGCTTCCTGCAGGAGAAGACGATCTGCCGCCTGGGCAGTACGCGCAACATCCGGGTGGACGTGCGCGTCATCGCCGCGTCGCACGTCCAGCTGCAGCAGGCCGTCGCCAGCGGCGCCTTCCGCGAAGACCTGTACTACCGCCTCGCCGTGCTCCCCGTGACCGTGCCGCCGCTGCGCGAACGACGCGACGACCTCGTCACGCTGGCCGAGCACTTCTTCCACATGTACGCGAGCGAAAAATCGCCGCGCCTGAAGGGGTTTTCCAACCGGGCGATCGAGGCGATCCTCGACCACGACTGGCCGGGCAATGTGCGCGAACTGATCAACCGGGTGCGGCGGGCACTGGTCATGTCGGATGGACGCCTGATCATGCCGGAAGACCTGGGACTGACGCGCGGGATCATGGCGCCGACGCCCGCCGCGCTGGACGACACGCGCATGCGCTCCGAGCGGCGCGCGCTGCGCGAATGCCTGGACCGCAGCGGCCACAACGTGAGCCGGGCGGCACGCGACCTGGGTGTATCGCGCACGACGATGTACCGTTTGCTGAGCAAGCACGGCATGCGCGAGTGACGCATGTTCCGCATGTGGCACAAGTGGACAAGGTGTCCACTTTTTTTTGTGTGTTGCAGCGCGTAAGTGGACAGAGTTGTGCCGGAAGTGAAACAGTTTTTCGATATTTTCGGTAAATCGTGCCGGATTTTCTCTGACAGTCGTGTAGGAAGATCCGTACAAAGTCAACAAAAACAATGGGTTAGCGAACTCTGCAGTGAGGCTGGCACTGAAAGTGCAAAGGGTTGGGGGTCGGCGCTACAGCCGACCCATCACCAACCATCAAACCCAGAGGGGAACTCGAATGAACAAGACTATGCTCGTGACTGCTATTTCGCTGGCGTTCTCGCTGAGCGCACAGGCCCAGGACTCGGTCGTCGCGCGCGGCGGCAGCACGGTTACGCAGACCACGACCCGCTCGACGGACAACAGCAACAACAGCACCAACACCTCGGACAGCAGCAACAGCAGCACCAACACCAGCACGGCCACGACCACGAACTCGGACCAGAACAACAACAAGAGCACCAACACCAACACGTCGACGGACAACAGCAACCGCAGCACCACGACGACCACGACGTCGACCGACAACAGCAACCGCAGCACCAACACGGCCGACAACAGCAACCGCAGCACGACGGACAACAGCAACCGCAGCACCACGACCACCGACAACAGCAACCGCAGCACGAACACGTCGACGGACAACAGCAACCGCAGCACCAACACGAACACCGCGACCACCACCACGACGACCAACACGTCGTCGGACAGCAGCGACAACAGCACCCGCAACTCGAACAACACCTCCGACAGCAGCAACAACAGCACCAACAACGCGAACAACACCTCGGACAGCAGCAACAACAGCACCAACACCAACACGACGACCACCAACCGCACGGTCTCGAACTCGACGACGAACACCACCAACCGCGACAACGACAACAGCACGGGCAAGAACAACAGCTCGGGCGACTCGACCTCGTCCGCAGCCGGCTCGGTCGCCGTGAACAACGGCGGCACCGCGACGTCGAACTTCTCGAACAGCTTCAACACGTCGTCGGCCAACAACAACGCCACCCTGTCGGGCAGCGTGTCGAACAACTCGATCCAGAACATCGGCAACGTCGCCACCAACACCGGTAACGCCAACGGCGCCGCCGGCACGGCAGGCAACGGCGCGGCCGGCACCGGCGGCGGCATCACGGCCTCCACCGGCGCAGGCGGCAACGCCGGCAGCGCGAACGGCGCAGCCGGCTCCGCGGGCGGCTCGGCCACCAACGGCGGCGCCAGCGCTGGCGGCGCCAGCATCGGCAGCGCCACCGCGGGCGCGGGCGGCGCAGGCGGCATGGCGACGGGCGCAACCAGCGGCGACGGCGGCCGCGGCGCAGCGGGCGGTGCCGGCGGCAGCTCCGGCATGGCCAGCGCCACGGGCGGCGCAGGTGCGGCCAGCGGCGCGGCCACCGGCGCGGGCGGTGCAGGCGCAGCGGGCGGCGCGGCCGGCAACGCCTCGGGCGGCAATGGCGGCGCGACCGGCACCCTGTCCGGCGGTAACGGCGGCGCCAGCGGCGCAACGACGGCGGGCCTGGGCGGCGCCGGCGGCACGACCGGTTCGGCCACGGGCGGCGCCGGCGGCGCCGGAGCAGCGGGCGGCGCAGGCGGCGCAGGTGCAGCGGGCGGCGTCGGCGGCGCCGGCGGTGCAGGCGGCGGCGCGGGTTCGGCGGGCAATGCCGGCTCGACCGCATCGAACGCAGCCACGGCCGGCATGACCCGCGCCGGCGGCAGCTGGGCAACGTCGGGCGCCGGTGGTTCGTCGTCGGCCGACGGCGGCACGGGCGGCGCCAGCGGCACGGCGACCTCGGGTTCGCCGGCCGCGACCGGCGGCACCACGACCAGCGGCGCGTCGACCGCGACGGCTGGCACCACGACCGGCGGCGCCGGCGGTGCGGGCGCAGCGGGTGCGGCAGGCGGTGCCGGCGGTTCGGGCGCGGCAGGTGCGGCGGGCGGTGCCGGTGGGGCTGGTGCCACCGCAGCGAACACGGCCGGTAACGGCGCGGCAGGCGGCGCAGCGACCGGCGCAGCCGGCGGTTCGGGCGCTGCCCTGACCTCGACGGCCGGCAACGGTGCCGGCAACACGGGCGGCGCAGGCGGCGCGGGCGGTGCCGGCGCGGCAGGCTCGGGCACCTCGGGCGCAGGCGGCGCGGGCGCTACCGGTACGGCGTCGTCGGGCGCGGCAGGGTCCGGCGCGGCGGGCGGCGCGGGTGCGGCCAGCGGCATGGCGTCGAACACGGCCGGCGCAGGTGCGGCCGGCGGTTCGGCCACCACCGGCAGCGCCACGACCGGTTCGGCAACGGTGGGTGATTCGACCGCCGGCAACGGCGGCGCGGGCGGCGCGGGCGGCTCGACCACGGGCGGCGCAGGCGGCGCACTGGCCAACATCACGGCCGGCGTCGGCACGGGTGGCATGGGCGGTGCGGGCACCGGCGGCAACGGCGGCTCCAACAGCGTCAATGCCGGTACCTTCGACATGTCCAACACCATGAGCGGTGTCGGCCAGTCGGCTGCGGGCGTGATGGTGGTCAGCCAGAACAACGGCTTCTCCTCGCTGGTCCAGCAGAGTGTCAACGTCCAGAGCAACCTGGCTGTCGGCAAGTAATGCCAAGGACCGCCGTGCCTTCGGGCACGGCGGTTTTTCGATGCAACCGGGGGTAGAGCATGCAGTCATCACTCAAGAGTAGCGTCAGCAACCGCGTGTGCAGCTTCGCTGTGCTCGCGGCCTGCGCATCCGCGGCCTGGGCGGGACCGGAGCTCGCGGTTCCCGTCCAGGACAACGCACCGGCCGCCAGGCCGGCCACGGGTGCCGGCAAGACGGCCGAGGCGCCGGACAAGCTCGGATTCGGCCCTGCCGCCGACCTGGGCAAGCTGGAGCATTCGCGCGGTGGTACGGACACGTTCAACACCAACAACAACGCGAATCTCGGCGGCGTCGTGACCGGCAACAGCGCGGTGAACGTCGTCACCGGCACGAACACGATCGATGCGGGGGCGTTCGCCAACATGTCGGGCATACCGGTGGTGATCCAGAACAGCGGCGCAAACGTCCTGATCCAGAACGCCACCATCGTCAACCTGCAGTTCAAATGAAGTACGGCGCCCTGCCCCTCCTATGCTCAGTGCTGGGCACCTTGCCGGGCGCTGCCTGCGTAAATGCGGCCGACCTGCCGATCGCGGGCGGCGCCCGTTTCGACGTGCCGGTCAAGAGCATGCGCGAATTGCGCTTCACCTCGACGACGCGCCAGCAATACGACTTCAGCTGCGGCTCGGCCGCCCTGGCCACGCTGCTGACCTATCACTACGGCTACCCGATCAGCGAAACGACCGCCTTCAAGGCGATGTGGGAGATCGGCGACCAGGCCAAGATCCGGCGCGAAGGCTTTTCGCTGCTGGACATGCAGCGCTATCTCGCGAAGATCGGCTACAAGGCGGACGGCTTCCAGGTGCCGTTGCAGAAACTGTTCGACAGCAGGCTGCCCGCCATCGTGCTGATCTCCGAGAAAGGCTACAACCACTTCGTCGTGATCAAGGGCGCGGACGACGGGCGCATCCTGCTGGGCGACCCGTCCAGCGGCACGCGTTCGATCACGCGCGAGCACTTCGAATCCATCTGGCCGACCCGGCTGCTGTTCGTCATCCACGACGCGCCCGGCAAGCCTTCGTTCAACGCCGACCTCGACTGGCGGGCCGCGCCGCGCGCGCCCCTGGCCGAGGGTGTGACCCGGACCGCGATCGACATGACGACGCTGCCGAAATTCGGTCCGGGCGACTTTTGACAGGAGACCCCATGCGCATACCCGTCCAGATCGGCCTCGTGCTGGCCAGCGCCGCGATCGCGACGCACGGCTACGCCGAGGGCCCGGACAATCCGTTCAGCAGCGACAACGCCGTCGCGGCGGACTCGCTGGACGACTACCGCGGTGGCTTCATCACCGACAACGGCCTGGCGGTGACGCTCGGCATCGAGCGCATCGTCACGATCAACGGCAACGTGGCCGAACGCAGCCAGCTGGAACTGGGCGACCTCGGCCAGCTCACGAGCGGCCGCAGTGCACTGACCGCCGACACGGCCAACCAGGTGAGGCTGATCCAGAACGGCGGCGGTACGTTCAACGTCCAGATGGGCGACACGACGCTGGGCGGCACCGTCATCCAGAACAGCCTGAACAACCAGTTGATCAACAACCAGACCATCATCAATGCAAGCGTGAACGCACGCGGACTGCTGCAGGCCATGAATTTCCAGTCCAGCCTCGCGAACGCGCTCAATACCGCCGCCGCCGGCAGGTGACGGATTTTTACCTGGAGAAAACCTATGCAAAAAATTCCAGCGCTGTACAGCGTGATTGGTGTCAGCGTGGCCCTGGCGGCCATCCCGGCCGGTGCCCAGTCCGGTCCTGACCTCCTCGAGCAGCTCAAGATCATGCGACAACAGCTGGAAGAGCAGCGCGCACGCGTCGACGAACTGGAACGCCAGTTGCGCGCGAGCGGCGTGGCGCCGCCGGCGAACACCGCGACGGCGGCGGCCCCGTCGCAGCTCGAGCGGATGCGCGGCACCGGCAACCTGCCGGCGCCCCAGCCGTACGCGCCGACGCAGGCCGGCCCGATCGAGGCGCCGCCCAGGCTCGCGGTCCCGTTCGCGGATCCCGTGTACCCGGGCCGCCTGGCGCCGCTGCGCGGTACGGGCGGTGCCGGCCAGGCGCAGGCGGGCAGCGACGCCGTCGGCCGCCCGCCCGCGCCGCGCACGCCGGAAGTGGCGCCAATCTTCGAGACCCCGGGCGTGCTGACGCCGCGGGGCAAAGTCGTGTTCGAGCCGTCCGTGCAGTACGGCTATTCGTCGAGCAACCGCGTGGCCCTCGTCGGCTACACGGTGATCCCGGCGTTGCTGATCGGCCTGCTCGACGTGCGCGAAGTGAAACGCAACACGACGACGGCCACCGCCACGTTCCGCTACGGCTTCGACAACCGCCTGGAACTGGAAGCGAAGATCCCGTACGTCTACCGCAGCGATTCGACCGTCAGCCGCGAACTGTTCACGGGCACGGCGGCCGAGCGCGCGTTCGAAACGAGCGGCAAGGGCATCGGCGACATCGAGCTGGGCTGGCGCTACCAGCTGAACGACGGCGGCGTCGACACGCCATACTACATCGCCGGACTGCGCTTCAAGTCGCGCATGGGCCGCGACCCGTTCCAGGTCGTGACGGATTGCCAGACCCGCTGCGTGGGCCAGAACGTCACCGGGACGGGCCTGCCGCTCGACCTGCCGACCGGTTCCGGCTTTTATTCCCTGCAGCCGAGCGTGACGTGGCTGCTGCCGTCCGACCCGGCCATCTTCTTCGGCGGCTTCAGCTATACGAAGAACTTCAAGCGCGGCAACGTTTACCGCACCGTGCTGAACGGCGGCAAGGAATTGCTGGGTACGGTGGAACCGGGCGACGTGTTCGGCTTCAACTTCGGCATGGGCCTGGCACTGAACGAGCGGGCGTCGTTCAGCATCGGCTACGACCACAACTCGGTGGGCCGCATGCACCAGAACGGCGACGTGATCCCGGGCTCCGTGCGCGTGCAGCTGGGCACGCTGCTGCTGGGCTACTCGTACCGGCTGAAGAACAACCGCACCCTGAGCGTATCGGTGGGCGCCGGCCTCACGCGCGATACGCCGGACGTCACGCTGATGGTCAGGATGCCCTTCACCTTCTGAGCATCCCCTTTGGCCGCAAGGCGCGGCCCAACGACCAGGGCCGCGCTTGCGGCCCTTTTTCAGATGTAGTAGACAAGCGCCGCGAGGCCCACGATCAGCGCGACCTTCGTCGCTTTATACGCCGTCTTGTTCCAGGCCTTGTAGCGGCGGCGGTACTGGCCCATCACGTACGAAATGCGGAACAGCTTGCTGACAAGGCCCGTCTGGTCGCCGGTCTCGTTGGGCGACGCCGCGGCCGTCATCATCGTGCGGCCGAGCCAGCGGTTGACGGCCTGCATCCAGCCGAAGCGCATCGGGCGCTCGACGTCGCAGAACAGGATCAGGCGGTCGCTGTCGCTGGCGTTCTCGGCCCAGTGGATATAGGTTTCGTCGAAGATGACGCCCTGGCCGTCGCGCCAGCTGTAGCGCTGGCCGTCGACTTCGATGAAGCAGCGGTCGTCGTTCGGCGTGGCCAGGCCCAGGTGGTAGCGCATCGAGCCCGCGAACGGGTCGCGGTGCGGGTTCAGCTTCGCGCCCGGCGGCAGCTCGGCGAACATCGCGGCCTTCACGGACGGGATACCCTGCAGCAGCGCATGCGTCTGCGGGCACAGGCGCTCGGCCGACGGGTGGCTCGCGTCGTACCACTTCAGGTAGAAGCGCTTCCAGCCCGTCTTGAAAAAGGAATTGAAACCGGCGTCGTTGTTCTGCTCGGAGGCCTTGATCTTCTTCATCTCGATCAGGCGCAGGCCCTCCTCGCGGATGATCGGCCAGTTTTCCTGCAGCACGGACAGTTCCGGGAATTCACGGACGGGGATGTACGGCGTGCTGGGCACCTTCGAGAACAGGTGCATGAACATGTTGATCGGCGCCATGAACGACGAGTGGTCGAACAGTTGCCGGCCGAACGGCAGGCGGACCTTGCCGCGGAAATGGATGTGCAGGACAGACAGCACGAGAAAACCGACAACGAACCACTTCATGACGCCTCCGACTAAACGAGGCGAAAGGATACCATATGCGATACGCGGCCGTACGCCATCCGCCCCGGCTGGTCGGGACGGATGGCGTACGGCCGCGAATGTGGTGCTACCGCTACAGCGTCAATGCGCGTCAATGCGCGTCAGTGCATCGTCGACGACGTGACGGCGTAGCCTTTTTCCGCCAGCTGGGCGTTCAGGTTCTGGATATCGTAGTCCGGCAGGTCTCCGGCATCGTCGTCGACTTCGAAAGCCCGGGCTTCGACTTCCCAGTCGGTATTCGTGGCTTCCTCGGGGATATTGCGGGTCTCGGGGACGGCCAGGTAAGAAAACTTGCCGTCGTGTTCGGCTCTGCGGTAGATGTCCAGGCGCATAGTCACTCCTTTAAAAGCATGGCTTTCGAATGAAAGCCATCAGTATGGGCACGATAGGCGAACGGTTCGTATCCGTCTGTTAATCCGCGCACACTGGCTGGACGTCACCTTCAGCGTCCGATACCCCCGCCAAGCACGCGCGCCGGCAGCATGACGATCGCGCGCAGCAGCTCGAAGACGGCCTCGACGCCGATCCCGAGCAGGCGGAACGGCAGCAGCACGAGCCAGACGAGCGGGTACATCACGAGCGCGAGCAGCGCGATCGGCCAACACAGGAACAATAACACCAACCACACGAGGAAACCCAGCATCGCCAGCTCCATCTTCCAGGACAGGGGCCGGTCCGGCCCGACGATGTGAATGTAGTTGTATGGACGCCAATGCGCAATGTTTCTGCGACGGACGGTCAGCGGCGGGAGATAGACGGGAAAAAAGCGGGGACGAGCGGAGGCCGTCCCCGGTGCGGCAAAGGATCAGGCCAGGACGGTGTCGCGCACCTGCACGGGCACGCCCGCACGTTCGACGACCTCGGCACGCATCGACGCTTCCAGCGACGGAATCGACCCGCCCGCGCGGTAGGCGAAGGCGACCTGGACAACGTCGCCCGGCTGCACATCCAGCGGCGTGGCCAGCGGCAGCATCATGTAGTGGTTGAGCCAGTCGATCGTCGTGCCGCGCTCCTCGATGATCGACAGCACGTTCTTGGTGATGAAGCGCAGCGCGTTCAGGCGGCCGCCCTGCTCCATGCGGAACTGGCCTTCCCACGCGATCGCGTCGCCGACGGGCTGGCTGAAGTCCATGATCGAATACACCCCCGGCTGTGCCAACTCGATGGTGCCCGGGTAGATCACGTTGGTCGGCTGGAATTGCACGATCGGGGCATAGAACCCCTCGAAATCGTATTCGAGCTGCAACGGCTGCGCGGCCATGATGACGGCTTCCGGCATAAAGATCGGCAGCGGACCGCCGAAGCGCGCCAGGTAGCGGCGCTTGAACGACTCGATCACCTCGACCTGCTTTTCGCGCAGCATGCCCACATGGATCATTTCGCAGATGACGAGGTCGACAGGCTCAGGCGGCAAGTATTCGAACGCATCGGCGTGAACGACCTCGACCTTATGGCCGTTCGGGTTCATGGCGAGGAAGCGGCGCGCCTCGCGCACCATGTCCGGGTTGAACTCGACACAATAGACCTGCGCTGCATTCTGCGCTGCGAAGAACGACAGGACACCGGTGCCGCCGCCCAGTTCCAGGACCTTCATGCCCGGCTTGACGGCGTGGTAGATCGCGGACTTGAAGCTGTGCATGCGGTTATGGTCCATCAGCATGTTGTGATGGTAGTGGACCGGAATAAACTGCCCCAGGTAGCAGCTTTCGATTTCGCGTTCGTTGAGCATCGGTTCCTCAGTGTGGGGGATGTTGCCTGCATTATCTCCATGCTTATTAGCAACTGATGCGCCGAGCTGACGGGGATTTTCCAGCCAGTTTGTCGGATCGATGGCACAGCCGGCCGGCGATGCATAAATACATTGACCTTTTTCCATGTGGGAATGTTAGTATTTTCTCGTCCGCCGCCACCGCCGCCAGGCCGCCATGGTTCATTCGATCCGTTCCCTCTCGGCGAATATTGCCGATCTGTTACTGGACGTCGTCTTCCTGGTGGACCGGCGCGGCATCATCGTGGACGTCAGCGCCGGTTGCGAACGCATGCTCGGCTACCGTCCCACGGAGCTGATCGGGCAGTACATGCTCGATTTCGTCGTCCCCGAAGACCGCGCCATCACGTGCATGGAAAGCGCGCGCGTGCAGGCGGGCCAGGAGCGCGTCGGCTTCGAGAACCGCTACATCCACAAGGACGGCCGCCGCGTCGACGTGATGTGGTCGGCCCGCTGGATCGCCGACCAGGGCCTGCGCCTGGGCGTCGGACGCGACATCACCGCGCGCAAGCGCGCCGAGCGGCGCCAGGCCGCGACGTACGCGATCTCCGAAGCGGTCTATCACGCGGGCGACCTGGCCGGACTCTGCGGCGAGATCCACGCCATCCTCGATCGCCTCGTGGGTGCGCCCGGCATGGTCGTCGTCAGCGACCCGACCCCGCAGCACGGCTTCAAGATCGTCTACCAGCGCGACCACGATCCGAAGACGCGCCTGCCGTCGCGCGCCTGTCTCGCGCGCTGGCGCGCGACGGCCACGGCGCCGGACAGCGTCGCCTCGGACGCCGTGCGCCACGTCGGCGCCGGCCGCCTGAACACGTGGCTCATGATCGACCTGGGCGGCCCGGCCGGCACGATCGGCGCGCTGCTGCTGCGCGACAACGCCGGGACGGGCTACTCCCCGGCCGACCGCGGGCTGCTGCACTTCGTCGCGGCCCAGGTCGGGCTGGCGCTGGAGCGCAGGCGCCTGCACGACGACCTGATGCGGTCCGCCTGCCACGACGAACTGACGGGCCTGCCGAACCGCCGGCTGTTCTTCGACCGCATCCGCACGGCCGTCGCGCGGGCGCGGCGCTGCCACTCGCGGCTCGGCCTGCTGTATGTGGACGTGAACGATTTCAAGCAGGTCAACGACCGCTACGGCCATGCGGCCGGCGACGCGCTGCTACGGGAGGTGGCGGCCCGACTGGTCGAATGCGCGCGCGAATCGGACACGGTGGCGCGCCTCGGTGGCGACGAATTCGTGCTGCTGCTGGAAGACCTGCAGGCGCCCGAGGACGCCGAGCGGTGCGCCGACAAGATCCGCGCCGCGCTCGTGCGCCCGGTGCCCACGCAATGCGCGCCGCTGCACATCGGGGTCAGCATCGGGATCGGTGTGTTTCCCGATCACGCGGACCAGGTCGAGACGCTGCTCATGCATGCGGACGCGCACATGTACACGAAGAAGCGCGCGCACAAATGCGGGGAAAGCGAAACCGACCGGCTCAGCGGCCAGACTTGACCTTCTTGTCGAGCGCCGCCGCGATGTCGGCGTGATCCGCCCGGCGCGCGATCTCGGCCGCCGTCAGGCCTTCGCCATTCTTCAGTTGCGGATCCGCACCCTGGCCCAGCAGGAACGCGGCCGTGTCCGCGTGGCCCTCGCGCGCCGCCATCATCAACGGCGTAAACTTGCCGCTGGCCGGCGGCGACTGCGCATCGATGCGGGCGCCGTGCGCGAGCAGCAGGCGCGCGATGTCGTTATCTCCGCTCGCGGCGGCGTAGTGCAGCGGCGTCCAGCCGGGACGGTTCACGGCCGCGCCCTTCGCGACCAGCGCCTCGGCCGCCGGCTTGTTGTGCTTGAACGCGGCCATCATCAGCGCCGTGTTGCCGTTCAACGCAGGCGCGTCGACGTTCGTGCCCGGGTGGCGCAGCAGCGCGTCGAACACCTGCATCGCCCCTTCGCGCACGGCCAGCACGAGGGGTGGCTCGCCGCCGACTGGATTGGCCTGGTTCAGGTCGACCTTGCCCAGCAGAGAGCGCACCGTGCGCGCATCGTCCATCTGCACGGCGCGGAAAAAGTCGCTCGTCTGGTCGGCCATCGCCAGGGCGGGTGCCGCGAGCGCGGCGGCAAGCAGGATAGCTCGAAGCAGGGTCATGGGTCAGGTCCTCGCAGCCTTGAACAGGTTGAAGAAATTCTCGGTGGTGCGGTCGGCGATCTCGCGCAGCGGCACGCCCTTCAACGTGGCGATATACTCCGCCACGTGCGCCACATAGCCCGGCTCGTTCATCTTGCCGCGGAACGGCACGGGCGCGAGGTAAGGCGAATCCGTCTCGATGAGGATGCGGTCCAGCGGCACCGCCTTTGCCACCGCCTGCAGGTCCTTCGCGCTCTTGAACGTCACGATGCCGGAGAAGGAGATATAAAACCCCATCTCGATGGCGGCCTGCGCCACTTCCAGCGACTCCGTAAAACAGTGCATCACACCCGCGACGCCGCCCTTGTCGGTACCGGCCCCCTCTTCGCGCATGATGCGGATCGTGTCTTCGCTGGCCGCACGCGTGTGGATGATCAGCGGTTTGCGCGTCTCGCGCGACGCGCGGATATGCGTGCGGAAACGCTCGCGCTGCCATTCGAGGTCGCCTTCCAGGCGGTAATAATCGAGCCCCGTCTCGCCGATCGCGATGACCTTCGGGTGGTCCGCCAGCTCGACCAGCTGGGTGACGGTGGGCTCGGGCGTGTCCTCGTAATCCGGGTGCACGCCGACGGAGGCATAAATGTGCGGATATTGCTCGGCCAGCGCGAGCACGCCGGGGAACTCCGGCAGGTCGACGGAGACGCACAGCGCGTGCGAGACCTTGTTCTCGGCCATCTTGGCCAGGATGTCCGGCATCCTGGCGGCCAGTTCCGGGAAGTTGATGTGGCAGTGGGAATCGATATACATCCCGATATTGTACGCGAGTACGCGAGGTGGTTACGCGACGCGCTTGCCGAGGATGATCAGGTCCCGCTCGATGCCGTCGAGATTGGCCACGCGCGGGAAATGCGCCCACGTATCGAATCCATACTTGCGGAACAGGCCCAGGCTCGGCGAATTGTGCCCGAAGATAAAGCCGAGCAAGGTATGCACGTTCACATTGGGCGCGAACGCCATCGCCTGTTCCAGGCAGTAACGCCCTACGCCCTTGCCGCGCCAGCTTTCCGCGATATAGATCGACAGCTCGGCCGTACCGGAATACGCCGGGCGGCCATAGAAATTCGAGTACGAGCACCAGCCGATCACAGCGGGGTTGTCCGAGTTATCGGCCGCGTCATGGATCACCCACAGCGGGCGGCGTTCCGGCGTGTGCTCGTTGAACCAGCCCTCGCGCGACGCCACCGTGACGGGTTCGGTGTCGGCCGTGACTTCGCGCGAGGCGATGGTGGAATTGTAGATGTCGACGATGACGGGCAGGTCTTCCCTGCGGGCGAGGCGGTGAACGTAGGATGCCATGGTGAAACCGAAAAATTACAGGGTATGGGTGGCGCGCGACGAACGCAGTGCGGCGCCGAGGATTTCTTCGATGCGCAGGCGGGCGCGCTGCCCGGTCTCGTCGGCCGGGAAGTGCACGCCGATGCCTTGCGCCTTGTTGTTGTTCGCGCCGGCCGGCGTGATCCACGCGACCTTGCCGGCGATCGGGTATTTGTTCGGGTCGTCCATCAGCGACAGGATGAGATAAATCTCGTCGCCGATCTTGTACGGCTTGTTGGTCGGCACGAACATGCCGCCGTTCTTCAGGAACGGCATATAGGCCGCGTACAGGGCAGCCTTTTCCTTGATGGCGAGCGACAGGACGGACGGCCGCGCCGGCTGGGGCGCGTTCGGATCGGCGGGCAGGCCGCTGATCGGACCGTTCGGCGTTACGCTCATCATCTTCCTTTCATCACAAGCCGCAGCGGGCAGTGTAATCGAGCAACATGTCTTCGACAAACAGCTTCGGAGACAGAGGGTGATCGGCCACGGCGCGGCGCTCGTTCGTGGACTTGATCGCCTGCATCAACTGAGCCACGTGCACTCTTCCCGCAAGCGCCGCGAGTTCCCGCTGGTATCTCGGATAATACCGGATGACGCCGGACAGCTTGTACGAAAACACGTCATACAGCCACCGCTGCTGCCATGCGACGAGGGATGCAAGCGGCGCCTTGCTCAATTTGTCGGCACTGCGCAACGCGGCATCCACGCTCGGCTGTGCGAGCACCTGCAGCAGGCCGTCGAGCTCTTCGCGGCTGCCCGTTTCGGCCTGGACCAGCGCCGCGAGCGGCGCGCCGCCCTGTTCGCGCAGCCAGCCGTCCGCATCGTTGACGCCCTGCGCTTCCAGCCACGCGAGCGCCTGGGCGTGGTCCGGCATCGGCAGTGCGAACTTGCGGCAGCGCGACAGGATGGTCGGCAGCAGCCGGTCCAGCCCGTTCGATGCCAGCAGGAACACGGTACCCGGAGGCGGTTCCTCGAGGGTCTTCAGCAACGCGTTCGACGCAGGCATGTTCAGCGCTTCGGCGGGATACAGCACGACGACGCGCAGGCCCTGGCGGTGCGTCGAGATGTTCATGAAATCGGCCAGCGCGCGCACCTGCTCAATCTTGATCTCTTTCGACGCCGTCTTCGACTTCGCTTTTTTCTCTTCGGCCGGGGCCTCGTCGCCCTCGGCCGCCGGCGCTTCGTCCTCCATCGCCTCCGGGCGCACGCGGCGGTAATCCGGGTGATTGCCCTGGACAAACCAGCCGCACGATGCGCACGCGCCGCACGCATGGCCGTCCGGCCTCACGTTTTCGCACAGCAGCGCCTGCGCGAACGCTTCGATGAAATCGGCCTTGCCGATGCCGGCCGGACCGTGGAACAGGATCGCGTGCGGCAGCCGCACGCGCATGGCCTGCAGCCGGGCCCACGCGTCCTCTTGCCAGGGATACATGCTCACAGCCAGGTCTCCAGCGCGGCCCGCAGCGCGGCGCGCACCTCGTCGATGGTCTGCGTCGAATCGATGACGACGATGCGTCCGTTCGATTCCGCGGTGCGGCGCAGGTATTCGCCCCGCACGCGCGCGAAGAAATCGGCCTGTTCCATTTCGAACTTGTCGAGCGTGCGCGAGGCGGACAGGCGGGCCTTGGCGACGTCCAGCGGGACGTCGAACAGCAGGGTCAGGTCCGGCTGCAGGTGCGGGTGCACCCATTGTTCCAGCGCGTCCAGCTTGGCGCGATCGAGCCCGCGCCCGCCGCCCTGGTAGGCGAAGCTGGCATCCGTGAAGCGGTCGGACAGCACCCAGTCGCCGCGCGCGATCGCCGGTTCGACGACCTGCGCGACGTGCTCGCGGCGGCTGGCGAACATGATGAGGGCTTCCGTCTCGAGGTGCATCTTTTCGTGCAGCACGAGGTCGCGCAGCTTCTCGCCGAGCGGTGTGCCGCCGGGCTCGCGCGTCGAGACGACCCGCTTGCCCGCGCCTTTCAGCAGCGACGTGACGTAGCCGATGTGCGTCGACTTGCCGGCGCCGTCGATGCCTTCGAAGGTGATGAAACGCCCGCGGGTGGCATCGGTTTGATTCATTTGATTCATCCGTATTTACTGCGACTGGTTGCGCTGGTACTGGTTCACGGCCTTGTTGTGCTCATTCAGGTTGACCGAGAAGTGACTCGTGCCATCGCCGCGCGACACGAAGTACAACGCTTCCGTCTTCGCGGGCGCCGTCGCGGCGGCCAGCGATTGCACGCCCGGCAACGCGATCGGCGTCGGCGGCAGGCCGGCGCGCGTATAGGTATTGTAAGGCGTGTCCGTCTCGAGGTCTTTTTTGCGGATCTTGCCGTCGTACTTGTTGCCCATGCCGTAGATGACGGTGGGGTCGGTCTGCAGCAGCATGCCTGCTTTCAGGCGGTTCACGAACACGCCCGCGATCATCGCGCGCTCGCTCTTCTGGCCCGTCTCCTTTTCCACCAGCGAGGCCATGATCAGCGCCTGGTACGGTTCCGTGTACGGCAGGCCCGGGTCGCGCTTTTCCCACGCGGCCTTCAGGCGCTTCATCATCATCTCGTGCGCCTGCTTGTAGATCGACAGGTCGCTCGCATTCTTCGCGAACAGATACGTATCGGGGAAGAACAGGCCTTCCGGCGCCTTGTAGTCCGGCGCGATCTTCGCCAGCAGTTCCTGGTCGGACAGTTTCGCAGTCTCGTGTTTCAGGTTCGGCGCCGCGTCGATGGCCTGGCGCATCTGGCGGAACGTCCAGCCTTCGATGATCGTCAGCGATTCCTGCGCGAACTCGCCGCGCACGAGCTGGGTGAGGAGGCGGCGCGGCGACGTATCGGGCTTCAGCTCGTAGCTGCCCGCCTTGATCTGGCCCGCCTTGCCGGTGACGCGCGCCAGCACCCCGAACAGGAAGGGGTTGACGGGGACGCCGGCCGTCGCCATCTGCTGCGCGGCCCCGGCCACGTGGCTGCCCTGCGCGATGGCGAACGGAATGACGGCCGCGTTGCCCGGCGTGATCGGCTGCTTGCTCCACCACTGGAAGCCGGCGCCGGCACCGACGGCCACGATGACGCCTGTGACGATGAGTTTTTTTATGAATGCCATGCTGGACCTGGTTTTTTGCCGTCGTCGGCGCATTTTTGAAGGCGAACTTATAATGAGGCCGTAATCATAAAGCCGATACAGCCAAACCGGAAATAATTCGTGTCATGAATCATTGGATCGAACACCTCGCCACACAAGGCGCCCGTTTCTACCCCGATAGCCCGACGCAGGTCGAGGACTTCGGCCGCTCACTCACGACAGCCGACCTCGGGAAGGGCTTCGTCGCCCCCGTCACCGACCTCGGACTGATCGGCGTCGCCGGCGAGGACGGCGCCAGCTTCCTGCACAACCAGCTGACCAACGACGTGGAACACCTCGGCACCTCCGAGGCACGCCTGGCCGGCTATTGCACGCCGAAAGGCCGCCTGCAGGCCACCTTCCTGATGTGGCGCGATGCGGAAAACATCTACCTGCAACTGCCGCGCGCCATCCAGGCGCCGCTGCAGAAACGCCTGACGATGTTCGTGCTGCGCGCGAAAGCGAAGCTGCGCGACGCCACCGACGAACCGGCCCACGCGGCCGTCCTCGGCCTGGGCGGCGCGGCGGCGGCCGACGCGCTGCGCGCCCGCGCCGGCACCCTGCCCGACGCACCGTACGCCAAGGTCGACGGCGAGGCCGGCACCGTGATCCGTCTCGCCGACGCATTCGGGCAGCCGCGCTACCTGTGGCTGACGACGGCGGATGCCGCAATCGGCGCGCTGGCCGCGTGGAAGGACACGCTCGCGCTGGGCGGCAACGCGGCCTGGCAACTGGCGGCCATCCACGCCGGCGTGCCGCAGATCGGCCCGGGCACGCAGGAACAGTTCGTCCCGCAGATGGTCAATTACGAGCTGCTGGGCGGCGTCAATTTCAAGAAGGGCTGCTATCCGGGCCAGGAAATCGTCGCGCGCAGCCAGTACCTCGGCAAGCTGAAACGCCGCATGGCGCTGGCCACCCTGCCTGACGCGGCCGCGCGGCCCGGCGACGAAGTGTATTCCGTTGCCGACCCGGACCAGCCGTCGGGCATGATCGTCAACGCGGCGCCGAACGGCACGGGCGGCGCCGATGCGCTCGTCGAGATCAAGCTCGCGGCACTGGACGGCGAGGTGCGCCACGGCTCGGCCGGCGGCACGAAGCTGGATTTCCTGCCGCTGCCGTACGCGCTCGACGTGCTCGAAGTTTGACGCACATGATCGACCTGTACGTGTATTACAAGGTGCGCGAGGGCGACGCCGCCGCGCTGGCCCCGCGCGTGCGCGCGCTGCAGGACGGCATGGGCGTGCCCGCGCAACTGAAGCGCCGGCCCGAAGCCAGCGCCGGCCTGCAGACCTGGATGGAAGTGTATCCGGGGGTGGACGACGGCTTTCCCGCGCGGCTCGAAGACGCGGCCCGCAGCGCCGGATTCGAAGGCCTCATCGAGGGCCCCCGCCGCGCCGAAATTTTTACGGATCTCCCACCATGTGCCTGATCGTTTTTGCCTGGCGCGTGATCCCCGGCCTGCCGCTGGTCGCCTGCGCCAATCGCGACGAATACTATGATCGTCCCGCCACCCCGGCCGGCCCGTGGCCGGACGCGCCCAACATCATCGCCGGCCGCGACCTGCGGGGCGGCGGCAGCTGGATGGGCGTGACGAAGGACGGTCCGAACGGCCCGAAATTCGCCGCCCTGACGAACATCCGCGCGCCCAGCGACTGGCGCACGGACGCGCCCACGCGCGGCGCCCTCGTCGCCGATTTCCTCAAGGGAGGTGACGATGCGCCGGCCTACCTCGCACGCATCGCGCCCGGCGCCGACGCCTACAACGGCTTCAACCTGATCCTGGGCGATGCCGCCGGCATGTACTGGTTCTCGAACCACGCCGGGGACGACCCGCGCAACGGCGAGGCCCTGGAACCGGGCATCTATGGCGTGTCGAACGGCTTGCTGGATGCCCCCTGGCCCAAGGTCCTGCGCACCAAGGCGACCTTCGCCAGCCTGCTGCTGCAGGGCGCGCCGGAAGAAGCGTATTTCGAGATGCTGGCCGATACGACCCGTGCGCCCGACATGCGCCTGCCCGACACGGGCGTCCCGCTCGACCTGGAACGGCAGCTGTCCGCCGTCTGCATCGAGATCCCGGGCTACGGCACCCGCACGTCGACCGTCGTCAAGCTGTATGGCGACGCCGAGCCGGAACTGCACGAACGCGTCCTGAAACCTTGCGACCAGGCGGCGGCCTGATTTGATTGCCCCTCCCGTGGGGGCAGGAATTTCCCCGGCGCACTGCTAATCTTGTTGCTCTACAGTAACAACAAGGAGCAGAGCATGCGCAAGGCAATCAAGGTACTGGCAGGGCTGATGCTGATGGCGGCCCTGCCGTCGTTCGCCGCGACCCCGGGTACGCAACCGAAGTGGGTCACCGGCTACTACGGCGGCTATTTCTGGGACAATGCCGACTATCAAAAGCCCGAGCACGTCGACATGACGGCGCTGACGCACTTCGTGTTCGCCCGCATCGGCCCGGGCGGCGGCAAGAGCGGCCGGCCGGGCGAAGTCGTCCCCGGGGCCGGCAACGCGCACGACAACCGCGACGTCGGCCCCGGTGCCGCGTACGACTGGACCGTCGAGGAATTCCTCGTCAAACGCGCCCACCAGGTCAACATCAAGGCCCTCATCATGCTGGGCGGCGAAGGCGACAACGCGGGCTTCCTCGCATCGACCGCGCCGGCCGTGCGGCCGACGTTCGTGAAGAACCTCGTCGACTACATGGTCGCCAAGGACTACGACGGCATCGACGTCGACTGGGAGGGCCTCGACAGCAAGAACCCGGACGAGGCGGCGCTGCTGGAAGCCCTCGTGACCGACCTGCGCAAGGAAGCGAACGCGCGGCCCCGCTACCAGGACCGCCCGGTGATCATCACGTACCCGGCCGGGAACATCAACACGAACATCGACAAGGTGACGCCGCACGACGTGCGCATGGCGAACCTCGTCGACCAGTACAACTTCATGAGCTACGGCGTCGGCTGGTTCGGCCAGGGCTGGGCCAGCAACACGTTCTCGCCGCTGACGGGGCACACGCCGAACCGGCCGGTCTCCATCGCGGGCACCATCCAGGCATACGTCGACGCGGGCGTGCCGCGCACGAAGCTCGGCATGGGCATCGGCTTCTACGGCGCCAACTACGCGCCGCCGTTCACGGGGCCGAACCAGGAGACGGACGGTGACCTCGGCAAGTGGTCGGTGCTCGACTACCGCTGGAGCTACACGATGCTCCGCAAGTACGGCTACCTGGACAAGGGGATCTACGCATGGGACGCACCGACACAGACGAGCTACCGCGTCTACCCGGGCGGTTATACCCCCGTGGACCGTCCGGACTGGCCCAGCGGCTACATCAGCTACGAGGAACCGGCGACCATCGCCGCGAAAGGCGCGTGGGCGCAATCGACGCGCGACGGCGAAGGCGCGGCCGGCACGATCATCTGGCTGGTCAACTACGGCACGACGGACGGCGTCGACAATCCGCTGCTCACCGCCGTGAAGCAGGCGTTCCTGGACCCGGCGGCGACGGAACCCGGCGCGTATCCGAATCCGCTGCCGCCCCCGCCGCCGCTTGAGCTCAAGACGCAGCTGGACGCATCGAACGACTGGGGCACGGGCTATTGCGGTACGCTGACCGTGACGAACGTGGGCACGACGGCCGGCTACTGGAGCACCCGGCTGCCGTTCAAGGATACGCTCACGTCGCTGTGGAACGCGCAGTACACGCTGGAGAATGGCGTCCTCGGCCTGCAGGGCCCGGCCTACGACCGCAAGCTGCGTCCGGGCCAGTCGACGCAGGTGGGCCTGTGCGCGACACGTGCGGCAAAGCCGGCCGAACCGCCTCCGCCGCCGCCCGCCGGCGCCGTCACGGCGAAGCTCGTGATCACCGCTGATTGGACGAGCGGCTACTGCGCCAAGGTCGCCGTCACGAACAACAGCGCCGTCAAGGTGACCGGCTGGACCGTCGACGTGCCGAACGTCCAGGGCACGCTCTCGGGCCTGTGGAACGGCAAGTACACGATGGACGGCACGACGATGCACCTGTCCGGCCCTGACTGGAATCGCGACCTGGCCGCCGGCGGCACCAATGACGATGCGGGATTCTGCGCCAGTCGCTGATACACTGGGCGCATGAATACCATCCGCGCCCTCGCCGCCGCCTGGCTGTTTGCAGGCGCGGCACACGCCCAGACCGTCCCCGCAGGCGACTACCACCAGCACGTGTTCAGCGCGGCCGACATCGCCATGATCGGCCCGTCGGCCGGGCTGGTGCCACTGGACGCGGACCAGCTGGTACCGCTGCTTGACGCGGCCGGCGTCAAGCGGGCCGTGCTGCTGTCCATCGCATATATGTATGGGAGCCCGGCCCGCAAGGTCGACGACGAGGTTGCCAAGGTGCGGATGGAAAACGACTGGACGGCGGCGCAGGCGGCCCGCTACCCGGGCCGCCTGATCGCGTTCTGCAGCTTCAATCCCTTGAAAGACTACGCGCTCGCAGAACTCGACCGGTGCGCGAAGACGCCCGGACTGGATCACGGCATCAAGCTGCACGTCGGGAATTCGGACGTGCAACTCGATGATCCGGCCCACGTCGCGCGCCTGCGCCAGGTGTTCGCGGCGGCGAACGCGCACGGGATGGCCATCGTCATCCACCTGCGCGCCAACATCGGCAAGAAACGTCCTTACGGCGCGGCGCAGGCGCGCATCTTCCTGGACCAGGTCTTGCCCGCGGCGCCGGACGTGGTCGTGCAGGTCGCCCACTTCGCCGGCTCCGGTCCCGGCTACGACGATCGGCCCGCGCAGGCCGCGATGGCCGTGCTGGCGGACGCCGTCGAGAACCACGACCCGCATGCGAACAACCTCTGGTTCGACGTCGCCTCGATCGTCGACCGCGACATCAGGCCGGAGACGGCGGCATTGGTGGTGAAACTGATCCGCCAGGTCGGGGTCGGGCGCGTGCTGTACGGGACCGACTCGGCACAAGGCGCCAACCTGCGGCCCCGCGAATCATGGGCCGCGTTCCAGAAGCTGCCGTTGTCGCCGGCGGAATTCGCGCACATCGCCGCGAACGTGCCGCCCTATTTCCCCACGCCCTGAACGGCAGCCTTCAGCATGTCCGTGAATTGGGGCGTCGCCGCGTAGGGATCGGCGGGAGGCTGGCCGTGCACGATGGCGTCCATGCGCCGGGCCACGCCCTGCAGCGCCTGCGGATGCGTGAAGATATAGAAATCGCCGCGGCGGATGCCGTCGAACGTGATGCGGGCCACGTCCGCGGCGGTCAGCTTGCCGGCAGCGACAGCCTGTTCGAGCAGCGCCTGGCCTGCGTGCTGGCTGGCCGTCGGCGGCCCGTCGTGACGGAGCTCGCCGGGACGGTGCCGCGCCGAGTGCGCGATCTCCGTCGGCACGAAATATGGGCACAGGACGGACGCCCGCACCTTTGCATCGACGAGCCGCAGGTCGTGGTACAGCGTTTCCGACAACGCGACGACGGCATGCTTGGAGACGGTGTACGGCCCCATCACGGGCGGTACCAGCAGGCCCGCCATCGACGCCGTGTTCACGATGTGCCCCTCGTAGCCGGGGTCGCGGCGTGCGGCGTCGAGCATCAGCGGCGTGAACACACGCACCCCATGGATCACGCCCCACAGGTTCACGCCCAGCACCCAGTCCCAGTCGGCCTCCGTGTGTTCCCAGATCAGGCCAGCCGTGCCGACGCCGGCGTTGTTGAACAACAGGTGCACGCCACGGTAGCGGATCATGGCCGCATCCGCGAGTTCTTCGACGTGCGCGGCCTTGCGCACGTCGCACACCATCGCCAGCACGTCGGCGCCGCCGGCCTGCAGCGCGCTGGTCGCCTGTTCGAGTGCGGGCGCATCGACGTCGGCGAGGACCAGCTTCATGCCCAGCCGGGCCGCCTCGTTGGCGAACTCGCGTCCGAGTCCGCTGCCGGCGCCCGTGATGACGGCAACCCGTCCCGCAAAGTTCTCCATGAGGCCCTCCCCGTCGATGTTACTTCATGCGTCAGACTTCGTAGTCCATGCACTGGCGTCCTTCGCGGATCGCGCCGATGAACGGCACCACCGCCTGGTGCACCGGATGCTTGATGTAGGCGTCGAGTGCGGCCTTGTCCTCGAACTCGGAGTACAGCACGACGTCGTACGTGGCTTCCAGGCCGGGCTGGGCGATGACGACCTCGAACTTGACCTGGCCGGGGACGATATTGGCGCATTCGTCCAGGCGGCGCTTCATTTCGATGGCGTTGGCGGCGCGGTCGGCGCCTTCGGCGTGGTCTTTCAGTTTCCACATGACGATGTGCTTGAGCATGGATTTCCTTGGTAGCGTTCGGTTTTGGACTGTCGCGACGTCCCGTTCCGAGGGATGCCGCGCCCTCATTATAAGAGCGATAAGGCAAGCCTGCCCTCACCTGTTGGCGGCGGGGTTTGGCTTGGTGGACGGCATCTGTCGGTTAGTTGCATAATGTCCGAACACAACAGGCCACCCGTATCGTGACCAGGCGGCCGTTGCGCTTATGCGATCGACGACCGCATGCTTGGCCAGATGATGGCCTGTGCCACGATGACGGTTTCGTCGTTGTACGTCGCGGTGGGCGACCCGTACAGCAGATAGCCCTGCTCGAGCGCGGCGCTCACACGGCGGCAAAACGAAGCGTCGTCCGGGCCGGTGAGGATACGGTACGCCGGAAGACCTTCGGGTGGATGATCGGACATGATGTACTCCTCTGGAGTGTGTGTTGTTGTAAAGATCGTCGAGTATATTGTCGAAACTACAGTCCTGCTGGCGACAGCGGATTTTGCCGGCGCCGCAAGTCGGTTAGTTGCAGTATGATGACGCCATGAGCCATCCACCTTCCCTCGCCGACTGGGACAAGCGTCCCGCCGAGGCGTTCGCCGCCTTCGTCGTCACGCCGGACTTCGTCCTCACGTCCAGCCGCCAGCGCGACGTGCCGCTGCCCGTGTCGCAGGAATCCGCCGCGATCTACAGGTTCATGTTCGGCAAATTCGCCACGTGGATGCTTGAACGCGGCCTCCGGATGTCGACCGTGAATGCGGCCGACCTGCGCCGCTTCATCGAACTGTCGAAGGATGGCCAGCGCGACCTCAACAGCAAGATCGCGTACCGCTACCTGCGCCTGCTGGAACGCTGCTTCGACTACCTGGGCCGGGCGCCGAACCCGGCCCGCCAGGCGATCATCGCGACCGACCGCGCCCATCTCGCCGAGGACGCCCCGATGACGGCGCTGAACGCGGACGACCTGCAGCGCTTCCTGGCCGCCCTCCCCGCCGGCCGCACGGAAGACATGGAAGGCCACGCCGGCTGGAAACGCCGGCGCGACCGCGCGATGCAGATCGTGATGGCGCTCGCCGGCCTGCGCGTGGCGGAAGCCATCGGCCTGCTGCTGGACGAAGTGGGCCGCCAGCCCGACATCGACGGCGCCATCACGCTCGACATCACGCCGGAAGCGAAGCACCGCACGAGCTACGAGCACACGACGACCCTGCCGCAGGCCGGCGTCGCGGAACTGACGGCATGGCTGAAGGAACGGGCGGAGCTCGAGATTCCGGGAGACCTCGTCTTCCCCGCGAACCTGGACGGCGAGCCGCTGCACAAGGCGACCGTGTACCGGCAGACGCGCGCGACGTTCGAGCGGGCCGGGATCGCGGTGTCGCGCGCGGGCGGACGCACCTTGCGCAACAGCTTCGCCGTCCAGCGGCTCGAACAGGGCATGTCGCGCAGCGAGCTGACGACGACGCTGGGCCTCGCGCTGGAGCGGTCGACGGAAGCGTACAAGTACGCGCGGCTGCATGGGGCGCCGGGCGACGCCTCGCCGGGCGACACATCGCCGGGCGACGATGCCGACCCATCTGTAAGCCCCGCGTAAGTTTCCAGCAAGCGTGCCGTAAGCTTCCCGGCGCACAGTCAGCAGGCTGCCCGCGCCATCGGGCGACGCACACAATAAACACGACTGGAGACCACAATGGCAATCAACCCCGGCATGGCCGCGGGCGGCAAATCCACGCCGTCCGGTGTTGGGCTCACGAAGGAAGAGCGCAAGGTCATCTTCGCCTCCTCGCTCGGTACCGTCTTCGAATGGTACGACTTCTATTTATACGGCTCGCTGGCGACCGTGATCGCCAAGCAGTTCTTCATCGGCGATCCGACCACGTCGTTCATCTTCGCGCTGCTCGCCTTCGCGGCCGGCTTCATCGTGCGGCCGTTCGGCGCGCTCGTGTTCGGGCGCCTCGGCGACATGATCGGCCGTAAGTACACGTTCCTCGTCACGATTCTGATCATGGGCGGCTCCACGTTCATCGTCGGCCTCCTTCCCGGCTATGCGTCGATCGGCATCGCGGCGCCCATCGTGCTCGTCACGCTGCGCATCCTGCAGGGCCTCGCGCTCGGCGGCGAATACGGCGGCGCCGCCACGTACGTGGCCGAACATGCGCCCGATGGGCGGCGCGGCTTCTTCACGTCGTGGATCCAGACGACGGCCACGCTCGGCCTGTTCCTGTCGCTGCTCGTGATCACCGGCGTGCGCGCCGGCATGGACACCGCCGCGTTCGACGCGTGGGGCTGGCGCATCCCGTTCCTCGTCTCCGTGCTGCTGCTCGCCGTCTCCGTGTGGATCCGGATGTCGATGAGCGAATCGCCCGCGTTCGCGCGCATGAAGGCCGAGGGCCGGACGTCGAAGGCGCCGCTGAGCGAAGCCTTCCTGACCTGGAAGAACGGCAGGATCGCGCTGATCGCGCTGCTGGGCGTCGTCATGGGCCAGGCCGTCGTCTGGTACACGGGCCAGTTCTATGCGCTGTTCTTCCTCACCAAGACGCTGAAGATCGACGATGCGACGGCCAACATCCTGATCGCCATCGCGCTCGCGCTGGCGACGCCGTTCTTCATCTTTTTCGGGTCGCTGTCCGACCGCATCGGCCGCAAGACGATCATCATGGCCGGCTGCCTGATCGCCGCCCTGACCTACTTCCCGATCTTCAAGGGCCTCACGCACTACGGCAACCCGGCGCTGGAGACGGCGCTGAACAACTCGCCGGTGGTCGTCGTCGCCGATCCGGACTCCTGCCACTTCCAGTTCAACGCGACGGGCCAGAAGAAATTCCCGTCGTCGTGCGACATCGCGACCGGACAACTGACCCTGGCCTCCGTCAGCTACACGCGCCAGGATGCGCCGGCCGGCACCATCGCCAGCGTGAGGATCGGCGACAAGGTCTACCCGTCGTTCAACGCGACGCTGACGGCCGACGGCCTGAACTTCGACCAGGCGAGCAAGGACCGCGAAGCGGCGCTGAAGAAGGACCTGGGCGGCGCCATCAAGGCCGCCGGCTATCCGGCCAAGGCCGACCCCACGCAGATCAACAAGCCGATGCTCGTGCTGCTGCTGTTCGTACTGGTCCTGTACGTGACGATGGTGTACGGGCCGGTGGCGGCGATGCTGGTCGAGATGTTCCCGACCCGCATCCGCTACACGTCGATGTCGCTGCCCTACCATATCGGCAACGGCTGGTTCGGCGGCCTGCTGCCGACCACCGCCTTCGCCCTCGTCGCGGCCAACGGCAACATCTATTACGGCCTGTGGTACCCGATCGTGATCGCGGTCGCGACCGTCGTCATCGGCACCTTGTTCGTGCGCGAGACGAAGGACAACGACATCTACGCGGCAGATTGAGTGCCGCATCCGCGTTCCACACCGAGCCGCCGGCGATGGCGGCTTTTTCGTTGCGCGTCACAAAAACAAATTCGGAGGCAAAAACCAATTCGGGGTCAGAGCACGTTTTTCCGAGGATTCGGGGTCAGAGCACATTTCGGAACAATTTCTCGATGTGCAAACATGCTGGGCCTAACTCCCCAACCGCGAGATGAGGTCTCTCGCTACGTCCCCATCAATCTTGCTTCGGTGCTCGTGCCTGAAAAAGTGCTCTGACCCCGAATTTTCCAAAAAATGTGCTCTGACCCCGAATTTGGGTGCCGGTTTTTGGAAATGTCCCGTTGTCACATGCTTGGCAGGCGGTCGAGATAGCGCTACCATCGTCGCACACAACGATAACGATGGAGACTCTTCATGCTTGAACTTCCGCGCCTCGCCGCCGCCGTCACGCTCATCCTCGTCGCGCACGCCGCGTTCGCCGACGATCCCGCCCCCAACCCGCCGCCGACCACGTCGCAGTTCAAGCAAATTTCCGCGCACGACCAGGTCAGGCAGCTGGGCCGCGGCGTCAACGTCATCGGCTACGATCCGTTCTGGCGCGACGGCGCCCAGGGCAATTACAAGGAGGAGCACTTTGCGAAGATCAAGGCGGCCGGGTTCTCGACCGTGCGCGTCGTGCTGTTCGCGTTCCGCGCCCTCGATGCACAGAACCGCCTCGATCCGAAATGGCTCAACCGCCTCGACTGGGTCGTCGCGACGGCCACGAAGCACGGCCTGAACGTCATCATCGACGAGCATGATTTCGACGACTGCTCGAAGGACGTCGCCGCCTGCATGCCGAAGCTGAAGGCCGTCTGGACCCAGCTGGCGGAGCGCTACCACAACGAGCCGAACTCGGTCGTCTTCGAACTGCTCAACGAGCCGCACGGCCAGTTCGACGCGGCAAAGTGGAATGCCAGCTTCCCGCAGGTGCTGGCCATCATGCGCAAGACGAACCCCACGCGCAACGTGATCGTCGGCGGCGTGCGCTGGAACAGCCGCGACACGCTGAAAGACCTGGTCCTGCCGGCCGCCGACAAGCACCTCATCGCCACGTTCCACTACTACGACCCGTTCCCGTTCACGCACCAGGGCGCGTCGTGGGCCGATGAACCGATCCGCTCGAAGACGGGCATCCGCTTCGGCAAGCCAGAGGAGATCGCGCGCATCGACCAGGACTTCGCCGCCGTCAAGGCCTGGAGCGACGCGAGCGGCCGTCCCGTTTTCCTCGGCGAATTCGGCGCGTACGACAAGGCGGCGATGGAGGATCGCGTGCTGTGGACGTCGACCGTCGCGCGCACGGCGGAGAAATATGGCTTCGCGTGGGGCTACTGGCAGTTCTCCAGCGATTTCCTGCTGTACGACTTCAGGAAGAACGACTTCGTGAAGCCGATCCTGAAGGCGCTGGTGCCGGAGACGCGCTAGGCCGCACCACCGTCGGGGCCGGGCACGGTGGCCGCTGTCCGGGCCATCGCGCCGCTGCCCCACGTCCGCATCCGGTTCGCCGCCCACGCCGTCAGGATCGCGCCCGTCAGCAGCACGAGCCGCGTGTCGACCAGCGTCAGCACGGCGCCGGCCGCCGCCATCAGGATGTTCGCGAGGCAGAACGTCGTCGACAGCAGGCCCATGACGGCACCCTGCCCGTGCCCGCCGCCGAAGCGGTCCGCCGCCCACGCCTGCACGACGGCGTTGTAGAACGCGTGCGGCAGGCCGAACGCCATGATGCCCACGAGGCCCACCCACAGGTGGCCCACGCCGAGCGAGCCGATGGCCAGCGCCACGCAGGCGGCCAGCCATGCGGCGCGGCGCATCGGCTCCGTGCGGCTGGCGCGGCCGGCGAACAGCGCGGAACACGTCATCAGCCCGCACATGCCCACGTTGACGAGGGCGATCGCGCGCGTGTCGTAATGGCCCACCTCGACGAGCCACAGCGGATAGAACTCGTAGAACGCCGTCACGCCGCACGTGTACGCGAGCTGCACGCCGAACAGCGCGCGCAGGCCGTCGTGGCGCAGCAGGTTGAACGCATGGCGTTCGCGCGCGACGCTCCACCACGACGGCCCGTCCGCGCGCGGGTTGCGCTCCAGCGCGACGCCGACGAGGATCGCGCCCAGCAGCAGCGCGCCCGCGGCGATGTAGAACGGGACCGTGATGCCCCACGTGATCGTGAACCCGGCCAGCAACGGCCCGACCAGCCAGCCCAGGTGCAGCGCGCCGTTCAGCCACGACAGCGCGTGGTTGCGCAGCGGGCCTTGCAGCCGGTCCGCCAGCATCGCGCGCACGATCGCGCTATGGCCCTCCAGCAGGCCCGTGCCGAAACGGGCGACGAGGAACAGCGGATACGAGCGACTCGCCAGCGCCCACGCCGTCAGCACGTGGCCGATGGCCGCGCCCACGGCCGTCACGAGCAGCAGCGGCCGGCGGCCGTACCGGTCCGACAGCGACCCGAGTACGGCGGTGCCGAGCAGCAGGCCGACCGGGTTGACCATCAGCGCCAGCGCGAACAGGAGCTTGGGCGGCAGGCCGAGGAAGTGCGTCAGGCTGTCCGGCGCACCGTTCACGAACAGCGGCGGCAGGATGGGGTACGGCAGCGACGCCCCCGTCGTGGACAACAGTCCGAGCAGGCAGGCGGTGGCGATCAGGAGGGCGTTCTTCATGTGGACAGCCTAGCACGGCGCGCCCCCTGACCGCATCAGGGGTATTTTCACCCGTTGAACGCCCTGCCTTCCTGCGCCAGGCGGACGAGCAGCGGCGCCGGCGCCCACGCTTCGCCGTGGTAGCCGCGCGCATACTTCTCGACGGCGGCCAGCACGGCCGGCAGGCCCACGGTGTCCGCATAAAACATCGGGCCGCCGCGGAACAGCGGGAAGCCGTAGCCGGACAGGTACACCATGTCGATGTCGGAGGCGCGCAGGGCGATGCCCTCCTCCAGTATCCGCGCGCCTTCGTTGACGAGCGCGTAGACGAGCCGCTCGACGATCTCCTCGTCGGCGATGGCGCGGCGCTCGATGCCCAGCTCCTGCGAGTGCTTGACGATCATCCCGTCGACCCAGGGCGACGGCCGCGGCGTGCGGTCGCCCGCCTGGTAGTCGTACCAGCCGGCGCCCGTCTTCTGGCCGAACCGGCCCTGTTCGCACAGCAGGTCGGCCGTCTTCGAGTACTTCACGTCCGGCGACTCGACGGCGCGGCGCTTGCGGATGTACCAGCCGACGTCATTGCCGGCCAGGTCGCCCATGCGGAACGGGCCCATCGCGAAGCCGAACTTCTCGACGGCCGCATCGACCTGCTGCGGCAGCGCGCCTTCGTCCAGCAGGAAGCCCGCCTGGCGGATGTACTGTTCCACCATGCGGTTGCCGATGAAGCCGTCGCACACGCCGGCGACGACGCCCGTCTTCCTGATCTTCTTCGCCAGCGCCAGCGCCGTCGCGACGACGTCCTTGCCCGTTTGCGCGCCGCGCACGATCTCCAGCAGCTTCATCACATTGGCGGGGCTGAAGAAGTGCAGGCCGATGACGTCCTGCGGGCGCGACGTCAACGCCGCGATGCGGTTCAGGTCCAGGGTCGACGTGTTCGACGCGAGGATCGCGCCCGGCTTCATCGCCGCATCCAGCCGGCGGAATACCGAGGCCTTCACGTCCATGTCCTCGAACACCGCTTCGATGACGATGTCGGCCTGGGCGATGTCCGCATAGTCCAGCGTGCCGCGAATCAGGCCCACGCGCTGCTCGGCCTTGTCCGCCGCCAGCTTGCCCTTGTTGACCGTGTTCTCGTAGTTCTTGCGGATGGTGGCCAGCCCCTTGTCCAGCGCGTCCTGCTTCGTCTCGAGGATCGTCACGGGAATGCCGGCATTCGCGAAGTTCATCGCGATCCCGCCGCCCATCGTGCCCGCGCCCACGACGGCCGCGCTGCGGATCTCGCGCACGGGCGTATCCGCCGGCACGTCCGGCACCTTGCTCGCGGCGCGCTCCGCAAAGAACGCATGGCGCAGCGCTTTCGATTCCGTCGTCTGCGTGAGGTGGATGAAGCGCTCGCGTTCGAATTTCAGGCCCTCCTCGAACGGCTTCTCGACGGACGCGGCAACGGTCTCCACGCATTCGACGGGCGCCGGGAACGGCCCCGCCTCGACTTTTACACGCGCGCGGGCCGCGGCCAGGAAGCCCGCCGCATCCGGATGCCCGACCTGGCGTTCGCGCACCTTCGGCAGCGGCCGCACGTCGGCCACGCGGCGCGCGAACGCGACGGCACCTGCGACGAGGTCGGACCCGGCCGGCAGCAATTCGTCGAACAGCAAGGTGCCCGCCAGCTTTTCGGACAATACCGGGGCGCCCGTGACGATCATGTTCAGCGCGGTCTCCAGGCCCAGCACGCGCGGCAGGCGCTGCGTGCCGCCGGCGCCCGGCAGCAGGCCCAGTTTCACTTCCGGCAGCGCGATCTGCGCGCCCGGCAGCGCCACGCGGTAGGTGGCGCCCAGCGCCAGTTCCAGCCCGCCGCCCATGCACACGGTGTGGATCGCGGCCACCACGGGCTTGTCCGAATTCTCGACCGTGCGGATCAGGGTGTGCAATGTCGGTTCCGTGAGCGCCTTGGGCGAATTGAATTCGCGGATGTCGGCACCGCCCGAGAACGCCTTGCCGGCGCCCGTGATGACGATGGCCTTGACGGCCGGATCCTGGGCCGCGCGGTTCAAACCTTCGACGGCGGCGGTGCGCGTCGCCAGGCCGAGGCCATTGACGGGCGGGTTGTTCAACGTGATGACGGCGACGTCGTCGATGACCTGGTAGTCGGCGCTCATGGTTCTCCTTGTTTGTATGAATGATTGATTATTGGTCCGTGCCGGGCAGGCGATATTCCCGGAACTGCTCGCGCAAGCGGTTCTTCTGGATCTTCCCGGTCGCCCCGGTCGGCAGCGCGTCGACGAACAGCACGTCGTCCGGCATCCAGAACTTCGCGACCTTCCCCTCGAAGAACCGCAGCAGCTCCGCGCGCGTCACCTCGGCTTCGGGCCGCCGCACGACGACCAGCACGGGCCGCTCGTCCCATTTCGGGTGCCGCACGCCGATGCACGCGGCCTGCAGCACTGCCGGATGCGCCATCGCGATGTTCTCGAGGTCGATCGACCCGATCCATTCCCCGCCGGACTTGATGACGTCCTTGCTGCGGTCCGTGATCTGCATGTAGCCATCCCCGTCGATGGTCGCCACGTCGCCGGTGGGGAACCAGCCATCCTGCAGCACGTCGCCACCCTCGTCGCCGAAGTACCTCGAGATGATCCACGGCCCCTTGACGAGCAGGTGGCCGAAGGCAAGTCCGTCCCAGGGGAGTTCGCTGCCGGCGTCGTCGACGATCTTCATGTCCACGCCGAAGATGGCGTGGCCCTGCTTGCGCAGAACGGCGCGCTGCTCTGCCACGGGCAGGTCGCGGTGCCGCGCGAGCAGGCCGCACGTGGTGCCGAGCGGCGACATTTCCGTCATGCCCCAGGCGTGGATCACCTCGATGCCGAAGTGGTCGATCAGCGTGTCCATCATGGCCGGCGGGCACGCGGCGCCGCCGATCACCGTGCGCTTGAACGTGGAGAACGCCAGCCTGTTCTGCAGCGCATGGTTGATCAGGCCGAGCCAGACGGTGGGCACGCCCGCCGAGAACGTGACGCCCTCGGCCTCGAACAGGTCGTACAGCGACTTGCCGTCCAGCGCGGCCCCCGGCAGCACCAGCTTCGCGCCGGACAGCAGCACGGAATACGGCAGGCCCCACGCGTTCACGTGGAACATGGGCACGACGGGCAGCACGACGTCGCGGCCGGCCACGTTCAGGGCATTCGGCATCGCGGACGCGTACGCATGCAGCACGGTCGACCGGTGGGAGTACAGCGCGCCCTTCGGGTTGCCCGTCGTGCCGGACGTGTAGCACAGCGATGCGGCCGCGCGTTCGTCGAACTCGGGCCAGTCGTAATCCTCGGATGCCGCAGCGAGCAGGTCTTCGTAGCACAGCAGGTTCGGGATGCCGGCATCGGCCGGCATGTGCGCCCGGTCGCTCATCAGCACGAACGCCTTCACGGTCGGGCACAGCGGCGCGATTGCCGCCACCAGCGGCAGGAACGTCAGGTCGAAGAACAGCAGCTGGTCTTCCGCATGGTTGACGATGTACGCGATCTGCTCCGGATGGAGGCGCGGATTGATCGTGTGCAGCACCGCGCCCGACCCGGACACCCCGTAATACAGCTCCAGGTGCCGGTAGCCGTTCCACGCCAGCGTGCCGACGCGCTCGCCCATCCCGACGCCCTGCGCCCGCAGCACGTTGGCCACCCGCCGCGCCCGCGCCTCGCATTCGCGCACCGTGTAGCGGTGCACGTCGCCCTCGACCCGGCGCGAGACGATCTCGCTGCCGCCGTAATGCCGCGCGGCGAAGCGGATGATGCTGGAGATTAACAGGGGCTGGTCCATCATCCGGCCCATCAACGGAAGAGGTGTCATCGGTCTCTCGGGTTGCTTGTGGGAAGCTGAGTTTCGAACGATCGTGCGGAGAACGTCAACGGAATTCGATGCTGCACCGCAGCAGCGCAACATTACGAAACGGTTACGGAATGTAACCCGGATAGGCCGCGCACGCCTTGCGCCCATAGAATCCGCGCGTGTGGGGTACAATCCGCGCACGAAGAACCAATCAACCCGAGGAAGCGTTATCAGCACCCGCACCGCCGACGATCTGCCATTCGACAATGCCTTTGCCGAACTGCCGCCCGCGTTTTATACGCGCCTGATGCCGACGCCCCTGCCCGCGCCATACTTTGTCGCAGCCAGCGCGCCGGCTGCCCGGCTTGTGGGCCTTGATGCCGCCGATCTCGCGCACGAGGACTTCGTGGCCGTCTTCACGGGCAACCACGTCCCGCCCCGCTCGCAGCCGCTGGCCGCCGTGTATTCCGGCCACCAGTTCGGCCACTGGGCTGGCCAGCTGGGCGATGGCCGCGCGATCCTGCTGGGCGAAATCGACGGCCTTGACGGCCGGATGGAGCTCCAGCTGAAGGGTGCAGGCATGACCCCGTACTCCCGCATGGGCGACGGCCGCGCCGTGCTGCGCTCCTCGATCCGCGAATTCCTGTGTTCGGAGGCGATGGCCGCCCTCGGCATCCCGACGACCCGCGCGCTGATGGTCACGGGGTCGAACAAAGGCATCATCCGCGAGACGATGGAGACGGCCGCCGTCGTCACGCGCATGGCGCCGTCGTTCGTGCGCTTCGGTTCTTTCGAGCATTGGCGCTACCGCGACAAGCCGGAAGAACTGCGCACGCTGGCCGATTACGTCATCAGGACGTTCTATCCGGACCTCGCGGGCGCGCCGAACCCCTATCTCGCGCTGCTCGAGGAAGTCACGCGCCGCACGGCGCGGATGATCGCGCACTGGCAATCCGTCGGCTTCATGCATGGCGTGATGAACACGGACAATATGTCGATCCTGGGCCTCACGCTGGACTATGGCCCGTTCGGCTTCATGGAAGCATTCGACGTCGACCACATCTGCAACCACACGGACCAGGGCGGCCGCTATTCGTACGCGAACCAGGTGCCCGTGGGCCATTGGAACTGCTATGCGCTGGCGAACGCGCTGCTGCCGCTGATCGAAGACCAGGAAGCGGCGCAGGCAGCGCTGGAGGTGTATGTCGACGCCTATGGCGAAAAGTTCGATGAACTTTTACATGCCAAGCTCGGGCTCAAGACGGCGCAAGATAACGACCGCGCGCTGGCCGACGACATGTTCAAGCTCATGCAGGCGAACCACGTCGACTTCACACTCTTCTTCCGTCGCCTGGGCGACCTGCGGGTGGACGAACCCGAAGCGGACGCGCCGCTGCGCGACCTCTTCCTCGACCGTCCCGCCTTCGACGCGTGGGCCGTCGGCTACCGCGCGCGGCTGCGCCAGGAACAGAGCGTCGATGCGGAGCGCCGGCTTGCGATGCACGCCGCCAACCCCAAATATGTACTGCGCAACTACCTGGCCCAGGTGGCCATCGAAAAGGCGCAGAATGGCGACTTTGAAGAAGTGCGCAGGCTGCTCGGTGTCCTCGAGCGTCCGTTCGACGAACAGCCGGAGCACGACGCCTATGCGGCCCTGCCGCCGGACTGGGCATCCCACCTCGAGGTGAGCTGCTCTTCCTGAGATTGACAATGAACGAGGGATCATGACCGACAAAGTGACGAAAACCGACGCCGAATGGCGCGCCCAGCTGGACCCGATGGAATACCAGGTCACCCGCCATGCGGCGACCGAGCGCGCGTTCACGGGCAAGTACTGGGACCACCATGAGCACGGCATCTATCACTGCGTGTGCTGCGACACGCCGCTGTTCGAGTCCGACGCGAAGTTCGACTCCGGCTGCGGCTGGCCCAGCTATTTCAAGGCGCTCGACCCGGACAACGTGATCGAAAAGGTCGACAGGAGTCATGGCATGGTGCGCACGGAAATCATCTGCGCCGTCTGCGACGCCCACCTGGGCCACGTGTTCCCGGACGGCCCGCCGCCGACCGGCCTGCGCTACTGCATCAACTCCGCCGCGCTCCGTTTCGAGCCGATCTGAAGGGCAATGTACCAATGAAATTCCTGTTCGACCTGTTTCCGGTCATCCTGTTCTTCCTCGTCTATAAATTCGCGGATGGCCACCAGGACGCGGCGCACGCGCTCGTCCAGCAATACATGGGCGGCCTGATCTCGGGCGGCAGCGTCACGCCCGACCAGTCGCCGATCATCCTCGCCTCCGCGGTCGGCATCATCGCGACCATCCTGCAGATCCTGTACCTGCTGGCCCGCGGCCGCAAGGTGGACGGCATGCTGTGGCTGTCCCTCGGCGTCATCGTCGTGACGGGTGGCGCGACCATTTATTTCCACGATCCGGACTTCATCAAGTGGAAGCCGACGATCCTGTACTGGGCCTTCGCGCTGGCGCTGTTCGTCGCGCAGGTCGGCTTCCGCAACAACCTGATGCGCAAGGTGATGGAAGCGCAGATCCGCCTGCCGGACGCCGTGTGGGCCAGGGTCGGCTACGCGTGGATGGGCTTCTTCGCCGCCATCGGCGTGCTGAACCTCGTGATGGCCTTCATTGTCTTCAAGGGCAACACGGGTGCGTGGGTCAACTTCAAGCTCTTCGGCATCACGGGCATCTTCTTCGCGTTCATCGTCATCCAGACCCTGATGCTGTCGAAGTACATCGAAGAACACGAGCAGCCGCAGGGCAAGGGAGACGCATGATGGACGACCGCGTGGAACGCATCCGCCAGTCCCTCGACGCCGCATTGAGCCCGTCCGTACTGGAGGTCGGCGACGATTCGCACCTGCACGCAGGGCACCCCGGCGCGGCCTCCGGCGGGGGTCATTACCGAGTGAAAATCGTTTCGGAACGCTTCGAGGGACTGAGGCTGGTCATGCGTCATCGACTGGTATATGATGCCGTGCAAGGTATGATGCACACCGACATTCATGCCCTGGCGATTACCGCCGTTGCGCCTTCGGAGCAGTCGTGACGGCGTGTTTTTCGGAAGTCTTAAGTGAGTCGTAAGTAAGTAGTTCCAGAATCCGCTACGCACTAAAAAAAACTAATCAAATCTTCGTCCAAGCAACCCCCTCACAGGAAACAAAATGACTTTTAAGCCAGCACGGCTGCTGTTAGCCCTGATCGCTATCGCCGCATCGTTTGCCTACTCGCCTTCGTTCGCACAGAATCTCGCCGTGGTGAACGGCAAAGCCATCCCGTCGTCGCGCGCCGACGCGATCGTCAAGCAGGTCGTGGCACAAGGCCAGGGCACCGACAGCCCGCAACTGCGTGAGGCGATCAAGAAGGACCTGATCTCGCGCGAAGTGATGATGCAGGAAGCCATCAAGCAGGGCTACGACAAGAATCCTGAAGTCAAGGCGGCATTGGAGAACGCCCGCCAGACCATCGTGATCAACGCCCTCGCCCGCGACTACATCACGAAGCACCCGGTCACCGACGCCGAAGTGAAGGCCGAATACGACCGCTTCACGAAGCAGACCGGCGACAAGGAATACCACGTGCGCCACATCCTGTTCGCGACCGAAGATGAAGCGAAAGCAGCCATCGCCAAGCTGAAAGGCGGCGCCAAGTTCGAAGACCTGGCGAAGCAGTCGAAAGACACCGGCACCGCCAACAACGGCGGCGACCTGGATTGGGCCAGCCCGTCGTCGTTCCCGCCGGAATTCGCCGCGGGCTTCACCAACCTGCAGAAAGGCGCGATCACGGACGCCCCGGTCAAGACGCAAGTGGGCTACCACGTGATCAAGCTGGACGACGTCCGTCCGGCCAAGCTGCCGACGCTGGACGAAGTCAAGCCGCAGATCTCCGAAGCGCTGACCCAGCAGAAGCTGGCCGCGTACCAGGAAGAAATGGTCAAGAAGGCAAAGGTGCAGTAACATTGCAGCGCCGGCGGCCTCGGTCGCCGGTTTTCGTCGCCTCGGCGACATTTCGTGTTGACCACCGGACCACCACCACCGGTTTTAGATAGGATCGAATAAATGATTGTGAAGCCAGCCCGCCTGTTGTTAGCCATGACCGCGATGGTAGCCCTGCCGTCGTTCGCGCAGAACGTTGCGACCGTCAATGGCAAGCCCATCCCCGCGGCCAAGGTTGACCAGGTGGTCAAGCAGGTCGTCGCCCAGGGCAAGGCAACCGATTCCCCGCAACTGCGCGAGGCAATCAAGAAGGACCTGATCGGCCGCGAAGTCCTGATCCAGGAAGCCGACAAGCAAGGCGTCGGCACCCGTCCGGACGTCAAGAACGCAATCGACAACGCCCGCCAGAGCATCATCATCAATGCGATGCTGGCCGATTACATCAAGAAGAACCCGGTCAAGGATGCCGACATCAAGGCCGAGTACGACAAGTACAAGGCACAGATGGGCGACAAGGAATACCACGCCCGTCACATCCTGGTCGCCACGGAAGACGAAGCCAAGCAGATCATCGCCAAGCTGAAGGGCGGCGCCAAGTTCGAAGACCTGGCCAAGCAGTCGAAAGACCCGGGCTCGGCAGCGAACGGCGGCGACCTGGACTGGGCAAGCCCGGCCTCGTTCGTGCCTGAGTTCTCGAAGGCCATGACCTCGCTGAATAAAGGTCAGATCACCGAGACCCCGGTCAAGACGCAATACGGCTTCCACGTGATCAAGCTGGAAGACGTCCGTGCCGCCAAGATCCCGCCGCTGGAAGAAGTCAAGCAGCAGGTCGCGGAATCGCTGCAGCAGCGCAAGCTGGCTGCATTCCGTGAAGAGCTGATGAAGAAGGCCAAGATCCAGTAATCAGGTCACCCAAGAAAAAAGCGCTCCTCGTGGGCGCTTTTTTTTGACCAATTTGTTCGACCAAACAACAAAATCAGAGACACCCATGAAACTCCGCCATTCCGCCGCCCTCATCCTGTCCGCGCTGGCCGCCAGCGCGGCGACTGCAGCCTCCACCCTGCCCCTCTATGTCGGCCAGCCGCTCGCCGGCGCCAAAATCATGTTCGGCGACTTCGACGTGCAGAAGCCGCTCGACGGCGACACGGGCCGGATGGACGACGATCCGAAGCTGAAGAACGCCGTCGTCGAAGCCCGCCGCACCAGCAAGGACGCCGCCGGGGACGCGCTCGGCCTGAAGTGGAAAGATGCCTGGTTCTCGACCGTACGCGTGGAGAGCGCCCCGCTGGACCTGCGTCCCTACCTCGCCAAGGGCACGGTCTCGTTCGACCTGAAGGTGAACGAACTGGCGAAGGGCGGCCTGAACTTCCGCATCGACTGCGGCAAGAATTGCGAGCGCAAGATCCCCGACGTCATTCCGGCACGCGCCGCGGAGGGTAAAGGCTGGCAGCACCGGAGCTATGCCCTGTCGTGCTTCTACCGCAAGGGCGACGACTTCAGCGCCGTGACGAAACCGTTCGCGCTGGACGGCACGGGCGCCGGCGACGTCGAGATCGCCAACATCCGTATCGACATGGCGGGCAAGCCGGACCAGACGTGCCCGGACTACCGCAAGATCAGCGTGACGCCGTCGCCGCTGAACGAGTCGTGGTCGCTCGACTGGTGGATGAAGCGCCACGACGCGAAGCTGGCCGAGATCGCGCGCCGCAAGGCCGCCGGCGAGCGCACGGAACTCGCGTTCATCGGCGACTCGATCACGCACCACTGGGAAGAGCAGCAGCCGGAACTGTGGAAAGCGTTCTACGGCAAGTACAACGCGCTGGACCTGGGCTATGGCGGCGACCGCACGGAAAACGTCCTGTGGCGCCTGCAGCATGGCGAGATCGACGGCATCGACCCGAAGGTCACCGTCCTGATGATCGGCACCAACAACACGGGCTTCCGCCAGGAGGCGCCGGAACTGATCTACGCCGGCATCAAGCGCGACATCGCGGAAATCCGCAAGCGCCTGCCGAAGACGAAGCTCCTGCTGCTGGCGATCTTCCCGCGCGGCGAAAAGCCGGACGATACCCTGCGCGTCCTGAACGAGAAGGTCAACGCGATGCTGCCGAAACTGGCGGACAACAAGCACGTGTTCTTCCTGAACATGAACAAGGCGTTCCTGGCGCCGGACGGCACCCTGTCGAAAGGCATCATGCCGGACCTGCTGCATCCGAATGCCGAAGGCTACAAGATCTGGCAGCGCGAGATGCAGCCCGAGCTGGACAAGCTGATGCGCTGACTTCTGATCTCACACAAAGAGGGCAGCCACTGCCCTTGACGGCGCCTGGGCAAGCGCTCAGCCTTGAATGTCTCGGCCATCCCGGCCGAGACCCATTCCTGGGGGCTATGATGCTGCAGACCTTGCGTCCCGATCCCACGTTTCACCCATCGGCGCGGCTGGCGATGGAAGCGGCACCCGAACTGCTGGCCTACACGGCGCTGCTGTCGCCCGACCGGTCGCAACCCGACGCGCTGGCCGTCGTCGACCTCGATCCGCAATCGCCGACGTACGGCGCGGTAATCAACCGCCTCGTCATGCCCTACGCGGGCGACGAGTTCCACCACTTCGGCTGGAATGCCTGCAGTTCGGCGCTGTCGCCGCTGTCCGGCCATGCCTTCCTGCAGCGGCGCTACCTCGTCATTCCCGGCATCCGTTCATCCCGCATCTACGTCGTGGATACCCAGCCCGACCCGCGCGCCCCGCGACTCGTCAAGACGATCGAACCGGAAGAGCTGATGCGCAAGACAGGCTACTCGCGCCCTCACACCGTCCACTGCGGGCCGGAGGGCATCTACATCAGCACGCTTGGCGGCGGCCCGGACGGCACGCAGGGTCCGCCGGACGTCTTCATCATGGACTGCGAGAGCTTCGAGATCCTCGGGCGCTGGGAAATCGACCGGGGGCCGCAACGACTCCACTACGATTTCTGGTGGAACCTGCCGCGCGACTACATGGTGTCGAGCGAATGGGGCCTGCCGCCGCAGTTCGAGCACGGCATCGTTGCCGAAGACCTGCTCGCCAACAAATACGGCCACGCGGTGCATTTCTGGAACCTGCGCGAGCGCAGGCACGTCCAGACCATCGATCTCGGCGCCCACCACCAGATGGCGCTGGAGGTCCGCCCGGCCCACGATCCCACGCGGGAATACGGCTTCCTGGGCGTGGTCGTCGATACGACCAACCTGGAAGGATCCATCTGGACCTGGTACCGCGAAAACGGCACATTCCAGATCAGGAAGACGGCCACGATCCCGGCCGAGCCGGCCGACGCGGCCCTGCTGCCGCCGCTGCTGAAAGGCTTCGGCGCGGTACCGCCGCTCGTCACCGATATCGACCTGTCGCTCGACGACCGCTTCCTGTACGTCGCGTGCTGGGGCACCGGCGAACTGCGCCAATATGACGTGACCGACCCGATGAAGCCGGCGCTGGCCGGGAGCGTACGCATCGGCGGCATTGCGCAGCATGCACCCCATCCGAACGGCCGGCCTTACGGCGGCGGCCCGCAGATGACGGAAATCAGCCGGGACGGCAAGCGCGTCTATTTCACCAATTCGCTGTACAGCAGCTGGGACACGCAGTTCTATCCGGACGGCGTGCCCGGCGTCCAGCTGATGTGCCATGTGGGCGCGAACGGCGGCATCGAACTGGACCCGTCGTTCCATGTCGACTTCGGGCCGCATTACGCGGCGCACCAGATCCGCCTGCAGGGCGGCGACTGTTCGACGGATTCGTTCTGCTACCCGTCGGCTTGAGCACAGGTTGAGCACAAGCGCGCTCTGGCTGACGATCGTTGCACTCGGCCTCTATCACGGCATCAATCCCGCGATGGGATGGCCGCTCGCGGTCGCCAACGGCATGGCGGAACGGCGCACCCGCGCCGTCTTCGCCACCCTGCTGCCGCTGGGTGGCGGGCACTTCATGGCGGTCGCCGTCGCGCTCGCACCGTTTGCCGCGCTTGGCTGGTATCTGGAATGGAACCGTGCAATCCGCATTGGCGCCGGCGCGGTTGTGCTGCTGTTCGGGGCCTACAGGCTGGTCAGCCGGCGCCACCCGCGCCTGCTGGCGCGCATTCCCCCTTCGCGCCTTGTCTGGTGGTCGTTCCTGATGGCCACCGCGCACGGCGCGGGATTGATGCTGGTGCCGTTCATGCTTGGCCTGTGCGCGACGCCGACGGCCGGCGTGACAGGCCGCGCCGCCGTAATGGCCTTCCTGGCGCGGGCAAACATGGACACGGCGCTGCTGGTCGCCACAGTGCACGCGCTCGCGAGCCTGCTCGGCGGTATCGGCATGGCCTGGGTGGTCTATCGATACCTCGGCTTGCGCTTCCTGCGGCGCGCCTGGCTCAACCTGGACGCCGTCTGGGGCGCCAGCCTGGTCCTTGCCGGCGCAACCGGGATCTGGATGGCGATGTGACTCGAAGGCAATAGATGCTGTACAGTATGTACATTTCTATTAACCGGAATACACATGCTGCTGATCGCCACCCTGCTGACCGCCGTCGTCATCGCCATTCACGTCTACATCGTACTGATCGAAACCGTCCTGTTCCGCACCCGCGGCAGGAAGGTTTTCGGCATCAAGGAAGACAGGGTGGACGCGCTGGCGCCGCTGATGTCGAACCAGGGGTGCTACAACGGCTTTCTGGTGGCGGCACTTGCGGTAGGGCTGCTGCATCCGGATGCGGTCATTGGCCGTGCCTTCGTCGTGTTCGGGCTCGTGTGCGTGGCCGTCGCGGGCGTGTGGGGCGCGGCAACGGTGTCGCGCCGCATCCTGTTCGTGCAGACCGTGCCGGCCGCGCTGGCGCTCGCCGCCTGGCTGGCAGCCTGATACCCGGAGCGTGCACCGATGATGAACTGGACTAAAGACAACTACCTGGTTTCGACCGACGACAGCCTGCTGCAGCTCGACGTCATTCACCAGAACCTCGCCCGGACCACCTGGGCCGCGGGCATCGACGAGGCGACCGTGAGCAACGCCGTCGCGCACAGCCTGAATTTCGGCCTGTACGACGGCGGCCGCCAGATCGGCTACGCCCGTTTCATCACCGATCATGCGACGTTCGCGTACATGGCGGACGTGTTCGTCATCGACGACTATCGCGGCAAGGGACTCGGGCGGTGGCTCGTCGAATGCATGCTGGCGTATCCCGGCATCGAGCGCTACCGGCGGCTGCTGCTGGCGACGACGAGCGCGCACTGGCTGTACGAAAAGCTGGGGTTCTCGACGCCCGACAATCCGAAGCTCTTCTGGCACATCAACCGGCCCGACATCTACAAACAACGGCCGGAATGAAAAAGCGCTGCCGAGGCAGCGCTTTTTTATGGAAACCGAGCGGGATCAGCCCACCCGCTTCCGCGCATTCACGGATACGCTTCGGTGGCGTGCCCGCGGTTGTCGATGCAGCAAGGCGCCATCGTGCCTCCGAGATCCTTAAAGAAGATCGAGGGCGAATGCTTGACCGGCATCAGAGCCGCCGTCATGCGTGTCGGCGCTGGGGTAACCCGTGACGGCAGCTAAGCAGTTTCCCCCAGCAGTTGCTCCACGTAACGAGCAATCATGTGTCCAAAGTTAGTTAATTTACCTTGTTCATCGGGCTCGCGACAAGCCACGGCCAGCCGACGAAACTCATCATCCGACGCCGTCAAAAGAAAGTCGATGTCGAAGACACTCGCCAAAACTTCCTGCCGACGATTCCTCAGGAACGCGAGGTCCAGCTTCAAAAGTTCAGTCATGTATATTGCGGGACCGTCGTCAATATCGACGGGGCGAATGGCGCCTTCGAGCGTGTAGAGAAAGCGGCGCTCGCATCCTGGGTCCAGCGGTGAAATGTGGCTTGCCTCGTTAAACTCGTTTCCTTTCGCGTGCCCGCAATGCAATGGCGCGCCCGGTTCACGTTCGCGGATACATGAGGCAAACAAGTTTTCAAACGCCAGAGCCAGTTGGGGCGCCGTTTCCTGGGGCCGGAAGTGCTCGATATGACTGTCGTGTTGGGCAATCTCCCTGCCACAATAGCAGCAGACCCAGCCCTGCTCCGCCAGCAGGGCTTCGTGCACAATTTTCTTCTGAGGATTTCGGAGGTCGTCATATGTCGGCGTCCAGCTTTCGTTGGCGAGCGCCTTCCATGTTTCGAATTGCTCGGGCGAGCGCCCTTTCGCAACGGACTTCATCGGCCAAGTACCTGCTTGCGTTTGAGTAGAGCCTCCGCACCCGCAAGTTCCGGTAGGCCTGGGACGTCGTTTTTTAGGCGAGAAATTTCGTTAGCCGCCAGGTCGAGTTGGTTGCGTTCCATATGTTCAAAAAGGTCGGCCAACCTTTTCTCGACATCGGCATTGCGCGCCGGCGCGCCCATGATCTCCTCAAGAATCTGGCTCGAATCGAGTCCATAGCTGACCTGAGGGTGCGCGGTACCTCCCGGCCGCAGCAAGATGATTTCGTCCGGATGCAATTCACCGATCACTTGCGGCGAGTGGCTTGCGACGATGAACTGTAGGGCCGGAAATGCGCGCTTGAGTCCGATCGTCAGCATGCGCTGCCAACGCGGATGCAAATGTACATCCAGTTCGTCGATCAGGACAACACCCGGCGTCTGTAACGTAACCTGGCTCCCCAGTATTGGGTTCAACAGGCACATACGCCGCGCGATATCGGCGACAAGACCAATGACGGCGCGCTGGCCATCGCTCAGATTCTCGAAACTGGTGGGTTCGCGCTGCCCACCCTGACTGACGACCAGATCGATGAGAAGGCTCTTCTGGTGCATGTCGTAACGCATGCCCTTGAATCCTTCGACCGCAACGCCGAGTGCCGAGCTTACAACCGCCAATTCGTCGTCATCGATTTCATCGAACGAACGCCCTGTTTCCGATGACGTTTGGAACCGCTCAAGACACTTAGCGATCACCCATCCTTGGAACGCCGATGAGTCAAGCGAAGCATCGGCCCATGAATCGTACGCACCAGTGCGCGACGTCTTCTCCGTCGCCGCCTGTATCTCACCTGGACTGCGTCCATTCCATTGGCGGTTAGCGCGATAGAACGCAACAAGGGGCATCACCTTTTCGAAACCCATGTGTTCGAATCCGACTCCTGGCAATCCCAAGTTCTGCAAGAAAGCACCGGGCGGTGTCCCAACAACGAGCGCATGCGCGATCTCACTGGCCTTCACGACAGTCCAGTCGCACGACAGCCCAAAGGCCTCGCCTTTCGCGGACACCTCGACCGGATAATGAGACTCAAAACGAAAACGACCGTTGACCGATTCTCGCCGCAACAAGGCCACGTCTCGTCCCGACATCGCAAAGAAGCCGTGCTGGAGCGGGACATAATCCATAAAACCGGTCAAGACGTCGCTTACCGCCCTGAGCAAGGATGTCTTACCACTGCCATTTACGCCGACGATGACGTTGAAGCCTGGCTTGAAGTCTACCGACAGACGCTCATGCATACGGTAGTTCTTCAAGATGATAGACGTGATTTTCATAGTTTGAACTCCTGCCCGTAGCCAACCTCGCCCCACCGAACGCCGGCGGGCATGCCGAAACAACAATAACCGAAACTGACGACGCTTCCAAGGCCTCGAGGGTGAAGCGGCCATATCAAAAAAAAGCGCCCCCGACGGGAGCGCTTCAGACCAGCAGTCTGCAGGTTTAGCCCACCCACTTCCGCGCATTCTGGAACATGCGCGCCCACGGCGAATCCTCGCCCCAGCCGTCCGGATGCCACGACATCGTGACGGTACGCGCCACGCGCTCCGCGTGCGGCATCATCACGGTGAAGCGGCCGTCCGGCGTCGTGACGGCCGTGAGGCCTTCCGGCGAGCCGTTCGGGTTGAACGGATACGCCTCGGTGGCGGCACCGCGGTTGTCGATGTAGCGCAGCGCCTTCACGACCTGCTTGACATCGCCCGTCTGGGAGAAGTCCGCGTAGCCTTCGCCGTGCGCGATCGCCAGCGGCGCCTGCGTGCCTGCGAGATCCTGGAAGAAGATCGACGGCGAGTCCATCACCTCGACCATGCCGAAACGCGCTTCGAACTGTTCCGACTTGTTGCGGGTGAATTTCGGCCAGGCCTCGGCGCCCGGGATGATGGACTTCAGGTTGCTCATCATCTGGCAGCCGTTGCAGACGCCCAGGCCGAACGTGTCGCCGCGGCCGAAGAATTCGGCGAATGCCGCCTTCAGCTCCGGGTTGAACAGGATCGTCTTGGCCCAGCCTTCGCCGGCGCCCAGCACGTCGCCGTACGAGAAGCCGCCGACGGCGATCAGGCCCTTGAAATCGTCCAGCCTGGCGCGGCCGGCGATCAGGTCGCTCATGTGCACGTCGACGGCCTTGAAGCCCGCCTGGTGCATTGCCCATGCCGTCTCGATGTGCGAGTTGACGCCCTGCTCGCGCAGGATCGCCACGGTCGGACGGGCGCCCGTCGCAACGAACGGCGCGGCGATGTTCACGTTCGTGTCGTGGACCAGCTTCGGCGTGAAGCCCGGGTCCTGCTCGTCCAGCAGGCGGTCGTATTCCTGGTCCGCGCACGCCGGGTTGTCGCGCAGGCGCGCGATACGCCAGCTCGTCTCGCTCCACAGGCGGTGCAGTTCGCTGCGGCGCTTGTTGTAGATGACCTTCGTGTCGCGCGTGAATTCCACGACGCCGCGGTCGTTGACCTTGCCGATGATGTGGCTGCAGGCACCCAGGTCGAACGAGCGCAGGACGTTCATCACGTCCGACTTCTCGCCGGTACGAACCTGCACGACCGCGCCCAACTCTTCGTTGAACAGCGCGCGCAGCGTGAGGTCGTTGCGGCGCTCGCCCACCTGCGCCGCCCAGTTCTTGGCGTCGCCGTGGTCGGACGCGTGCTCGCCTTCCATCGTCAGGATGTCGAGGTTCACCGACACGCCGGCGCGGCCCGCGAAGGCCATTTCGCACAGCGTGGCGTACAGGCCGCCGTCCGAACGGTCGTGGTAAGCCAGCAGCTTGCCGTCGTTGTTCAGTTGCTGGATCGCGGCGAAGAACGCTTTCAGGTCGGCCGGGTTGTCGACGTCCGGCGCATCGTTGCCCAGCTGCTGCGTGACTTGCGCCAGCGCGGAGGCGCCGAGGCGGTTCTTGCCGCGGCCCAGGTCGATGAGGATCAGCGAGGTGTCGCCCAGGTCCGTGCGCAATTGCGGCGTCAGGGTCTTGCGGACGTCGGTGACGGGCGCGAAGCTCGACACGATCAGCGACACCGGCGACACGACGGCCTTGTTCTCGCCGTCTTCGTTCCACGTGGTCCGCATCGACAGGGAGTCCTTGCCGACCGGGATCGAGACGCCCAGCGCCGGGCACAGCTCCATGCCGACGGCCTTCACCGTGTCGAACAGCGCGGCGTCCTGGCCCGGCTGGCCGCACGCGGCCATCCAGTTGGCGGACAGCTTGATCGCGGAAATGTCGGCGATCGGCGCAGCGGCGATGTTCGTGATGGCCTCGCCGACGGCCATGCGGCCCGACGCGGCCGCGTCGATGACGGCGACCGGCGTACGCTCACCCATCGCCATCGCCTCGCCCTTGTAGCCTTCGAAGCTCAAGGTCGTGACGGCGCAATCGGCCACCGGCACCTGCCACGGGCCGACCATCTGGTCGCGCACGCTCATGCCGCCTACGCTCCTGTCGCCGATCGTGATCAGGAACGATTTGTCGGCGACGGTCGGCAGCAGCAGTACGCGGCGCGCGACTTCCTCGAGATCGAGACCCGTGACGTCGACGGGCTGCAACTGGTTCGCCACGTGCTCGACGTTGCGGTGCATCTTCGGCGGCTTGCCCAGCAGGACGTCCATCGGCATGTCGACCGGCGACGCGCCTCCATCCTTTTCTGTAATGGGGTCGATCAGGCGCAAACGGCGCTCTTCCGTCGCGACGCCCACCGCGGCGAACGGGCAGCGCTCGCGTTCGCAGATGGCCGCGAAGCGCGGCAGGTCGTCCGGAGAAATCGCCAGCACGTAGCGTTCCTGCGACTCGTTGCTCCAGATTTCCTTCGGCGACATGCCGCTTTCTTCCAGCGGCACCTTGCGCAGGTCGAACGTGGCGCCGCGCCTGGCGTCGTTCGTGATTTCCGGGAACGCGTTCGAGATGCCGCCCGCGCCCACGTCGTGGATCGAGATGATCGGGTTGTCCGCGCCCAGCTGCCAGCAGCTGTTGATGACTTCCTGCGCGCGGCGCTCCATCTCGGGGTTGCCGCGCTGGACCGAGTCGAAGTCCAGGTCGGCCGTGTTGGTGCCCGTCGCCATCGACGACGCGGCCGCGCCGGCCATGCCGATGCGCATGCCCGGACCGCCCAGTTGCAGCAGCAGGCTGCCGACCGGGATGTCATTCTTGTGGGTGTGCTCGGCCGAGATGTTGCCGATGCCGCCCGCGATCATGATCGGCTTGTGGTAGCCGAACACGGTGTTGCCGTTGATGGCAGTCGGACCGACGTTCTGTTCGTAGACGCGGAAGTAGCCGCCGAGGTTCGGACGGCCGAATTCGTTGTTGAAGGCGGCGCCGCCCAGCGGGCCGTCGACCATGATCTGCAACGGCGACGCGATGCGTTCCGGCTTGCCGTAGACCTTGTCGCTGCCTTCCTTGCCGGCCGAGTTCACGTTGGCGGCGTTTTCCCACGGCTGCACGGCGTCCGGCAGGTACAGGTTCGACACGGTGAAGCCCGTCAGGCCGGCCTTCGGCTTGGCGCCGCGGCCCGTTGCGCCCTCGTCGCGGATCTCGCCGCCGGCGCCCGTCGAGGCGCCCGGGAACGGGGAAATCGCGGTCGGGTGGTTGTGCGTTTCGACCTTCATCAGCGTGTGCGTCAGCTGCGTGACCGGCGCGTATTCCTGGCTGCCGGCCCGCGGGTAGAAACGCAGTGCTTCCGCGCCTTCCATGATCGCCGAGTTGTCGCTGTACGCGACGATGGTGCCCTTCGGCTGCAGCTGGTGCGTGTTCTTGATCATCTGGAACAGGGATTTGTCCTGTTTCGCGCCGTCGATGGTCCACTCGGCGTTGAAGATCTTGTGGCGGCAGTGCTCCGAGTTCGCCTGCGCGAACATCATCAGTTCCACGTCCGTCGGGTTGCGCTGCACGCGCGAGAAGGCGTCGAACAGGTAGTCGATCTCGTCCTCGGCCAGTGCCAGGCCCATCGTGGCATTCGCTTCGACGAGGGCGGCGCGGCCTGCGCCCAGCACGTCGATCTGGTCCAGCGGGCGGCTTTCCAGGTCCGTGAACAGGGCCTGCGCCTGGTCGGCACTGCGCAGCACCGTTTCCGTCATGCGGTCGTGCAGCAGCGCGGCGACGGCCTGGATCTCGCTGTCGGCCAGCTTCTTCGGCGCGCCGAAACCCGTGCCCAGGATGCCGCTCTTCAGGACGACCTTGAAGGCGACGCCGCGCTCGACGCGGTGGATGTGGGCCATGCCGCAGTTGTGGGCGATGTCGGTCGCTTTCGACGCCCACGGCGAGATGGTGCCCAGGCGCGGGATCACGAAGAATTCCTCGGTGACGCCCTCGTACTGCGTTTCCGGCACGGGCTCCCCATAGGTGAGCATGGCCGTCAAGCGCCCGGTGTCCTCCGTGGACAGGGGGGCGCTTGCGTCGATGAAGTGGTAGTAGCGCGCCGAGACGTCGGCAATCGTCGGGGCGACGGCTTGCAGTTGCGTGAGGAGGCGTTGGCTACGGAAAGCAGAGAGGGCGTTGGAACCCGGCAGAATCAACATGGCTTGGAAGTCGGTTGATGCAGCGTGGCTGCGGGTGAAAGAAGCCCGGTATTATACAGCGTTGCCCCCTTGTCGGTCTGCCATAGGGTCCGCACGGGAGGCAAAAAGTTGCCGACCTTGCAGCTTACCGGTATCGTAGTGTCGAAAAAGGCCCGATGTTACCGACACGCATGCCAGAAAACAGCCCATCCAGCCCAGCCGGCACTCCGCAGAATGCGCAACTCAGCAGCCAGCTGAGCGTGCTGGTTGTCGACCCGAATCCGGCACTCAGGGCGAACCTGCAGAACATGCTCAACCAGTCGGGCGTGACGCGCATCGAGTCCGCCGTGAACGCGAGCACCGCCATCAAGGCGCTCGGCCGCAAGTCCTTCGACATCGTCCTGTGCGAGTACGATTTGAGCGGCGGCACGGCGAGCGCCGAAGGCCAGGACGGCCAGCAGCTGCTGGAAGACCTGCGCCACCACCGCATCATCCCGCCCTGGGCCATCTTCATCATGCTGACGGCGGAAGGCGCGTACGGCAAGGTGGTCAGCGCGGCCGAGCTGACGCCCACGGACTACATCCTGAAGCCCTTCACGGCGCAGGTGCTGCAGCAGCGCATCCAGAAAGCGGTCGCGCGGCGCGCCGCCCTGCTCCCCGTGTACCAGCTCATCGCACAGGCCCGGCCCCGCGAAGCGATCGACGCGGCCATCGAATCGGCCCGCACCCGACCGAATTACGCGCTCGATTTCGCGCGGCTGCGCGCGGAACTGCACGTGTCGCTGAAGGAGCACGAGCTGGCCGAGACCGTGTACCGCGACGTGCTGGCCGAGAAGCCCGTGGGCTGGGCGCGGCTGGGGCTCGCACGGGCCATCGCCGCGCAGGGCCGCACCGATGAAGCGATCCCGCTGCTGGAACACATCGTGGCCGAGAACCCGCGCCTGATGGCCGCCTACGACCTGCTCGCGCGCTGCCAGCAGGAGCGCGGCGATGCGGCCCTCGCGAAGAAGACGCTTGAAGACGCCGTGACCATCTCTCCCTACGTCGTGCGGCGGCTGCGCCGGCTGGGCGAGGTGGCGCTGGAAGCGGGCGACACGGACGGCGCCGAAAAGTCGTTCCGCCAGGTCGTGACGCGTTCCCGTTATTCCGAATTCCGCAACCCCGAGGACCACGTGAATCTCGTGCGGGCGCTCGTCGGCAAGGGCGACCCGGCCGGCGCGTCGACCGTGATCCGCGACCTCGAACGCTCGCTGCGCGGCACGCCCGCGGCCGACGCGTGCAAGGCGATCTCGGTGGCGCTGCTGCACGATGCGGCCGGCAACGGCGGGGCCGCCGTCAAGGAACTCAAGCTGGCGGTGGATGCCGTGCGCGCGGGCGGTGCGCTGTCGCCCAACATGCGCGTGGGCCTCGCGCAGACGTGCCTCGCGCACCGCATGGACGACGAGGCGTCGGAAGTCATGCTGGGCGCGCTGAACGGCGGCGACGACGCGCTGTCCGCGCAGCAGGCACTGAACGTGTTCGTCCGCGCGGGCCGTCCCGACCTGGCGGACGGCATGGGCAAGCAGCTCCGAGCCCAGGCCCAGATCCTGCTGGGCGTGGCGGACGAGAAGCGCAACATGGGCGACGTGCGCGGCGCCGTGCAAACCCTGCTGGAGGCGCTGCACATGGCGCCCAACAACCTGCAGGTGATGATTGCCGTCGTCGGCGGCGTGCTCCGCCAGATCATGGAAATGGGCTGGGATCACCCGCTGGCCGCGCTGTCGGAAGAACAGCTGGAGCATATCCGCACCCTCGATCCCGCGCACCCGCGGCTCGCTGCGCTGGATGCGGAGATGGAAGCGGCCAAGCGGAAGTACGGTATCTCGACCTGAACTCGACCTGGCCGGTGCTCAACGCTTGCGGACGTACATCGGCGCCTGTCCCGGCAACGGCTTCGTCGGCGGCGGCAGCGCGCCATCCACGCGGTTGACCACCACGTCCCGGTAGTACGGCATGCTCAGGCCCGTTGGTTGGCCCGATTCCGCCGGCCCCGCCAGCAGGCCGGCCATGCCCTTGCCGTACAGGGCATCGGTCGCCTCCACGACCGGCTTGCCGTCGACGTAGCCGCGCAGGCGCGTCCCGCTGAACTGCAGCTTCAGGGTATGCCAGCGCTCGGCGGCCGCGCCGGCAAGCGTCGCCCGTGCCAGCACCTTTTCGCCCCCCTCGGCCGCATCGTTCGCCGCCTTGATCAGGGCCTGCTGCTCGGCGTCGCCGACGAGCGCCTTCTTGTCCACCTTGCCGCGCACGACGACGAGGCGCACCTCCCCCGCGCCGTCCAGTTCCAGCAGATAGCCTTTCGGGATCGCCCCGTAGCCGCTGCCGACGTCGTTGATACGGCCCAGCACCGCAGCCGATTCGCCACGGCGCACCCAGACGTCCGCACTGACCTCGTAATCGGTCCAGCCGTCGTCGCCCAGGATCGTGTACGGCTTCCAGTCCGGCGCCCACGAATGGGGCCTGACCGGCACGCTCTGGCGCAGGCAGGTGCGGCGGTCGCCCGGGCACGGTGCCAGTTCGAACGCGCCTTCGATGTCGGCGAAATAGCGCGGCAGGTAGCCCCAGGCGCGCGCATCGCGGTAACGCTCGAACGTCTCGCGGTAAGGGAACGGGAAGGCCTGTTGCGCGGGCACGCCGGCGAATCCGCCCTTCTGCTGGCCGCGCGTGGTCGTCAGTGAATACATCGCGTCCGGATCGACCGTCAGCGTCACCGCGCCGCCCTCCGGATGCAGGTCCGCGACGTGCACGAACTGCGCACGTGCATCGCTGCGCCACACGGCCACGTCCTCGGTCGACAGGCCCGCGCCGACGGCCAGGCGCACCGGTTGCGGGGCTTTCGCGCCGCGGGTCTCGACGATCACGCTGTAGTCCGTGCCGGGCGACTTCAGCGTCACGTAGCTGCCGCCGTCCGCAAGACGACCGCTGCCCTGCGGAATATAGGTCCACCCGGCCGCCGTGAACTGGCCATAGTGCGCATAGGCCCACAGCTGCGGGTTGATCTCGTAATGGCCGCTCCACGGCCAGTTCGCCCGGATGGCCGCCTCCTTCACGCCGGAATACGGCTCCATCGTGTACAGGCCGGCGATGCCGTACCAGTTGACGATCTTCGTCACGCCGCTGTCGATCCAGTTGCGGTTGAACGCCTGGACGATCCCCAGCGCGCCGTCGAAGCCGGCCACATAGACGTGCTGCTCGGTATTCCAGATCGGCTTGCCCATGCCCGCCGCCGCCTCGCGCACCCACGTGGGCACGACGTATTCGGGCGCGTTGATGTGGGCACCGATGATGTCGATCGCGTCGCGCAGGCCCGTATCCCTGGGCATGTCCTTCACGAAATCGAATTTATCGTCGGGCCAGTTGTCGAAGCCGTGCAGCTTCACCCTGGAGAATCCGCCGGCGTCGAGGCGCGCGCGCAGCGTCTTCGCGAAATCGTAGCTGACGCCCCGTTCGTTGCGGGCCCCGATCGCGTCGAGTTCGAGCCCGTACACGTCGCGCAGGCCTTTCAGCCAGCTGACGTAATAGTCGGCCCCGTCGGGCGAAAAGAAGTCGCGGTTGCCGCCGTCGCCGATCCAGCCGGGGGCGCTCCACGCGGCGGCGTCCAGGGTCAGCGCGGGATTGCGCCGCTTCGCCTCGCGCAGCACCCACCACGTGTAGCCGCGGCCGTAGTCGACCTCCGTGCGCGTGTGGCGATGGCTGGGCATGGCGCCCTGCGTGGAATTGCCGTCGCCCGGGATCTCGACGATCAGCGCGCTGACTGACGCGCCAAACTTCGGCTTGTACATCAGGTCCAGGATCTGGCTGCGCTGCGGCTCCGGATAATCCTTCAGCAGCACCGACGTGGCGCCGCCGCCGTCCACCACGCCGATGCCGTCGAAGCGGGTGCCGGGCGCGCGGCCGTCCAGCGTGATGGTCTGGACGTCGGCGTGTGCAGGTAGCGCTGCAGTCAGCGCCAGGGAAAGAAGTAGGGTTCGTTGTGTCGTCATGGCCGAAGTATGGGCCGCGGCTTACGCAAAGAACAATTCCGATTTCATATGGGCGTTTTCGAAAATGGCATACCTGCGGCGTCGCCATACCCGCCGCCACCGGGCGTCTCGATGACGAACACGTCGCCGGTCCCCATCTCCGCCTTGCCGATATGCCCCAGCTCCTCGATGCGACCGTCGGCCCGCTCCACGAGATTGCGTCCACGCGCGCCGGGCGCGCCGCCCGCCATGCCGAACGGCGCGTGCACGCGGTTGTTGGACAGGATCGCGGCCGTCATCGGTTCGAGGAAGCGGATGCGCCGCATGCCGCCGTTCCCGCCGTGCCAGCGCCCCGCCCCGCCCGAACCGGCGCGGATCGCATAGCTTTCCAGCCGCACGGGGAAGCGGAATTCCAGGATCTCCGGGTCCGTCAGCCGCGAGTTCGTCATATTGGTCTGCACGACGTCCGCGCCGTCGAAGCCCGGCCCCGCGCCGGAGCCGCCGGAGATCGTCTCGTAGTACTGGTAGCGCGCATTCCCGAACGTGAAGTTGTTCATCGTGCCCTGCGCCGCCGCCATCACGCCCAGTGCGCCATACAGCGCGTTCGTGATGCACGTCGACGTCTCCACGTTCCCCGACACGACCGACGCCGGATAGTGCGGATTGAGCATGGAGCCCGGCGGGATGATCACCTTCAGCGGTTTCAGGCAGCCGGCGTTCAGCGGAATCTCGTCGTCGACGAGCGTGCGGAACACGTACAGCACGGCCGCCATGCACACGGCGGACGGCGCATTGAAATTGTTCGGCAGCTGGCCGGACGTACCCGTAAAATCGATCTCCGCGCTGCGCGCCGCGCGGTCGACGCGGATCGCGACTTCGATGCGCGCGCCGTTATCGAGCTCGTTGACGAAGTGCCCGTCCGCCAGCGCGCCGATCACGCGCCGCACGGCTTCCTCCGCATTGTCCTGCACGTGCCCCATGTAGGCGCGCACGACGTCCAGGCCGTAGAACGCCACCATCCTGCGCAGCTCGTCGACGCCCTTCTGGTTCGCCGCGACCTGGGCCCGCAGGTCCGCCATGTTCTGGTCCGGATTGCGTGCCGGCCAGCGCGCGCCCGCCAGCAGCGCGCGCGCCTCGGCGTCGCGCAGCACGCCGTCCGCGCCGTCGACCAGCTTGAAATTATCGATCAGGACGCCCTCTTCCTCGATGTGCGTGGAGTCCGGCGGCATCGAGCCCGGCGTCGTGCCGCCGATGTCCGCGTGGTGGCCGCGCGAGCCCACGTAGAACAGGATGTCCTGGCCCGCCTCGTCGAACACGGGAGAGATGACCGTCACGTCGGGCAGGTGCGTGCCGCCATTGTACGGGTCGTTCAGCACATAGACGTCGCCCGCCTTCATCGTGCCCGCGTTCCTGCGCATGACGGCCTTGATGCTCTCGCCCATCGACCCGAGGTGCACGGGCATGTGCGGCGCATTCGCGACGAGGTTGCCGTCCGCGTCGAAGATCGCGCAGCTGAAGTCCAGGCGCTCCTTGATGTTGACGGAGTACGCCGTGTTCTGCAGGCGCAGGCCCATCTGCTCGGCAATGGACATGAACAGGTTGTTGAAGATCTCCAGCATCACCGGATCGACCGTCGTGCCGATCGCGTGCCGCCGCGGCAGCGCCTGCACGCGGCGCAGCACGAGGTGGTTGTACGCCGTGACCTCGGCACGCCAGCCCGCTTCGACGACCGTCGTCGCATTCGCTTCCGCGATGATGGCCGGGCCGTCGATGACGTCACCCGGCGCGATGTCCCGGCGGCGGTACACGCCCGTGTCGCGCCACGCGCCGTCCGCATACATCCGTACCGTCTCGAACACCGGCGCGGCGCCGGCGCGCGCGACGACGTCCACCTGTTGCTCGGGCGGCGCATCGGAGCGCCCCAGCGCTTCCACCGACACGGCTTCCACGACGAGCGCCTTGCCCGGCATGAGGAAGGAAAAGCGCCGGCGGTATGCCTGCTCGAACTGCGCCTGCAACGCGGCCCGGTCGCCATCCATCACGACGATCGCGGAATCCGTGCCCTCGTAGCGCAGGTGCACGCGCCGCAGCACGTCGATACGATCTGCCGCTACGCCCTGCGCCGCCAGGCCGGCCCGCGCCGCGCCGGCCAGCGCATCGAGTTCGGCGGCCAACGCGTCGGGGCCGACGTCGTCCAGCCGGCGCTCGACGGCCCGTTCGCGCATCGCGCCCTGGTCCGCCAGACCCATGCCGTACGCCGAGAGCACGCCCGCCAGCGAGTGGATGAACACCGTCTTCATGCCCAGCGCGTCCGCGACGAGGCAGGCGTGCTGCCCGCCCGCGCCGCCGAAACTGGTCAGCGCGTAATCCGTCACGTCGTGACCGCGCTGCACGGAGATCTGCTTGATCGCGTTCGCCATATTGCCCACGGCGATGCGGATGAAGCCCTCCGCGACCGCTTCCGGCAACGGACGCGTCCCCGTCGCGCGCTCGACGTCGCCGGCCATCGCCTCGAAACCGGCGCGCACGGCGTCCGCGTCGAGCGGCTGGTCGGCGCCGGGGCCGAACAGATGCGGGAAGTGCCGCGGCTGGATCTTGCCCAGCATGACGTTGCAGTCCGTGACGGCCAGCGGCCCGCCGCGGCGGTAGCTCGCCGGCCCCGGGTTCGCGCCCGCGCTGTCCGGCCCCACGCGGTAGCGGCTGCCGTCGAAGTGCAGGATCGAGCCGCCGCCGGCGGCGACGGTGTGGATGCTCATCATCGGGGCGCGCATCCGCACGCCGGCCACCTGCGTCTCGAACACGCGCTCGAATTCGCCCGCATAATGCGACACGTCGGTCGACGTGCCGCCCATGTCGAAGCCGATAATGCGCTCGAAGCCGGCGAGACGGCTCGCGCGCACCATGCCGACGATGCCGCCGGCGGGGCCGGACAGGATGCTGTCCTTGCCCTGGAACGCGCGCGCATCGGCCAGGCCGCCGCTGGACTGCATGAACTGCAGGTTCACGCCCGGCAGCTCGGCCGCCACCTGGTCGACGTAGCGGCGCAGGATCGGCGACAGGTAGGCGTCGACGACCGTCGTGTCGCCGCGCGCCACGAGTTTCATCAGGGGGCTCGTCGCGTGCGACACGGACACCTGCGTAAAACCGATGGCGCGGGCGATGCGCGCGACGGCGTCCTCGTGCTGGTGGTAGCGATAGCCGTGCATGAACACGATCGCCAGTGCGCGGATGCCGGCGTCATAGGCGGCCTGCAGGCCGCAGCGCGCGGCTGCCTCGTCCAGCGGCACGACGACGTCGCCGTGCGCGCCGATGCGTTCGTCGATCTCCACGACGTGCCCGTAGAGCAGCTCGGGCAGCACGATGTGGCGGTCGAACAGGCGCGGGCGGTTCTGGTAGGCGATCCGCAACGCGTCACGAAAACCCCGCGTGATCGCGAGCGCGGTCGGTTCGCCCTTGCGTTCCAGCAGCGCATTGGTCGCGACCGTCGTGCCCATCTTGACGGCGTCCACCTGCCCCGCCGGGATCGGCGCGCCGGGCGCGAGGCCCAGCAGGTGGCGGATGCCGGCCACCGCGGCGTCCCGGTACTGCTCCGGATTTTCCGACAGCAGCTTGTGCGTGACGAGGCTGCCGTCGGGCCGGCGCGCCACGATGTCCGTGAAGGTGCCGCCGCGGTCGATCCAGAACTGCCAATCCATCGTGTGTTCCTGCAAAGTCGTCGAACGGCTATTGTAGTCGCGCGGCGCGCCGATTTTGGCGACAATGCAGTTTTCGCAACTCAGTTATCACAACCTCACGTGCCTGGAACCACCATGGACAATCCGCTCTACAGCGTCGCGCAGATCCGCGCCATCGAACAGGCCGCGCAGTCGCAACTGCCGCCCGGCAGCCTGATGCGTCGCGCCGGCGAGGCCGCAGCGACGTATGCGCTCGAAGTGCTGGGCGGCCTGCCGACGGGCCGCATCCTCGTGCTCGTCGGTCCCGGCAACAACGGTGGCGACGCCCTGGAAGTGGCCGCGAACCTGGCCAACTTCGGCGCCAACGTGGACGTGGTCCACCTCGCCGGCACGGCACCCTCGCCCGAAACGCAGCATGCGCTCGCACGCGCGCAGGCGAGCCGGGCGCGCTTCGTGGGCGACTTCGCGGACTGCCACGCCTGCTGCCTCGTCGTGGATGGCCTGTTCGGCATCGGCCTCGCACGCCCGCTCGCAGGCCAGGCGCGCGCGCTCGTGGAGCGGACGCACGGCATGACGTGCCCCGTGCTCGCGCTGGACGTGCCGAGCGGCCTCGATGCGGACACGGGCAGCGTCATCGGCCCGGACGGCGTGGCCGTGCGCGCCACGCACACGATCACCTTCCTCGGCGACAAACCCGGCCTGCACACGGGCGACGGCTGCGACCACGCGGGGCGCGTCCACGTCAACCGGCTCGGCGCGGACGGCGTGCATGCGCAAGCCGCGCACGCGCGCCTGAATACGCCCGCCCTGTTCGCGCACTGCCTCACGCCGCGCCGCAACAATTCGCACAAGGGCACGTATGGCGACGTCGCCGTGCTGGGCGGCGCGCGCGGCATGGCCGGTGCCGGGATCCTCGCGGCGCGCGCCGCGCTGTATGCGGGCGCGGGCCGCGTATTCGTGGCAGCCGTCGATCCCGGCCCGGGTCTCGATCCGCTGCAACCGGAAATCATGTTCCGCGACGCGATGGGCTTCTCGTTCGACGGCCGCACCGTCGTCGCGGGCCCCGGCATGGGCGATTCCGCCGGCGCCACGCACCTGCTGTCCAAGGTCATCGACGGCACCGGGCCGCTGGTGGTCGACGCCGATGCGCTGAACCTGTGCGCGGCCAGCCCGGACCTCGCGGCACGCCTGGCCGCGCACGACGGCGAGGTCGTCGTCACGCCGCATCCGCTGGAGGCCGCGCGCCTGCTGGGCGTGACAGCCGCCATCGTGCAGGCCGACCGGCTGGAGAATGCGCGCGAACTGGCGCAGCGGCTGAATGCCGTCGTCGTGCTGAAGGGGGCCGGCAGCGTCATCGCGCGGCCGGACGGCGAGGTGGCGCTGAATGCGACGGGCAACCCGGGCCTCGCCACGGGCGGCACGGGCGACGTGCTGGCCGGCCTCGCCGGCACCCTGCTGGGCCAGGGGTGGCCCGCGTGGGAAGCGGCGCTGGCCGCGACGTGGCTGCACGGCGCGGCCGCCGACCGGCTGGTCGCGGGCGGCATCGGCCCCATCGGCCTCACGGCGGGCGAGCTGCCGCGCGCGATCCGCGCCGAACTGAATGCGCTCGTCGCGGACGCGGCGCTGGCCTGAAGGGTTTTATACGGCCAGGCGGCCCGCGGCGATCGTCAGGGTGCGGCCGCAGCGCGCGGCCATGGCGGGATCGTGGGTGACGAGCACCAGCGTGGAACCGCGCTCGCGATTCAGCTCGAACATCAGCTGGATCACCGCCTCGCCGGTGGCGGCGTCGAGGCTGCCCGTGGGCTCGTCCGCGAACAGCAGCGGGGGTTCGGTGACGAAGGCCCGGGCCAGCGCCACGCGCTGCTGCTCGCCGCCCGACAGATACTTCGGATAGTGACGCAGGCGGCTCGACAGGCCCACGCGGCCCAGCATCGCCTCGGCTTTTGCGCGCGCGTCCGCATCGCCCCGCAATTCCAGCGGCAGCATCACGTTTTCCACCGCATTCAGGTGCGCGAGCAGCTGGAACGACTGGAACACGAAGCCCAGTTTCGCCTTGCGGAACGCGGCGCGGCCATCCTCGTCGAGGGCGAAGATATCCGTACCGTCGAGCAGGACCTTGCCGGACGACGGCGCATCGAGGCCAGCCAGCAGGCCCAGCAAGGTGGACTTGCCGGAGCCCGAGGCGCCGACGAGGGCAAGCGTCTCGGCCGGTTGCACGGTAAAATCCACCTCGTGCAGGATGGTGAGCTCGCCGCTGGCATCCGCCACGCGCTTGGACAGGCCGCGGACCTCGATGGCCGGTGTTGTCGTTCCATTTACATCTGCACTGCCTTTTGACGCCTCGGGAATATCACGCATGCTTGCTTTACTCAGGAAATGGACGATCGCTGCCGTCGCGGTTCTTGGAATGACCGCGGCGGGGAGTGCCTATTCTGCCCCAAAAACCGTGCTCGTGGTGGGCGACAGCCTGTCGGCCGAATACGGGCTCACGCGCGGCACCGGCTGGGTCGCCCTGCTGGAGCAGCGCATGAAGGCGCAAAAGATCGATGCCCGCATCGTCAACGCCAGCATCAGCGGCGAGACGACGAGCGGCGGCCGCACCCGCCTGCCCGCGCTGCTGCAACAGCACAAGCCGGACGTCGTCGTGCTGGAACTGGGCGCGAACGACGGCCTGCGCGGCCTGCCCGTACCGGCCGCCGCGGAGAACCTGCGCACGATGATCCAGCTGTCGCAACAGAACAAGGCGAAGGTCCTGCTCGTCGGCATGCGTATACCGCCCAACTACGGCCGCGCCTACACGGAGCGCTTCGCCGGCATGTACAAGGATCTGGCGGGTACCTATAAAATCCCGCTGGTGCCGTTCATGCTGGACGGCGTCGCGCAGGACGCGGCGAACTTCCAGGCCGACCGCATGCACCCGCTCGCGACCGCCCACCCGACCATCCTCAACAACATCTGGCCGCAATTCGCGCCTCTCGTCAAACGATAATGAAATACCCCGCAGTCCTCGGCGTCGACGACGTCCTGCCCATCCTCGACCAGTTCGACACCATCATCGACGCGCGCAGCGAGTCCGAGTTCGCGCTCGACCGCATCCCGGGCGCCATCAACTGCCCGACCCTGGACGACGCGCAGCGCGTCCTCGTCGGCACCACATACAAGCAGGTCGGCGCCTTCGAGGCGAAGAAGATCGGCGCGCCGCTCGTCGCGCAGAACATCGCACGCTACGTCGAGACGCTGTTCGCCGACAAGCCGAAGGAGTGGAAGCCGCTCGTGTATTGCTGGCGCGGCGGCAACCGCAGCGGCTCGATGGCCCTGATCTTCGCCAAGATCGGCTGGCCCGTCGTACAGCTCGACGGCGGTTATAAAGCGTATCGCGCCTACGTCGCGGCCGCGCTGGAGAACCCGCCCCCGCTGGATTTCCGCGTCATCTGCGGCACGACGGGCAGCGGCAAGAGCCGCCTGCTCGAGACGCTGGAATCCGTCGGCGCACAGGTGCTCGACCTGGAACGCCTTGCAGCCCACCGGGGCTCCGTCCTCGGCCACCTGCCGGGCGAGCCGCAGCCGAGCCAGAAGATGTTCGAGACGCGCATCTGGGACAAGCTGCGCCGCTTCGATCCTGCGAAACCCGTGTTCGTCGAATCGGAGAGCAAGAAGGTGGGCAATCTGCGCGTGCCGGAAGTGGTCATGGAACGCATGCGCGCCTCGCCGTGCATCGCCCTGCAGCTGGACCGTCCGCTGCGCGTGCAGCTGCTGATGGAGGACTATCACCATTTCTGCGCCGACCCGGGCGCGCTGAACGCGCAGCTGGACCATCTGGTGCAGCTGCACGGCCGCGCGCGCATCGAAACGTGGCAGGAGATGGCCAATACGGGGCATATGCCGGCGCTCGTGGACCAGCTGCTCGTCGAGCACTACGATCCCGCCTACCTGCGCTCGATCGACCGGAATTTCGTGCAGTACCCGAAGGCGGAGACGCTGACCTTGCCGGGCATTTCGAAGGACGACTTCATCGCGGCCGCGCGGCATCTCCACGCGTAGGACTGGCACGCCTCTTGCGGCGTGTTCCTTTCCTTAACCGCATAAGTGAGGAACGCGTTGTGCCTGGGCCAGATGACTGCATCGGCCGGACAGGCCGCCATCCTCGGCGACATCTTCGGCCTGGCGGACGAAGATTGCACATGGCTGCAGGTGGTGCCCTACAAGGGCTCGCTGCCGACCGGCATCATGAGCGCCATCGACTTCAGCATGGACATTGTGCGGCAGCCCGATCCGAAAGGCGACCGCGTCAACGTTGTGTTATCGGGCAAGTTCCTGCCGTACAAGCAGTACTGAGCTACTCTTTCGCCAGATAGCCCTGCGCGGCGGCCTTGTCCTGGTCCTGGAACACGGCCATCGCCGTCGTCATGCGGCGGAAGCCGTAGCGCGCATAGAACGCCTCCTTGCCGGGCACCGAATACAGGATGATTTTCGCGTGCCCGCGCGACAGCTCGACCAGGTGCGAGATCAGTGCGTCGCCCAGGCCGCGTCCCTGGTGGCTCGGCAGGATCGCCACGTCGCAGATATAGGAACAATCCATGCCGTCGGCCAGCGCGCGCCCCGCGGCAACCAGCACGCCGTCCTCGTAGCCGAAGCGGCGGAACATGCTGTTGCTGAACACCGTTTTCAGGCGCTCCGGCGCCTTGTTCCCGAGCGGCGCCTTGCGGTACAGCTCGGAGAGTTCGTTCCAGTCGACGGTGTCGAGCGCATCGGTCCAGGTCACGGTCATGGCGTTCTCCTTGCGTTGTCTATCGAACCACGATTCTAACGGTGCCGAAAAGAAAAAGCCCGGTCCGCTCGCGCGGCCGGGCTTTTGTGTGACGCGGCCCGATTTATTCGGACTTCGCGCCGAGATCGGCAGGCTTGACGTTGATCTTCGCCTTCGCCTTGTGCTTCAGCGCTTCGACGAAACCATAGGTCTCGGCATTGCCGACGGCGCGGCCGATCTGTTCCGCTTCCTGCTTGCGGCGCGCCACGTCCGGCTGGGCCGGCTGGCTGACCTTGGCGATGCGGTACACGCCATAGCCCACGCCCGGGATGTCGACGCCGACATAGGCCGGCAGCTTGCTCGTATCCGCCTTCAGCACGGCGAGCGCGGCCGTTTCATTGATCGTCGGCTGCTTCGTGCGCGACACGATCTTCGTCTCGCCGAAACCGGCGGCGTCGCCCGACGCCCTGGCGGCGGCCAGTTTCGCTTCGCCGGCCTGGCGCGCCAGCTTGGCCGCTTCTTCCTGCGTGACACGCTGGCGGATGGCGGCTTCGACGTCGGCCAGCGGACGCTTGGTCGCCGGCTTGAATTCGACGACGCGGCCCGCGACCAGCGTGCCCGGCGCCACTTCGACGGCGTCCGTGTTGCGCTTGTTCTTGACGGCGTCGTTCGAGAAGATCGCTTCCAGGAACTTGGGGTTATTGACCGGCGACGGGCCCAGGGCCGGGTTCGGCGCACGGGTCAGGCCTTCGGCGGTCTGGATGGTCAGGCCCAGCTTGTCGGCGACCGGCTTCAGGCTGTCCGCCTGCTCGTACACGGTGTTGCGGAACGTCTCTGCCAGTTCCGTGTATTTCGCCGACATCTTCGCTTTCTTGAGGTCGGCCAGGATCTCGGGCTTCGCTTCGTCCAGCGACTTCTGGGTTTCCGGCACGATCTTCGTGATCTTGATGATGTGGTAGCCGAATTCCGAACGGACGAGGCCGCTGACCTCGCCTTCCTTCAGGCCGTAGATCGCGTCTTCGACAGGCTTGACGAACACGCCCTTCTGCACGACGCCCAGGTCGCCGCCCAGCTCGGCCGAGCCTGGGTCCTGCGATTGTGCCTTGGCGATCTTCGCGAAGTCGTTCGGGTTCTTGCGCACTTCATCCAGGGCAGCCTGCGCCTTGGCCTTCGCGGCGGCGTCCTCGGCGGCCGAGGCACCCTTCTTCACGTTGATCAGGATGTGGCTGGCGGTACGCTGTTCCGGCGTGGTGAAGCGCGCCTTGTTCTTGTTGTACGCGTCGGCGATGTCGGCGTCGGACACGCTGACCTGCTTCTCGACGGCGGATGCGTCGAACACGACGTACTCGGCCTTGACCGATTCCGGCACCTGGAACAGGGTCGCATTCTTGTCGTAATACGCCTTGATCATGTCGTCCGTGACCTTGACCTGCGAAACGTAGTTCGCGGCCGGGAACAGCTGTTCCTGCACTTCGCGCTCTTCGTCGTTGATGTCCGACAGGCGGTTGGCGACGGTGCGCGGCGCGAATGCCGTCTGCTGCACGGAACCGACGAGCTGCTGCACGGCCAGGTCGTGGCGCATGCGCTGGTCGAACATCTCCGGCGTCATGCCCTGCGCGGCCAGCGCGGCCTTGTAGCGGTCCATGTCGAACGTGCCGTCTTCCTTGCGGAACGCCTGGATCTCGAGGATGGCCTTCTGCAGCGCGGCGTCGCTCACCGTCAGGTGGTTGCGGATGATCTCGGCGTTGATCGCGCGCTCGGCGACGAGGCGGTCGAGCACGGCCTGTTTCGCTTCCGGCGTGTCGAACAGTTTCTGGTCGAACTGCTCGCCCATCATCTGGCGGGCCTGGTCCAGCTGGCGGCGCTGGGCGGCTTCCCACTCCTGCTGGGTGATCTTCTTCCCGTCCACGGTCGCCACACCATCGTTGCTGCCGCGTTCGTTGTAGCTGCTTACCCCCACCAGGACGAACGACGGCAGGATCAGCAGCAACAGCAGGAACTGCATCAGGCGCTGGTGAGTACGGATAAATTCAAACATGGTCAGCCATTCAAGGTTGAAAATGCGTTATCGAAAAACTTAAAAAAAAAGGCGAACCTAGGTTCGCCTCTTTTTCAGTATCTGGCGGAGCGGACGGGGCTCGAACCCGCGACCCCCGGCGTGACAGGCCGGTATTCTAACCAACTGAACTACCGCTCCAGATTCTTTTGCATTTCGGTGGCGGAGCGGACGGGGCTCGAACCCGCGACCCCCGGCGTGACAGGCCGGTATTCTAACCAACTGAACTACCGCTCCACGAAATACTGGGTACTACTCGACTGACTGGAATCCAGCAGCGTCCTGCTGCGTGTCAGCGCAGCGGAGGCATTAGTTTACTGCATCTTTCAGTGCTTTACCAGCCTTAAATTTCGGGACCTTGGCCGCCTTGATCTTGATGGCTTCCTTCGTGCGCGGATCGCGGCCGGTGCGCGCGGCGCGCTCGCCGACGGTGAACGTGCCGAAGCCGACCAGCGTGACGCTGTCGTTGTTCTTCAGCGTGGTGATCACAGCGTCGATCATGGCATCGAGGGCGCGCGCCGCAGAAGCTTTGGTCAGGTCCGCGGACTTCGCGATTTCTTCGATCAGTTCAGTTTTGTTCACTTTCTTCCCTCGTTGTACGTTCTGGACACGGCATGCACGACAGGGGTCTGATTGACCGTCGGCAAAAACCGCAAGGGCGTATTAAACAAGCCGACAATGCGTTGTGTCAAGTAACGCACGAGCAACAGATAGCAATAAAAAACGGCACCCGAAGGTGCCGTTTTTACGCGCAGCAAGAAGGCTTAGTGCTTGACGACGCCGCCCTGGCCGTCGGTCGTGGCGGTCGCCACCGACGACGACGCCACTGCGGGCACGTCGACGATCGCCTCCGGCTGGCGTTCCAGTGCCACTTCCAGCACCTTCTCGATCCAGCGCACCGGCACGATCTCGAGCTTGTTCTTGACGTTGTCGGGAATGTCCGCGAGATCCTTCACGTTCTGCTCGGGGATCAGCACGGTCTTGATGCCGCCGCGCTGGGCCGCCAGCAGTTTTTCCTTCAGGCCGCCGATCGGCAGGACTTCGCCGCGCAGCGTGATCTCGCCCGTCATCGCCACGTCGGCGCGGACCGGAATGCCCGTGAAGACCGAGACCAGCGCCGTCGTCATCGCGATACCGGCGGACGGACCGTCCTTCGGCGTCGCGCCTTCCGGCACGTGGATGTGGATGTCGGTCTTCTCGAACACCTCGCCCTTGATGCCCAGGCGCGATGCACGGCTGCGCACGACGGTGCGGGCGGCCTCGATCGATTCCTTCATCACGTCGCCCAGCGTACCGGTGCGGATCACGGCACCTTTACCCGGCACCTGCACGGCTTCGATCGTCAGCAGGTCGCCGCCGACTTCCGTCCATGCGAGACCCACGACCTGGCCGATCTGGTTTTCCTTCTCGGCCACGCCGAAGTCGTAGCGGCGGACACCCAGGAATTTATCCAGGTTCTTCGACGACACGATCACGCGCTTGTTGTCCTTCTTGAGCAGCAGCATCTTGACGACCTTGCGGCAGATCTTCGAGATTTCGCGCTCGAGCGAACGCACACCGGCTTCCCGGGTGTAGTAGCGGATGATGTCGCGGATCGCGGCTTCGTCGACCTTGATCTCTTCGTCCTTCAGGCCGTTCGCCTTGATCTGCTTCGGCAGCAGGTAGCGCTGCGCGATGCTCGTCTTTTCATCCTCGGTGTAACCCGACAGGCGGATCACTTCCATACGGTCCAGCAGGGCCGGCGGGATGTTGAACGAGTTCGACGTCGCCACGAACATCACGTCCGACAGGTCGAAGTCCACCTCGACGTAGTGGTCCGAGAACGTGTGGTTCTGCGCCGGATCGAGCACTTCGAGCAGGGCCGAGGACGGGTCGCCGCGGAAGTCCGCGCCCATCTTGTCGATCTCGTCCAGCAGGAACAGCGGGTTGCGCACGCCGACCTTCGCCAGCGACTGCAGCACCTTGCCCGGCATCGAGCCGATGTAGGTACGGCGGTGGCCGCGGATCTCGGCCTCGTCGCGCACGCCGCCCAGTGCCATGCGGACGTACTTGCGGTTCGTCGCGCGGGCGATCGATTCGCCCAGCGACGTCTTGCCGACGCCCGGAGGACCGACGAAGCACAGGATCGGCGCCTTCAGCTTGTCGACGCGCTGTTGCACCGCGAGGTATTCGAGGATGCGTTCCTTGATCTTGTCGAGGCCGTAGTGATCGGCTTCCAGGACTTCCTGGGCCTTTTCCAGGTCGATCGTGACCTTGGATTTCTTTTTCCACGGCAGCGACACGAGCGTGTCGATGTAATTGCGCACGACGGTGGCTTCGGCCGACATCGGCGACATCAGCTTGAGCTTCTTGATCTCGGCCTGGGCTTTTTCCAGGGCTTCCTTCGGCATCTTGGCGGCGATGACTTTCTTTTCGAGTTCCTCGATGTCGGCGCCCTCTTCGCCTTCGCCCAGTTCCTTCTGGATCGCCTTGACCTGTTCGTTCAGGTAGTACTCGCGCTGCGATTTCTCCATCTGGCGCTTGACGCGGCCACGGATGCGCTTTTCGACTTGCAGGATGTCGAGCTCGCCTTCAAGCTGGCCGAGCAGATGCTCCAGGCGCTTGGCGACGTTGAAGATCTCCAGGATGACCTGTTTCTGCTCGAGTTTCAGCGGCAGGTGGGCGGCGACGGTATCGGCCAGGCGGCCGGCGTCGTCGATACCGGCCAGCGATGCCAGGATCTCAGGCGGAATCTTCTTGTTCAGTTTGACGTACTGGTCGAACTGCTGGACGATCGCGCGGCGCATTGCCTCGACTTCGGAGTCGTCGCCGATTTCCGAATTGATCGGGGTCAAATCAGCGATGAAATGGCTCGGCGCGTCGTTGATGTGATTGATACGGGCACGCTGCGCGCCTTCGACCAGCACCTTCACGGTGCCGTCCGGCAGCTTCAGCATTTGCAGAATATTGGCCACGCAGCCGATCTCGTAGATGTCTGCGGCGGAGGGTTCGTCCTTGGCAGCGGCCTTTTGGGCTGCGAGCATGATGCTCTTACCCTGTTCCATGGCAGCCTCGAGCGCCTTGATGGATTTCGGGCGGCCGACGAACAGCGGTATCACCATATGCGGGAACACCACCACGTCGCGCAGGGGCAACAGGGGCAGCGTCATTTGCTCGGTCAATTTGGAAGTTGTCATGGCATACCTTATAGAAAGCGTGTAGACGATGTGGGAGCACACCTTCGAAACACAAGACCGGCTGGGAAATATTTTCTACAAGTAAAAAAGCTTTAACTTGATACGAATAATAGCCGTTTCTACAAAAGTCTTGAATTCAAATAAAAAAGCCACTTCACAGCATCGGCCGCGAGTGGCTTTTCGATTGAAGCCGTCTTTTGTTGAGATTGATTGTACCGTCTCAACTCAGCGATTCAATACCTTTGTTGTGTTTGCGCCCGGAAATTTTTCAGTTTTCGCCCGCTGCCTTCGGCGATTCGCTGTAAATCAGCAAAGGTTTCGCGCCATTCGTGATCGTATTTTCATCGATAACGACTTTCACGACATTTTGCTGGCTCGGCAATTCATACATCACGTCGAGCAGAGCGTGTTCCAGGATCGAACGGAGGCCACGTGCGCCGGTCTTGCGCGCCAATGCCTTCTTGGCAATCGCGTGCAGGGCCGCCGGGCGGATTTCCAGTTCGGCGCCTTCCATATCCAGCAGTTTCGAATACTGCTTGATGAGGGCGTTCTTCGGCTCGACCAGGATCTGGATCAAAGCCTCTTCCGTGAGCTCGCTCAGGGTAGCTACGACCGGCAGACGGCCGACAAGTTCCGGGATCAGGCCAAACTTGATCAGGTCTTCCGGTTCCGCTTCCATCAGGATATCGCTGACGGAGCGCTGCGACTGGCTCTTGACGCTGGCCCCGAAGCCGATGCCGCTCTTTTCCGAACGGTTCTGGATGATCTTGTCCAGGCCATCGAATGCGCCGCCGCAGATGAACATGATGTTCGTCGTGTCGATCTGCACGAAATCCTGGTTCGGATGCTTGCGGCCGCCCTGCGGGGGCACCGACGCCATCGTGCCTTCGATCAGCTTCAGCAGCGCCTGCTGCACGCCCTCGCCCGACACGTCGCGGGTGATGGACGGGTTGTCGGACTTGCGCGAAATCTTGTCGATCTCGTCGATGTAGACGATGCCGCGCTGGGCCTTTTCGACTTCGTAGTTGCAGCTTTGCAGCAGCTTCTGGATGATGTTCTCGACGTCTTCGCCGACGTAGCCGGCTTCCGTCAGCGTGGTCGCGTCGGCGATCACGAACGGGACATTCAGCATGCGCGCCAGGGTCTGGGCCAGCAGGGTCTTGCCGGAACCGGTGGGACCGACGAGCAGGATGTTGCTCTTGGCCAGCTCGACGTCGTCCTTCTTGCCCAGGTGCTTCAGGCGCTTGTAATGGTTGTAGACCGCCACCGACAGGATGCGCTTCGCCGTCTGCTGGCCGATGACATATTGATCGAGCAGTTCGGCGATCTCGTGCGGAGTCGGCAGGTCGGACTTGGCGCCCGCCACCGATTCGACGTTCGAGGTCTCGTCGCGGATGATGTCATTGCACAGGTCGATGCACTCGTCGCAGATGAAGACCGAAGGTCCTGCGATGAGCTTCTTGACCTCGTGCTGGCTCTTGCCGCAGAACGAGCAGTACAGGAGTTTTTCGCCGCTAGAGGATTTTTTGTCTGACATGGGGCAGGTTTCAGTTGAATTGCTATGAATATAACGCTAATACGAGGGCGCAACAAGTGCACACGACACCATGCTACCCGATTTGAAAACAAAACGCCCGAAGCGCTGTCGCGTCCGGGCGTATTTGAGCAACAGTTGTCGAGTGCACCACGCGATCTCGAAAACCGCGCGGTTTAACCTCAGCCGCGGTTCGTCAGAACCTTGTCGATGAGGCCATATTCCACGGCCTCTTCGCTCGACATGAAACGGTCGCGATCGGTATCCTTGTGGATCTGTTCGATCGTCTGGCCGGTGTTGTCCGCCATGATGCGGGCCAGGCGTTCGCGCAGGTACAGGATTTCCTTGGCCTGGATCTCGATGTCCGACGCCATGCCCTGCGAGCCACCGGACGGCTGGTGGATCATGACACGGGAGTTCGGCAGCGAGAAGCGCTTGCCCTTGGCGCCGGCGGCCAGCAGGAACGCGCCCATCGAGGCGGCCAGGCCGGTGCACAGCGTCGACACGTCGGGCTTGATGAAGTTCATCGTGTCGAAGATGGCGAGGCCGGCCGACACGGAACCACCCGGCGAGTTAATGTACAGCGAGATGTCCTTGTCCGGATTCTCGCTCTCCAGGAACAGCAGCTGGGCCACGATGAGGTTGGCCATCTGGTCGTTGACAGGACCGACCAGGAAAATCACGCGTTCCTTCAGCAGGCGCGAGTAGATGTCGTAGGCGCGCTCGCCGCGGCCGCTCTGCTCGATCACCATCGGCACGAGGCCGAGGGCTTGGGTATCCAATGCCGGATTACGATTCATACCTGTCAATTCCTTTCGAAGAGTTACGAAGCCGCACTATCGCAGATTTCTCATGAGAATGTCGTACGGCTTCATCAAGGAGTTACGCCTGAGCGACGCTTCCCATCAGCTCGTCAAAGGCGATGTCCTTGGTCGTCACCTTTGCCTTGCCGAGCACATAGTTAACGACGTTTTCTTCCAATACAAGAGCTTCCACTTCGCCCAGGCGACGACGGTCGCTGTAGTAGTACTTCAGGACTTCCTTCGGATCTTCGTAGCTCTGCGAGAAGTCTTCGATCTGGGCCTTCACCTGCTCTTGGGTTGCTTGCAGGTTGTTTTCCTGGACCAGTTGCGACAGGATCAGGCCCAGACGCACGCGGCGCTCGGCCTTGGTGGCGAACAGGTCGGCCGGGAACGGCAGGCTCTGCACGTCCATGCCGCGCTGGGCCATGTCCTGGCGGGTCTGCTCGGCCAGGCGCTGCGAATCCTGCTCGATCATGACCTTCGGCACGTCCATTTCGGTGTGCTTGACCAGCGCGTCCATCACGGCTTCCTTGTTGCGGGCCTTGATGCGGGCGTTGACTTCACGCTCCAGGTTGACCTTGATGTCTTCGCGCATCTTGTCGATGCTGCCGTCTTCGATGCCCAGCGACTTGGCGAACTCGGCGTCGACTTCCGGCAGGTGCGCCCATTCCAGCTTCTTCAGCGTGATGGTGAACTCGGCGGTTTTACCGGCCACGTCCTTGCCATGGTAGTCTTCCGGGAACGCCAGCGGGAAGGTCTTCGATTCGCCCACTTTCAGGCCGACGGTCGCGGCTTCGAATTCCGGCAGCATGCGGCCTTCGCCCAGCACGAATGCATAGTCTTCCGCCTTACCGCCCGGGAATTCGACGCCGTCGATGACGCCGACGAAGTCGACGGTCACGCGGTCGCCGTTCGCTGCGACCGGCTCGCCGCCATCGCCATGCTCACCGGCTTCGCCCTTGGTGTGGAAGTGGACGCGCTGCTTGCGCAGGATGTCGATGGTCTTGTCGATTTCGGCGTCGGTCACGTCGGTCTTGACGGTCTCGATCTCGATCCCTTCCAGGCCCGGCAGTGCGACTTCCGGATAGACTTCGAAGGTCGCGTCGAAGGCCAGCATGCCTTCCGGTGCGTCCTGCTTCGGCTCGATTTTCGGCATGCCGGCAACGCGCAGCTGGGCTTCGTTGGCGGCGTCATTGAAGGCCTGGCCAACTTTGTCGTTCAGCACGTCGGATTCGATCTGGTAGCCGTACTGGGCCGCCACCATCTTCAGCGGCACCTTACCCGGACGGAAGCCCGGCGCACGTGCGGTCTTGGCCTGCTTCTTGAGGCGCTTTTCAACTTCCGTACGTACGTCGCTCAGCGGAAAAGAGAGAGTCAAGCGACGCTCGAGTTTACCCAGGTTTTCGACTGCAGTTGCCATTGTAAAAATCGTCCAAAAAAATAATTGTTCGTGGTGCGAGGAAGGGGACTCGAACCCCTACACCATTGCTGGCGTCAGGACCTAAACCTGGTGCGTCTACCAATTTCGCCATCCTCGCGCAGGATTGCTGATCTTGCCACAAAAACAAAGGGCGCCCGACAATGAAACCGGCCGCCCTGAATCCAATGTCTAGGGGCTACAACTTCAACCCGATATTTTACTGGATTTTCTGACACCATTGGGCAGATTTTAAATCGTAGTAAATCGCCCGATATTTCAAGGATTTACGACCGCCTCCCGTGCGCGCACCGGCCGTTTTACACGGAACCACGCCGCATACAGCGCCGGCAGGAACAGCAGGGTCAGCGCGGTGGCGACCAATAGTCCGCCCATGATCGCAATGGCCATCGGCCCCCAGAACACGGAGCGCGACAGCGGAATCATCGCCAGCGCCGCCGCGGCGGCCGTCAGCAGGATCGGCCGGCAGCGCCGCACGGCGCTTTCCACGATCGCCTCCCACGCCGGGTGCCCGGCCGCGATGTCCTTTTCGATCTGGTCGACGAGGATCACGGAATTGCGCACCACCATGCCGAACAGCGCGATCACGCCGAGGTTCGCGACGAAGCCGAACGGCGCGCGGAACAGCAGCAGCCCCATCGCCGCCCCCGCGATCCCCAGCGGCCCCGTGAGGAACACCATCACGGACCGCGAGAAGCTGTGCAGCTGCAGCATCAGCAGGGTGAACACGATGAACAGCACGAGCGGCACGTTCGCCGAGATCGAGTCTTCCGCCTGCGAGCTGTTGGCGGCCGCGCCTTCCAGCTTGATGCGGTAGCCGGCCGGCAGCTTCGCGCGCAGCGCGTCCAGCTTCGCGTTGACCTGGTCGGACACGGTCGGGCCCTGCACGCCTTCGACGACGTCCGACTGGACCATGATCGCCCACTCGCGCCCGTAGCGCCACACGACCCCCGGCTCCCATACGAATTCGATGCGCGCCAGCTGCGCCAGCGGCACGGCCTTGCCGGACGGCGTCGGCACGTTCGTGCTGGCGAGGACGGACATGTTCGAGCGCTCGTCCAGCGGCTGGCGCACGACGATGTCGATCAGGCGGTTGCTTTCGCGGAACTGGCCCACCGTCGTCCCCGACAGGAGTGTCGCGATCGTGCGGCGCACGGTCTGCGACGTGACGCCCAGCGCCCGCATCTTGTCCTGGTCCAGCTCCAGCCGCAGCACCTTCACGGACTCGTTCCAGTTGTCGTTCACGCCCACCGTGTTCGGGTTGGCGATCATGATCTCCCTGACCTGGTCGGCGACCTTGCGCACGACGCCGATGTCCGGTCCCATCACCTGGAACTGCACGGGATACGGGACCGGCGGCCCGTTCGGCAACAGTTTTACCCTGCCGCGCACTTCGGGGAAGTCGGACTTGAACCTGTCTTCGATCTTGCGCTTCAGGGCGTCGCGCTGGTGCACGTTCTTCGGCAGCACGACGAATTGCGACACGTTCGACGCCGGGAAGATCTGGTCGAGCGGCAGGTAGAAGCGCGGGCTGCCCGTGCCGATGTACGAGGTCACGCTGTCCGTCTCCGGCTGCGCGCGCGCAAAGGCTTCGAATTTCTTTGCCAGCGCCTCGTTGACGGCGAAGCTCGTGCCTTCCGGCGCCCACATCTCGACCATCAGTTCGGGGCGGCTCGAGTCCGGGAAGAACTGCTTCTCGATGAACCTGAAGCCGAACACGCCGAGGAAGAACACGGCCAGCGACAGCGCGATCGTCGTCTTGCGCCATTCCACGCAGCGGTCGACGAGACGGCGGAAGCGCTGGTACATGGGCGTGTCGAACACGTCGTGGTGCCCGTCGCCATGCGGCTTCACCTTCAGGAGCAGGAAGCCGATGTACGGCGTGAACGTGACGGCGACGACCCACGACACGAGCAGCGCGATCGCGTTCACGGAAAACATCGAGAACGTGTACTCGCCGGCCGCCGATTTCGCGAGGCCGATCGGCAGGAAGCCCGCCGCCGTGATCAGGGTCCCCGTCAGCATGGGGAAGGCCGTCGACGTGTACGCGAACGTGGCCGCGTCGAAGCGCGACATGCCCTCCTCCATCTTCCGCACCATCATCTCGACGGCGATGATGGCGTCGTCCACGAGCAGGCCCAGCGCGATGATCAGCGCGCCCAGCGAGATCTTGTGCAGCGAAATGTCGAACACGCGCATGAACAGGAACGTGATCGCCAGCACGAGCGGGATCGTCAGCGCCACGACGAGGCCGGGGCGCATGTCCAGCCGCAGCTTTGGCTTGCGATGCAGGCCCAGCGCGACGAACGAGACGACCAGCACGACGACGACGGCCTCGATGAGGCTGTGCATGAACTCGCTGACGGACGCCGTGACGGCCGCGGGCTGGTTCGACACGCGCTCCAGTTCGATACCCACGGGGAGCTGGCGCCGGACGCGTTCCACGGTCTGCTCCAGGCCCTTGCCCATCTCGATGATATTCCCGCCCTTCTCCATCGACACGCCCAGGCCGATCACTTCCCTGCCGTTGAAGCGCATCTTGTCGTGCGGCGGATCCTCGTACGCGCGCTGCACGGTGGCGAAGTCGCCGAGGCGGAACGTCGTGTTCCCCGCGCGCAGGCTCAGGTCCTCGAGCTGCTTGACGGTCTTCAGGCCGCCCGTCACGCGCACCTGCAGGTTTTCCAGCGGCGTCACGAGCACGCCGGCCGATTCGATGCCGTTCTGCGTGGCGATCTGGTTCACGATCTGCTCGAACGGGATGCCCAGCTGCGCGAACTTCTGCTGCGAAAACAGGATGTTCACTTTTTCCTGCTGCACGCCGAACTGCTCGACCTTCGAGACGAGCGGCACGGCGAGCAGCTGCTGGCGCACGAAATCGGCGTAGTCGCGCATCTCGGCATACGTAAAACCGTCGCCGGACAGCGCGAAGATGGAGCCGTACGTGTCGCCGAACTCGTCGTTGAAGAACGGCCCGATCACGCCCGCCGGCAGCGTCCCCGCGATGTCGCCGATCTTCTTGCGCACCTGGTACCAGATGCCCTGCACGTCCGCCGGCGGCGTGGATTCCTTCAGCTCGATGATGATCGTCGTCTCGCCCGGCTTGGAAAAGCTGCGCAGCTTGTCGATGTGCGGCGTTTCCTGCAGCTTCTGTTCGAGCTTGTCGGCCACCTGCTGGGCCATCTGCACGGACGTGGCGCCGGGCCAGTACGCCGTCATGACCATCACGCGGAAGGTGAACGGCGGGTCTTCGTCCTGGCCCAGCTTGCCGTAGCTGAGGATGCCGCCGATGAGCAGCGCGGCGATCAGGTAGCGGGTCAGCGGGATGTGTTCCAGCGCCCAGCGCGACAGGTTGAAGCCCCTCATTTAGGCACTCCATTCGCTTCCGCCTCGGCATCGCCGCGGCGTGCGACGTCCGCCGTCAGCACTTTGACTTTCTGGCCCGGCTTGAGCAGGTGCACGCCTGCCGTGACGACCGTCTGGCCCGGCTTCACGCCGCCGGCCAGCACCACGTCGTTGCCGGACACGCCGCCCACCTGCACGGGCACGAGGCGCACGGCGCCGTTCTCGATCACCCAGACCGACGTCGCACCCTTGTTCTGGTACAGCGCGGACAGCGGCACCCTGATCGCGGCGCCCTTGTCGGCGTGCGCCAGCTGGACGACGGCCGTCATGCCGAGGCGGATGTCGTCCTGCGCGGGGATGGCCACTTTCACGGTGTACGTCCGCGTGGCGGGATCGGCCACCGGTGCCACTTCGCGGATCTTGCCCGGGATGCTGCGGTCCGGGTCCGCCCACAGCCGGACTTTGACCTCGCTCACCTTGCGCAGTGAGTCGACCTGGTCTTCCGGCACGCCGATCACGACTTCCTTCTCGTCCGTCCGCGCCACGCGCACGACGGGGGTGCCGGCCTGCACGACCTGCCCCACTTCCGCGTCGATGCCCGTCACGACGCCGTCCGTATCGGACTCGAGGTTCGCGTAACCCGTCTGGTTGGCCTGCTCGCGCGACGCGGCGCGGGCCGCCTCCACGTTCGCCTGCGCCGAGCGCGACGCCGCGACTTTCTGGTCGAGCACCGCCTGGCTGACGAAGTTCTGGCTGCGCAGATCCTGGTAGCGCTTCAGGTCCGCGCGCGCCAGGTCGTACGTCGTCTGCGCCGCGCGCAGGTTCGCCTGGGCCTGGGCCTGGCCGAGGCGCAGGTCCTGCGGGTCCAGCTGCATCATCACCTGGCCGCGCTTGACGACCGTGCCCACGTCCACCTTGCGGGCGCTGATCTTGCCGCCCACGCGGAAGCCGAGACGGGATTCGTAACGGGGCCGCACGTCGCCGGAGAATTCGGCGCTTGACCCCACCGTACCGGTGGCCAGCGTGAGGGCGCGCACCGGGCGCACATCCTCGGCAGGGGTTTCGTTGCGGGAGCAGCCTGCCAGCGATAGCGCGGCGAGGGCCAGGGTCAAAGGAAGGGCGAACGGAAAAGCACGCATTGGTTTCCTCATGGTGGCCCGGCCCGGATGGCGAGGCACTGTCGTGGATTTAACCTAGCAATTATAATCATGCAATTATCGCCAGTAAATGACTTTAGAGTCAGCAATCTACAGAGCCGCATGGCCGTCGACCATTACGAAAACTTCCCTGTCGCGTCGATCCTCCTCCCCCGCCGCCTCGTGCCCGCGGTGGAGGCGATCTATGCGTTCGCCCGCAGCGCCGACGACCTCGCCGACGAGGGCGACGCCACCCCGGCCGAGCGCCTGTCCGCCCTGCATGCCTACGAGGCGGCGCTGGACGGGATCGCTGCCGGTGCGCCGCCCGACGATCCCATGTTCCGCCGCGTCGCCGCCGTGCTGGACGAATTCCGCCTGCCCATGCAGCCGTTGCGCGACCTGCTGTCCGCATTCAAGCAGGACGTCGTCACGACCCGCTACCCGGATTTCCCGCACCTGCTGGATTATTGCCGGCGCTCCGCCGACCCGGTCGGGCGCCTGATGCTGGGACTGTACGGCGTCGACGATGCGGCCAGCCTGCGCGCGTCGGACGCCATCTGCACGTCGCTCCAGCTGATCAACTTCTGGCAGGACGTCGCCATCGACATCGCCAAGGGCCGCATCTATATCCCCCTGGACGACCTGGCCCGCTTCGGCGTGACGCAGGACGCCATCGAGGAGGGCCGCACGGGGCCCGCGTGGCGCGCGCTGATGCGCTTCGAGGTGGACCGCGCCCGGGCCCTGATGCTGGAAGGCGCGCCGCTCGCCACGCGCCTCCCGGGCCGCATCGGCTGGGAGTTGCGCATGGTCGTCCAGGGCGGCCTGCGCATCCTGGAAGCGATCGAACGCGTGGAGTACGACGTGTTCCGGCGGCGTCCGCGCCTGAAACGCCTGGACTGGATTACGGTAGGCTGGCGCGCCATACGTATGTAAGTGCCGTCATCGGCTAAGATAGCGGACTTGCGCCGCGCAATAACAATCTAAATATGTCCCCCGACGAATACTGCCAACAAAAGACCGCGCAAAGCGGCTCCAGCTTCTACTACAGCTTCCTGTTCCTGCCGCCCGAGCGGCGCAGGGCGATCACGGCGCTGTATGCGTTCTGCCGGGAAGTCGACGACACGGTCGACGAAGCGAGCGACCAGTCGGTCGCGCGAATCAAGCTCGCCTGGTGGCGCAACGAGGTCACGCAGATGTATTCGGGTACGCCCACGCATCCCGTGATGCTGGCGTTGAAGCCGCATATCCAGCCGTACGACCTGAAACAGGAACACCTGCAAGCCATCATCGACGGCATGGAGATGGACCTCGACCAGTCGCGCTACCTCGATTACCCGAACCTGAAGAAATACTGCTGGCATGTGGCGGGCGTCGTCGGCATCCTGTCGGCCAGCATCTTCGGCGTGACGAATCCGCAGACGTTGAAGTACGCGGAGACGCTGGGCCTCGCGTTCCAGCTCACGAACATCATCCGCGACGTGGGCGAAGATGCGCGCAAGGGCCGCATCTACCTGCCGGTCAGCGAACTGCAGCAGTTCAACGTGACGGCGGCCGACCTGCTGAACGCGCGCCACGGCGAGAAGTTCGAGGCCCTCATGAAATTCCAGGCCGACCGCGCGCAAACGCTGTACGACGAGGCGTTCGCGCTGCTGCCGAAGGAAGACCGGCGCGCCCAGCGCCCGGGCCTCATGATGGCCGCCATCTACCGCACCCTGCTCGACGAGATCGAGCGCGACGGCTTCCACGTCCTCACCCAGAAGATCTCCCTCACGCCGCTGCGCAAGCTGTGGCTCGCGTGGAAGACGTATGTCCGCGGCTGACAAGCGGGTTGCCGTCGTCGGCGGCGGCTGGGCCGGCTGCGCGGCGGCCGTCGCGCTGCTGGACGCGGGCTGCGGCGTCACGCTGTTCGAAGCCGCGCGCACCCTGGGCGGCCGCGCCCGCGCCATCGAGACGAACGGGCGCCTGCTCGACAACGGCCAGCACATCATGCTGGGCGCCTATGCCGACACCTTGCGCCTGATGCGCCGCGTGGGCGTCGATCCCCGTGACGCCCTGCTTCGGCTGCCGCTGCAGATGCGCTACCCGCAAGGCGACGACGGCATGGACTTCGTCGCCCCGCGCCTGCCCGCGCCGCTGCACATGCTCGCCGCGCTGCTGCGCGCCCGTGGCCTGGACCGCGTCGACAAGCTGGCCCTCGCCCGCTTCACGACGACCGCCCGCTGGATGGGCTGGCAGCTCCACAACGATTGCAGCGTGGCGGAACTGCTCGTCCGCTACGACCAGACCGAACGCCTCATCCGCCTGATGTGGCGCCCGCTGTGCCTCGCGGCGCTGAACACGCCGCCGGAACGCGCGTCCGCGCAGGTGTTTTTGGCCGTGCTGCGCGACAGCCTCGGCGCGAAGCGGACCGCCTCCGACATGCTGATCCCGCGCGTGCTGCTGGACGCCCTGTTCCCGCAAGCGGCGCGCCGCTACCTGGAACGCCGCGGCGCCACGGTCCACACGGGCCGCCGCATCGATGCGCTGGGCCCCGACGGCGGCACGTGGATCGTGCGCGCGGGCGCCGACGTGCAGACGTTCGATGCCGTCGTGCTGGCGGCCCCGCCCTGGCAGGCGGCTTCGCTGCTGCGGCCACTCGACGGCACCGCGGACGTCGTCGCCAGGCTCGATGCGCTGGACTACGAACCGATCGCCACCGTCTACCTGCAATACGAGGCCGGCGTCCGCCTGCCGCTGCCGTTCTGCGCACTGGTGGATGCGCCTGCCGACAACCGCTGGGGCCAGTTCGTATTCGACCGCGGCCAGCTCGATCCGGGCCAGGACGGTCTGCTGGCCGTCGTGATCAGCGGCGCGGATCCGGCCGGCGACATCGGCCAGGAGGCGCTGGCGGCCGGCGTCGCCGCGCAACTGGCCGCCGCGTTCGCGCAGCCGGCGCTGGCGTCGCCGCAGTGGAGCCGCGTGATCACGGAAAAGCGCGCAACGTTCGCTTGTTCGCCCGCCCTCGACCGTCCCGCCAACGACATCGAGCTGCCCGGCCTCGCGCTGGCCGGCGACTATACGGCCTGCGACTATCCCGCCACGCTGGAGGCGGCCGTGCGCAGCGGGGTGGCCGCTGCGGCTGTCATTACAGGGAACAGGCGCTGATGCATGCCCGCCGATCATCCCGCCGGGGTGCGCCCTGCCCCGCGAAATCCGCAGCCTGTCGCACACCGGTGGCGCACGCAACCTCCGTTCCGTACAGTGTCAACATCGAAACGAGTGTTGACGGAAATGCAAATGAACATCCATCTCGGCGTACGTACCCTTGCCCTGCTGGCCGTCGTGGCGGCCGCGACGATCATCCTCGTCCACCCGGGCGGCGCGGCCGATCCGGCGCTGAACGCCATGCTGTTGCTTGGCCGAAATTAATACCGCCCTGCCAGGAGTAACAATGGGCAAACTGGAATACCTCGAGGCGCTCAAGCGGGCCATGCTCGGCCTGCCGCCGGACGTCCAGGCCAGGACGTTGGCCTATTACGAGCAGCGCTTCGTCGACGGCATGGCCGCCGGACGGGGCGAGCCGGACGTGGCGCGCGAGCTCGACGATCCGACGAAGATCGCCATGACCCTGCGCGCGAGCGCCCACCTGAACGCATTCACCGAGAAGAAGAACCCGGCGAACGTGCTGCGCGTGGCCGTGTCCGCCGTCGGCCTGGCCATCTTCAACCTGTTCATGATCGTGCCGGCGATGGTCTACTCGGCGCTGCTGTTCGCCCTGTACGTCTGCGCGCTGACGTTCTACCTGGCCGGCATCGCGACGACGGCCAGCGGACTGGCCGGCGCCAACGAACTCGTACTGGACTGGCCGAGCCGCTTCGTCACCATCGACGACGACGGGCGCGGCCGCCAGATGCGCATCGAGATCGGCAGCCACGGCATCAACGTCACGGAGGAGCGCCCGGAGATCGCGGATCCCCTGCCGCCCGCCGAGGCCGACCGGAGCAGCCGTCTGGAACGTTCGCGCGCCGTACGCGGGGCCGAGGCGCTCGCGGACAGCACGGTGCGCATCAGCACGGAGATGGACGCGGAATCGCGCACGACGCAGACCCTGTTCGGGTTCGGCCTCGTACTGGGCGGGATCGCGCTGTTCCTGCTGTCGCTCGTGGTCACGCGCTATACCTTCATCGGCCTGAAGCGCTACCTGCAAATGAACCGTTCCCTGCTCAAGGGGGGCTGAGCCACCATGCGCGCGTTATTGAAAATCGGCTTCACCCTGCTCGTCATCGCCTTCCTGCTGATCGGCGTCTCGTACAGCATGCTGCGCGCCCACGGCACGAACGGTCCGTCCAACCCCGGCAGCCGCCTCCTCACGACCGAGCGCCGCGCGCTCGACCAGGCCGTCGCCAAGGTCGACCTGTCCGGCCCCGTCAACCTCACGCTGCGCCAGGGCCCCACGCCGTCGCTGGAAGTGCGGGGCGAGCAGCGCCTGCTGGCCAACATCGACACGACCGTCGACGGCGACATGCTGCACATCGGCCCGCGCGGCATCCTGCTGCGCCACCGCACGCCGATCGAGGTGACGGTCACGCTGCCGTCGCTGGAATCCCTGAGCGTCAACGGCAGCGGCGAACACACCGTGAGCGGCTTCGCGGGCGACCACCTCGACGTCGCGCTGGACGGCTCCGGCCGCATGCGCTTCAATGGCCGCTACCGCGAGATCATGGCTGCGATCCACGGCAGCGGCGACATGGAACTGACGGGCGGCACGAGCGACACGGTGGATGCCGCCGTCATCGGCAGCGGCCGCCTTACGCTGGTGGGTTCGACGCGCGCGCTGCACGCCGAGTTGCGCGGCTCCGGCGACCTGGATGCGCGTCACCTGCGCGCCGACGAGGTCGACCTCGCGCAACAGGGTTCCGGCGACAGCGCCGTGTATGCCCGCAAGCGCCTGCATGCGGACCTGACCGGCAGCGGCGAGGCGCGCGTCTTCGGCAATCCGGACGAACGCTCCGTCAGCCGCAACGGCAGCGCGACCGTCAGCTTCGACGACAAGCGGGATTGAGCAGCCAGTCCAGCGCCGCGCGCCCCGCGGCGCGCCCGCTGCCGAAGCACGCCGTCAGCAGATAGCCGCCGGTCGGCGCTTCCCAGTCGACCATCTCGCCCGCCACGAACAGGCCCGGCAGGCCTCTCAGCATGGCGCCGTCGAGCGCGTCGAAGCGCACGCCGCCCGCGCTGCTGATCGCTTCATCGATCGGACGCGGACGTTTCAGCACGAGCGGCAGGGCCTTCAGGGCGCGCGCCAGTTTCGCCGGGTCGGCATACTCGGCCTTGCCCAGGCATTCGTGCAGCAGCCCCGATTTCACGCCCTTGATGCCCAGGCGGCTTTGCAGATGGCTGGACATCGAACGCGTGCCGCGCGGGCGCGTCACCTCGTCCAGCACGCGCTGCGGGTCGTGGTCGGGCAGCAGGTCCAGCAGCACGGTCGCCTGGCCGTCCTGCACGATGCGGTCGCGGATGCCCGCCGACAGCGCGTACACGAGACTTCCCTCGATACCGGTTGCGGTGACGACGAACTGGCCCTTGCGGAACGCGCCGCCTTCGAGGGCCAGCGCGACGGTCGTCAGCGGCGCGCCGGCATGACGCTCCGCGAAGTGATCCGACCAGTCGGCGTCGAAGCCGCAGTTGGCCGGCACGAGCGGCGCGACGTCCACGCCGCGCGCGGCCAGCAGGGGCGCCCACGCGCCGTCGGACCCGAGCCGAGCCCAGCTCGCGCCGCCCAGCGCCAGCACGGTCGCGCTGCCTTGCGCGTCGACCGTCGTTTCGCCGTCGGGCGTCGCGAACACGAGGGCGCCGTCGCGCCAGCCGGTCCAGCGGTGACGCATGTGGAACGCGACGCCCGCCTCGCGCAGCCGGTGCAGCCACGCGCGCAGCAGCGGCGCCGCCTTCATATCGGTCGGGAACACGCGGCCGGACGTCCCCACGAACGTGTCGACACCCAGCCCGTGGATCCATTCCCGTAATTGCGCCGGCGGGAACGCATCGAGCCAGGGCTTCACGCGGTTCGCGCGGGCGCCGTAGCGGCCGACGAACGCGTCATACGGTTCCGCATGCGTGATGTTCATGCCGCCCTTGCCGGCCAGGAGGAATTTGCGGCCGACGGACGGCATCGCGTCGTACACGTCCACGCGCGCACCGCCCGCGGACAGCACCTCGGCCGCCATCAGGCCGGCGGGACCGCCACCGATGACGATGGCGTGGGGACGGGATTCAGTGGGCTGGGACATGGCGGCAACAGGAGAAAACGGAGCCGTGCATTGTAGTCGAACGCGCGCCAAAAAAGGATGTAAAGGAAGCTTGACATCACTCCGAAGCCGCCCTACGATGTAAAGCATACTTTACATGAGGAGGTGTGCGATGCATGAGAAACGTGTCGGGCGGGCCTACCGCGGCGAATTGCTGACGGCCATCGCCGTGTATGTCGTGCTGCTGTTCGCGTCGATCCGGTACGGCCGGCCGCTGGACGACGGGCCGCTGCGCACCGTCGTCCTGCTGGCGCCGATGATCGGCTTCGCCATGATGATCCGGGCCATCGCGCGCCACGTCGCCCGCGTCGACGAGTACCAGCGGATGCGCCTCCTGGAAACCCTGGCGCTCGCGTTCGGGATCACCGGCGCCGTCACGTTCAGCTACGGGTTCCTCGAAACGGCGGGCTTCCCGAAGCTGTCGATGTTCAGCGTGTGGATGGTCATGGGCGTCAGCTGGGGTGTCGCGAGCACCATCCTGGCGCTGCGCGCCCGCCGGGGCGTCGAATCATGAAGAACGCCATCCGCGACCTGCGCGGGGCGCGCGGCTGGAGCCAGGCCCACCTGGCCGAGCTGCTGGACGTCTCGCGCCAGACCGTCATCGCCATCGAGACGGGCCGCTACGACCCGAGCCTGCCGCTGGCCTTCGCACTTTCGAAACTGTTCGATCAACCGATCGAAACCATTTTCTTCCCGGACCAGGAGACCGCATGAACATCTTCCGCAACAAAGCCGTATTCGCCGCCATCGCCGTCACGCTGTTCATGGGCGGCGCGCACCACGGCCGCGCCGCCGACACCGTGCCGGAGACCAACCGGTTCGCCGCCACCATCGCGCCGGCCGAGCGCTTCGAGGTGGGTGGCGTCCTCGTGGAGCGGCATGGCAGCAAGGGACGCCCGCTGATCCTGATCCCGGGCCTCGCGAGCGGCAGCTGGGTGTGGCAGGACACCATCCGCGCCTTCGCCCCCGACCACGCCGTCTACGTACTCACGCTCCCGGGCTTCGACGGCCGCCCGCCGGCAGGACCGGCCCCGTTCGCGGCGGCGCGAGCCGCCGTCGAGGAACTGATTGCGAGCCGCCGCCTCGACAAGCCGGTCATCGTGGGCCACAGCCTGGGCGGCATCCTCGCGCTGGCCGTCGCCGAAGACAAACCGTCCACGGTCGGCGGCATCGTCAGCATCGACGGCCTGCCCGTGATGCCCGGCGCGGAAGACATGACGCCGCCGCAGCGCGCCCAATTCGCCGAGCGGATGCGCGCCCAGGTCGGCAACCAGCCCCGAGACCGGTTCGCGCAGCAGCAGCAAGGCTATATGCGCACGATCGGGGTGATGGACATGGCGAAGGCCGACGCGCTGGCCCAGTTGACGGCGCGCAGCGATCCGGCATCCGTCGGCACGTGGGCCGCCGACGTCGTGACCGTGGACCTGCGCCCCGGCCTGAAATCGATCCAGGCGCCGGTGCTGGCCATCGTCCCCTACCTGGACCTGGACAGCAGCCAGCAAGGCCTCACGCCCGCCGCCAAGGCCGACTACTACCGCGCGCTGATGGAAGGCACGCCGAAGCTGCAGGTGGTGACGGTCGCCCCGTCGCGCCACTTCGCGATGTTCGACCAGCCGCAGGCCGTCACCGCCGCGATCCGCACGTTCCTCGGCACGTTGTGACGCCGTACGCCGCCGTATGGCCCTGGCTGGCATCATGAGCGTCATCGGCATTCGGGAGGCGGCATGACGCTGGAAGAAGTCTGGGGCACGGTACGCGAGGAATTCACCGACATCGGCGACGGCGCGGGCATCGTGCGCATCGTCGTGCGCCTGCTGGTGGCCGTGGTGCTCGGCGGGGTGCTGGGCTGGGAGCGCGAATCCGTCGGCGCGCCCGCAGGCCTGCGCACGCACATGCTCGTGTCGCTGGGCTCCGCGCTGTTCGTGCTGATTCCCCTGCAGGCGGGCATGAAGATGGAAGACCTGTCGCGCGTGCTGCAGGGCGTCACGGCCGGCATCGGCTTCCTCGGCGCCGGCGCGATCCTGAAGCAGCGGGACCGCAACGACGTGCGCGGCCTCACGACGGCCGCCAGCATCTGGCTGACGGCGGCACTCGGCGTCGCCGCGGGCATGGGCCGCGAAGCGACGGCGCTGCTGTCCACGCTGTTCGCCCTCGTCATCCTCGCCATCCTGCGGCGCTGGTCCAAGACCTGACGGCGTAAAGATTTCCCCCGTTGCCGCCGTCGGGTACAGTGCATGGCGGCGGCGCCCGCGTATCCGCACGCCGCCCATCCATAAAAAAAGCCCACCGGCCCAAGGAGTCCCATGCATCCCGTTCACAAGACCACCCTCCCCATCCTGCTGCTGGCCTGCGCCGGCGCCCACGCCGCGCCGCTCACGGACGCCACGCTGCCCGCGCGCCAGGCCGACGTCGACGCCATCGTGCGCGAGATCTCGCCGCAGCGCATCCACGCCTACGTCGAAAAACTCGTGAGCTTCGGCACGCGCCACACGATGTCCGAGACGGAATCGAACACGCGCGGCATCGGCGCCGCGCGGCGCTGGATCAAGGCCGAGCTGGAACGCTGCGGCGCCGGCAAGCTGGACGTGCAATTCCAGAGCCACGTCCACCCCGTCGCCAACCGCATCACGCGCCCGACGGAGATCGTCAACGTGGTGGCGACCCTGCCCGGCACGCAGCCGGCGTCGAAGGACCGCTACTACATCGTCAGCGGCCATTACGATTCGCGCGTGACGGACGTGATGAATTACACGGCCGACGCGCCGGGCGCGAACGACGACGCCTCGGGCACCGCGGCCGTCATCGAAATGGCGTGCGTGATGTCGCGCCACAAATTCGACGCCTCGCTCGTCTTCATGACCGTGGCGGCGGAAGAGCAAGGCCTGTACGGCTCCGGCGACTATGCGGCGAAGGCCAAAGCGGCCGGCATGAACATCGCGGGCATGCTCAACAACGACATCATCGGCAGCTCGCACGACGAAAACGGCAAGGTGGACAACGCGGAAGTGCGCCTGTTCGCGGAGGGCGTCCCGCCCGTGAAGGAGACGACGCCGGCGCTGCGGACACTCCTCCAGACGGGCGGCGAGAACGACTCGATCACGCGCCAGCTCGCGCGCCACGTGAAGGAAACGGGCGAGCGCTACGTCCCGGACTTCAAGGTCAACATCATCTACCGGCGCGACCGCTACCTGCGCGGCGGCGACCACAGCCCGTTCCTCGACGCCGGCTACGCGGCCGTGCGCTTCACGGAACCGCACGAGGACTTCAACCACCAGCACCAGGACCTGCGCACGGAGAACGGCAAGAAGATCGGCGACCTCGTCGAATACGTCGATCCCGAGTACGTGGCCCAGGTGGCGCGCGTGAACGCGGCGTCGCTCGCCTCGCTGGCGCTGGCCCCGGCCGCGCCACAGGACGTCAAGGTGAAAACGGCGAACCTCGACAACGGCACGGACCTCGTGTGGAAGGCGAACACGGAACCCGACCTGGCCGGCTACCGCATCGTGTGGCGCGACACGACGGCGCCGCAGTGGCAGGGATCGAAGTTCGTCGGCAACGTGACGGCGTACCGCGTCGACCTGTCCAAGGACAACCTGCTGTTCGGCGTACAGGCTGTCGACAGGGACGGCAACGTGAGCCCGGCCACGTATCCGCTGCCGGCTCGCTGATCCCGCCCTGCATGGGCTGTCAAAAAACGCCTCCGGCCACCCGGCGGCGTTTGTAACATTCGCGGCACCGCAGCAGACCGCACTTCAGATCCAGCGCAAACCCCCATGACTCTACGGCGCGATACTGCGCCCTTGACAGCGCCCTTCTTCGCCGGCGTTTATGCTGCGCCGCATGGTTTTTCAGCGCAATATTTTCTTGACAAGCAAACTGCTGAGCCTATTCTTATAGGCTACAAAATGTAAAAAGCTCGAACGATGTACGCCCATGGCGGTCGTCAAGAGGCGTCCACGATTCGTAAGGTAGTCCGTAATATCATCTTGGAGGATGTGTATGTCGGTTATCACCCGTAGGACAATGCTGGTTGGAATTGCGGCCAGTCCGCTCTTGTTGCACGCTGCATGGGCCCAGCCCACGAACCTCAAGATTTCCCATCAATTCCCCGGCGGCAGTGTCGCCGAAGGTGATTTCCGCGACCGCCTGTGCCGCATGTTCGCGGCCGAGACGGAGCGGCGGACCAAAGGCAAAGTCAAATTCTCGATCTACCCGCGCTCGACGCTCATGAAGAGCGACGCGCAGATTCCTGCATTGGCCAAGGGCGCGCTGGACATCTCGCTGGTGCCGCTGTCGTACGCGGGCGCCGACCTGCCCGAAGTGAACATCGGCCTGATGCCGGGCCTCGTCACGTCGTACGAACAAGGCTATGGGTGGAAAAACGAAGAGATCGGCAAGGAATTCAACCGCGTGCTGGCCGACAAGGGCCTGATCATGCTGAGCTGGATCTGGCAGGCGGGGGGCATGGCATCGCGCGGCAAGCCGATCGTCGATCCGGAAGACGCGGCCGGCCTGAAGGTGCGCGGCGGCTCGCACGAAATGGACATGATCCTGAAAGAAGCCGGCGCCACCGTCGTCACGATGCCGTCGAACGACATCAAGAACGCAATGGAAAAAGGGCAGCTCGACGCGGCCATGACGTCGTCGTCCTCGCTGATCTCGTTCCGCCTCGATGAAGTGAGCAAGTCCGTCACGACGGCGCGCGGCGGCATGTACTGGTTCATGCTGGAGCCGCTGCTGATGTCGCGCGCCGCCTTCGAACGCCTGCCGAAAGACCAGCAGGCCGTGCTGCTGTCCGTGGGTGCCGACCTGGAAGCGTTCGCGCGCAAGTCGGCCCAGCAGGACGATGCGGCCGTGGCCGCGCTGTTCCAGGGCGCCGGCGGCCGCACGGTCGACCTGAACCAGGACTCGCTGCGCAAATGGCAGGAGCTCGCACGTGCGACGGCGTGGCGCGACTATGGGGAGCGCAATGCGAATTGCGCGAAGCTGCTGGCGCTGGCCGAAAAAACGATCGTCTGACCTAGCCGCCGGTGACGGGCGGGAAGAACGCCACTTCCCCGCCTTCCTGCACCGGCGTCCCCGGCTCGCACATCACGTGGTTGAACGCCATGCGCAGCGCGCGCTCGTGCGCGAGGGCGTCGGCCCATGCGCCGCCGCGGGCGATCAGGAAATCACGCACGGCGCCCACGGTCGCCACATCGGCGGGCAGGTCGACCGACTCGCCCGGGCTGCCGACGGCTTCACGCACGCTGGCAAAGAATCGCAGATTGATCTTCATGACATCTCTCAGTACTGCAGCGACGCGAACGGAATGAAGCGCACGATGTCGCCCTTCGCGATCGCCTGGCCCGGCGGATTGTCGATCAGGCCATCGGCCCATACGGTCGACGTGAGCACCCCGGAGCCCTGGTTCGGGAACAGGTCCAGCCCGCCGGCGTCGTTGATGCGGGCGCGCAGGAATTCGTTGCGGCGGTCCGGCTTCGTCCAGTCGAAATCCGCGCGCAGCGGGATCGCCTTCGGTGCCTCGGCGCCCGTCACGCCCTGCAGGCGCAGCAGGAACGGCCGCACGAACAGCAGGAACGTGATGAAGCTCGACACCGGATTGCCCGGCAGGCCAAGAAAGAACGCGGAACCACCGTCACGATTCACTTCGCCGAACGCCAGCGGCTTGCCCGGCTTGACGGCGATCTGCCACATGTTCAACCGCCCTTCCGCTTCCACGGCCGGCTTGATGTGGTCTTCCTCGCCGACGGACACGCCGCCCGACGTGATGATCAGGTCGTGCTGCGCGGCGGCGGCACGCAGGGTGGCGCGCGTGGCTTGCAGCGAATCGGGCACGATGCCGTAGTCGCTGATTTCGCAGCCGAGGTTTTCCAGCAGCCCGCGCAACGTAAACCGGTTCGAGTTGTAGATGGCGCCCGGCGCCAGCGGCTCGCCCGGCATCGCCAACTCGTCGCCCGTGAAGAACACGGCCACGCGCACGCGCCGGCGCACGGGCAGGCGCGCGAGGCCGACGGAGGCCGCCAGACCCAGCTCCTGGCTGCGCAGCCGCGTGCCGGCCGGCAGGATCACGGTGCCCGCGACGATGTCTTCGCCGGCACGGCGAATCCATTCGCCCGGCTGCGGCACGTGCTTGATCGTGACGTGGTCGCCGGCCGCTTCGCACTGTTCCTGCATGACGACGGCATCCGCACCTTCCGGGATCAGCGCACCCGTGAAGATGCGGGCGGCGGTGCCGGCTTCCAGCGCCGCGCCGACCGTCCCGGCCGGGATGCGCTGGGCGACGCGCAGCGTGGCCGATCCGCTCGCGCAATCGGCCGCGCGCACGGCGTAGCCATCCATCTGCGTGTTGTCCGCGGACGGCACGTTCAAGCCCGACACCTGGTCACAAGCGAGCACGCGGCCGTTGGCGGCGAGCGTGTCGACGTCCTCGACGCCATCGACGGCACGGGCCGCCGCCAGCAGGACGTCCAGCGCTTCCCGCACCGGCATCAGGGGCTTGCGCGCAGGCTGGTTCACTTTTCCAGTCCCGTGTGCGCCGCGATGAACTGCTTCATTTCGGTGACGTTCGGCTGCATGACGACGAAGCGCTGCGGCAGCGACTCGATGTCCTCGAAGCCGGCCGGACGCGCGGCATCCAGGCCCAGCGCTTCCAGGATCGTCTCGTTGAACTTGGCGGCCAGCGCGGTCTCCAGCACGATCATCGGCACGCCCGGCTCGACGTGTTCACGGGCGACCTTGATGCCGTCGGCCGTGTGCGTGTCGATGGTGATGCCGTAGTCGTCGAACACGTCGCGGATCGTCGCGAGGCGGTCTTCGTGCGTCGAGCAGCCCGACTGGAAGCCGTAGTTCGACACGAGTTTGAATTCGTCGCCGTCGCTGCCCGGCGCGCCGGACAGGTCGAAGCCGCCGTGCGTGTCGACCTTGCGGAACAGCGCATGCGTGCGGTCCGCGTCGCGGCCGACGAGGTCGTACACGAAGCGCTCGAAGTTCGATGCCTTCGAGATGTCCATCGACGGGCTCGACGTGTGATACGTCTCGGACGATTTGCGCACGCGGTACACGCCTGTGCGGAAGAATTCGTCCAGCACATTGTTCTCGTTCGTCGCGACGACCAGCTTCGCGATCGGCAAGCCCATCATGCGCGCGATGTGGCCGGCGCAGATATTGCCGAAGTTGCCCGACGGGACCGTGAACGACACCTTCTGGTCGTTCGACGTCGTCGCGCTCAAGTAACCGCGGAAGTAGTACACGACCTGCGCGACGACGCGCGCCCAGTTGATCGAGTTCACGGTGCCGATCTTCTGGCGGACCTTGAATTCGAGGTCGTTCGACACGGCCTTGACCATGTCCTGGCAGTCGTCGAACACGCCTTCGACGGCGATGTTGTAGATGTTCGGGTCCTGCAGGCTGAACATCTGCGCGGTCTGGAACGCGCTCATCTTCTTGTGCGGCGACAGCATGAACACGCGGATGCCGCGCTTGCCGCGCATCGCGTATTCGGCCGCGCTGCCCGTGTCGCCGGACGTGGCGCCGAAAATGTTCAGCTCGTCGCCGTTCTTTGCCAGCGCATATTCGAACAGGTTGCCCAGCAGCTGCATCGCCATGTCCTTGAAGGCCAGGGTCGGGCCGTTCGACAGGCCTTGCAGGATGAGCGTGCGTTCCGGCGACTGTTCGAGCACGCGCAGCGGCGTGATCTGGCTCGCGGACTCGTCGGCGCGGGCGTTCCTGTAGACCTCGGGGGTGTACGTCTTGGCCGTGAGGGCCTTCAGGTCGGCATCCGGAATGTCCGTCGCGAACTTGCGCAGGATCTCGTACGCGAGTTCCGCGTAGGACAGCTTGCGCCACGCGTCGAGCTCGGCGCCGGTTACCTGCGGATACTGTTCGGGCAGATACAGCCCGCCGTCCGGCGCCAGGCCGCCCAGCAGGATGTCGG
>CBIHQW010000025.1:0-88198 GCA_966212285.1 Massilia kyonggiensis
CGCCCGGGTCGGACGAGCGGCCGTGGCCGCGCCGGTCGAAGGCGATGCAGCGCAGCCCCCGGCGGCACAACGCCATCATCTGGTAGCCCCAGGAATCGGAAAACATCGACCAGCCGGCCACGAACAGCACGGGGCGGCCGCGGCCCCAGTCGCGGTAGTACAGGTTGACGTCGCCGGCAATGATGGTGTTCGGGGCGCCCGTGTAGGCGCGGGTGTGTCGTTGCATGGCCATGGTGGTCTCCTTCGGTGGTTGACGTTGGAGCCAGTGTGCCGGCAGGCGTGCGGCGCGGCGATTACCTGCCAGGTAATCAAGGATGTCGTCGAATTTCCCATTTCCACACCAATAATCGCATCGATCCACCCGCACAATTCGCCGGATTCGCGCGGATCGCTGGGATATCGTTGTATGAATACAGAATTGACGTTCAGCGTTTCATTGTAAAATGCTGCACTTGCAACCCGACGTTTCCGACGCCGTTGACCACCCATGACCCAGGCCGCCACCGTACCCGTCCTCGACCTGTCGACCTGCGACAAGGAACCGATCCGCACGCCCGGCAGCATCCAGCCGCACGGGTTCCTGCTCACGCTCGCGCCCGGCCTGGCAGTGCTGCAGGCCAGCGCCAACGTGGGCGACTGGACCGGCGTCGGGGCGCGGGACGCGATCGGGCATCCGCTGGCGGACGTGATCGGGGCCGCCGCGGCGCAGCGTATCGCCGCCGAACTGGCGGCAGACCTGGGCCCGCGTCCGTACTACCTGGGCACGATCACGGCGGCCAACGGCAACCACTTCGACGTGCTCGCCCACAAATGGGATGGCGTCGTCATCGCCGAATTCGAAGCCGTCGACCGCGCGGAAGCGGCGGATTTCCGTCACCTGTACCCGCTGATCGGCGATTTCCTGCTGAAGGTGAACGACGCGTCCGGGATCGAAGCGCTGGCCAGCCTGGCGTGCCAGCACATCCGCTCCGTGACGGGCTTCGGGCGCGTGCTCGTGTACCAGTTCGACGCGGACGGCCACGGCCACGTGATGGCGGAAGCGCGCGACGAACGCTATCACTCGTACATGGGGCAGCACTTCCCGGCATCGGACATCCCGGCGCAGGCGCGCGAGCTGTACAAGCTGTCGCGCATCCGCCTGATCCAGGATGCGGCCTACACGCCCGCCCCGCTCGTGCCGCCGCTGAACCCTGTCACCGGCCGGCCGAACGATTTGTCGTTCGCGGCGCTGCGCAGCGTCTCGCCCGTGCACCTGCAGTACATGCGCAACATGAATACGCTGGCGTCGATGTCCGTGTCGCTGATGGTCAAGGGCAAGCTGTGGGGCCTGATCTCGTGCCACAACGAGGGACCGATCCCGGTCGCCTTCGAAAAGCGCACCGCGTGCGAGCAGCTGGGCCAGATCCTCGCGCTGTGCATCGAATCGCGCGAGGACGCGGCCGACCTGCAGTTCCGCCTCGAGGTGCGGCGCACGATGGTGTCGATGCTCGCCGGCCTCACGCAGGGCAGCGACTTCATCGAGAACCTGGCGCACGTCTTCCCCGACCTGCTGCGCTTCGCGCGCGCGTCGGGCGTGGCGATCATGATGGACGACCGCATCCACACGTACGGCGACACGCCGGGCGAGGACGACATCGGCGCCCTCGTCGACTGGCTCACCCTGCACGACCACGGCGACGTGTTCCACACCGATAAGCTGTCCGCGCAGTATCCGCCGGCGGCGCGCATCACGCGCAACGCCAGCGGCCTGCTCGCGATGCCGATCTCGCGCATCCACAAGCACTATCTGCTGTGGTTCCGTCCCGAGTGGGTGCACACGATCGAGTGGGCGGGCAATCCACACGCGAAGGCGCCGGCGCCGGGCGCGCCCACGCAGCTGTCGCCGCGCACGAGCTTCGAGGCGTGGCGCGAAACGATCCACGGCACGAGCCAGCCGTGGCACCAGGGCGAGATCGAGATGGCGCTGGAATTCCGCACCGCCCTCCTCGGCATCGCGCTCGAACGCGCGGAGCAGATGGCCGAACTGGCCGAGGAACTGGGCCGCGCCAACAAGGAACTGGAAGCGTTCTCGTACTCCGTGTCGCACGACCTGCGCGCGCCGCTGCGTCACATCGTCGGCTTTGCCGACCTGCTGCTCGAATCGGCCGGCAGCGAGGACGCCCAGCAGCGCCAGCGCTTCCTCAAGAACATCAAGGAAGCCGCGCGCCTGGCCGGCAAGCTCGTCGACGACCTGCTGTCGTTCTCGCAGATGGGCCGCGCCTCGCTGCGCCCCACGACGGTCGACATGAACGACCTCGTCGCATCCTGCCTCGACAAGCTGGCGCTGGAAACGCGCGGCCGCAACATCGAGTGGGACATCGGCGCGCTGCCGGAAGTGTGGGCCGACCCGACCTTCCTGCACCTGGCCTTGTTCAACCTGCTGTCCAATGCCGTCAAGTTCACGGGCCAGCGCGATCCGGCCGTGATCCGCGTGTCCGCCGAAGACCATCCGCACGAGACGGTCTTCCACGTGGCGGACAACGGCGCCGGCTTCAACATGGAATACGTGCACAAGCTGTTCGGCGTGTTCCAGCGCCTGCACCGGATGGAAGATTTCCAGGGGACGGGCATCGGCCTGGCGAACGTGCGCCGCATCGTCGAGCGCCACAACGGCCGCGTCTGGGCCGACTCCGTGCAGGGCGAAGGCGCGACGTTCTCGTTCGCGCTGCCCAGACAAGACTCATCTCATTGAAAGCTTACGAAGACACCCATGCTCAAGCCCATCCTCCTGGTCGAAGACAACCCGAACGATCTCGAACTCACGCTGATCGCGCTGTCCAAGAGCCAGCTCGCCAACCAGGTCATCATCGTGCGCGACGGCGCCGAAGCGCTGGACTACCTGCACCGCCGCGGCGAATACGCATCGCGTCCGGCGGGCAATCCGGCCGTCGTGCTGCTCGACCTGAAGTTGCCGAAAGTGGATGGATTGGAAGTCCTGCGCGAAGTCCGCAGCACGGACGGGCTCAAGCCCCTGCCGGTGGTGATGCTGACGTCGTCGAAGGAAGAACAGGACCTCGTGCGCAGCTACGAGCTGGGCGTGAATGCCTATGTGGTGAAGCCGGTGGACTTTACGGAATTCGTGCGCGCGATCGCGGACCTGGGCATCTTCTGGGCCGTGCTGAACGAACCGCCGCCGGGGTCGCAGCGCTACGTCAAGCCCAGCAAGTAATCACATCATCGCGATCTGACGCCGCCGCAGCAGGTGCCGGATGCGCGCGCTGAGCGCGTCCGGGTGGTACGGCTTCTGCAACAGGTTGACGGACGCCTCCAGTTTCCCTTCGTGCGCCAGCACGCCCTCCGCATAGCCCGACGTGTACAGGATCTGCGCCTGAGGCAACCGCCGCCGCACCACCTCGCCCAATTGCAGGCTGCTCACCGGCCCCGGCATGATCACGTCCGTGAACACGAGGTCGATGTGCTGGCCGCTCTCGACGATCTCCACGGCCTTCGCCGCATCCGGCGCCTCCAGCACCTTGTAGCCCAGCGCGGACAGGATGCCGCAGGTCGTGCTGCGCACGTCTTCCTCGTCCTCGACGACGAGGATCGTCTCCACGCCGCCCAGCAGCGGCGCCGTCGGCGCCTGTTCCGTGCGCTGGGGCTCGGCCTCGCTGCGCGGCAGGTAGATGCGCACGCTGGTGCCCTTGCCCGGTTCGCTTTTCAGGACGATCTCGCCGCCGGACTGCTTGACGAAGCCATACGCCATCGACAGCCCCAGGCCGGTCCCCTGCCCCGTCGGCTTGGTCGTGAAGAACGGCTCGAACGCGCGCTCCAGCACTTCGGGCGACATGCCCTTGCCCGTATCCGCCACTTCGATCAGCACGTAGTGGCCGCGCGGCACTTCCGGAGGCAAGGCGCTGTCCGGCCCCGCATTGGCCGCGCGGATCGTCAGGGTGCCGCCGCCCGCCATCGCATCGCGTGCATTGATCGCGAGGTTCAACAGTACGTTGTTGAGCTGGTTCGGGTCGACGAGGGTGCTGCCCAAGGCGGCCGCGATCTCGGTCATGACGCGCGCGCGCGGACCGAGCACGCGGCGCATCATGTCGTCCATTTCGCGCAGCAGATGGCCCGGATTGATCACCACGGCCTGCAGCGGCTGGCGGCGCGCGAACGCGAGCAGGTGCGACGACAGCTTGGCCCCGCGCTCGACGCCGGCCAGCGCCATGTCGACGCGTGCCTTGCCGGCCTCGTTCAGGTTGCCCACCAGTTTCAGCAACTGCAAATTGCCGCCGATGATCTGCAACACATTGTTGAAATCGTGCGCGACGCCGCCCGTCAGCTGGCCGATCGCTTCCATCTTCTGCGCCTGGTGCAGCGCCGACTGGCTGGCGGCCAGCTGCTCCTGGCTGTGCCGCAGCGACACGAACGCGGCATCGCGCTGGCGCCGCGCGATGCAGGCGTCGCTGTGGTAGCGCACGCGCGCGACGAGCTCGCGCGGATCGGGCCACTTGACGAGGTAATCGTTGGCGCCGAGGGCGAACGCCTTTGCCTTGATCTCGGGATCTTCTTCGGACGACAGCAGGACGACGGGAATGTGCTCGGTATCCTTGTCCGCACGCAGGCGGCGCGTGACTTCGAACCCGTCGATCTCGGGCATGCGCAGGTCGACGAGCACCACCGTCGCATTGATTTCCTTCGCCAGCTCGACCGCCATGCCGGGGTCGCGCGCATAACGCAGAGCGTACGAGGCGCACCCCTTCATGCCGTGGGAAATGATGTCCTCGGCAAAGGGTTCGTCATCGATCAGGAGAACCGAGCAGGCGTTCGAGTCTTCTTGGTTCATTGCAACTGCGAGGGAATCGGCATTGAAAAAGGAACCAGAATTGCAAAAAAGTAAGATTCGATTTTAACACCAAGCACGACGGTAGTGACGTTCCGTTCAATCGTGCGACATCAATAATGTCAACCTGATATCGCTCTGACTGGATGGAAGAGCTCACTTTGAAATGTATGAATCGACCGGTAAACCCGACTTTGTGTCCGCTCGAGCTACTCAAGCAAGACAACGTACCAGCGAATACAATGGATGGGCAACAATCCCTGTTGCTCACCTGGAGCGTGCATGTCGCCCATCTACAAGTACACACCCGCAAAGTACGTTGACGGGTTTATACGACGTGGTGAACTTCTTTTTCGGTCGCTCTCGTACTACAAAGACTACGAAGAGCAACAGGTACGGGGCGACAGGTACGAAGGCACGCGATTGCATCAAAATGCGGGAGGGCTTCCCCTTACGATGGTTGAGAGCGACCAGACGCACATTTTCAACGGCTCCCTTGAATCCAGCGTCCGAACTGAAGACATTTTCGTGCTGTGCCTTAGTACCGAGTTATCCGCAGACTTGCCCATGACTTCGGAACGACAACATGTATTGAGATACACAATCCGGTCAAACTAATTGCTGGCATCCGCTCTGCCTTGAAGCGCCGTCCGTCGATCAAGAATGAGACCCTCCTTCACAGGCCAGTCACATATTATGACGCTGGCGACGACGTAGGAATCGAATGGGCATTCCCCGACAGAATAGCAATGTCCAAGACAAGGCACTACGAAAAGCAGAAGGAATACCGCATCACGTTTGGCGTGAACAATGCACTGGCATTCCAGAACACGACTATGCGGCTTGTCACAGCGGGTCATATCGAACCCCGCATCATGGCAAACCATAAAGAGATGCTGATAAGAATCGGCGACCTACGGCGATACTGCACAGCCTGGCAATTTCGCCCTGATGGCGTCCCGATCAGAAAGCACGATGCGTTGGAGGCTATGTCCCCTTCGACGAAAACAGCGGATTAAGACTTCATCCCGTCGTTATAGTCGCTGGGTCAACATCATCTTTAGTCTTCCCAGGACGACTTGATGCATTTCAGTCATCAGCGAAATCTGCAATTCGAATCTCTCTTGGCCGATAACGCAATGAGCGCCCTGCTGGCTTCGTTCCATTACCCTGCGCCAATACCAGTTTAGGTACCGGCGATTGCAGAGATAGCTGATGCAATCGATACCTGGCTGAGAGGGCACCTTCCAAAAACCATTTTTTAAGAACTCTGCCCGGAGAAGTCACACTGTTGATCTGTCTCCTTGGGGTTTCCTGACTCCAGCCAACATTTGGCCTGGACAGTCAGGCAACAATCCCTCGTTCAACCTGGCAACGGAGGCAAGAGTGATCGACGCATACCTACAGATTGGTGACATCAAAGGCGAGTCCCAAGACGATAAGCACAAGGGCTGGATCGAAGTAACCAGTGTCCACTGGGGCGTTACCCAACCAAGGGCCACGGCCGTATCGACAGCCGGTGGGCACACAAGCGGCAAGGCCGACGTACATGAAGTCAGCTTCGAAAAGCTGGCCGACATAGCAAGCCCGGTGCTCTTCCAGACCTGTGCGATGGGAAAGACGATCCCGAAGGCCAAGTTCGAGTTCTTCAGGGCCGATGGCGACGGCTCCCGCGTCAAGTACTTCGAAATCGAACTGGAAAACGTGCTAATTTCCACCGTCAACCCGACCAGCGCCAACGGCGGGATCATTACGGAGAGCATCCATCTGGCATCGTCCAAGTTTAAATGCTCCTACGTCCAACAAAAGATCACCGGCGGTGCTGGCGGACAGACTACTGGCGGCTGGGATTCCGCCGCAAACAAGGTCTACGCTTGATCAGGAGGCCACTATGCCCCATCCGGTGGTCTACTCTGGCAACTTCAATGCCTTGTTGAAGGAGTGGGAAGGCAAGGCCAAGCAGGTGTACAAAGAACAAGGAAGAGATGGCTTGAAACATCTGATGATCGCTAATGGCGAGTGCGCCCGACTTCCACAGGCCTTGACAGGCGTCGGCTGGACCGGACGATGGCAGCGAGGCGAACGGGTCATCGATGTTGCCCGAACTCTCAAGCCGGGAACCGTTATCGCCAATTTTCGGTTGATCGACGGTAAGTGGCAGTATCCCCGGGGGACCAGCGCTGAAGTGCACGGAAATCATGCCGCGCTATTCATGAGCGCAGACTCGTACGTTGACGGGAAGCCAACGCGAGTCATGATGTTCGATCAGTGGCGCAGCGGCACACCAAAGTGGCCCAGTCCTCGCCCTGTATATGTACGCCCCGAAGCGATTGCGAAAGCAAAGCAACCATGCGACCGGGCGGAAGACTTTTATGTTGTGCTTGTGCCATGAAGACCGCCCTTGTCGCCGTCATGGCACTGTCCTGCACCGCGGCTCAAGCTGATGTGTACCGCTGTCCGGCCGCCTACCCCGGCAAGGATGCGCCAGCCCTCCCGCTTACCGGCGCAATGATGATGTTCGGTGAACGGTCTGGCAACGGGCTACCCTTTCCCCCTGGCTGGGATACCCCGAATGATCGTGAGGTAGAGGGTGGCATCGATCAGCATTACGAACTTCCAGAGAATGAGCAGGGCTGGCTCATCTGTGAGTATGGATCCCGTAAGCGGGTAAAAGGACGTATTCGGAACGGGCACGAATACGGCCAATCCATGGAGCACTACGGGCAGCAATCATGGATGATTAAGCTTGCTCCGAGGGACACAAGCTGCACGGTAAGCATCAGGGAAACCAAACCCGGCAGCACGCACGAAAGCACCTGGACAGTTTCGGCTATGTGCAGGCGCCAATGATGCAGATGCAGCATTGGAATGCGCTGTTGTCTCCCCGCAAAGTCGCCTGTATCGAACAGCCACGTACCGGCTATCGCTGCTCGTCAGGAGAGAATTTGCGACCCGGTGAGCGCATTTCGGGCGCGAACCGCTGACGCAAGCCTGTGCGGCTGACCGAACCGCGTTTCGGGATAATTTCAAGACCCGGCTCGAATTCATCCAGGCGCCGCATGACGGACAGATTCATCGCATGCTTTTTCTTCAACTGCGCGAGCTCCTTGTCCGTTCCCTTGCACAGCTTTTCAATTTCGCGCTTCACTTCCCAAATGCGTTGCTTCTCGCCGTGATCCGGCACTTCTCCACGCATGTGGTCGCACCCCTCGCGCCGGTCAATGAAGCGTTGCACGTCACCGGGAAGTGGTTCGTCTGCCAGCAACGGCGCGACTGGCATCAACAACGACAGGCAAAGCAGCGATAGTCTCATCTCATCCTCCGATCAAAGGACGAGCGTACAGACTTCAGCGACACTTCTTTTTATTTGCGGTAAACGTCCGCGCATAAAACGCCGGCGGCTTCTTCGCCACCCAGTCGATGAACGCGCGGATGGCCTCATCGCCCCGCAGCGCCTCCCAGGTGTGATAGGCGTGCAGCAGCTCGCGCTCGGAAAACGTCGCGTGGATCTTGCGGTGACAAATCTTGTGAATAGGGAATTGCTCCCTACCCTTCAGCGACTTGGGAATCAGGTGATGCCGGTCGATGTTGACCGTGCCGAGCGGCCGGCCGCACAGCGGGCACGGTGCGTCCGCCGCAGCAGGCTGGGGAAGCAGGTCGAAGTCGGAAAGTCGGGAACGGCGCGCCATGGACCTCATATCGGGGCGGCCGTGCCCGTTTAAAGCATGATCAGCCGCGCACGCGGGCCGCGATCGCGTCGCCCACCTCGACCGTCGTCGCCGTGCCGCCCAGGTCGCCCGTGCGTGGTCCGTCCTTCAGCACGTCCTCGATCGCCGCCACGATGGCGTCGTGCGCCTCGCCGCAGCGCGGGTCCGCATCCGGGCCGGCCGCGAGGAACGCCAGCATCATCGCGCCCGACCAGATCATCGCGATCGGGTTGGCGATGCCCTTGCCCGCGATGTCCGGCGCGGAGCCGTGCACGGGTTCGAACAGGGACGGGAACGTGCGGTCCGGATTCAGGTTGCCGGACGGCGCCAGGCCGATCGTGCCCGTGCAGGCCGGGCCGAGGTCGGACAGGATGTCGCCGAACAGGTTCGACGCGACGACGACGTCGAAGCGGTCGGGCTGCAGCACGAAGCGGGCGGTCAGGATGTCGATGTGCTGCCTGTCGACGGTAACCTGCGGGTAGTCGGCGTGGATCGCGTCCGCGCGGCCGTCCCACCACGGCATGCTGATGGCGATGCCGTTCGATTTCGTCGCGACCGTCAGGTGCCGGCGGCGGCGCGCGTTGGCCAGTTCGAAGGCGTAGCGCAGCACGCGGTCGGTGCCGTGGCGCGTGAAGACGGATTCCTGGATCACCATTTCGCGCTCGGTGCCCGGGAACATCACGCCGCCCAGGTTCGTGTACTCGCCCTCGGTGTTTTCGCGCACGACGAAGAAATCGATGTCGCCCGGCTTGCGGCCGGCCAGCGGGCACGGCACGCCTTCGAACAGGCGTACCGGGCGCAGGTTGATGTACTGGTCGAATTCACGGCGGAACTTGAGCAGCGAACCCCACAGCGAGATGTGGTCCGGCACCAGCGCGGGCCAGCCGACGGCGCCGAAATAGATGGCGTCCATGCCGGACAATTGTTCTTTCCAGTCGGGCGGCATCATCTCGCCGTGCTGGATGTACCAGTCGCAGCTGGCCCACGGGAAATGCGTGAACTCGAGCTGCAGGCCGAAGCACTCGGCCGCGGCCGCCAATACCTTCAGGCCTTCCGGCAGGACTTCCTTGCCGATGCCGTCGCCGGCAATCGCCGCGATCTTGAAACGTCGTGTCATTTGGCTCTTTCTTGAATGATGAAGCTCATGCTGCCGGCGCCGCAACGACGAGGCGCGAAAAACTGGCCACGCTGGCAGCGAACGAGAACGCGGCGGCGATGCCGAGCGCGAACCACGGCCCGCGCACGTGGGAAATGGTAAGGCAGAACGCCACCAGAGCGGCGCCCGTCGCCTGCCCCGTCAGGCGCGCGGTGGCCACCATGCCGCTGGCGCTGCCGGCGCGCGAGGCCGGCGCACTGCCCATGATCGCCTTGACATTCGGCGCCTGGAAGAAGCCAAAGCCGATGCCGCACACGGCCATGCGCCAGCCGATGTCGAGGGCAGACGGTGATGTCGGCAGGCTCATCATCGTGACGAGGCCGGCCGCGAGGATCAATAAACCGATGCCGCCCAGCAGGCCCGGCGAGTATCGGTCACTCAATCGTCCAGCGACGGGTGCCATCACGCCGACCAGCACGGGCCACGGCGTCATCAGGAAGCCCGTCTCGACAGGAGAACGGCCGAGGGTCGTCTCGAAAAAGAACGGCAGCGCGACGAACGCGAGCGCCTGCGCGGCGAAGGTGCAGATGGCGGTGATGGTCGACAGCGCGAACAACGGACGACGGAACAGATCCACGGACAACAACGGCGCCGGATGGCCGCGCTCGCGCCGCAGCAGCAGGCCGAAGAACACCAGCGCGATCAACGCTTCCGGCAGCAGGGTCTTCATGCCGACGCGGTGGGCGGCATCGCCCAGCATCAGCACGGCCATCGAAAACGCGACGACGTTGTAGAAGCCGGCGAGCCCGTCCACGCGGTGGGTGGCGCGCCGCGTCTCCGGCAGCACCTTGCGCGCCATGAAGAACGCGACGATGCCCGGCACGACGTTAATGCCGAACAGCCATTGCCACGACGATGCAGCAAGGATGATCGATGCGAGGCTCGGCCCGAGCGCGAAGCCGACCGCGACGACGAGGGCGTTGGTGCCGAAGCCGCGTCCCTGCAGCCTGGCCGGATACGTGGCGCGCAGCAGCGCCGTGTTGACGCCCATGATGGCGCTGGCCCCCAGGCCCTGGAACAGGCGCGCGACGATCAGCGCGGGCAGCGACCACGCGAGCGCGCACGCGAGCGACGCCGCCGTGAACAGGGCCATGCCGGCGACGTAGACGCGGCGGTAGCCGATGGTCTCGCCCAGCGCCGCGATCGGCAGCAACGTGGCGACCATGGCGAGCTGGTAGGCGTTCACGATCCACACGGAATCGGCCGGCGTGGCGTGCAATTGCTGCGCCATCGCGGGCAGCGCGGTGTTGGCAATGGCGGTATCGAGGGATGACATGCCCACGCCGAGCGCGAGGGCGAGAATGGCCCAGGCCCTTGGGCCTTCAGGGAGTCCGTCCTGTTCGAGAGGTGTTGTATTGACTGTTGCTTGCATGCTCGATCCTGACGGCAAAGGATCGATTGTAGGCCGCTTGCGTGAAGCTTGCAGCGCCCCCGCCCTTAGCAGCCGCCCAGCTTCACCCGTTCCACTTCGAGTCCGAACAGCGGACGCAGCCGCGTGCCGAACACGTTGCCGGAGAACGCGGCCACGAGCCACAGCCAGCCGTGCAGGCTGCCCGACACGATGCCGCTGAAGTAGGCGCCGATGTTGCAGCCGTACGCGAGACGCGCGCCATAGCCCAGCATCAGCCCGCCGACGACGGCCGCGAGGAGCGAGCGCAGCGGCACGCGCCACACGGGCGCATACCGGCCCGCCAGCGCCGCCGCCAGCATCGCGCCCAGCACGATGCCGATGTCCATCACGGACGTCACGTCATGCGACACGGGCGCGGCCAGCGCGGCGGCGTTCGCCTTCGTCGACCAGTACGTCCAGCTCGCCGTGTCGATGCCGATCGCCTGCGCGGCCTTGGCCCCCCACAGCGCGAACGCGGACGTCACGCCCCACGGCCGGCCCGACAACGCGAGCGTCGCGAAGTTCAGCACGACGAGCGCAATGGCGCCGGCCACCAGCGGCCACGGCCCGTGCAGCCACGGCGACGCCGTCGCGGGCCGTGCGGTCGGGTCGACGAGGCGTCCATGCCGGCGTTTTTCCACGACGACGGTGACGAACGCGATCAGCGCGAACACGGCCCAGTTCAGCAGCAGCGCGGGCGCCAGGCCCAGCGTCTTCACGAGCGAGATCGGTTTCAATTGCGGCAGCGACGTCCAGAACGGCATGTGCGCAGTCGCGATGACGGAGCCGGTGATGAACGCAAGTAAGGTCACGATCATGCGCGTGCTGCCGCCGCCGACCGTGTACAGCGTGCCGGACGCGCAACCGCCGCCCAGCTGCATGCCGATGCCGAACATGAACGCGCCAATGATGACGGACGTGCCCGCGGGCGACACGAGCCCCGTGACGGGATTGCCGAACAAGGTGCCGACGGACAGCGCCGGGAAGAACAGCGCGACGCCGACGGCGAGCATGACCATCTGCGCACGCAGGCCGGCGCCGCGGCCGTCCGCGATGAAGACGCGCCACGCGGACGTGAAGCCGAACGCGGCGTGGTACAGCGCAAGGCCCAGCAGCGCGCCGACGACGAACAGCGCGGCGTGTTTCGCACCGACGGTCTGCGCGAGATACCACGCGCCCAGGATGATGAGCAGCAGCGCGACGCCGAGCGGTTTCGGGTTGATGTGGGCGCCGCGGGGGAATGTTGGAGAAGCTGCAGTAGACATTAGGAAACGATCTCTGGATAACGTAAGTCGTTATTTTCGCTCGTTTTTTTGTTTCCTGCTGGGGTGGGCAAAAACGAAAAGGGGCATCGATCTCTCGATGCCCCTTTTGAATTCTGGCTCCCCGACCTGGACTCGAACCAGGGACCTGCGGATTAACAGTCCGTCGCTCTACCGACTGAGCTATCAGGGAAAGGAGGCCGCATTATAGCGGCTCAGTTCTGCGGCAGCAAGAGCGCGTGTTGCGATGCCGTATGAAAGTCGCGCCAGACGCGGTTGATGACGCTGTCGTCGCGCGCCGCGTACAGGCCGCAGTACGGATACAGCGTGTCGACGGCGTGGCGCGACGCCGCGACCCACGCCTGCGCCAGCGCCTGCAGCTGCGCGGCCTGCTCGTCCGCGACGTCCGCACCGGCGGCGACGTCCGCCCAGCAGGCATCGAGCAAGGCATAGAACCGGCCGCGCACGTCCTCCAGCCGGGCGCACACACGCTCCAGCACGGCGCGCACGGCCGGCACCTCGATCAGCGGCTTGTTGTTCCCGCCGAACCGGTTGCGCCGGCGCGCGATGCAGTCGCGGGCCAGGTCGACGAAGTGATAAGCCATCCCGGCCACGTTCGCGGCCAGCGTGACGAAGGCGAACGGGAGAAACGGAAAGCGGTACAGCGGCCCCTGCTCGCGCGCGGCGGCCGGGTCGATGACGAAACCGTGGTCGGCATGGACCCACGCGCCGCGGACGCGGTAGGCGTGCGACGCCGTCGCGCGCAGGCCGATGCTGCGCCAGCGGGGCACGATCTCGACGATCTCCTTCGGCACGACGAACGCCTGGATGCGCGGCTGTCCGGCCGCATCGAGCATGGGCTTGCCCGCCTCGCGCAGGAACGCGTTGAACGTGAAATGCGTGGCCATCGGCGCGCCGCTCGCGTAATCCCATTCTCCTTCGATGCGCCAGCCGTCGCCATCGCGGTCCGCGTGGCCGGTCGGGGCGCCGCTGCCCGCGAGGCAGGCGCGCGGCGTGGAGAGAATGGCGCGGGCCACGTGCGGCGGCAGGAAGCCCGCGAACCAGCCGGCGCCGGCGCACAGGGTCACGGTCCAGCCGACGCTGCCGTCCACGCGCGCGATGGCTTCTTCCAGGCGCACGACCTCCGGCAGCGGCCGCTCTTCGCCGCCGACAGCGCGCGGCGCCAGCATGCGCAGCCAGCCGCGGTGGTGGATCAGGGCTTGCTGGACGGGGTGCAGCCAGCCGTCCGTGTCGGCCGCGGCGGCGTAGTGGTCGATGCGGGCGGCGTCGCGCGGGGAAAGAATAGTCATGGCAGGGCGAAAACGAAAAAGGCCGCGTTGGATAACGCGGCCTTTTAAAATTCTGGCTCCCCGACCTGGACTCGAACCAGGGACCTGCGGATTAACAGTCCGTCGCTCTACCGACTGAGCTATCAGGGAATTGAGGCAATATTATAGCAGGAATCCGGGAATTGCCAAATCCTGCCCGCGGCGTGCGTCCGGCGCCACCGTTTGTTATAGTCGCCGTCTTCCCGACCTGCCCCTACTGACCAATGACCACCCTCGGCACGCCCCTCTCTCCTTCCGCAACGAAAATCATGCTGCTCGGCTCCGGCGAGCTCGGCAAGGAAGTCATCATCTCCCTGCAACGTCTCGGCGTCGAAGTGATCGCCGTCGACCGCTACCCGAACGCGCCCGGCCACCAGGTCGCGCACCGCGCGCACGTCATCGACTTGACGGACGGCGCCGCCCTCGCCGCGCTGATCGAGCGGGAGCAGCCGGACCTCGTCGTGCCCGAGATCGAAGCGATCGCGACGGCCAAGCTGGCGGAACTGGAAGCGGCCGGCACCATCACCTGCATCCCGACCGCGCGCGCCGCGCAGCTGACGATGAACCGCGAAGGCATCCGCCGCCTCGCCGCCGAAGAGCTGGGCCTGGCCACGTCGCCGTACCGCTTCGCATCCAGCCTCGACGAGCTGAAGGCTGCCTGCGCCGAGATCGGCTTTCCGAACGTCGTGAAACCCGTGATGTCGTCGTCGGGCAAGGGCCAGTCGAAGCTGGACAGCGCCGCCGACGTCGAGAACGCATGGAACTACGCCGCGTCCGGCGGGCGCGTGGACGCGGGCCGCGTCATCGTCGAGGGCTTCATCGACTTCGATTACGAGATCACCTTGCTGACCGTGCGCGCGGTGGGCGCCGACGGCAAGGTCGAGACGCGCTTTTGCGAACCGATCGGCCACAAGCAGGTGCACGGCGACTACGTGGAATCGTGGCAGCCGCAGCCGATGGCGCCGCTCGCGCTTCAGCGCGCGCAGGAGATCGCGGACAAGGTCACGGCCAACCTGGGCGGCCAGGGCGTGTTCGGCGTCGAGCTGTTCGTCAAGGGCGACATGGTGTGGTTCTCGGAAGTGAGCCCGCGCCCGCACGACACCGGCATGGTGACGATGGCCACGCAGGTGCAGAGCGAATTCGAGCTGCACGCCAAGGCGATCCTCGGCCTGCCCGTGAACACGGCGCTGCGCGCGCCGGGCGCGTCCGCCGTGATCTACGGCCAGCTGGAGGAAGCGGGCATCGCGTTCGAAGGCGTGGCCGACGCGCTGCGCGTGCCGGGCAGCGACATCCGCCTGTTCGGCAAGCCGGAATCCTTCGCGCGCCGCCGCATGGGCGTGGCGCTGGCGACGGCGGAGGATGTCGAGACGGCGCGTGCAAGGGCGCTGGAGGCGGCGGGCAAGGTCAGGCCCATCAGCACCCGATAAGCGCCAACGACATCGCGCATCCACGACGCACGCTATTCAAGGCAACGTGAAGCAATGATCAGGCCGGATCTGGCCTCGGAGGCACGAGCCCGAGGTCAGATACTCGGCGCTCGATATCGCCATGATAGTCGAGCAGCCATTGATACTTTTCCTGCGCGCGCGGATTTTTGGACACCTCGCCGATTCTTCGCTCGATCAGTTCGCGATGATACTTGAGCCCCCAGAAACGTAAGCCAAGATAGTTGAGAGACTTGTCGCCGTCCGCCGCTTCGTAGACCAGGGTTTCTTGAGCGAGCGGCATCGTCGGCAGCATCCTGACCACATCATCGTCCAACAACACGCGGGGAAAGTTCGCCTTTTTCTCCAACTCGACAGCGCGCACCATGGCTTCGCCGATCACCGTCTGATCATCGATGTGAAGATTGCCAACCGTGATCGCTCCGCGCATCGGCAGTTCACAGTGGATGAATATCTGTTCGACTTGATTGGCGATCTCGGTCAGGAAGTAACCAACCTGCTGCTCGATCGAAAATTTTCCTGCGGTTCGCAAAGGATAGGCAACGAACACGTTATCGGTAAACGCCCTGACCACCGGGGTACCGTCACGCCGCATTCCGTTCAGACGGCGCTCCAACTCGGACAGCATCGAAACAAACCTCTCGGATGCCTCGATGTCCACGCATTTGAAAAGATCCGTACCACCAAGGACATCGAGGTAGGCACAAATATGGAGCGAAAGAGAGATCGGCATAAACAAACTCCAGTCCGTGCCGATTGCGACAGCAACAGGGTCTATCTAAAGTGAAAAAGGGGCATCGATCGCTCGATGCCCCTTCCGAAATTCTGGCTCCCCGACCTGGACTCGAACCAGGGACCTGCGGATTAACAGTCCGTCGCTCTACCGACTGAGCTATCAGGGAATAGGTGTTCGTATTATAGCCGCTCACCAACGGCTTGCACAGTTGGCGGACCAACCGTGCGGAAATCTGGCTCCCCGACCTGGACTCGAACCAGGGACCTGCGGATTAACAGTCCGTCGCTCTACCGACTGAGCTATCAGGGAATTGTCTTTCGCTACGACCGATGCCGCAGCGAAAGAAGCAAGAGTTTAGAGAACTTTTGCGATGGCGTCAACGACGCGATCGATGTTCTTCGAGTTCAGCGCGGCCACGCAGATGCGGCCGGTGTCCACGGCGTAGATCGATTCGGCGCGCAGCTTCTCGACCTGGTCCTTCGTCAGGCCCGAGTACGAGAACATGCCGACCTGCTCGCGCACGAACGCGAAGTCCTTGCCCGGAGCCTTTTCGGCCAGTTTCTTGACCAGCTCGTCGCGCATCTGCTTGATGCGGACGCGCATGCCGGCCAGCTCGTCTTCCCACAGCTGGCGCAGTTCCGGCGTCGACAGGACGGTCGCGACGACCTTGCCGCCGTGCGTCGGCGGGTTCGAGTAGTTGGTGCGGACGATGCGCTTCAGCTGCGACAGCAGGCGGGCTGCCTCTTCCGCGGTCGACGCGACGACGGACAGTGCACCCACGCGCTCGCCGTACAGCGAGAACGACTTCGAGAACGAGTTCGACACCAGCAGCGGGCCGGCGGTATCCGTGAAGCGGCGGACGACGGCGCCGTCTTCCGCGATGCCGTCGCCGAAGCCCTGGTAGGCCATGTCGAGGAACGGGATCAGGTTGTTGGCACGCACGACCTCGATCACCTGGCCCCACTGGTCGGCATTCAGTTCGGCGCCGGTCGGGTTGTGGCAGCAGGCGTGCAGGACGACGATGGCGCCTTCCGGCATCGCTTTCAGCGCGGCCAGCATGCCTTCGAAGTTGACGCCGTGCGTGGCCGCGTCATAGTAGGCGTAGTTGTTGACGGTGAAGCCGGCGCTTTCGAACAGCGCGCGGTGGTTTTCCCAGCTCGGGTCGCTGATGTAGACTTGCGAATCCGGCGAGAAGCGCTTCAGGAAGTCGGCGCCGATCTTCAGCGCGCCGGTGCCGCCCAGGGCTTGCACCGTGACTGCACGTTTCTCTTGAATTACGGCGCTGTCGGCACCAAATACGAGTTCTTGCACAGCCTTGTCGTACGCACCCAGGCCTTCGATCGGCAGATAGGTACGGGGCGTCGGCTGCTCCATCAACTTCGCTTCCGCTTTCTGAACGCATTGCAGCAGCGGCACTTTCCCGTTGTCATCGTAGTAGACGCCCACGCCCAGATTGATCTTGGCGGGGTTGGTATCTGCGTTGAAGGCCTCGGTGATGCCGAGGATCGGATCGCGGGGGGCCATGGCGATGGCGCTGAAGATGCTGGCAGAAGCTGGGGAATTCATCGTGATAAACTTGGTTTGTCGGCTGGGTTCGCAGCGGTTGTATAGATAGGCGGTCTGGACGATGCCAGATCGCAGGCGGATTCTCATTCTAGCAAAGGTCTGATCCAATGGCAGATTTATCGGTTGCAAATTCACCAGCACCTACGGTCATCACGTTCCCTGATTCACCGTTCAAGCTGCACCAGCCCTTCCCGCCCGCGGGCGACCAGCCCACGGCGATCGAAGGCCTGGTGGAAGGCATCGAGGATGGCCTGATGTACCAGACGCTGCTTGGCGTGACCGGTTCCGGCAAGACTTATACGATGGCCAACGTGATCGCCCGCGCGGGCCGTCCGGCGATCGTGTTCGCCCCGAACAAGACCCTCGCGGCCCAGCTGTATGCGGAGTTCCGCGAGTTCTTCCCGCAGAATGCCGTCGAGTACTTCGTCTCGTACTACGACTATTACCAGCCGGAAGCGTACGTGCCGCAGCGCGACCTGTTCATCGAAAAGGACTCGTCGATCAACGAGCACATCGAACAGATGCGTTTGTCGTGCACGAAGTCGCTGATGGAGCGGCGCGACGTCGTCATCGTCGCGACCGTGTCGGCCATCTACGGTATCGGTAATCCGAACGAATATCACAAGATGATCCTCACGCTGCGCACGGGCGACAAGGTCGCGCAGCGCGACGTCATCGCGCGCCTGATCCAGATGCAGTACACGCGCAACGAAATGGACTTCGCGCGCGGCACGTTCCGCGTGCGCGGCGACACCATCGACATCTTCCCGGCCGAACACGCCGAACTGGCCATCCGCGTCGAGATGTTCGACGACGAGATCGAATCGCTGCAGCTGTTCGACCCGCTGACGGGTAAAGTGCGCCAGAAGATTCCGCGCTTTACCGTGTACCCGGGCTCGCACTACGTCACCGGCCGCGCCACCGTGCTGAAGGCGGTGGATTCCATCAAGGCCGAGCTGCGCGACCGCCTGGAAGAATTCCGCCAGCAGGGCAAGCTGCTGGAAGAACAACGTCTCGAACAGCGCACCCGTTTCGACCTCGAGATGCTGGCCGAAGTCGGTTTTACGAAGGGCATCGAGAACTACTCGCGCCACCTGTCCGGCTCGATGCCGGGCGAACCGCCGCCGACGCTGATCGACTACCTGCCGAAGGACGCGTTGATGTTCATGGACGAGTCGCACGTGATGATCGGCCAGTTGAACGCGATGTACAACGGCGACCGTTCGCGCAAGGTCAACCTCGTCGACTACGGCTTCCGCCTGCCATCCGCGCTCGACAACCGGCCGCTGAAATTCTCGGAATTCGAGAACAAGATGCGTCAGTGTATTTTTGTCTCCGCGACGCCGGCCGACTACGAAAAGGAAAAAGCCGACAACGTCGTCGAACAGGTGGTGCGTCCGACGGGGCTCGTCGACCCGCAGGTCATCGTGAAGCCCGCGCGTTCGCAGGTGGACGACCTGATGGGCGAGATCACGGACCGCATCAAGAAGGACGAGCGCGTGCTGGTCACGACGCTGACCAAGCGCATGGCCGAGCAACTGACGGAATACCTGTCCGACCACGGCATCAAGGTGCGCTACCTGCACAGCGACATCGACACGGTGGAGCGCGTGGAAATCCTGCGCGACCTGCGCCTGGGCACGTTCGACGTCGTCGTCGGCATCAACCTGCTGCGCGAGGGTCTCGACCTGCCGGAGGTGTCGCTCGTGGCCGTGCTGGACGCGGACAAGGAAGGCTTCCTGCGTTCGGAACGTTCGCTGATCCAGACCATCGGCCGCGCGGCGCGTAACCTGAACGGCGTGGCAATCCTGTACGCGGACCAGATCACGGATTCGATGAAGCGCGCGATCGACGAGACGGAACGCCGCCGCGCGAAGCAGATCGCGTTCAACGAGGCGAACGGCATCACCCCGAAGGGCGTGCAGAAGAAAATCAAGGAAATGATCGACGGCGTCTACAGCGCGGCCGCGCAGAAGGCCATGCTGAACGACAACGGCCTGTCGGAGGAAGCCGCCAAGGTCGAGGGCATGAGCGAGAAGCAGATTTCGAAAGAGATCAAGCGCCTCGAAAAGCTTATGGTCGACCACGCCAAGAACCTCGAGTTCGAAAAGGCAGCGCAGGTGCGCGACCAGTTGCACGTCCTCAAGCAGCAGGCGTTCGGGGCGCCGGGGGCGGACAATGTGGTGTCGATTCTCGGAAAATAAGTTACCCCAGCTGCTCAGTACAGTAGTCGATAAATGCCCGCAACTTCGCGGGCATTTGTTTTCGTGTCGGGTAGTACAGGTGGAACCCGGAAAACGTGGGCGAGCACGCCGGCAGCACGGGCACGAGCCGGCCGGCGTCCAGGTCGGCCTGGACCTGGCGAGCAAAGACATACGCGATGCCGATGCCGTCGAGCGCAGCACTGGCCATGGAGACGCTGCTTGTCACGATCAGCGGCCCGTTCACTTCCACCTCGATAAGCTGGTCGCCACGCATCAGCTCCCACCGATAGATCGTATTGCTCTTGCGGAAGCGGAACCGGATGCAGTCATGCCGCTGCAACTCCTCGATGGAATCCGGCAGGCCGCGCCGCGCCACATACTCCGGCGACGCGACCATGCAGATCCTTTCCTGCCGCGTCAGCGGCACCGTCACCATGTCGACCTGCACCGATTCGCCCAAACGCACGCCGGCGTCGAATCCGCCGGCCACGATGTCGACGAAGCTGTCGTCGAGATCGAGCTCGACCTTGATGCCCGGATGGCGCGCGAGGAAGCCCGGCAGCAGCGGGCGCAGGTAGGCGACGTACACGATGTGCGACATGTTCAGCCGCAAGGTGCCGCTGGCGCCGTGGCGGTAGTCGTCCAGCTCGGCGGCGGCCTGCGTGAGCTCCGCGACGGCCGGGCCCACGCGCGCGAGAAATTGTTCGCCTGCTTCCGTCAGGCTCACGCTGCGCGTCGTCCGGTTCAACAACCGCACGCCCAGCCGTTCCTCCAGTTGCCGCACCGTCTGGCTGACGGCAGACGGCGTCACTTCCAGCAGCGCGGCCGCGGCCGTGAAATTGCCATGTTTGGCCACGGTCGCGAACGCCAGCAGGCCGTCCAGTTGCGTCAGTTTCATTATGAAGCAGCTCTTAATAAGGATTGAAGATTATGGCAGTTTTTCTTCCTTATCGAGCCGGCTATTCTTCTGTTCATCAACCAACGAGGAGAACGAACATGAACCAGCCGATCTACTACACCCTTGGCCGTACGGGCCTGCGCATCAGCCGTCTCTCGCTGGGCGCGATGACATTTGGCACGGAATGGGGCTGGGGTTCCGACAAGGCGGCGGCCGAGACGGTCTTCAATCTCTACCGCGACCATGGCGGCAACTTCATCGACACGGCCGACGTGTACACGAACGGCACGAGCGAGACGTGGCTGGGCGAATTCATCAAGGCCAGCGGTTCGCGCGACGAACTCGTGCTGGCCAGCAAATACACGTTCAACCTGGCGGCTGCGAATCCGAACGGCGGCGGCAACGGCCGCAAGAACCTGCTGCGCGCCGTCGAAAACTCGCTCAAGCGCCTGCAGACGGATTACCTGGACGTGTTCTACGTGCACGCCTGGGACCAGCTGACGCCGGTGGAAGAAGTGATGCGCACCCTGGACGATCTGGTCCGTGTCGGCAAGATCCGCCATATCGGCCTGTCGGACGTGCCCGCCTGGTATGCGGCGCGCGCCCAGACGCTGGCGGAATGGCGCGGCTATGAACCGGTGTCGGCACTGCAACTGCAGTACTCGCTCGTCGAGCGCAACATCGAACACGAATACACGCGCCTGGCTACCGAGCTCGGCATGGGCATTACCGTGTGGAGCCCGCTGGCGAGCGGCCTGCTGGCCGGACGGTACCGCCGCGATGCGCTGGCCGATGGACGCCTCGCGGCCATGCAGGGCAACGGCAATCCGGCCTTCCAGCATCTCACGGAGCGCAATTTCCAGATCGTCGATACGCTGGAACAGGTGGCCAATGAAATCGGCCGGCCGATGGCGCAGGTCGCCCTCAACTGGGTGGCGAACCGTCCGGGCGTGGCCAGCGTGATCGTGGGCGCATCCCGGCCGGAACAGCTGACGACGAATCTCGGGGCGCTGGACTTCGAATTGCCGGCCGAACTCGTCAACCGCCTGGACGAGGCCAGCAAGCCCGTGACGCCGTTCCCCTACTATTTCTTCACGAACGCGATGCAGGGCATGATGTACGGCGGATCCCGCGTCGGCGACAAGCCGGCGGGTTATCGGGCGCCGGTGCTCGTCGAGGGCTCGGGCAGCGGGGTCGAGTAAGCGTCAGGTCGCCTCCAGCACCGCCTTGCGCCGCCGCACCCCTATCATCCCGGCCAGCCCCAGCCCCACCAGCGCCAGGCTCACCGGCTCCGGAATATCGGACACTGCCCGCCCCGTGAACCCGGCACCGTCCACGAGGAACGTGCCGGCCAGGCGCAGGTCGTAGGTGCCGCTCGTGATCCAGCCGGTGCCTTTGGCCAGTTCGTCCGACAGCGAGAGGGCCAGCGCGTCGATCGGCGTGAAGAGATCGCCGGCGAAGAAGCCCAGGTCGGTGAACGCGATCGAGCCCGCGACGTCCGGGAACACGAGGAACGAGAACCACGCGGGCTCGGGCGGCGTGTTGAACAGGAAGTCGAACTCGAACGTCTCGCCGGCCAGAGCGCCCGGCGCCGAGATGCCGAAGTCCCAGGTCTGCGTTGTCGTGGGGCCGAACTCGGGCACGACGAAGAACATGTCGCTGTAGGTCGGCGTGGCGGAGGCGTTGAAGACGGCGCAGGTCGCGAGGACGAGGCCGAGCAGCATGTGTTTGATCGATTTCATTTGGTTCTTCCTGAAAGGTTCACAGATTCACGCCGAATGCGCGTGCGAGGTTCGTCACGTCGAGCGAGCCGAGGCCCGTCGCCGGGTTGAACGTGGTCGTGCTCTTGTAGTAGAGGTTCGTGCCGGCCGTGATCGCGCGGAACGGCGACTTCGCGCCGTAGCCATAGGTCTTGAAGGCGCCGTACAGCTGCGGATGCAGCAGGCCCAGGCGGCTGTTTTTGCCCGCCGCGATCAGGGTGAAGATGCCGTTCAGTTGCGGCGCGACGAAGCTCGTGCCGCCGCTACCCGAACCCCACTGTCCTTCGAAGTACACGAGGTAGCCGCTGTACGGGTCGGCGTTGAGCGACACGTCCGGCAGGTTGCGTCCCGGGACGGACGGCGGCAGGTCGATCAGCCATTCGTAGCCCGTGCCCGGATCGCCCAGCACCGACGCCTTGCAGTACAGGCTCTGCGCCGCCGAGGTCGACGCCACGCCGGCCAGGTTGTTCTGGTACGACGGCCGGCCGAAGTCGACACTGACGCCGCCGCCGCCGCCCACCGGGAAGTAATCCGTGTAATACGTCGTCTGGCCGTAGTACTGCGTGATGTAGTTGCGCAGGTAGTCCCACGCCCACGCGCGCTCGGTCGGGATCGTGATGTTGCCGTACTTGTGCACCTGCGTGTGCGGCAAGGTGGTGCCGCCGGCCGCCAGCACGGCCGTGTCCGACGCCGGGTGATCGGTCGTCAGCAGGGTCGTGCAGGCGGGATACGGGAGCACGCTGTTGATGTCGAAGGCGCCGGCGTCGCCCGACGCGGCGATCACGGGGATGCCCTGCAGCGCGGCCTGGACGAACACGGCGTGGAAGGCGGCCAGGTCCTCCGGGCCATTGAAGACCTCGGCGGCGCCCCAGCTCACGGACAGCGTGTCGACGACGTTCTCCTCGACGGCCGTGGCGAACATGTCCAGGAAGCCATTGCCCTGGTTCGGCGCCAGGTAGACGCGGATGTTGGCTCCTGGCGCCACGCCACCCGATTGTTCGATGTCGAGGGTGGTCTCGCCCGCGCCGTCGCTGCCCGGACCGTCATCCGGCAGCGGGCCACCGTCGACCAGCACGTCGATGATACGGTCCGGCGCGACGTTCAGCCCCAGCGCATTCCAGTAGCCGTACGCGTCGGACTGGCGATAGCCGGCCAGCGTGGCGATGCCGATGGTCTTGCCGGCGCCGGTCACGCCGGCCGAATACAGCGGCGTGACGTTGTACTTCGCGGCCAGGTCCCGCACCGTGTACTCGCCCGGCAGCGAGGCGGCCGCGGCGTTCGCAGTCGGGATGCGGCTCGGCACGAGCTTCGATTCGCCGGTCGCGACGCCCGAGGCCGGCTGGCGCACGATATTGCTGTGGAATAGCGGACGGCCGTTCAAGCCGTGCACCGCCTTCACGATGCCGGACAAATTGGCGGGTACGGCGGTCGCGCCGGCCGGGGCCTCGTAGGTGCGGCCCAGCGTCCGGTACGCATGGATCGGGCTGCCGAACACGGCGGCGAGCTGCGCATTCGTGCCTTTCGCGGAAATCAACAGGTTGTTCGCATACACTTTCGTGACCGTCAGGCCCTGGGACCGGAGGAAGTTGACGACCTGGGCGATGGACGTCGCGTCCTGGCCATACAGGCTGCCGACCTGTGCCGGCGTCAGGAATTTGCGGTAGTTCGGGCTGGACGGGTCGACGATGGACGCCGCATGCGCTTCCATCGCGGCGGCGTTTTTCACCGCCAGCGACAGCGTGATCTGGCGCACTTCCGACTGGGGCGCGAGGCCCAGGTCGACGATGCGCGCGTCGCGGTCGAGGTGGAACTGGGTGGAGGTCGTGGCGCCGTACGCCAGCGACGTGGTCAGCACGCCGATGGCTACAGCAATGGCAGTAAGCGTTCTCAAAGCGGACTCCCTGTCGATTGTTGAAGATCCCGCCGGGCACCGGCAGGCTCATCCGCAATCAAGCAAGGGGTATGCCATTAACTGTAACCAAGAGTTATTTCCTTGATTAATCAAACGCTTGTTTCATTTTTACCGGATTCGATTGTGTCGTATAGTTGTATTGATGTAAATTTTTTCGACACACATGTATTTGATTGTAATCAAACCGCTGGCCGCACCGCGTCCTCGGTCCGGTAGCGCGCTACGAACGCGGCGAGGTCCTTCGAGTGATACCCCCGCGCCAGCGCATCCAGGTGATCGGCGAACGGCGCATAGGCTGGATCAAGCGAGCGCAGATGGCCAGCCTGTTCGCGGATCTTGCGCATGTTCCCGATCCGCACCAGTTGCCACAACACCTCGATCTCGTCGGTGGGCGGGACGACCAGCGCGGCCTCTTCCTCCTCTGCCGGCGCTTCCGGCGCAGCGCGGCCGGTGATCCAGGTCAGCTCCAGCTGGGTGCCGATGGCGCGGAGCAGGACATCGTGTTCGACCGGCTTCGAAACGAACGCATTGGCGCCCGCTTCCAGGCAGCGCGCCTCGTCGTCGGGACTCGCGCCGGCCGTCACGGCGATGACCGGGACCCGGCTCCACGCCGGCATCTGGCGGATCCGCCGCGTCGTCTCGTTGCCGTCGATGACCGGCATCATGACGTCCATCACGATCAGGTCGGGCTTGAAGCTGTCGAGCAGGACGAGACACTCGAGGCCGTTCTCGGCCGCGGCCACGACGAAGCCCACCGATTGCAGCAGGTCGACCAGCATCGCGCGGTTCTGCGGCACGTCGTCGACGATCAGCACACGCTTGCGCTCGCCTTCATAGCCGACCACCGTGCCCTGCGAAGGCGCAGTGGCCGGGCTGCCGGTGGCGACCGGCGCGGCGAGTTCGAACCAGAATGCGCTGCCCTTGCCCGGTTCGCTGGCGACGTCGATGTTGCCGCCCATCAGGCGCACCAGTTGCTGGCTGATGGCCAGGCCCAGGCCCGTGCCGCCGGCGCGCCGCGGCATGTCGGCCACCTGTTCGAATGGCTGGAACAAACGCCCCAGCTGTTGCGCGCTCATGCCGATGCCGGTATCGGCCACTTCGAAGCGCAACCGCACGCAGGCATCGTCCCCGGCGGCGGAAGGGACGCGCGACACCCGCAGCGAGACCGTCCCGCGGTCGGTGAATTTCACCGCGTTGCCCAGCAGGTTGAGCAGCACCTGGCGCAGGCGCGTCTCGTCGACCGTCACCGCGGCCGGCACGTCGGGCGCGAGCGCGTACTCGAACGCCAGGCCCTTCTCTTCGGCCTTCACGCGCATGATGTCGACCACCACCTGCAGGAATGTGCCGAGGTGGACCGCGGCCGGATACAGCACCATCCGGCCGGCCTCGACGCGGGCGAGATCCAGGATGTCGTTGATGAGGGTGAGCAGGTGCTGGCCGCTCTCGTGGATCGTGGCCAGGCCCACGGCCTGCCGGTCGTTCAGCAGGTGCCGTTCGCGCTTGAGCAATTGCGCGTAGCCGATGATGGCGTTCAGCGGGGTGCGCAGTTCGTGGCTCATCTGCGCGAGAAAATTGCTGCGCTGGCGCGCGAGGCCGACCGCCTCCGCCAGCGCCGCCTCGCGCGCCGCCTCCGCCGCCTTGCGTTCCCGGTCGACCGCGGCCAGGTGTTCCAGGCGAGATCTCGTGGCGGACAGGCTGCCGCGGAAATGCAGCAGGCCCAGCGACAGGCCGAGGGTCCCGCAGGCGATCCATGCCGAGACGAGCCCCATGAGCAGTGCCGTCTTCGAGATCCATTTACCGTGGAAGCGGATGGAGTGCAATTCGATCGCGACCGCGTGCCCCGGCGGGACGGCATGCGTCGAGACTTCCACGGCCGTCACGCGGTCGAGCCGGGCGTAGCTCTTGGACAGCGGGATCTTGCGTGTGCTGCGCCACCAGTCCGCGGTACGCAGGACGTTCATCGGAATCGTGAACGTGGTTTGTTGCGGCAGTTCGATTTCCGCTTCGTTGAAGCGCTGCGAGTTCCAGTCGCCCGGCGTGGAAAACTCCGGCTCGAAATTCATCAGGTGCAGCTTGATGATGCGCGGCGGCGGCCCCGTATAGCGCAGGTCGAAGTCGATCGTGTCGAACCCCGACAGGTCGACGCCCTTGCCGGGCAGGCCCAGCAGGAACTGCATCTTGCAGAACCCGTAGGACGCGACCGTACCCAGCGCACACCGCATGATGATCGCATCTTTGGTGCGCTCCAGGATGCCGACCGAGTTGCCGCCCAGTTCGGGCCGGTCGTCGGCAACCCGGGCGTCGTGCGGCTGGCTGGGCGAGATTTCGATGGTCCGGACCATGCCGTAGTGCTGCCAGACCAGCAGCGCCGGCGTCGCCAGCAACAACAGGATGATCAGGTAATAGCTGATCGTCGTCGGGCGGGAGAGCGACTGGTTCATGTGGGCACCACGGGCTCCTGGACTGGACATCGGGCAACGGCGATCCAGTATATACCCGGGAAGTCCGCCGTGGACGCCTCATCCGCCCAGCAAAAGGTCGACGGCCGTGCGCACGCCGTCTTCTTCCCGCATCGACCGCCCCACGCGCCGCGCCTCGTCCTGCATCTCCGGCTGCGGCGCGGCGGCCACGGCCTGTACGAGGCGCGCGCTGTCGAGCCCGGCCGCCGGACAGATCGCGGCGATTCCGCGCAGCGCCATGCGTCGCGCCCAGAAGAACTGGTCGCCGGCGAACGGCACGACGACGGACGGCACGCCCGCGCGCGCCGCGGCGTGGCTCGTGCCGGCGCCGCCGTGGTGCACGACGAGCGCCGTGCGCGGAAACAGCCAGTCGTGCGGCGTGTCGTCCAGCACGAACACGTCGGGCGGCAGGTGGGCCGTATCGATGCCGCTCCAGCCCGGATGGAACAGCACCCGCCGTCCCGCCGCGACGGCCGCGATCGCATCGACCAGCGTGCCCTGGGCGATGCCCGCCATGCTGCCGAAGCCGATGTAGACGGGCGCCGGGCCCGCTTCCAGGAAGTCCAGCAAAGCCTGCGGCGGCGTCCAGTCCTGCCCTGCCGGCAACTGCCAGACACCGGTGACCGCGACGTTCGGCGGCCAGTCGGCCGGGCGCGCCAGCAAGGTGGGCGAGCAGCCGACGAGCAGCGGCATGTCGCGCCAGGGCTGCCTGCGCGGCGGGGCGCCGAACACCCGCGCGCGGGCGCGGTTCAGTTCCGGGCCGAACATCGACCACGCCATCCGTTCGAACGCGCGATGGGCCAGCATATTGGCCCAGCCCGGCAAGCGGGCCGCGTTCAGGAACGGCGGCGCGAATTCGCGCGTCGGCGTCATCGGCCACATCGCGGCGCCGATGCACGGGATGTTCAAGCCCTCCGCGACCGCCAGGCCGACGAAGCCCGCCAGCCCCGAATACACGAGCAGGTCGCTCCCGCGCGCGGCCGCGCACGCCGCCTCCATCCACGGCAGCGTGTTGTCGCGCGCGAGCGTCGCGCATGCGCGCATGAGCCGCGACATGCTGGCGCCGTCCTTCAGCAGCGCGCCGAACGCACCGCCGGGTTGAAAAGCGCCGCGCATGTCGCCGGCCAGTGCCGTAAAGGGAATACCGAGAGCGTGCGCACGCGGGGCGCCCGCCACGTCGGCCAGCACGTGCGCCTCATGGCCGCGCGCGACGACTTCGCGCGCCAGGGCCAGCAGCGGCCGGGTGTCGCCTTCGGTGCCGTAGGTGAGAAACGTGATCTTCATGGTCGTGCCTCGTTCGAAAGGCACGATTTTCGCCAGTGGACGTCAGCCTGGCTTGTATAAACCCGACATCACAGCCGATAGGGCCAGTACTCGGGGTCGTTATCGATGTGCTCCTCCAGCCGCGATGGCGGCAGGAAGGCGAGCTCGCGCAGTTCGCGCGCCATGTGCGCCTGGTCGGCATAGCCCAGTTCCGCGGCCAGGTCCGCGAGCGAGCGGGCCGGCGCGTTCGGGTCGCGCAGCGCGTACACGGCCGCGTTCATGCGCTGCAGGCGGCGCGCCTGTGCCGGGCTCAGGCCGACTCTAGCCCGGTATTGCCGCTGCGTCTGGCGCGCGCCGACGCCCAGCTCGGGCGCCGTCGCGGCGATACTGCGCAGGCTCGCGCCGAGCTCCGCATCCCAGCGTCCGCGCACGGCGCGCCAGCGCTCACCCAGCCGCGCTTCGATCCACGCCGCCTGCGCCGCTTCGTCGGCGCACGCGCGCAACGCCTGCGGCCAGTCCGCCCAGGTGTCGTCGAGCAGGCCGTCGGCGGGGTCGTTGCGGTCTTGCAGTGCCGCTGGCGCGAGCCCCGTCAGCAGCGCGAAGGCATCGGGATACAGCACGATGCCCACCGTGCGCAGCGGCGCCAGCGTGAGCGACGCGATCGGGCGCGTGCGCGGCCCGGACACGATCAGGTCGGACATGGCGCGCAATTCGCCGTCGTCGCCGGTCAGCGCGGCGGCGCCCTCCGTGAAGAAGTTCAGGCTGCAGTACACCATCGCCGGAAACCGGTTCAGTTGCGGCTGCGCCGGCGGCCACGGCTCGTCCACGGTCGAATAGAAGCCGATGCCGTGCAGGGCCTCGGCCAGCTCGCCCTGCGGGTGGTGCATCCAGGCGTGCATGATCGGCGCGGCTTACTGCACGTCGAGCAGTTCCACGTCGAAGATCAGATTCGCGTTCGGCGGGATCGGGCCCGCGCCTTCCGCGCCATAACCCAGCGCGGCGGGAATGACGAGCGTGCGCTTGCCGCCCACTTTCATGCCGTCGACGCCCTGGTCCCAGCCCGGGATCACCATGCCGCTGCCGAGGCGGAACGTGAACGGCTTGCGGCCGATGGAGCTGTCGAACTTCTCGCCGTGGTGGTCGGGCGCGTCCGGCAGGTACAGCCAGCCCGTGTAGTTGACGGTGACGTGGGAACCGGCCTTCGCTTCGGCGCCCGTGCCGGCGGTGGTGTCGATCTTCTGGAACTGGATGGCGGACGTGTCGGCCTTCAGCGGCGCGGCCGGGGCTTCCTCCCTGCGCTTGCAGGCGGCGAGGGACAGCGCGAGCGCGAGGCCGAGGAAACCGGCGCGGATCATCGGGGTCATGTTGAATCCTTGAGGTTATAAAGTCTTGACGAAGGCGCGTACGCCGCCCAGCAGCATCTCGATCGACATCGCGGTCAGGATCAGGCCCATCAGGCGCTCGAACGCCGTCATGACCTGCGTGCCGAGCACCTTCTGCAGGCGCTCGGCGCCGAGGAAGACGGCGAGCCAGATGATGGCGACGGCCGCCAGCGCGGCCACGTGCACCATCACCTCCTCCATCGATTGCGACGTGAACAGCAGCACGGTCGCCAGCGCGGACGGCCCGGCCAGCGCGGGTATCGCGAGCGGCACGATGAACGGCTCGCCCCCTTCGCTGCGGCCAAGCACGCCGTCCGGATGCGGGAAGATCATGCGGATCGCGATGATCAGCAGGATGACGCTGCCGCCGATGCGCAGCGAGATGTCGGTCAGCTGCAGCGCCGCCAGGAAGTGGCGGCCGAAGAACATGAACAGCAGCAGCAGGAGAAAGGCGATGGCGCATTCGCGCACGACGATGCGCGGGCGGCGGGCCGGGGCCACGTCCTTCAGCGCCGTCACGAACAAGGGGACGTTGCCGAAGGGGTCGGTGACCAGCAGCAGCAGGATGAAGGTCTGGAAGAAGCTCTGGGTCATGGTACGTTGTTATTGTTATGGCAGGTGTGATCTTAACCGATCAAATGAAAAAGGGCGGCACCGCGGTGTCGCCCTTCTCGTTTCGCATCTGCGCGAATCAGTTCTGTTCGAACTTCTTCAGCCACGACGACAGCTGGTGCGGACGCAGCCCGTCGTAGTCCTCGAACGGCTGGTGGATCCACGGATTGTGCGGCAGGTCGACCAGGTGGTAATCCGGCTTGATCGACGACGTGCCCTTGACCCAGATGACGGCCGAACGGACTTCCGTCACGTCCTGGTAGTTCTCCTGCAGGTGCTCGCGCACGCGCATCAGGGTGACGCCCGAATCGGCCAGGTCGTCGACCAGCAGGATGCGGCCGGCCAGCGGGCCCTTGGTCATCGTCATGTACTTGGCGATGTCCAGGTCGCCCTGCTTCGTGCCCGCTTCTTCGCGGTAGGAGCTGGTCGACAGGATCGCCAGCGGCACGTCGAAGATGCGCGAGATCGCGTCGCCCGGGCGCACGCCGCCGCGCGCGAGGCACAGCACCATGTCGAACTTCCAGTTCGATTCGTACACCTTGAGCGCCAGGCGCTCGATCAGGCGGTTGTATTCATCCCAGGAGACCCACAGGTCCTTGTCGGTCGATGGAGGCGTCGTCATTTGGATTTTCCTAGCTTTTGCTTGTAGCTAACTTCTGCTTGTGGCTGATGCCCCCGCCGCGCGGGTGGCGCGGCAGGAACCATATTTCACATCAGGCTGCGAACGGGTGGCGCAGCACGATGGTTTCTTCGCGGTCCGGGCCGGTCGACACCATGTCCACCGGGACGCCGACCAGTTCTTCGATGCGCTTGATGTAGGCGCGGGCGTTGGCCGGCAGCTCGTCCATCGACTTGGCGCCGACGGTGGTGCCCGTCCAGCCCGGCATCTCTTCATACACCGGCACGCAGGCCGCGGCTTCTTCCGCGCCGACCGGGAAGATGTCCACGTCACGGCCGTCGATCTTGTAGCCGGTGCACAGCTTCAGCGTTTCCAGGCCGTCCAGCACGTCCAGTTTGGTCAGGCACATGCCGGACACGCCGTTGATCTGCACGGAGCGGCGCAGCAGCGCGGCGTCGAACCAGCCGCAGCGGCGGGCGCGGCCCGTCACGGTGCCGAACTCATGGCCGATGCGCGACAGGTGCTCGCCCACGCCGGCGTCCGTCGGCAGTTCCGACGGGAACGGGCCCGAACCCACGCGGGTCGTGTAGGCCTTGGTGATGCCCATGATGTAATGCAGCATGCCCGGACCGACGCCCGAACCGGCGGCGGCATTGCCGGCCACGCAGTTCGACGAGGTGACGAACGGGTACGTGCCGTGGTCGACGTCCAGCAGCGAGCCTTGCGCGCCTTCGAACAGCAGGTGGCCGCCGGCGTTGTGCGTCGCGTACAGCGCGGACGACACGTCGCCAACCATCGGACGCAGGCGCGGCACGAGGGCCATCGCGTCGTCGTACACCTTCTGGAAGTCCAGCGCCTGGCCGCCCAGGAAGCCCGTCAGCACGAAGTTATGGTATTCCAGGTTCTCACGCAGCTTTTCCGCAAAACGGGTTTCGTTCAGCAGGTCGGCGATGCGGATCGCACGGCGCGCGACCTTGTCTTCGTAGGCAGGGCCGATGCCCTTGCCCGTCGTGCCGATCTTGTTGACGCCGCGCTTCGCTTCGCGGGCGACGTCGATGGCGACGTGGTAAGGCAGGATGACCGGGCAGGCTTCCGAGATCTTCAGGCGCGACGCGACTTCCACGCCCGCGGCTTCCAGCTTGTCGATCTCGCGCATCACGTCCGGCACGGAGACGACGACGCCGTTGCCGATGTAGCAGGCCACGCCTTCGCGCATGATGCCCGACGGGATCAGTTGCAGCGCGGTTTTCTGGCCCTTGATCACCAGCGTGTGGCCGGCGTTGTGGCCGCCCTGGAAACGCACCACGCCGGCGGCATGGTCGGTCAGCCAGTCGACGATCTTACCCTTGCCCTCATCGCCCCACTGGGTGCCGATGACAACGACGTTCTTAGCAGTATTTGACATCATTAACCTAAGTTTTTGAGAATCCAATTTCCTTGTTCGAGGACGAGCACACGGTCGCACTCGAACTCGTCCTGTACATTGTCGTGACCCGGCATGGACTGGATCACCACTTCGCCCGCTTTGCGCAGTTCAGCGATTTTTTCGCGCAGCTCGGGCGCGTTGCCCCAGGGGGCACGAATGGAGTGCTTGCGCTCGGCCGTCGGCAGCAGACGGGCCAGTTCGCGCAGGTCGAGCGAGAAGCCCGTGGCCGGACGCGCGCGGCCGAAGGCTTCGCCCACGTGGTCGTAGCGCCCGCCCCTGGCCACGGCGTTCGGCAGGCCCGGCACGTACAGCGCGAACATCGCGCCGCTTTCGTACTGGTAGCCGCGCAGGTCGGCGAGGTCGATCGCGACCTGGGCACGGCCCAGCGCGGAGCCGGCCAGCGCGGCGAGTTCCGCCAGCGCGCGGGCGATGCCCGGCAGCGGCGGCAGCACGTCTTTCGCCCGTGCCAGCACATCGATGTCGCCGTACAGGTTCGGCAGCGCCAGCAGCGCGGCGCGGGTTTGTTCGTTGTAGTTCGCCGTCGCTTCTTCCAGGCCCGGGACGTCCTTCGAGCGCAGCAGGCTGTAGAGCAATTGCTCGTCGCGCTTGGCGGCCGCGTCCTCGGCCAGGATGGCGCGCAGCACGCCCACGTGCGACAGGTCGAGGCGCGGCTGTTCGAAGCCGGCCAGCGCCAGCGATGCCAGCGCCAGTTCCTGGATCTCGGCATCCGCTTCGAGACCGGCATGGCCGTAGATCTCGGCGCCGATCTGCAGCGGCTCGCGCGTCGCGTGCAGGCCGGACGGCTGCGTGTGCAGCACGCTGCCGGCATAGCACAGGCGGGTGACGGTGTCGCGGTTCAGCAGGTGGGCGTCGATGCGGGCGACCTGCGTCGTCATGTCGGCGCGCAGGCCGAGCAGGCGGCCGCTCATCGAATCGACGAGCTTGAAGGTGCGGAGATCGGTGTCCTGTCCGGCGCCGGCCAGCAGCGAATCGACGTATTCGAGCAGCGGCGGCATCACGAGTTCGTAGCCGTAGGTACGGAAGGTGTCGAGCATCAGGCGGCGCAGCTCTTCGATCTTGCGCGCTTCGGACGGCAGGACGTCGGCGATATTCTCGGGCAGGAGCCAGGTGGGCATGGGCAAAGCGGGTCGGGTTATTAAAAGTCGGACAACATTCGGGCAGCATGAACGCGGCTTTGCACGCGTTCATTCCGCCGAATCGACGATTTTAACCGAAAACGCGGGCCGGTTGGCGATGAAACGGATGTCAACGTTGCCGATCTTCCACGACCGGCCCCGCTCGTTCGCGCTTATTGCGCGCTCATTTCCCCGCGCCGGGCCCTTTGAAATACTTGAAGAACTCGGAGTTCGAGTCGATCACGATCACGTCGTTCCTGCTCTTGAAAGTGGCCTTGTAGGCCTCCATCGAGCGGTAGAACCGGTAGAACTCGGGGTTCTTGCCGAACGACTGGGCATAGATCTGCGACGCCTGCGCATCGCCCTCTCCCTTGATCGTCTCGGCGTCGCGCTGGGCGTCGGCGAGGATCACGCTGCGCTGGCGCTCGGCGTCGGCGCGGATCGTTTCCGCCTCGGCCACGCCCGTCGCACGCAGTTCGTTCGCCACGCGCACGCGGTCGGCCTTCATGCGTTCGTACACGGCGTTGTTGACCTGGTCGATGAAGTCGATGCGCTTCAGGTGCACGTCGACGACTTCCACGCCCAGGTCCTTCGCTTCCTGGACCAGGTCGGCGCGCACGGCGCTGGCGACGTCCGCGCGCTTGCCGCCCGTCAGCACGTCGGCCAGGTTGCGTTTGCCGATCTCGGCCGTGAGCGCATTGCGCACGAGCTGGTTCAGGCGCTCGCCGCCGCGGTCGACGTTGCTGCCGATGGCAATCACGTACTGGCGCGGATTCACGATGCGCCATTTCACAAACGCATCGACGAGCAGGTCCTTCTTTTCGGCCGTCAGGTAGCGCTCGCCGTCCGGCGTGTCGAGCGTCTGCAGGCGTTTATCCAGGTAGACAACGTTCTGGAACGGCGGCGGCGCCTTGACGTTCAGGCCCGGCTCCTTGATGACCTCGCGCAGTTCGCCGAGCGCGTACACGACGGCGTAACGGTTCTGGTCGACGACGAACACGGACGACGACACGAGCGCCAGCGCGATGGCGGCGCCGAGCAGGCTGGCTAACAGGCGGCTCATCAGCGGCTCTCCCGTTCGCGGCCCGTGTCGCGGCTGCGCAGGTCGCGCGTGCGGTTCGATTCGCCGGCCGATGTTTCCGACTGCGGCTGCGGTTGTGCCTGGGCCGGCGCCGCGGCCGGTGCCGGCTGCTGCGCTTGCGGCTGCGCCGGGTTCTGCTGCGGCGCCATCACCGGACCGGAATTGGCGCCACGCGCCGCCTCGTTGGCCGTCGACTGGGCCAGCAGGCGGTCGAGCGGCAGATAGATCGTGTTGTTGCCGGTCTTGGCGTCGATCATGACCTTGCTGGTGCTGGAAAGAATTTGCTGCATCGTCTCGATATACATGCGGTCGCGGGTGACGGCCGGGGCCTTGGCATACTCGGCCACGATCTTGTCGAAGCGCGCGGCATTGCCGGTCGCGACACTCACGACGCCGGCCCGGTACGCTTCCGCATCCTGCAGCAGGCGGGCGGCCTTGCCCTTCGCCTGCGGGATGACCTCGTCGGCAAACGCCTGCGCTTCGGCACGCGCGCGCGCCCGCTCTTCCTGCGCCTTGCCGGCGTCCTCGAACGCGGCGGCGACCGGGTCGGGCGGCTGCACGGATTGCATCGTCACGCCGACGATCTCCGCGCCCATCTTGTAGCGGTCGGCCAGGCGCTGGATCGCTTCGCGGGCTTGTGCCGCCAGCTTGTCGCGGCCCGCGTACAGGACGGTGTCCATCTTGTTCTGGCCGACGAGTTCGCGCACGACGGTCTCGGCCGAGTCACGGATGGTCTCGACCTGGTCGCGGTTGTTGAACGCCCAGGCGACCGGGTCCTTGATCTTGTACTGCACGGAGAACTGGACGTCGACGATGTTCTCGTCGCCGGTCAGCATCAGCGCTTCGCTCGGCTGCTTGTTGCGCACGTTGGCGCGGTAGCCGATCTCGGCCGTCTGCACCTGGGCCGTGTTGACGGTCTCGTGCGACTGGAACGGCGCCGGCCAGCGCCAGTTGAAGCCGGCACCCGTCACGTGCGACAGGCGGCCGAACGTCGTCACGATGCCGACCTGCCCTTCCTGCACGATGAACGCGCCGCTGGCGAGCCAGATCAGCAGGGCGATGGCGCCGACGACGGTGGCCGTCAGGCCGACGCCGCGCGCGTCCGGGCGGAACGGGCCGCCGTCGCCGCCGCGCTTGCCGCCGAACAGGCGATTCAGGCGCTGATTGAAATCGCGCCACAGCTGGTCGAGGTCGGGGGGGCCGTCGCTGTCGTTCTTGTTGTTATTGTTCGGGCGGCGGCCCTCGTTCGACTTGGGGTCGTGGCCCCAGCGTGGATCGTTGAGGGAAAAAAGAGGCACGCCGGCCTTGCGCGCGCCGGCGTGACGACCGGTCGGCGCGAGCCGCGCGCCGATCCGTTTGATCAGAGAAACAAGCATAGACTAGTGTGGTCCGGGATGGGGAGTCGCGGGCATGAGGTCGGCGTGCTCGTCGACACCGGGCACAACGGCCGGGCTGCCGGCCGCCTCGACGATCGCGTCGCGCAGCAGATCGAGGCCGGCGCCGCTCCTGGCGCTGATGAAAACGCGGCTGATCTTACCATATTCATCACGCTCGATCTCCGGCTCGAGGCCGGCCGCATCGATCTTGTTCCAGACCAGGATCTGCGGGATGTGGTCGGCGCCGATCTCGCGCAAGACCTCGTTGACCTGCTCGATCTGCTCCATCCGCACGGGAGACGCGCCGTCGACGACGTGCAGCAGCAGGTCGGCGTGGATGGTCTCTTCCAGGGTGGCACGGAATGCGGCGACCAGCTGGTGCGGCAGTTCGCGCACGAAACCGACGGTATCGGACACGACGACGTTGCCGGTGTCCGGACCGAGGTACAGGCGGCGCGACGTCGTGTCGAGCGTTGCGAACAGCTGGTTCGCGACGTACACCCCGGCCTTCGTCAGGGTGTTGAAGAGGGTCGACTTGCCGGCGTTGGTATAGCCGACGAGCGACACGGAAAACGTCTGGTTGCGCCCGCGCGAACGGCGCTGGGTCTCGTGCTGCTTGCGCAGCTTGGTGAGACGGGTGCGCAGCATCTTGACGCGCTCGCCGATGAGGCGGCGGTCGGTCTCGAGCTGGGTTTCACCCGGGCCGCGCAGGCCGATACCGCCCTTCTGGCGTTCCAGGTGAGTCCAGCCGCGGATCAGGCGCGTGGCCAGGTGCTGCAGCTGGGCCAGTTCGACCTGCAGCTTGCCCTCGTGGCTCTGCGCGCGCTGCGCGAAGATGTCGAGGATCAGGCTGGTACGGTCGACCACGCGCACGTTGAGCCGCCGCTCCAGGTTACGCTGCTGGGCGGGCGACAGGGCGTGGTTGAAAATGACGATCTCGACCTTGTCGGCGAGAACGGCCTGCGCGATTTCGTCGGCCTTGCCGCTGCCGACGAAATACGCAGGATCGGGACTGTTGCGCTTCGCGGTGATCGTGCTGATCGGTTCGGCCCCTGCCGAGCGCGCCAGCAGGGCCAGTTCTTCCAGGCTGGCTTTGAAATCGCCAGCGTTGAAGTCGATACCGACCAGGGCGGCGCGCATGGTGTTGCCGGAAACGTCAGCCATTGACCTCACTCGGCGTCTTGTTCGAGGTTGAGATTGACCGCACGGGCCGGGACGACGGTAGAGATCGCATGCTTGTACACCATCTGGGTGACGGTGTTACGCAGGAGGACGACGTACTGGTCGAAGGACTCGATGTGGCCCTGGAGCTTGATCCCGTTGACCAGGTAGATCGAGACGGGGACGTGCTCTTTGCGCAAGGCGTTGAGGAATGGGTCTTGTAACAGTTGCCCTTTGTTGCTCATGACAGCTCCGTGATGTTGTTGTCGTATAAAAATTGTGGCGGGATGCCGGATTTCAAGTGGCTGCGCCAACATTCTCAAGCTGTGAATGTTCGCCCAAGCTAACTGTAACCTGTTTTGGTGTTTTTTGTCGTACTGCTATGGTTAAACCTGGCTTAAAACCCGCTCTGGGTTTTACTCTTTTGCGAACGGGTTCTTGCCGCTCTTCAGTTCGATGCGCAGCGGCGTGCCGATGAGATCGAACGTATCGCGGAAATGCTTTTCCAGGTAACGCTTGTACGGTTCCGTGATGCCATCCAGCGCATTGCCGTGGATGACGATGATGGGCGGATTCTGGCCGCCCTGGTGGGCATAGCGCATCTTCGGACGCGTGCTGCCCTTGCGCTTCGGTTCCTGCTTCTCGACGGCTTCCTGCAGCGCGCGCGTGAGGCGCGGCGTGGACAGCTTCGCGGTCGCCGCGGCGTACGCCGTGTCGATGGACTTCATCAGCTGGTTGATGTTCGTGCCCTTCAGCGCAGAGATGAATTTCGTCTCCGCGAAGTCGAGGAAGTTCAGCTTGCGGTCGATGTCGTTCTTGACCTGGTCGCGCTGGTCGGACGTGAGGCCGTCCCACTTGTTGACGGCGACGACGAGCGCGCGGCCCGATTCCAGGATGAAGCCGGCGATGTGCGCATCCTGCTCGGAGATGTCCTGCTGCGCGTCCAGCATCAGCACGACGACGTTCGCTTCCGAGATCGACTGCAGCGTCTTCACGACCGAGAACTTCTCGATCGCCTCGAACACCTTGCCGCGGCGGCGGATGCCGGCCGTGTCGATCAGCGTGTAGCTCTTGCCGCCCTTTTCGAACGGGACTTCGATCGAGTCGCGCGTGGTGCCCGGCATGTCGAACGCGATCACGCGCTGCTCGCCGACGAGCGTGTTGATCAAGGTGGACTTGCCGACGTTCGGACGGCCGACCAGCGCGATCTTGACGCCGTGGTCGGCCGGATCGAACTCCTCGGCTTCTTCCGGGCGCTGCTGGACGGCGACGTCGACGGCCTCGTTGACGAGGTCCAGCACGCCGTCGCCGTGGGCGGCGGAGATCACGTACGGATCGCCCATGCCCAGCTCATAGAACTCGGCGGTGACGGACGTGTACTTCATGCCCTCGCTCTTGTTCACGACGAGCATGACCTTGCGGCCCGACTTGCGCAGGAAGTCCGTGATGGTCTTGTCGTGCGGCGTCAGGCCCTGGCGGCCGTCGACGATGAACATGACGACATCCGCCTCGGCGACGGCCTGGCGCGTCTGCAGCGCCATCTCGTGCATGATGCCTTCCTTGGCGACCGGCTCGAAACCGCCGGTATCGATGACCAGGAACGGCCGTTCGCCCATGCGCCCTTCGCCGTAGTGGCGGTCGCGCGTCAGGCCGGGCAAGTCCGCCACCAGCGCGTCGCGCGAGCGGGTCATGCGATTGAATAAGGTCGACTTTCCGACGTTGGGACGACCTACGAGTGCGATTACCGGCTTCATTGAATCTTATTCGACCGCGATGGCGGTCACGGTTCCATTTTGTGTTTGAAAAATCAGGTTCGAACCGACGACCAGCGGCGTGGATTCGATGGCGCTGCCGTCCGTGGCGGCGCGGGACAGGAACGCGCCGTCCTCGCGCGACAGGAAGTGCACGTAACCCTGGTAGTCGCCGACGGCGACGGCGCGGCCGTACGACACCGGCGTGGACAGGCGGCGGTAGGCCAGCTTGTCGTTCTTCCACGCGCTCGTGCCGCTGTCGCGGTTGTACGCGTAGACGGCGCCCTTGTCGTCCGGGACGAACACGAAGCGCTGGTCGGCGGCGACGCCGACTTCCGACGACAGGTCGCGGGTCCAGCGCGGGCTGCCGGTGGCGAGGTCGAAGCAGCCGACGCGGCCCTGGTACGACACGGCGCACACGTCGTTGTCGATGATGACCGGCGTGCCGCCCATGTCGGTGACGCGCTCCAGTTCCGTCGCGCCGCGTGCGACGCCGACCTCGATCTCCCAGCGCGGCGCGCCGGTGGCGAGGATCAGCGACATCAGCTTGCCGCCCGGCTGGGCGACCAGCACGTCCTTGTCGTGGATGACCATGCCCGGCGCGAGGCGCAGGGTGAGTGCCGGCGCGTTGCGCTGCACGGTCCATTTCTTCTGGCCCGTCCTGGCGTCGTAGCCGACGATGCGGTTGTCGATGCTGCGCGCGACGACGATGCCCTGCCCCACGACCGGCGACGACAGGATCTCGGAAGACAGCTGGGCATCCCACAGCTTCTTGCCGTCCATGTCGAACGCCAGCAGCATGCCCTTGGCGCCGCCCAGCACGATGACGCTGCCGTCCGTGCCGACGCCCGCCGTCAGGTCCATGCCGGCCTTCGTGCGCCAGATCTGGCGGCCCGTGGCGGCTTCCGCGCGCACGATGGTCCCGTCGCCCCCGGCTGCGATGACGGTGTTGTCGGCGATGGCGGGCGAGAACATGTAGCTCTGCGACTTGCCGACTTCCAGCTTCCACGCCGTGCGCACGGCCATCGAACCTTTCAGGTCGACCAGCGGCGTGGGCTGGTTGCCCTTCGGTTTGGACGCGAACGGATTGAGCGAGGAGCAGCCCGCCATCAGGGCGAACATACCGACACCAACGAGCTTCCGGGTAATACGCATGTCTTATTTACCTTGTTCTTGATACGTCAGGGTTATGTTACGCAGCTGCTTTCGGAGCCGGCGCGCCGCCGATGGCATCCAGCTTGACCTGCACGACCTGGCGGCCCGGATGGTTCTTCTCCATCTTGTCGAGCGCCGCCTGGTACGCCGTGCGGGCTTCCGCCAGCTTGTTCTGCGCGACGAGGACGTCGCCCTTGCGGTCCTGCACCTCGGCCGCGAACTGCGCCGGGAACTCGCCGTTCAGCTGCGCCAGCGCCTGGTCGTAGGCCTTCTCGTCCAGCAGCACGCCCGACAGGCGCAGCTTCGCGATGGCCTTGTACTCGTCGTCGCCATGGTCGACCGCCCATTGCAGCTGGGCCTTCGCCGTTTTCAGGTCGTTCGCGTCGAACGCGGCCTTGGCGGCGGCCAGCGCGGCCATCGGGGCGTAGGCGGTCGAGCCGAACTTGTTCTCGATGTCGCCGGTGATGCGCTGGACCTTCGCCGCATCCTTCGCTTCGATCGCTTCGGTCAGGCTGTCATACAGGCCGGACGCTTCCGCCGCCTGCGAGCGCTGGTGCGAGCCCCAGAAGTTGTAGGCGGCATAGCCACCCAGCGCGAGGATCAGCACCCAGGTGATCAGGTTGCCAAAGCGGTCCCAGAATGCCTTGAAATTGGCTATCTGTTCTTGTTCTTCGAGATCGTATGCCATGTCGTTTTATCGTTGGTGGGAAAGGCTCCCGCGCTCGCGCGGGTACTTGTTTACGGATGGTAGTGCACGTGGTCGTGATCGTGGTCGTGGTCGTGGCCGCCGACGATCTGGTCGACGATGAAATCGACGGCTTCGTCGAACGGCACGCTTTGCTGCTGCTGGCCGCCCTCCGCTTCGCGCAGCGATTTCACGGCGACGACGCCGTTCTTGACCTCGTCCTCGCCGATGATCACGGCGAACGCGGCGCCGGAGCCGTCGGCCTTCTTCATCTGGCTCTTGAAGCTGCCCGCACCGGCCGGGGTGGCGCAGTGCAGGACGACGTCCAGGCCCGCGTCGCGGATGCGCTCGCCGAGGATGAACGCCTTCATCTGCGCGTCTTCACCCTGGTGCACGAGGTAGACGTCGCACTGGGCCGGCTGGGCCGGTTCGCCCTGCGCCTTCATCAGCTCGATCAGGCGCTCGATGCCCATCGCGAAGCCGATGCCCGGCGTCGGCTTGCCGCCGAACGTCTCGATCAGCGGATCGTAGCGGCCGCCCGCGCACACGGTGCCCTGCGCGCCCAGCATGTCGGTGACCCACTCGAACACGGTGCGGTTGTAGTAGTCGAGGCCGCGCACGAGACGCGGGTTGACGGTGTACTGGACGTTGTTCGCATCGAGGATCTTCTTGAGGCCCTCGAAGTGCGCGAGCGATTCGCCGCCCAGGTAGTCCAGCAGCTTCGGCGCGTTGTTGACGAGGTCCTGCATCGCCGGGTTCTTCGTGTCCAGGATGCGCAGCGGGTTTGCGTGCAGGCGGCGCTTCGCTTCCGCGTCGAGGACGTCGATGTTCGCTTCGAAGTAGGCGATCAGGTCGGCGCGGTGGCGCTGGCGCTCTTCCGCATTGCCGATCGAGTTCAGTTCGAGGCGGATGTCGTCGAGGCCCAGGTCGTCCCACAGGCGGCGGCACAGCATGATCAGTTCCGCGTCGATGTCCGGGCCCGAGAAGCCGATGGCTTCCGCGCCGAACTGGAAGAACTGGCGGTAGCGGCCGCGCTGCGGACGCTCGTGGCGGAACATCGGGCCCTTGTACCACAGGCGCTTCGGACCGTCGTAGGCCATATTGTGCTCGACGACGGCGCGCACGACGCCGGCCGTGCCTTCCGGACGCAGGGTCAGCTGGTCGCCGTTCATCGAATCGGTGAAGGAATACATCTCCTTCTCGACGATGTCGGTGACGGCGCCGATGGCGCGCGCGAACAGGCCCGTTTCCTCGACGATCGGGGTGACGATCTTCTGGTAGCCGTAGCTCTTCAGCACGGATTCGGCGGTGTTTTCGAACAGTTCCCACAACGGCGCGTCGGCCGGCAGGATGTCGTTCATGCCTTTGATGGCGACGATTTTCTCTTTTTTCTCGGACATTTTATGGTTTACGCGACGATGTCGCGGCTGTAGTTCTTTTGTACGTAATCGAGCACGATGGTCTTGAACTCATCCACGATCCGCTCGCCCCGCAGTGTAGCGACCTTTTGCCCATCCACAAAGACCGGGGCCGCCGGCGACTCGCCGGTGCCCGGCAGCGAGATGCCGATGTTCGCGTGCTTCGATTCGCCCGGACCGTTCACGATGCAGCCCATCACGGCCACGTTCATCGCTTCCACGCCCGGATAGGTCTTCTTCCATTCCGGCATCTGCTCGCGCAGGAAGGTCTGGATGTTGTCGGCCAGCTCCTGGAACACGGTCGACGTCGTGCGGCCGCAGCCCGGGCACGCGATCACCATCGGCGTGAATTTACGGAGGCCCATCGTCTGCAGGATTTCCTGGCCGACGACGACTTCCTTCGTGCGGTCGCCGCCCGGTTCCGGCGTCAGCGAGATGCGGATCGTGTCGCCGATGCCTTCCTGCAGCAGCACGGACAGGGCCGCGGTCGACGCGACGATGCCCTTGCTGCCCATGCCCGCTTCCGTCAGGCCCAGGTGCAGCGCGTAGTCGCAGCGCTTCGCGAGTTCGCGGTAGACGGCGATCAGGTCCTGCACGCCCGACACCTTGCACGACAGGACGATCTGCTCCCGCCGCATACCAAGCTCCTCGGCGCGCTGCGCGTTTTCGATCGCCGACGTGATCAAGGCTTCGTACATGACCGACTGCGCGCTCCACGGCTGGGCGCGGGCGGCGTTCTCGTCCATGATGCGGGCGAGCAGCGCCTGGTCCAGGCTGCCCCAGTTGACGCCGATGCGCACCGGCTTGTCGTAGCGGATCGCGGTCTCGATCATCTGGGCGAACTGGGTGTCGCGCTTGGCGCCCTGCCCCACGTTGCCCGGATTGATGCGGTATTTCGACAGCGCCTGCGCGCACTCGGGATAATCGCGCAGCAGCAGGTGGCCGTTGTAGTGGAAGTCGCCGACGAGGGGGACGTCGACGTCCATCCGGTCGAGCTGTTCGCGGATCGCGGGCACGGCGGCCGCCGCTTCCGGCGTGTTCACGGTGATGCGCACGATCTCGGAACCGGCACGCGCCAGTTCCTTGACCTGGATGGCGGTGCCGATCACGTCGGCCGTGTCCGTGTTCGTCATCGACTGCACGACGACCGGGGCGTCGCCGCCGACGATCACCTTGCGCGCGCCATGCTGCACGACCACGCCGCGGCTGGCGCGGCGTGGCAGCGGGCCGGAACCGATCGGCTCGTTGGCGTTGTTCGAAAAAGTCATCTGAGTATTCCGTTCTTACTGCAAATTCACACGGGAGATCGTCTTGCCCGGCAATTGCGGCAAGGCGACTGCCGTGCCGCGCAACGTGGCCGTGACGCCGCCTGGGTTGCCAACCGTGACGCGCACCGGCTGGTCGACGCTGACCGTCTCCGTGCTGCCGCCCTTGACGAGGCGCGAGAACAGCGGCGCGCCGCCCTTGGCCGGACGCACTTCGATCCACGAATCCTCGCGCACGTTCAGGACGAGGGCGTTGGCGCCGGCGGCGGCGGGGGCCGCGGCAGGTGCCGGCGCGGTCGCGGCCGGAGTCGGCGTCGCGGGGGACGTGGCGCCCGGCGCCGCGGCCGGTGCCGCAGGAACGGTCGTCGGCGGTGCGCCGGTCGCGGTCGTGCCCGGGACATTGACGACAGCGCCTGGCGCATCGGTCGTTGCCGGCGCCGATGCGCTGGCGCTCGGGCCCGGCACGGAAATCAGCGGCACGGCCGGATTCTGCAGGGTCTCGACGGAGCTGCCGTTGGCGACCTCGGGCGCCGCTCCAGTCCCTCCGCCGGTCGCGGCCGGCGTGGCCAAGGTCGCGCCCGTTTCGGCATGCTGGCTGCCCGGCACGAAGCCGAAGTGCCACGCCGCGGCTGCGGCAGCCACGACGACCACGACGGCGCCCGCGATCATCCCCAGCGGCAGGGACGAGCGCTTGCCGTGGCTCGGGAACCTGGATTGGGAGAACGAGGTCGGCGTCGGACGGCGGTTCGCCGTGACGGCGCTCGTATCGGGCGCGGGCTCGGTCTCCATCGCGATCTGGGCGACCAGCGGCGCCGGATCGACCTTCACCAGCTTGGCATAGGCCCGCACGAAACCGCGGGTCACGGCCGGACTCGGCAGCGACGCGTAATCGCCCGCCTCCAGGGCGATGACCTGGCGCACCGCCAGTTTCAACTGGTCGGCCACCTGCTCGACCGACCACCCCATCGCCTCGCGCTGTTTGGCCAGGACCTGGCCGGGAACACCGTGCACAGGCGGTTGGTTGTCGGGCGTCGCCGGCTGATCTGCACGCTCGGAACTCATTGTCGTTGTCTCACTCATTAAATGCACCGCGCTCGAAGGCCGCGTACTCGGGCGAACCGGGGAAGCGCTTGCGCAACTGCGCCGCCAGCGAAGCTTCCGTGGCCCGGTCGCCGAGCATGTGCTTGACCCGGATGGCCAGCCACAGCACGTCGGCCGACAGCGTATCGAGCTTCGCTGTCTCCGTCAGGCGGTTAATGAAAAACCCGGCGCGGGTGACATCGCGCCGCTCGAAATACACCCGGGCCAGGCCGACGCTTATCGCCGGCAGGTCGGGATCGTAACGCAGGGCGTCGAGCAGATAGCGCTCGGCCGCGTCGACATTCTTCATCTTCAGGCTGCAGTTACCTGCGTTCACCATGGCTTTGACCGGCGTCGCGTAATTTGGATTCTTCAGCGCCGCATCGAAATACGTCATTGCCTCGGCCGGCTTGCCGCCGGCGTCGCACAGGAACAGCCCGTAATTGTTCGACAGGTCCGGATTGCGCGGCGCCAGGCGCAGCGCGTGCCGGTAGTTCTCGTCGGCGAGACGGTTTTCGTTCATCGCCGTGTAGATCAGGGCGCGCACGCCATACGCGTCGGCATAGTCCGGGTTCGCGGCGATGGCCTGCTTCACCTCGTCCAGCGCGATCTCGTACTTGCGCTCTTGGTAATAGCCCACCGCCAGTTGCAGGCGGATCTGGGCGCGTTTTTCCGCGGCCGTCTGGTCGGACAGCGTCTTGAGCTCGTGCGATTCGCCCGCCATGCCGCCATTGCCGGCGCATGCCGACAACAGCAATGGCACGGCGAGTGCGCAGGCGACACGTCCGGACAGCCGCGCCATCAGGACGAGATCTCCACGATCTTGCCGAAGTTCGGGCCGAATTTCTGTTGGTATTCAGCCATCTTGCTCATCCGCTCGTTCACGCGGGTACGGTCCTTGACCTCGCCCGCCAGCTGGCCGCAGGCGGCGTCGATGTCGTCGCCGCGCGTCTTGCGGATCGTCGTGACGAGGCCGGCATCCATCAGCACCTGCGCGAACGCCTTGATGCGCGGGTTCTTCGAACGCACGAGGCCGGATTCGGGGAACGGGTTGAACGGGATCAGGTTGAACTTGCACGACACGCCGACGACCGGGTCGTTGACGAGGGCGACCAGTTCGCGCGCATGCTCGTCCGTGTCGTTGACGCCGTCCAGCATGCAGTATTCGAACGTGATGAAGTCGCGCGGGGCAAATTCCAGGTAGCGCTTGCATGCAGCCATCAGCTCGCGCAGCGGGTATTTCTTGTTCAGCGGCACGAGCATGTCGCGCAGCGGGTCGTTCGAACCGTGCAGGGAAACCGCCAGCGCGACCGGGCATTCCTGGCTCAGCTTGTCCATGTTCGGCACGACGCCCGACGTCGACACGGTCACGCGGCGGCGCGACAGGCCGTACGCGTTATCGTCCAGCATCAGTTTCAATGCGGTGACGGTCGGGTCGAAGTTCAGCAGCGGCTCGCCCATGCCCATCATGACGACGTTCGTGATCTGGCGCTCGCCCTTCGGACCCGGCTCGATGCCCTTCGTGCGGCGCAGCTCGAACTCGGCCATCCACAGCTGGCCGATGATCTCGGACACGCCGAGGTTGCGGTTGAAGCCCTGCTTGCCCGTCGAGCAGAAGCGGCAGTTGACGGCGCAGCCGGCCTGCGTGGAGATGCACAGCGTGCCGCGCGTCTCTTCCGGGATGAACACGGTTTCGACGGCATTGCCGTTGCCCACGTCGACGAGCCACTTGCGGGTGCCGTCGCTGGACGTGTGGTCGCTGATGATCGCCGGCGCACGGACCTCGGCGCGCGTCTTGAGCTTTTCGCGCAGCGACTTCGCCAGGTCGGTCATGTCGTCGAAGTTGGCGACGCCGAACTGGTGGATCCAGCGCTGCAGCTGTTTTGCGCGGAACGGCTTCTCCCCCAACTCGGCGCAGTAAGCGACGAGCTGCGCGGGATCGAAGTCCAGCAAGTTGGTGAGAGTTGCCATGATTGAATCCTGTGCCTTCAAAATAAGTCCCGCCCGCCGGGCTCTTCGAGCATGGGCGAGCGGGATATTGCAATGTTAAACCGGCACGAGGCCGACTAACAGAATAAATTGCTACTAAGATTAACGCGAGTAGACGTTCAGAGCCGGGAAGTAGTAAGCGATCTCGACAGCTGCGGTCTCGGCAGCGTCCGAACCGTGCACGGCATTGGCGTCGATCGAGTCAGCGAAGTCGGCGCGGATGGTGCCCTTGTCGGCCTTCTTCGGATCGGTTGCGCCCATCAGTTCGCGGTTCTTGGCAATCGCGTTCTCGCCTTCCAGCACCTGGATCATGACCGGGCCCGAGACCATGAAGTCGACCAGGTCCTTGAAGAACGGACGCTCTTTGTGGACAGCGTAGAAACCTTCGGCTTCGGCGCGCGACAGCTGGGCCATACGGGCAGCGACGATCTTCAGGCCTGCGCCTTCGAAACGGCTGTAGATTTGGCCGATCACGTTTTTAGCGACTGCGTCAGGTTTGATGATCGACAGGGTGCGTTCGATTGCCATTTAAAAACTCCAATAAAAAGAAAGGTTTAAATCGAGATTTGGGAACTCAATCAACCTTCTATTTTACCATACATCCGGCATGCCACCGATATTGCGTGGGGACGACCGCGGATGTTACAGTGACATCGGTTCGGACCTCGTCCGTACGGGCGGCGTTGCCGGAGCTTATGCAAGACTTAAAAGCTTGCGCTTCCGGCATATTCCCCCTGTTGATGCCGGGTCCAGTCCCCATATGGGGAGCAAAGCGATTTCTTCCAACGGAGGCATTATGATTCCCAGCCTGCAGAAAACCTACGACGTCTCGGCCATCCAGGCCACGCGTCACCGCGTACTGCGCAACACGTACTGGTTGCTGGCACTGTCCATGGTCCCGACGGTGCTCGGCGCCTATATCGGCCTGCAAATGGCCCTGCCGATCTTTGCCAGCGGCATGGGCGTGATCCTGTTCCTTGCCATCGCGTTCGGCTTCATCTTCGCGATCGAGAAGACCAAGAACTCGGCGGCCGGCGTGCCGATCCTGCTCGGCTTCACGTTCTTCATGGGTCTGTGGCTGACGCCGCTGCTGCGCTTCACGCTCGGCTTTTCCAACGGCGGCACGCTGATCATGACCGCGTTCGCCGGTACCGCGGCCGTGTTCGCCACGATGGCGACGATCGCGACCGTGTCCAAGCGCGACTTCTCGGGCATGGGCAGCTGGCTGTTCGCCGGCGCGATCATCGTGATCCTGGCCGGCCTGGCCAACATCTTCCTGCACCTGCCGGCACTGATGCTGGTCGTGTCCGTGCTCGCGATGGTGATCTTCTCGGGCTTCATCCTGTTCGACGTGAACCGGATCGTGAACGGCGGCGAGACCAACTACATCAGCGCGACGCTGGCCATCTACCTGGACATCTACAACGTGTTCACGAGCATGCTGCAACTGCTGGGCATCGGCTTCGGCAACCGCGACTGATCCACACCGCTCGCATCGAAGAGCCGGCCTGCGGGCCGGCTTTTTTATTCCCCAAATTCGGGGTCAGAGCACATTTTTTCGGCAATTCGGGGTCAGAGCACATTTCCGATCAATGTCTCGCTGCACAACGAGCCCTGACACCAAGCCAAGCTACCTGCACGCGATCAAGGCGATCACGCTGCAGAACTGGGAGCAAACTTGCTTCGAAGATTGTGCGCCAAAATGTGCTCTGACCCCGAATTTATACCGAAATGTGCTCTGACCCCGAATTTAATTTGGCACAGGGATCTTACCGAAAGTATGATTGTCAGAACTGAACGGCCCTGCGTACAATATCCGTTCGCTTTCGATCCCGTCCCCCATGTCCCGTAGCCTCGTCCACGTATTGCTGTCGCTGCTGCTGCTCGTTACGCAGCAGTTGTCGCTCGGACACGGCTATACGCACTGGGCCGAGGCCAACGAAACGCTCGTCCAGCAGATCGCCGCCGACGCGGACACCGACGACGGCACCGACAAGCTGCCCAAGCCCGGCCTGCACGACCTGTGCGGCCAGTGCGCGGCCAGCGCCCAGATCGCGTTCGCGCTGCCGGCCACGCTGCGGCAATTCGTCCCGGCCGAACTGGCCTATGCCGCGCCGGCGCTGCCGGCCACGCCGGGCATCTGCCTGCTCAAGGCCTGCCCGTTCCAGTCGCGCGGCCCGCCTCAAGCCTGATAACGCTCCCGCTGTTTCCCGTACCGCCCGGCGCGTCCCGGCGGCATGGGCCGTTATCCATTCGCTTGAGATTGTAGAAAAATCATGAAAATCGAACGTACGCTGCTCGCCAGCGCGCTCCTGCTCGCCTTCCACCCGGCCGTCCGCGCCGACGACCAGGAAATCATCAACGACGGCAAGATCCAGCAAGTCGTCGTCACCGCCAGCCCGCTGCGCAATGGCGAAGGCGACCAGATCCTCACGCCGGCCAAAGTGCTCGCGGGCGACGAGTTGCGCGACAAGGTCGGCAGCTCGCTGGGCGAGACGCTGCAGAACGAACTGGGCGTGTCCGCCTCCGCGTTCGGCGCCGGCGCGTCGCGCCCCATCATCCGCGGCATGGAAGGCTCGCGCGTGAAAATGCTGGAAAACGGGATGGCGACGTCCGACGTGTCCGGCCTGTCGAACGACCACGCCGTCGCGTCCGAAGGCGCCGTCGCGCGCCAGATCGAGATCCTGCGCGGCCCCGCCGCCCTGCTGTACGGCTCGGGCGCCATCGGCGGCCTCGTCAACGTCGTCAACGAACGCATCCCGACGGCGCTGGAACCCAAGCTGACGGGCCAGGTCGAGACGCGCCTCAGTACCGTCGACAACGGCAAGGACATGTCCGGCACGCTGGACGGTTCCGTCGGCAAGATCGGCCTGCACCTGGACGGCAATATGCGCAACACGGACGACTACCAGATCCCCGACCTGCGCGTCGTGAACGACCCGGCCTCAACCATGAACCGGCTGCCGAACAGCGATACGAAAGAACGCAACATCGGCATCGGCGGCTCGTACATCGACGACTGGGGCTACGCGGGCCTGTCGGCATCGCACCTGACCAATTTCTATGGCATCCCGACCGACGAGGGATCGCACATCGACCAGCGCCAGAACCGCTACGACTTCGACAGCGTCGTCAAGAACCCGCTCGCCGGCTTCGAAAGCGCGCGCGTGAAGGCCGGCTATACGGATTATCGCCACGCCGAGCTGGACGACGGCGTGCCGGCTACGCTGTTTTCCAATAAATCGTTCGAATCGCGCGTCGAGCTGACGCACCAGCCGATCACGAGCCTGGGCCTGCACGGCACGTTCGGCGTGCAGACGGAAAACACGCACTTCTCGGCGCTGAGCGCGGAAGGCGGTCCGGACACCGTGCCCGTCACGCACTCGACGACGCAGGCCGCCTTCCTCGTCGAGGAATGGAACCAGGGTCCGCTGCGCTGGAACGCGGGCGTGCGCTACGAAAACGTCGACCGCAAGCCGGTCTCCAACCGCGAACGCAGCTTCGACCTCGGCTCCGGCTCGATCGGCGCGCTGTGGCCGTTCACGAAGGGCTATTCGGCCGGGGCGACCCTGTCGTACGCCCAGCGCGCGCCCGCGACGGAGGAACTGTATTCGGGCGGCCCGCACGACGCCACGCTCACGTTCGACGTCGGCGATCCGAACCTGCAAAAGGAAATCTCGCGCAACATCGAGCTGTCGCTGCAAAAGACGAGCGGCCTGCTGCGCTGGCGCGTGAACGCCTACCGCAACAACGTCAACAACTTCATCTACGGCCACGTCACGGACGCGTCGTTCGACGAGGACGGCAACCCGGGCGGCGAGTTCCGCCAGCGCATCTTCCAGCAGGCCAAGGCGCACGTCCAGGGCGCGGAAGCGGAGATGACGTGGAACCAGATCGGCATGGGCTGGAACGGCCGCGTGTTCGCGGACACGTCGCGCGGCTACCTCGACGACGCCGGCAACTTGCCGCTGCAGCCGGCCGACCGCGTGGGCGCCGCCATCGGCTACCGCCAGCCGCACTGGCGCGCCGGCCTCGACTGGACGCACGCCCGCGGCCAGGACCGCCTCGCCTCGTTCGAGACGACCACGACGCCCTCGTACAACCAGGTCAATGCCAACGTCTCGTACACGCAGAAGCTCGAGCACGTGGACCTGACGTATTTCGTCACGGCGAAGAACCTGCTCAACGAGGACATCCGCCTGGCCACGTCGCTGCTGAAGGATATTGCGCCGCTGCCGGGGCGGAACATCACGTTCGGCGTGCGCGCGAAGTTCTAAGACCGGGACGTATGGACGTCCCGTGCGCCACGCGTGCGGGACGTCCGTTATAGTCTTGCCATCAAACCCAATCCCAGCGGCATTAGCAGCACGTTCGCCGTCCAAAATGGTCCTTCGGAGACATTTTATTCTCCAGGTATCAACGGACTTTCTCGCGCGGAAAATGTATTTTTTTTCATAGCCGTTCCAGCTTATGCATTTGCGCATAGAATGACCGCTTTCGGACTCGGAAGCGATCAGCATGGAAGCAGCGACGCGCGACTTTCATCTCCTCGGCAGCACCGGCGCCGTCCGCGCCGGTTACCACGTCCATGACTGGTCGGCGTCCCCACTCGGCCCGCCGGACCGCTGGAGCCCCGCATTGCGCAATGCGGTCAGCCTGATCCTCGAATCCGAATTCCCCATGTACCTCGCCTGGGGCCCGCACCTGGCGCTGCTGTACAACGCCGCCTTCATTCCCCTCCTCGACGGCACCCATCCCGCTTCGCTCGGCCGCCCGCTGGCCCAGGTCTGGCCCGACCGCTGGCCCGGCCTGAAGCCGCTCGTCGAGCGCGCCCTCGCCGGCCACGCCACGTACGGCGAGGACGTGCCGAGCCCGATCGACCGCAACGGCAAGCCGTACAACGCGTGGTTCACGCTGGCCTATTCGCCCGTACGCGACGATGCCGGCACCGTGCGCGGCATGCTGTGCGTGACGAGCGAGACGACCCAGCGCGTGCAACTGGAGCGGCGCCACGCCGTGCAGCTGCAGGTCGTGGACAGCCTGCGCCGCCTGCACCATCCGTCCGACATCATCGAAGGGTCATGCACGCTGCTCGGCAAGCACCTGGAACTGGAGCGCGCCTGCTATGTCGAAACGGACGAAGAGGACGGCAGCTTCGAAGTGATGCACGACTGGGCCCGCGACGCGGGCACGCCGCTCATCGGCCGGCGCGCCCGCCTCGACGATTTCGGCCCGCAGGCACTGGCCCTGCTGCGCACGGGGTCGCCGCTCGCCGTGCGCGACGCGATGGCCGACCCGCGCCTGCCCGCGCGCGGCGAGCGCTACGCTGCAGCGGGCGCGCGCGCGATCCTGATCGTGCCGAAGATCCGGCGCGGCCAGCTCGTGGCGGCCCTCGTCGGCTATTCGACCCAGCCGCGCGACTGGGACGAAGAGGCGCAGCGCCTCGCCACCGACATCGCCGAGCGCAGCTGGGAAGCGCTCGACCGCGTGCGCGCCGAGCAGGCCTTGCGCGACGCCGTGGCGCGCCAGACGACGCTGCTCGACATGAACGAATTCCGGCTCGAAGTGTCGGACCTGCTGCGCCGCCTGAACGACCCGGTGCAGATCTTCGTCCAGACGGGCGCCATGCTGGGCCGCTTCCTGCAGGCCAGCCGCGTGCTGTACGGCGACTACGACGCCGACAAGCAGCTCGTGACCTTCCATTCGAACTACACGGACGGCATCGTCGCCGAGCTGAACGGCACCTTCCCCGCCGCCCTGTTCGGCGTGGCGAACTTCAGTACGCTGAGCCTGGGCACGTGGGTGTCGAGCGACCTGCAGCGCGATCCGCGCACGAGCGGTCCCGACGTCTGGCCGAACTACGCGGCGCTGCAGATCCGCTCCGCCGTCGTCGTGCCGCTGAATCGCATGGGCGCGCTGACGAGCTGCCTGTTCATCAACGACAACCTGCCGCGCGTATGGAGCGCCGACATCGTGCGCCTGATCGAGGACGTCGCCGAGCGCGCGTGGAGCGCCGTCGAGCGCGTGCGCGCGGAAGACGCCCTGCGCCTCGCCGACCGCCGCAAGGACGAATTCCTCGCGATGCTGGCGCACGAGCTGCGCAACCCGCTGGCGCCGATCTCCGCCGCCGCGCAACTGCTGAACCTGGGACCGCCGGACAATGCCCGCGTGGAGCGCACGAGCGCCATCATCGCGCGCCAGGTGGCGCACATGACGGGCCTGATCGACGACCTGCTGGACGTCTCGCGCGTCACGCGCGGGCTCGTCGTGCTGGCCCGCGAGGAAGTCGACCTGCGCCGCGTGATCGGCGACGCCATCGAACAGGTGCGCCCGCTGATCGAGGCCCGCCACCACCAGCTCGCGCTGCACCTGTCGACGGAACCGGCCATCGTCGAAGGCGATCCGAAGCGCCTCGTGCAGGTGATCGCCAACCTCCTGAACAACGCGGCCAAGTACACGCACGAGGGCGGCCGGCTGTCGATCTGGATGGGCATCACGCCCGAGCAGGTGCTCGTCTCCGTGTCGGACAACGGCATCGGCATCTCGGCCGAACTGCTGCCGACCGTGTTCGACCTGTTCTCGCAGGCGGAGCGCACGCCGGACCGCTCGCAGGGCGGCCTCGGGCTCGGTCTCGCGCTGGTGAAGAGTCTCGTGGAACTGCACGGCGGGATGGTGACGGCGGCCAGCGAAGGCCGCAACCTGGGCAGCGAATTCACGATCCGCCTGCCGCGCCTGCACAGCGCCGCAGCACCCGCCGGCGGCACGGCCGCGGCCAGTCCCGCCGCACCGGGCACGGCGCGCGGTCTGTCGCTGATGCTGGTGGACGACAACGTCGACGCCGCCATGACCCTGGGCCTGCTGCTGGAATCGGGCGGCCATCATGTGACGGTGATGCACCACCCGGGCGAAGCGCTGGAACGGGCCGCGCAGGCGCATTACGACGCCTTCCTGCTCGACATCGGCCTGCCCGGCATGAACGGCTATGAACTGGCGCGCCGGCTGCGCAAGCTGTCCGGCTGCAGCGAGGCGACGCTCGTCGCCATCACGGGGTACGGCCAGCAGTCCGACCAGGCGAGCGCCGCGTACGCCGGCTTCGACAGTTATTTCGTCAAGCCGGTCGACCCGGCCGGCCTGTTCGCGTTACTGGACCGCGTCGCCCGCTGACGCGTTGTCGGCGACCTCCGGTGCCGCGAATTCACGCGGCTGGAAGTCGTCGAGGCGCTCGAACACGCCGATCGATTCCACGTGCGACGTGTGCGGGAACATGTTCGCCACGCCCGCCTTCTTGAGCACGTAGCCGGCGCGGTGCGTGAGGATGCCGGCGTCGCGCGCGAGCGTCGACGGGCTGCACGACACGTACACGATCCGCTGCGGCAGCAGGTCCGGATGCGTCAGGCGCAGTTCGGCCAGCGCGATGGCCAGCGCCACGGCGCCGTCGCGCGGCGGATCGACCAGCATGCGGTCGAATTTACCCAGCGCGATCAGGTCGTCCTTCGTCACCTCGAACAGGTTGCGCGTGTAGAACGTCGTCTTGTCGGCGAGACCGTTCGCCTTGGCGTTTTCCAGCGCGCGCGTCGTCAGCGCCGTGCTGCCTTCGATGCCGACGACTTCGCGCGCCTGCGTGGCCAGCGGCAGCGTGAAGTTGCCGAGGCCGCAGAACAGGTCGGCCACCCGGTCGGTCGGCTGCACCTCCAGCAGGGTCAGCGCCTTGTGCACGAGCAGGCGGTTGATCTGGTGGTTGACCTGCGTGAAATCGGTCGGCTTGAACGGCATCCTGATGCCGAATTCCGGCAGCGTGTAGTACAACTCTTTACCCAGCGGGTAGTACGGCGCGGCGGTGTCCGGGCCCTTCGGCTGCAGCCACCACTGGATGTTCCACTTGTCGGCGAACGCTTTCACCAGCGTCTCGTCCGCGGGGCTCAAAGGCGCCATGATGCGCAGCACGAGCACGGTCGTCTCTTCGCCGACGGCGATCTCGATCTGCGGCATCTGCTGGTAGATCGACAGCGCACCCACCAGCTCGCGCAGCGGCACGAGCATGGCGGACAGGTGGTCCGGCAGGATCTCGCAGCTCGTCATGTCGGCCACGTACGACGAGTGGCGCTCGTGGAAGCCGACCAGCACCGTGCCCTTCTTGGCCACGTAGCGCACCGACAGGCGCGCGCGGTAGCGGTAGTCCCACGTGGGGCCGTACATCGGGCGCATGATGTTCTCGGCCTTCGTCTTCCCGATATGCCACAGGTTGTCTTCGAGGACGCGCTGCTTCATCGCGACCTGGGCCGACGGTTCCAGGTGCTGCATCGAGCAGCCGCCGCAATGCCAGAAGTGCGGGCATTTCGGTTCGACGCGCATGCTCGACGCCTTCTGCAGCGTGACCATGCGGCCCGATTCCCAGTTCTTCTTCTTGCGCAGGGTCTCGAAGCTGACGCGCTCGCCCGGCAACGCGCCTTCGACAAAGATCACTTTACCTTGCGAGCCGTCCTCGTTCTCCAGATGGCCGACGCCGCGCGCGTCCATGTCGAGGGATTTGATGTTGATGAAGGTTTCTTGCATGGGGATAGAAGAAGCAAAACGGGAAGGCCAAGTGGCGTGCGTCCGATGCCGGACAGCCGGGCATCATAGCAAGGAATCGCGGACGACGCCACGGGCGGCCATCGCCCGTTTCAGTTTGACGAGGGCTTCCTGCTGGATCTGGCGCACGCGCTCGCGCGTCACGCCCATCTCCTCGGCCAGCGTTTCCAGCGTGGCCGGATCGTCGTTGTCGAGGCCGAAGCGGCGCATCACGACGACGCGCTGCTTGTCCGGCAGCTTCTGCAGCCAGTCGCGCACGAGCACGGTCATCTCGTGCTGTTCCGCGTGGGCGTCCGGACTGACGTCGCCCTCGTCCGGCAGCATGTCCATCAGGCTGCTCTGCGGATCGTTGTCGAGCGGCGCGTCGAGCGACGTCGCGTGCTCGGACAGCGCGAGGATGTCCTGCACTTCCTCCACGGGCCGGCCGACGAGGCTGGCGATGTCTTCCGCGCTCGCTTCCTTGCCGTCGTGGTGCTGGGCCTCCAGGTGGTATTTCGCGCGCAGCACCTGGTTCAGCTCGCGCACCATGTGCACGGGCAGGCGCACGGTGCGGGCCTGATTCATGATCGCGCGCTCGATGCTCTGGCGGATCCACCACGTCGCGTACGTGGAAAAGCGGAAGCCGCGCTCCGGCTCGAACTTGTCGATCGCGCGCATCAGGCCGATGTTGCCTTCCTCGATGAGGTCGAGCAGCACGACGCCGCGGTTGATGTAGTGCTTGGCGATGGAGACGACGAGCCGCAGGTTATGCTCGATCATCTTCTGGCGGGCATTGAAGTCGCCGGCCTTCGCGAGGGTCGCGAAGTGCACTTCCTGCTCGGCACTGAGCAGCGGCTTGGCGCCGATGCGGTTCAGGTAGTGCTGGGTGGTGTCGGTCGAGAGCTCGGCCTGCAGCACGCTTTTCAGTTCGTCGACGGTGTCGACGGCCGCGCTGGCCGCTTCCGGCAGCATGTCGGCACGGTCGGCGCCGTCCGCCCCGAACCCGCCGTCGTCCAGCGGTTCATCCGGATTGTCTTCCGGCGTGTCGTTGTCCAACGGGTCGGGGGGCAAGGTCATCGGCTCTCTCTAGCGACTGGGCAGGAACTTGGCCGGATCGACCGGCTTGCCCTGCTGGCGTATCTCGAAATGCAGTTTGACCGTGTCGGCATCGGAATCGCCCATCTCCGCGATCGCCTGGCCCTTGGTCACGTTCTGACCTTCCTTCACCAGGATGGTGCGGTTGTGCGCATATGCCGACAACAGGCTGTTGCTGTGCTTAACAATCACGAGATTACCATATCCGCGGATGCCGCTGCCGGCATACATCACCTTCCCGGAACCCGCGGCCATCACTTGCTGGCCCATCTTGCCGGCGATGTCGATGCCCTTGTTCTTGCCTTCGTCGAAGGTGGCGATGATCTTGCCGTCGGACGGCCACATCCAGCTCAGTTTCTCGTCGTCGTTGGCGGTGACGGTGGTACCCGGGGTCACGCCGGCCGAGATCACTTTCTCCGCCTTCGGATTGTCTTCCTTCGCGCTTGCCAGGTTCGATTCGCTGTACGGCTTCTTGGCGCCGTTCGGTTCCGTCTTCTTCGGCACGGCCGGCGCCTTCTCGGCACCCGGCATCGCGATCGGCGACGTCACGACGCCGTTGCCGTTGCCGTTCCGCTCAGCCGGCGCCACTTTCAGCACTTGGCCGACCTTGATGTCGTCCGGATCGGCCAGGTTGTTCCACGCGACGAGGTCGCGGTAATTCTGGCCGTGGTCGAGGGCGATGCGCAGCAGGGTGTCGCCGCGACGGACGGTATAGGTGCCGCGCGCGTCGGGCTTCGTCTCCTCGGCGGCCGGCGCCGGGGCCGGTTGCGGACGGGGACGGAAGCTGGATGCGGTCGGCGCCGGACGGTCGATCACGGGGGCTACGCGGGTCTCGGTGCTGCAGGCGGACAGGATGCCGAGACTGAGGGTCAACAGGGCTAAACGGGGCGTAAGTTTCATTCTCTCTATAATTCTTTTACAACAAACTGGCATTCAAGCGATGCCTGGCCGCAGCGGGACAAAATGACAGGCTTCCAGCGTTTCGCTGGTCCATTCCGCCTTGCCGGTACGGGTAATGCGCTGCAGGTGCTGGACCTGAGCACCGACGGGCGCCACCAGGCGGGCGCCAATGGCCATCTGCTCGAGCAGTGCACGCGGCACCTCGAGACCGGCCGCCGCCAGGATGATGCCGTCGAACGGGGCCACCTGCGGGAGCCCTAGCATACCATCTCCGAACTGCAAACGCAGATTGGCGATACGCAACGGGCGCAAATTGGCCTTCGCCAGCTCATGTAACGGCTTGATGCGCTCGATGGAATACACCTCCTGCGCGACGCACGACAACACGGCGGCCTGGTAGCCGCACCCCGTGCCGATCTCGAGCACGCGACGCAGCGGCTGGTTACTGCCCTTGAGCAACTCGATCATGCGCGCCACGATGTACGGCTGCGAAATCGTCTGGTTATGGCCGATCGGCAGCGAGATGTCGACATAGGCCTGGGCCAGCATGCCCGGCTCGACGAACATATGGCGCGGTACGATTTCCAGTGCGGCCAGCACTTGCGGATCCTTGACGCCCTGGCGCGCGGCCCGGGCCGCCATCGCCCGCCGCGGCGCTTCCGTGGCCGCCAGGTCGGACCGCACGACGGTCTGCTGCGGCTGGGCCGGCTTGGGTGCGCCCGGCACGGCCGCCGCGCCCCCGCGCGGCGGCACCTGGCTGTTCTGGCGCGCGTTCTGGGTCGCCGTCTGCGGCGTGGCGACCGGCGCCGGCGCAGCGGGCTTTCGGGTGCTGCCGCCCGTTACGGACGAGAGCGGCAGAGGAAACTGGCTGCGCTTCTCGCTCATCCCAGCCCCCGCCGCAGCAGGTCCAGCTGGTCGCGATGCGTGAGGTCGACTTGCAGCGGGGTCACCGACACGCAGCCCTTGCTTGTCGCATGGAAATCCGTGCCCTCGCCCGCGTCGCGGCAGGCACCCGGCGCCCCGATCCAGAAAATCTCGCGCCCGCGCGGATCCTGGCCGCGGATGACGGGCTCGGACTGGTGGCGCCGGCCCAGGCGGGTCGGCACGAGCGGCCCCATCTGCTCATACGGCAGGTTCGGGATATTTACGTTCAGCAAAAACGGGGCTTCCAGCATCTCGAAGCGGCGCAGCACGATGTCGCGCGCCACCCGTGCGGCCGATTCCACCTCCGCCCAGCCGCCATGGACCTGGGAAAAGGCGATGGCCGGGATACCGAACAGATAGGCTTCCGTCGCCGCCGCCACCGTACCGGAATACAGCGTGTCGTCGCCCATGTTCTGGCCATTGTTGATGCCGGAAACGACCAGGTCGGGGCGTGCGTCGAGCATCCCCGTCAACGCGATGTGCACGCAGTCGGTGGGGGTGCCGTTGACAAAATAAAACCCATTGGCAGCCTTCGACACCGACAGCGGACGGTCCAGCGACAACGAGTTCGACGCGCCCGAGCGATTGCTGTCGGGCGCGACCACCACGATGTCGGCGACTGTCGCAAGCGCTTCGGCCAGGGCGTTGATGCCGGGGGCGAGATAGCCGTCGTCGTTACTGATAAGGATACGCATCCTGCGATTTTACCTGAAGCAACGGCGAGATCGACCAGTCGGACGTCACATTTATTGCCCCCGGAGGTCCCTCCGCACGCCCCCCGCGCGGCGTCAGCCCGTCACCAGCGGACGCCCTTCCGCCGCCTGGATCAGCGCCCCTTCGAGGGACGACACCTCATCCAGCGTGAAGGCCAGCAGCGCGTCCTTGTCGCCTTCCTGCAGGTACACCTGCTTGATCATCGCGGCGCCGCGCCGTCGTAGCGGATGCGCCACACTCGGCCGCAGGATCGTCGAGCGCAGGCTGTCCGCCAGCGCCCGCGCCTCGCGGGGGCTGCGGCTGTCGATCAATTCCTGCAGGCGCGACAGCTTGTCGTCCAGCGCATCCGGCGACGGTTCGCCGGACCGGCGCGGCGCACCGTGGCCGCGCTTGCCCTCCTCCATCGCGTGCAGGCCCTGCTCCAGCGCGATCACGTGCTGCTCGATGCGGCGGGCGGCCTCCAGTTCGCTTTGTTGCCCTAAATACAATTGCGCCAGCCTGGCCAGCTCGCGCACGAGGCTCGGGGCCTGCGGATCGGCGGCCCGTTCGCGCAGGGATTCGACGGCCTGCACGAGCCGCACCTCGGGCAGCGGGCGCCACGGGAAATGGCCGGGCTCGAGCCATTCGAGCAGCGCTTCGACGGCGCGCTGCGGCCCGAGCCGGTCGTGCTCGCCCGCCTGGGCGCGGCCGCCGGTGGGCGCCATGCCGCTCACGGCCGCCTGGGGCAGCTGCACTTCGTCGAGGTAGCTGTCGAGCACGACGCTGGACAGGCCGTAGCACTCGGCCAGCATCTGTTCCAGCCGGGACTGGTAGCCGGCCTGGCCGGGCTGGCCCGGTTGGCCCGGTTGGCTCCGTGGCGCGTCGCCGAAGCGCCAGCGCAGCCGCCCTTCGCCCGCCCCGTCGACGGGACAGGGCAGCGGATAGACGAGCAGAGGCCGCTGTTCGTCCTCATGGCTGCAGCGGTAGTCGAGCGCGCGGGCGACGACGCCCTGCAGGCCGTCCAGGCTGCGCGCATCGGGCGTAAACACGCCCACGATCTTGTCCGGCAACAGCGCCGTGCAGACGCTGGCCGCCGCCGAGCGTCCGCTGCGGCAATCGATCAGCACGTGGGCGAAGCGCCGTGCCACCCGCGCCGCGAACGTGCGGAACAGCGCCGGGCAGGCGCAGAACAGCGCGTCCCAGTCGAGCCGGTCGACGCGCTCGCCGTAACTGTCGTCGAAGCGGCCGGCGCGCATCAGGTACAGCGGGCGGCTGTCGTCGACGCGGACGATGTAGTCGTCCCAGTCCAGCGTGTCGAGCACGCGCGCGGCCAGCGTCTCGGCATCGTCGTTCGAGGTGTTGCCGTGCAATTGCTCGCGACAACTCTCGAACAGTTCGAGCAGGCCGCTGGCGTCCATGCCCTCGTCCGCGCGGGAGAAATAGTGATGCAGGCCGGGGGCTTCCAGGTCCCAGTCGATCATCAGCACCGGTGTCTTCGCATGCGCGCGCCCGGCGAGCAGCCAGGCGGCATGGGCCAGCGCAAGGCTGCGCACGGGTGCGCTGTCGTAGGAGTAGAACGTCGTCACCTCGCCGGCCTGACCGGCCGGTACTGCGGTGATGCGGTTGGTTTCCATAAGGCTCCTCATTTTTTTGGGAAGGTTGGATCCGGTAACTCACGCCATGCGGGTGGGACAGCGGGAAGCTCGAATTGGTTGCAGTCATGCGCCGGCGGCATGGTTTTTTTCTGGTATTGGTAATGCGTGACGATGCGCCGGACCATCTTGTCGATGTCCGGCAGGAAATCGGGATTCGACTTCATGTCGGCCGTGGCCATCGTGAAGCGCGAGAAGTCGACGTAGAACGTGGATTCGCTGATCTGCGGGGGCAGGCTGACGGGGTGCTGCGTCATGATGACGGGGATGATCAGCTGGCTGGGCAGCGTGTACCACGTGCTGCGCTCGGCCTCGATCAGGCGCATCGCGGCGTACTCGCGCCGCGTGTAGGGATGGGCCTCGTACTTGGGCGTGTAGATCAGCACCATGCACGCGCTTTCGCACAGCGCGCGGGCGATCTTGCGGTCGAGGTCGTCACCGCCACCGAGTTGTTCGGTGTCGATGAACAGTTCGTCTTCGTTGTCGAAATACGGTTCGAGGTAACAGCGCAGTGCATCGGCCAGCGTGGCCTTGAAGCGCTGCATCAGCTCGTGCCGTCCATGGGCATAGCTGAAAAAGCAGCCATAACGTATCGCCATTGCTCCCCCTTGTAGTCTGCCACCGGCCGGGCCTGTGTGACTCTAAACAAGTCACCCATCCTGCATGTTGTGGGAGCACAAGCGAAAGCGGAGCCGCGGCGCGGCGTAGCGGCAGCCGGGCGGGCAGGTAGCGGGTTACGGTACCGGGGATCCGCAGTCCTCGGTAACGCTAACCTCGACCCGATTCCGGCCGGCAGCCTTTGCCCGGTACAGCGCGGCATCGATACGGGCGATCAACGATTCCAGTGTCTCGTCGGCAAATGCACTGCCGATGCCGATACTGCAGGTTGCGCTGAGGGGTGCCGCCGCGCCGATGTCGAACGGATGCTCGGCGATTGCCTGGCGCCATCGGTCGACGCATTCCACACTGTCCGTCACATGCACGGAAAGGCCCGGAATCACGAGCAGGAATTCCTCGCCGCCATATCTGCCGATGCAATCGCCATCGCGCATCTGCGCGCGCAGCCGCGTCACCAGCTCACGCAGCAGCGCATCGCCGGCGGGGTGCCCATGAGTGTCGTTGACACTCTTGAAATGATCAAGGTCGAGCAGCGCCAACGTCAAGGTGCCGCCGTGTCGCCGTTGCTGGGCCAATTCGCGCTTCGCTGCGTCCAGGATGGCACGCCGGCTCATGGCACCCGTCAAGCTGTCGGTGAACGCAAGTTCGCGCATCCGCTCGTGCGACTCGGCCAGTTCGCGCGTGCGTTCGCGCACCAAGGATTCCAGGGCGTTCCCGTGTTGCACCAGCCGCCGGACACGGAAACGGTGCCCCCCATAAAGCAGCAGCGCGGCAAGGACCAACATCCCGACGACGACGGGCGGCCGCCGCCACCACGGCGGCGGAATATCAAAGTCAAGCGTCAAGGGTAAGCTGCTCTGTCCCAGGTCGTCGTTCACGGCGAACAACTCGAGGCGATAGCTGCCCGCACCCAGACCGGCGTAACGCAACTCGCTGCCCGCCAGGTCGGTCCAGCCATCGTCGCTTCCGCGCAGTCGGTAACGCACATGTTGCGCGAGCCGGTTCGTGAAGTGCGAAGTTTCCCAGCTCAATTCGAGCGTATGGGCGGAGCCGGACACTTCCACTTTGTGCCCCGGGACCAGGTTGACGCTGCCCAGCCTGGCCCCGTTGAGCCTGAGCACCAGGGGCTGGATGCGTTCCAATTGTTCAGGAAAGGCAATGCGGCTCACGCCGCCGCTCGTGCCGATCCAGATACCACCCTGGGCATCTTCGGCAAGCGCGTTCTGGTCGCAATCGTTCCAGATCAACCCGTTGCTCTCGTCGAAACGACGCCAGTTCTTGCCGTTCCACCGCACCACGCCGATGTCGGTACCGGCCCACAACCAGCCACGGTGGTCTTCCATCAGCGACAAGATCCGCAAGCCTTCGAGGACGGCTGGCCGCACCGGCTCCGCCCGCAGCATTCCCGAAGGTTGCAGGTCGATACGCATCAGCTGTCGTCCCGTTGCCGTGCGCAGCCACACGCGGCCGGCACCGCATGCAAGATAGACGACGCCGTTACTCTGCGTAAGACCGTCAACCTGCGGCCACGCGAAGCCACGCGCGGGGTCGTATCGCAACAATCCGCTGCCGGTGCCCACCCAGACGACATCGCTGTTTTGCTCGCGACACACGGTATTGACGCTGCGGTCGCCGAGGTCGATCAGCCGCTCCAGTTCGTCACGCCGCCGCCCGGGTCCGCCGCCGTCCAGCGGCAGCGTGAACAGCCCTCGACTGCCGGCAGCGATCCATAATTCATCTCCGACGCGGAACAAACGTCCTCCGCGGATTCGTCCGCCGTCGGTCATGGAGCGCCACGACTGGCCGCGCCGGCGGTGGAACAACTCACCGCCGATGGTGGACAACCACATGCCGCCCTTTCCGTCCGCCAGGACGCTTCCGACCTGGCCGGTGACCGACGGCGCCTCGTTCGCCATCGCCTGACCGTCGGAATCGGTCGAGACGACGCCTCGCTGCGTGCCGATCCACATCCTTCCTGCCCCATCATCGGCGACGGACCAGACCACATCGGAAGGCAGGCCCTGGCGTGCCGTCCAGGACGACCAGGCTTCATAGCCCGCCCAGTGCGCGAGTCCATGGCCGGTCGTGCCCAGCCAGACGTCACCGCTGAGATCGGTCAGTATGGCGCGCACGCCATCCTCGGCGAGGCCGTTGCGCGCACCGAAATAGCGCCATTGCCCGGCCTGCCAGCGATACACCCCTGCATTACCAGACGTCAACAATCGTCCCTGCTGGTCCTCGACCATCGGCAGCCAGTAGTGATTGGAGCCTGCTTCGAGACCCCGCGGTGTCACGTTGACGAACTGCGTGGCGCCGGCTGCGCGACGGACGACGTAGCGGTTGCTGCGTGCCCAAACGGCACCGTCTTTCCCTTGCTGCAGGAAGACCCATTCGCTCTGCGGCACGCCCTCGGCAGTGCCCCAGCGTTCAAGTCGATTGTCGTGCCATCGGCACAGCGCGCTCCCGCAACCGAACCACCATGCGCCGTCGTGAGCGACCAGAATCGAGCGGGCTCCCTGCGCCCCGGACATCGACGATTCCAGCGTCGCGGGCAATGCGGGTTCCAGCCGGGCGCCTTCGCCAGTGCCCGTCACCTTCCAAAGCCCGCCCTCTTTGCCGACGACCAGGGCGCCGCCTTGCGCCAACGGCGCCAGGGCCTGGCCCATGAAAGGCGACCAGGTCGAGTCGCCGACGGGCACCTGTACCAGCTTTCCGTCGCGGTAATGATGGATACCGTCACCGCTTGCGATCCACAGCGTCCCGTCGCTGCCGAACGCCATCGTGTAGACTTGCAGCTTCACGTCGCCGACTGGTTTCCGGATGCTCTCCCCGTCGTGCCGATACAGGCCGTTTTCAGTGCCGATCCATAATGCCCCGCCCGGCTCCCGCGCCAACGCCGTGACCACCAGGTTACCCAGACCGTCGGTGTTCCTGTAGTACCGCAACGGCAGCTGCTGCGCGCATGCCTGCGTCAACACCGATTCCAGGAACAACAAGCAGCAACAGACGGCAAGACGCAGTCGTCTTGTTATGGTGGCAGTTCCGTTCATCGTACAAATCCTTCTATCACCTTGTGGCTGGCGTCGACGCAATCATGTAATTACGCGAGCCAAGCGTGACAGCTTACCAGAATATTGCCGCGCGGAAAATAAATGCCATTGGGAAAAGAGAGGTTGCGGTCGCGCCAGCGCCACGCACCGTGACGACAGGGAACGTGGCGAAGCTGGCGATCAGCCGTGCGGCGTCTTGAAAAACTCGATGACGTCCGCCTGCACCCGCGTGCGCCGGAACGGCGGCAGACTCTGCCAGATGCGCCGTCCATACGGCTTGCTGATCACGCGCGGATCGCACAGCATCAGCACGCCCCGGTCCTCGACGTCGCGGATGAGGCGCCCGGCGCCCTGCTTCAGGTTGATGATGGCTTCCGGCAAGGTGTGATGGACAAAGCCGTTCATGCCCTTCTTTTCCATCACTTCGATACGCGCGGCGAGCACAGGATCGTCCGGCGGTGCGAACGGCAGCTTGTCGATGATGACGAGCGACAGCGCCTCGCCCCGCACGTCGACGCCTTCCCAGAAACTCTGGCTACCCACGAGCACGGCATTACCCGCGTTGCGGAAGGAGTCCAGCAATTCCGTGCGGCCCCGCTCGCCCTGCACGAACAGGGGGAAGTCGAGGCCGCGCGCGGCAAACTCTTCGCGCAGGCGCTCGGCCACGCGGTTGACGGCGCGGATCGTCGTGCACAGGAAGAAGCAGCGGCCGCCCGCGGCCTCGATCACGGGCAGCGCCATGTCGACGACGGCGTCCGTGTAGCCGAACGTGTTCGGCTCCGGCAGGCCGGTCGGCACGTACAGGATGCCCTGCTCCTGGTAGTTGAACGGGCTGGGCCAGCTCTGCGCGGGTTCGCCCGTCATGCCGAGCTGGGCACTGAAATGCTTGAAGTCGTTTTTTACCGCCAGCGTCGCGGAAGTAAAAATCCAGCTGCGCGGCGTGCCGGCGCGCTGGCCGGCGAAGATCGGCGCGATCGACAGCGGCGTCTTGTGCAGCTGCAGCGACGAGGAAAACGCCTCGACCCACAACACCGCATCGTCCCCTTCCACCTCCTTGCCCTTCTTCGGCTCGGACTTCCACGCCTTGTACTGCTCCAGCAGCTCGACGGCGCGCACGCGGCACTGCTCGATCGTCTCGGCGCGCTCGGCCTGCGATTCCAGCACGTCGATCAGGCCTTCCAGCTCTTCCTTCAGCTTCTCCAGCGCCGGGAAGAATTCCGAGCTGGGCGGGATCTGCGGCAGCGACAAACGCGTGCCGCCTTCCGGGAAGGTCAGGCGCAGGTCGCGCGCCGCCTTCTCGACGACGGTCACGACCTTCGCCCAGTCGACGCCGCCACGCGCGTGCGCGAGGCCTTCGGCCAGCACGTCGCGGCACAGTTCGAGCACCTGGCCGGTCGACACGGTCGTGCCGAAGAACAGCGTCGCCACTTCCGGCAACTGGTGCGCCTCGTCGAAGATGATCGTGTTCGCGGACGGCAGCAGCTCGGCCATGCCGCCTTCCTTCAGCGCCACGTCGGCGAAGAACAGGTGGTGGTTGACGACGACGACGTCCGCCTGCTGCGCTTCGCGGCGAGCCTTCATCACGAAGCAGTCCTGGTAGTACTGGCATTCCTGGCCCACGCAGTTCTCGCGCGTGGACGTCACGAGGTTCCACACGGACGCCGTTTCCGGAACCTTCGTCAGCTCGGCCTTGTCGCCCGACTGGCTCATCTTGATGAAGCGCGAGATCTCGCGCAGGTGGCCCACGTCATCGCGCGACGTCAGGCGGCCGTTCGACAGCGTGCGTTCGAGGTGGTAGTGGCACAGATAGTTCGAACGGCCCTTCAGCAGCGCCACCGAGACCGGGGCGCGCAACGCGGCGCGCACGGTCGGGATGTCGCGCGAGAACAGCTGGTCCTGCAGGTTCTTGGTCCCGGTCGAGATGATCGTCTTGCCGCCCCACAGCAGCGCGGGGACGAGGTAGGCGAAGGTCTTGCCCGTGCCCGTGCCGGCCTCGGCGATCAGGGTGCCCTGCTCGCTGATGGCGTGCGCGATCGCCTTCGCCATCTCGGTCTGCGACTGGCGCGGCTTGAACGTGCCGACGGCGGGCGCGAGCGGGCCTCCCGCGCCGAAGATGCGGTCGACTTCGGCATCGTACTTGCCGGCAGGTTCGGAAGGCGATTGCGCGGCGTCGAGGTCGGACTCGGACAAGGGGAGGTGATCGGTCAAAATTAACTGCTTAAAAAACGTGGGCTTATGCCGGGACGTCCGGCACCAACTGCATTTTCAGCAGTGTGATGTGGTCCTTCAATTGCAGCTTGCGTTTCTTCAGACGACGCAACTGCAACTGGTCGGCGTGACCGTCGCGGGTCAGCATGTCGATGACCGCGTCGAGGTCGCGATGTTCCACGTCGAGTTCAATAATACGGCGCTGGATCTCCTGGACGTCGATCATGTTAGGCATTTCCGAACAGTTAAGCGTAAAGGGGTGGGAAGACGCATGCCCGCTGGCTCGGGGCGGCGCGCTATTCATTGTTACGGCTTGCAACTCCAGTGCAAACCGGTGCATAGTTTAAACTACACCGTCGTTGCCGCCAACAAAGTCCGGCATGGCGGCATCGGAAAGCCACGTTTATGACCTCATACAAGTTAGAAGCGGGAACCGCGCAGCATATCGGTAACCGCCCCCAGCAGAACGACCGGGTCGCGCTCATGACCGGTGCCCGCGCGCCCGGCTACGTCCTGGCCGTGCTGTCCGACGGCATCGCCGGCGCGGCCGGCGCGGAACAGGTCCTGCACACCGCCAGGCAGGTGTTCGACGAATTCAAGCCGGGCGACCGCCCGTCCGTGGAGCGCTTGCAGCAACTGTTGCGCGACATCGTGCAGGAAACGCATCTGGTCATTAACATGAACGCCGTCACGACACAGGTCCAGACGCACGCCAGCTTCGTCGGCCTCGTGCTGACGCCGCATGGCGAGGCCGTCTGGGCTCATGTGGGCGACTCGCGCCTGTATTACTTCCACGACGGCAAGTGCCTGGCACGCACGAGCGATGCGGCCTATATCGAACACCTCGTGTCCAGCGACCGCCTCCCGCCGGACGCGGCGAAGAATCACCGCAAGTCCAAGCTGCTGTTGAATGTGATGGGCAATAGCCGCAAAGATCCGTTCATCACGTACGGCCAGCGACTCGACCTGGCGGCGAACGATGTTTTCCTGCTGTGCTCGGATGGGCTATGGCATTTCTTCACGGATGCCGAGCTGGGTGCGGTGACCGCGAAGGCCAGCCCCCGTCAGGCGTCCGAGATGCTGATCAACAAGGCCGGTGAGCGGTCGCAGGGCAAAGGCGGGAACTGCAGCATGGCGATCGTCAAGCTGGTCAAGCCCGTGCTCGACCGACCGTAAGCACGACGCCGCTTACTTCCTGGCGTCTGCGGCCTCTTTCGCTTCCTTGGCCGCCCTCTCCGCCTTGCGCTGGGCGACCTTGCGCTGGCGTTCTTCCGACTGGGCCTTGCGCGCCTCGTAGTCGCGCACGTTCTGCGCGCGCTTGGCCGCGTTCGCCGCTTCGTCCTTTTGCTCCGCGCGCAGGCGGGCATTGTGCTCGGCCATGCGTGCGGGCGCCGCCGGCTTGCGCGGCGGCGGCGCCGGCTCGGGCGCGGGCTTGGGCGGTTCGGCCGCAAGGCGCGCTTCCTGTTCCTTGAAGCGCCGTTCCGCCTCGGCCAGGTTGCGGTCGCGCTCCTCGACGATCGCCTGGCGCTTGAAGCGCTCGGCCTGCACCTCGATCGCGCGCTGGGCGGCGAGCGCGCTGCGGCGGCGTTCCTTGGCCTCGTCGAGGCAGTTATTCACGAAAAACTTGTCGTAGCAGACGCGCTCCCGTTCCGCGAAGCGGGCCTCGATCGCCGCGCGCTCGCGCGCGACGGCGGCCAGCTGCTGGTCGGCCTGCGCGACGGACGTCACGGGCGGCGGCGGCACCTCGTGCGGCACCACGTCCTGGCCGGCGCATGCGGCCAACAGCGTGGCCAATGAGGCGGCCACCAGCGCAGCGGACAGTGCACGCAGGCGGGTACGGGTGTCTGTGACGAAGTCTGCTTTCATTCGGTTCCTTTGATCGTTCAGGCCAGCGATTCAGGCCAGTGAATCGGCCGCGCCGCGGCGTTCGGCGAGCATGTATTCACGCGACTGCATCTCAATGATACGCGACACCGTGCGATGGAACTCGTTCGACATCGCGCCCTCTGTGTACAGCAGCTCCGGCTCGACCTCGGCCGACATGATCAGCTTGACCTTGTGATCGTAGAACACGTCGATCAGCCACGTGAAGCGGCGCGCCTCCGACGACATCGCGGCCGACATGCGCGGCACGCCCGACAGGATCACGGTGTGGAACTGGCTCGCGAGTTCCAGGTAGTCGTTCTGCGAGCGCGGGCCGCCGCACAGCGTGGCGAAGTCGAACCAGATCACGCCGCCGGCACGCCGCAGCGCACGCAGCTCGCGCTGTTCGATGTGCACGCGCGGATCCTCGTCGGCCGTGTCGGCGACTTTCGCATATGCCTCGCGCAGCAGCCGGTCGGAGGCCGCGTCCAGCGGCGTGTAATAGGCCTGCACCTGTTCCAGCGCGCGGTGGCGGTAATCGATGCCCGCGTCGACGTTCATGACGTCCAGCTTGTCCTTGATCAGCGCGATCGTGGGCAGCATGCGGTCGCGGTGCAGGCCGTCCGGGTACAGCTTGTCCGGGTCGTAGTTCGACGTCATCACGAACGACACGCCGTTGGCGAACAGCGCCGACAGCAGGTTGTACATGATCATCGCGTCGGCCACGTCGTTCACGTGGAATTCGTCGAAGCAGATCAGGCGGTATTTCCTGGCGATGCGCTTCGCCACTTCGATCAGCGGGTCTTCCACGCCTTTCAGCTCGTCGAGCTGGCGGTGCACGGCGCGCATGAATTCGTGGAAGTGCAGGCGCGTCTTGCGCACGACCGGCACCACCGAGTAGAAGCTGTCCATGAGGAAGGACTTGCCGCGCCCGACGCCACCCCACATGTAGACGCCCTGCGGCACGTCGGGACGGTTGATCAGGCGCTTGAACGCGGACGAGCGCTGCGACTTGTACGCGACCCAGTCGTCGTAGGCCTCCTGCAGGCGGTCGACGGCGCGCTGCTGCGCGGGATCGGACTTGAATCCGCGCTCGGTCAGCGCGTGCTGGTAGTACTCTTGGACGTTCATGAAAAGTGCCGCATAAAGATGGGGGTGGACAGCGACGCCGTCCACCCCCAGTCGGGCTTACGCCCGGTCAACCAGGTATCAGAAGTTCAGCGAACGCTTGTCGACGGCGAGCGCGGCTTCCTTGGTCGCTTCGGACAGCGACGGGTGGGCGTGGCAGATACGGGCGATGTCTTCCGACGACGCGCGGAATTCCATCGCGACGACGGCTTCCGAGATCAGCTCCGATGCGACCGGGCCCACGATGTGGACGCCCAGGATTTCGTCGGTCGTCGCGTCGGCCAGGAATTTCACCATGCCCGACGTGTCGCCCAGCGCGCGTGCACGGCCGTTGGCCATGAACGGGAACGTGCCGGCTTTGTAAGCGACGCCTTCCTTCTTGAGCTGCTGCTCGGTCTTGCCGACCCACGCGATTTCCGGCGAGGTGTAGATGACCCACGGGATCGTGTTGAAGTTGACGTGACCGTGCTGGCCGGCGATGCGCTCGGCAACGGCGACACCCTCTTCTTCCGCCTTGTGCGCCAGCATCGGGCCGCGCACGACGTCGCCCACGGCCCAGATGCCCGGGACGTTCGTGCGGCATTCGTCGTCGACGGCCACGAAGCCGCGCTCGTCGAGCTGCACGCCGACGGTCTCGATACCGAGGCCGTTGGTGTTCGGCACGCGGCCGATCGAGATGATCAGGCGGTCGAACGTTTCGCTCTTCGCGGCGCCCGCTGCATCGGCGTATTCCACGGTGACAGAGTTGTCGCCCTTGGTGACGCTGTTGATCTTCACGCCCAGCTGGATGTCCAGGCCCTGCTTGGTGAACAGCTTGTGCGCTTCCTTGGCGATCTGCTCGTCGACCGCGCCCAGGAACGTCGGCAGGCCTTCCAGCACGGTAACCTTGGCACCCAGGCGGCGCCACACGGAACCCATCTCCAGGCCGATCACGCCGGCGCCGATGACGCCCAGCTTGGCCGGGACCGCGTCGACGGTCAGCGCGCCGGTGTTCGACAGGATGACTTTCTCGTCGAACGGTGCGCCCGGCAGTTCGCGGGCGTTCGAGCCGGTGGCGATGATCACGTTTTTCGCGCTGATCGAATCGGTGGTCGGGCCCGACACGTTGACGGCGTAGCCTTCGCCAGCCTTGCCCGCGAGCGTGCCGCGGCCGTGGAAGAAGGTGACCTTGTTCTTCTTGAACAGGTAGACGATGCCGTCGTTGTTGGCCTTGACGACGCCCTCTTTGCGCTTGAGCATCTGGCCCAGGTTCAGCGAGAGACCGGCGACGTCGATGCCGTGCTCGGCGAACGCGTGGCCCGCGTGCTCGAAGTGTTCCGACGATTGCAGCAGTGCCTTCGACGGGATGCAGCCGACGTTGGTGCAGGTACCGCCCAGTGCCGGGCCGCCCTTGGCGTTCTGCCATTCGTCGATGCAGGCAGTCTTGAAGCCCAGTTGCGCAGCGCGGATCGCGGCCACGTAGCCGCCAGGACCGCCGCCGATCACGACGACGTCGAATTGTTTTTCAGTGCTCATTAATCGATTTCCTTTGTATGCCGATCGCACACGTTATTCTTCTGGAACAAATATCCACAACAACAGGTAAATCACGATCCCGAACCCGAACGTGATGGTGAACAGCGTGAACACGAGCCGCCACACCCACGCATCCACGCCCGAGACCCGCGCGAGGCCGCCGCAGACACCGCCCAGCCAGCGGTCGGTGCGCGAGCGGCGCAGGGTATTCAGCTCGGACGCGAACGTGCCGTCGGCACTCGCGGTCTTGTTCAGGTTCACGGTCGACGAGGCGCCGGACAATACCTTCGCCTTCGCCTGTTCGAATTCGGCGTCGGTCAGGGCGCCGGCCTGGTGCAGTTCGTGCAAACGCTTGATTTCATCGGAGATCATGATCATTCCCTTCCATCAGACACAGCACGAGCGCGCCAGGCGGCGCGCCCTTCCGCCCTACGCGGGTCGTCGTGATTACAGGTCGAGCAGCAGGCGGGCCGGATCTTCCAGCGCGTCCTTCATCGCGACCAGGCCCAGGACGGCTTCGCGGCCGTCGATGATGCGGTGGTCGTACGACATCGCCAGGTAGTTCATCGGACGGATGACGATCTGGCCGTTCTCGACGACGGCGCGGTCCTTGGTCGCGTGCACGCCCAGGATCGCCGACTGCGGCGGGTTGATGATCGGGGTCGACAGCATGGAACCGAAGGTGCCGCCGTTCGAGATCGAGAACGTACCGCCGGTCAGGTCTTCCAGCGTCAGCTTGCCGTCCTTGGCTTTCTGGCCGAACTCGCCGATCTTCTTCTCGATCTCGGCGATCGACATCTGGTCGGCGTTGCGCAGGATCGGGACGACCAGGCCGCGCGGCGAACCGACGGCGATACCGATGTCGAAGTAGCCGTGGTAGATGATGTCGTTACCGTCGACCGACGCGTTCAGGATCGGGTACTTCTTCAGCGCGGCGACGGCGGCCTTGACGAAGAAGGACATGAAGCCCAGCTTGACGCCGTGCTCTTTCTCGAACTTGTCCTTGTACTTGGCGCGCATTTCCATGACCGGTGCCATGTTGACTTCGTTGAACGTCGTCAGGATGGCGTTGGTCGACTGCGACTGCAGCAGGCGCTCGGCGATACGGGCGCGCAGGCGGCTCATCGGCACGCGCTCTTCCGGACGGTCGCCCAGGTTCACGGCCGGGGCGGCGACTTGCGGCAGGGCTGCCTTCGGAGCGGCTTGCTGCAGCGGTGCCGGAGCGGCCACAGCCGGTTTGTTGGCGACGGCGGCCAGGGCGTCGCCCTTGGTCACGCGGCCGTCACGGCCGGTGCCGGTGGCGTCGGCGGCGGTCAGGTTGTTGTCGGCCAGGATCTTGGCGGCGGCCGGCATGGCGACGTCGCCTTTCGAGCCGGTGGCGGCAGCGGCAGCGGCCGGTGCGGCAGCGGCTTCGGCAGCGGCGGCCGGAGCAGCGGTCACCTGCAGCGGGCTCACGCCGGCCGAGGCTTCGGTATCGATGATGGCGATGACTTCACCCGAGACGACGGTACCGCCGTCGTTCTTGATGATTTGCACGATCACGCCGGCAGCCGGTGCCGGCAGTTCCAGGACCACCTTGTCGGTCTCGATGTCGATCAGGTTCTCGTCGCGCGAGACGGCTTCGCCGACTTTCTTGTGCCACGACAGCAGGGTCGCTTCGGCGACCGATTCCGACAATTGGGGGACCTTGACTTCGATTTGTGCCATTTAGAAAACTCCGTTTTTGTATTCTGTGCAAAAAACCCCGCGCGATCGGCGCGGGGTCAATGAGCGCTGCTTATTTGGTCAGGACGAAACCCTTGAGCTTCGAGAACGCGGTGTCCAGCAGTTCCTTCTGCTGCGCCACGTGCTTGTCGGTGTAGCCGACGGCAGGCGACGCGGAAGCCGGGCGGCCGGCGTACGCCAGGCGCTGGCCAGCTTCCATGCTTTCGAACACGTTGTGCTGGATCTGGAACCACGGACCCTGGTTCTGCGGCTCGTCCTGCGTCCACACCACTTCGGTGGCGTTCGGGAACTTCTTCAGTTCGGCCTGGAACGCCTTGTGCGGGAACGGGTACAGCTGCTCGATACGGATGATGGCCGTGTCCGTCGTGCCGCGGGTCTTGCGTGCGTTGACCAGGTCATAGTACACCTTGCCCGAGCAGACGATTACGCGCTTGACCTTGTTGGCGTCGATCTTGTCGTCCAGTTCGCCGATGACGGTCTGGAAGCCGCCCTTGGCCAGGTCGGTCAGCGGCGAGCCGGCGTCCTTGTTACGCAGCAGCGACTTCGGCGTGAAGATGACCAGCGGCTTGCGGAACTGGCGGACCATCTGGCGGCGCAGCAGGTGGAAGATCTGCGCGGCCGTGGTCGGCTGCACGACTTGCATGTTGTGGTCGGCCGACAGCTGCAGGAAGCGCTCGATACGGGCCGACGAGTGCTCCGGACCCTGGCCTTCGTAGCCGTGCGGCAGCATCATGACGAGACCCGACGCGCGGCCCCACTTCACTTCGCCCGAGGCGATGAACTGGTCGATCACGACCTGCGCACCGTTCACGAAGTCGCCGAACTGGCCTTCCCAGATCGTCAGCGTGTTCGGCTCGGCGGTCGAGTAGCCGTATTCGAAGCCCAGCACCGCTTCTTCCGACAGCACGGAGTCGATGACGGTGAAGTTGGCCTGGTTGTCCGACACGTTCGCCAGCGGCAGGTAGATGCCCTGGTCCCAGCGCTCGCGGTTCTGGTCGTGCAGCACGGCGTGACGGTGCACGAACGTGCCGCGGCCGGCGTCCTGGCCCGACAGGCGGACGGCGTAGCCCGAGGCCAGCAGCGATGCGTAGGCCAGGTGTTCGCCCATGCCCCAGTCGAGGTTCAGCTCGCCCTGGCCCATCTTGGCGCGGTCGGCCAGCACTTTCTCGACGAGCGAGTGCAGCTTGAAGTTTTCCGGCACGGTCGTGATGCGCTGGGCCAGGCGTTTCAGCTCGGTCAGCGGGACGGCGGTGTCGGCGGCGTCGGTCCACTTCTTGTTCAGGAACGGCGCCCAGTCGACGGCGTACTTGTTCTTGAAGTCGGTCAGGACCGGGTCGACGGTGTGCTTGCCGGCGTCCATCGCGGCGCGGTACTCGGCCACGAGCTGGTCGCCGCCGTCGGCGGCGATGGTGCCCTGCGCGGCCAGCTTGTCCGCGTACAGCTTGCGGGTGCCCGGGTGCTTGGCGATCTTCTTGTACATCAGCGGCTGGGTCAGGGCCGGGGTATCCTGCTCGTTGTGGCCCAGCTTGCGGTAGCAGATCACGTCGACGACGATGTCTTTATGGAACTCGGTACGGTAGTCCATCGCCAGCTGCGAGGCCAGCACGACGGCTTCCGGATCGTCCGCGTTCACGTGCAGCACCGGTGCCTCGATCATCTTGACGACGTCGGTGCAGTACAGCGTCGAGCGCGCGTCGCGCGGGTCGGACGTGGTGAAGCCGATCTGGTTGTTGATGACGATGTGGACCGTGCCGCCCGTGCCGTAGCCGCGGGTCTGCGCCAGGTTCAGCGTTTCCATCACGACGCCCTGGCCTGCGAACGCGGCGTCGCCGTGCACGAGGATCGGCAGGACTTCCTTGCCCTGGCGGTCGCCGCGGCGCTCCATGCGCGCCTTGACGGAGCCTTCCACGACCGGGTTGACGATTTCCAGGTGCGACGGGTTGAACGCCAGCGACAGGTGGACCGGGCCGCCCGGGGTCGAGATGTCGCTCGAGAAGCCCTGGTGGTATTTGACGTCGCCGGCCGGCAGGTCGTCGGCGTGCTTGCCTTCGAATTCCTCGAACAGGTCGGACGGGGCCTTGCCCAGCGTGTTGACCAGCACGTTCAGGCGGCCGCGGTGGGCCATGCCGATGACGATTTCCTGCACGCCGTGCTCGCCGGCGCGGCGGATCACTTCGTCCATCGAGGCGATGAACGATTCGCCGCCTTCCAGCGAGAAGCGCTTGGCGCCGACGTACTTGGTGTGGAGGTAGCGCTCCAGGCCTTCGGCCGCGGTCAGGCGCTCGAGGATGTGCTTTTTCTTTTCAGCGGTGAAGGTCGGGGTCGAACGGATCGACTCGAGCTTCTCCTGCAGCCAGCGCTTCTCGGTCGGATCGCTGACGTACATGAATTCTGCGCCGATGGAACGGCAGTAGGTGTCGCGCAACATGTTCAGCAGGTCGCGCAGCGAGGCTTCTTCCTGGCCGAAGTAGGTGTTGCTGATGTTGAATTTGGTGTCCAGGTCGGCTTCGGTGAAGCCGTAGAAGGCCGGATCGAGTTCCGGGATCGGCGGACGTTCCTGGCGCTGCAGCGGGTCCAGGTTGGCCCAGCGCGAGCCGAGGTAGCGGTAAGCGGCGATCAGCTGGGTCACGGCAACGCGCTTGCGGCCGAGCTCAGCGTCCGGCGATGCGGTCACGGTGCGGATCGGGCCCTGCTTGGCGCGTTCGGCGAACGAAGCGATCACGGACGAGTGGGCCACGTCCGGCTTCGCGGAACCGTCGACGGCGGGCATGTGCTGCATCGCGTCGAAATAGGCGCGCCAGTTGTCGGGGACGGAGCCCGGATTGTTCAGGTACGCTTCGTACAACTCTTCCACGTACGGCGCATTACCGCCGAACAGGTACGAGTTGGCGTTATATTGTTGCATCATTCTTGCTCACCTTTCTTCGCGTTTCGCGAGTATGGGGCGGGTTAATCTAACCTTCCGCGACACGGCCTGACCGGTTAGCGGATCGCACTTACTGCATATCAAGTTGTGGGGGAAGGACTCTTCAGGCAAATCAATGCAGCCGACCTGCCCATTGGCGCACGGTATTGTAACGCAAGGATTGCCCGACCGCCGACCTCGCACCGACATTTTATTCATTCCGATATTACTTTTTTTCACCTTGTCAACTAAATCATGAACCAGCGGTTGACCACCTAAATGATAATCGTTATCATTTGCGTATGCTCCCGACTGGTTCCACATCCTCGACTTCCACCGCGCTGCCCGGCGTGCGGCGTGCCACATTCCTGCGCCAGTTGCATCAATGGCACTGGATCAGTTCCGCCTTGTGCCTGATGGCCATGCTGCTGTTCGCCATCACCGGTTTCACCCTGAACCACGCGTCCCAGATCGAAGCGAAGCCGGCCGTCACACGCCAGAAGGCGGCCTTGCCGCCCGCCCTGCGCACCCAGATCGAGGAATTCGCCGCCGGCCATGCCGATGCGAACGTACCGCTGCCGGCGCCGCTGGCCGACTGGGCCGAGCAAACGTTCCCCGTGCAAGTACGCGGCGTGCGCGCCGAATGGAGCGAGGAAGACGCCTACGTCGCCCTGCCCCGCCCCGGCGGCGACGCCTGGCTGCGTATCGGCGTGGACGGCAATGCCGAATTCGAAACGACCGACCGCGGCTGGATCTCGTGGCTGAACGACATGCACAAGGGCCGCAACGCCGGTCCCGTGTGGGGCTGGTTCATCGACATCTTCGCCATCGCGTGCGTCGTCTTTTGCGTCACCGGTTTCCTGATCCTGAAATACCACGCGGCCAACCGGCCGTCGACGTGGCCCGTGATCGGCCTCGGCATCGTGCTGCCGATCGTGCTGGCCCTGCTGTTCGTTCACTAATCCCGACCTGAAAGCCCACATGAAACTGTCCCACTCGCTCGCCCTGACCCTGCCGCTCGCCTCGAGCTGGGCGATGGCCGCCGACCTCACCGTCAAGTTCGAACTGCCGCAGCTGAACGTGGCGGAGTACCACAAGCCCTACGTCGCGATCTGGATCGAGCGCGCGGACCAGAGCGTCGTGAACACGCTGGCCGTGCTGTACGACGTCAAGAAGCGCGACAACGCGGGCACCAAGTGGGTCAAGGACCTGCGCACGTGGTGGCGCAAAGCGGGCCGCGACGTCACCCTGCCGATGGACGGCGTGAGCGGCGCGACGCGTACGGCGGGCGTGCAGACGATGACCTTCCCGGCCGCCCGCGCCGGCCTGGACAAGCTGCCGGCCGGCGACTACAGGCTCGTGTTCGAAGCCGCGCGCGAAGCGGGTGGCCGCGAAGTCGTGCGCCTGCCGTTCCACTGGGAGCCGAAGTCGAACGTAGGCGCCGCGTTCGCGGGCAAGGAAGAACTGGGCGCGGTGTCGCTCACCATCCAGTAAGGAGACCAGCATGCACATCAAGCAGATCGCCATCGCCCTCGCCCTGGCCGGCATCGCCTGCGCGGCGCAGGCCCACCGTCCGTGGATGATCCCGAACACGAGCCTCATCGAATCCGACCGCGGCGAAGCCTGGGCGACCATCGACGCCGCCATCTCGGAAGGCCTGTTCGAAGACGACCACATGCCGCAGAAGCTGGACGGCCTCACGGTCACCGACCCGGACGGCAACACGGCCCCGGCGCCGGCCGCGACGCTCGGCAAGCACCGCTCCACCGTCGACATCCGCCTCCCGAAGGACGGCACCTACCGCGTCACCCTGGCGGCCGTGAACGTGATGGGCTCCTATAAACTGAACGGCGAAATGAAACGCTTCCGCGCCACCGAGCAGACCGTCAAGAACGAGATCCCGGCCGGCGCCACCGAAGTGCGCAGCATGACGATGGTGCAGCGCCAGGACACGTTCGTTACCCTGAACAAGCCGACGGCGGCCGCGCTGAAGCCGACCGGCTCGGGCCTGGAACTGGTCGCGCTGACGAATCCGACCGAGCTGCGCGCCGGCGAAAAGGCGAAGTTCCGCTTCCAGCTGGACGGCAAGCCGCTCGCGAACTTCCCGTTCAGCCTGATCCCGGGCGGCGTGAAATACCGCGGCACCCTGAACGAAGTGCGCCTCACCACGGACGCGAACGGCGACGCGAGCTTCACCCTGCCCGCGCCGAACATGTACTGGCTGAGCGCCGCATATCCCGCCAACGCGCCGCGCGGCATGGACGGCCCGGCGAAGCGCTACAGCTACTCGGCCACGTTCGAGATCCTGCCGGAGTGACTTTGACCGACCGCGCCGTCCTCATCCCGCTCGACCTCGATCCGGCCGTGCCGCCGCCTGGGAGCCGCATCCACACGTTCGAAGGCACGAGCATGGGGACGACGTGGTCGGTGCGCGTCGCCGCCGGCCGCATCGACGATCCGCGCCCCGCGCTGCAGGCCGAACTGGATGCGATCGTCGCCCAGATGAGCCACTGGGAACCCGGCTCGCTGCTGTCGCGCTACAACCGCGCACCGGCCGGCACGTGGGTCGACCTGCCCGCGCAATTCTTCGACGTGGTCGACTACGCGCTGTGGGCGTACATGGCCAGCGGCGGCGCCTACGATCCGGCCGCGGGCGCGCTCGTCGACCTGTGGGGCTTCGGCGCCGCGCGACGCTACGATCACACGGGCTTCTACGCCCCGACCGACGCCGCCATCGAACAAACGCTGGATCAACGCGCCGCGGCGCGCCTGTCGTTCGACCGCGACCAGCGGCGGCTGCTGCAGCCGGGCGGCATTCGGCTCGACCTGTCCTCCATCGCGAAAGGGTATGCCGTCGACCGTCTTGCGCAGTGTCTCGAACGGCACGGCGTGCGCCACTACCTCGTCGAAGTGGGCGGAGAGCTGCGCGGCGCGGGCGTGAAGCCGGACGGGCATCCGTGGTGGGTCGAGGTCGAGGGTGTGCCAGATAGCGCGGCGCCGCAGGCCGTCGTCGCACTGCACGGTTTATCGATTGCCACCTCCGGCGACTATCGCCAGTATTTCGAACACGGCGCGCGCCGCGTGTCGCACACGCTGGACCCGCGCACGGGCCGGCCTGTCGCCAACGACGTCGCGTCCGTGACGGTGCTGGCGCCCACGTGCATGGAAGCCGACGCGCTGTCGACCGTCCTCACGGTGCTGGGGCCCGACGACGGCGTCGCGTTCGCCGAGGCGCGCGCGCTGGCCGCACGGGTCCTCGTGCGGCGTGCGGGCACGCTGGAAGAGATCGCGACGCCGGCTTGGAAGGCGCTGCTGCAATGACGACGGAACCGCTGCGCCTCGCGGGCGCGCTGGCCCTGTCCCTGGGCTGGTTCGGGCTGTCGTACCGCATGTGGCGCGCCCACCGCAACGGCAATGCCGCGGACACGAAAGATGCCGACTGGCTCGTCGTCCACGCCAGCCAGACGGGCAGCGCGGACCTGCTCGCAAAGCGTAGCGCGGAGCTGCTGGCGACGGGCGGCCTGGCCGCGCGCGCCGTGTGCATCTCCGCGCTCGACCGCGACCGGCTCGCGTCCGCCACGCGCGTGCTGTTCATCGCCAGCACGTACGGCGAAGGCGACGCACCCGACACGGCCGCGCAGTTCGCGGGCCGGTTGATGGCGGCCGGTCTCGATTTGTCCCACCTGCACTATGCCGTGCTCGCGCTGGGCGACAGGAACTACGCGAATTACTGCGGCTTCGGCCGCGCGCTCGACGCGTGGCTCGCGCAGCAGGGCGCGACGCGCCTGTTCGACCGCATCGACGTCGACCGCGGCGACGTTCAGGCGCTCGCGCAATGGCAACACCACGTGGGCCGCCTGGCGGGCACGGACGACGCACCGGACTGGGACGCGCCCGCGTACGGCGACTGGCGCATCGTTGCGCGCACGCTGGAAAATCCCGGCAGTGCGGGCGCGCCGTTGTACCGCGTCGCGCTCGAACCCGCCGGCGGCGCGCTGCCGGCGTGGGAAGCGGGCGACCTCGCCCAGGTCAGCCCGCCGGCCGATCCCGAGCACCCGCGCGAATACTCGATCGCATCGCTGCCGATGGATGGCCGGCTCGAACTGCTCGTGCGCCTGCAGCGGCGGGAAGATGGGAACGTCGGCGCTGCGTCCGGGTGGTTATGTGGGCAGGCAGGCGTCGTGCGCCTGCGCCTGCGCGCGCACGAGCGCTTCCGCCTCGGCACGAATGCGGAGCGCCCCCTGATCGCCATCGGCAACGGCAGCGGCCTGGCCGGCCTGCGCGGCCTGCTCAAGGCCCGCATCGTCGCGGGCCGGATCGATAACTGGCTGCTGTTCGGCGAACGCAACCAGGTCCACGATTTCCTGCTGCGCGACGAGCTGCAGGCGTGGCGAGAGAACGGCCAACTGGCGCACCTCGACCTCGCGTTCTCGCGCGACCAGGCCGAGCGCCGCTACGTGCAGGACGTATTGCGCGACCGGGCCGACCGGCTGCACGAGTGGGTGGAACGCGGCGCCGCGATCTATGTCTGCGGCAGCCTGCAGGGCATGGCCGGCGGCGTGCACGAGGCCTTGCAAGCCATCCTCGGCGCGCCCCGGCTGGAGCAGCTTGCGGCCGAGGGCCGCTACCGCAGGGACGTGTACTGAGCGTTTACTGAGCGCCCGCCGCCACGGTCGTGGCGTCGATGTCGGCACCCCACGGATCGCGCAGCGCGACCGGCTTGCCGTCCGCGGCGAAATCCATGATCACGTCCTTGTCGCCCGCATAGCGCGGCCACGCGGGCAGTTTGTGGCCGTTCGGGTCGCCCTTCTTCGCGAAGTTCACGAGGTAGGCGCTCATCGCGCGGCCCATCGCCACGTCCTTCTTCGTGACGGCATCGCCGTATTTCACGTCCACCGTGTCGAAGAAATACGGGATGTCGCTCGCGTGCTGCGCGCCCGTCTTGCCGATGCTGTCGGCCACGTACGAGAAGCGGTATCCGTACACGGGCACGCCCTGCGCGGCCAGGCGGCCCGCGAGGCTGCGCGCGCCCGCGACCATGAAGCCCGTCCTGCCGCCGATGTCGGCACTCGTCGCGCCGATCATCACGGGCACTTTCGCAAAGCGGCCGGACGCGAACGCGGCCCCCGTCTCGACGGCCACCTTGCCGTCCGCGAACGGGCCGGCATACGTGGCCGGATTCTGCGGCGCGCGGTTGGCCAGGTTCATGCCGTCGACGACCTGCTCGGCCGGCAGCGCGCGCAGTTTATCCAGTGCCTGCGGGTCGTCGGCCGCGATGCCCTTCGCTTGTGCGAAGTTGACGCCGACCTGCTCGACGCTTGCCAGCCCCGGATCGGCGGACTTGCCGTCGCCGCCGGACAGCACGACGGCCTTCGCGAACAGGCCCTGTGCCTGGGGTGACGTCAGCAGCGCGTTGACCGACATGCCGCCGGCCGATTCGCCGATGATCGTCACGTTGGACGCATCGCCGCCGAACGCCGCCACGTTGCGCCTGACCCACTGCAGCGCCGCGATCTGGTCCATGAAAGCGTAGTTACCGACAGGTTCGCCATGCGCCTGCTGCGTGAGCTGCGGATGCGCGAAGAAGCCGAAGCGGCCCAGGCGATAGTTGAAACTGACCAGCACGACGCCCTGCTTCGCGAGCGCGGCACCGGAGTACGTCGGCGGCGACGACCCGCCGTTGACGAAGCCGCCGCCATAGATCCACACGATCACGGGCAGCTTTCCGGACGCCTTCGCCTTCGCCGGACGCCACACGTTCACGTACAGGCAGTCCTCGGCCGGCGGCGTGCCGAGCGGCGCCGCGTCGCTGGGGAAAGGCAGTTGCATGCAGTCGTGGCCGTATTCGGTCGCTGCGCGCACGCCGGTCCAGGCGGCGGCCGGCTGCGGCGCGCGCCAGCGCAGGTCGCCCACCGGCTTTGCTGCGAACGGGATGCCCTTCCAGCTGGCCACGCCCTTGTCGACGGCGCCCTGGACCTTGCCGGTATCGACGGTGACGACGGGACCGCTCGCGGCCTGCGCGGCAGAGGCGAAGGTAGTTAGCGCTAACACGAGCGGGGATGGCAGGGTCGGGCATGGCATGGTGTCTCCTTGTTGTGGGTATCGAATGCATCCTGATGCTAATGACCGTATGGCAACCCGTCAATGGAAACCTCGCATTGTGCCGTAAGTACGGAGCAACAAATAAATAAATTCATCAAAAATATCTCGCATTCTTACGTTAAAAATGATTAAATCATTAAATTGATTGCTATAAGGCAATATTATGAACATCATGACGCCACCACGAGAAGCCATGCATATGATCACCCCTGCCCCGGTCACGTCCCGGGACGACCTTGCCCATGCCGCGCTGGATGCCATCAACCGCGCCCAGGCCGTGATCGAATTCGGTCTCGACGGCCGCATCCTGCACGCCAACCAGAACTTCCTCGACGCGCTCGGCTACGAGCTGCACGAAGTCGTCGGGCAGCCGCATGCGCTGTTCTGCGAACCGGAGTACGTGCGCTCGCAGGCGTACCGCGACTTCTGGAAGCACCTGGCCGCGGGCGAATACCACGCGGGCGAGTTCAAGCGCGTGGCCCGCGACGGCAGCCCGGTGTGGATCCACGCCACCTACAACCCGATCTTCGATGCGGACGGCAAGCCCGCGAAGGTCGTCAAGTTCGCCACCGATATCACGGCGGCCAAGCTGCGCAACATCGACTTCGAAGGCAAGATGGCCGCGATCGACCGCACCCAGGCTGTCATCGAATTCGATTTGCAGGGCAATGTGCTGCACGCGAACGCCAACTTCCTCGCCGTGACGGGCTATACGCTCGACGAGGTGCGCGGCCGCCACCACCGCATGTTCTGCCTGCCGCAGCACGCGCGCTCGGCCGAGTACCTCGCGTTCTGGGAACGGCTCGGGCGCGGCCAGGCCGACACCGGCGAATACCAGCGCGTGACGAAGGACGGCCGCACCGTGTGGATTCTCGCCGCGTACAACCCGATCTTCGACGCGGACGGCAAGCCCATCAAGATCGTCAAGTTCGCCACCGACATCACGGCGCGCAAGCGCCTCGCCGCCGAGACCCGCGGCCAGCTGGACGCCATCGGCCGCTCGCAGGCCGTGATCGAATTCGACCTGCACGGCAACGTGCTGGCCGCGAACGACAATTTCCTGCGCACGCTGGGCTACCTCGAGGACGAGGTGGCCGGCCGCCATCACAGCATGTTCTGCGACGAGGCGCTCATCAAGAGCGCCGAATACCGCAACTTCTGGTCCGACCTGGCGCGCGGCCAGTTCCAGTCCGGCCGCTTCCGCCGCCGCGGCAAGCACGGCGCCGACATCTGGATCCAGGCCACGTACAACCCGATCCTCGACGCCGACGGCAAGCCCTATAAAGTCATCAAGTTCGCGATGGACGTGACGGAGCAGGTGCACCGCGAAGAACAGCTCGGCGCCAAGATCAAGGCGATGTCCGGCGTGCTGGCCGACCTGTCGCAATCGATCGCGTCCATCGCCGACGGCTCCCAGCAGTCGGCCGGCCTGGCGGTGCAGACGCGCGACCAGGCCGCCGAAGGCAGCACGCTGCTGGCGCGTTCGAAGGATGCGATCCTCGCGATCCAGAAATCGTCCGACGACGTGCACGAGATCATCGACACGATCAGCGACATCGCCAGCCAGACGCACCTCCTCGCGTTCAACGCGGCGATCGAGGCGGCGCGCGCGGGCGAGCACGGCACCGGCTTCTCCGTCGTCGCCAACGAGGTGCGCAAGCTGGCGGAAAAGTCCGCGCTGGCGGCGCGCGAGATCGCGAAGCTGATCAACGAGACGGCAGCCCGCGTGGGCGAAGGCACGCGCCTCGCCGGCGACGTGGAAGATGCGTTCGGCCGCATCGTGCGTTCGGTCGCCGCGACGAGCGAATCGATCGCCCGCATCCACGCCTCGACGAGCGCGCAGGCCAGCGCCACGCGCGACGCGTCCGCGCTTCTGGCAGAGCTGGAACGTGTCGCGACGGAGCACTGACATGCGCCTGGCGGAAGTGCGCATCGACGCCGTGGACGTGGGCATCGCGGCGGCGGCCGTCTTGCAGGCGTTGCCACAGGCGCACGCGATCGAGGCACCGCCGCGCCGCGCGGGTGCGCTGGCCGGCGTCGTGGACCACGGCGGCGTGCTGGTGCCCGTCGTCGACCTCGCGCGCTGGGTCGGCACGGGCGAACGGCAGGACGGGCCGCACACCCGCATCCTGGTCCTGCGCGACGGCACACGCATGCTTGGGCTGCGCGTATCGGCCGTCGGCGGCCTGGTGGACGTGGCGCCGGACGGCATCACGCGCCTGCATCACGACGACGATGCGGACGAGGTGTTCCACAGCGTCGTCCGGTCGCCGGAGACGGGGCGTGTCCTGAACGTGCTGGACGTGGGCAGGCTGGCCGCACTGGCCTGCGCGTGGCACGGCGGCGCGGCATTGGCGTCCGACGCGCCTGCGCCACCGGCCGCGCATGACAGGCGGACGTATGCCGTGCTCGATGCGGGCGCGCTGCGCCTGGGCGTGCCGGCCGGCGCACTCGCGGAAGTGATCCCCATGCCGTCACGCGCCGCGATCGGCGACGGCGCGTGGTGCACGTGGCGCGGCCGGCACCTGGCGATCGTGCCGCCGGCCGCGGTCGATCCCGGCCTCGTGGAGGACGGCGCCGGCCTGCTCGCCGTGCTGGAACACGAAGGCCTCGCGCTCGGCGTGCCCGTGCGCGCGACCCTGCACCTCGCGGATTTCGTTCCGGCCGCGACGGTCTACGACGATGATGGCGCCGAGGTCCGGCTGGTCGACGTGGCGGCGCTGTTCGCCCGTCGGCCCGAGGCGGCCTTGTCCCGGTCCGCGCACGAAGCCGCCCTGGCCTCGAACGGCGCCGGCAAGCCGAACGACGCCGCGTACGTCGTGTTCGACGCAAACGGCCTCGCCGCCACGCCGCTCGATGCGCTGGAACGCGTACTGCCGCTGGTCGACACGCCCGGCACGACGATGCGCTGGGGAGACGCCGCCATTCCCGTCGTCGACCTGCGCCGCCCGAACCACGTGCCGGCGGAAGAAGGCCAGGTGCTGATCGTGCGCGCTGGCGCGGGCCACGGCGCATGCGTCGTCGCGCGCGTGCACGTGATGATTCCGGCCGGCGGCGGACGGCTGTTCCGCCTCGGTGCGGGCGCGTTCATCACGACGGGCGACGGGCGCGAACAGGCCAGCTACCGCATCGTCGACCTGACCACGTATTGCTAACACAAGTATTAGTTGTGCCGGCGAGGGGCCGATGCCAGCATCGCTGTCCCAACCCTTTGCTGGAGACACCATGACCGGACGCGCGCTCGCCACCCTGCTCTTTTCCGCCCTGCTCACGACCACCGCCAGCGCAGCGGACGGCGGCTGGCGCACCGGCTGGTCGTCCGCGCCCGATTCGGCCGGACCGGCACTGCCCGCGCAGACGCTGCGCCAGGTCGTACGCACGAGTACGAAAGGCACCCGCGTGCGCATCCGCCTCTCGAACCTGTACGGCACGCAGCCGCTGACCGTGGGTGCCGCGCACGTTGGCCTGTCCGCAGGCGGCGCGCGCGTGGCTGCCGGCAGCGATCGTCCGCTGCTGTTCGGCGGGCGGCCCGCGGTCACGATCGCGGCCGGCGGCAGCGTGCTGTCCGATCCCGTCGACCTCACCGTCGCCGCGCTGCAGCCGCTGGCCGTGAGCCTGTACCTGCCCGCGCCGGTGGCCGTGTCGACGGTCCACGGCTTCGTGCTGCGGCCGACGTACCTGAAGGCGGCCGGCGACGCCACCGGCGCCGCCGACTTCCCCTCCGCGGCCACGGACGACAACCTCTACTTCCTCAGCGACGTGGAGGTCCTCGGACCGGACACGGGCCGCACGCTGGCCGTCGTCGGCGACTCGATCGCGGACGGCGTCGGCGCCAGCAGCGCCGATGTGGCGGGCTGGCCGGACGCGCTGGCCGCCCGCCTGCAGGCCGAGCCGGCGCTGGCGGCCATCGGCATCGCGAACGAGGGCATCGCGGGCAACCGCATCCTGAACGATGCGTCGAAGCCGTACGTGGGCCCCAGCGCCTTGAATCGCTTCGACCGCGACGCCCTCGACAAGCCCGGCGTGCGCTGGGTGCTGCTGCACGAAGGCGTCAACGACATCACGGCGGCGCGCCTGCTGGCCGCGCCGGCCGACCGGGTCACGGTCGAGCAGATCGAGGCCGGCATGCGCAAGCTGGCCGAGCGGGCCCGCGCGCGCGGCGTGAAGATCTGGGCCGGCACCCTGCTCCCGTTCGCCGGCACGAAGGACTTCTGGTCCGCGGACGCGGAGCGCGACCGCCTGGCGCTGAACGCGTGGATCCGCACGGCCGGCGTGTTCGATGCCGTCGTCGATTTCGACGCCGCCCTGCGCGATCCGGCCGATGCAACCCGCCTGAATCCCGCCTACGACAGCGGCGACCATCTGCACCCGAACGACGCCGGCTACCGCGTGATGGCGCAGCAGGTCGACGTGCGCCTGCTCCGTCCCTGAACGGAGCACGTTACACAACAGAAATAGAACGGTCGTACGAAATAGTGTATGCTTCGGCTCCCGCCGACCCCGGCCGTCCGGCCCGGGGGCGGGCTACGAATCGATACTTGGAGTGAGACCGATGAACCAGAAACACCTGACCCTGCTCGTCGCCCTGGCCCTGGGCGCGTCTCTCGACGCGACCGCCTCCGGCTACCGCTTCGGCTCCCAGAGCGTGTCCTCCCAGGGCACGGCGGAAGCCAACGGCGCCGAAGCCGCCGATGCATCCACCATCTTCGCCAACCCGGCCGGCCTGTCGCGCCTGGAAGGCCGCCAGATCGTCGGCGGCGTCACCGCCGTCGTCCCGCATTCAACGTTCGAGGATGCCGGCTCGACCCGCTTCACCAAAACGTCCACCGGCGGCGTGAAGTCGCAGGACGACTACGCGCCGAGCGTCGTCGCCGCCCCGACGCTGTACTACAGCCAGAAGATCGACAGCCAGTGGACCGCCGGCGTCGGCGTGTTCGTTCCGTACGGCACCAAGCTGGATTACGACGACAACTGGTCGGGCCGCTACTCGCTCACCAACATCAAGCTGGAATCCATCAACATCAACCCGTCGGTGGCGTTCAAGCTCTCCGAGCAGCACAGCTTCGGCTTCGGCATCGACATCGAACACATGAAGGCCAGCCTGCGCCAGGGCGTGGACGTGCCGGGCTCGATCGCCGCCGCGCAGGCCGCCGGCAGCGGCGCCGCGCTGGTGCGCCAGATCGTCACCCTCGGCGGCAACCCGGCCGCGCTGGCGACGGCCGGCGACGCGCACGCGGGCCTGGAAGGCAAGGACTGGGGTTATGGCTTCAACCTGGGCTATATGTACTCGCCGACGCCGGACACGCGCTTCGGCATCGCCTACCGCTCGTCGATCAAGCATGAACTGAAAGGCGGCGCGGTGTGGGACTTCTCGACCGTCACGAGCGACGCCGTCGTCAACAAGGTGCTGCAGGGCGCGTCGCACCACGCGGATTCCGCCGTGCGCGTGGACGTCAGCACGCCGGAGACGCTGTCGCTGAACGCCTTCCACCAGTTCGACGCGAAATGGGCCGGCATGGCCGACGTGACCTGGACGCGCAACTCGCGCATGCAGGACATCGACATCCAGTTCGTCGGCACCAACGAGGGCGACCTCGTGATCCGCCAGCAGTGGAAGAACACCGTGCGCGTGGCGCTGGGCGCGAACTACGCCCTGAACGACGCCGTGACCCTGCGTGGCGGCATCGCCCACGACGACGCGCCGGTCCGCGGCGACAACCTGCGCCACGCCGCGCTGCCGGACGCCGACCGCCTGCAACTGTCGTTCGGCGCGAACTGGAAGCTGACCCCGGCCTCGTCGCTGGACCTGGCCTACAGCTGGCTGCACTTCAACGACGCGAGCGGCAACTACACCAACAACTGCAATCCGGTGATGGCCGGCTGCACGGGCAACGGCGAGACGACGCGTGGAACGTGGAAGACCCGCATGCAGTTGATTGGCCTCGCCTACAACTACAAGTTCTGACGCGCGACGTGCGCGGATGACCGGCCGGCACCTCACAAGGGTGCCGGCTTTTTTATTGAATGTTACAACTTGGTCGAATCGAACCCGACCCGCACCGCGCCCCAATGCTTCCCGCCGATCTCGAACGGCATCGACAGGTCGTTGATCACTTCCCCCGTATCGCGCAGATAGGTCTGGAACAGGAACGGCTTGCGGTTGGCGGCCAGCTTCGCGCCCACCGGGTCGTCGAAGATGCGCTTGTTGCGGCAGTAGACGAGATCGTGCTCGCGCCGGCCCGTCGGGGTCTGCGAGAACTTGCTGTTGTGGGTCGGCGCATAGCCGCGGTTGTCCACGGCCAGCGCGTACGTGCACCCCGGCAGGTCGGACAGGACGCGATCGAACAGCGCCTGCAGGTCGCGCTCCACGGTGCCGTCATAGCCCGTCGTGAAGCGCGGCGGGTCGGAGCCTTCGATCGGCCGGTACTTCTGGTCGAAGATGTCCACGCCCCGCGCCAGGTGGCCGGCGAGGCAGCGGCCGACGGCGTCGCGCAGCTGCGTCGTCGCTTCGACGAGGCCGTCGAACGTCGTGCCGCCCGTGCGGAACTCGGCCAGCACGCCCTGCATTTCCTCGGTGGTGGCGCGCACCTCGTCGACACGGCGCGACGCGTCGGCCATCGACTTGCCCGCCTCCGACGCGTTCGTCGCCATGTCCGTGACCTGGCGGCCGATCGACTGGTTGATGCTGTCCAGCGACTGCATCGCCACGGCCATCTCGTTGACGGTGCCCGTCATGCGCTCGAAATCCGCGACGAAGGTCTTGAAGTGGCCCGCCGCCGACCCGATTTCGCGCGCCGAGACGTTCACGCCTTCCAGGATCTGCTGGGTGGCGCCCGTCGTCGACTCGACGAGCGTGCGCATCTCGCTGTTCACGCCCGCGATCTTGCTCGTCTCCTCGTTGACCAGCTGCGACAGGCGCCGCACTTCGGCCGCCACGACGGCGAAGCCGCGCCCGGCCTCGCCCGCGCGCGCCGCCTCGATCGCGGCGTTGATGGCCAGGAGGTTGGTCTGGTTGGCGATGCGCTGGATGATGCCGCCGAATTCGCTGATGGAGCGGGCATGGTGGTCCAGCTGCCCGACGGTGCGGGCGAAGCCGTCCACTTTTTCCTCGATCGCGCGCATGCGCGCTTCCAGGTGCGACAGCTCGTCCATCGACGCGCGCGCCACGGCCAGGTTACGGCCCGCCGTCCCCGCGATGTCGTCCGTGCCGGCCTTGACGCTGGCCGACAGCG
>CBIHQW010000026.1:0-84972 GCA_966212285.1 Massilia kyonggiensis
TGCCCTTGCCGCTTAACCTCTACTTTTAGCGCGCTCTAAAAACGGGGGGATTACCCTCTCAGCTCTCTAGCTGGCTTTTCCCCGAATTTCGTGGGGAGGTTAGAACGAGGTCAGGTGCAAACCACTATTGACAATATAGAGCGGCTAGCGAATCATTTGATGATTAATGCCGAAAGTCTGTTGGATAGTCAGCAGGGTGAAACTCCATCAACTTCCTAATTCTTCTTCTGGGTTACAGGGCGCGCTGAACGCTGCGTTACAGGTAACATAAACTGTCGAACAGCTACCCCGCCCTCAAAATTTTCATTACGACACTTACGAAAAAAGGTGTAAGGATTCTGCGTACGTGCCTCTCGTCAAGGCCATTGAAGCCGTTCAGCCGCTCGCTGAAAGTAACTAAACAACAACCGCACACCGGCAGGTTCGGGAGAAGTATCCTAGGTGCTACCTGATATTTGCGAAGACATTTCTGAAATAGGCGGGGTACTGCGAGAGTAACTGCGCAATAACCGGGCGATGAGTTGTAAACGCAGCTGACGCGTATTGTTCGGTATAGCTAGCGTCCCTTAACGCGTCGGCAACTTCAGCCGCGATGACCCTATCTGATAGCCCAGCATCAAAAATTGATATGGCTAATTTGTCTTTAAGGCCATATTTGAGAGATTTCTGAAAAAACTGTAAGACTGAAGCCTCATCGCTTAGTAGATTATTTCCAAAGAGAAATTGAGAAACGGCGGATACAATGAGGGAACACTCGAAGCACAACTGTTTCTCTAAGAACTCCATAATATCGAGCTCAGTCAGTTTCCTGAATCCTGTACCCCACGGCCGAGTACCATCCATCGACCTTACTCTAGTCAAAATTGAGTGGTAAGGTGCAGAATTAATCCACAACTGAGCCAGAGAGTATGCCAAATTCGTAGGCAGAACGGAATGAAAAAACATGCTACTCAGCAAGCTTTGGAAGAGTGGCCAAATCGCTTCCAACCATTCTTCGTTACTCTGCAAACCAAGTAAGGCTGCCCGGTTCGACTCGACCCATTGTTCAACTACGACGGAGTCGACGACGCCCAGTAATGTTTTTGCATAGATATGTTGCTTATCTTGTCGCGGAGCAACCTTGTCAACGTAATTCGCTACAGTTCGAAACAGTGTTTTCAGCTGTTCCTTCTCGTCGGCCGTTGCAATTGAGAAAGCCAAAGTGGCTTCAGCCAAGGATGCAGCACGGCCTTGAAACTCCTCAGGACTATCAAAGCTGCGATTTGACATTAAATAGCTCTCGAGCGCTTTTTGCAGCCTACGTTTTTTCTTAAGCTCCTTAATTATCTCCTCAGCCGTAAACCCATAAACTGTAGTTACTTTAGAATAAGCCCATTGAATTATCTGTTCATTCGTTGCGACGAGTAATTGCATCAACTCGGAGAAGGACAATGGCAGAATAAGCTTTTTAGTTTTATTGTATATCGGCGCAATAATACTCAACAACGAACTTGAGGTATCCTCAGACTTTTCTGGGGCAAGAAGGTTAGCCGACATGTCAAATTGCCACCTCTTAGATGCCGAATCATCGATGACGGAGGAATCCGCAAATATTATTAAGCCCTCAGTATGCATGCCTGCGCGTCCTGCACGCCCAATAAGGTTGAGAAAATCTCGAGTTTTGATTTGTTCGCCAGCCTGATAAATACTCGAGACAATCAGATAACGAATTGGAAGATTTACCCCTTGCGCAAGGGTAGAAGTGCAAATAACAAACTTCAGCAATCCCTTTTGCATGCCATATTCAACTGCTAACCGTACACCATGTGGAGTATTGCCATGATGAACAAAACAACCTAACTCTGCGGCCTTAAAAAGGTGAGACGACTCACTAAAATGCTTACGAAACAAAGCCATCATGGCTTTGATTTCATCTTGGTTCGAAAAAACCCTTGGGGCTGCCTTTTGGTACTTTCGAGTATAAACTTCAACGATTCGCTTTGCCATCCCCTCCGCAGTATCCTTCTTCCCGCAAAATACCGCGACAGCGCCTTGAGGTACTAGGGAAATCCCTAGGTACACTGATACATCCTTTGCGGCCTCCTTCCCTCTCTCGGGGAACTTCCGTTGCTTTTCATTCGGTTTTTTGAACAAATCTTGCTGTTCTATTACCCTAGGAACAAAATAGTCATACTTATCTCGACGGACTGGCCGTTCGTCGAAGAATCGAAGTTGACCAGCAGTTTCAAGCCATGATGCAAATGCGATAGACCTAGCTGTAGGAAAAAGCGTAGTCCCATCAACCACGACTGCTTCTTCACCAATCAACCAGTTCGCTACAGGTTCAGCATTCTTAATTACGGCGGAAATGAGAATGGTTTGAACATTTTTCGGAAGTATAGTTTTTAGCTCAGTCAGGAGTAGTTCGTACACGATACCACGAGAGCCCGAATCAAATTGATGACCCTCATCATAGGCAACTAATCCAATGTTCTGGGACAGCGCAGGTTGCTGCCTTAGGACATACAGTAATTTCTCGGGAGTAATAACAAGAATGTATTTGGTAGACGGTGCTTTTCCTCCAAAGATTTCAGCAATCTCAGCCATAAAGTCCATTTGCAGAGCATCGGTCAGTTCGTCAACCTTTACATCGTCAGATGCAAACGATTCGCGCAGAGAACCGCCAACCTCGTGACAAAGAGCCCTAAATGGTACAACTACTACTGCAAGTTCCGCGCGCCCTGACAGGAACGAGCTCCGTAAGATAATCTCTAACGAACGTGTTTTCCCCGCACTAGTAGGCATTTGCACCAGGCCGGAAACTCCTTTATAAATGCCTTTCATGCCAAGCAAAACCTGAGATGGCCAAAGCTCTTTCGGAAAGTGCGGGTACCCCAACGCGCCAGTCCACAGTGACACGGGTAGGCCAGAGTAACGAGGTAGCAACTCCCACGAGGATGCTTCAACACGCATTGCAGCTACAGCAACCACTAAATCGGCAAAAAGTAAGTCCCGTGCTGTGCCCTGCTGATACACATTCGTTCGCAATTCCGAAAACGATTTATGCAGAGCATTAGCGCCAGGGAGGCCAGTAGTAAAATGACTTGAAATTTCTTTCGAAAGCGAATAGATTTTTTCAGAAAAAGCCCCTGAACCGATGATTGGCTCGGACCATTTCGCACTCAACAGCCAGCGTAGAAAATTCTCCACGATGTTGCCGTTGGCCGTACTTTCAAACCTCTTGGCAAGAACAAAGCTGCTACCAGGACGCTCAGCAAGATAGTAGGCGGCGGAGGCGAGCAAAAGAACGTCCTGTGTTGGGACCTCATCGAATTTGGACGCGAGGTATGCGTCGAAGAACTTTGCGGCGAACTGTAGTTCCTCACCAGGAAATAACTCAGCATCAGGTGCATTCGCTATCTCTGCCGCATAATCGCCAAGGATACCGATAGTTAGCAAAAATAATGAGGCAGGTTCGATTCCCGCTGGGATAGCGATGTGATGAGATTCATCTATCCCGAATTCGAACATTTTCCCCTTCGAACGGGTGATTTTTAGAACATTCTGGCTTCGATATTCAGGCTTCATCAGCAGCTCGCTTGTATAGAGCGTGAACTAAGACCATAAGACCTGAACCTTTAATAACCATTACCTGAAGGTTTGCCCGGTTAATATGATTCGCTGCTGTGGAAGATTTCATTTTTACATCATCAAATGCAGTGGTCGAGAGCACCGCTGCCGCGCCAGATTTATATAGAAACGGTCGGTCGTTTGGATTTTGAAACCTTGCAATCAACGCGATTTTTTCATCGTCTTTTCCTCTAATGAATCGACGCTTAGTTGCATTCAAGGAAATAGCCGCTCGCAAGTAGTCCTTATGTGAGTGGTCAATTGCTTCTTGAAGCTTCTCTTTGTACGCGGTTTCCGACAGCTGAGCTTTTACTTCATAAGTTAATAGCTCATCTGTTGGACTAGCATTCCCCCTGCTCATAACTTTAAAACCAAGGATATCTACGCCTTTAGCAGATTCATTGCGGCTTTCTTTTTCACTGTACTTGCCACGCGGCACCCAATATCCAAGTACGTGTTCCACATAGTCTGAAAGTAACAGCTCCGCAAAGTCGCCTGCGCGGATGGATGGCCCTGGCGAGACAGTCCTGTCGGGAAAGGCAAACTCCGCAAGGTACTCGGCGCGGCTAAGTCCTGTACCGTCCCGCAAAGCATCGATTTCGGAATCAAGACAGTAGCTTTGACGAAATCGCGTAGCCCATTCTTTGAGGCACGCGTCGTCACTTGGCGGGACCGTGAGCTCCCAGATGGGTACAGATTGCCCGTCTTGGGTCTGTACAGTCTTGCCAGTATTTGTGAGATGTTTTAGGTAAGCTGGAGCGCTCATTTAGAACGCGCGATAGGCGCAGTAATGACTATCGTTCAATTTTACAAGCCTTGTTACTACGACGCAAAAAATTTACACTTGGACAATCATCGTGTCGGTTTTCGGTAACGATGATTGTGAGTACTTTTTCACTACGTAGTGAGGGCATCAACCGTGCAATCACCGCGAACTCTTCTTTGTAGGGTCGGTCCAGCGGAGTTACGAGGCGCGCTCATCTTGCTCAGCAGAGCGGTGATGAAGCTCCGGTAAGGCCATGACACACGTGGCCTGACCTCCTTTACCCGCTGGGTGTCATCCCTTCTAACACGGGTAATACTGCAAAGCGTAGCAGTTAAGGGACACCGGCAGCATGATGACCATGACCAGACAAGCGTCCCCGACTATCTGTTACCTGTGCCGCGACCCGGCTTTACCGTGTCATCCAGTAAATCTTCGCTGCCTGTCTATGACTGCCGTGCAGGTAAAGACGAGGCTAAGCGGTAGCCAGGCTTCCCCGACTGGTCATTACTTATTCAGTATTTGGACAAATACGCGGAATTGTTTAGGCTACCGTGGACGGTGGAGCAGCCGATAGCCTCTATCATTTGCGTGTCCCCGTCAACCTCCAAGAATCCTAGATGCTTTCATCAAGCAGTGAAAATTCGCCTTTGAGTTATGTTGCACTATGGAGTATGGCGAATGATGGGGGAAAACACTCTCAAACGAGCCCTCAGTCGCCGCTTGAAGAGTGAAAACTAGTGAGATTTCTCTAGAACGCTTCGATTCCTAAGGTCTCTTGTTCAGAGTATGGATTAGATTTAAGGGGTAAGAACAAACGATAACTCGTACGCACTCGCAGCCTAATCGCTGCTAGCTCTGCACCACCTCGCCTCTGGGGTGTGCCGCAAGGCAAGTAGAGTCATTTACAGAGGCTAGGACTCAACCGGGTTACCTGGTTGCTTCCGAAACTTTAGGTAACTCGCTTGGTTGCAGGGTGCACGTCCCCGTCAATTAAGTTAAATTAAAAGACAGTGCTAAGTATGTAGAACTGTCTGTAGAGTGCTTGCGGACGAGGGTTCGATTCCCTCCGCCTCCACCAGTATTCAAAATAAAAGCCCCACCGGCGCAAGCCGGTGGGGCTTTTGTTTTGTGCGATGCTCACGCCTCCGCAATTTCCGCATTGCGCATCAGCCAGTGATAACGGAATGCGTCGGCGATACTCGCACATAAGGCCTCGTCATCCCAAGGCTTCGCGTGGAACCGGAAAACGGCGCCGCTATTGGTCGCTTCGATGATCGCGTCGACCGCCGTGTAGCCCGACAACATGATCCGGATAATCTTCGGGTGAATCTGCTTGACGCGCGACAGGAATTCGATGCCCATCATGCCGGGCATGCGCTGGTCGGAGACAACGACCTGGACGTCGTTCAAGGCAAGCAGGCTCAAACCTTCCTCTCCGCTTGCCGCGTACAGTACCCGATAGCCCTGGCGGCGCAGAAGCCGGCGCAATGCCGCGCTGACGCCAGGGTCGTCGTCAACGAGCAGCAACGTCCGCACCTCTTCGTCCGGACACGCCACAGGCAGCGCCCGCTCCTCGCTCAGCAACTGCTTGAATGCCGCAGCCGGTACCGGACGGCTGAAATAGTAGCCCTGGATCTGGTCACAACGGTAGGTCGTCAGATAGCTTAGCTGCTCCTGGGTTTCCACGCCTTCCGCGATGACTTGCAATTGCAGGCTTTGGGCAAGCGAAATGATGGACCGCGCGATCGCCGCTGCCTCCGGATCGGTGGTAACGTCCCTGACGAACGACTTGTCGATCTTCAACACATCGATCGGGAAGCGCTTCAGGTACGACAGGCTGGAGTAGCCGGTGCCGAAGTCGTCCAGCGACAACTGTACGCCGAGCCCCTTGAGCGTATTCATCGTGGCGAGTGCGTGGTCGATGTCGGTCATGACCAGGCCTTCCGTCAGCTCGATGTCCAGGTAGCGTGCCGCGAGCCCTGTTTCCGCCAGGACCCCTGTCACGACTTCGATCAGATCCGGCTGGTAAAACTGCTTGCCCGACAGATTGACGCCCACGCGCAGCCCTTCCCAACCGGCATCATGCCAACGCCTGGCGTCCGCGCACGCGGTCCGCAAGACCCACGTGCCAATCGGGACGATCATCCCAGTTTGTTCCGCCAAGTCAATGAACCGGTCGGGCGACATCATGCCGAGTTCGGGATGCGCCCACCGCAGCAGGGCTTCCACGCCGACAATCCGACCGGTACGCACGTCGACTTGTGGCTGGTAATGCAACAGCATTTCGCCCCGCTGGACGGCATGCCGCAGGTCGCCCTCGATCCGCAGGCGTTCCATCGCACGCGCTTTCATCGACGCCGTATAAAACTGCAATTCGCCGCCGCCCGCTTCCTTGGCGCGCTGCATCGCGATGTGGGCATTCTTGATCAAGGCGTTCGCCGTGTCGCCGTCGGCCGGAAATACCGATAACCCGGACGTGCAGCTCAGGAAATGCTCGTGCTCCCCGACCTTGATCGGATCGCCCAAGGCGGCCATGATGCGCTGGACGGTATTGATCGCGGCGTGCTCGTCGGGTATATCGGCGAGCACCAGCACGAATTCATCGCCACCGGTGCGCGCGGCCGTATCGTTCGGCCCCAGTGTCGTCCTCAGGCGGGCCGCTGTCTCTTGCAGGACCAGGTCGCCGGCTTCGTGGCCCAGCGTTTCGTTGACCAGGGCGAAGCGGTCGAGATCGATACAGACGAGCCAGGCCTGTTCGCCCCGGCTCACGGCCCGCGCCATCGTCTGACTTGTCCTATCGCAGAGCAAATTACGTTTGGCAAGTCCCGTCAGGGTGTCGTAGTTCGACTGATATTCAAGCTGGTCCTCGCTTGCGCGTGCCTTGCGTTCGATATGAAGTCGTTCGACCGCGATGCTGACCGTGTGGGCGCACAGGCCAAGGATCTCCATTTCGCCTTGATCGGGCACACGTCCGGCTTCCGTGAATACCGCGAGTGTACCGAGCAGCCGGTCTTGCCCGGAGCGAATTCCATACCACCAGCAAGCACGATCCCCATGCAGTGCGGCCGCATCGTGCGCGCCAGTCCAGCCCGGATCTTTCCCCACGTCGGCAACGAAGACGGGCCCGGCTTGCAGCCGTGCGCGTCGGTCCGGTGGCAATACCTCATCGACGTCGAACTCGTTCAGGATGCCTCGTAGCGAAGCCGGAAGACTCGGCGCGACTACATGTTCGAAGGCGGCGCCGTCCGCACCCAGCAGCATCACGGCACAGTGCATGGCATTTCCGGACGACTCGACAATGTGTGTGGCGAGTTCCAGGAGTTCGGGCAGCGGCGCCCCCAGTGCCATCCGTTCCAGCAACTTCATCTGCTCATTCTTGAACCTTTGCAGGCGGCGGCTGGCGCTGATGTCGCGGCAATATACCGCAAGCCCTTCCGATGACGGATACGCACGAACCTTGAACCAGCGACGCAGCGGCGGGAAATAAATATCGAACTCGACCGTGCAATATTCATGCATGGCCCGTCGGAATTCGGTATCGGCGATCCCGCCGACGAGATCCGGATATTCCTCCCATAACATACGTCCAAGCAATTGCTGGCGATCACGCTGTAGCAGGCGCTCGGTTTCCTTATTGACATATGTAAATTTCCAGTCCAGATCGACCGTGAGGAATGCCTCCGTGATGCTTTCGAGCGTGGTGCCGAGACGGTGTGCGAGCCTGCGGATTTCGTCGTTTGCCATCCGCGTGTCATGGTTGTCGGTGGTGGTACCGTACCATTTTACGATCGTACCGTGTTCGTCCCGGATCGGTATGGCGCGCGCCTGATGCCAGCGATAGCTCTGGTCGGCGTTGCGAAACACGCGATATTCGGTCTCGAAGATGTCACCCGAGACTAGCGATGCTTCCCAGATGCGCAGCGTCGGAGCAACGTCATCCGGGTGCAATACCGTGACCCAGTTTTCGGCATTGACCTCGTCGACCAGTCCCGTGTAGGTGTACACCCAGCCGTTGGCGTAATCGATGGCACCATCGGGGCTGGCAGTCCATACGATTTGCGGCATTGCATCGGCAAGATGGTGGAAACGCTGTTCGCTTTGAAGCAGGGCCTGCGCGGCCTGCATCTGCTCCATGTGATGGAGCGCTTCCTCCCGCAGTTTACGATCGGCCCGGGCGCGGGCACGGTCGCGCATTCCGGACAACACGCTGTAACCGATCAGGACAATCAGGATGGACAGCCCACAGGCGCCGACCAACATCAGGTTCCGTTGCCGGACATACGGTTCGAGGATTTCATCGCGGCTACGGCCGACCGCCACGGCCAAGGCCTTCTTCGGCAGTACACGCCAGGCATAGAGTCGAACGACACCGTCGATCTGCGAGGCACGTGAATACATCAGTGTTTCCGTGCCCATCACGCCGAAGTCCGGCATGGTCTTCAGTACGTTGCGCGGCTCGGACGAGACTGCCGGCTCGCGCGCGACGATGGTGCCGTCCGCGCGAATGAGGGCGACCGTCCCGTGCTCGCCAAGTTGAAGCTTCCCTGAAAACCGGGTGAAGTACTCCGGTGCCACCGACAACACGATCACGCCGGCGAAACGGTTCCCGTTGGCCAATAATGGACGGGTGAACTGGATACTTCCCCGTCCGGACACCCGGCCCTTGACCGGGCGGCTGACGAACAGCTTGTCGATCCCGCCGAGATGCGTGCGAAAGTGCTCGCGGTCGCTCAAATCGAGCCGCGGCGCAGAGCGGTCCACGCTCGAATATGCGAGGTGCCCTGTGGCGTCGATGATACTGACCTGAAATGCCACAGGTTTTTCGAGAATCTCCTGGCGCTTGCGCACGTAGTCGGCAAACCCGTCCGGGTCGTCGAGCCACCGTTCGCGCAGGTCGATCGCCGTCATGTCGATCGCATTGATAGTTGAATTGACTTCTTCGGCGAACAGACGCGCGATGTTATTGCTGTCCTTGGCGGACTCGGCCAAGGTTTTCTCATAGGTCCCGTGTAACGACGCGATCACGACGGCCCACAGGCAAGGCAAGATAACTGCCGCAATGAGGGCGAGTTGTCCAGGCAACGGAAGTCGGGAAAAAACCTGCAATGGCAGGCCCATCGATTTGGAGCTCACTCAGCGACCTTCATATCCGGAAGGGCATCGCCGGCGCAACGACCGCGCGATACCGTTAGATAGCCTTTGATTGGACCGGCGCTATCCAGGACGGCGGCGGAGCAGTCCAGTCAGGGACAACCATATCGTCAACATTGCCCGCCAAAATCACGGCTTACATTTTATATTCATTCCCATGGGAAACATAAATGCGTTTCCACAAAGCAAGAAAAGTGTCGCATTTATGCTCAATATTATTCTTGCAAAGGGTGACACCGCTGGGACGGTGAGCTGGGCCTCACTGTCGATTCAACCTCAGATCGATTTCAAATATTCCACTAACGCCGCCTTCTCGTCATCGGACAGACCGAGGCCAAAGTGACTATCGTAGTGGTTCACCACATCGAACATCGTCGCAAAGCGCCCGTCGTGGTAAAAACCCCCTTTGGTATGCGTCCACAGGCCTTTCAGCGGTGCCGTCCGGTACCGCTTGTCCGGCGCCCTGTTGGCCTGGAAATCGTCGATCCCAATGTCCTTGGCGGTGTGCAAATTCCAGCCCGGCTCCGTGAACGTGGGGGCCACGTGGCAGCCGGCGCACCGTGCCTTGCCCTCGAAGACGCGCTTGCCGGCCAACGCCGCCTTGGCATTAAAGCTGCCCGCGGGCGGCGCCGGCGCGACAATGGCGAGCTGGTAGACGTGCAGCGCCGGCAGCTTCGGGCTGATCAGGTCCGGGTCGCTGCGGACGTGGCCGAAATGATTGCGTGCAGCGACGGGAAACTGGACCGGGTCATCGAGCCGCGGATCGTAGAAGGTGCCGCGGCCATGCATCTCCAGGTTGGCGACGAACGCGTTCCAGTGCGGTACCGATCCCCAGCCCGTCCATGTGTGCAGGTTGACCCCGGCCAGGCCGAATGCCGGCGGAATCAGGGTTGCGGCCGACTTCCCGTCAGGACGAAAACCTTTCCCGTCGAGGAGCAACTCGGCGTCGAACTTTCCCGGTCCCCAGGCCGCGAGCACGGTACGGACGTCGGCTTCCGTCGTGCCCAGCAGGTTCGCCACGGCACTGAGGTCGGGCGCGAGATTGATGATCGCACCCACGTTCAGGTCGCGGTTGGCCCAGCCGTCGAGCCGGTGGCCGATGCCATGTACCAGGGAATCGTCCACCGTCGAATGGCACAGCGCACACTGCACGCCCATGGTACGCAGCCTGCCGTTCGCATCGAACCGTCCGGTCACGCCGACGACGGCGTTTGCCTTGAGCAGGACGAGGGTGTTCGCGGGATCGTCCAGGTCGATCTTGCCGGATTTCAGGCGATCGACCACTGCCGGCGGGAGCGCGTCGACGTCGACCTTCAACCCGACCGCCAGCGCGGTGTTCGGGCTCACGCCCGGACCGACGCCGCCGAAACGCGCACCCTGGATCGCCTGATGCAGTTTGATCGTGTCGCCCCAGAAGGCTTCGTCGCCGAAGGTGTCGTAGCGGAAGATCTGCCTTCCCTGTACGACGGCGTGGCGGGCGTCATTCAGGATTTTCCGGTCGAAGCGGGTGAGCGCCTGATCTTCCCCGGCGTCGCCGGATGATGAGACTCGCAACGCCGCCAGCGCCAGCAGCAACAGCACGGGAATGGACCACCATGTCAGCCGTTTCATCGTTCGACTCCAGTTTTAAAATGGATGCGATCGAATCGAAACTACGCCGGGGTGAACCCGGCGGCATGACGTGTCTCAAACGGACATGGCAGGCGCCCGCTCAGCTCAGACGAGCTCGCGATAAAAATACGTCGTATCGCACAACCCGCCTTCCGGCAGCAGCGCAAAGCCGGGCACGACACCCAACCGGGTCCACCCCATGCGCGCATACAACCGCTCCGCATCGTCGCTGGCCGTATCCAGCACCAGCAGCGTCTTGCCGAGCGACCGCGCCTCGCGCTCCGCCGCATCCATCAGCGCCGCGCCGACGCCCTGCTTGCGCGCCCGCCGCATCACGAGCATCTTGCACAGGTCGGCCCGGTGCGGCTGGTTGTCCGGCATCGCCAGCACGAGGTGGACGGTGCCCACGATGCCATGCTCGTCCTCGGCGACGAGCAGCGCGCGCCGGCCGGCCTCGACGTCGCCCGCCAGCCCGCGCCACCAGCCGAGCGCCTGGCCCAGCGTGTACGGCTGCATGAACCCGACGGAAGCCCCGCCCTCGACACAGTCGAAGAGAACGGCGGCCAAGCCTTCGATGTCGGCATCGGTCAGCGAGTGAATACGGCGTACGCGGCAACTCATGATCAGCTCCTGGCAAGCGTGGTGAGGACGACGGCGTAGCGGGCCGGCACGTCCCCGGGGTTGTGGAAGGAATTCGGTGCGTCGAGGGGGATGACGAGGCAGTCGCCCGTCTCCAGCAGCCAGGATTCGCTGCCGTACGTGATCTGCATGCGCCCTTCGAGGATCCAGATCTGTTGCAGCACCGCGGGCGTGCGCGGGCCGGCCTCGTACGTCACGCGCGTGCGCGGCGGAAACGTCACGTCGACGATACGCGTCGGCGATTGGAATCCTTCGGGGGATACATTGCGGCGCAGATAGCCGGAATGCGGATCCTGCCATGTGACCTGGTCGGCATGGCGCGACACGGGCTCCGACTTGCGCGCCGGGTCATCGAACAGGGAGGCGAGCGGTACGCCGAGGCCGGCGGCAAGCTTGTCGAGCACGACGGCCGTCGGGCTCGTCTCGCCCCGCTCGATCAGCGACAGCATCGAACGGCTGACGCCGCACTGGGTCGACAGCGCATCCAGCGACAGGCCGCGCTCGCTGCGGAGGAGACGCACCTGCTGGGCGATGCGTTCGTTTACGGTGGAGTCATCTTTCATAATGGAGATATTCTCCAATATGAAAGACGTTTCGTCAATTATCCTGGAATAATTCTCCAGCTTGCCGGATGCGCACTCAGGATGTCGGCCCCGGGTCCGTGCCGGGAGCCACAAGCAATTCCTTCAGCAGCATGTCGTTGAATGCGGGCAGATCATCCGGCTTGCGGCTCGTGATCAGGCGGGCATCCAGCACGACCTGCTCATCGGACCATTCGGCCCCGGCATTCGTCAGGTCGCGCTTCAGGCTGGGCCAGCTGGTCAGGTGCTTGCCGGTGGCGATGCCCGCGTCGATCAGCGTCCACGGGCCGTGACAAATGGCCGCGACCATCTTGTCTTCCGCATCGAAGTCGCGGATGAAGGCGATGGCTTCCTTGCTCATCCTCAGTTGATCTGGATTGGCGACGCCGCCCGGCAGCACGAGCCCGTCGAAGTCCGCCGGTTTCGCATCGGCCACGTTCATGTCGACCTTGAAGCGGTCGGCCGGCTGCAAGTGGTTGAAACCCTGCACTTCGTCGCCGGCGGACTTTGGCGACAGCAACACGACGGTCGCGCCCTGCTCTTCCAGGAAGGAACGCGGGCTCGTGTATTCGATCTGTTCCACGCCATCCGTCATGAGCATGGCGACGCGCTTGCCCTGCAAAGGCTTGCTGGCAACTTGTTCCATATAAACTCCTTTTGGTCGAACGGTTGAAGACGATCGACCATTCTAGGCAGGGCTTGCGGGGCGCGTCGCACGCGGCGAATCAGGCGGACAGCGCCTGCCACACCATCCAGGCGTTGGCGGACGAAATCACGACGAACAGGAACCACGACAGCACCGTCGTCCACCACTTGTTGACGAACTGCCCCATCAGGTCGCCGCGGCCCGTCAGCCGGATCAGCGGGTACATAGCGAACGGCAGTTGCAGGCTCAGCACGACCTGGCTGCCGACCAGCATCTTGCCGATCGCGTGGTCGCCCAGGGTGAGCACGCCGACCATCGCCGGCCCCAGCGCCAGCCCGCGCGTGATCATGCGCCGCTGCCAGCAGGGAATCCTGAGTTTCAGGAAGCCTTCCATGATGACCTGGCCGGCGATGGTGCCCGTAAACGTCGAGCTCTGGCCGGATGCGAGCAGCGCCAGGCCGAACAGGATCGCCGCGGCCGCCGTGCCCGCGACGGGAGCCAGAAGGTAATAGGCCTGGTCGATGTCCATCACGTTGCCGCCGCCCGGCTTATAAAACGCGGCCGCGGCCAGTACGAGAATGGCGCCGTTGATGAACAGCGCCAGCAGCAGCGACACGACGGTGTCGACGCGCGACAGCCTGATCGCCTCGGCCAGGTGGGCGCCCTCCTGGTTGAGGTCGTGGCGCAGGACGCGCGTCTGCACGACGGACGAGTGCAGGTACAGGTTGTGCGGCATGACGGTGGCGCCGAGGATGCCGATCGCGAGATACAAGGCGTCGCGCTGGCCCAGTTTTTCCAGCGACGGCACGAGGCCCGCCACGACGGCGCGCGGGTCCGGGTCGACGAGGAACAGTTCGGTGAACAGGCAGATGGCGATCGTCGCGATGAGGGCCAGCACGATGGCTTCGAGTTGCCGGAAGCCCTTCCCTGTCAGCCCCAGCACGATGATGGTGTCGAGTGCCGTCAGCGCGACGCCGACGGGCAGCGACACGCCCAGCAGCAGGTGAAACGCGAGCGCGCAGCCGAGCACTTCGGCCAGGTCGCAGGCGATGATCGACAGCTCGGCGAACGCCCACAACCCTTTCGCGTGCATGGGCGAATATTGTTCGCGGCAATGTACGGCAAGATCCTTGCCGGTGACGATGCCCAGCCGCATGCTCAGGCATTGCAGCACGATGGCCGCCAGGCTGGACAGCACGACGACGAACAGCAGGTCGTAGCCGAACTGCGAGCCGCCCTGGATGGCGGTCGCCCAATTGCCCGGATCCATGTAGCCGACCGACACCAGCAGGCCGGGGCCCGCATAGCGCAGGATCTTTTTCCACAGCGGATCGTTCTCCGGCACGTTGACGGTACCGGAGACTTCCGATGGGCAGAACGGTGCGGTGGCGTTGGTCGGTAGCTTGAGCATAGCGGGCACGATAGCACGGGGATGTGAATACACGCCCTGTGCAGCCGCGCCCGCCATAAGACCGGCACCCGCAGGCGCCGGCCAGGCCTTAGTCGATGCCGAGCACGCGCATGCGGGCGCGCAGGCGGCGGATCTCGTCGGCCATGTCGACCACGAGCGCGGCGAGGTCCTCGTTGGCGTCGAAGTCGCGTTCGACGCGCAGCAGGCGCCGGGCGCGGGCCAGGTCGCCGCTGCGGAAACGCCAGCTCGTCACCTGCACACTGGTCTCGCCGCCCAGCACGCCTGCCTGCACGTGGCGCACGACCCAGTCGGTCTCCACGTTGCAGGCGCGCGCCAGTTCGTCGAGCGTCAGCGCCACGTCGTCCAGCAGCACGCCGGTGAGAATATCGTCATGCATCGTTCAGGCTCCTATGCGTTCGCGTGGATTGAAGGCTAGGTCGCGCGCCATCGCCTCGTACAGCTCGCGCGCACGGTCGCTGGTGGCGGGCGGCAGCACCACGTTCAGCATCAGGTACAAATCGCCCGGCGTCTTCGCCGGAATGCCGCGTCCCTTCAGGCGCAGCTTGCGTCCGCTCTGCGACCCCGGCGGCACCGTCACCTCGACCGTACCGGACGGCGTGGATACCGAGATGCTCGCACCCAGTGCCGCTTCCCACGGCGCCACAGGCACGTCCTGGTACACGTGTGTCCCTTCGACGCGGTAACGCGGGTCGGGGTTCAGCTGGATTTCCAGATACAGGTCGCCGGCCGGCCCGCCGCCGAAGCCCGGATGCCCCTGCCCCCGCATGCGCAGCTGCTGGCCCGGCGTGACGCCTTTCGGGATGTTCACGCTGAGGGTCTTGTCCTGCATGGTCGCACGGCCCTGCGCATCGTGCTGCGGGACGCGCAGGCTGATCGTGCGCGTGGCGCCCTGGTAGGCGTCGCGCAGGTCGATGGAAATCGCGGCGTGGATGTCCTCGCCGGGCATCTGGAAGCCACCGCCGCCCGCGTGCCCGCCCGCGCCCGCACGAGAGCGCCGGCCCACGTGGGCGAACAGGTCGTTGAAGAAATCGTCACCGCCGGCCCCGCCGAAATCGAATTGCGTGCCCCAGTCCGGCGGGGGCTGGAAGCCCTGGCCGGGCCGGTGTCCGCGGCCCAGTTCGTCATAGGCAGCCCGCTTCTCGGGGTCGCCCAGCACATCATAGGCCTCGTTGATTTCCTTGGTCTTCGCGTCCGCGTCCTTGTGCTTGCTGACGTCGGGATGGTATTGCCGCACCAGCTTGCGGTAAGCCTTCTTGATGTCGTCCTGGGTCGCGGTCTTCTCGACACCAAGCGTCTGGTAATAGTCCTTGTATTCCACGAGCTTGCTCCTGGATCGGTTGGATGGTTGATTGACCGGTATGTTGTGGCTTGGGGCTTGCTTTTCAACTACTAACGGAAACCGGCCCCGGAAACCATGAGCCTGTCTCCCGGCGCCATGGTGTGCCGCTTGAGGCATCAGATGCTGCCGGCACGGCGAACTGGAGCAAGAACACCAATCTCCAGTGGCTCACCAACTTCACAACCAGGTAAATCGATGACGCATGCTTGATGCATGCCTCATCACGCTCCTTTGGCCGTAATTAGCATTTCAACCAGTATCCGGCCATGAACGGCAGTGCTAGATTCCTCGTGTTGCCGTTCGTCCAACAAGGGGGAAATCATGGTGAGCAAATGGGTCAAGCGCACGAGCATCGCATTGGCGGCTCTCGCCCTGCTGGGGGTGGCCACGGCCGGCGTCGGCAAGGTGCTGGGGGAACGCAAGATGGCGCGCAGCATCGCCCTGGATGTGCGGCCGCTCGACATCGTGCCCGACGTCGCCCGCGTCGACCACGGCCGCTACCTGTACAGCACGCGCGGCTGCGCCGAATGCCATGGCGCGGACGGCGCCGGCAGGACGGTCGTGAGCGACGGCGGCATGCTCGTCGTCGCTCCCAATATCACGGCGGGCCCGAACGGCACCACCGCGCACTACCGCGTGATCGACTGGGTGCGCACCGTGCGCCACGGCGTCAAGCCGAACGGCAATCCCGTCATGATCATGCCCAGCGAGGATTACAGCCGCCTCAGCGACGAAGACATGGCCGCCCTCGTCGCCTGGCTCGAGCAGATGCGGCCCGTGCCCGGCGTGAAGGCCGTCATCGACGTGCCGGTGCCCGTGAAGGCGCTGTACGCGTTCGGCGTCATCAAGGATGCGTCCGAAAAGATCGACCACGCGCTGGCGCCGCCGCAGGCCGTGCCGGCCGCCGTCACGCCGGCGTATGGCGCGTACGTCGCCGCGACCTGCACGGGTTGCCACGGCGCTGACCTGGCCGGCGGCCGCGTGCCCGGCGCCCCGCCGTCCTGGCCGCCCGCGGCGCGGCTGGCACCCGGCAAGGGCAGCGCGATGAACCGCTATCCGACGCCGGACGCGTTCATGGCCATGCTGCGCACGGGCCACCGCCCGGACGGCAGCGCGATCAGTCCCGTAATGCCGTTCGGGTCGTTCCGGCAGATGAACGAGACCGACCTGCGGGCGCTGTATGCCTACCTGAAATCGGTGCCGGGGACGACGTTGGCGCAGCGGTGAGCAAGCGTCACACGGCGTCGGCCATTCCTCAGTAAAATGATCGGTTTCCCCAGCAAACCGATCCATGACGTCCAACCTGTCCAGCACCGGCGCCCTTGCGGCGCATCCCGTCCGCACCGAGATCGCCACGTTGTGGCGGCTGTCGTGGCCCATGCTCGTGGGCCAGCTCGCGACCGTCGGGATGGGCGTGGCGGACGTTGCCATGACGGGCCACGTCAGCGCCGAAGAGCTCGCGGCTGTGTCGCTCGGCACGTCCGTGTGGTCGATCATCCTCGTGACCGTCATGGGCATCATGATGGCCGTGAACTCCGTCGTCTCGCACGAGATGGGCGCGGCCCGCTTCGACCGCATCTCCCACTCCGTGCGCGAATCGCTGTGGATGGGCCTCGGCGTCGGCGTCGCCGGCTGTCTCGCGGCGAACCTGTGCACGCTCGTGTTCGACCATATCGGCCTGGACCTGGCGGTCGCGGATCGCGCGTCGGCGTTCCTGCACATCATCAGCCTCGGCATGCCCGCGTTCGCCTGCTACCGCGCGCTGTACGGCTATACGACGAGCATCAACCAGACCAAGCCGATCATGATCATCGCCATCGCCGGCCTGCTGTACAACATCGGCATGAACTGGCTGTTCATCTTCGGCGAATTCGGCCTGCCCAAGCTGGGCGCGCTGGGCTGCGCCGTGTCGACGGCCAGCGGGATGTGGCTGATGCTCGGCGCGATGGTCCTGTGGATCAGGGTCTCTCCCGCCTACCGCCGGACGTATCCGTTTACGCACTGGGAAGGCCCCAACTGGAAAGAGATCGGCAGCATGCTGCGACTTGGCTTGCCCATCGGCGTCACGCACTTCGCCGAGGTCAGCGCGTTCGGCATCATCAGCCTGCTCGTGGCGCGCTTCGGCGTGATCGAAGTATCGGCGCACCAGATCGCGCTGAACTTCGTGTCGCTCGTGTTCATGGTGCCGCTGAGCTTCGGCATCGGCGCGCTGACGCGCGTGGGCCAGGCGATGGGCGAAGGCAATCCGGTGCGCGCGCGCTTCGTCGCGTGGGTGGGCACGGGCATGTGCATCGCGTTCGGCCTGCTGTCGGCGATCGGCATCGCCTTCTTCCGCTGGCAGATCGCGGCGATGTACACGTCCGACGCGGCCGTGCAGGCCACGTGCGTGATGCTGCTGCTGTTCGCCGCGCTGTTCCAGCTGTCCGATTCCACGCAGGTGGCGGCCGCCTCGGCCATCCGCGGCTACAAGGTGACGCGTTCGCCGATGGTGATCCAGATGATCGCCTTCTGGGGCGTGGCGCTGCCCGTCGGCTGGATCCTCGGGCTGGCACCGGACTGGTTCCCATGGTCGCCGGGCAAGCCGATGGCCGCCACCGGCTTCTGGATCGGCCTCGTGCTGGGTCTGACCGTGGCCGCCGTGCTGCTGGCGTGGTCGCTGAACCAGCTGTCGAAGCTGCGCATCCGCGAGATCGCCTGACGCAAAAAAAAGCCGATGGACGGGGAATCCATCGGCGTAACCCTAGGAGAGAGTTTCATCCTATTGTCGGCTTTGGGGACCGACGAAACGATCATAGTGCATCGCAGCAGATGCAAACATTACAGTTCGTCCATCATTCCTTCCTTCCCCCCGCCCGCCGTCTTTACAGCTTTTCGCGGACGACTCTGGTATCGTTCGGCCGTTGCACATCATAAATTTTCCAAATCTTTACCCAAGAACCCCATGCGCCTTCTTCTCTGCCTTTTAGCCGCATTGTCGGCCGTTCCCGCATCGGCGGAACGGCTGACGCTGGACCGTATCCACGCCGACCCGGCGTTGGCCGGTCCAGGCGTCCGCAGCCTGCGCGTCTCGCCCGACGGCGAACGCGTCACGTTCCTGCGCGGACGCGCCGACAACCAGTTCCAGCTGGACCTGTGGGAATTCAACATGAAGGACAAGACCACGCACCGCCTGGTCGACTCCAAGCAGCTGGTCCCGAACGAAAACCTGTCGCTGGAAGAAAAGGCAAGGCGCGAGCGCGCCCGCACGGCCAGCCTGTCCGGCATCCTGAGCTATAGCTGGTCGCCCGACGGCAAGCAGCTACTCGTGCCGATCGCGGGCGACCTGTACCTCGTCGACGTCAACCGGCCGGAAGCCGCGCGCAAGGTCGCGTCGGGCAACGTGGGCGATCCGAAGATTTCGCCGAAAGGCCGCTACGTCTCGTACGTGCGCGACCAGAACCTGTTCGTCATCGACCTGGCGACGGGCCAGGAGCGCCAGCTGACGACGGACGGCAAGGGCACCGTGCACAATGGCGAAGCGGAATTCGTCGCGCAGGAAGAGATGGACCAGCACACGGGCTATTACTGGGCGCCGGACGATTCCGCCATCGCCTACCGCCGCTACGACGAGGCGCAGGTCCCCGTCGCGCGCCGCTTCGAGATCTTTGCCGACCGCACGGAAGTCATCGACCAGCGCTACCCCGCCGCGGGCGCGAAGAACGTCGAGATCGACCTGATGATCGTGAACCCGGCGACGGGCGCGCAGAAGAAGGTCGACCTCGGCCCCGAGAAGGACATCTACCTCGTGCGCGCCGACTGGAGCGCGGATGCGAAGACACTCGTCTACCAGCGCCAGTCGCGCGACCAGAAGCGCCTGGACCTCGTCGCCGTCGATGCCGCGTCTCTCGCCCAGCGCCCGCTGCTGACGGAGACGTCGAAGACCTGGGTCAGCATCCACGACGACCTGCGCTTCCTCGGCCGCCAGAAGGCCTTCATCTGGGCCTCCGAACGCAGCGGCCGCAAGCACCTGTACCTGTACGACCTGTCGGGCAGGCTGCTGCACCCGATCTCCAGCGGCGAATGGGGCGTCGACAACATCCTCGCCGTCGACGAGCAGGCCGGCAAGGTCTATATCGCGTCGAACAAGGATGCCGTCATCGACAAGCAGACGTACGTGCTGAACCTGGACGGCAGCAATGCGAACAAGCCGGTCCGCCTGACGAAGCAGGACGGCTGGCACGAAGACGTATTCGCCCGCAACGGCAAGGTGTTCGTGGACACGTTCTCCGATCCGAACACGCCGCCGCAGGTGTCGATCCGCCGCGCGGACGGCAGCATGGTCGAGTGGCTCGAACACAACGAGCTGAACGCCCAGCACCCGTACGCGAACTACGCGAAGGACCACCTGCCGACCGAATACGGCAGCATCAAGGCGCACGACGGCCAGACGCTGTACTACTCGATGATCAAGCCGGCGAACTTCGACGCCACGAAGCGCTACCCGGTGTTCCTGTTCACGTACGGCGGCCCGCACTCGCAGCGCGTGACGCGCCAGTGGGGCAACCTGTTCAACCAGTACATGGCGCAGCAGGGCTTTGTCGTGTTCGTGCTGGACAACCGCGGCTCGTCGCGCCGCGAGCGCGCGTTCACCGACGTCATCTACGGCAACCTCGGCGCGCATGAAGTCGAGGACCAGCTGACGGGCATCGACTGGCTGGCGCAGCAGAGCTTCGTCGATCCGAAGCGCGTGGGCGTGTTCGGCTGGAGCTATGGGGGCTTCATGACCCTGCGCCTGCTGGAGGCTGGCTCGGACAAGATCGCGATGGGCGTGTCGGTGGCGCCGGTGACGGACTGGGCGCTGTACGACACGCACTACACGGAGCAGTTCGTGGGCGCGACGCCGCAGTCGGACCCGGCCGCCTACGAGCGCAGCGGCGTGTTCGCGCACCTGGACGGCCTCAAGTCGCCGCTGCTGCTGGTACACGGCATGGCCGACGACAACGTCCTGTTCACGAACTCGACGCGCCTGATCGACGCGCTCGTCAACCGCAACGTCCGCTTCGAGCTGATGACGTATCCGGGCGCCAAGCACGGCATTTCGTCGCGCGCGGGCCAGCGTCACGTGTATGGCCTGATCGAGGCGTTCTTCAAGAAGCACCTGGGCGGGACCGAGCCGAAATAAGGCAGGGGTCAGGGCCCGAATTTGCTTTTTTGGGCCCTGACCCCGAATTTCAGCCCGCGGCAGTTGACAGTCAGCCGCGCGACGGTCGAACCGCGCGGCTGATAGCATTCTGTCATGAACGACACGCCCTCCTCCCCCGCCGTCAAGCCGGCCCAGCGCAAACTGATGCGCCGCTTCGTCCTCGTCGACGGCATCGCGGTGCTGTTCCTCGCCCTCGTCGCGGCCGTCGTGCTCGCCATCGACGCGCTGTTGCTGCTCTTTGCCTGCGTCCTGTTCGCCGTGCTGTTGTACGAACTGAGCGCGATCCTGTGCCGGCGCTTCGGCTGGAACCGCAAGCTCGCGCTCGTCGTCGTCGTGCTGGGGCTGCTGCTCGTCATCGGTCTGGGCGGGTGGGCCATGGCGCCGCAGATCGCGGAGCAGTCGACCGAGCTGGCGAAGCAGATTCCGCAATCGCTGCAGCGCCTGCGCCAGATGGTGGAGAGCAAGCCCCTGCTCGCGCGCATCGCCGCCGACCTGCCGGACGCGAAGGAGCTCATCGGGTCGATGCAGCAGTTCGTGCCGAACGCGGGCATCTTTTTCGGCGGCGTGCTCGGCGCGATCGGCAACGTCGCCATCATCATGTTCGTGGGTATCTATTTCGCGCTGTCGCCGCGCCAGTACAAGCGGGGCATCGTGAAGCTCGTACCGCAGGACAAGCGCGAACGTGCCGTGCAAGTGATGGACGACATCGGCGACACCCTGGCCCGCTGGCTGATCGGCAAGTCGCTGTCGATGCTGATCGTCGGCGCCGCGACGGCGGGCGGACTCACGCTGCTGGGCGTGCCGCTGGGGCTGATCCTCGGCATCATCGCCGGGCTGCTCGACTTCATCCCCTACATCGGCCCGATCATGGCGGGCGTGCCGGCGGTATTGATCGCGCTGTCGATCAGTCCCGACCTGGCGCTGTACACGGTGCTGCTGTTCCTCGCCATCCAGACGGTCGAAGGCTATGTACTGCAGCCGCTCGTCGAAGCGCGCGCGGTCGAGATTCCGCCCGCCCTCACCATCGTCATGCAGCTCGTGTTCGGCAGCCTGTTCGGCTTCGCGGGGATCGCGCTGGCGACGCCATTGACGGCCATGCTGATGGTGCTCATCGACAAGCTGTACGTGGAAGATATCCTCGGCGACCGGCCCGACGGGTAAAGAAAACGGCCGCACGCGGCGGCCGTTGGTCATGCGGGCGAAACGCGTGGATCAGCGGTTGCCCTTGTTGATCGCGTCACGCAGATCGCCGGCTTTTTCCTGCACCTTGCCTTCGACCTGCTTGGACAGACCCTTGGCCTGCTGTTCGCTGCTGCCGACAGCCTTGCCGACTTCTTCCTGAATCTTGCCGCCGATATCCTTGGCTTTACCTTTGATTTGGTCGTCGTTCATGTCGGAATCCTCCTTGATGAGTAAAGACCGCTTGCGGAATCAAGCGGGATGCATTCAGGATAATGGGATGGCGATCTTCATTCTGTACGCAAACTAACAAAGGATTAACTTGCCTTGCGCCACACACTCGCGAGCCAGGGCTGCTGGTCGCGCGGCAAGCCTTCCGGGCGGTAATAGTGGCGCAGCGGCACGAAGCCGGCAGCAACGACATAGCGCTCCCACGTGGCGTAATCGTGGAAACAGCCGTAGCGCGGCCCGTTCCAGCCCTCCTCGTTATGGCCGCGCGGATTCGAGCTGAACAGCACGCCGCCCGGCTTCAGCGCCGCACACAATGCCTTCAGCACTTTCGGCAACACCTCGCGCGGCACGTGGAACAGCGACGCGTTGGCGAAGATGCCGTCGAACGTCGCGGCCGGCAAATGCAGGTCGATGAAGTTCTGGTGCCACACCTCGCAACCGCTGTACGCGCGGGCCATCTCGACGAATCGTTCGCTGCCGTCCAGGCCGATCGCGTGGTGACCCAGCGCCGTGAACGTTTTCAAGTCGCGGCCGGGGCCGCAGCCGAAATCGAGGATGGTGTACGGCGCCGGCACCTCGATTGCGCCCAGCAGCGCCTCGATGTTCTGGCTGACGTCGTGGTCGATGGTGCCGGCAAAGAAGCGGCGCGCGTTGTCGTCGTAATGATGCAGCGTGCGCCGCGTGATGTCTTCGTAGTCGTCGTCTTCGATCATAGGTGCAAAGTGATGGATGATGCGCCGGTCGACGTCGAGATAATGCTGTTTCATAGCAAGAACCACGATGAAAGATGCCCGGACCATTCTAGTCCGAGCCTCTTTCCGACCGGCGCAGATTACCCGCCAGACATAAACTCCGGGCTTACCAGACGCGTACGCGCTGCTCCGGCGGCAGATACAGCGCCTGGCCCGGCTGCACGTCGAACGCCTTGTACCACGCGTCCAGGTTGCGCACGGTGGCCGTGCGGTACTGCGGCGGCGCGTGGCCGTCCGTCAGGATGCCGCGCCGCTCGGCCGCCTCGCGCGCCTTCGTGCGCCAGCTCTGCGCATAGCCGGTGAAGAACTGGCGGTCGCTCTCCGCCGACGCGTTCTTGCCCGCGGCGAGGCGATAGGCGTCATAGGACGCTTCCAGGCCCGCCAGGTCGGCCAGGTTTTCGGACAGGGTCAGCTGGCCGTTGACGGCGAGGTCCGGGTACGGCTTGTACGCGTTGTACTGCTCGACGAGCTTCCGGGACGCTGCCTTGAAGTGTTCCATGTCCTCCTTCGTCCACCAGTCGCGCAGGCGGCCCTGGGCATCGAACTGCGCGCCCTGGTCGTCGAAGCTGTGGCTGATCTCGTGGCCGATGATGGCGCCGATCGCACCGTAGTTGACGGCATCCGGCGCCTTCGGGTCGAAGAACGGCGGCTGCAGGATGGCGGCCGGGAAGTTCAGCGCGTTCTGCAGCGGCAGGTTGACCGCGTTGACGAGCTGCGGCGGCATCGACCAGTCCGTACGGTCCGGCTTCGCATGCAGCTTCGCGAGTTCCTGCTCCGTGTGGAAGGCCTCGGCACGCAGCGCGTTGCCGAACGCATCCTTGGCATCGACCTTCAGGCCGGCATACGATTTCCACCGGTCCGGATAGCCGACGCCCACGTACAGGGTCTTCAGTTTTTCCTTCGCCTGGGCGCGGGTGGCGGGCGCCATCCAGTCGAGCTTGTCGACGCGCTTGCCGAACGCCGCCACGATGTTCGCGACCATCTTCTGCAGCTGCGCCTTGTTCTCGGCCGGGAAGTATTTCGCGACGTAGATCTTGCCGACCGCTTCGTCCATCGCCTCGTTCGTGGCGCCCAACGCCCGCTTCCAGCGCATCGATTGCTGCGGCGTGCCGGACAGCGCCTTGCCGTAGAACGCGAAGCGCTGGTCGACGAAGGCCTTCGGCAATACGTTGGCCATGCGGTTGATGGTGTGGAAAGCCAGGTAATCCTTCCACGTTGCCAGGTCGATCTTGTCGACCAGCGCCGCCTCGCCTTTCACGGCGGAGGGATGCCAGACGATGAACTTGTCCTGGTCGCCCAGGCGCGCGGCCTTGAAGAACGCGTCCCAGTCGAGGCCCGGCGCGTTGGCGGCGAAGTCCTTGCGGGTCCACGTGTTGTCGGCTTTCAGCACGTCGGCCGAGTCGGCGCGGGTGCCGTGCGTGTTGGCGATGTCGACTTCCAGCGCGAAGATTTTCGCGGCACGGGCGTCGGCGTCCTCGTCCGTGGTCGCGTACCCCGCCAGCTTCAGCATCGCGGCGATGTGTTTTTGATACTGCGAGCGCAGGCCGGCCATGCGCTCATTGTTGTCCAGATAATAAGCGCGGTCCGGCATGCCCAGGCCGCCCTGCAGCAGGTACGGCCAGTTGTGGGCCGGGTCGTGCAGGCCGGGCGAGATCCAGACGCCGAAGATGTTTTCGGTCGCAAAATGCGTATTGTTCAGCGGGTCGACGTCGGCCCGCACGGACGCGCCCAGCGCACGCACGAGGCCCGCCTTATCCTTGATGGCGCCGATCTGCGCCAGCAGCGGCTTCAGCGGGGCGGTGCCGCGCGCCTCGATTGCGGACTCGTCCATGTAGGCGTTGTAGTAATCCGCGACCTTGCGCGCTTCCGGCCCGGCTTTCTTGTCGTTGCTCACAGCCTCGATCAGCTTGACGATGCGCTGGTTGGTGTCCTCCGCCAGGTTGTCCATCGCGCCCCAGCGGCTGCGGTCCTCGGGGATGGTCGTTTTGGCAAGCCAGTCCTTGTTGGCCCAGGCAAAGAAATCGTCGCCCGGCCGCAAAGTGGCCTGGGCCGAAGTCCCGGCCGAATTTGCGTTCTCCTTGGCTGCGGGCGGGGTCTGCCCGGATGCACTCGCGCCGTTGGTAACGAGCGCGGTGCCGCACATCGCGAGGACGATGGCGGTCTTGATCGGAGTCAAGCTGATGTTCATGATGTCCCTTTATGTTTTCAGGTTCGTTTGGTGATGCGCGTGCACTATAACGCGGCACCCCGAAAAAAATTTCAAAAAAATCTTTCGAAAACCCTAAAGTTCTCCAAAACGCTGCCGTAAAAGGCAGACAATCGGTAATCCGGCCGGAGTTTGCCTCAATTGGTGGAGCGCAGTCATGACGTCCAACGAAGTCCTCGCAATGTATGAAAACATCGCCGCCCTGAGCAGCCGTATGGCTGTCGCCGCGCGCGAAGGGGACTGGGACGGCCTGGCACGCCTGGAAACGCAGTGCGCCCTGCAGTCGAGCGCGGCGAAGAGCGGCGTGCCGCCGCTGGATGGCGCCGCCCGCAAGCGCAAGATCGACCTGCTCAAGCAGATCATGGCCAACGACCGCGCCGTGCGCGACATCACCGAGCCGTGGATGGGCCAGCTGGACCGCGCGCTGAGCCCGGCCCACTGATCCGCGCTACCCCGCCTCAAGCCCCTTCGACTTGCCGTCCAGGGGGCTTTTTGCTTTCTGGTCGTCATGTGCTGACTTGCGCTGCGCGGCCAGGATGCCGTCCATGTTCCCTTCGATCCACGCGGCGAGGTCGCCCAGCTTGTGCCCGATCTGCTCGCCGAGCGGCGTCAGCCGGTATTCCACGTGAGGCGGGACGACGGGATGGGCGATGCGCTGCACGAAACCGTCCTGCTCGAGAAAATACAGCGTCTGGGCGAGCATTTTTTCGCTGATGCCGCCCACCTTGCGGCGCAGTTCGCCGAAGCGGTGCGTGCCGCCCATCAACGCGACGAGCAGCAGCACGCCCCAGCGGCTCGTCACGTGCTTCAGCACGTCACGCGACGGGCAGTATTCTGAAAATAAGTCCGCGCGTACAACGCGCTCCGGCAGGTCCGCGCGCACAAGGTCGTTCATGTCCCCTCCCCGATCGATGATCTGACCATATGGTAGCGATAACGAGAGCGGGAGGCCAACGCGCGCAACATAAACAAAAACGCAAACAAAAACCGCGCAGCGACGTGGGTCATCTGCGCGGTTTCGAGGAATTGGGAGCGCGAGCACCAGGCATCCCCTGGCGTCGCCTCTTGCCGGTTGCCTCCGGCGTCCACCTGCCACTGTCGGCAAGCGAACCGCTTCCGGTACCAGGCGCTTCATCAGCGATCGTCCGACCCCGCGCCACGCTATCGGTGGTGGCTGCGGCGGACCCTGATCCGTGTACTTCGGGATTCAGTATAACGCAAAAATCGCACTTGTGTAGACGACTCGTGCGAAGATTTTGAACGCTACTCCAGCGTCGGTTCGGCGGCCTCGCTGTCCGCCTTCGTGGCCTTCGTGCGTGCCGCGAAACGGGTCTTCAATGTCTCGAACAGGCCCGGCGTCCCGACAGCCGTCGGCGGCGCCTTGCGGCGGCGGACGACGGCGTACGCCCCTGCCCCGCCCAGCGCCAGTACGCCGATGGCGGCGCCGATCCAGCCCCACGGCAGACCCTCGTCCGGCGGCGGCGCCTTCGGCTTGTGCGGCACGAGCGGCTTGATCGACGAGATCGGGCGTGGGCCGGCAGGCTTCGGCGGTGCCGGTTTCGGTTCTTCCGTTTTCGGTGGCACGTCGGGCTTGGCAACGTCCTTCGGTGGTTCCGGCTTCGTTTCCGGCTTGGTCGACTCGTGCGCCACGGCCGGCGCGGCCAGCGTCACCTGCAGCGTCTTCATCCGGTCCTCGACCTGGCCAAGCCGGGTGCGCAACTCGTCGTTCTTCGCGCCGAGGGCCGCGCAGGCCTGGACTTCCTCGGCGCGCGGCGCGCAGGCGGACGGCTGGGTTTCCGGCTTCGCCACGCGCGCAGGCGGAGGACGGCGCACGACCGGCCTGGGGGCTGCGGGCCTGGCCACCGGGGCGGCGTGCGCAGTCCGCGCACGTTCGACCTGGGCGAGGAGCACCGCATCTTGCGTCGGCGCCGGCGCGGACGCTGGTGAAGATGCGGCCACGCGCACGGGCGCGGGCGGCGGCGCGGGATTCGGGTCCGGCGTCAGCCACAGCGTGGCCAGGCGCACGGCGCGCTGGCCCTTGTCGGCGAGCTCCAGGTACAGGTGCACGTGGTCCGCGTCGACGGGACGCAGCGACGTCACGTGCAGGAACTGGCGGCCGTCGCGCCGCATCACGGACAGGTTCAGGCTGGACAGCACGGGCGGCACGGCGACGCCCGCGCCGTGGTAGACCTCCGGGCTGGCCACGCGGACCTGCACGGGCGTGGCGGCGTCGTCGAGCATCGTCAGCTCGACGTCGGCCACGAGCGGCTGGCCGATGTGCGACGTCACGCGCGGGTCGCCCAGTTCGGCCGCAAGGGCGGGAACGAACGCGGCAAGGGCGAGACTGGAGAGAATGAGGCGGGTGCGGCGGGCCATGGCGATGGAAAAATGGGGGCTTCAACGTGGTTAACGGCCGTTGCGGTACACTCTTTAATTCCATTGTCAAACCAACAGGATGCATCCATGGAAAACCGGATTGAGAAGGACAGCTTTGGCCCGATCGACGTACCGAACGATCACCTGTGGGGTGCGCAGACCCAGCGTTCGCTGCACCACTTCCACATCTCCAGCGAGAAGATGCCGCCGGAACTGGTTGCGGCGCTGGCGCAGGTGAAGCGCGCGGCCGCCGCCGTCAACCGCTCGCTCGGCAAGCTCCCGCAGGACAAGGCCGACGCCATCATCCGCGCGGCCGACGAAGTGCTGGAAGGCCGCCATCCGTCCGAATTCCCGCTGTCCGTGTGGCAGACCGGCTCCGGCACCCAGAGCAACATGAACATGAACGAGGTGCTCGCGAACCGCGCCTCCGAGCTGCTGGGCGGCGAACGGGGCGAGGCGCGCCTGCTGCATCCGAACGACCACGTCAACATGGGCCAGTCGTCGAACGACATGTTCCCCACCGCGATGCACGTGGCGGCCGCGCTGGCCGTCGCGAGGGACGTGCTGCCGGCGCTGGCGAAGCTGCGCGGCACGCTGGAAGTGAAGTCGCGCGACTTCGCCGACATCGTCAAGATCGGCCGCACCCACCTGCAGGATGCGACGCCGCTCACCTTGGGCCAGGAATTCTCCGGCTACGTGGCGCAGCTCGAATTCGCCGAGCACGCCATCAAGAGCACGCTGCCCGGCCTGTTGCTGCTGGCCGCCGGCGGCACGGCGGTGGGCACGGGCCTGAACGCGCATCCGGAATTCGCCAACCGCATCGCGGCCGAGATCTCGTCGCGCACCGGCCTGCAATTCAAGTCGGCACCGAACAAGTTCATGGCGCTGGCCGGCCACGACGCGATGGTGCTGGCGCACGGCGCGTTCAAGACGCTGGCCACGGCGCTGATGAAGATCGCCAACGACGTGCGCTGGATGGCGTCCGGCCCCCGCTCCGGCCTGGGCGAGATCACGATCCCGGAAAACGAACCGGGCAGCTCGATCATGCCGGGCAAGGTGAACCCGACCCAGTGCGAGGCCCTGACGATGCTGTGTTGCCAGGTGTTCGGCAACGACGTCGCGATCACGGTCGGCGGCGCGCAGGGCAATTTTGAATTGAACGTGTTCAAGCCGATGATCGCCCACAACTTCCTGCAGAGCGCGCGCCTGCTGGCGGACGGCATGCGCTCGTTCGACGAGCATTGCGCCCAGGGCATCGAGCCGAATCACAAGCGCATCGGCGAGTTGATGGAACAGTCGCTGATGCTGGTGACCGCGCTGGCCCCGCATATCGGGTATGATCGCGCCGCGCAGATTGCCAAGACCGCCCAGCACGACGGACTGACGTTGCGCCAGGCCGCCCTGCAGTCGGGCTTCGTCGACGAGACGCAGTTCGACCAGTGGATCGTGCCGATCGAAATGACGCGGCCCAGCCCCGCCTGAGGCCTGTCTACCGTCGCCCCCGCCTTTGCGGGGGCGACGTCTTTCTACGGTGTTGTCTAAACGAACACAACAGTACGGCGCCGTTTTTTAACAGAGGATAAAATGCAAACAACAACTTTTGAACTGACTTCGGAGTTCATCGAACTGAACCAGCTGCTGAAACTGGTCGGCGTGGTGGACAGCGGCGGCGCCGGCAAGCACGTGGTGGCGAGCGGCGACGTGTCGGTCGATGGAAAGAAGGAACTGCGCAAGACGGCCAAGATCCGCGCCGGCCAGGTGGTGACCCTGGGCGATATCCGTATCCAGGTGCGCTGAGGCGCACCGCGCGCACCCCGTGGTTGCACCGCGCGAGCCGTCCCCGACGGTAGGGTTGACGTTTGCGCGCTGACAAACTTGGGCAGTCCCCCTTCTCTATATTGAAGTCGTAATATTCGCCTAGAGGTGAGGAAGATGGAAACCCCGGAACCACGCTCCATGACGCAGCAGCGGTTGATCGGCGACCTGCGTCTCGTCATCGAAAATGCGGAAGAACTGCTCAAGAATACCGATCACTACACCGGTGTCGTGTACCAGAACGCCCGTGCCAAGCTGGCCGTCGCGCTCAATGCCGCCAACGAGGAACTGGCCCGCTTCGAGGAAGAACAGCTGAACCGCATGATGGAAGCGACGCGTGCGGCGAACGAGCTGCACCACGACAAGACCGGCGAAGAACGCATCCTGCGCGCCTTCTACCACTGACTGCGCGGCGCCACCGTCTACGGCGCCGCGTTTGCCCCGTTTTTAATCCCCACCACCATTCCCCCATCGAGCCAGCGCCGCAGGTGCGCCGCCACGTCGAAGTCCCCGTCCACATCGAACGCCGCATCGAGCGCCGCGCCGAACGTGCCGCCGCGCGCAAGGCACGCCAGCGCCGCGTATTCCGCCGCGTCGATGGTCGCCACGACCACGTCGCACCGGGGCCGCAGCACCAGCGCGTGCGTGGTCGTCTGCAATTCATCCGGGAACGCCGGACCGCCGTCCTGGTGCGCGCGCCACAGCGCCACAGTGGCCCACGGCGACGCATGCAGGCGCAGCGACGGATGCAGCACGGCGCGCGCCGCCTCGAATGCGTCCGGTGCGAGGCCGGCCAGCGTCGCGGGCCGCGTGTCGACCCCGGACGCGAACCAGGCTTCGTGCACGCACCATTCGAGGCGCGCGACGTCGGGCAAATACGGATGATCGGCAGCGGGTGCGAAGCCTGCGAGGAAGTCCGGCAGCGCGGCGCCGAAGCGGTTCAGGTCCGGATCGAGCGCCGGATGCGCCTGGCCGTAGACCCGCGCGAGCGCGTCGAAGAATTCCTCTCCCACGAGCCGGCGCAGCACGGGGTACGCCGACGCCAGCGCGCGCGTCCAGTGTGCGTGCAGGTTGCCCCGGTAGATGCCGATGCGGCGCGGATCGCCTTTCAGCAGCGGGGCCAGCGCGGCGTCGTGCGTGCTGTCGAACAGCGCCGCGCCGAACGTTTGCTGGAGCGCCTCCAGGCCGGCCGCCGGCGCCGGGTCGACCGGCGCGACGATGACGTCGGCCACGGCGCCCTGCCCCGTCGCCGCAGCGATGGCATCGGCCTGCGCCGCCTCGTCGAGCAGCACGTCGAGCGGCGGCAGGTCCGTGTCCCATTCGACGAGCGTGGGCACGGCACCGAAGCGGGCCAGCGCCGCGCGGTACAGGTCCCACACGGGCGGCGCGACCCGGGCGCCGTGGTGGTCGATCAGGCCGTCGTCCGTGACGAGATGGCCGCCCAGGTGGATCTCGCCCACGCACCCGGCGGGCAATGCGGCGATGGCGGCATACGGGTCTTCGCCGTGATTGCGCTCGTTCACGTACAGGTTGTTCACGTCCAGCAGCACGCCGCAACCCGTGCGCCGCGCCAGTTCGGCGAGGAACTCCGCCTCGCTCATCGCGTCGCCCGCGAAGCGCACGTAGGTGGAGACGTTTTCGACGAGGATGCGCCGCCCCAGCACGTCCTGCACGCGCTGGATGCGCGCGGCGACGAGGGCGAGCGCTTCCCGGTCCAGCCGCAGGGGCAGCAGGTCGTTCAGCTGGCGGTCGCGCAGCGCGCCCCAGGACAAGTGTTCGGAGACGAGGACCGGCTGGAGTGTTCGCACGAGGGCGGCCACGCGGGCGAGGTGGTCATCGGAAAAGCCGTGCACGGACCCGAGGCCGAGGCCCACGCCGTGCAGGCTGACGGGATAGTCGCGGCGCACCGCGGACAGCACCCGCCAGTCGTGGCCGGCGCACGCGAGAAAGTTTTCCGTGTGGACCTCGACCCAGCCGACAGCGGGACGGCGGTCGAGGAAATCGCGGTAATGCGGCGCGCGCAGGCCAAGGCCGGCACGCTGAGCGGCGGCCATGGTGATGCTTATTTACCCTGCTTCGGCGGATTGAGCTTGCCGCCGGCTTTCTCGCAGGTGCCCTTCGGGACGAATTTCCATTCGGCCGGGTCCTTGTCGGCCGCCGCCATGCCGGCGCAGCCGTGGGTGGCGGTGCCGCAGTCGTTCTGGCCGGCCTTGGCGACGCCGTAGCATTTTTCTTCGTTGCCGGATTGTGCATCCATCTGGCCGCCGGCCGTTGCCTGGGTGGCGCAGACGCTCGCGAGCGCCGCGGCGATCAGGGCTTGTCGTTTGTTCATGGGGTTCTCCGAAATGCAGGTAAGTACACGGCAGGCATTCTATCCCGGCCGGAGCGTAACGAGGGGAAAAGTAACCCGGCCGGGGCGGCCGTTTGTCGGCTGCGCGCCGGACGTTGTCGTCGCTGGCGGCAGCCCGATGGTGGCGGCTGAGCGGATGGTATTGTGTGGCCGCCCCCGTCGCGCCGGGTACTGGGCCGATAACGCGGGCGGCGGCGGTTCCGTTGACGTCCGCTGCTGATGCGTGCGCGTCAGGCGGTGGTGTTGATGTGGTTGCCCAGGTGCGGGGGCAGGTTCGGCGCCGGCGCGGCCGACTGCACGGCTTCCAGCAGCTGGGTGGCCGCGACGGCCTGGATGTCCTGCGTCTTTTTCAGCACGGCCACGGCGACGTCCTGGCGGGTGCCGGTGTCGGCGATGCTGGTGGCAAGCTTGGCGATACCTAAGGCGTCCATATGCGCTCCTGGTGGGTGTGTCGACGGTCGGGCGGCGCGGGGTTCGCCCGCACTGCCGCTTATCCCGGGTTAACGGCAGGACGCACAGGAACTTTAGGCGGGCAAACCATTGAATTGCCTGACCCAGCACAAGACCGCGTCCGGGTCGAGCAGGTCCAGCCATGCCACGTGCGGCGCCAACCCTTCCGGACGCGCCATCGTGGACGCGACGGCCACGATATGCGGGTCGCCCGGGAACATCGGCGGCTTGCCCACGTCCGGCCGGTACACCTCCAGCTTCGGCAATGCTTCCCATTTATAGCCTTCCACCAGCGTCAGGTCGGCCGGCGCGAGGCGTGCCAGGTGGTCGGCCAGGGAGGGCTCCGCCGCGCCGCGCAGCTCGCGCATGATGGCCACGCGGTACGGTGACGCGATCATGACCTCGGCCGCACCGGCCGCGCGCATGCGGGCGCTGTCCTTGTGCGGCGGTTCCAGCATGATGTCGTGGTGGCTGTGCTTGACGACGTTGACGCGCAGCCCGGACGCCGCCAGCCGGCCCACGAGGAATTCCAGCAGCGTCGTCTTGCCGCTGCCGGACCAGCCGATCACGCCCAGCACGGGCCCGCGGCCGGCGGCGTCAGTAGGCGACACGGTAGCGGAGTCCCCGGAAGTTCATCACGGCCGCCTTGGGCAGCAGCTTTTCCAGCACGAGGCCCGGGGCGACTTCCTCGCCTTCGTGGCGCAGGGCCTTGTCGACGATCAGCAGGCGGTCGGCCGCATTGGCCGAATACATGTAGCCGCCGAAGGTCACCCGCGGGATGTCGCGCTGCTGGGCGTCGGGCAGCTGCTGCAGGAACGGCAGGCTGTCTTCCGGGGCTGCTTTCACGATGGGCGCGGGTGCCGGCGCGGCCGCGACGGGTGCCGGACGGGCCGGTTCGGGCGCGGCTACACGTTCGCGCACGGGCGCCGATGTGGACACAGGTGCAGGCTCAGGCGGCGCACTCACTACCAGCGTCTCCGGCGCAGGCGCTGCCGGCGCGGGCGTTGCCGCCTGCACGACGGCCTTCGGCGCAGGTGCAGGCGCCGGCCGCCACAAGACCAGCGCGCCCGCGACGACGACGAGAGCCCCGGCGCCGAGGCCGATGAACAGCGGCCTGCGGCTCGCCGCGGCGGCGGCCGGCGCGGGCGTGACGGCCTGCGGCGCGTGGATCGTGGGCGCGTTGCCGAGCTGGCGTTCGGCCTGGGCCTTCTTCAAAGCTTCGAGGATGTACGACATATCACTTCCCGGTGGCTGCCAGCAGGCGCGGTTCGTCGACGCCCGCGAGCTGGTTCAGGCGCATGTAGGTGCGCGGACCGGCCAGGCCGTCCGCCTTCAGGTTCTGCTTCACCTGGAACGCGCGCAGCAGGCGGCGCGTGGGCTCGTCCAGGACTTGACCGGCCGGCGGCGCCGCGCGCCTGCCGTCCAGTTCCGCGAGGCGGGCGGCGATCCAGTCGACGTCCGGCCCGCTGTCGCCCGGCCCCACCTGGTCGCGGAAACCGCGCGGCACCTTCCACAAGGTCGTGTACTCGCCGTCGATGCGGGTCGCGAGCAGCCCCAGGCTCACCGTGTGGCGCTGGCCGTTGATCGCGAGCGTGGCCGTGTCGTCGTCCATGCCGGTCAGCACGGCGTAGCCGACCCGGGCGCCGTCGTGCAGGCCCACGATGGCCGGCCGGTCGAGCAGGCGCAGTTCGTACAAACCGCCGCGGCCCTGGTAGCAGCGCACGCCGAGGCGGGGCGCGGCGTCGCACGCGGCGGCGGCCGGCAGTTGCTGGCCCCACAGCGCGCCCAGTTCGCGCAGCGCGTCGTCCTGCGTGGCCAGCGCCAGCGGCTTCGGCTGCATGCTCGCCTTCGCGGGCGCGGCCTGGGCCTTCATCGCGACGGCCGCCGGCACCGGTGCAGATGCAGAAGGAGATGCGGGCCGATGCGGCACGGCCTGCCACGCCGCCGCGCTGATGGCGGCACCCGCCAGCACGCCGCCGGCCACGAACGGCCAGCGCAGCGGCTTGCGCGACGCACCACCAGCGAACGCATCGTCGCCCGCGAACACCTCGCGCGCGGCGCGGCGCAGGATCGCCGGCGTCACGTCGCGGCTGTTCTCGACGTAGGCGCCGAGCAGCGCGCGGTCGCACAACAGGTTGATGCGGCGCGGGACGCCGGCCGTCAGGCGGTGGATCAGCGGCGCCAGCGCGGCGGGAACCGGTGTCGCGCCCTGCACGCCCGCGACGGCCAGCCGGTGCGCGACATAGGCGCCCGTCTCCTCGGCGGACAACGGGCCCAGGTGGTAGCGGGCGATGACGCGCTGGGCCAGCTGCTCCAGTTCCGGCCGCGCGAGCATCGTGCGCAGTTCCGGCTGGCCGATCAGGATGATCTGCAGGAGCTTGCGCTCGCTCGTCTCGAGGTTCGTCAGCAGGCGCAGCTGCTCCAGCACCTGGGCCGAGAGGTTCTGCGCCTCGTCGATCACGAGCACGTTGTTGTGGCCTTGCGCATGGCTGTCGAGCAGGTAGGCGTTGATCGCGTCCACATAAGCCTTCACGCCAGCCGCGGAAGCGACCTGGATGCGGAATTCGTCGCAGATCGTCTGCAGCAGTTCCTCGACCGTCAGCTTCGGGTTGAAGATATAGGCCAGGCGGCAGTCGTCCGGCACCTGCTCGATGAAGCAGCGGCACACGGTCGTCTTGCCGGCGCCGATCTCGCCCGTGAGCAGGACGAAGCCCCCGCCGCTCTTGACCCCGTACAACAGGTGCGCGAGCGCCTCGCGATGGCGGTCGCTCATGAACAGGTAACGCGGATCTGGCGCGATCGAGAACGGCGCCTGCTTTAAATGGAAATAGTTTGTGTACATGCCAATACCAAAAGCTTACCGGCGCGGCGGCAGCGGTTTGAACTTCGCGCAGTATATTTTGCTTTTGGCATTGTAGTAAGCGATCGTGCTGCCGGGGACGGATACGCGCAAAGGGTAAGGCGACGCGTCGGCCGCCAGGTGGCGCACGCCGGCCGCCTTGCGGACGGCCTGTGCCAGTTCGTCCGGCGCCACTTCGGCGACGGCGCCCACGAACACCCATTCGCTCGTGTCGTCGCTGACCATCACCTCGGTGACGGGCGCGCCCCACAAGGTCGTCTCGCCCGTGCGGAACCAGTAGGCGCCGCCTTCGTGCTTGTAGGCCGGGCCGAAATGGGTCTTCAGCCAGGTATAGAAATACTTGTTGTCGAGATGGTCGTGGCACAGCAGGGCCGCGCCGATGACGGGGCCGAACGTGGACGGCGGCTTGTCCTGGGTCTGCGCATGTGCGGGCCCCACGAGCGCCAGCGCGGCGGCCAGCGCCCCTACAATTTTCCCAGCCATGCGCGGTTGGCGGCGATCTTCGCCTTCACCGAGGCCGGCAGGGCCTCGTAACAGCCCGGATGCTGCTTGAGCGCGTGCTCGCGCACTTCCTTTTCCATGCCGTTGACGATGAATATGTAGACGGAGGCACCTTCCGCATTCTTGCGGGTGCCCATGTAGCGAATCACGATGTTCTCCTTGTCGTGGCGCCCATTATGACATCCGCCCTCCGTTCCGGCACGGCCGGGCGCCAGGCGTGCGTCAGGATGGGGGGCTCGCAATGGCCCGGTAAGCCCCGTCGTTGCGCTCCAGCCACATCTGCAGCAGGTCGCGGTTGTCATGCTGCCAAGGGTGGAAGCGCGGCGACAGGTAGTGCAGGACGAACAGCCTGCCGTCGCGGCGCAGGTTGTGGGCCGTCTGCTGGAACGTGTCCAGCCAAAACAGGACGCTCACGTGCACATACCACGGCACCCGCAGTCGCGGCTCCGCGTCCGCCAGCCATTCGGGGTGGCGCAACGGGCCTCGTCTGCGCACGCAACCGCGACTGGATCGCACGCATTTCCATGTCGTCCCCGTGCGCAACCTGTTCGCGGCCAAGCATGACGACGCGGATTGCGGCGGGCTGCTGGACGATCTCGCACAGGCCGGTTTCACGGTTGCGCCGGTGAAGTAAGCGCCACCCATCCACCCCCCATTTTTTGCAGCCTGTCCCGCGTTTTCGCGCATTCGTCGAAAGGCGGCTGCACCGGCGCCCGGGCTGCCGTATCGTGCAGTCTCCCGGCGCTGCCGCAGACAACAACGACGACACCATGAAAACCGCCCTCAAGCTCACCGTCCTGGCCGCCGCGCTCGCGGCCGGCGCCATCGCCACGATGCCCGCCTCGTTCGCCCAGCCGCAGGATGCGCCCGGTGGCGTCACGACCGAGCAGCGCGCCGTCACGGCATTCAGCGCGATCGAACTGGCGGGCCCATACCACGTCGTGATCGACGCCCAGGCGAAGCCGGCGCTGGAACTGAGCGGCGAACGCAAGCAGCTGGCCGAGATCGAGACCGTCGTGCGCGGCGACACGCTCGTCGTGCGGCCGCTACAGCGCAACGGCTTCTTCCTCAACTTCGGCAAGCGCCGCGAGACGGTCACCGTCCGCATCGGCGCGGCCGCCCTGAAACGCCTGACGGTGGCCGGCAGCGGCGACGTCGAGATCGACCGCATCAACGCCGAGCGGTTCACCTTGGCCGGCAACGGCCCGGGCGACGTCCACGCAACCGGCACCGTGCGCCAGTTGACCGTGACGTCCAGCGGCAGCGGCGACCTGGAGCTGCAGCACCTGAAAGCGACCGACGTCGACCTGACCCTGAACGGGCCGGGCGACGTGGAGCTGGCCGGCGTGAGCGGTACGCTGGCCGTGCAGGCGGGCGGCTCCGGCGACCTGGAAGCGGACGGCCTGCGGGCCGGCAAGGTGACGGCACGCATGCGCGGACCGGGCAACGTCAAGCTGTCGGGCAGCGCGCGCGAACTGGACCTGGAGATGGCCGGCTCGGGCGACTTCGAAGGCTGCGACCTGCGCATCGACGGCGGCGCGCGCAGCGTGCAGCGCGGGCCGGGCAACGCGTGCCTCGCGGGCGCGATCCGCAAGTTCGACGGCGAAGTGGACGGCTCGGGCGAACTGGCCGTGCGCGGCCTGCAGGCCGGGACGGCGCAGCTGCGCATGAACGGACCGGGCAACGTCGCGCTGGCCGGCACGGTGGGCGACCTGAACGTGGAAGTCGCCGGCTCGGGCGACCTCGATGCGGCCGGCCTCAAGGCAGGCAAGGCGACGGTGCGCACCCGCGGTCCCGGCGGCGTCACCCTGGCGAATGTGGGCGATACGCTGGACGCGGCCCTGTCCGGCTCCGGCGGTCTCAAGGCGAGCATGTCCGGCAAGCGCCTGCTGCTGCGCATGAACGGTCCGGGCGACGCCCGCATCGATGGGAGTGTTGCGCAGGTCGACGCGCAGATCGCGGGCTCGGGCAGCCTCGATGGCCGCGGCCTGACGGCCAGCCACGCCGACATCGTCGTGCACGGACCGGGCACGGCGTCGGTCAACGTCGTCTCTCAGCCCGACCGCGCGGACACGAAGACCGTCGCGCGCGGCCAGCTGCTGCTCGTCGACCGCAGCGGTTCGCGCACCGCGCGCTGAATGGAGGCGTCCATGTCGTCCATGTTCTCCCGCCTGAAACGCCGCCTCGTGCCGGCGCTTGTCCCCGCCGTCCGCGCATTCCCGGACTGCTTCGCCGCCGACGACACGGTCGTGCCGTGGGGCGACGTGAGCCGCGTGCTGGCCTATGCAAACGAGGACGGCATGCGCATCGAGGTGCGGGCCGCGCATCTCATCGAGGCCATCGTGCTCGTCGAGACGCAGCCCGGCTTCGACGCCTTCGTGCGCATGGCCGACCGCCGCCTGACCTTCCCGCTCGCGTGGTGGGAAGCGCTGCCGCGCGCGCGCCGCGTGGTGCTGTTCGAGGCGGCGCTGCGCGAAGTCCACCTCGACCATCCGCACGCCGCGCCCCGCACCGCCCACGGGTGAACGCCGGGTCCTTGTGCTAATGTAGCGGCGCTGCCCTCGACACGCCCAAGGAAATCGATGACGTCATTCCCAGTCCGCCTCGCGCCGCTCATCGGTGCATTGGCGCTCGCCGGTTACGCGCACGCGCAAACGGCGCCGCAGTATGCCGGACTCCCTTCCGAGACCCCGGCCGAATTCAGGGCGCCCGACGCCGGCTTCAACTACGTGAAGCGCACCGTGATGATCCCGATGCGCGACGGGACGAAGCTGAACACCATCATCATCGTGCCGAAGGGCGTGCAGGACGCACCGATTCTCCTGACGCGCACGCCGTACGATGCGTCCAGCCTCGTGAACCACGCGGACAGCTCGGACCTGGAGACGATCCTGACGGGCTACGACAACGCCGCCGACGTCATCGCCGGCGAAGGCTATATCCGCGTCGTGCAGGACGTGCGCGGCAAGTACGGGTCCGAGGGCGACTACGTGATGAACCGCCCGCTGCATGGCCCGCTGAACCCGACGCCCGTCGACCACTCGACGGATACGTACGACACGATCGACTGGCTGACGAAGAACGTCCCGGAGACGAACGGCCGCGTGGGCATCATCGGCATCTCGTACGACGGCTTCCTGCCGCTGATGGCGCTGGTGAATCCGCACCCGGCGCTGAAGGTCGCGGTGCCGATGAACCCGATGGTGGACGGCTGGATGGGCGACGACTGGTTCCACAACGGCGCCTTCCGGCAGATCAATATGTCGTACATGCTCGAACAGGTCGTCACGCGCGCCAACACGGCCAAGTGGCCGATCACGCACTACGACGACTACGACATGTACCTGCGCGCCGGTTCGGCGGGCGCGCTGGGCCGCGAGCGGGGCCTGGAACAGAGCGGCTTCTGGAACAAGGTCGTCGCGCATCCTTCCTACGACGCGTTCTGGCGCGAACAGGCGATGGACAAGGTCCTCGCACGCCAGAGCGTCACCGTGCCGACGCTGCTCGTGCACAGTTATTGGGACGCGGAAGACATCTACGGCGCCATCGCCGTGTGGAAGGCGGTCAAGCCGCACGACACGGGGAACAACGTGTTCCTGTCGCTGGGGCCGTGGTCGCACGGCGGCGCCATCGGCGATGGCAGCACGCTGGGCACCCTGAAGTTCGGCAGCGACACCGCGCTGTACTGGCGCCAGCAGGTGCTGAAACCGTTCCTCGCGCGCTACCTGAAGGGCGATGCGAGCGTGCCCACGATTCCCACGGTGACCGCGTTCGAGACCGGCACGAACCGCTGGCGCAACCTGCCCGCGTGGCCGAGCGGGGCCATCGAACCCGTCGCGCTGCGGCTGGGCGCGAACCAGAAGGCCCAGCTGGGCGGCGCGGCCGATGCGAAGGGCTACGACGAGTACGTGTCCGACCCGGCCAAGCCCGTGCCGTTCCGCCAGCGCCCGATCCCGCCGTACGGCTACGACGAGGCGAAGGGCCAGACGTGGCCGCGCTGGCTCGTGGACGACCAGCGCGAGGCGTCGGGCCGCACGGACGTCGCGACGTTCGTGTCCGACGTGCTGACGGCGCCCGTCAAGATCAGCGGCGAGCCGGTCGCCCACCTCGTCGCGTCGACGAGCGGCACGGATTCGGACTGGGTGGTGAAGCTGATCGACGTGTACCCGGACCAGGTGGGATCGCAGCCGGCGATGGGCGGCTACCAGCTGATGGTGGCGGGCGACATCTTCCGCGGCCGCTACCGCGAAGGATTCGATACGCCGAAAGCGCTGGCGCCGAACAAGGCGTTGTCGTACCGCTTTGGCCTGCCGACGGCGAACCACGTGTTCCTGCCCGGCCACCGCATCATGGTGCAGGTGCAGTCGAGCTGGTTCCCGCTGTACGACCGCAATCCGCAGACCTTCGTGCCGAACATCTTCTTCGCCCAGCCGGGCGACTACAGGAAGGCCACGCAACGCATCTACCACAGCAGCTACGTTGAACTGCCCCTCGTGAAAGCCGCGCAATGACGGGTGGCCTGCGCACCTGGCACGGCAGCTGCCATTGCGGCGCCGTGCGCTTCGCGGCCGACATCGACCTCGCGCGCGGCACGATCCGCTGCAACTGTTCGCTGTGCACCAAGCAGCGCAACTGGGCCGCGATCGTGCCCGCGGCGTCATTCCGCCTCCTGCAGGGCGACGGCGCGCTGACGGAGTACCGCTGCAACACGCGCACGGAACGCCACCTGTTCTGCGCCACGTGCGGCATCCGGCCGTTCGGCACGGGCACGTCGCCGCGCTGGGGAGACTACGTCGCAGTCAGCGTACACTGCCTGGACGACCTGCCGGCCGACGCACGCGCGGCGCTGCCCGTCACGTACCTGAACGGCCGCGACGACGACTGGAATAATCCACCGGCCGACGTGCGTCATTTATAATTCCATTTTTTCGAAGAAATCCTTCTGTTTACTTCGCTTTTCCAAGATGCCTCCTTGTCCTATCCTTCGCCTTGACAACGGCCGCTTGCGCCGCGATTCTTGTTATTGATGAGAGATACGACCATGAAACGCATCCTGCTTTTCCTTGCCACCAACCTCGCCATCATGCTCGTGCTGGGTATCACGGCGAGCCTGCTGGGCGTTAACCAGTACCTGACGGCGAAGGGCCTGAACCTGGGCGCCCTGCTCGTCTTCGCCGGCCTGATGGGCTTCGGCGGTGCCTTCATTTCGCTGTGGCTGTCGAAGCCCATCGCGAAATGGTCGACCGGTGCGCGCGTGATCGGGCAACCGTCCAACCCCACCGAGCGCTGGCTGCTCGACACCGTCGCGCGCCAGGCGCAGAGGGCCGGCATCCCGATGCCGGAAGTCGCGATCTACGAAGGCGCGCCGAACGCGTTCGCCACCGGCGCGACGAAGAACGCGTCGCTGGTCGCCGTGTCGACGGGCCTCCTGACGTCGATGACGCACGATGAAGTGGAAGCGGTGCTCGCGCACGAAGTGGCGCACGTCGCGAACGGCGACATGGTGACGCTCACGCTGATCCAGGGCGTCGTGAACACGTTCGTGATCTTCCTGGCGCGCGTCGTCGCGTATGCCGTCGACCAGTTCCTGCGCCGCGACGGCGAGGAGCGCGGCCCCGGCATCGCGTTCACGATCACGTCGGTCGTGTGCGACCTGCTGTTCGGCCTCGTGGCCAGCATCATCGTGGCCTGGTTCTCGCGCCAGCGCGAATACCGTGCCGACCGCGGCGCCGCGCAGATCATGGGCACGCCCCGCCCGATGATCGCCGCACTCCGTCGCCTGGGCGGCATCGACCACGCCGACCTGCCGAAGAACCTGGCCGCATCGGGCATCGCCGGCGGCGGCGTGCTGGCCCTGTTCAGCAGCCACCCGTCGTGCGAGGACCGCATCGCGGCCTTGCAGCAGGCATGACGGACCGGCGCGCGTCCAGGCTTCTCGTGCCGGCGCTGTTCGCGCTGGCGCTCGGCGTCCTCCTGCAGCACTTCCTCGGCGCGCTGGCATGGGCCGGCCTGCTCGCCGTGATCACCTGGCCCGCGCACGTCCACCTGCAGCGCCGCGGCTGGCCGCCGGCCGCCAGCGCGGCCTGCCTCGTGGGCCTGCTGATCCTCGGCTTCGTCGGCCCATCCATCGTGTTGCTCGATACGCTGGGCGGCGAACTGGCCGGCGTGCAGCGCCTCCTGGCCCGCGCCAACGAGACCGGCATCCCCGTGCCCGCCTGGATCGCCCGCCTGCCGCTCGTGGCCGAACATGCGGTGCAGTGGTGGAACGAACACCTTGCCTTGCCCGGCGGCCTGAATCGCCTCGTCGGCAGCGCGGCCGGCGACTTCGCCCCGCACCTGACGGGCGCCGCGCGCCTGTGGGGCTCGACGATCCTTGCGAACGCGCTGTACCTGTTCCTCGCCCTGCTCACCCTGTTCGTGCTGTACCTGCACGGCCCCGCCGCCATCCGCCACGTCGACACGGCCGGCATGCGCGCGTTGCCGCGCCAGTATCCGATGCTGCGCCGCGTCTTCCCGCTGTCCGTGCGCGGCACGGCGCTGGGCCTCGTCTCCGTCGCCATCCTCGAAGGCTGCGTGCTCGGCGCCGCCTACGCCATCGCGGGTGCGCCGGCGCCGGCGCTGCTGGGCGTGCTCACGGGGTATTTCGCGCTCGTGCCGGGCGGTGCGCCGCTGTCGTTCTCGCTCGTCTCGCTGCTGCTGCTGGGCCAGGGCCATTCCGGCGCCGCGCTCGGCCTGTTCTGCTGGGGCGCGTTCGAGCTGTTCCTCGTCGATAAATTCATCCGCCCGAAACTGATCGGCCGGCGCGTCAACCTGCCGTTCCTCGCCGTGCTGTTCGGTCTTCTCGGCGGCGTGTCGACGCTGGGCGTCATCGGCCTGTTCGTGGGTCCGTTCATGATGGCGATCCTGTTCGAGTGGCTGCGCGACAATACCGCCCTCAATACCAATTCACCACTCGACGCAGACATCCCCAGCAGAGCGGGTGAGACCAATCCTGCATCTCCCGGGCGGGACGACAATACCAATTAAATACCTGTTGACAACCCTACCAGTGCTGCCTATAGTGCCCTGACCTTCCCGGCACAGCACTTATATGATCGACTATCTCATCGGCGTCGACGGCGGCGGCACCGGCACGCGCGTGCGCCTCGCACGGTTTTCTCCCGGCGGCGCCGTCGAACTGGCCCAGGGCACGAGCGGCCCGTCCGGCCTGGGTCTCGGCATCGCCCGGGCATGGGCTTCCGTCCAGGACGCCGTCGCCCAGGCGTTCGCCGCAGCCGGCATCGAACAATCTCCCCTCGACCGCATCGCCATCGGGCTGGGCCTCGCGGGCGTGCACAATCGCCAGTGGGCGCGAGAGTTCGAGCAGGCGGACCCCGGCTACGCCGCGCTGCGCCTTGAAACGGACGCGTTCACGACCCTGATGGGCGCGCACGGCGGCAAGCCCGGCGCCATCGTCGCCATCGGCACGGGCAGCGTCGGCGAAGTGCTGCAGCCCGACGGCACACGGCGCGAAGTGGGCGGCTGGGGCTTCCCCGCCGGCGACGAAGCGAGCGGCGGCTGGATCGGCCTCGCCGCCATCAACCATATCGAACAGGTGCTCGACGGGCGCCGGCCCGGCAGCGCATTCGCCGACGCCGTCATCGATGCCTGCGGCGGCGACCGCGCCGCGATCCAGGTCTGGCTCGGCCAGGCCACGCAGACGACGTACGCGTCTCTCGCGCCGCTCGTGCTGCAGCACGCGGACGACCCGGCCGCGCGCGCCATCCTGACCAAAGCCGGCGAGGAAGCGGCCGCCATCGCCCGCGCGCTCGACCCGGACGGGACACTCCCGCTCGCACTGTGCGGCGGCCTGGGTAGCGCCCTGCGCGACTGGCTTCCGCCCGCGCTCGCGGCCCGCGCCCGCGCACCCGAAGGCGATTCCGCGCATGGCGCGTTGAAGATGATCGAGCTGCACCTCGCGGCGTGAAAGGACCCACCATGCAAGGCAATATCCTGACCCCGGACGGCTGGATCCGCGGCCGCATCGTCATCGAAGACGGCACGGCGACCATCGCCGCCATCGAAGGCGACGCGGCCGATCCGGCATCCAATACCGACGACTACATCCTGCCCGGCTTCATCGACCTGCACGTGCACGGCGGCGCGGGACGCGACATGATGGAAGGCGGCGACGCGCCGCACGTGATCGCCCGCCTGCACGCACGGCACGGCACGACGAGCCTGCTGGCCACGACGATGACGGCGCCGCTGGACGACATCGACCGCGCACTCGCCGCCATCGGCACCGCGTGCGCGGAACGCGGCAAGGGCGAGGCGCGCATCCTCGGCGTGCACCTCGAGGGCCCGTACATCAACTCGGGCAAGCTGGGCGCGCAGCCGCCGTTCGCACGCGAGGCGACCATGGCGGAAGTCGACCGTTTCAATGCGCAGGCGCCGATGCGCCTGATCACCGTGGCGCCCGAGATCGACGGCCACCTCGCGCTCGTGCGAGCCCTTTCCGACGCCGGCATCCGCGTGCAGATCGGCCACACGAACGGCAACTACGACGATGGCGTGCGCGCGCTGGAACACGGCGCGGCCGGCTTCACGCACCTGTTCAACGCGATGCCGGGCCTGCACCATCGCGATCCCGGCATGGTGGGCGCGGCCCTCGCACATGCGCAGTACGCGGAGATCATTCCCGACCTGCTGCACGTGCACCCGGGCGCGATCCGCACGGCGCTGCGCTGCATTCCGAACCTGTACTGCGTGACGGATTCCACGGCCGCCGCCGGCATGCCGGACGGCCAATACATGCTGGGCCGCCAGGTCGTCCACAAATGCATGGGCGGCGTGCGCCTCGCGGACGGCACGCTGGCCGGCAGCACGCTGACGATGGACCAGGCGCTGCGCAACCTCGTCTCGATCGGCCTCGATCTCGCGGACGCCGCCCGGCGCGTGTCGACGAACGCCGCCGACTACCTGGGCGAGACGCGCCGCGGCCGCATCGCACCCGGCTGCTTCGCCGACCTCGTCGTGCTCGACCGCGACCTCAACCTGAAAACCGTTTATATCGAAGGAGAACAGTGTGACCTCGCTGATGCTTGAAGAAGCCGTGTCCGCGGCCGACTGCGTCGCCCTGCAGCTGGCCAACGACGCCGACCGCTACACCGCGCTGGGCCACCACCTGCGGGGTGCTTCCTTCCACAACGCGGTGACGGTGGCGCGCGGCAGTTCCGACCATGCGTCCAGCTACCTTGCCTACCTGATCATGGCGCGCATGGGCCGTCTTGTGACGTCGCTGCCGATGTCGCTCGTCACGTTATATAAAGCGCCGCTGCAGGCCGCCGGCACGCTTGCCGTGTCGATCTCGCAGTCGGGCCAGAGCCCGGACGTGGTGGAGCCGATCCGCTACTTCCGCCAGGGCGGCGCGACGACGGTGGCGCTCGTGAACGACATCGATTCGCCGCTCGCGCGTGAAGCCGAATGGGCGCTGCCGCTGCGCGCCGGGAAGGAACAGAGCGTGGCCGCGACGAAGAGCTTCATCGCGAGCCTGACGGCCGGCGCGCGCCTCGTCGCGGAATGGCAGCAGGACCAGGAACTGAAGGACGGCCTCGCCGCGCTGCCGGACGTGCTGCGCCAGGCCGCGCAGACCGACTGGTCGGCCGCGCTGGAGGTGCTGGCGCCGGCGCGCAACATCATGGTCGTGGGCCGCGGCATCAGCTTCCCCATCGCGCTCGAAGCGGCATTGAAATTCAAGGAGACGTCCGCGCTGCAGGCCGAGGCGTTCTCCGGCGCGGAGATCAAGCACGGGCCGATGGCGCTGATCGACGAGGGCTATCCACTGCTGATCTTCGCCACGCGCGGTCCCGCGCAGGCGGGCCTCGTCGCGCTGGCCGACGAGATGCGCGGCCGCGGCGCGCGCGTGCTGCTCGCGGCACCCACCGACATCGCCTCGCGCGACCTCGACCTGCCCGTGTCCTGCTGCGCGGACCTCGATCCCATCGTCGCGATCAACACGTTCTACGTGATGGCGGCGCACCTGTCGAAAGCGCGCGGGCTCGATCCGGACAAGCCGCGCCACCTGAACAAAGTTACAAAAACACACTGAGCCGCATTAATGCACCCGAACGACCTTCGCCAACTCGCCGGCCGCCTGATCATGATCCGGCTGTTCGGCACAGAACTCGATGCCGGCACGGCCGACTTCATCCGCGCCAACCGCATCCGCGGCGCGTGCCTGTTCCGCCAGAACATGACGGACGCCGCGCAGCTCACGCGCTTCACGGGAGACCTGAAAGACGCAATGGGCGAGCACGCGCTGATCGCGCTCGACCAGGAGGGCGGCGCCGTCGTGCGTGCGCTGTGGGTGCCGCCGCCGCCGTCCGCGATGGCGCTGGGCGCGGCGGGCGACGCGACGCTGGCCCGCAACGTGGGCGCGGCCGTCGCGCGCGCGATCCGCGCCATGGGCTTCAACTGGAACTTCGCGCCCGTGCTGGACCTGAACAACAACCCGCGCAATCCCGTCATCGCCGAGCGCTCGTTCGGCGCCGATCCGGACACGGCGACCGCCCTCGCCCTCGCGTGGATGGACGGCAGCGACAGCGAAGGCGTGGCCTGCTGCGTCAAGCACTTCCCCGGCCACGGCGACACGCACGTCGACTCGCACCGCGACCTGCCCACGGTCGACAAACCCTTGCCGGAACTGGAACGCTTCGAATTCGCGCCGTTCCGCACGGCCGCGCCGCACGCGCCGGCCGTGATGACGGCGCACATCGTCTACCCTGCCCTCGACGCCGACAATCCCGCCACGATGTCGCGCGCAATCCTGCATGATCTCTTGCGCACGCAATGGGGCTACGACGGCGTGATCATCACGGACGGCATGGACATGCACGCGATCGCACACCGGTACGATGCCGGCGAGGCCGCCGTCAACGCGCTGATGGCCGGCGCGGACATGGTGATGGCGATCGGCAGCCGGGAGACGCAGGCAGCCACCATCGACGCCATCGCGGCCGCGATCGAAGACGGCCGCCTGCCGCCGGCCGAGGTGCAGACGCGCCTGGACCGCCTGGACCGCCTTGCGCGCGCGCATCCGGCCGGCGCCGTGCCCTACGCAACCGAAGACACGGACCGCGCGCTGATGGCCGACGCATGGCGCCGCGCGCTCACTTCGCGCGCCGCGCCGCAGCGGCCCGCGCCGGGCAGCAAGGTGCGCCTCGTCGCGCGCCAGGATGTCGTCAGCGACGGCGTATCGGAAGCGGGCGTTCCCGCCAGCGCCATCGCGGCGATGCTGTCGACACTGTTCGACGTCGACCTCGTGACGTTCGCCGATGCCGAGACGTTCGACTGGAACGCGCTGCCGCAGGACGGCCGCTTCACGATCCTCGCATCGACCTCGCGCCGCCGCTACGGCCCCCACGCGCGCACCACGTGGGCACCGGATCTGCACCTCGCGCTGTGGAACCCGTACCAGGCGCTCGACTTCGCGGCGCCCGCATTGATGACCTATGGCTTTGCGCCGCCCGCGCTGGACGCGGTCCGTGCGTGGCTGGGGGGCGCGATCGAAGCGCACGGCAAGTGCCCGGTGCCCGGCTTTTAAAGACGTTGGGTAACGACTTGTAACGACGCATACCGACGTCGCACGGCTGGGGCACAATTGCCACGCCCGTCAGCAGTTTGTGGGACAATGCACGCTTTGTCCGAGATGGGCTCCGGCACCGTCGGCGTATGTATTTGAAGCCAATCTACCGTCACTGAGCGGTGCAACTTTATCGTCATTAAGAGAGGATTTTTCAATGTCCCAATTCCGTTTCGCCCGCCTTGCCATGATGCTGGCCGCCCTTGGCCTGAACGCCGCGCCGGCCCTGATGCACAGCGCGTCGGCGCAGGACAAGAAAGCCGAGGCGCCCGCGCCGAAGCCCGACTCCGTCCGCCCGGAACTGTACAAGCTGCTCGACCCGGCACAGATCAAGCCGCTGATGGATGCGAAGAACTATGGCGAGGTGAAGAACCGCATCACCCAGGCCGAAGCGTTCCCGGACAAAACGCCGTACGAGACCTATGTGCTGAACCGCATGAAGTTGTCGCTGGGCACGTCGACGGGTGACGACCAGATGGCGATCGGCGCCCTGGAAGCGATCCTGGCGTCGGGCAAGCTGCCGGACGCGGACAAGGGGAACTTCACGCAGGCGCTGGCCACGATGTACTACAACGCCAAGAATTATCCGAAGGCGATCGAGCTGTACAAGCAGATCCAGGCATCGGGCAAGTCGACGGACCAGATCAACTCGGCGCTGATCCGCTCGTACTACCTGAGCGGCGACTATGCGTCGGCGCTGAAGGCCCAGGAACCGGTGCTGCAGGCCGTGGAACAGGCCGGCAAGACCCCGACGCAGGAAGACCTGCGCCTGTACGCCTCGGCCGCGAACAAGGTCAAGGATGACGCCGCCTATCTGCGCGGCCTGGAAAAGCTGGCCGCCTACTACCCGACCGACGATTTCTGGACCGACCTGATCAACCGCGGCATCGTGCGCAAACCGGGCTTCGCCGAGGCCAACTATACCGACGTGCTGCGCCTTGAATTCGCGGCCGTCAAGCAGATGTCGCCGGAGGCCTACACGGAACTGGCCGAGCTGGCCTTGAGGGACGGCTTCCCGAGCGAAGCGAAGAAAGTCGTCGACGCCGGTTTCGCCGCTGGCGTGCTCGGCGCGGGCGGCAATGCCGCCAAGGACCGCCAGCTGCGCGACCGCGCCACCAAGGAAGCTGCGGCCGACGTCAAGAACATCGCCACGGGCGAAGCAAACGCCGCCAAGGCCAAGGCCGGTACGGGCCTCATCAACCTGGGCTGGGCATACGTCACGATGGACCAGTTTGACAAGGGCATCCCGTTCATCCAGCAGGGTATCGCCAAGGGTGGCCTGAAGTCGCCGGACGAAGCCAAGCTGCGCCTGGGCATGGCCTATGCAAAAGCCGGCCAGAAGGACAAAGCCATCCAGACCTTCCAGGAAGTGAAAGCCGGCGGCGGCCTGTCCGATACGGCCAAGTACTGGATCCTGCTGCTGAACCACCCGACGGGCGCAATGGCAGCCAAGTAATTCCACCGGATCATCCGGCAGACGAGGCGGCGCGGACTACGGTTCGCGCCGCTTTTTTTCGTCTAAAAATTCGGGGTCAGAGCACATTTCGCGCCAAATTCGGGGTCAGAGCACATTTCGAGTCAATGTCCAGAACATATCGATCCGCGACGTCCTGGCGTGCACGGCCTCGACGTGTCGGTATGCCGAACGACAAACGGCGGCCGGTATGTGCACTAGCTTGCTTCAAAACACATTTCCCAAAACGTGCTCTGACCCCGAATTTTCTGAAAAATGTGCTCTGACCCCGAATTGTTTAGCGCGGGAAGTTACGGTTCGCGCTGCTTTTTTTCGTCTGTGTGAATTACCGTACGGGCAGAGCCGGAGCATGCGGCCGATAATCGCCGCAACTCTTCTCGAAAGGGCGGCCATGACGACCGTACGCAAGGGCCAGGCGCCCGCAAAGCTGAACCGCGACGAATTCCACCTCGTCTTTTCGCGCGACTTCTACGATCCCGCCTACCAGGCCGTCGCGCGGGAACTGGCGGCCGTCGAAGAGGTCGCGTGGAAGGCCTACGTCGATTCGCACAAGGCTCCCGTCACGGTGAAGGCGGGACCCGGGTTCGCCGACCCGGACTACGACCTGTCCGTCGAATGGAAAGACGCGCACGACCGCCTGCTGGACGCCGAGGCGCGTCAGAAAGATCCGGCGACGCCGAGTCGCATCCTCGTGATCAATGGCGCGGCGCGCAACGACGGCAGCTGCCCGAGCGAGATCTCCAAGACGTGGCGCCTCGCGAAGATGTGCGAGGACATCCTCGCGGCCGAGGGCGTGGAGGCGGACCTCCTCGACCTGTCGCGCATCATTTCCGACTACGACCGCCACATCCACCCTTGTAAAGCCTGCGTGTCCACGGCGATGCCGCTGTGCCACTGGCCGTGCAGCTGCTATCCGAATCATTCGCTGAACCAGGAAAACGACTGGATGAACGAGATCTACGAGCGCTGGGTGGCTGCACATGGGGTCATCATCCTGACGCCCACGTACAGGTACCAGTCGCCCTCCGTGCTGAAACTGATGATCGACCGGCTCGTGTGCGCCGACGGCGGCAATCCCGATCCCACCTCCACGCAAGGAAAGGACGCGGAAAAAGCCAAGGCGCTGGAGAAGGACTGGGACTATCCGAAACATCTCGCTGGCCGGGTCTACGGCCTCGTCGTGCACGGCGACGTGGCCGGCATCGAATCGACGCGGCGCTCGCTGTCCGACTGGCTCGACTGGATGGGCCTGATCGATGCGGGCCCCACCGCCCTGCTCGACCGCTACGTCGGCTATTACGAATCGTATGCGGACAGCCATGACACGCTCGACAAGGACACGGCGTTCCAGGACGAGGTGCGCAACGTGGCGCGCTCCGTGTCCGCAGCCGTCGCGGCGGTGCGCTCGGGCAAGCTATTGCAGCCGGACCGGAAGCTGGCCAATCCCCGGCCCAAGTGACAGGCGGTCTTTTTTTGGTATTATCCGGGACATCGTTTTCATTCATCGCCCGGCCGCATGTCCCACCTCGCGCAGTTGATGCACCAGCTTTCCGCCACGAGCAACCTGCCGCTCTACCAGCAATTGCAGCGCGCCCTGCGCGACGCGATCGACCGCGGCGTCTACGGCCCTGCGGAAGCCTTGCCGGCCGAGCGCCAGCTCGCGGCCGAACTGGACATATCACGCATCACCGTGCGCAAGGCGATCGACGGTCTTGTCGAGGAAGGCCTGCTCGTACGCCGCGCGGGGTCGGGCAATTTCATCAACACGCGCATCGAAAAGAATTTCGCCAAGCTGACGTCGTTCTCGGAAGACATGCGCTCGCGCGGCCGTACGCCGCGCAGCGTCTGGCTCAAGCGTTCGGAAGGATTGGTGACGCCGGAGGAAGCGCTGCGCCTCGGCCTCTCGCCCGGCGCCGGCGTGTACCGCTTCAACCGCATCCGCTACGCCGACGACATGCCGATGTGCCTGGAATACGCGACCATCGCGGCGTCCGCCCTGCCCTCGCTGGACGCGGTGGACGTGTCGATGTACGAAGCGCTGGAAGCGAACGGCAAGCGCCCCGTGCGTGCCCTGCAGCGCCTGTCCGCCCTGCTGCTGAACGCCGAGCAGGCGAAGCTGCTGCAATCGAAGGAAGGCGACGCGGGCCTGTGCGTGGAACGGCTGGGCTTCCTGCCGGACGGACAGGCGGTGGAATTCTGCCGCTCCTATTTCCGCGGCGACATGTACGACTTCGTGGCCGAGCTGAGCGCCGGCTGACCCACTTTTAACAACAACGACGCCATGACCCACCTGACCTACGAAGCCTATCTGGACGAAGTGACCACCCTGCTGACCGAGCTGTACGACCTCGACGACGCCACCGCCATCAAGCTCGTCGTCGACGCGCAGGCCGCCGAGTATTTTTCGCCGCACGACGACCACCCGGCAATGCGCACGCTCACGCGCGCGCGCGAGGATGCCGTGGCGTTGTACAAGGCACGCCAGGCACGGGTGGGCACGCAAGCGAAGCAACAGCGCGCCACACATAAGAAACGATAGGCGATAGGCTGACGCCCGTCAGATTGCCGTCAGCCCGCCATCGATGGCCAGCTGGTGGCCGGTCACGAACGACGCCTGCTCCGAGCACAGCCACAGCGCCGCGTTGGCGACCTCGGACGGGTCGGCGATGCGCCCCATCGGATGGGCCGCCTTGAGTTTCTTGTCACGTCCCGGCTCGCGCTCGAGCATGCGCGCCAGCATCGGGGTCTTGACGGCGCCCGGGCACACGCTGTTGACGCGGATGCCGTCCTTGGCATACTCGACGGCCGCGCTCTTCGTCAGGCCGACGACGGCGTGCTTGGATGCCGAGTAGATGGCACGGTGCGGTGCCGCCACGAGGCCGCCGGCGTCCGCGATGTTGACGATGACGCCGCCGCCTTCCTGCTTGAGCATCTGGCGCAGCTGGCTCTTCATGCACAGCCACACACCCTTGACGTTGACGCTCATGATGCGGTCGAACTGGTCGTCTTCGCCTTCGGCCAGCGGCAGGTATTCTTCCTCGACGGCGGCGCCGTTGACGGCGCAGTCGATGCGGCCGTAGTGGCCGACCGCCTTGTCCATCAAGGCCTCGACGTCCGCCGCGACCGTTACATTGGCTTTGACAAACAGCGCCTTGCCGCCCGCTTCGACGATCAAGGCCGCGGTCATGTGGCCGCCGTCGACCGACGTGTCGGCGATGACGACACAGGCGCCCGCGCGCCCGAATGCCAGCGCCGTCGCGCGGCCGATGCCGCTGGCGCCGCCGGTTACCAGCACTACCTTGCCTGCATACGAAATGCCGCTCGGAGTCTGCTTGGTCATGCCCTTCATCATGCTTCCTTTTCAATATCTTGACGCAAGCTTTGCTTCCTACAAGCAATACTGCGCTCAGGCAACATAATAGCGCCCGTGCCGGGCATTGACCAAGTTTCTCAGCCATTCTGCAAGTCAATGAACGGCCGAGTGTTGCAATCAGGGTGCAGGTTTCACCTTTGCCTTGTCTCCAGCCATGACGACGGACATCTTCGCCGGGTCGATCACCTTGCGGAACGCGGCGTTCAACTGGGACAGCGTGACGGCCATCAGACGCTGTTCGAATTCCGCCGACCATTCGAACGTGCGGCCGCGGTACATGTACGACGTCCAGCCAGCGGCCAGCGCGCCATCGTCGGCACGGTTCTGGATCCTCTGTTGCATCAGACCCGACTTGGCACCGGCGAGTTCCGCCGTCGTGAAGCCATCCTTGAGGACGCGCAGGAGTTCCTCGCGGACGGCGGCGTCCACCTTGGCCAGGTTCTGCGGCGCGGCGATGGCGCTGATGGCGAACACGCCTGCGCGGTCGAGGTCGCCGGCCACGAGGTTCGAGCCGCCGCCATACGACAGGCCCTCTTTCTGGCGGATACGGTCCATCAGGCGCGAGCGCATCCCGCCGCCGCCGAAGATGTAATCGGCCAGCATCAGCGCCGGGTAGTCCGGATCCTCGACGTTCAGGTCGACGTTGATGCGCGCCGTATAAAAGCCGTTTTCCTTGTCGGGCGTGTTCAGGAAGGTGTGGATGGGCGCGATGTCGCCGTTCTTGCGCAGCACGGGCGCCACGTGCATCGGGGCTTTCCACTGGCCGAACAACTGGTCGACGAGGGGCGCGACCGCCTTGGCGTCGAAATCGCCCACGATGGCCATCTCGGCCGGCACCGTGCCGTAGTAATCGCGGTGGAAGGCCTTGACCTGGTCCAGGGTCGCGCTCTTGATGTCGGCGAGATCTTCCTCGAGCGTCGTTTCGTGGCGGATATCACCCTTCGGATAAATGTCGAAATGTTCATTCAGCGCGCGCGACGCCACGTTGGTCGGCTCGCTGCGGCTCGCTTCCAGGCTGACGATCGTTTGCTGGCGCAATTGTTCGAACTCGGCTGCCGGGAAAGCCGGTTCGCGCAGCACGTGGGCGACCAGTTTCAGGGCTTCGGGCAGGTTCTCGCGCGTCGTCTGGAAGTGGGTCAGGCTGCCGGAAATCTTGAGTTTTTCGAAAGCGTCGGCCAGTTGCACGCGGTCGTACTTCGTCGTGCCGCGCATCAGCATCGCGTTCGTCAGGCCGGGCAGTGCCGCCTTGCCGAACAGGTTCTGCTCGTCGCCGATGTGCTGGCGCAGGTCGACGGTGACGGTCTGGCCGCGGTTCTTTTTCGGCAGCAATGCCAGCTTGACGCCGCCCGCGGTCGTCAGCGTCGTGCGCTTCATGATGTTGGCCTGGCTCGGATCGAAGTCCTCGGCGCTCAGGGTGGACGCCTGCGGCTTGAAATCCTTCAGCAGGCTCTGCACGCTGGGCGCGGGCGGGATTACGGCGCGCTGGGGATTGTCGTCCGGGATGAACTCGCCCGTGACGCGGTTATCGCGCCTGAAATAGCGCCCCGCTGCCGCGGCAACCTGTTCCGACGTGATCTTCCCGACGCGGTCGCGGCCGACGAAGAACAGCCGCCAGTCGCCCAGCGCGATCACTTCCGACAGCGCGACGCCGACCTGTTGCGGATCGTTCAGGCTGCGCTCGAACTCATTCAGGAAGCCGCGCTTCGTGCGCTCCATTTCTTCGGGCGTCGGCGGATTCTTGGCGAACTCTTCCACGGCCTGCGTGAGGGCGGCGCGCACGGGTTCGAGCGGCGCATCCTTTTTGACCACGGCGCCGAAGTACTGCAGGCCCGGCGCATAACCCGTTTGTCCATAGGCGAACACCTGGCTCGCCTTGCCTGTCTCGACGAGCAGTTTATGGAGGCGGCCCGTCGGCGAATCGCCGAGGATGGTCGACGCGAAGCTCAGCACGTCGCTGTCGTCGTGCAGGCCGGACGGCACCTTGTAGCCCAGGGCGACGATCTGCACGTCGCCCTGGCGCCGCACGGTGAACGTGCGGTCGCCGTCCTGCGTGGGCTCGACGGTCCAGAAGTCCGGCAGGGTTCGTTTCGGCTTCGGGATCGCGCCGAACAGGCGGTTGATCGACAGCAGGGTCTTCGCGGGATCGAACTTGCCCGCGACGAGCAGCACGGCATTATCCGGTTGGTAATACGTGTGATAAAAATTCTGCAGGTTCGAGATCCTGACGTTCTCGATGTCGCTCTTGTTGCCGATCGTCGACCGGCCATACGCGTGCCAGTCGTAGGCGACGCTCTGCATGCGCTTCATGAGGACGGCACCCGGCGAGTTCTCGCCGTTTTCGTACTCGTTGCGCACGACCGTCATTTCGGAATCGAGGTCCTTCTTGGCGATGTTGGAATGCGTCATGCGGTCCGCTTCCATGCCCAGCGCCCAGTTCAGGTTATCGTCCGACGCCTGGAACACCTCGTAGTAATTCGTGCGGTCGAGCGACGTCGTGCCGTTGAACTGCATGCCGCGGTCCTGGAACTGGCGCGTGATGTCGGGATGCTTCGGGCTGCCCTTGAACATCAGGTGTTCCAGCAGGTGGGCCATGCCCGTCTCGCCATAATTCTCGTGGCGCGAACCGACGAGATAGGTCACGTTGACGGTGACGGTGGGCCGCGACGAATCGGGGAACAGCAAGACCTTCAGGCCGTTCGGCAGGCGGTATTCCGTGATGCCTTCGACCGATGGGCCTTGCACGACGCCCTTGGGCAGGTCGAAGGCGAAGGCGTTGCCGGCCGCGATGAAGGTCAGGCCGCCCGCGACGGCATAGGCGGCCAGGCCGCGCTGGAAAAACGTCAAGCTCATGTCACTCCGTCAGTTACTGTTGTCCTCGGGACATGGTAACAGACGGGAACTTAGGCCAGCCTTACCTCATTGACGGGCTCGCCGTTCGTGCTGTTGCTGGTACGGACTGATGCGGGCGAGGTCTTCCATTTCCTCGGCCAGGAAGCCGAGCAGGTCGTCCGCGCTGACGATGCCCGCGAGGCGCCCGCCCTCGCCCACCACGGGCACGCGCCGGATGCCGCGCAGGCGCATGCGTTCGATGGTGACGGAGACGTCGTCATGCTCGTCGGCGGTGAGCAGGTCGTCCGTCATGATGTCGCCGACCTGCAGGCCGGCTGGATCGAGGCCGAGGGCGACGACGGACACGACGATGTCGCGGTCCGTGACGATGCCGGCAGGCAGGCGTTCGCCGTCCACGTCATCGACGACGACGATGTCGCCCACGTGATGTTTGCGCATGAGTAAGGCCGCGCCCTGCACGCTTTCATCGCGCGCGCAGCAGACGGTGTCGACCGTGCAGAGTTTTCCGACTTCCATTTGCGAGCTCCAACGTCAAGCGCTCAAGCTACCCATGGCGCATCGATTGGAGTTTGAGGTAGATCAGGACTTCTTCTTTTCGTCCGCCGGGGGAACGAAGCACGCCTCGACGACTTGCAGGTCGTTGTCTTTGGCGAAATTGCACACGAAGTGGTAAGCCAGCGGTTCGATGCTTTTGAGGGCGTTGTTCACGACGACCGCCTTGACACCGTTCACGACGGTCGGGTGCACGTAGGGAGAAAACTTCAGGTGGGCGTTCGGGCCGCCGCTGCCGGCCGGCCGGAAACACGACATGACGCCGCACAGACGCTCGGCCCAGTCACTCGGGCGGAATTGCCTGCCCTTACTTGTCACGCCGAGAATGAAGAATTCGTCGGCGCCTTTCCCGGTTTGCGGTGAGTCGGCCATAGTGCGGCTTCTGAAACAAAGGCGTGGATGAGAACAACCCGACTATTATATCTTATAGAAGACCTGCGGACGAGCCCCATCTGCCGGCCCTTGTCGGACCGGCACGATGGAGATCAGCCGAGCAGGACGGCGCCTGACAACAGCAGCAGGAGCAGCATCCATAATAACAGCGCGCGCCAGACCAGGCCGACCGTGCTTTGCAGTGCGCGCACGTTCGGCTCGTCGCCCGGCAACATGTCGTCCTCGCTGGCGGACACATCGACCATCGCGGCGTCGGCCGGCAGGACGCGCGGCGCGTTCTCGGCCGGGGAGCCGAGGCGCACGCCCATCGCGCCGCCGCCCGCGGCAAGGATGATGCCTTTCGATTCGTCGGTCCAACGATTGGCGAAATTGCGCCACGCATAGATCGCATCCTCGAAATTGCCGACCACGGCGAACGCGATCGCGGTCAGGCGCACGGGAATCCAGTCGATCCAGTAGAACGCGCGGGCCGCGAACTGGCCGAAAGCTTCGTTGCGCATGTGATCCGGTTCGTTCCACGCGCGCGCGAGGTATTCGGACACGCGGTACATGACGGCGCAGGCCGGGCCGAGCGGCATCAGGAACCAGAAGAACACGCCGAACACGTTGCGGTGCGTCGTGATGAGGGATTTTTCCACCGCGATGCGGGCGATCTCGGTGGTGTCCATGCCGACCGTGTCGATCCTGGCCCATTCGGCGAGGAGTGTCCGCGCCGTGGCCTCGTCGCCCGCGTTGAGGGCGAACTGGATCGACGTGAAGTAATGGCTGTAGTGGCGGAAACCGAGCGTGAGGTAGACGATCAGCACATTCCAGGCGAACGCGGCGAACACGAAGCGGTAGTACACGAGGACGCCGTAGATGACGGCCGTCGGCACCATCAGCACAGCCATCATCAGGAACCAGCCCAGCCGGCCATGACTGACCTGGCCGGCATTGAACCAGCTCTCGATCTTCATGGCAAAGCGCTTGATCTCGGCGTAGATCTGGTTATCCGCGCGCAGCGGCTTCAGCTGTTCGATGAGCAGCGCGCACAGAATGGAGAAAAAAGTCATGCACGGTCCTTTGTACGTTGTTGCCTTACTTCATTGCCCGCTAGGGTAGCGCAGAGACCGACCGGAGTCTATGCCCCTTCAGGCGCGTAACAAATGAAACAAATTCCGGAGCATACCCGCTGTCGCGCCCCAGATGAAGAAGCGCTCGTACGGCATGGCATAAAAACTGCGGCGGCCGGCGCCATCGGGCAGGTCGAACGACATGATCTGGTGGTTCATGCCGTCCATGAGGAACCGCAAGGGCACTTCAAAGATGTCGGCCACTTCGTTCGATTCGGCCGTGAGGTCGAACGGCGGCGTGACGAGGCCCACGACGGGGGTGACGATGTAGGCGGACGCGGTGACATGGTCGGGCAGCACGCCGACGATCTCGACGTGGCGGCGCGTGAGGCCGATCTCTTCCTCCGTCTCGCGCAGCGCGGTCTCGATGGGCGACGAGTCGTCCTCTTCCGCACGGCCGCCGGGAAAGCTCACCTGGCCCGCATGGTTGCTCAGGTGTTCGGTGCGCTGCGTCAGCAATACCGTCAGGCCGTCCGGCCGGCGCACCAGGGGCACGAGGACGGCTGCGCGGCGCAAGGTGGGGAAGCGCTGGCGCATGTCGTCGGGCAACTCCGGCGCCCACGACGGCGGATGGGCGAGGCGTGCGCGCAGCCAGGCAACCTCCAGGCGCTCGGCCGGCAAGGCAGGCTCGCCGGCGATCGCGTCGACGGGCAGGCGCTTGGGATCGATGTGCAGTTTTGCCAAGGGCTTTCTCCAAAAGAAAAAGGCATCCAACCGGATGCCTTTTCCCTAGCACAGACGCTATTACTCCGCAGCAGCGGTCGTAGCGGCTTTGCGAGTCGGCAGTTTCTCTTTGATACGTGCCGATTTGCCCGAACGCTCGCGCAGGTAGTACAGCTTCGCACGACGCACGTCACCACGACGCTTCACTTCGATCGAAGCGATCAGCGGCGAGTACAGCTGGAACGTACGCTCGACGCCTTCGCCCGACGAGATCTTGCGAACGATGAAGTTCGAGTTCAGGCCGCGGTTACGACGCGAGATGACGACGCCTTCGTATGCCTGGGCGCGCTTGCGGTTGCCTTCGACGACGTTGACGCTGACGACAACGGTGTCGCCCGGTGCGAAATCAGGGATGTTGCGGCCGAGGCGCGCAATCTCTTCTTGCTCGAGTTGCTGGATCAGATCCATTTTTATGACTCCTATTACCATCTTGCCGGCGCGTTCGATGCCCGGTAGAGGATGGGGTTGAACACGATACCCCGATGGGTACCGCCTTTATTCCGCGACCTTTTCCAAGGTTGCGAGAAACTGCTCGTCGGCCTTCGTCAGCAGACCGGCGCCACGCGCCTTGTCCAGCAGATCCGGCCGTTTCTTCGCGGTCGCCTCGAGCTGCCGCTTTCGGCGCCACTTCATGATCTCGGCGTGGTTGCCACCCATCAGCACGGGCGGCACGGCCACGCCTTCGTAGACTTCGGGACGCGTGTAATGCGGCGAATCCAGCAGGCCGTTGACAAAACTGTCTTCGACCGCGGATGCGTCGTCGCCCAGCACACCGGGCAGCTGCCGCACCACGGCATCCATCAGCGCCATCGCCGGGAGCTCCCCGCCGGACAGCACGAAATCGCCGAGGGAAATTTCCTCGTCGACGACACGGTCCAGCAAACGCTGGTCGACCGCTTCGTAGCGTCCGCACAGCACGACGAGGCCGGGCTCGTTCTTCAAGCCCATCACGCGTTCGTGCGTCAGCGGTTTGCCTTGCGGCGACATGAACACGACCCGCGGTGCGGGCAAGCCCATGTCGATCTGGCGCTGCTTCGCCGCGTTGATCGTCGCTTCGAGCGGCCTGGCCAGCATCACCATGCCGGGACCGCCGCCATACGGGCGATCGTCCACGGTGCGGTGCCGGTCCGTCGTGAAATCGCGCGGATTCCAGATCGACAGGTTCCACAAGCCCTGCTCGTGCGCGCGCCGGGTCACGCCCGACTGCGTCAATGCGGCAAACATTTCGGGAAACAAGCTCACGACGTCAAACTGCATCGGGACCTCGCTTCAGGTGGACGGGATCAATAATCCAGGCCCCAGTCCAGGGTAATCAGTCGGGCTTGCAGGTCGACCGTCTTGACGTACTGGTCCACGAACGGCACCAGCCGCTCCGGCGCTTTCACGTCGGGAGCGGCGTTCGGATCGGGCACGGGCGTGATCCGCAGGATGGACTGCGCGCCGTTGTGCATCATGTCGGAGACCTTGCCGAGCGCTTCGCCCTGCAGGTTGACCGCATCCAAGCCGATCAGGTCGGTCCAGTAATACTCGTCTTCCGGAAGTTCCGGAAAGTCCGATCGCGACACCTGCACCGTGGCACCCTTGAGTGCCTCGGCCGCTTCGCGGTCGGTCACGTCGACCAGTGTGGCCGTCACGTCGCCGCTGTGGTACTTCGCGTTCCGCACTTGCACGGTACGCAGCGACGGCTTGTCGATCCACCAGGTTTTGACGCTCAACAGCGCATCCGCATCCATCGAATACGGTGTCACGCGGACACCGCCCCGGATCCCGTAGGCGCCGGTGATGTGGCCGACCTGGATCAGGTCGTCAGGCACCGCTTGCGCGGATGCCGATGCCGAATGTGCTGCAGAATCTGTCAAACCGTAAAACCTTCGCTGTATTAAGCAGCAGCCTTTTGCGTAGCCACCAGGCGAGCAACAGCCGGCGACAGCTGTGCGCCCACGCCTTGCCAGTACGACAGGCGGTCAGCGGTGACGTTCAGGGCGACTTCTTTGCCCGAAGCCATCGGGTTGTAGTAACCGATGCGCTCGATGAAACGGCCGTCGCGGCGATTGCGCGAGTCGGTTGCAACGATGTTGTAGAACGGGCGCTTCTTGGCACCACCACGAGCTAAACGAATAACGACCATAATATTTCCAATAGTAAGCTGGACGGAGAAAGCCGACGATTATAGCGCGCTCTATCCTGCATCAGCAAGCATTTACATAAAAACCAAGAACGCTGGCGCGCAGTCCCGGCCGAATCCAAGATTATCGCCGATTTTGCGACACTCCGCCACTATGGAGCCCGCTTTTGGACGATACTGATGGCTTTCCTTTCAACATTTATTCGATGTCGCAACACAAGAACAAGACCTTCGCCACCGCCCTCGCCTTCCTGCTCGGCGGACTCGGCGCGCACCGTTTCTACCTCAAGGGCAGCGTCGACCGCCTCGGCCTGCTCCACGTCTGCAGCCTCCCGGCCACCGGCCTCGTGTACGGCCTCGGCCATGCGCCGAATCCGTTCTGGGTCCTGCTGCCGCTCATCCTGTCCTGGCTCGTCGGCTTCGGCGAAGCACTCATCCTCGGCCTCACGCCGGACGAGAAATGGGATGCCCGCTACAACCGCAACACCGGCCGCCGCTCCGCGTCGCACTGGTTCGTGATCCTGCTCGTCGTGGTCACGATGCTGGTCGGCACGACGGCGTTCATCGCCACCCTCTCGCGCCTGTTCGACCTGCTCTACACCGGCGGCGCATACGGCTGACCAGCTCAGTGTAGACTTCACAGCCCGGTCGCGCCCCAGTCGTACCGCGGCACCTGCACGGGCGGCGTGCCCGTCACGATCACGATCTCGCGGTGCGCGCTCAGCACGATCGTGGCCGGGTCGCCCGTGAAGCGCACCACCTGTTCCTTGTCGATCACGTAATAGGTCGGCTTGCCGGGCAGTCCCGCCACCGCCGCGGTGCCCAGCGGCTGCCCCCACAACGCAAAGAACTGTCCCAACGTGAACACCTTGGGCACGTCCGTCTCGACGTGCAGGATGCCGGTGATGTCGTGCGTGTGCATTTCGTACGAACACCCGCTACCGCGCCCGATCGAATCCGGCAAGCCGAGCCGTATGCCGTCCTGGTAGATCGAAAGAAGCGCGTGGATGTGGTAATCCTCGTTCTTCGCGCACCCCACGCCATCGACGACGGCCGTGCCCGTATGGCTCCAGGCCGGCCAGTGCGGCGCGCTGTCCAGGGTCGTATAGAGCATGCTGTAGCCTGGCTCCAGCACGATGTCGGTCGGCGGCGCGGGATCGCTGGGCGGCGCCGGCGCAGGTGCAGGTGAAGGCGCGGGCGCCGGTGCGGGCGCCGGCGCTGCCGGTGGATCGTTCGCGGCCATCTTGGGGGTGGCGTCGCCGCCGCCGCCGCAGGCCACCAGCGCGGACAACACCGTACAGGCGACGGCAATCGGCAACACCTTGCCAGGCTTCAGGGAAATCATGGGGCGCTCCTTCGATTGTGGATGCGACGAATCGATTCTAGGAGCGCCACTTACCCGCTACGCATGACGGACGTCAAACGCAGAATAACGGTCGGCAGCACACAACAAATCGCCTGCTGCGGCCCATGAAAAAAGCGGCCCGCAGGCCGCTTTACAAGCACATCCAGCCGTCAGAACTGCTCGGCGTCCAGCGCCAGCACGCCAGCGGCACCGTCCATGATCGCGTGGCGCAGGCCATCCGCCTGCGACAGCACGTGGTCGGCAAAGAAGCGCGCGGTGGCGATCTTGGCGCGGTAGAACGCCGCGTCGCCGTCGCCGGCATCCAGCTTCTGGCGGGCGACGAGGGCCGCGCGCGCCATCTGCCAGCCGCCCAGCACGACGCCGGCCAGCTTCAGGTACAGGACGCTCCCCGCGAACACGGCGCGCGGGTCGGCTTTCGTGTTCGCCACGACGTAGTCGACGACGGCTTCCAGCGCCGCGCTGCCCGCGCCCAGTTGGCTGCGGATCGCACTGAAGTCCGCATCCTGCGCCTCGGCCAGCTGCGCCTCGGTCGCGCGCACCTGCGCGAGGATGGATTTCGCCACGGCGCCGCCGTCGCGCACCGTCTTGCGGCCCACGAGGTCATTGGCCTGGATCGCCGTCGTGCCTTCGTAGATCGTGAGGATCTTGGCGTCGCGGTAGTGCTGGGCGGCACCCGTCTCCTCGATGAAGCCCATGCCGCCATGCACCTGCACGCCGTCGCGGGCGACGTTCTCGCTCATCTCCGTCGACCAGCCCTTGATCACCGGGACGAGGTATTCGTACACGGCCAGGTTGGCCTTGCGGGTCGCTTCATCCGGATGGCTGTGCGCCAGGTCGGACAGGCCGGCGCCGACGTAGGCCAGCGCGCGCGCCGCTTCCGTCTGCGCGCGCATCGACATCAGCATGCGGCGCACGTCCGGGTGGTTGATGATGGCGACCGGGCCGGCGGAACCTTCGACGGCGCGCGACTGGACGCGCTCCTTCGCGAACGCGACGGCCTGCTGGTAGGCGCGCTCGGCGAGGCCGATGCCCTGCATGCCGACGCCGAAGCGGGCCGCGTTCATCATGATGAACATGTATTCGAGGCCGCGGTTCTCTTCGCCGACGAGCGTGCCGATGGCACCGCCATGGTCGCCGAACTGCAGCACCGCGGTCGGGCTCGCCTTGATGCCCAGCTTGTGCTCGATCGACACGCAGTGCACGTCGTTGCGCTCGCCCAGCGAGCCGTCGTCATTGACCATGAACTTCGGCACGATGAACAGCGAGATCCCCTTCACGCCCGGGGGCGCGTCCGGCGTGCGCGCCAGCACGAGGTGGATGATGTTCTCGGCCATGTCGTGCTCACCATAGGTGATGAAGATCTTGGTGCCGAAGATTTTATAGGTGCCGTCGCCCTGCGGCACGGCGCGCGTGCGCACGGCGGCGAGGTCGGAACCGGCCTGCGGCTCCGTCAGGTTCATCGTGCCGGTCCACTTGCCGGTGATCAAGGGCTCGATGAAGCGCGTCTTCTGTTCGGCGGTGCCGGCCGTCAGCAGCGCTTCGATGGCGCCGTCCGTCAGCAGGCCGACGAGGGCGAACGCGATGTTTGCGCTGTTGAGCATCTCGATGCACGGCGTGGCGACGAGCTTGGGCAGCCCCTGGCCGCCGAATTCCGCCGGGTGCTGCACGCCCTGCCAGCCGGCGTCCGCGAAACCGCGGAACGCTTCCTTGAACCCCTTCGACGTCGTGACCTGGCCGTCGTGCCAGTAGCTCGGCTCCTTGTCGCCCGGGTGATTCAGCGGGGCGACGACTTCGCCGCAGAACTTCGCGTTCTCTTCCAGCACGGCTTCGACGGTGTCGGGCGTCGCGTCTTCGCAGCCGGGCAGTTGATTGATCTCGGACAGGTTGGCCAGTTCGTTCACGACGAACAGCATGTCCTTCAGGGGGGCTTGATAGGTCACCGCAGTCTCCTGGTTTTCTCGATTTACGTATACGTCAATCGCCGGCCGCAAAAAAGGCGGGAGGGTTCCCGCCCCTAGGGTACGACGTAATTAGCCCAGTTCTTTGACCAGGGCGGGCACGACTTCGAACAGGTCGCCGACGATGCCGTAGTCCGCCACCGAGAAGATCGGCGCTTCCGGATCCTTGTTGATGGCGACAATGGTCTTGGAATCCTTCATGCCGGCCAGGTGCTGGATCGCGCCCGAGATACCGACGGCGATGTACAGTTGCGGCGCGACGATCTTGCCGGTCTGGCCCACCTGCCAGTCGTTCGGCACGTAGCCTGCGTCGACGGCGGCGCGCGATGCGCCCATCGCGGCACCCAGCTTGTCGGCCAGCGGCTCCAGGATCTTGAAGTTGTCGCCCGAACCCATGCCGCGGCCGCCGGAAACGACGACCTTGGCGCCGGTCAGCTCCGGACGGTCGGACTTGGCCAGCTCGCGGCCCACGAAGCTCGACTTGCCCGAGTCCGCGACGGCGGCGACCGTTTCCACGGCGGCCGAGCCACCTTCGGCGGCGGCGGCGTCGAAGCCGGTGCCGCGCACGGTGATGACCTTCACGTTGTCCGTCGACTGCACGGTGGCGATGGCGTTACCGGCGTAGATCGGACGCTCGAAGGTGTCCGGCGCATCGACCTTGGTGATTTCCGAGATCTGGGCGACGTCCAGCTTGGCGGCGACGCGCGGCAGCACGTTCTTGCCGAAGGCCGAAGCCGGGGCCAGGATGTGCGAGTAAGCGCTTGCGACGGCCAGGATCTGCTCGGCGACGTTCTCGGCGAGGCCGTCGGCGAATTGCGGCGCGTCGGCGACCAGCACTTTCGACACGCCCGCGACCTTGGCGGCCGCTTCCGCGACGGCGCCGCAACCGCTGCCGGCGACGAGGATGTGGACGTCCCCGCCGCATTGCGCGGCTGCGGTGACGGTGTTCAGGGTGACAGCCTTCAGGTGGGCGTTGTCGTGTTCAGCAATGACGAGTGCGACCATGGATGAAATTCCTTAATTAGATGACTTTGGCTTCGGTGCGCAGCTTCGCAACGAGGGTCGCCACATCGGGCACTTTGACGCCGGCCGAACGCTTGGCCGGCTCGGCGACCTTGACGGTCTTCAGGCGCGGCGTGACGTCGACGCCCAGGTCTTCCGGCTTGACGGTCGTCAGCGGCTTTTTCTTGGCCTTCATGATGTTCGGCAGCGTGACGTAGCGCGGCTCGTTCAGGCGCAGGTCGGTGGTGACGATGGCCGGCAGGCTCAGCGCCACGGTTTCCAGGCCGCCGTCCACTTCGCGGGTCACGGTGACCTTGCCGTCTTCCAGCACGACCTTCGAGGCGAACGTCGCCTGCGGCCAGCCCAGCAGCGCAGCCAGCATCTGGCCGGTCTGGTTCGAATCGTCGTCGATCGCCTGCTTGCCCAGGATGATCAGTTGCGGCTGCTCTTCGACGGCCAGCGCCTTCAACACCTTGGCCACGCCCAGCGGCTCGATCTCGGCACCGGTCTCGACCAGCACGCCGCGGTCGGCGCCGATCGCCATCGCGGTACGCAGGGTTTCCTGGGCCTGGGCCACGCCGCAGGTCACGGCCACGATCTCGGTGACCTTGCCGGCTTCCTTCAGGCGCGTGGCTTCTTCCACCGCGATCTCGTCGAACGGGTTCATCGACATCTTGACGTTGGCGATATCGACGCCGCTGCCGTCGGACTTGACGCGGACCTTGACGTTGTAGTCGACCACGCGTTTGACGGGTACCAGGACTTTCATAGTGTGCCTTTGAAAAATGGGTGAAAGACTAAAAATGATCCGAATTATAAAAGCAAATTCCGTTCAGGTCAGAATTAAAGCACGATCGTGCGTTTTTCGGTTAGAGGAAATGCCCTAATCGTACTTGATTGTGTGTTGGCGGGTTTCCTTGCGGGCGGGGTGCGGGATGCCCGGCGTACCGGGCGGTCAGGGAAAGGCTGTCGTTATTTCCGGCGCAGCCAGAACGTGAATTCGCCGTTGATGTGCGTGTGCGCCAGCAGGGCATTGCCCGTCTGCTTGGCGAACGCCTGGAAGTCGCGTACCGAACCGGTGTCGGTGGCGACGATGCGCAGCACCTCGCCACTGGCCAGTTCCGCGAGGGCCTTCTTGGCCTTGAGGATCGGCAGCGGGCAGTTCAAGCCACGCGCATCCAGGTCCTTCTGGACCTCGATGGTGCCGGTGTCGATTATGGTTTCGCTCATCGATTGCCTGCTAGTTGGTAGGGCATGGACCCGATAGTACTCCAATTAGCCCATTATGACGCGCCGCACCAAAATTTGGTATCCGTGTTGCGTTGTAACAACGGCAATTACTTGACAGGCAGATAGAGATGAGGCGGCGATGACCGGATGAGAGGGATGTGTGGTGGACAGCTTTGCTGCCCACTTATCCATTGAAACAAGAGTTGATACAGCTCAAATCCCATTCCGATTACAACACACGCGCCGCCGCAATCGGCATATTGCGGCGGCGCGGTTACAACGGTTACGCGGACACGCGCTCGCCGACCCAGCCGGCAACGCCGGCCAGTGCCTGCGGCAGTGCAGAAGGATCCGTACCGCCCGCCTGGGCCATGTCCGGACGGCCGCCGCCCTTGCCGCCGACCTGCTTGGCGACGAAGTTGACGAGATCGCCCGCCTTCACCTTGCCGGTCGCATCCGGCGTCACGCCGGCGATCAGGCTGACCTTGCCCTCAAGCACAGACGCCAGCACGATGGCGGCCGTCCCAAGCTTGTCCTTCAGCTTGTCCATCGTCTCGCGCAGGCCCGCGACGTCGGCGCCTTCCATCGTGGCGGCCAGCACCTTGATGCCGTTCACGTCGATCGCCTTCGTCACCAGCTCGTCGCCCTGGCCGGCGGCCAGTTTCGACTTCAGCGCGGCGATTTCCTTCTCCAGCGACTTGACCTGGTCCTGCACCTGGGCGATGCGCGACGGCAGCTCGTCCGGGCTCGTCTTCAGCGCGCCGGCCGCTTCGTTCAGCTTGCGGTTGATCGATTGCACCAGGGCGAGAGCGCCCTCGCCCGTCACGGCTTCCACGCGGCGGATGCCGGCGGCCACGCCCGATTCCGACACGATCTTGAACAGGCCGATGTCGCCCGTGCGGGTGACGTGCACGCCGCCGCACAGTTCCTTCGACGAGCCGATGTCCAGCACGCGTACGGTGTCGCCGTATTTCTCGCCGAACAGGGCCATGGCGCCATGCTTGATCGCGTCGTCCATCGACATGTGGTGGGCCTGGGTCGCGTGATTCTCGAGAATTTCGCGGTTGACGATGGTTTCCACCTGGGCGATCTGCTCGGCCGTCAGCGGCGCGTTGTGGCTGAAGTCGAAGCGGGTCTTGTCCGGATCGACCAGCGAGCCCTTCTGCTGCACGTGGCTGCCCAGCACTTCGCGCAGCGCCTTGTGCATCAGGTGCGTCGCCGAGTGGTTGCGGATCGTGCGCGCGCGCTTCACCTCATCGACTTGCGCGTCGACCATGTCGCCGACCGAAAGCGAGCCCGACTGCAACACGCCGTGGTGGCCGAACACTTCCGCCTGGATCTTCAGGGTGTCTTCCACTTCGAACACACCGGCCGACGATTTCAGCAGGCCCTTGTCGCCCACCTGGCCGCCGGATTCGGCGTAGAACGGGGTCGTGTCCAGCACGACGATGCCGTCCTGGCCGGCCTTCAGTTCCTGCACGGGTGCGCCGGCCGAGTACAGCGCGAGCACGCGGCTGTTGTGCACGAGGGCCTCATAGCCGACGAAGGTCGTCTTCTCGCCCGAATACTCCACGTTGGCGGCCATCTTGAACTTGCCGGCGGCGCGGGCGGTCTTCTTCTGCTGCTCCATGGCGGCAGCGAAGCCTTCCTCGTCCAGCTTGATGCCGCGCTCGCGGCAGATGTCCGCGGTCAGGTCCAGCGGGAAGCCGTAGGTGTCGTACAGCGTGAAGGCGGTGGCGCCGTCCAGGTTCCGCGGATCCTTGGCCAGTTGCGCTTCCAGGATCTTCATGCCGTGCTCGAGGGTTTCGCCGAAGCGCTCTTCCTCGGCCTTCAGCGTCTGCATCACGCGCTCTTTCGCGTCGTGCAGTTCTGGATACGCGGCGCCCATCTCGATGTCCAGGTCGTCCACGAGCTTGTAGAAGAACGGCTTCGTCTGGCCCAGCTTGTGGCCGTGGCGCAACGCGCGGCGGATGATGCGGCGCAGGACATAGCCATGGCCTTCGCTGCTCGGGATGATGCCGTCGACGATCATGAAGCTGGCCGCGCGGATGTGGTCGGCGATGACCTTCAGCGAGTTATTGGCCAGGTCGGTCGCGCCGGTTTCGCGGGCGGCAGCCTTGATCAGGTTCTGGAACAGGTCGATCTCGTAGTTCGAGTGCACGTGCTGGAGCACGGCGGCGAGGCGCTCCAGGCCCATGCCGGTATCGATCGAGGGCTTCGGCAGCGGGGTCAGGACGCCCTGTTCATCGCGGTTGAACTGCATGAACACGAGGTTCCAGATCTCGATGAAGCGGTCGCCGTCTTCTTCCGGCGAGCCCGGGGGACCACCCCAGATCTCGGGACCGTGGTCGTAGAAGATTTCCGTGCACGGACCGCACGGGCCGGTGTCGGCCATCTGCCAGAAGTTGTCCGATGCATAGCGCGCACCCTTGTTGTCGCCGATGCGGATGATGCGTTCCGTCGGGACGCCGATCTCATTGGCCCAGATGCCGTAGGCTTCATCGTCTTCGAAGTAGACGGTGATGGTCAGTTTTTCTGCCGGCAGGTTATAGACCTTGGTCAGCAGTTCCCAGGCAAAGTGGATGGCGTCGCGCTTGAAATAATCGCCGAAGCTGAAATTGCCCAGCATTTCGAAGAACGTGTGGTGGCGCGCGGTGTAGCCGACGTTTTCCAGGTCGTTGTGCTTGCCGCCGGCACGCACGCAGCGCTGCACGGTGGTGGCGCGCTTGTACGGACGCGTATCCAGGCCCAGGAACACGTCCTTGAACTGCACCATGCCGCTGTTGGTCAACAACATCGTCGGGTCATTGCCCGGCACGAGCGGGCTGGAGCGGACGATCGTGTGGCCTTTGGACTCAAAGAACTTGAGAAACTTTTCGCGTATTTCGGTGGATTTCATGTCGTAGGGGCGGATTCAGGCAGCTTGCTATATAAAGAAAATCGATTATAGCCTAGCTGTTGACGGTAAATCGCATCCGCGATTTTCAGCGTTGCAGAAACGGCAACAATAAATCAGCGCAGCAGCGCCAGCACCGCCCGCGGCTCGCCATTCGCCTGGGTCAGCATGGCCGCCGCCGCCTGCTGCAGGATCTGCGCGCGCGTCAACTGGACCGCGGTCCCGGCGTAGTCGACGTCCTCGATGCGGCTCCTGGCCGCTTCCAGGTTCATCGACGCCATCTGGGTGTTGCTGGCTGCGGCGTCCATGCGGTTGCTGTAGGCGCCCACCTGCACGCGCTGCTCCGTGACGAGCGCGAGCGCGTCGTCGATGTGCAGCAGCGCCACCGCCGTGTTGCGCATGTCCAGGTCCGTGAGGCCCAGCGCGCTGGAATTGACGGCCGCGAACTCCATGTCGACCAGGTCGCCCGCAGAGGCGCCGACCTGGATCTGCACCCGGTGCCGGAGCGCGGCCCCGCCGCCGATGTCCGGATACTCGACCTTGAAGTTGCGCAGCGGCCGGTCGGCCGTGCCGAAGCCGGATTCCGGGACGACGCCCTGCGCATCGCGCGACGGCCCGCCGTCCGCGTCCAGGCCGCCGATCGCGCCCGTGTCGGCATTCGTCAGGTCCATCCCCGCGATGAAGCTGGCGCCGCCGGCCGCGAAATCCGTCATGAAATCGCCGAGGCCCTGGTATTGCCCGCCCGTGACGGCATCGAGCGCCGTGTCCAGGTCGGCCGACTGGTGCTGGCTCAGGTAAGTCATCAGGCCTTTCATGCCGCCGTCGACGCCCATCGATTTCAGCTTGTCGTGCAGGTAGCGCGACGCGACATAGCCGGCTTCGTAGCTGAAGCCGCCGCCCGTGATCGTGTCGACGATGCCCTGCGCCGTCTGCCCGCCCGCCAGCGCGCCCGCCAGGCGCTCGTCCGCACCATGGATCAGCTCGGCGGTGCCTTCCGTAAACCATTGCGGGAAATTGAAACTGGTCGAGCGCAGCATGATCGCGTGCACCATCTCGTGCGCGATGACGCGGTCGTCGTACACCGGGCCGGTACCGCCGTCGGGCGTGCTCATGTCGCTGAAATCGGCCATGTCGATGTTCAGCGTGACGTCGCTGCCGGGCGCCGTCGACCCCGTGACGGACGCAAGCACGCCGCTGCTGCCGTCCATCGTGTCGAGGTTGATCTTCAGGGTCACGCCGTCGCCCTGCAGGCCGTAGTACTGCTGGACCATGTCTTCGGCGGCACTCAGCCAGCCAGCCTTGAGGCTGTCCAGCACGGCGCGCTTCTTCTTGTCCTCGTTGCCGTTCTCGGTTGCCGGAGAAAAGATCGCCTGGCCATTGAACGAGGCGCCATTGCCCATTTCGGTGATCTGGGACAGGATCTGGTCCGCTTCCGCCTGCAGCGTGTTGCGGTCGCTGTCCGTGTACGCCCCGTTGCCAGATGCGACCGCCAGTTCGCGCAGGCGCTGCAGCCTGTCGGTAATGCTCGACAGCGTGCTGTCCGCCACCTGCAGCATCGACGTCGCGTCGTTGATGCCGCGCATGGCCTGGCGCATCCCGGTCAGCTGCGACTTCATGCGTCCCGCCACGGCCTGGCCGGCCGGATCGTCCGCGGCGCTCGTGATGCGCATGCCCGAGCTCAGGCGCGAGACGAGGCGCGTGACCTCGTTCGTGTGCTCCGCCAGCTTGCGCTGGGCGTGGAGGGACAAAGATTGATTGTTGATCGACAGTGACATAGGGCCGTAACCGGGAGCCGAATGTCATTAACGACAACGCGTTACAATTCTTGAGGGAAAATTTTCCTGCTAAGCAAAATCAGGCGGAATCAGGTCGATCCGGTCCGTGCACAACCCATCGACACCCCAGCCGAACAGTTCGCGCGCACGCGCCGGCGCGTTGACGGTGTAGCAGAACAGGCCGAAGCCGGCCGCTTTCACTTGCGCGGCCCTGGCCGCCGTCAGCCGCGTGTGGTCGGTGTGGATCGCGACGGCGTCCAGCGCCCGCGCACGGGCTTCCCAATCCGGCGGCAGCGATGCCGTCAGCCAGGCGCGCGGCACCTGGGGCGCGGCCTCCCGGGCCGCCGCCAGCGCGCGCTCGCTGAACGAGGACAGCAGCGGCGCCCGCTCCACCCTGCCCGCGGCGATCTCGTCGGCGAACAGGGCCGCCGCCAGGCGCGCGACCACGGCGCCCGTCGCTTCGTCATGGCCGGGCACGGGCTTGATCTCGATGTTCATCCACACACCATGGGCCTTGCAATACTGCGCGAACTCGACGAACAGCGGCACCGGCTCGCCTTCGTACTCCGGACCGAACCACGAGCCCGCATCGCGCGCGGCGAGGTCGAGCGCGTCGACATCGGCCACCGACCCCGTCCCGGGCACCGTGCGGCCCAGCTTGGGGTCGTGCAGCACGACGGGGACGCCGTCGCGCGCCAGCATCACGTCGAATTCGATGGCGCGAAATCCCGCGTCCATGCCGCGGCGCAGTCCGGCCACCGTGTTTTCCGGCGCCAGCGTGCCGCCGCCGCGGTGTGCCAGGATCCTGGGATAAGGCCACATGGCAACTCCTATAGTCTAGAACGAAGCTCGGGCCGGCGCCAGCGCGCGCGCCAGCCAGCAGAAACCGGCCAGGTTGAGGCCGACGGTCAGCCAGAACCCCTGCCGGAACGAACGTTTGACAGTCTTGTGCCGCAGCCATTGCTGCGCCAGCAAGCCGCCCGGCCAGCCGCCGGCGAGCCCCAGCAACAGCAGATGACGTTCGGGCGTGCGCCGCTCGCCGCGCCGCGCGGCGGCCTTGTCGCGCGCATACAGCGCGAAACAGGCGGCGCTCGCGAGCGCGTACGCGACGCCCACCGCGGCCGGCAGGCCGAGGGCCAGCGCGGCATAGGCATACAGGGCGATGAACAGGAACAGCGGCGTATAGATCATGGCGCCAGCTTACGCGCCGGCGGCGCGGGTGTCCACCTGGCAACCTCACCCATCAGGGCGTCGCCAGGAACTCCGTGACGTCGCGCGTGAAGCGCTCGGGGGTATCGAGGTACAGGAAGTGGCCGGCGCCCGGATATTCGACGACGCGCGCGTGCGGCAACGCCTGGCCCAGCGCGCGCTGGGCCGGCAGGCCGATCGCGTAGTCCGCTGCGCCGGCCAGCACGAGCACGGGCATCGTCACGCGTTCCGGATGGGCGAAGCGGTACGACGTGAAGCCGCCGCCGAACAGCGCGTTGCCGATTTCGCCCGTGTTGCGCAGGCCGCTCTTCGCATCGATGGCGTCCTGCCGCTTGCCGACCGACAGGTCCGGGAACATCACCTCGTCGTTGACGCGCTGGTGCAGGTCCGGGCCGACCGTATTGAACGCGTAGACGCAGGCGTCCGGCGTCTCGTTGCGCGCCTTCGCATCGGCGCGCGCCTTGTCGAGCCGGTCGCCGTAGTGCCGCGCGATGTAGTCCACGCGCGCCGCACAGGCGGCCGGGATGTCCGATGCTGCGCTCACGAGCACCATCTTCGCCACGTGTTTGGGGTACTTGGCCGCGTACTCGAGCGCCAGGGTGCCGCCGAACGAATGACCCATCAGCGCGACCCTGTCCACGCCGAGCGTCTTGCGCAGCGCCTCGATGTCGTCGACGAGGGCGGCGACCGAATACTCGCCGCGCCACGGCCGCTCGGAGCGGCCGCTGCCGCGCTGGTCGAGGTAGATCACCTGCAGCTTCTTTTCGAGCGCAGGACCGGCCTGGGCCTCGAAGCTGTAGCTGTTGTAGCCGGGGCCGCCGTGCAGGAACAGCAGCGGCGGCGCGCCCTTCGCGCCGTGGCCGGCGACCTTGTACCACAGGCGGACGTCGCCCACGACGACCTGGTGTTCGCCGGGTTGCATGGCGGCGGGGCCGGCGGCGTGGACGGAAGTGCACAGGACGGCGGCGGCGAGCGCGGCCGAACGGAAGATGGCATGCATAGTCTCTCTCTCGGGCAGGTTGTTTTATTTATGTAATGCAAGCCGGATTATAGATGCCCCCCGTCCGTTAGCGAACGTACGGAGGGATCGCCCGCAAACGCCTACCCTTGCGCTTCGAGGTTTCAACGCGGAGAACATCATGAGCTTTGATTTGGGCAACCTGTTGCAGCAGTACCTGGGCGGTGCCAACCCGAACGCCAATCCGGCGCAGGCGGAGAACGATTTCGACCACGTCGCGCAGAACGTGCCGCGCGCCACCGTCGCGCAGGGCGTGACGCAGGCGCTGCGCTCGGACCAGACGCCCCCGTTTTCGCAGATGGTCGGCCAGCTGTTTGGCAACAGCAATCCCGACCAGCGTGCCGGCATGCTGAACCAGCTGCTGGCCAATATCGGCCCGTCCGTGCTCGCGTCCGTCGCGGGCGGCTCGCTCGGCAACCTGCTCGGCGCCGACCAGGCCCGCGTGTCGCCGGAACAGGCGAGCCAGGTATCGCCGGAACAGGTGCAGGAACTGGCCGCCAAGGCCGAGCAGCAGAATCCAGGCATCGTCGAACGCATGGGCGACTTTTATGCCGAACACCCGACCCTGGTGAAGGCCATCGGCGGCGCCGCGCTGGCGATCGCGCTCGGCCACATGGCCCAGGGCATGCAGCGCCATTGAGCGCACCAACAATCATCGAGAAGGAATCGACATGGGTATCTTGAGCAATATCTTCCACAAAATCTTCCCGGGTTCGCATCCGGCAGCGCAGAACAGCAGCCAGGCGGCCCCGGGCGCCCAGCAACGCGCGCCGCAGCCGACGCAGCAACCCGCGCAACAGCCGCAGGCCGCGCCCGCGGCAAGCGCGCCGGCGGCCGCACCGATGCAGCAGGTCGACGTGGAAGCCGTCCTGAACAACATGCAGCAGCAGTCCGGCCAGCAGCTGAACTGGCGCACGTCGATCGTCGACCTGCTGAAGCTGCTGGGCCTCGATTCCAGTCTGCAGGCACGCAAGGAACTGGCCGCCGAGCTGCACTACACGGGCGATACCAGCGACTCGGCCAGCATGAACATCTGGCTGCACCGCCAGGTCATGAACAAGCTGGCGGCGAATGGCGGCAAGGTGCCGGCCGACCTGAAGGACTAACCTCTCCCTTCCTGCCGGCGGCGTCCATGCCGTCGGCGAATTTCATACCTCGAGTTGATGGTTTTTGCTCTGGCGGGGCACGTCACGTCCCTCGCATAATCCACTCATACATACATCCCCGATGTCGCATCACACGCTGATTCCAGCGGCTTCAACGACGGCCGGCCGTTGAAGCCCGGCCCGCCCATGCCTGAACGGAACGGGCGCGACGAGCCCGGCCTGCACACTACAAAGAGAAGAACGATGGAGATCAAGAAGAGCGTACTGCTGACACTGGCAGCACTGAGCGCACCCGCGTGGGCGCAAACGTGCCAGCCCAGTACCACCACCCCGTACATCAACATCAATGGCACGACGTCATGGGCAGTGAAATCGTCGCTCGCCCTGAACACCGGCTCGACCGTCGTCCTCGGGCCGCAGCCGGCATCCGGCGGCACGTGGGCGTGGAGCGGGTGCGGCACGTCGGGATCGGCGCGCGAACAGACCATCAAGCTCACCAATACCGGCACCAGCGCGACCACCTGCACGGCCACGGCCACGTACACGAACAGCTGCGGCGCCAAGTCGACCCAGCAGTACAACTTCACGGTGTGGCCAGCCATGGCCGCCAACGCCGGCAAGTACATCATGGTCGACCAGTTCGGCTACCTGACCAACGCGCGCAAGGTGGCGGTGCTGCGCATGCCCCGCACCGGCTACGACGCCAACAGCCCCCAGTTCTGGCCGCAGCAGGTCAGCGTCGTGAACTCGGCCACGGGCGCGACCGTGTACACGTGGTGGCCCACGGAGTGGAACACGCGCGCCACCGATCCGTCGTCGGGCGACCAGGTCTGGCACTTCGACTTCAGCAACATCACGACGCCGGGCACGTATGAATTCGTCGATGCCGGCGGCCAGCGCTCGGCGCGCTTCGAGATCGGCGACAACGTCTACCGCAACGTGCTGATCCAGGCCGTGCGCATGTTCTACTACCAGCGCCTGGGCCAGGCCCGCACCGCGAACAACGCCGGCCTGAACTGGGCCGACGGCGCCAGCAACCTCGGGCCGGGCCAGGATTCGCAGGCACGGCGCTTCCTCGACTCGGGCAACGCCGCCACCGCGCGCGACCTGCGCGGCGGCTGGGCCGATGCGGGCGATTACAACAAGTACACGAGCTGGGCGGCCAGCTACGCGCAGGAGCTGATGGACGCCTACGTCCAGAATCCGGCCGTGTTCACCGACGATTTCAATCTTCCGGAATCGTGGAACGGCATCCCCGACATCCTCGACGAAGCGAAGTGGGGCCTGGACTGGATGAAGCGCATGCAGAACAGCGACGGCTCGGTACTGTCGGTCGTCGGCGTCGTGGGCGCGAGCCCGCCGTCCTCGTCCACCGGCCCCAGCTACTACGGCGACGCCAGCACGACGGCCACGCTGGCAACGGCCGCCGCGTTCGCGGAAGGCGCCAAGGTGCTGGGCAGCCTGAACAACGCGTCGCTGAACACGTATGCGGCCGACCTGCTGACGCGTGCGAAGAACGCCTGGAACTGGGCGCAGGCCAACCCCAACGTCCTGTTCTACAACAACGACGAGAACCGCGGCACCAAGGGTCTCGCCGTCGGCCAGCAGGAAACCGACGACAACGGCCGCAAGTCGCTGAAACTGATGGCGGCCGTTCGCCTGTTCGCCGCCACGGGCGACGCCACGTACAAGAGCTACGTCGACACGAACTACACGGATGCGGCGATGTTCAGGGACTGGAACCTGTCGGGCTTCAGCGCCGGCGACGCCCGCAACCTGCTGTACTACGCGTCGCTGCCGAATGCGACGCCCACCGTGGCAACCGCAATCCGCACGCAATTCCTCGACCTGTGGGGCCGCGCCGACTATGACGGCTGGGGCAAGGTCGATGCACAGACCGACCCGTACCGCGCCTACATCGGCTCGTACACGTGGGCCAGCAACGCGGTCAAGGCCAACGCCGGCTCGCTGTTTGCGGAAGAAAGCTATTACGGCATCAGCCGTCACTCGGCCGAGGAGGATGCCAACGTCGCGGCCGACTACGTGCACTACATGCATGGCGTGAACCCGCTGGGCAAGGCCTACCTGTCGAACATGGTCAGCTTCGGGGCGGAGAATTCCGTCAACCGGCTGTGGCATTCGTGGTTCACCCAGGGCACGCCGTGGAACGACGCCAAGCAGTCGCCGTATGGCCCGGCGCCGGGCTACCTGGCGGGCGGTCCGGCTGGCACGCAGTACAAATGGGATGACAGATGCCCGGGCGTGTCGCCGCAGTGCGGTTCGGCCCCACCGTCGCCGCCGTATGGCCAACCGTCGCAGAAGACCTATCTCGACTTCAACGACGGCTGGCCGCTGAACTCGTGGTCGGTCAGCGAGCCGTCGAACGGCTACCAGACGGCGTACATCCGCCTGCTGGCCCGCTTCGTGAAGTAAGCCCCCCGCTCAGTCCGCAAGGCTGACGTTGGCCGGCGTGCCGCACGAAAAGCAGTAGCGCGTGAAAGCGTTCTTGCGCGTCGTGCACGCCGGGCAGCGGTCGAACAGGCCGATGCCGCAATGCGGACAATGGGCCAGGTGCTCGTCCTTGAAATTCGTCGCGCGCTCGCACGACGGGCACACGTTCTTGGCGATGCGTTCCATCGCCACGTCGTAGCGCATCGTCGTGCGACGCTCGGCGTCCGGCATGGCCTCCGCGGCCCGCTGGCGTTCCAGCCACGCGTGCAGCCAGCGGATCGCGTAGCGGCCCACGACGACCGTCACGACGATGCCCACGCCGTAGCGTACGTAGCCGCCATAGCTGGGCAGATATGGCACCAGCTCGACGAAGAACGCGAACAGCGCGAAGAAAATGAAACCCCACGTGAACGGCCAGTAGGTGCCGTTGCGCTTGTATTTGAACAGCGCGCCCGCGACCAGCAGCAGCGGCAGGGTCACGCCAAGGCGGATCAGGAAGACCTTGCGTGCGGCCCGGCGTGCCGCGTCGTTCGATGCGTCACGGGCCGGTTCCAGCAGTGCCTCGTACGCCGCCTCGGCCTTGTGCTGGGCCTGCTTCGCATCGAGTTCGACCTGTTCCTGGGCCTGGACCGAAGCGAGCGCGGCGCGTTCCGCCGCCACGAGTTTATCCAGTTCGCGGTTGCGCGCGATCAGCTCGGTGTCCTGGTCGGGGCGCGCCGTCACGTGGCGCGTCGCGATCCAGTTCTCGAACGCGTCGCGCGCGCTTTTCGTGTTGGCCTGCGCCACGCGATGTTGCTGCTGGGCCTGCTCCAGCGCCGCGTCTGCCTGCTCGCGTGTCTGCTGCGCCTGCCGGACCGCGGCCTGCAGCGGCCCGGCCTTGGCCGGGTCGAGGAATTGTTCGGGGGCGGGCACGGGCTCCAGGTATATCACGTTGTCGACGACCTGGTTGCCGAGCCCGATCAGGAATCCGGCGAAGACGAATGCGACGAGCCACAGCGCCCGGCGCATCCATTGTTCGGTCCAACGCAAACCCTTGCTCATGGTGCGGCTCCTTCATCGATGACGAAAGCCGCAGCTTGCCATCAATACACGGAGTGAACCACAAGAAAGCGCAAGGCGATCACCTTGCGCTACCTCACGTCGCGCTTATCGCTACCCGCTGTGGTTTAGAAGTAGGACAATCCGAGGGCTTTACGCACCTCGTCCGTCGTGCGCGCCGCCACTTCGCGCGCCTTCATCGTGCCTTCCTTGAGGATTTGCATGACCTGGCCCTTGTCCTTGGCCAATTCCTCGCGGCGGGCGCGGATTGGCGCCAGCATGTCCTGCAGGATGCCTTCCAGGCGCTTCTTGACGACGGAATCGCCCAGGCCGCCGCGCTGGTAGTGGGCCTTCATCTCGGCCAGGCCTTCCTTGTCGGTGTCGAACGCGTCGAGGTACAGGAACGCGACGTTGCCTTCCAGGTGGCCCGGGTCGGACACCTTCAGGTGCAGCGGGTCCGTGTAGACCATCTTGACGGCGGCGCGGATCTCGTCGGCGGACGCGCCCAGGTTGATGGTGTTGCCCAGCGACTTGCTCATCTTGGCCTTGCCGTCGATGCCCGGCAGGCGGCCCACTTCCGGCACGATCGCCTTGCACTCGACGAGGATGTCGCGGCCGGCGTTGCGGTTGAACTTGCGCACGATCTCGTTGCACTGCTCGATCATCGGGATCTGGTCTTCGCCGACCGGCACGATGGTCGCCTTGAACGCGCTGATGTCGGCGGCCTGGCTCGCGGGGTACGTGAGGAAGCCGGCCGGGATGTCGCGCTCGAAGCCGCGCAGGATGATTTCCTGCTTGACGGTCGGGTTGCGCTCGAGGCGCGCGACGGTCACAAGGTTCAGGTAATAAAAGGTCAGCTCGGCCAGTTCCGGGATCTGCGACTGGATCAGGATGGTCGACTTGGCGGGGTCGATCCCTACGGCAAGGTAATCGAGCGCCACCTCGATCACGTTCCGGTGTACCTTACCGATATCATCCATGTTGTCCGTGAGCGCCTGGGCGTCCGCGAGCATGATGAACTGGCGATATTGGTCCTGGTAAGTGACGCGATTGCGCAGGCTGCCGACGAAGTGGCCGAGGTGCAGCGGCCCGGTGGGACGGTCGCCGGTGAGGATGATGGGCGTGGTAGCGGTAGGGGTTTGCAGACTCATCGAGTTTTCCTTGGGTGTTTGACCGCCCTGCCTCGATCCTGCTGCGCCAACAAAAACGCCACCTTGGAATCGAGGCGGCGTTTCGGAATACCTATCCAATTCACTGGCCGCGCGCAATCAGCGGCGCCACCAGGTGAGAACAGGATGTGGATACGAAAAATTCATGGATGGCATGGTTGCAGGTTGACGCGCCGCTGTCAACCGCCACCGCTCGAAAGCCAAAACGCTTCCCCGACTTTTTTGCCAGTTCGGGGCCATGCTGGATTTTTTGTTGCAATAAAACTAACAACATTGGTGATTTATGAATTCTACGAAGAGCACGAACAGCCACGCCCGCCCCCTCGAACTGTGGGGCGGCCTCGAATGCACCGTCAACCGCGTCCGCGACGACTACTTTCACCAGCTCGACCGTAACGGCCACGCCACCCGGGCCGACGACATCGACCGTTTCGCCTCCCTCGGCATCCGCGCCATCCGCTACCCCATCCTGTGGGAACGCACCGCGCCGGACGGCATCCACGCCGCCGACTGGACCTGGCCCGACGAGCGCCTGCATGCCCTCCGTGCCCACGGCGTCACCCCCATCGCGGGCCTGATCCACCACGGCAGCGGCCCGCGCCACACGAGCCTCGTCGACCCGGCGTTCGCGGAACAGCTGGCCGAATACGCCGGCGCCGTGGCCGCACGCTATCCGTGGATCGAGTACTACACCCCCGTCAACGAACCATGCACGACGGCACGTTTCGCGGGCCTGTACGGCGTGTGGTACCCGCACGGCCGCGACGACCGCACGTTCGTGCAGGCCCTGCTGAACCAGTGCCGCGCCGTGGTGCTGGCGATGCGCGCGATCCGGGCCGTGAATCCGAACGCCAGGCTCGTGCAGACGGACGACCTGGGCAAGACGTACAGCACGCCCGAGATGGCCAAGGTCGCCGAGTTTTATAACGAGCGCCGCTGGCTCGCGTGGGACCTGTTGTGCGGCATGGTCGGCCCCGAACACCCGCTGTGGAAATACCTGACGAAGACCGGGATCGCCGAAGAAGAATTCCTGTGGTTCCGCGCGAACCCGTGCCCGCCGGACGTCATCGGCGTCAATTACTACGTCACGAGCGAGCGCTGGCTCGACCACCGCCCCGAGCGCTATCCGGCCCACCACCGCGGCGTGGCCGACGGCATCCCGTGCGCCGACATCGAAGCGTCGCGCGCGCTCGCGACGCCCACGGCCGGCATCGCCCCGCTGCTGCACGAGATCTGGGACCGGTACCACATCCCGCTCGCCGTCACCGAAGCCCACATCGACGCCAACCGCGAGGACCAGCTGCGCTGGCTGCTGGAGATCTGGGAAGCGGGCAAGGAAGTGCGCGCGAACGGTGTCGACCTGCGCGCCGTCACCGTCTGGTCGCTGCTGGGCTCGTTCGACTGGAACAGCCTCGTCACCTGCAACAACGGTTATTACGAACCGGGCCCGTTCGACGTGCGCGCGCCGGAACCGCGTCCGACGGCCGTCGCGCGCATGATGCGGGAACTGTCGGCCGGCACGCCGCTGTCGCACCCGGTGCTGCGCGGCCAGGGCTGGTGGCGCCGGCCGGGCCGCTGGCTGTGCACGCCCGTCGCGACGCCGGACGCGCTGACGTCCATCACGGCCGACGGCCACACGCTCGTCGGCAAGGATGCGGCACCGATCCTCATCACCGGTGCGACGGGCACGCTGGGCCGCGCATTCGCCCGCATCTGCCGCAAGCGCAACCTCGCGTACCGGCTGCTGTCGCGCCAGGACATGGACATCACGGACCCGACGTCCGTCGACCGCGCGCTCGATAAATACCGGCCGTGGGCCGTCGTCAACACGGCGGGCTATGTGCGCGTGGACGATGCCGAGCGCGACGCCGAGCGCTGCTTCCGCGAGAACGCGATCGGCCCCGCGATCCTGGCGGCAGCCTGCGCCCGCCACGGCGTGCACCTGACGACGTTCTCCAGCGACCTCGTGTTCGACGGCGCGCTCGACCGGCCGTACGTCGAAAGCGATACCGTGGCGCCGCTCAACGTCTATGGCCGCAGCAAGGCCGAGGCCGAGCTGCGCGTGCAGGACAAGCACCCGGGCGCCCTCGTCGTGCGCACGAGCGCCTTCTTCGGCCCGTGGGACAAGTACAACTTCGTCACCCTGGCGCTGCAGGCGCTGGAACGGGGCGAGCCGTTCCGTGCCGCGCGCGACATGGCCGTGTCGCCGACCTATGTGCCGGACCTCGTGCACGCCTGCCTCGACCTCGCGATCGACGGCGAGTCCGGCGTCTGGCACCTCGCCAACGTCGGCACCCTGACGTGGGCCGAACTGGCGGAACAGGCGGCGGCGCGGGCGGGCGTGGACGCGAGCCGGCTGGAAGCCGTATCGACCGAGTCGTACGGCTTCGCGGCGCCGCGCCCGCGCTACACGGGGCTGCACAGCGAGCGCGGGATCCTGCTGCCGTCGCTGGACCACGCGCTGGGGCGCTATCTCGAGCTGCGCAACGAGATCGACCAGGAGATGGAGGAAGTGATTCTCATGGCGGAGAGTCGGCAGGCCTGAAGGCGGGGCGCGTTAAAATGGCCGGGGTGACCATCCGATAAAGGTTCTACCCCGTGCAAGAGCAACACGCCTTCCCCTTCCTGCGCGAAATCCTGCTGTTCCTCGCCCTTGCCGGCATCCTGATCCCGCTCCTGCAGCGCCTGCGCATCAACCAGGTGCTGGGCTTCCTCGCCGTCGGCGCCCTCCTCGGCCCGTTCGGGCTTGGCCGCATGGCCGAGGATTTCGCGCCGCTAGGCCTGTTCACGTTCCCCAACAACGACAACGTCGCCATGCTGGCCGAGCTGGGCGTGCTGTTCCTCATGTTCATGATCGGCCTGGAGCTCTCGGCCGCGCGCCTGTGGGCCATGCGGCGCTGGGTGTTCGGCACGGGCAGCGCGCAGGTGGTGCTGTGCGCGGCGCTGATCGGCGGCGCGGCCTATCTGCTGCTCGACCGCCGGCTCGACGCGGCGCTCGTGCTGGGCCTCGTGCTGTCGCTGTCGTCGACGGCCGTCGTGATGCAGTTGCTGGCCGAGAGCCAGCGCACGGCGAGCCCCCTCGGCCAGGCCGCGTTTGCCGTGCTGATGCTGCAGGATCTCGCCGTCGTGCCCATCCTGATCCTGATCGGCGCGCTCGGCAAGAACGAGGGCGGCGGCGCGAACGTGGCGCTGATCGCCCTGCTCGCGATGGCGAAGGCGGCCGGCGCCATCGCCCTCATCTACCTCGTCGGCGGCAAGGTCGTGCATCCGCTGTTCCGCGCGTTTGCCCGCCATCGCCAGCCGGACGTATTCATGGCCCTGATCCTGCTGTCGACGTTCGGCATCGCCGCGCTGTCGCACCTGGCCGGCCTGTCGATGGCGCTGGGCGCGCTGATTGCCGGCCTGCTGCTGGCCGAGACGGAGTTCAAGCACGAGGTCGAGCTGATGGTCGAGCCGTTCAAGGGCCTGCTCATGGGGCTGTTCTTCATGACGGTCGGCATGGGCATGGACGCGCTGCAGATCCTCCACGCGCCGCTGTGGCTCGCCTGCGCCGTGCTGGGACTCGTGCTGCTGAAGGCCCTCGTCATCGCGCCGCTGCTGCGGCTCGGCGGCCTGCCATGGGGCCGCGCGATCGAAGGCGGCCTGCTGCTGGGGCAAGGCGGCGAATTCGCGTTCATCGTGATCGGCTACGCGACCGCGTCGAAGCTGCTGGATGGCGCCCTCGGCGCGCGCGTGATGCTGGCCGTCGGCCTGTCGCTGTTCATCACGCCGCTGCTGGCGCGCATCGGGCATGCGATCGGCGAGCGCTCGGCGGCGGAACCCCAGGGCGCCGCGGCGCACCTCGCCGACAACGAGCTCGATGCGGCGCGGGACCGCGTGATCATCGCGGGATTCGGACGCGTCGGCCAGCAACTGGGCAAGCTGCTCGCGGCGCAGGGGATTCCCTACGTCGCGTTCGAGAACGATGCGAAGCTCGTCTCGCAGCTGCGCGCGACCGGGGTGCCGGTTTATTTCGGCAACGCGGCGCGGCCGGAACTGCTGCGCCACGTGCATGCGGACGAGGCGCCGGCGATCGTGCTGACGATGGACCATCCCGCATCGGCCATGCAGGCCGTGCGCGGCATCCGGCGCGAATTCCCGCACGTGCGCCTGTACGCGCGCTCGCGCGACGAAAAGCATGCGCGCGCCCTCAAGCAGGCCGGCGCCAACGTCGTCGTGCCGGAGACGCTGGAAGCGAGCCTGCAGCTGTCGGCCTTCGTGCTCGAAGGGATGGGGCTCGACGAGCGCGTCGTCGACGACATCGTCGACCGCGAGCGCGACCAGTTCGCCGCCACGCTGGACGAGAAACGGGACGTATAATCCGCCGCGAGAACAACTCAACAATCGGAGACCAGATGGCATTCAATCCGAACGGACCGCACAACGGTCCGGACAATCGCCTGCAGGGCGCACTGGGCCACATCCGCGTGCTCGACCTGTCGCGCGTGCTGGCCGGGCCGTGGTGCTCGCAGAACCTCGCCGACCTCGGCGCCGACATCATCAAGATCGAGCGCCCCGGCGCCGGCGACGATACGCGCGCCTGGGGGCCGCCGTATGCGCCGGACGGCGAAGGCCGGCCGACCACCGAAGCCGCCTACTACCTGTCGGCGAACCGCGGCAAGCGTTCGCTGACGGTCGACATCGCGAGCGAGCCAGGCCAGGCGCTGCTGCGCGAGCTGGTGCGCCATTGCGACGTCGTGATCGAGAACTTCAAGGTCGGCCACCTCAAGCGCTACGGCCTCGATTACGACACGCTGAAGGCCATCAGGCCGGACCTCGTGTACTGCTCGATCACGGGCTTCGGCCAGGACGGACCGTATGCGCACCGCGCCGGCTACGACTTCCTGATCCAGGGCATGGGCGGACTGATGTCCGTGACGGGAGAACGCGACGACCTGCCGGGAGGCGGCCCGCAGAAAGTGGGCGTCGCGCTGACGGACCTGATGACGGGCATGTACGCGACCGTCGCCGTGCTCGCCGCGCTGACCCACCGCGACCGCACGGGCGAAGGCCAGCACATCGACATGGCCCTGCTCGACACGCAGGTCGCGATGCTGGCGAACGTCGGCAGCAATTACCTGGCCAGCGGCAAGCGGCCCAGGCGCTGGGGCAATGCGCACGCCAACATCGTGCCGTACCAGACGTTCGCGTGCAGCGACGGCCACATCATCGTCGCCGCCGGCAACGACGGCCAGTACCAGAAATTCGTGGAAGCCGGGGGCCGGCCGGAACTGGCGCGCGACCCGCGCTTCGCCACCAACCCGCTGCGCGTGCAGAACCGCGACGTGCTCGTGCCGCTGCTGGCGGACATGGTGCGCGAACGGCCGCGCGCCGACTGGATCGCGCTGCTGGAAGCCGTCGGCGTGCCGTGCGGACCGATCAACGACCTGGACGAGGTGTTCGCCGACGAGCAGGTGCGCGCGCGCGGCATGGAGATCGCGCTGCCGCATCCGACCGCCGGCGAGGTGAAACTGGTGCGCAGCCCGATGCGCATGTCGGCCACGCCGGCCACGAGCGCCAAGGCGCCGCCGCTGCTGGGCGAGCACACGGAGGAAGTCTTGCGCGACGTGCTGGGCAAGAACGACGACGAGATCGCGGCGCTGCGCGCGGGCGGGGTCGTATGAAACCCGCGGTCGCGTTGCTGCTCTTCGCGCTGGCCGCGCCGGCGCTGGCGCAGGGCGATGGCGAGCTGCGCTATCCGGACGGCACGCTGTACAAGGGCACGCTCACGAACGGCGTGCCGGACGGACGCGGCTATTTCCAGGACCCGAACGGCACGCAATACGAGGGCGACGTGCGGATGGGCGAGCGCACCGGCACGGGCGAAGCCTTGTACGCCAACGGCAACGATTACAAGGGCGAGTTCAAGAACGGCAAGCGCGACGGCACCGGCACGATGACGTGGGCCCTCGGCGGCCGCTACGAAGGCGGTTGGAAGAACGACCGGCCCAGCGGTCCGGGCAAGATCGTCTACGCGGGCACGGGAGGGCGCGAGGTGGCCGTGCAGGATGGGCGCAATCCGGAGCGCGTGCGCGTCGCCGCGACGGGCACCACGTACACGGTCAAGGAAGACGACGCGCGGACCGGGACGATGCTGAAGCGCGACGTGGCGCGCGCCGTCCCCGTGCCGCCCGACCGGGGCTTCAAGGACTTGACGCCGCAGGAGCAGGCGAGCGTCGCCGGCTGGTATCCCGCGCTCGCGCCGGGCGACGAGCCGCCGTATCCGGTCAAGGGCCCCGCCGAGTTCTACAAGGCGACGGCGCACATCATCACGAAGATGCGCCAGCAGGGAACGATCACGGTGTACGTGCTGGTGGGTACGGATGGCAAGGCACGCAGCGTCACCGCGATCGGCCTGGACGCCCCCGAGGCGCGCAAGGTCATCGCCACCGCGGCCGGGCTGGTGCAGTACAAACCCGCCGTCTGTGCCGGCCAGCCGTGCGAGATGGTCTATCCCTACCGGCTGGCGCTGACGCTGGAACCCTGAACGATCAGTGCAGCTTGTGCTTCAGGTCCGACAGTTCGGCATGCACGCGGGTGACCGCGGCTTCCAGGTGGGCGGGCATCGTCGGCAGCGAGCGGCTGATGCGCTTGGCTTCGTCGCCCATGTCTTCCAGGCTGTCCACGCATTGCTGGATGCGCTGCTGGTCGTTCGACTGCATCACGCTCTGCGCCTGCTGGGCTTCGCGCGACAGTTTTTCGATGCAGTCGCGGATCTCGTTAGGGGCATCCTGCTGGCAGGCCTGCTGGGCCTCTTGAATGGTTTGCTGAATATGAGTGAATCGCTGCTGGATTTCGTTTGCTTGCAACATGA